>NZ_LMGG01000004.1:706111-796397 GCF_001427925.1 Nocardioides sp. Root151
GGTGGTCTTCACGCCCACCACCGACGGTGACGGCACTGACCCTGGTGACGGCACCGATCCTGGTGACGGGACCGATCCTGGTGACGGGACTGACCCTGATGACGGGACTGACCCCGGTGACGGCACGGAGAGCCAGTCGGCGCCCGTTCTCGACTCGCAGGTGACCGTGCCCAAGGTCGTGACCGTCGTGGCGAGCTCCAAGGACGGTCTGCGAGTCGCGCCTGCGGACGGTGACGAGGCCCCCGGCGACGATTCAGATGGCACTGACGGTGGCAGCACCGGCGGTGGCACCGACGATGGCGATGGCACCGACGATGGCGATGGCACCGACGGCGCGGGGGATCAGCCGACAGGCCCCTCGTCCCAGGGGCTCGAGCTCCCGATCCCGGGACTCGGGGAAGTGGCCATCGAGACCGGGTCCGAAACCCTGGACAAGGTCCTGGGCGACGACTCCACGCAAGGTCAGGGCGACTCGGTCGTGCTCAGGGCAGACGTCGCTGGTACGACCGCCGACGTCAGCCTGACGACTGGTGCCGGAACTCCGCAGCCGGGAGACGGCACAGAGCCCGACGAGGGCGACGGCGATCAGACCGACGACCCGACGGACGACGGAAGTGGAGACAACCCCGGCGGTGGTGACACCACGGGTGGCGGTGACGCCACAAGTGGAGGCACGACGCCGGGCCAGGACTCGACCTCGACCGGGCCTGACACGACGTCATCCGACGTCAGTGCCCGGACGAACTCGGGGGACCAGGTGCTGCCGAACACGGGCGGCAGCTCGATCTGGCTCCCGATGCTCGGCCTGCTGATGCTGATGGGAGGTCTGATTCTGCTCCGACGCTCACGGCAGACGCGCTGAGCGAGGCGGTGGGAGTGGGGCCATCGGGGGCCCCACTCCTACCAGCCGCGTTCGCGCCACTCAGCGAGGTGCGGCCGCTCGTTGCCGAGCTGGCCGTCCTTGCCGTGTCCGGGGTAGAACCAGGTCTCGTCGGGCAACCGGTCGAACACCTTGGTCTCCACCTCCTCGATCAAGGTCGCGAATGCCTGCGCGTCACCGAACGTGGATCCGACACCTCCCGGGAACAGCGAGTCACCTGTGAACAGGTGCGGGTGGCCGTCGGGGTCGTCGTACAACAGGGCGACGGAGCCCGGCGTGTGACCGGCTAGCGCGATCACCTCGAGCGAGCAGCGACCGACGGGAATGACGTCCCCGTGCTGGAGCCGCGCCGTGATCGCGACACCGGTCTGCTCGGTGATCGCGTCGGCGTCAGGCGCACCTGCCGACACCGGGGCCCCGGTGGCCGCCACGACGTCGGCGAGGGCGCGGTGGTGGTCCCAGTGCTGGTGCGTGGTGAGTACGGCGTCGAGGCGCGACCCGCACAGCTCCAGCAGGGACGCACTGTCGTCAGCCGCGTCGATCAGCACCTGTACGTCGGTCTCCCGACAGGTGAGCAGGTAGCAGTTGTTGGCCATCTTCTCGTCGACGGCCAGCTTCGTGATCGTGAGATTGGGGAGCTCCCGGACATCGGCCGGGCCTCCCGGAGACACGTCTCCTGTGTAGGTCATCGCCATGGGCCCAGCGTAGGCAGGTCGCCTTCGAGTCCCTCACCGGACCCACGACCGAGCATCCACCAGGCCAGGTCGTGGCGGGTCCCGCGGATCGGCGTACCGCCGGCGCCGAGGAGGACGGTCCCCTCGGGTGTCTCGAGGGTCAGGTCGACCTGGTCGTCGCGGAAGCCGACGACGTTCTCGAAGACGAACGCCGCGAACGCCGGGGACCAGTCTGCGGGGCCGAATCCCGCATCGAGGTCGGCGTGGTGGATCTCCACCTCGCGCCAGCGGGCGCCGACCGCCTGCTCCACCGTGAGGGTCGGGCCGCCCGGCGTGCGCTCGAACGTGCCGTTCCAGTCGGTGATGTCCTCGGTGAGGTCGCGCCACCGACCGCACGCGTCGAACAGGAACTCACGCAGCGCGTCGACGCCGAGCCGCGCGCTCTCGTCGATGTCCGCGTCACGCTGCTCGGGCGACGCGTAGACCGCAACGGGTCTGCGGTGGCGGACCCCTTCGATTGCGCGCCCGAACCCCAATGCGTTCAGGGCCAGGTGGGCGACCACGTGCGCGCGGCTCCACCCCGGCAGCAGGCTGGGCGCGGCGAACTGCTCCGGGGTCAGCCCGTCGACGGTGCGCAGGAGCGCGTCCGTCGCGTCGTAGACGTGATGCAGGTTCTGGCGGCTCATCGGCGACCTCTGGCTCTCGTTGATCTGTTTGTCGAGCCTAGACCGGCCAGCCGAGGGAGCCGCCCGATCGCGGAGGCGCCCCGACGTACATCCGCGAACATCTCGATGACACGGCCGTGTGACCACGAACACTTGTTCGAACACCGGGTAGGGTGTTCGCGTGGCTGACCAACTCATCATTCGCGGTGCTCGAGAGCACAACCTCAAGGACGTCTCCCTCGACCTCCCGCGCGATGCCCTCATCGTCTTCACCGGACTCTCCGGGTCGGGCAAGTCGAGCCTGGCCTTCGACACGATCTTCGCCGAGGGCCAGCGCCGCTACGTCGAGTCGCTGTCGGCGTACGCCCGCCAGTTCCTGGGCCAGATGGACAAGCCCGACGTCGACTTCATCGAGGGCCTCTCGCCCGCGGTCTCGATCGACCAGAAGTCCACGTCGAAGAACCCGCGCTCCACGGTCGGCACGATCACCGAGGTCTACGACTACCTGCGCCTGCTCTATGCGCGCGCAGGTCGCCCGCACTGCCCCGTCTGCGGCTCGCCGATCGAACGCCAGACCCCGCAGCAGATCGTCGACCGCATCATGACGCTGGAAGAGGGCACCCGCTTCCAGGTGCTGGCCCCGGTGATCCGCGGCCGCAAGGGCGAGTACGTCGAGCTCTTCCGCTCGTTGCAGGGACAGGGCTACAGCCGGGCCCGGGTCGACGGCGAGACCAGCACCCTCGACACCCTGCTCGAGGGCCCGACGCTGAGCAAGCAGAAGAAGCACACCATCGAGGTCGTCGTCGACCGACTCGCGGTCAAGGCCTCCGCCAAGCGCCGGCTGACCGACTCGGTGGAGACCGCGCTCGGCCTGGCCGGCGGGCTCGTGCTCATCGACCTCGTCGACCGCGAAGCCAAGGACCCGCAGCGCGAGCTCCGGTTCTCCGAGAAGATGGCCTGCCCCAACGAGCACCCGCTCGACACCGACGACCTCGAGCCGCGTTCGTTCTCGTTCAACTCGCCGTTCGGCGCCTGCCCGCAGTGCTCCGGCCTCGGCACCCGCATGGAGGTCGACCCCGAGCTGGTGATCAGCGACCCGGCGGCCACCCTCGGGGAGGGCGTCATCCAACCGTGGAGCGGCGCACACGTCGCCGACTACTTCCTGCGCCTCCTCGGTGCCCTGGGCGACGAGCTCGGCTTCGATCTCAACACCCCGTGGGAGAAGCTCTCCCCGGAGCTCCAGACGATCATCCTCGACGGCCACCCCACCAAGGTGCACGTGCGGAGCAAGAACCGCTACGGACGCGAGCGCTCCTACTACGCGGCGTACGAAGGCGTGCGTCCCTACATCGAACGACGTCACCGCGAGGCCGAGACCGACACGAGCCGCGACCGGTTCGAGGGCTTCATGCGGGAGGTGCCGTGCCCTGCGTGCCGGGGAAGCCGGCTCAAGCCGGTGTCGATGGCGGTCACGCTCGGCCCGCGCGACGCCACCGGTTCGGGCAGGGGTGGCCTCAACATCGCCGAGGTCTGCGCCCTGCCGATCAACGAGGCTGCCGACCACCTGCGCAACCTCGACCTCTCGGCCCGTGAGCGCCAGATCGGTGAGCGGGTGCTCAAGGAGATCCAGGAGCGGCTCAACTTCCTGCTCGACGTCGGCCTCGACTACCTGACCCTCGACCGGCCCTCCGGGTCGCTGTCCGGCGGTGAGGCCCAGCGGATCCGCCTGGCCACCCAGATCGGTGCGGGCCTCGTCGGCGTGCTCTACGTGCTCGACGAGCCGTCGATCGGACTCCACCAGCGCGACAACAAGCGTCTCATCGAGACCCTCGTGCGGCTGCGCGACCTCGGCAACACCCTGATCGTCGTCGAGCACGACGAAGACACCATCCGGGCCGCCGACTGGGTGGTCGACATCGGCCCCGGCGCCGGTGAGCACGGGGGACAGGTGGTCGTCTCCGGCACGGTCGACGACCTGCTCAACCACCCCGACTCCTCCACCGGCGCCTACCTGGCCGGGCGCCGCGAGATCCCTGTTCCCCCTGTACGACGACCGCGCACGAAGGGCCGCGCGCTGACCGTCCACGGAGCCCACGAGCACAACCTCCAGGACGTCACCGTCGACTTCCCGCTCGGGGTCTTCTGTGCGGTGACCGGGGTCTCCGGGTCGGGCAAGTCGACGCTGGTCAACGACATCCTCTACACGTCGCTGGCCAAGCAGATCTACAACGCCCGCACGGTTCCGGGGCGGCACCGCAAGATCAGCGGCACCGAGAACGTCGACAAGGTCATCCACGTCGACCAGTCGCCGATCGGCCGCACGCCGCGGTCCAACCCGGCGACGTACACCGGCGTCTTCGACCACATCCGCAAGCTCTTCGCGAGCACGCCCGAGGCGAAGATGCGGGGCTACCTGCAGGGCCGGTTCTCGTTCAACGTCAAGGGCGGCCGCTGCGAGGCCTGCTCCGGTGACGGCACGATCAAGATCGAGATGAACTTCCTGCCCGACGTCTACGTGCCGTGCGAGGTCTGCCACGGTGCCCGCTACAACCGCGAGACGCTCGAGGTGCACTACAAGGGCAAGACGATCGCCGAAGTGCTCGACATGCCGATCGAGGAGGCGGCCGACTTCTTCGCCGCCGTACCCGCGATCTCGCGACACATGAAGACGCTGTGCGAGGTCGGCCTGGGCTACGTGCGACTCGGCCAGCCGGCGACCACGTTGTCGGGTGGTGAGGCACAACGCGTCAAGCTCTCCAGCGAGCTGCAGAAGCGGTCCACCGGCCGCACCGTCTACGTGCTCGACGAGCCGACCACCGGCCTGCACTTCGAAGACATCCGCAAGCTCCTGCTGGTGCTCGGCCGTCTCGTCGACCAGGGAAACACCGTGCTGGTGATCGAGCACAACCTCGACGTCATCAAGACCGCCGACTGGCTGGTCGACATGGGGCCCGAGGGCGGTTCGCGCGGAGGCATGGTGGTCGCGACCGGCACACCGGAAGACGTCGCGGCCAACCCGGCCAGCCACACGGGCTCGTTCCTCGCGCCACTGCTCGGGGTCACGCCCGGCGAGAAGCCGTCGCGCAAGGCACCGGCCCGCAAGGCGCCCGCGCGCAAGGCCGCGACGAACTCGACACCCCGCAAGGCGGCTGTGTCCAAGGCGACCGGGACAAAGGCAGCGCCTCGCAAGCGCGCCCCGAAGAAGGCCTGAACTCCGTAGGACCGAAGCGCACTCACAGCAGATCCTCAGCCAGATGCGGTTTGATTGTCCTCGACAACGTCGTCGCCTCGTCGAGGAGTGCTTGCCATGGATGCCGTACCCGGACTCAGCCGTCGTCACGCGTTGGGTGGCCTCGCCGCCGGACTCACCCTTCCGGTGCTCGCCGCGTGCAGCAGTGACGACGGTGGAGGCGACTCCGGAAGCAGCGCCGATTCGACTCCGACGCAGTCGTCCGATGCGGCGTCACCGGCAGAGTCCGGCAGCGCGAGCACGCCGGCCGAACCGGAGGGCCTCGTCGCAGCTGCCGACGTACCGGTGGGCAGCGGGGTGATCCTCGACAGCGTCGTGGTCACCCAGCCGACCAAGGGTGACTTCAAGGCGTTCTCCGCCACCTGCACCCACGAGGGCTGCAAGGTCTCCAGCATCGACACCGAGATCCACTGCCGCTGCCACGGCAGCAGCTACTCCATCACCGACGGGTCGGTGCAGGGCGGGCCGGCTCCGTCTCCACTGCCCGAAGAAGCGGTCGCCGTCTCCGGCGGCCAGATCACCCTCTCCTGAAGGACACCTCCTTGGACCACCAACCCTGTCTGAACCGACGCCACATGCTCGGCGGAGCTGCAGTCCTCGCCGTGTCGGCCCCGCTGCTGGCGGCCTGCGCCGGTGGTGACGACGACGTGAAGGCGCCCGATGCCGGCACCGAGCTCTCACCGTCGGCCGACGTGCCGGTCGGTGGAGGAGTGATCCTCGGCGACGACAACGTCGTGATCACCCAGCCCACCGAGGGCGACTTCAAGGCGTTCTCCGCCACCTGCACGCACCAGTCGTGCCAGGTCGTGTCGGTCGACAAGACCATCAACTGTGACTGTCACGGCAGCAAGTTCTCGATCACCGACGGCTCCGTTGCCGACGGACCGGCGACGGAGAGCCTGCCCGAGGTCAAGATCACGGTGAAGGACGGCACGATCACCACGGTCTGACCGACTGCCCTGATCGCCCGCCCCTGATCGTCTGGTCTGTCGGTGGCTCCACGTAGGGTTGCCACGTGGCTGATCCGTCGTCGTACCGCCCTCGTCCCGGGTCGATCCCGACCCAGCCCGGGGTCTATCGGTTCCGCGATCCCAAGGGCCGCGTGATCTACGTCGGCAAGGCGAAGAACCTGCGTTCCCGCCTCTCGTCGTACTTCCAGCACATCGCGAACCTGCACCCGCGTACGGCGACCATGGTGACGACCGCGGCCAGTGTCGAGTGGACCGTGGTCAACACCGAGGTCGAGGCGCTCCAGCTTGAGTACTCCTGGATCAAGGAGTACGACCCGCGCTTCAACGTGAAGTACCGCGACGACAAGTCCTACCCGTGGCTCGCGGTCACCGTCGGCGAGGAGTTCCCCCGGGTCATGGTCGGCCGCGGCGCGAAGAAGAAGGGCACCCGCTACTTCGGTCCCTACGGCCACGCGTGGGCGATCCGCGAGACCGTCGACCTCCTGCTGCGGGTCTTCCCGATGCGGTCGTGCAGCAACGGGGTGTTCAAGCGCTCCGCGCAGATCGGGCGCCCGTGCCTGCTCGGCTACATCGACAAGTGCGCGGCCCCCTGCGTCGGCAACGTCAGCGCCGAGGAGCACCGTGCGATCGTCGAGGACTTCTGCGACTTCATGGGCGGCCAGACCAGCGCCTTCGTGAAGCGCATCGAGAAGGAGATGTACGCCGCCTCCGACGCGCTCGACTTCGAGAAGGCGGCCAGGTTGCGCGACGACCTCGGCGCGCTCAACAAGGCACTCGAGAAGCAGGCCGTGGTGCTCGGCGACGGCACCGACGCCGACGTGGTCGCGTTCGCCGAGGACCCTCTCGAGGTCGCGGTGCAGGTGTTCTACGTGCGCGGCGGCCGCATCCGCGGACAGCGTGGCTGGGTGGCCGACCGCGTCGACGAGGGCGACACCGGCGACCTCGTCGAGCGCTTCCTCCTCCAGATGTACGCCGGGGAGTCCGGCGACTCGATCCCGCGCGAGGTGTTGGTGCCCGCACTGCCTCCGGACCTCGACACCCTCGAGGTGCTGCTGGGCGAGCTGCGTGGCGGCAAGGTCGCGATCAAGGTGCCGCAACGCGGGGACAAGAAGACCCTCCAGGAGACCGTGGGGCGCAACGCGCTCCAGGCGCTCGGCCTGCACAAGACCAAGCGGGCCAGCGACCTGACCACCCGCAACCGGGCCCTCGAAGAGATCCAGCTCGCCCTCGAGCTCGACGAGGTGCCCCTGCGCATCGAGTGCTACGACATCTCCAACCTCCAGGGCACCGAGGTGGTGGCCAGCATGGTGGTCTTCGAGGACGGGCTGGCCCGCAAGAGCGAGTACCGCCGCTTCGTGATCCGCACGGTCGACGGGCAGAACGACGTCGCCTCCATGCACGAGGTGATCACCCGCCGGTTCCGGCGCCTCCTCGATGAGCAGGCCTCCTCCATCGAGAAGCAGGGCGAAGGCGGCGAGGGGCCGATGCTCGTCGATCCGGAGACCGGCCGACCGCGCAAGTTCGCCTATGCCCCCGGCCTTGTCGTGGTCGACGGCGGACCGCCCCAGGTGGCGGCGGCCTCGGCTGCCCTCGCCGAGCTGGGCATCGACGACATCCCGGTGGTCGGCCTCGCCAAGCGTCTGGAAGAGGTCTGGGTTCCCCAGCAGGAGGACCCGGTGATCCTGCCGCGCACGAGCGAGGGCCTCTACCTCCTCCAACGGTTGCGCGACGAGGCGCACCGGTTCGCGATCACCCACCACCGCGGTCGTCGTTCGAAGACGATGGTGGAGAGCGTGCTCGACGACGTGCCCGGCTTGGGCGAGGTGCGCCGCAAGACGCTGATCAAGCACTTCGGGTCGTTGCGCAAGCTGCGCGCGGCTTCGATCGAGGAGCTCACCCAGGTGCCCGGCATCGGGCCAGGAACGGCTTCCGCCATCAAGGATGCAGTCGAGGCAGGCAGCGGCCAGACTGTCTCCGTGAACACCGCCACCGGCGAGATCGAGGAGAGCTGATGCCCGTGAACGAGCAGGAGCCGGAGGAGCCGACTGGCGAGCTCGTCGTCGTCACCGGCATGACCGGGGCCGGCCGCAGCACCGCCGCCAAGGAGCTCGAGGACCTCGGCTACTTCGTGGTCGACAACCTCCCGCCGTCGCTGCTGCCCGACATCGTCCACCTGGTCAACGAGAACGCCGGCCACAGCCAGCCGATCGCCGTCGTGGTCGACGTACGCTCCGGGTCGTTCTTCGAGTCCCTGCGTGCGAATCTCGCGCAGCGTGCCCTCGGTCGTCGTACGACGCTGCTCTACCTCGAGGCCGACGACAACGTCCTGGTCCGGCGCCAGGAGGCGGCGCGTCGACCGCACCCGCTGCAGGCGGGTGGGCGGCTGCTCGACGGGCTCCAGCGCGAACGCGTCGTGCTCGCGGGCCTGCGCGGCAACGCCGATGTCCTCATCGACACGACCAACCTCAACGTGCACCAGCTGACCGACAAGGTCGCGGAGGCGTTCGGTGCGCCCCACGCGATGACGCTGAAGATCACCGTCGTCAGCTTCGGCTTCAAGTACGGCATCCCCGTCGACGCCGACTTCATGGCCGACATGCGGTTCCTCCCGAACCCCTACTGGGACCCCGAGCTGCGGCCGATGAACGGCAAGGACGCGCCCGTCGCCGACTTCGTGAAGTCGCGGCCGGACGCGCAGCAGTTCCTCGAGGCCTACGTGCCGGTGATCCAGACGGTAGCCGCGGGCTACCTGCGTGAGGGCAAGCGGTTCATGACCGTGGCCATCGGCTGCACGGGAGGAAAGCACCGCAGCGTCGCGATGACCGAGGAGATCGTGGTCCGGCTGCTCGAGCAGGGGTACGACGCCCGCGCGCAGCACCGCGATCTGGGCAACGAATGACGGGGTCGGCTCACCGTCGCGACCAGGTTCGGCTCGATGCCTCGGTCGTGGCGCTCGGTGGAGGCCACGGGCTGCACGCGTCACTCTCGGCGCTGCGTCGCGTCGTGGAGAGCCTCACGGCGGTGGTGACCGTCGCCGACAACGGTGGCTCGTCGGGTCGGTTGCGCAGTGAGTTCGGCGTCCTGCCTCCGGGCGACCTCCGCATGGCACTGGCCGCGCTCTGCGGTGACGACGAGTGGGGCCAGACCTGGGCCCGCGTGCTCCAGCACCGGTTCGACAGCGACGGCGAGATGAAGGGGCACGTGGTCGGCAACCTGCTGATCGTGGGCCTCTGGGAGCTCCTCGGCGGTCAGGTCGACGGCCTCGAGTGGGTCGCCCGACTGCTCGATGCGCGCGGACGCGTGCTGCCGATGTCGGTCACTCCGATGGACATCACCGCCGAGGTCCGCGGGCTCGACCACACCCGTCCCGACGCGACCCAACTGGTCCGCGGCCAGGTCGAGGTGGCCACCACGGCCGGCACCCTCACCGGCATCCAGCTCGACCCGCCCGACCCGGAGGCCTGCCCCCAGGCAGTCGAGGCGGTCTACGACGCCGACTGGATCGTGCTGGGTCCGGGCAGCTGGTACACCTCCGTCATCCCGCACCTGATGGTCCCCGACCTCCGCAAGGCGATCATCGAGAGCGACAGTCGGGTGATCGTCGTACTCAACCTCGAGGAGCAGGCGGGGGAGACTGTCGGCTACACCCCGGAGGACCTGCTCGGGGCGCTCCTCGGCCATGCTCCCGACCTGGTGCTCCACACCGTCCTGGCCGACCCGGGAGCGGTGCCCGACCCCGAGCTCCTCGAGCAGGTGGTGGCCAGTGCCGGCGCCGAACTCGTGCTCGCCGACGTGGCGATGGGCGACGGATCGCCTCGTCACGACCCCGAGAAGCTGGCGGCCGCCTATTCGCGGATCATGGGAGGTGTGTAAGGATCGGCAACATGGCAATGACGGCACAGGTGAAGTCGGAGCTCGCAAGCACCCAGACCACCAAGACGTGTTGTCGCAAGGCCGAGGTGTCCACGACCCTGCGCTTCGCGGGCGGACTCCACATCGTGAGCGGCAAGATCGTGGTCGAGGCCGAGCTCGACACGGGTGCCGCCGCACGTCGGCTGCGCACCGACATCGCCGAGATCTACGGCCACACCGCCGAGGTCGCGATGGTGCAGGCCAACGGCATCCGCAAGGGCAGCCGCTACGTCCTCCGTGTCGTCAAGGACGGCGAGGCCCTGGCCCGCCAGACCGGACTGCTCGACCAGCGCGGCCGTCCCGTGCGCGGGCTCCCGCCGCAGGTGGTCAGTGGCGGTGGTTGTGACGCCGTCGCTGCCTGGCGCGGCGCCTTCCTGGCCCACGGCTCCCTGACCGAGCCCGGACGATCGTCCGCGCTCGAGGTGACCTGCCCCGGACCCGAGGCCGCGCTGGCCCTGGTCGGGGTCGCCCGTCGACTCGGCATCCAGGCCAAGGCCCGCGAGGTGCGTGGGGTCGACCGCGTGGTCATCCGTGACGGTGACGCGATCGGTGCCCTGCTCACCCGGCTCGGCGCCCACGAGACCCTGATGGCCTGGGAAGAACGCCGCATGCGCCGCGAGGTGCGGGCCACCGCCAACCGGCTCGCCAACTTCGACGACGCGAACCTGCGACGCTCGGCGCGCGCCGCAGTCGCTGCCGGCGCCCGCGTCGAACGTGCCCTCGAGATCCTCGGCGACGAGGTGCCCGACCACCTCCAGCTTGCCGGCCACCTCCGGCTCGAGCACAAGCAGGCCTCCCTCGAGGAGCTCGGTCAGCTGCACGACCCGGTGCTCACCAAGGACGCGATCGCCGGCCGGATCCGCCGACTGCTGGCGATGGCCGACAAGCGCGCCGAAGAGCTCGGCATCCCCGACACCGAGTCGTCGCTGACCCCGGACATGCTGGCCGAGGAGTCCTGAGCGTCCCGGTGCGCCAGGGGCATCGTGTGTCCTGCGTCACGTCTGACGCTAGGGTTCTGCAGACCAGACCATCGACGACATCTCCGCGAGAAGGTGGCACAGCATGACTGTTCGGGTAGGGATCAACGGCTTCGGTCGAATCGGGCGCAACTTCTACCGGGCGGTGCGCGCCTCGGGAGCAGACGTGGAGGTCGTTGCGGTCAACGACCTGACGGACAACGCCGTCCTCGCCCACCTGCTGAAGTACGACACCATCCTCGGCGTCCTCGACGCCGAGGTCTCCTCCACGGAAAAGTCGATCACGGTCGGCGACAGCAGCTTCGTCGCCTTCGCCGAGCGCGAACCGGCCAACCTCAAGTGGGGTGAGGCCGGGGTCGACGTCGTGGTCGAGTCCACCGGGTTCTTCACCGACGCCGAGCAGGCCCGCGCCCACGTCGACAGTGGCGGTGCGAAGAAGGTCATCATCTCGGCGCCGGCCAAGAACGAGGACGTCACCATCGTGATGGGCGTCAACCACGAGTCGTACGACGCCAGCGCGCACACCGTCATCTCCAACGCGTCGTGCACCACCAACTGCCTGGCCCCGATGGCGAAGATCCTCAACGACGGAATCGGCATCGAGCGCGGCCTGATGACGACGATCCACGCCTACACCGCCGACCAGAACCTTCAGGACAACATCCACAAGGACCTGCGACGTGCTCGTGCCGCCGCGCTCAACGTGGTTCCCACGTCCACGGGTGCGGCCAAGGCGCTCGGGTTGGTCCTCCCGGAGCTGAAGGGCAAGCTCGACGGCTACGCGCTGCGGGTCCCGGTGCCGACCGGCTCGGTCACCGACCTGACCTTCACGGCCTCCCGCGACACCACCGTCGAGGAGATCAACGCGCTGTTCAAGGCAGCCACCGAGGGCGACTTTGCCCGCTACGTGAAGTACTCCACCGACCCGATCGTGTCGTCCGATATCGTCACGGATCCGTCGTCGTGCATCTTCGACTCCCCGCTGACCAAGGTGATCGGAAACCAGGTCAAGGTGGTCGGCTGGTACGACAACGAATGGGGCTACTCCAACCGCCTCGTCGACCTGATCAGCTACATCGGCGAGACCCTCTGAGTCGTCCCGCCCACCAGCACACGGCAGAACAGCCAGCCCAGAACAGGAAGGCATGGCATGGCAGGCATCGACACGCTCGCGTCCGCACTCGGCGGGAGCCTCACCGGCAAGCGGATCCTGGTCCGCTCGGACCTGAACGTCCCGCTCGACGGCAACACCATCACCGACGACGGACGGATCAGGGCCAGCGTGCCGACGATCAAGGCCCTCGCCGACGCCGGTGCCCGCGTGGTCGTTGCCGCCCATCTCGGTCGACCTGAGGGCAAGCCCGACCCGGCGTACTCACTGGCGCCAGTCGCCGCGCGCCTCGGCGAGCTGCTGGGCGCCGACGTCGCCTTTGCCACCGACACGGTGGGGGAGTCGGCCCGTTCGACGGTCGAGGCCCTCGCCGACGGCCACGTCGCGGTGCTCGAGAACGTCCGCTTCAATCCGGGCGAGACCAGCAAGGACGACACGGAGCGTGGCGAGTTCGCCGACCAGCTGGCCGCCTTGGCCGACGGCTTCGTGAGTGACGGCTTCGGGGTCGTGCATCGCAAGCAGGCGTCCGTGTACGACGTGGCGAAGCGGTTGCCGCACGCGATGGGCAACCTGGTCGCGGCGGAGATCGACGTGCTCCGTCGGCTCACGATCGACCCCGAGCGCCCCTACGTCGTGGTGCTCGGTGGATCGAAGGTCTCCGACAAGCTGGGCGTCATCGACAACCTGCTGGAGAAGGCCGACAAGCTCCTGATCGGCGGCGGCATGGTCTTCACCTTCCTCAAGGCCCAGGGCCACGAGGTGGGCAAGAGCCTGCTCGAGGAGGACCAGCTCGACGTCTGCCGCGAGTACGCCGAGCGCGCGAAGTCGAGCGGCGTGGAGATCGTGCTGCCGACCGACATCGTGGTCGACACCGCGTTCCCGAGCGACGACCGGGAGCCGCAGCCGCAGGTGGTCGCCGCCGACGCGATCCCGGCGGACTCCCTCGGTCTCGACATCGGCCCCGATTCCGGCGTCGCCTTCGCCGCCGAGCTCGCCGATGCCCGCACCGTCTTCTGGAACGGGCCGATGGGGGTCTTCGAGGTCGACGCGTTCGCCGCCGGCACCCGGGCCGTCGCCGAGGCGCTGACCAAGGTCGACGGCCTCTCGGTGGTCGGCGGTGGCGACTCCGCTGCCGCCGTACGCCAGCTGGGCTTCGAGGAGTCGGCCTTCGGTCACATCTCGACCGGCGGCGGCGCCAGCCTCGAATACCTCGAGGGCAAGGAACTGCCCGGCATCACCGTTCTCGACGACTGACCACTCCTCACGCAAGGACCCTCATGGCCAAGCGCACTCCGCTGATGGCGGGCAACTGGAAGATGAACCTGAACCACCAGGAAGCGGTGGTCCTGGTGCAGAAGCTCGCATGGACGCTCTCCGACAAGCGTCACGACTACGGCAAGGTCGAGGTGGTCGTCGTACCGCCGTTCACCGACCTTCGGTCGGTGCAGACCCTCGTCGACGGCGACCGGCTCTCGGTGAAGTACGGCGCCCAGGACGTCTCCATGCACGACAGTGGCGCCTACACGGGCGAGATCTCGGCGGGCATGCTGGCCAAGCTGGGGTGCTCCTACGTGGTCGTCGGCCACTCCGAGCGCCGCGAGTTCCACGCCGAGACCGACGAGGTGGTCAACTCCAAGGCGGTCAAGGCGATCGCTGCCGGCATGACGCCGATCGTCTGTGTGGGCGAGGGTCTGGAGGTTCGGCAGTCCGGTGAACAGGTCGCGTACACGCTGGCCCAGGTCGACGGCTCGTTGGCCGGCCTGACCGCGGAGCAGGTCGCCGAGCTCGTCATCGCCTACGAGCCGGTCTGGGCGATCGGGACCGGCGAGGTGGCCACTCCCGACGACGCGCAGGAGGTGTGCGCGGCGATCCGTGCTCGCCTCACCGAGGTGCACGGGGAGGCCGCCGGAGCCGCGTGCCGCATCCTGTACGGCGGCTCGGTGAAGGCCGCGAACGTCGCCGGCATCATGACCCAGCCCGACGTCGACGGTGCCCTCGTCGGAGGGGCCAGCCTGCAGGCCGACGAGTTCGGCGGCATCTGCAGGTTCTACGACATGCCGGTGCTGTGATCCCTGAAATCGTGAGTTAGTGTTGCCGCTGTGACTTTGATCTTCACCATCCTCCTCGTGCTCACCAGCCTGCTGTTGATCGCCATGGTCCTGTTGCACAAGGGCCGTGGTGGTGGCCTCTCCGACATGTTCGGTGGCGGCGTCTCCAGCAGCCTCGGTGGCTCGTCGGTGGCCGAGCGCAACCTTGACCGTCTGACGGTCGGTCTCGGAGTTATCTGGGCGGCGTGCATCATCGCGCTCGCTCTCCTGATGGCCTACAGCGGCGTCTGATCGAGAGGACTGAAACGTGGCTGGTGGAGGAAACGCAATCCGGGGGAGCCGGGTCGGAGCCGGCCCCATGGGTGAGGCAGAACGCGGTGAGGCAGCCCCGCGCCAGAGTGTCACCTACTACTGCTCGCACGACCACCGTTCGGTGGTGACCTTCGCGGTCGAGGCCGCGGCTCCTGAGTCGTGGGACTGCCCGCGGTGCGGACTCCCTGCCAGCCAGGACTCCGAGAACCCGCCGCCGGCCCCGAAGATCGAGCCCTACAAGACGCACCTCGCCTACGTGAAGGAGCGACGCTCCGACAAGGAGGCGGCCGACATCCTCGACGAGGCCGTCAAGCTCCTCCGCTCCCGCCGCAAGTCCGGCGACATAATTTTCTGAGCGCAGAGCGCTCCGAAAATTGTAGGAGCCGAACGGGCCATTGTTGCTGCGAGCGCCAGCGAGCGTCCAGCAAGAATTGCCGGTTCGGCGAGCGCCCGGCAATGCGTGAGGTGCCCGCAACGGTGGACACGGTCGCCGTACCCCGCTCGCACGTCAAGAACTGCAGGCTCGCGCGTCAAGAACTGCAGGCTCGCGCGTCAAGAACTGCAGGCTCNATCAAGAATCCACGGCTCGTGCGGCGGCTGCGTCGAGCCACCACACGATCTCACCGGTGCCCGTGACACCCGTGGCCGGAGCACCGTGCAGGTCCAGGTCTCCGCGGGAACGCGCCACGGCCTCGGCCTTGTCGGCGCCGGAGACGATGAACCACACCGCTCGGGTGTGGTTGAGCGCACCGAAGGTCAGGCTGATCCGCTCGGGCGGCGGCTTGGGGGAGTCGGGTACGGCGACCGCGATCCGGTCGTCGACGTCGATCTGGTGGGACCCCGGGAAGAGCGAGGCGATGTGGCCGTCGGGGCCGAGACCGAGCATCACGACGTCGAACTGTCTGCCGCCCTGGGCGCGGATCTCGTCGGAGTAGGCCTGCGCCGCCTCGTCGAGGGTCAGCCCGGAGTCGTGGGACGGCATCTCGTGCACCCGCTCGGGGTCGACGTCCATGTGGTCGAGGAGGTCTCGACGGGCCTGGACGGCGTTGCGGTCGTCACTGGTGGCGTCGACGTACCGCTCGTCGCCCCACCAGAAGTCGACCTCGTCCCAGTCGACGTCGAAGCCGTTGAGCGACGAGGCCAGCTTGCGGTGCACCAGCCCGGCGATCGTGCCACCGGTCAGGCAGACCGAGGGCACCCGGCCCTCGGCCTGCACCTCGGCCAGGCGCTGGATCAGTGCCTCGGCGACGGCCTCGGCCAGGGCGTCGGCGTCGTCGTGGACCTTGGTCGCCGTCGTCATGACAGCAGCGCCCGCAACTGGGCGAGGCCGCTCTCGAGATCGGTGAGGTGGAGGCGGAGCAGGGGTCGTCCCTTGTCGGCCAGCACCTGGCCGTCGCCGATCGCCTGCGCGACGAGGAACTGCTGGTAGGTGAACTCGCGACCCGGCACCTCGAGGTCGGCGGCCGGCTCGGCGGTGACCTGGAGGTAGACGCCGGTGGTGGGTCCGCCCTTGTGGTACTGCCCGGTCGAGTGCAGGAACCGTGGTCCCCAGCCGAACGTGACGGGTCGTCCGGTGCGGGTGGCCAGCTCGGGACGGCAACCGGCCAGGTCGGCGTCGCGCTGTCGGTCGAGGTAGGCCTGCACGGCGAGGTAACCGTGCGCGGCGTCGAGGTTGCCGAGCAGTGCGTCCACGGCCGCGGCGGCAGTGGACGTGCCCTCGGGCAGCCAGTCGCCGGCGTACACGCTGATCGCCGCGTCGGTGAAGGAAGGATCCGGGGTGGACCCGGCGCCGTCGAGCATCTCGCGGGCCGCGGCCTTGGCGCTCTCGACGTCGGGCTGGTTGAACGGGTCGATGCCGATCACCCGGCCGGCGACCGCGGTGGCGTACTCCCAGATCAGCATCTGGGCGCCGAGGGCCGCATCGACCGAGGCCCCCGTGGCCGAGGCCGGGCGGACGGACGCGAACGGGAAGTCGGGACCGAACGTGGACAGCACCGAGTCGGGGGTGCTCGGCACGAAGTTCGGGGCCTCGAGCGACTCCACCACGACGGGCAGGATGCCCTTGCCGTCCTTGCCGGTCGATTCGGCGATCAGCTGCTCGGCCCAGTCACCGAAGCCGCTGAAGTCGGCCCCGGCGTTGGCCAGCACCAGCTTGTCGACGCCCTGGCTGGATGCCTGGCCCAGAAGGGCACCCAGGCGGAGTGCGGGGTTGTCGACGGAGTCTTCGGAGAGCGCGGACTGCACCTGGTGCGCCTCGTCGAGCAGGGCCCCGATGTCGGCCCCGGCCAGGCCCGAGGGCACCAGCCCGAAGGCAGTGAGCGCGGAGTAGCGCCCGCCCACCTTGTCGTCGGCACGGAACACTCGGTAGCCGTCGGCACTGGCGCTCTTGTCGAGCGGCGAGCCGGGGTCGGTGACGACCACGATGCGCGCGGTCGGGTCGATGCCCGCGTCTCGGAACGCGGCCTCGAACGAGCGCTTCTGGCTGTCGGTCTCGACGGTGCCGCCCGACTTGCTGGACACCACCACCGCAGTGGCCCGGAGGTCCTGGCCGAGGGCGGAGCGGACCACGTCGGGATTGGAGGAGTCGAGCACCTCGAGGGGCACGCCGGCTGCCTTGCAGATGACCTCGGGCGCCAGCGACGAGCCACCCATGCCGCACAGCACCACCCGTGAGACGCCCTGGGCTGCGAGCTCGTCGCGCAGTGCCTCGATCTCGGACACGAGTGGACGCGAGGCGGTCGGCAGGTCGACCCAGCTGAGCCGCTTGGCGGCCTCCCCCTCGGCGGCGGGACCCCACAGCGTCGGGTCCTGGGCGGCGATCCGGGAGGCGACCTTGTCAGCCACGAGCTGGTGGACCGCGGCGGCGAAGGCTGCCTCGTCGGGGTAGCCGAAGTGCAGGCAGAAGCCGTCGCCCTCGGCGACGTTCCAGGCGGTCACGACCGGCTGCTCTCGAGCTGCCCCTTCACCGTCTCCACGAGCTCGGCCCAGGACTTGTCGAACTTGTCGACACCCTCGGTCTCGAGCACCACCAGTACGTCGTCGAAGTCGATGCCGATCGCCGCGAGTGCGGCGAACACCTCCTCGGCCTCAGCGGAGCGGCCGCTGACCGTGTCGCCCTTCAGCTCGCCGTGGTCGGCGAACGCATCCATGGTCTTCTCCGGCATGGTGTTCACGCAGCCGTCGACGACCAGCTCCGTCACGTAGAGCGTGTCGGGGTAAGCCGGGTCCTTGACGCCGGTCGAGGCCCACAGCGGGCGCTGCACGTTGGCTCCGCCGAGCTGGAGGAAGCGGTCGCCCCCGAAGACCTCCTGGTACGCGGCGTACGCACGCCGGGCATTGGCGATCGCGGCCTTGCCCTTGAGTGCCTTCGCCTCGTCAGTGCCGATCGCGTCGAGGCGCTTGTCGACCTCGGAGTCGACCCGGGACACGAAGAACGACGCCACCGAGTGGATGGTGGAGAGGTCGATGCCCTTGGCCTGGGCCTGCTCGAGACCGGTGAGGTAGGCGTCCATCACCGCGCGGTAGCGGTCGATGCCGAAGATCAGGGTCACGTTGACGCTGATCCCCTCGGCAGTCGCCGCCGTGATCGCCGGCAGGCCGGGCTCGGTGGCCGGGATCTTGATCAGCACGTTGGGCCGGTCGACGGTCTCCCAGAGCTCGCGGGCCTGGGCGATGGTCGCCTCGGTGGCCATGGCCAGGCCGGGCTCCACCTCGATGGAGACCCGCCCGTCGAAGTTGTCGCCGGCGTAGACGTCGGCGAGCACGTCGCAGGCGTTGCGCACATCGTCGGTGGTCAGTGCGCGGATGACCGCGTCGACGTCCTGGCCCTCGGCCCCGAGCTTGGCCACCTGGTCGTTGTAGCGCTCGCCGTCACCGATCGCGCCGGCGAAGATCGTGGGGTTCGTGGTGACCCCCACGACCGACTTCTCCTTGACCAGGTCGGCCAGGTTGCCGGTCTCGATCCGCTCTCGGGAGAGGTCGTCGAGCCACACCGACACACCGGCGTCGGCAAGGGACTTGAGTCGTTCGGACATTGTGTTCCTCCTGAACTGCGGTCGGGATCTGCCTGCGCGGTGCGCGGTGGGGCGTCGGTCAGCCCTGCGCGGCCGTGATGCTGTCGCGCGCCGCCGAGGCCACGGCCCCGGCGGTCACGCCGTACTCCTCGAAGATGCGCTTGTAGTCGGCCGAGGCTCCGTACTGCTCGATCGAGATGATGCGTCCGGCGTCGCCGACGATCTCGCGCCAGCCCTGGGCGATGCCGGCCTCGACCGAGACCCGCGCCTTGACGGTGGGCGGGATGACCGAGTCGCGGTAGGACTGGTCCTGCTCGTTGAACCACTCCACGCACGGCATCGAGACGACTCGGGCCTTGATGCCCTCGGCGGCGAGCTCGTCACGGGCCGCGACGGCCAGCTGGACCTCGGAGCCGGTGCCGATCAGGACGACGTCGGGCGCCCCGCCGTCGGCGTCGACCAGGACGTAGCCGCCCTTGGCGACGCCGCTGGTGTCGGCCCAGTGCTGTCCGGTTTCGGCCTCCTCGCCGCGCGGGAACGTGGGCACGCCCTGACGGGTGAGGCACAGGCCGGCCGGGCGGTCGGTGCGCTGGAGCACGGCCAGCCACGCGGCCGCCGTCTCGTTGGCGTCTGCCGGGCGGACCACGTCGAGCCCGGGGATCGCGCGCAGGGCGGCGAGGTGCTCGATCGGCTGGTGGGTGGGGCCGTCCTCGCCGAGACCGATCGAGTCGTGGGTCCAGACGTAGGTCACGGGCGCACCCATCAGCGCGGCCAGGCGTACGGCGGGACGCATGTAGTCGGCGAACTGGAGGAACGTGCCGCCGAAGACGCGGGTCAGGCCGCCGAGGGTGATGCCGTTCATGATCGAGGCCATCGCGTGCTCGCGGATGCCGAAGTGCAGCACCCGGCCGCGCAGCGGGTCGCCCGACCACTCGTTGGACGAACGGTCGGCCGGGATGAACGACGGCACGCCCTCGATGGTGGTGTTGTTGGAGCCCGCCAGGTCGGCCGAGCCGCCCCACAGCTCGGGCATCAGGGGTGCGATCGCGTTGATGGTCTTGCCGCTCGCCGAGCGGGTCGCCACGCCCTTGGCGTCGGCGGGGAACACCGGCAGCGCCTCGGCCAGGCCGTCGGGCAGGGCACGGGTGCTGACCCGGTCGAGGAGCGTCTTCTGCTCGGGGTTGGCCGTCGCCCACGCGGCGAACTGCTCGTCCCACTCCTTGCGGGCGGCAGCGCCACGGTCGGAGAGCGCGCGGGTGTGCTTGAGCACGTCGTCAGGCACCTCGAAGGTCTGCTCGGGGTCCCAGCCGAGCACCTTCTTGGTGGCCGCCACCTCGTCGTCGCCGAGTGCGCTGCCGTGGGCGGCCTCGGTGCCCTGGGCGTTGGGCGCGGGCCAGGCGATGATCGTGTCGACCACGATGAAGCTGGGCTTGTCGGTGACCTCGTTGGCCTTCTGGATGGCCGCGTGGAGCGCCGGGACGTCCTCGTCGTAGCCGGTGCCGCCGTTGGTCCAGTCGACGGTCTGCACGTGCCAGCCGTAGGCCTCGTATCGCTTGCCGACGTCTTCCCCGAGCGCGATGTCGGTGTCGCCCTCGATCGAGATGCGGTTGCGGTCGTAGATCACGGTCAGGTTGCCGAGCTCCTGGACGCCGGCGATCGAGGACGCCTCGCCCGAGACGCCTTCCTCGATGTCGCCGTCGGAGCAGATCGCGTAGACGTGGCGGTCGAACGGTGACTCGCCAGCGGCGGTGTCGGGGTCGAGCATGCCGCGTTCGCGTCGGGCGGCCATCGCCATGCCGACCGCGTTGGCGACGCCCTGGCCCAGCGGGCCGGTGGTGGTCTCGACACCGACGGTGTGGTGGTACTCGGGGTGGCCCGGGGTCTTGGAGCCCCAGGTGCGCAGCGCCTCCAGGTCGGAGAGCTCGAGACCGAAGCCTCCCAGGAACAGCTGCGTGTAGAGCGTGATGCTCGAGTGGCCGCATGAGAGCACGAACCGGTCACGCCCCTGCCAGTAGGCGTCGGACGGATCGTGGCGCATGACCTTCTGGAAGAGCAGGTACGCCGCGGGCGCGAGGCTCATCGCGGTTCCGGGGTGTCCGTTGCCCACCTTCTGGACCGCATCCATGGCCAGCACGCGGGCCGTGTCGACGGCGCGGCGGTCGAGGTCGGTCCACTCAAGGGTGGGGGAATCGGTGGTCACGTGAGGATCCTCTCGTTGCAACTACGGCGGCAACGACGAGCCTACTCATCATGGGCTATAGACTCGACGTCGGCTCCACCGTTTTCCATCACCATGACGCAGTCTTTGCAACCCGAGGTTTTCGTGACGTACGTCGGCCAGTCGGCTTCCACCCCTGAGCGGGCGGCAGACCCGTCGGGCGACCCCGAACGCGCGTCGTTCAAGGACGTCGTCGCCGCCTACGTCGGTCTGACCAAGCCGCGGGTGATCGAGCTGCTGCTCCTCACCACCGTGCCGGTGATGTTCTTCGCCGACCGGGGCGTGCCCGACCTGTGGCTGGTCGTCGCGACCGTCATCGGCGGCACCTTGTCGGCGGGCTCCGCCTCGGCGTTCAACTGCGTCTACGACCGTGACATCGACGAGCAGATGCGACGCACCCGCCGCCGCGCCCTGCCACGCCACATCGTGTCGGCCGGCTCGGCCCTGCTGTTCGCCGTGGTGCTCGCGGTGGTCTCGACCGTGGTCCTCGCAGTGTGGGTCAACTGGCTCTCCGCGGCCCTGTCGCTGGGCGCCAACGCGTTCTACGTGCTGGTCTACACGATCCTGCTCAAGCGGCGTACGACCCAGAACATCGTCTGGGGCGGCCTCGCCGGCTGCTTCCCGGCCTTGATCGGCTGGACGGCGGTCACCAACGAGCTGGCCTGGACGCCGATCGTGCTGTTCATGGTGGTCTTCTTCTGGACGCCGCCGCACACCTGGGCCCTCGCGCTGCGCTACCGCGAGGACTACGCGAACGTCGACGTCCCGATGCTGCCCGTCGTGAAGCCCGCGGCCGAGGTCGGCCGGCAGATCGTCCTCTACTCGTGGGTGATGGTCGCGACGTCGCTGGTGCTGTGGCCGGTGGCCGGCACCGGTTGGTTCTACCCGGCGTGTGCCGCCGTCCTCGGCGGGGTCTTCCTGGTCGAGGCGCACAGGATGTGGGGCCGCGCGAAGGGCACCGAGACCCTGTCGCTGATCAAGCCGATGCGACTCTTCCACACCTCCAACCTCTACCTCAGCCTCCTGTTCGTCGCGGTCGCGCTCGACCCGCTGCTGACCCGCTGAGACCCCCTTCGCGGGCTGTCGTCAGGTCCGTCGCGGGAGCGGTGGTCTGGACCGGGAAAAATAGTTCGGGATCCGAAGCAACCAAACCGGTGTCCGCCACGTCATACCTGTTGAACGGCGGCGTGCCCGGTCTCGGGGGTTCGGGCACCCCGCCGTCCCAGTTCTTCCCGGGTCTGCTCAGACCGTGCGCTGTGCGCGCACCACGACCCAGGCGAGGGTCGCTGCGGTCAACGAGGCGCCCAGCATGTGCACGGTGACCAGCGGCACCGGCAGGTCGTTGAAGTACTGCACGAAGCCGACCACGCCCTGCAGCAGCTCGACCAGGAGCAGGGCGCCGGCGGCCCGCCGTACGCCCTCCAGCCGCTGCCGGTGCGCGAGGGCGAGGATGCCGACCGTCAGGGCGACCAGCACGTAGACCGCCGACGCGTGCACGTGCGACCAGACCTGGGGGTCCAGGCCCGTACGTCGTGCATCGAGGTCCCCCGCGTGGGGCCCGGAGCCCGTGACCACGGTGCCCAGCCAGAGCACGACCCAGCCGACGCCGAAGACCAGCCAGGCCAGCCTCCGGGTCTGCTCCGGCGCTCGGAGTGGGTCGTCGGCGGACCAGGTGTCCGGCTGCCGGGTGACCTCGACGAGCAGCACACAGAGCCCGATCAGGGCCATCGAGACCAGCAGGTGGAAGGCCACGACGTAGGGGTTGAGGTCGGTCAGCACCGTGACGCCGCCGATGATCGCCTGCGCAGGCACGTAGAGCGCGATCATGGTCGACAGGCGCACCGTGCGGGTTCCGTTGACGCCGCCCGAGGCCCGGTAGGCGAGCGCGGCCAGCCAGCAGGTGATGGCGACCGCAGCGAGCACCCAGGTGAGCATCCGGTTGCCGAACTCGATCGCGCCGTGGATGCCGAGGGCGCCGTGGGCGACGTACGACTCGTCCGTGCACCGCGGCCACGTCGGACAACCAAGACCCGATGCGGTGAGGCGGACCACGCCGCCGGTCACCACGATCATGATGTTCGCGACCAGGTTCGTCACCGCCAGGGGGCGGAGGTACCGGGCCGGAACGATGTTGCTCACTCCCACTTGAAGCTCCTGCTCGCCATCGCGCCCGCCGCGACGGCCCAGACGGCCAGCACGGCGAAGGCGACGAGATTGACGGATCCGTCGATGAACGCGTCCCGCATGGCGTCGCCCAGGGCTGCGGACGGGAGGAACTGGATCACCACACCCGCCGAGCCGTAGGTGTCACGGGGGAGCACGATGCCGCCGCCCATCATGAGCAGCAGGTAGACCAGGTTGGCCACGGCCAGCGTCGCCTCGGCGCGCAGGGTCCCGGCCACGAGCAGGCCGAGACCGGCGAACGCCGCCGTACCGAGCAACGCGGCCGCCACGGCCAGCAGGACGCCGGCAAAGCCGCCGCCGGGACGCCAGCCGAACCCGAGGGCCACCGCACCGATGACGACCGCCTGCAGGACCTGTACGCCGAGCAGGGCGATCACCTTGCCGAGCAGCAGTCCGGAGCGTGGCAGCGGTGAGGCACCGAGGCGCTTGAGTAGCCCGTAGCGGCGCTCGAACCCGGTGGCGATGGCCAGCGACGTGAATGACGTGGACATCACCGCGAGGGCCAGGACGCCCGGGGTCAGCACGTCGACCGGGGTCTCGTCGAAGTCGAGTCCCAGACGGCGGGCCGCCAGGATGCCGCCGACCAGTGCCAGCACCGGGATGACCACGGCCAGCAGCAGCTGCTCGCCGTTTCGAAGCAGCAGGCGGGTCTCCATGGAGGCCTGGGCCACCACCTGGCGGGAGAGTGGAGCCGAGCCCGGGGCCGGGGTGAAGTCCTGGCGGGTGGTGCTCATGCCTCGAACTCCCGTCCGGTCAGCTGCAGGAAGACGTCCTCGAGCGTGCGCTGGCCGAGGACCAGGCTCTCGGGCAGCACGTCGTGCTCCTCGCACCACGCGGAGACCCGGGCGAGGGTCGACCCGTCGGCGGGACCCGTGATCAGCAGGCTCTGCTCGTTGATCTCCGTCACCTCGGTGTGGTCGCCGAGCGCGATGCGCAGCTTGTCGGGGGAGCCGGGCGGGAACGGTCGGGTCACGACCAGGCGGATCGTGGCCTGGTCGCGGGCCCGGGTCAGCTCGAAAGGGGTGCCGCTGGCGACCAGGCGCCCGTGGTCGATGACGTGGACCAGGTCGGAGAGCCGCTCGGCCTCGTCCATGTGGTGGGTGGTCAGCACGATCGTGACGCCGTCGGCCTTGAGCTCCTCGAGCAGCTCCCACGTCGTGCGTCGCACGGCGGGGTCCATGCCCGCCGTGGGCTCGTCCACGAAGACCAGCTCGGGGCGGCCGACGATCGCCATCGCGAGGCCGAGTCGCTGCTGCTGCCCGCCGGAGAGCCGGCGGTACGGCGTACGCCCGCACTCGTCGAGGCCGAGTCGCTCGACCAGCATCTCGACGGGCAGCGGGTGGGCGTGCAGGCGTGCGATGTGGCGGAGCATCTCCTCGGCCCGCACCCCCGACCAGGCGCCACCGGACTGCAGCATCACGCCGATGCGGGGGAGCAGCGCACGGCGTTCGCGGGTCGGGTCGAGCCCGAGCACCCGGACCGTGCCGGCCTGTGGTCTACGGAACCCCTCGCACACCTCGAGCGTGGTGGTCTTGCCGGCGCCGTTCGGCCCGAGCACGGAGGTGATGGTGCCCCGCTCGACGCGGAGCGACAGCTCGTCGACGGCGGTCTTCTCGCCGTAGCGCATGACGAGGCCGTCGATCTCGACGGCCGCCGCGTCGGATCCTGGGCTGCCGGGAGCGACGTCGGGGGAGGGGGGCACCGGGACAGTCTAGGAACGCCGCCCCGCACGCCGAAAAACAGGTGACCCATCAGGGACACCTCCCTAGGCTGGAGGACCGATGAGTTTCGTGACCGGCGCGGGTCGAAGTGTCAGGAACCGGACACACCGTCCAATGCGAGAGGGAGCAGCATGACGTCACCCCCGGCCATCGAGGCCGACAACCTGGTCAAGCACTTCGGAGAGACCGTCGCCGTCGACGGCGTGAGCTTCTCGGTCCCCGAGGGAACCGTGCTCGGCATGCTCGGCCCCAACGGTGCCGGCAAGACGACGACGGTGCGCATGATGACCACGTTGACCACGCCCACCAGCGGCACGGCCCGGGTCGCCGGGCACGACGTGATCCGCGAGCCCGGCGCCGTACGCCGCAGCATGGGGCTCACCGGCCAGGCCGCGACGGTCGACGAGCTGCTGACCGGTCGCGAGAACCTCCGGCTCATCGGCGGGCTCTACGGTCTGTCGTCGAAGTACATCGCCCGGGCCAGCGACGACCTGCTCGAGCGGTTCTCCCTGACCGAGGCCGGCAACCGGATCGTGAAGACCTACTCCGGGGGCATGCGGCGCCGGCTCGACCTCGCGGTGAGCCTGATCGCGACTCCTCCGGTGCTGTTCCTCGACGAGCCCACCACCGGGCTCGACCCGCGCAGCCGGGTCGAGCTGTGGGACGTGCTCCGTGAGCTGGTCCGCGACGGCACCACGCTGCTGCTCACGACCCAGTACCTCGAGGAGGCCGACCAGCTCGCCGACCGCATCGTGGTGATCGACAAGGGCTCGGTGATCGCCGAGGGCACACCGCTGCAGCTCAAGGACCAGTCCGGCAAGGCAGCGGTGGTCGTGACCGTCTCCAACGTGGCAGACCTCCCCGCCGCCGAGAAGCTGCTGCGCAGCCAGGTCGCCGAGGTCCACATCGACGAGGCGTCCCGCCAGCTGACCGCCGCGGCGAACGGCCTGGCCGACATGACCCGCATCGCGTCGGTCTTCGCCGACAGCGCCATCGAGCTCGACGACCTCGGCCTCAAGCGCCCGAGCCTCGACGACGTGTTCCTGCACCTGACCGGCCACCGCGCCGAGGACGCCGAAGAAACGCCCGACGAGGAGCTGGTCCCGTGACTGCCGTCATCGAACGCCCCGAGATCCGCGACACCGGCCTGCTGCGGCAGTCGATGGTGATCGTGCGCCGCAACCTGATCCACATCAAGCGGATGCCCGAGATGCTGATGGACGTCACCATCCAGCCGGTGATGTTCGTGATGCTGTTCGCCTTCGTCTTCGGAGGGTCCATCCAGACCGGGTCCCCGGCCGGGTACCGCGAGTGGCTGCTCGGCGGCATCATGGGGCAGACCATCGCGTTCGCCTCGTTCGTCGTGGCGGTCGGCCTGACCGCCGACATCGAGAAGGGCATCGTCGACCGCATGCGGTCGCTGCCGATCAACCCGGCGGCCGTTCTCGTGGGCCGCAGCATCTCCAGCCTGTTGCACTCCAGCATCGGCATCGTCGTCATGTCGCTGACCGGGCTGGTCATCGGCTGGCGCATCCGCGGCAGCGTGTTCGATGCGGTGCTGGCCTACGTGCTGTTGCTGATGTGGGGCTTCGCGATGATCTGGGTCGGCATCCTGGTCGGCTCCAAGATGCGCTCGGTCGAGGCGGTCAACGGCGTGATGTTCACGACGATGTTCCCGATCACCTTCCTGGCGAACACCTTCGCCCCCACCGAGAACATGCCGAAGGCGCTGCGCTGGCTGGCCGAGTGGAACCCGATCTCCGCCCTGGTGCAGGCGGTCCGCGAGCTGTGGGGGAACACTCCACCGGTGGCGTCCGATGCTGCGCTTCCGCTGCAGCACCCGGTGTTGACCACGTTCATCTGGACGATCGGCATCACGCTCGTCATCGCTCCCCTGGCGATCCGCACGTTCCGCAGGCGCACGCAGGACTGACCGCAGTCAGCGGGTACTGTGCCGCGCATGTCGTCACGACCCGCGCGCAAACGGGCCCGCCAGTCCGATCGCGACGCCGTCGTCGACGCGTTGTCGGGAGCCTTCGCCGACGGCCAGATCGATGCGGCCGACCACGACCGGATGGTCAGTTCCGCCCTGCGGGCCGACCGGCTGGACTCCCTGGTCGCGGTGCTCGACGAGGTCCAGGTGCCCGAGCGCCACCCGGCCAACGCCCTGGTCACAAAGGTGCAGGCTCCCGCGGTGCGCCGTACGCCCGGGCACTCGCGGGCCGCGACGGTGGGAGCCACGGTCGCGGTACTGGTGGGCGGGTTCGTGGCGTTGCTGGTGGTGGTGGGCCTGATGGACCGCGACGACGAGCCGGGCGACGAACCCGTGCTGACCGCCACCGCCCTGGAGGCGCTGGTCGCCGACGTCGAGGACGACCTCGGCACCACCGAGGTGCTCGCCGTCGAGACCCACGGCACGTACGCCGACGTGCTGGTGCCCACCGACGAGGGACGCGGCCGCTTCGACCGGTACTCCTACGACCCGGGCGCCGACGACACGCTGACCGAGTCCACCGGTGGCCGGGTCGGCACGGCGGACCCGGAGCTGGTCGACCTGGCCGACGTCGACCTGGACCGCCTCCTGGAGAACGTCGAGGAGGCCGGCTCTGACCTCGGCGTCGACGGAGCGCAGGAGTTCACGGTCACCATCGCCAGCGGCGACTGGGGGAGCAGCCTGACCTACGCTCCCGAGTTCGAGGGCAAGGAGCTGCCGCCCCACGTGGAGATCAGCGTCAGCAACGACTACATGGAGTCCGGTCGCCTGGTCACCGACCTGAGCGGCGCGAAGGTCCTGCTGCGCGCCCCGTTCGCCGCGCCCTCATCTCAGTGAACGGTGAGTTAGGTGACCCTTGCTTGATCCGGCCCCCGCATTAACGTCACACTTGTGTTGTGGAATTCACCCGCACACCCGTCGCCGTCCCTGAAGGGGACGCTCCGACCCGTGCCCGCGTGCTGCGTTCCATCCTCGAGCAGGGGCCTTCCACGGCCGCCGACCTGGCCCACCTGCTCGACCTCACCCCGGCCGCCGTACGCCGTCACCTCGACCACCTGGTCGAGCTCGGCACCGTCGAGGCACGCGAGCAGCGGGTCTACGGCTCACGCGGTCGCGGGCGACCGGCCAAGGTGTTCGCGCTCACCGAGAGCGGGCGCGACGGGCTCGGTCACCAGTACGACGACCTCGCGGTCCATGCCCTGCGTTATCTCGCCGACACTGCCGGCGACGACGCGGTCATGGAATTCGCGAGGCAGCGGGTGGCGTTCATAGAACGTGACTATGCAGACCTGGTGCGCGACGAACCCGAGCTCACCCCGGCCCAGGCACTGGCCAGGGTGCTGACCCAGGGCGGGTACGCCGCCGGCGTCCGCACCCTGCCGATGGCCGACCAGCTGTGCCAGCAGCACTGCCCGGTCTCCCACGTCGCCGCGGAGTTCCCGCAGCTGTGCGAGGCCGAGACCGAGGTGATCGGGCGGGTCCTTGGCCGACACGTCCAGCGTCTGGCCACCATCGCGCACGGCGACGGCGTGTGCACCACGAGCATTCCGAACCTCGACCTCGACAAGTTCGAGGCCTCCACGATTCACGACAAGAAGGACGGAGCGTCTTCATGACGACCATTGACGAAAGAAACCCGGAGCTCGAGGGCATCGGTCGTTACGAGTTCGGCTGGTCCGACAAGAACGAGGTCAGTGACAACGCCCGCCGTGGCCTCAACGAGGAGGTCGTCGCCGACATCTCCTCGAAGAAGAGCGAGCCGCAGTGGATGCTCGACCTGCGCATGAAGGGCCTCAAGCTCTTCCACCGCAAGCCCATGCCCAACTGGGGTTCGGACCTGTCGACGATCGACTTCGACAACATCAAGTACTTCGTGCGCTCCACCGAGAAGCAGGCCACCTCGTGGGAGGAGCTCCCCGAGGACATCAAGAACACCTACGACAAGCTCGGCATCCCCGAGGCGGAGAAGCAGCGCCTGGTCTCCGGTGTCGCCGCCCAGTACGAGTCCGAGGTCGTCTACCACGCGATCCGCGAGGACCTCGAGGAGCAGGGCGTCATCTTCGTCGACACCGACACCGCGCTGCGCGAGCACGAAGAGATCTTCAAGGAGTACTTCGGCACCGTCATCCCCGTCGGTGACAACAAGTTCGCCGCGCTCAACACCTCGGTGTGGTCCGGTGGCTCGTTCATCTACGTGCCCAAGGGCGTCCACGTCGACATCCCGCTGCAGGCCTACTTCCGGATCAACACCGAGAACATGGGCCAGTTCGAGCGCACCCTGATCATCGTCGACGAAGACGCCTACGTGCACTACGTCGAGGGCTGCACCGCGCCGATCTACTCCTCCGACTCGCTGCACTCGGCGGTCGTCGAGATCATCGTGAAGAAGGGCGGCCGTTGTCGTTACACGACCATCCAGAACTGGTCGAACAACGTCTACAACCTCGTCACCAAGCGCGCCACCTGCGAGGCCGGCGCGACCATGGAGTGGGTCGACGGCAACATCGGCTCCAAGGTGACCATGAAGTACCCCGCGGTCTACCTCATGGGTGAGCACGCCAAGGGCGAGACGCTCTCGATCGCGTTCGCCGGCGAGGGCCAGCACCAGGACGCGGGCGCCAAGATGGTGCACGCCGCGCCCAACACGTCGTCCTCGATCCTGTCGAAGTCGGTGGCCCGTGGCGGTGGCCGTACGTCCTACCGCGGCCTGATCCAGATCAACGAGGGTGCGCACGGCTCGAAGTCCAACGTGCTCTGCGACGCGCTGCTGGTCGACCAGATCAGCCGCTCCGACACCTACCCGTACGTCGACATCCGCGAGGACGACGTGTCGATGGGCCACGAGGCCTCGGTCTCGAAGGTCTCCGACGACCAGCTGTTCTACCTGATGTCGCGCGGCATGGCCGAGGACGAGGCGATGGCGATGATCGTGCGCGGCTTCGTCGAGCCGATCGCCAAGGAGCTGCCGATGGAGTACGCCCTCGAGCTGAACCGGCTGATCGAGCTGCAGATGGAAGGTGCGGTGGGCTGATCCTCGCCCTCCGCGCACTGCCCTCCCGACCGTCGTACAAGAAAGCCAAGAAGTGACTGCAACTGTTGAGAACGTGAGTTCGGCCCTCGAGGTCGACAAGGTGATCTCCCACCTGCACCCCGAGGGGTCCTTCGACCTCGCGGACCACCCCGTGCCCACCGGCCGTGAAGAGGTGTGGCGGTTCACCCCGCTCAAGCGCCTCAGGGGCCTGCACGACGAGGCCCCCTTCGGCGCCGGCGCGTGCGCGGTCGAGGTGAGTGCCGCGCAGGGCGTGGTCGTCGAGCAGGTCGGCGCCGACGCCGTCGAGCGCGGCCTGTCCGGCCTGGTGCCCACGGACCGGGTCTCGGCCCGCGCCTGGGCCGCGGCCGACGGTGCCACCGTTGTCCGCATCCCGCAGGACACCGTGGTCGACGGAGCGACGATCCTGGCCCACACCGGCACTGGCGCCGAGCTTGCCGGCGCCTCGCACACCGTCATCGTGGCCGAGAAGTTCTCGAAGTCGACCGTCGTGCTGACCTTCGCCGGCACCGCCGTACTCGCCGACAACATCGAGATCGTCCTCGAGGACGGCGCCGAGCTGACTGTCGTGTCCCTGCAGGACTGGGCCGACGACGCCGTGCACCACTCCACCCAGCACGCCCGGGTGGGCCGTGACGCCTCGCTCAAGCACGTGGCCGTCTCGTTCGGTGGTGACCTCGTGCGCCACGACGCGACGGCCGACTATGCCGGTCCCGGCGGCTCGGTCGAGATGCTCGGCATGTACTTCGCCGACGAGGGCCAGCACATCGAGCACCGCCTCTTCGTCGACCACACCGCTCCGCACACCAAGAGCAACGTGGTCTACAAGGGTGCGCTGCAGGGCCAGGGCGCCCACGCGGTCTGGATCGGCAACGTACTGATCCGCAAGGTCGCCGAGGGCATCGAGACCTACGAGGAGAACCGCAACCTGGTCCTCACCGACGGGTGCCAGGCCGACTCCGTGCCGAACCTCGAGATCGAGACCGGCGAGATCGAGGGTGCCGGCCACGCGTCGGCCATCGGTCGCTTCGACGACAACCAGCTGTTCTACCTCCGCTCGCGCGGCATCGCGGAGGACGAGGCGCGCCGGCTGGTCGTGCACGGCTTCTTCAACGACCTGATCCGCAGGATCGACGTGCCGGAGCTGGAGGAGAAGCTCGCCGCCACCGTCGAGTCCGAGCTCGAGAAGAACGTCCTGAAGGCGTTCAAATGAGCTTCGTCCGCGCCTGCGCCGTCTCCGAGGTCCCCGCTGACGAGGCCCTCGGGGTGACGATCGACGACCTCGACGTGGCCGTGGCCCGCGACGGCGACGAGTTCTTCGCCGTCCAGGACCTCTGCTCGCACGCGGCGGTCGCCCTCTCCGAGGGTGAGGTCGCGGACTGCACCATCGAGTGCTGGCTGCACGGGTCGACGTTCGACCTGCGCACGGGCAAGCCGACCGTCCTGCCCGCCACCGAGCCGATCACGACGTTCCCGGTCGAGCTCCGCGGCGACGACGTGTACGTCGACATCAGCACCACCCTCAACGGCGTCGTGCCGTCCTGAACCACAGACTTTCGTAGAGAGAAGAGAGAGCACACATGAGCACCCTGGAGATCAACGACCTGCATGTCTCGGTCGAGACCGAAGACGGCCCCAAGGAGATCCTCAAGGGCGTCACGCTGACCATCAAGGACGGCGAGACCCACGCGATCATGGGCCCGAACGGCTCCGGCAAGAGCACCCTGGCCTACTCCATCGCCGGCCACCCCAAGTACACCGTCACCGGCGGCACCGTCACCCTCGACGGCGACGACGTGCTGGCGATGAGCGTCGACGAGCGGGCCCGCGCCGGCCTCTTCCTCGCCATGCAGTACCCCGTCGAGGTGCCCGGCGTCTCGGTGTCCAACTTCCTGCGCACGGCCAAGACCGCCATCGACGGCGAGGCGCCCAAGCTGCGCACCTGGGTCAAGGACGTCAACGCCACTCTGGAGAAGCTCGACCTCGACTCCTCCTTCGGCACCCGCTCGGTCAACGAGGGCTTCTCCGGTGGTGAGAAGAAGCGCCACGAGATCGCCCAGCTCGAGCTGCTCGACCCCAAGGTCGCCATCCTCGACGAGACCGACTCGGGCCTCGACATCGACGCCCTCAAGGTCGTTTCGGACGGCGTCAACCGTTTCATCGAGGACAAGAACAAGGGCGTCCTGCTGATCACGCACTACACGCGCATCCTGCGCTACATCACGCCCGACTTCGTGCACGTCTTCGTCAACGGCAAGGTCGCCGAGTCCGGCGGTCCTGACCTCGCCGATGAGCTCGAGGCCAACGGCTACGACAAGTACGTCTCCGCGGCGGTCTGATCCCCATGGACGGGTTGCTCCCCGAGCTGGAAGTCATCCGCAAGGACTTCCCGATCCTCGAACGCCAGCTGGCGGGCGGGATGCCGCTGGTCTACCTCGACAGCGCCAACACCTCGCAGAAGCCGCAGGTGGTCATAGACACGATGGTCGACCACCTCGAGCACCACAACGCGAACGTGGCACGCGCCATGCACCAGCTCGGAGCAGAGTCGTCCGAGGCGTTCGAGAACGCGCGCGACAAGGTCGCCGCGTTCATCAACGCCCCCTCGCGCGACGAGGTGATCTTCACCAAGAACGCCTCCGAGGCGCTCAACCTGGTGGCGAACACGCTGGCCTGGGCCCGTGGCCCGCTCGAGATCGGGGAGGGCGACGAGGTCGTCATCACCGAGATGGAGCACCACTCCAACATCGTGCCGTGGCAGCTGCTCACCGAGCGCAAGGGCGCCACGCTGCGCTGGTTCGGGCTCACCGACGACGGACAGCTCGACCTGTCGAACATCGACTCCCTGATCACCGAGAAGACCAAGGTCGTCTCGCTGACGTGGGTCTCCAACATGCTCGGCACGATCAACCCGATCGAGGAGATCGCCCGCCGTGCCCACGAGGTCGGCGCGATCGTGGTCGTCGACGCGTCGCAGGCGGTGCCGCAGATGGCCGTCGACGTCGTGGAGTCCGGTGCGGACCTGCTGGCCTTCACCGGCCACAAGGTGGTCGGCCCGACCGGCATCGGCGTGCTCTGGGGCAAGCGTGAGGTCCTCGACCAGCTGCCGCCGTTCCTCGGTGGTGGCGAGATGATCGAGACCGTGGCGATGGAGCGGTCGACGTACGCCGGCATCCCGCACAAGTTCGAGGCCGGCACCCCGCCGATTGTCGAGGCCGTGGGTCTCGGCGCGGCCGTGGACTACCTCGGCCACGTCGGCATGGACGCCATCCGCGCCCACGAGCACGCGATCACCGCCTACGCCCTCGACGGCCTGGCCACCGTGCCCGGCCTGACCGTGCTCGGCCCGCTCGACGCCGCACTGCGCGGCGGAGCGATCTCCTTCGAGATCGACGGCGTGCACCCCCACGACGTGGCCCAGGTGCTCGACTCGCGTGGTGTCGCGGTCCGCGCCGGTCACCACTGCGCGAAGCCGGCCCACAAGCGCTTCGGCGTGCAGGCCTCGACGCGCGCCTCGTCGTACCTCTACACGACGCCGGCCGAGATCGACGCCCTCGTCGAGGGGCTGGAATACACCCGCTCCTACTTCAAGTTGGGTTGATCATCATGAGCCAGGAACTCGACACCCTCTATCAAGAGATCATTCTCGACCACTACAAGAACCCCTTGAACAAGGGTCTCCGTGACCCGTTCGAGGCCGAGGTGCACCACGTCAACCCCACGTGCGGTGACGAGGTGACCCTCCGGGTGCACATTGCCGGAGGCGTCGTCGAGGACGTCTCCTACGACTCGGTCGGCTGCTCCATCTCGCAGGCGTCGGCCTCGGTGATGACCGACCTAGTGATCGGCAAGCCGGTCGACGAGGCAATGCAGATCCACGCGACCTTCCAGGAGCTCATGCAGGGCCGCGGCAACGTGGAGCCCGATGAGGACGTCCTCGAGGACGGCATCGCCTTCGCCGGTGTCGCGAAGTTCCCGGCCCGGGTCAAGTGCGCCCTGCTGTCGTGGATGGCATGGAAGGACGCGACGGCCCAGATCGTTGCCAGCTCAGCGGACAACAAGGAGACCACCAATGGCTGACCACTCTGACATTCCCGAGGCGCCTGTGGGCACCACCACGACCGTCTCCAAGGACGACGTCGTCGAGGCGATGAAGGACGTCGTCGACCCCGAGCTCGGCATCAACGTCGTCGACCTCGGCCTGGTCTACGACGTGCACCTCGACGAGGGCTCCAATGTCGTGCTCGACATGACGCTGACGTCGGCGGCCTGCCCGCTGACCGACGTGATCCAGGACCAGACGAACTCCGCGCTCGAGGGGATCGTCAACGACGTGGCGATCAACTGGGTCTGGATGCCGCCGTGGGGCCCGGACAAGATCACCGACGACGGACGCGAGCAGCTGCGCGCCCTCGGCTTCAACGTCTGACCGACTTGGTCGAGACCCGACCCGGATCGTGCCTGTGCATGATCCGGGTCGGGTTCTCGCGATTTGCTGTGTCACGACGGCACACCTGCACGATCGTGGTCGCCGAGGAAGGGCGACCGGGGCGCACTGACTCCCGGGGTCACTCGTATGCCGGCAGTGGTGGATCGAAGGTGAGGTCGACGTACGGCGCCTCGTCCTTGCGCTGGTCTGTCGGCCACGTCCCGGTGCCGGCGTACGTCGTGCCGTCGAGGGTCAGGTCGACGGCGTAGGTGAAAGGCGCCGGGCCGAGCCTGGCGGCCTGTCGCGCCTGGGCGCGGGTGCCCGAGAACGAGAGCGTGCCCTCGGCGATGCACTCGTGGCCGATCACTCGCTCGGTGTCCAACTGCATGGAGTTGCCGTTGGCAGCGGTCACGGTGACGACGACGCTCGCCTTCCCCGGTGATCGGTCCAGCCCGGAGAAGACCAGCTCGAGACTGCTCGGTGCCTGAACCTCGCCGCCGTCGCCAGCCTCGACGAGGCTCATGTAGGAGCGGGGCGGCGGCACGGTGCCGGCGGTGGGCGTCTCCCAGGCGAAGGTGGCCACTGCATCTCCCTGTGGGCCGCGGCCGAAGACGTCGACCTCCCACGCCGCGGCAGGCCCCACGGGATCGATCCGGAAGGTCTGCGCTCCCGTCTTCTCCACCGGCACCGTGAAGCTCTGTGCACAGGGCGCGGCGTCCGACGGACGGAAGGTCGCCTCGAACGTCCATCCGTCGGCGGGGAAGGTGAACTCGACGTCATCCGGGCTGCCCGCCGCAACAGGGTTCTTCGGGGGCATGCCGTCGGAGCACGTCTGCGTGACCACCCCTTCGCCGTCGGGCGGTCCGCTCCAGCACGACGTCCACGGGTCGAGGTCTCGATCGCCGGCGGCGAGGTTCAGGATGATGGGCAGTGGCAGCGCTGGGTCGAACGTGCGACCCGAGCCCTTGGTGGCGCTTGCCGACGGGGACTCGCTCGAGGCGACGTCCGTGCGTCCATTGCCCACGGGATCCTCCTGCAGCACTCCGGTGGCCACGAAGACGCCGCCGATGACGGCGACCACGGCGATGGCCGCAACTGCACCACGACGCCGGTTGCGTCGGCGATCACGGACCGCGACGACCTCATCGAAGGGTGGGGTCGTGGATGGGATCGCTGCGGACACCTCGTCCGACAGGCGCCTCTCAAAGTCACTCATGTCGTGCTCCGTTCCTCATCGGCCAGCAGCGGGGCGAGCGCCGTACGCGCCCGTGACAGCCGCGACTTGACCGTGCCAACAGGGACGTGGAGCCGGTCCGCGACCTCCTGCACCGGGAGGTCACACACGTGATGCAGCACCAGGACCGCGCGCTGCTCGACCGGCAGGCCGGCAAGCGCAGCGGACAGCTCGACACCGGCAGCGGGGTCCGTCGGTGCGGCCATCGAGGCACGGCGCCCCAGCCGCTGCAGCCCGAGCCGGGCCACCTTGAGCCGCCGCTTCCTTGAGATGAGCAGGCGCACCGCAACGGTGCGCACCCATGCCTCGGGGTCGTCGTACGTGCGCACCTTCGGCCAGTGCTGCAGGAGCCTGACGAAGCTCTCCTGGGCGACTTCCTCCGCGTCGGCGCGATCACCACCGACGACCGTGAGCAGGCCGATCAGGGGTGCGCACGCGTGTGCGTACAGCTCGGCAAGCTCCTCGGTCTCCACACGGACAACACGCGCCGACGCGGCCCCGGGTTCCCGGACCAGCTCATTTTCCTGGGGAACGTCTTCGGTGGGTGGTTGCGGCATGGTGGTGAGACGGTACGGCGCACCCGACCGTTCCGCTAGCCTCGCCGGGTGACAACTCTCCTGGTGCCGGCGATGCGGATCGCGCGCTGGGTGGAGAACTTCGAGGCTCGCCACGACGGCTGCGACCTGGCGGTGTCCGGGGGAGCGCTGACCGGGCTCGGTGGTGACGGGTCGACGTTCGAGGCGCTCCCACCGTTCGGCAGGGCGTACGACGACCGCGCCGACCCGTCCGACTTCCTCGATGCCTGCAGCCCACCGGCCCAGTGGGGCGTGCTCCTGGTGCGCAAGGGCGGGTTCGCGATCGCCAGACTGGAGGGCGACGCGGTCGTCGAGTCCAAGGTCGGGCAGCGCCACGTGCAGGGACGCACCAAGGCCGGCGGCCAGAGCCAGCAACGCTTCGCCCGACGCCGCGACAACCAGGCCAGGCAGGCCTACGAGGCCGCGGCCGGCCACGCCGTACGCATCCTGGGTCCGTTCGAGGAGAGACTCCGCTCGGCCGCCGGTGACCCCGACGTGGTGCTGGTGACCGGGGGAGACCACGAAGCCGTCGAGGCCGTGCTCGTCGACCAGCGGCTCCGGATGCTCGCGACCAGGGTGGTCGAGCCCTTCCTGGCCGTGCCCGACCCGCGCCGTTCGGTGCTCGAAGCCGCCATCGCGGACGCGGGTTCTGTCAGGATGACGGTCGTCAACACCTGACGAGACCGCAGGAGTCAGCATGTGGCAGCCCGAACCAGGCTGGCAACCCGTGCCCGGAGGCATGGGGACCTCGACCGTGGGTGTGTGGCGTTGCGGCGACCAAGTGGTCAAGCGGCTCCAGGCGCCCCTGCCGGGTGACCCGGGAGAGCTCTCGGACCGGTCGCACTTCGCGTGGTGGCGGCGCCCGGCCGAGGTCGCGACGTCCGGTGTGGTCGACGAGACGCCCGGCCTGCGCAGCGTCCGCGCAGCCAAGGTCGAGGAGGACGACGAGGGCATCACGCTGTGGCACGCGTACGTCGAGAGCGAGACGCTGCCCGGTCCGTTCGTGGCGCGGGCGCTCGGCCGGTTCGCCGGCGCCGACCTGCCGGCGTACCCCTGGCTGGCGAGGCGTCAGCTGGCCACGCGGCTGGCCAGGGTGGAGCACAACGGCGGCTGGCGCACCCTGGAACGTACGACGGTCGCGGATGTCGCCGACCGGTTGTGGCAGCTGCGCGGCCAGCACCTCGACGTACTCGACGGGCTGCCGGAGGTGGCGCAGCACGGCGACCCCGCCGCGGCCAACCTGATCGCCCGCGACGGTGACGACGTCGTGGCCATCGACTGGTCGATGTTGGGGATCGGGCCGGTCGGCGCGGACCTGGGCTACCTCGCCCTGACCGCGCGCGAGGACTTCGACGTGCTGGTCGACGCCTACGCCGACGGTCTTCCGGCGGGCATTGCCACGCGGGCGCAGGTGCTGCTCGGCGCCAGGATCAACGCCGTCCACACCGCGATGTCGCGTGCCGAATGGGCGCTGGCACGGGTGGCCGACGGACCCGGCGCGCTGGCCGGGAAGTACCGCCACCCGAGCGTGGCGCCCTACCTGCGCTCGTTGCAGCGCCTCTTCCCGCAGATCGAGGCGCTGCTCTGACGGGCTAGTTCCAGATGTCGCAGGCCTCGTAGTCGCCGGAGTCGTAGCCGGTCTTGAACCACTTCATCCGCTCCTCCGAGGAACCGTGGGTCCACTGGTTCGCATCGACCCGGCCGCCGGTGACCTCCTGGATGTGGTCGTCGCCGACCGTGTAGGCGGCGCCGACGGCCTCCTCGATGTCGGCGTCGTCGATGGTGAGGATCTGCTCGCCGTTGTCGTCCTTGAGCGACTCGATGTGGTGGGTCCACAGGCCGGCGTAGCAGTCGGCCTGGAGCTCGAGCTTGACCGCGTCGCTGTCGGCACCCTGCTGGGTCTTCACGTTCTTCATCTGTCCGGTGATGTTCTGGATGTGGTGGCCGTACTCGTGGCCGAGTACGTAGGGCTCCACGAAGTCGCCGCCCTTGCCACCCAGCTGGCCTTCGAGCACGTCGTCGAAGAACGTCGGGTCGAGGTAGATGGTCTGGTCGGAGGGGCAGTAGAACGGTCCGACCGCGGACGTGGCGCCACCGCAGCCGGTATTGGTCGAGCCGGAGAACGTCACAGCCGGGGCCGCGACGAAGTCGCCGCTCTTGAACTGTGAGGACCAGTAGGTCTCCAGCAGCTGGAGGATCGCCTTGCGCGAGCACACCTCCGAGTTGTTGGCGTCCTCGCCGGTCTTGCACTCGTCGTAGGCATCAGCCTCCTGCTGTTGGGCAGGGTCGCTGCCGGCCGCGTTGTTCTGCGAACCCCCGTCGCCCTGGTTGATGCCGGGGATGCTGCCGTTGTTGCACATGGTGACCAGGAAGGCGATCACCAGGATCAGCAGGCCGATCTTGCCGCCGCCGGCACCGGTCGGGATCGGCAACTTCATGCCGCCGCCACGTCCGCCGAGCCCGCCACCGCCGCCACCGGCATCGGAGACCTTTCCCGAATCGATCCGTGCCTTGGGATTGAAGCGCATGCTGCGTCCTTCCTGATGCCCGTGCGGATGCCGGGGGAGACCCTTCTCCCACGTACACTAACGATCCTGATGATCACCGCACAGCAACTAGAGGTCCGTGCCGGTGCGCGTCTCCTCATGGAGAACGTAAGTTTCCGCGTGGCAGCAGGCGACAAGGTCGGCCTGGTCGGTCGCAACGGTGCCGGCAAGACGACCCTCACGAAGATTCTCGCCGGCGAAGCACTGCCCGCCTCCGGCAAGGTCCTGTCGACCGGTGAGGTCGGCTACCTGCCCCAGGATCCCCGCACGGGCGACCCCGAGGTGATGGCCCGCGACCGGATCCTGTCCGCGCGTGGCCTCGACGACGTCGTACGTCGACTGCGACAGGCCGAGGCCGACATGGGGTCGGAGGACGCCGCCATCTCCGAGCGCGCGATGAAGCAGTACGCCCGCGCCGACAACGAGCTGCACGCCGGCGGAGGGTACGCCGCCGAGTCCGAGGCGGCCACGATCGCGGCGAGTCTCGGCATCGAGGAGCGCATCCTCACCCAACCGCTCAGGACGCTCTCCGGTGGCCAGCGCCGCCGGGTCGAACTGGCCCGCATCCTCTTCTCCGACGCCGAGGTGATGCTCCTCGACGAGCCCACCAACCACCTCGACGTCGACTCGATCGTGTGGCTGCGCGACTTCCTGAAGAACTACAAGGGCGGGCTGATCGTGATCAGCCACGACAACGACCTCCTCGAGGCGACGGTCAACAAGGTCATGCACCTTGACGCCAACCGGGCCGAGATCGACGTCTACAACATGGGCTGGAAGAACTACCTGACCCAGCGCGAGACCGACGAGCGGCGCCGCAAGCGCGAGCGGGCCAACGCCGAGACCAAGGCCAAGACGCTCACCGACCAGGCCAACCGCATGCGGGCCAAGGCCAGCAAGGCGACCGCCGCCCAGTCGATGCTCAAGCGCGCCGAGAAGATGATGGCCGGCCTCGAGGGCGAGCGCCAGGCCGACAAGGTCGCGAAGATCAAGTTCCCGGCTCCTGCCGCGTGTGGCAAGACCCCGTTGACCGCCAAGGAGCTCTCGAAGTCCTACGGTTCGCTCGAGGTCTTCATGGACGTCGACCTGGCCATCGACAAGGGCAGCCGCGTCGTCATCCTCGGGTTCAACGGCGCCGGCAAGACCACGATGCTGCGCATCCTGGCCGGCGTCGACCGCCCCGACACCGGCGAGGTCATCCCGGGCCACGGGCTCAAGGTCGGCTACTACGCCCAGGAGCACGAGACCCTCGACACCAGCCGCACCGTCCTGGAGAACATGCAGTCCGCGGCGCCGCAGCTGACCGACACCGAGGCCCGCAGCGTCCTCGGCTCGTTCCTCTTCTCCGGTGACGACGCGCACAAGTCGGCCGCCGTACTCTCGGGTGGTGAGAAGACGCGCCTGGCCCTGGCCAGCCTGGTCGTCTCCAGCGCCAACGTGCTGCTGCTCGACGAGCCCACCAACAACCTCGACCCCGCCTCCCGCGAGGAGGTGCTGGCCGCGATCCGTACCTACGAGGGCGCGATCATCCTTGTCACCCACGACGAAGGTGCCGTGCGCGCCCTCGAGCCCGACCGCGTGCTGTTGCTGCCCGACGGCGACGAGGACCTGTGGAACGAGGGGTACGCCGACCTGGTCTCGCTGGCCTGACATGGGCGGTTCTGATCTGAGGGGCCAGCCATGTCCGGCATGAGCGGGATGGGCGCCACCTGGCGCAACCTGCGCACCGACCGCAGCGTCGCCGACAGCAAGCTCGACCGGGGCACCGTGCGTCGGGTCCTGTCGTTCGCGCGTCCGCACCGACGCCTGATCGCCGGGTTCCTGGCCTTGACGGTCGTCGACGCCTGCCTCGTCGTGGTGACACCGCTGCTGGTGCAGCGGATCGTCGACGACGGCGTGCTGAAGTCCGACATGGGCCTGGTGGCCTGGCTGGCGTCGGCGATGGCCGGAGTGGCGATCTTCAGCGGCCTGCTCGCCATCGCGTCGGGCTACCTCTCCTCACGCATCGGCGAGGGCCTGATCTTCGACCTGCGCACCCGGGTCTTCGGGCACGTGCAGCGCCAGTCACTGGCGTTCTTCACCCGCACCCAGACCGGTGCGCTGGTCTCGCGGCTCAACAACGACGTGATCGGCGCCCAGCGCGCGTTCACCTCCACGTTGTCGAGCACGGTCTCCAACGGCATATCGGTTGTCGTGGTCGGCATCGCCATGCTGGCGCTGAGCTGGCAGGTGACGCTGCTGTGCCTGATGCTCTTCCCGATCCTGCTGCTGGCCTCCCGCTGGGTCAGTCAGCGGCTGGCCGGGCTGACCCGCGATCAGATGGACGGCAACGCCGACATGGGCAACGCCATGACCGAGCGGTTCAACGTGGGTGGCGCGATGCTGCTCAAGCTCTTCGGCCGCCGTGACGAGGAAGACGCACTCTTCGCCGAGAAGGCCGGCAAGGTGCGTGACCTCGGCGTCCGCATCTCGCTGATCACCCGCATCTTCGCGGCCGTGATGATGACCGTGCCGGCGTTGGCCACCGCGCTGGTCTACGGCGTGGGCGGCTACCTGGCCATCCACGAGAAGCTGACCGTCGGCACCATGCTGGCGCTGGCCACCCTGCTGCTCCGGCTGCTCGGTCCGATGCAGGGTCTCTCCAACGTGCGCATCGACGTGATGACCGCGCTGGTCAGCTTCGAGCGGGTCTTCGAGGTGCTCGACCTGCCGTCCCTGGTGCAGGAGAAGCCGGACGCCGTCGTGCTTCCGCGCAGTGCGTCACGGGTCGAGTTCCGCGACGTCGCGTTCGCCTACCCACGCGCCGACGAGGTGTCCCTGGCCTCGCTCGAGGTGGTGGCCCGCAAGGAGAGCCGCGACTCCGGCGAGGTGCTGCACGACATCGGGTTCGTCGCCGAGCCCGGCCAGATGGTGGCCCTGGTCGGGCCCTCCGGGGCCGGCAAGAGCACGATCACCCACCTCGTCGCCAGGTTGTACGACGTCCGCGGCGGCTCGGTGCACGTGGGGGACCACGACGTGCGCGACGTGACCCTGGAGTCGCTGGAGAACGTGGTCGGCTACGTCACCCAGGACTCGCACATGTTCCACGACACGATCCGGGCGAACCTGCTCTACGCCCGACGCGAGGCCGACGACCGCGCCATCTGGAACGCCCTCCATGCAGCCCAGATCGGGCGGCTCGTGGAGAACCTGCCCGACGGCCTCGACACCGTCGTCGGCGACCGCGGCTACCGGCTCTCCGGCGGTGAGCGCCAGCGCCTCGCCATCGCGCGACTGCTGCTGAAGGCGCCCGCGATCGTCGTACTCGACGAGGCCACAGCGCACCTCGACTCCGAGTCCGAGGCGGCGGTGCAGCGGGCCCTCGACGCCGCTCTCGTCGGCCGCACGTCGCTGGTGATCGCGCACCGCCTCTCGACCGTGCGCGGTGCCGACCTGATCCTGGTGGTCGATGACGGCCGCGTGGTCCAGCGCGGCACCCACGCCGAGCTCCTGGCGCAGGGTGGCCTCTACGGGCTGCTCCACCGCACCCAGTTCATCGACGAGACCGCCGGAGGACGACCGTGACCCTCAGGTGTGCCGTCCTCGACGACTACCAGGCCGTGGCCGAGGGGCTGGCCGACTGGGCCGCCCTCGACGACGTGCAGGTGCGGTTCCTGCACGACCACCTGCCCGACGAGGACGCCTGCGCCGAGACACTGGCCGATGCCGACATCCTCGTGGTGATGCGCGAACGCACGCCGATCACCGCGACCCTGCTGGCCCGGCTGCCCCGGCTGAAGCTGGTCGTGACCAGCGGTCTGCGCAACGCCTCCATCGACCTCGACGCGGCCCGCGCACGCGGCGTGGTGGTCTGCGGAACACCGAGCGCGTCCGAGCCGCCCACCGAGCTGACCTGGGCCCTCGTCCTCGGTCTCGCCCGCGGGCTCCACGTCGAGGTCCCGTCCTTCGCGTCGGGCGGCCCGTGGCAGAGCACCCTCGGCGCCGACCTGCACGGAGCCGTGCTCGGTGTCGTCGGCCTCGGCAAGATCGGCTCCCGCGTGGCACGGATCGGGCAGGCCTTCGGCATGGATGTCGTGGCCTGGAGCCCCCACCTGACCGACGAACGCTGCGCCGAGGTCGGCGTACGCCGGGCAGCGGACCTGCCCACGCTGCTCGCGGAGAGCGACTTCACGACCCTCCACCTGGTGCTGGCCGAGGCCACCCGGGGCATCATCGGCCGCGCCGAGCTGGCCGCCATGAAGCCGTCGGCGTTTCTCGTCAACACCTCCCGCGCCGGCCTGGTCGACACCCCGGCGCTCGTCGAGGCGCTGCAGGACGGTCGCCTCGCCGGGGCCGGTCTCGACGTGTTCGACACCGAGCCGCTGCCGCTCGACGACGCGCTGCGTGGCCTGCCGAACGTCCTGGCCACGCCGCACCTCGGCTACGTGACGCGGCGCAACTATGCGGGCTACTTCACCGGCGCCGTCGAGGACATCGCCGCCTGGCAGGCCGGCTCCCCGGTGCGCCTGCTGACCTGAGCGCCCACCCCGGGTGGCAGGATTCGCGGTATGGACCTCAACGTTCGTGACCGCGTCTACGTCATCACCGGGGGAGCCCGCGGCCTGGGCCGCGCCACCGCCGACCAGCTTGTCGCCGACGGTGCACGGGTGGTGCTGTCGGGGCGCAGCCGTGACTCCCTCGACGCCGCCGTGGCCGAGCTCGGCGAGGGGGCGGTCGCGGTCGAGGCCGACAACTCGGACCCCGCCGCACCGGGTCGCCTGGTCGCCGCGGCACAGGACACCTGGGGCCGGCTCGACGGAGTGCTGATCTCCGTCGGCGGACCGCCCAAGGGCAGCGTGACCGGCACCAGCGACGCAGACTGGACCACGTCCTTCGAGTCCGTCTTCCTGGGCGCCGTGCGCGTGGCCCGCGAGGTCGCCGCGGTGCTGGAGGAGGGCGGATCCATCACGTTCGTGCTCTCGGTCTCCGCGAAGGCGCCGCTGGCCGACATGGCGATCTCCAACGGGCTGCGCCCCGGCCTGGCGATGGTGGCCAAGCAGCTCGCCGACGAGCTGGGCCCCCGGGGCATCCGGGTGAACGGGCTGATGCCCGGGCGCATCGACACCGAGCGGGTGCGCGAGCTCGACGCGGCCGGTGGCGACGCCGAGGCCTCCAAGGCACAGCAGCTCAGCTCGATCCCGCTGCGGCGCTACGGCACCCCGGACGAGTTCGGTCGGACGGCGGCGTTCCTGATGTCGCCGGCGTCAGGCTTTGTCAGCGGGGTGCTGCTTGCGGTTGACGGTGGGCTTTCGCGCCCCCTGTGACCGCCCCCGCGGCTCCTGTTCTTGTTTCGAGCGCCGTGGGCGGCGCGTCCGCTGGGAGCTATTGCCGCTCCACTCGTCGTACGCCATCCAGAAGAAGCCGATGATCGCGAGCAGCCCGAAGAACCACCACTGCAGGCCGTAGAAGAAGTGCGGTCCGTTGTTCCTCTCGGGTGTCTCGGCCCCGGCCAGGGGTTGTTCCGGCTCGGGGTCCTCCGAGACGAGGTCGACGAAGCCGCCGTACGTCGTGAGGTCGAGCGCCTCGGCGATGTGCTTGCTGGAGATCGAGCGCGTGGAGTGGTCGGAGACCTTGGTGGAGTCCCCGGACGCGTCCTTGCGGACCCACCCGGTCACGGTCACCTGGCCCTCCGGGGGCGCGGGGACGTCGTCGGGCCGGGCGCCGCTGTTCTGCGTGGCCAGCCAGCCGCGGTCGACCAGCAGCGCCGTCCCCGACGAGGTGACCAGTGGGACGACCACGTCGACACCGGACTGGCCGTCGCGCGTGCGGTAGCGCACGATCACGGTGTCGTCGACGTCGTACTCGCCGGTGGCCGTGACCCGCAGCCACTCGTGCTCGGTGTCGACCGTGCCGCCGGGGGAGAGGACCTCGTCCACCGGCACCGGATCAGCGCTCGTGTTGCGCTCCACGATCGCGTTGGAGGCCTTGCGGTCCTCCAACCGGTGGAACTGCCACTCACCCAGTCGCCAGGCCACCCAGGCGAGGGCGAGGACGACCAGGAAGAAGACGATCCACCGCCGGGTGAAGAGGAACGACAGGGATCTCACGCGGTCGAGGTTATCCCGACACGGCACCGCGAATCGGAGCGGGTAGGACCGGCCAACTAGGATGGGGTGATGCAGACCCTGAGTGACGCCTTCGGCCGTACGGCGACGGATCTGCGCGTCTCGCTGACGGACCGGTGCAACCTGCGGTGTTCCTACTGCATGCCGGCCGAAGGCCTCGACTGGCTGCCCGACGACTCCGTCCTCACCGACGACGAGCTGGTCCGGCTGGTCGGCGTCGCCACGAACCTGCTCGGCGTGCGCGAGGTCCGGTTCACCGGCGGCGAACCGCTGGTGCGACGGGGACTGGTCGACATCGTCCGGCGTACCGCCGCGCTGGAGCCGCGCCCCGAGATCTCGTTGACCACCAACGCCCTCGGGCTGGCTCGCAACGCCCAGGCGCTGGCCGAGGCGGGGCTCGACCGGGTCAACGTCAGCCTCGACACGATCCGCCCGGAGACGTTCGCCGAGATCACGCGTCGCGACCGGTTGCACGATGTGGTGGCCGGCCTCGAGGCCGCCCACGCCGCCGGCCTCGGACCCGTGAAGATCAACGCCGTGCTGCTGCGTGGCGTCAACGACGACCAGGCCCCCGAGCTGTTGCAGTGGTCGCTCGACCGCGGCTACGAGCTGCGGTTCATCGAGCAGATGCCGCTCGACGCCCAGCACGGCTGGCGACGCGACACGATGATCACCGCCGACGAGATCCTCGCAACGCTCGAGGCCGAGTTCGACCTGTCTCCTGCCGAGGAGCCGCGGGGCAGCGCGCCGGCCGAGCGGTTCAGCGTCAACGGGGGCCCGGCCACGGTCGGCGTCATCGCCTCGGTGACCCGCCCGTTCTGCGGCGACTGCGACCGGGTCCGGCTGACCGCCGACGGGCAGGTGCGCAACTGCCTGTTCGCGCGCGAGGAGTCCGACCTGCGTACAGCGCTGCGCGCCGGTGCCACCGACGCCGAGCTGGCCGAACGCTGGATCGCCGCCGTGGTCGGCAAGCTGCCCGGGCACGGCATCAACGACCCGTCGTTCCTCCAGCCGACCCGGCCGATGTCCGCGATCGGCGGCTGACCCGCTTCGACGCGGCGCGCCCCAACCGGGCTCAGGACGTGAGTGGCTCGACGTCCTTGAGGAAGTTGCGCGCGGCGAGGAACTCGCTGAGTGACTCCTTGTGCTCGTCACAGGCCAGCCACGTCTTGCGACGCTCGGGCGTGTGCAGCTTCGGGTTGTTCCACAGCAGGGACCACCGAGCGGCTTCCTGGCAGCCCTTGGCGGAGCACCGCAACTCGTCATCCACGTGGTGGCTCCCTTCGTGAAGAGGCTCGGGAAAAGACGAATGCCGGACGGCCACGGGGGAGGTCGTCCGGCATTCGCTGGTTGATGATTGCACGACCGAGCGCCGAATCCAATCCGGGACTCACGTGTCGCGCTTCGTGCTCGGAGTCGGGCTCGGCTCCTTGCCGGGCAGCTCGCGACCGAACCAGTCGGTGGGGCGCAGTTCCACCTCGCGACGTTGCGGAGTGCCGTTCGCGAACACCACCGCGAGGTAGGGCAGGAACACGGCGCCCACCACCAGCACCCAGCGCAGCCAGCCGTCTCCGACGACCACGGCCCCGACGAAACAGACCGTGCGGATGCCCATCGAGATCAAGTAGCGCCGTTGCCGGCCCGCGATCTCGACGGCTGGCGCCGGTGCGGCGGTGGTGATCCGCACTGCTTCCGGGTCCTCGCGTGGCATGCCCCCATCGTACGTCGCTAGGCTGGTGGGGTTGTCCGCCGTACACCCCACTGGAGGTCCCCCGATGTCGAACCGCACCTACCGCGTCACCGAGATCGTCGGCACGTCGCCCGACGGCATCGACCAGGCCATCCGCAACGCCGTGGACCGCGCCGCCAGCACCCTGCGCCACATCGACTGGTTCGAGATGACCCAGGTCCGCGGGCAGGTCAAGGACGGACAGGTCGAGCACTTCCAGGTCGGCCTCAAGGTCGGCTTCCGCCTCGAGGACGACTGAGTTCCGAGCTGTCTGTCGAGACTGAGGTCACAGCCGTGGCTTTAGGCATACCCCTCGGTAATCTCTAGCGTCGGTGACCGTGAGCAGATCAGTTCTCGTCACCGGCGGCAACCGCGGGATCGGCCGCGCCATCGCCCAGGCGTTCCTCGACCAGGGCGACCAGGTCGCCGTCACGACGCGCAACGGCGGAGCACCCGAAGGCGCTCTGGACGTCCGCTGCGACATCACGGACCCGGCCGCGGTCGATGCGGCGTTCAAGCAGATCGAGGAGGCCCACGGGCCCGTCGAGGTGCTGGTCGCGAACGCCGGCATCACCAAGGACACCCTCGTCCTGCGGATGACCGACGACGACTGGGACTCGGTCATCGCCACCAACCTCACCGGCTCGTTCCGGGTGGCCAAGCGCGCCGCGAAGGGCATGCTCCGACTGCGTCGCGGTCGCATCATCTTCATCTCGTCGGTGGTCGGCCTGCTCGGGTCGCCGGGCCAGGTCAACTACGCCGCCTCGAAGTCCGGCCTCGTCGGCATGGCGCGATCGTTGGCTCGTGAGCTCGGCTCCCGCTCCATCACCGCGAACGTCGTGGCCCCCGGCTTCGTGTCCACCGACATGACCGACGTGCTCCCCGAGGAGCAGAAGGCCGCCTACCAGTCCCAGATCCCGTTGGGTCGCTTCGCCAGCGTCGAGGACGTCGCCGGTGCGGTCACCTGGTTGGCCGGCGACGGCGGCGCCTACGTCACCGGCGCGGTCATCCCGGTCGACGGCGGCCTCGGCATGGGCCACTGACCTCTCCCACCCCTCCCTGACACAAGGAGCAAGACGCATGGGCATTCTCGACGGCAAGCGGATCCTCGTCGCCGGTGTGACGATGGACAGCTCGATCGGCTTCGCGGTGGCCAAGGTCGCCCAGGAGCAGGGCGCCACCGTCCTGATCTCCAACTTCGGTCGCGCGCTCGGCATCACCAAGCGGATCGCCAAGCGCCTCCCCGTCGAGCCGCCCGTGCTCGAGCTCGACGTCACCGACGAGGACCACCTCGCTCGGCTGCCCGAGCTCGTGCGCGAGCACGTCGACGGCCTCGACGGTGTCGTGCACTCGATCGCCTACGGCAACCCCGAGACCCTGCTCGGCGGCAAGTTCCTCGACGGGCCGTGGGGTGACGTCGCCCAGGCGGTCCAGGTCTCGGCGTACTCCCTCAAGTCGCTGGCCGTGGCCAGCAAGCCGCTGATGAGCGAGGGCGGGTCCGTCGTCGGCCTTACCTTCGACGCGACGGTCGCCTGGCCGGCGTACGACTGGATGGGCGTGGCCAAGGCTGGCCTCGAGTCCACCTCGCGCTACCTGGCCCGCGACCTCGGCGCCGACGGCATCCGCTGCAACCTGGTCTCCGCCGGGCCGCTGCGCACGCTGGCTGCCAAGGCCATTCCCGGCTTCTCCGACCTCGAGGACATGTGGGGCACGCGTGCCCCGCTGGGCTGGGACAACACCGACCAGGAGCCCACCGCGCGTGCGGTCTGTGCCCTGCTGTCCGACTTCTTCCCGGCGACCACCGGCGAGATCGTGCACGTCGACGGTGGCTTCCACGCGATGGGTGCCTGACCCGATCCAGCCTGCGCGTGCCGGAGATCGGCGATGCCGGGATGAGTCTGTACCGTTCCGTGGGTGACTTCACTCATCGAGCTGCGCATCCTCGAAGGCCCCAATCTCTACTTCCCGCGGGCCGCGGTGAAACTGACCCTCGACATCACGCCGCTGGCCGAGGCGCCGGATGAGACGGTGCAACGGTTCGCGCGTCGGATCGGACTGAAGAACGTCCGTCAGGGTGCCGCCGGCTCCGGCTTCCGGCAGCGCTTCGCCACCCGTGCCGTGGCCCGGCTGGTCCGGTCGATCGCGGGGGAGTCGGGCACCGCGCGCCTCGCCGTACGCGTCCGCCCCACCAACGACCCGCACCAGATCGTGGTCGCCTTCCCGTGGCGGCACCGCAACAAGGGCGAGGCCCTGGGCCGCGCGGTGGCCGAGGTGCTCGACGCGCTGCCGGGCGCCGACATCGATGTCCTCGTCAGCGAGGTGGCGCAACGGTTGGCGACCGTCGAGGCGGGGGCGGCTCCGACCACGATCAAGCCGCGCATCCCGGTCGTCGCGGTCACCGGCACCAACGGCAAGACCACGACCTCGCGGATGATCGCGCACATCGCCCGCACCAACGGACTGCTGGTCGGCTGGTCGAACACTGACGGCATCTACATCGACGGTGAGCTGGTCGAGCCGGGTGACTACTCGGGCCCGTCGGGTGCCGGCCGGGTGCTGGCCCACAAGCAGGTGCAGCTGGCGGTCACCGAGACCGCGCGCGGCGGCATCCTGCTCAAGGGCATCGGCCTGACCCGCAACGACGTCTCGGTGGTCACCAACGTCACCGCCGACCACCTCGGGCTGCAGGGCATCGACACCGTCGACCAGCTCGCCGAGGTGAAGGCGGTGGTCCCGCGCATCACCCGACCCGACGGCTGGGCGGTGCTCAACGGGGACGACCCACGGGTCCTGGCGATGCGTCAGGTGATCAAGGCCCAGCCCTGGGTGTTCTCCCGCGACCCCGACTCGCCGGCCGTCCGCGAGGTGCTCAACAGCGGCGGTCGGGCGACCACCGTGATCGACGGCTGGGTCGCCGTGCTGACACCGGGCCGCGACGCCGACCCGTTGATCGAGCTGGTCGACGTGCCGATGACGCTGGCCGGACTGTCCCGCTTCAACGTCGAGAACACGCTGGCCGCTGCCTCCGCCGCCCTGGCCATCGGGATGCCCCGCGACGTCGTCGTGGAGGGCCTGCGCACGTTCCGACCCGACGCCGAGCACAACCCCGGCCGGATGAACTTCTTCTCCATCGGCGAGGTCTCGGTGGTGATGGACCTGGCCCACAACGAGGCCGGCCTCGAGGCGCTGATCGAGATCATGAACGGCGTACGCCGTCCCGGTGCGCGGATCCTCCTCGGGCTGGGCGTGGTCGGCGACCGGCAGGACGAGCTGATCGAGCAGCTCGGCGAGATCGCTGGGCGCGACGCCGACGTGCTGGCGATCTGCCACAAGGAGCGCTACCTGCGCGGGCGTACGACGGACGAGCTCGACGTGCTGATGCGCGCCGGGGCGGAACGCGTGGGCGCCACGCACATCGTGTCGTGGCCGACCGAGGTGTCCGGACTCGAGGCACTGGTGGCCCAGGCGCAGCCCGGCGACGTCGTGGGCATCATGTGCCACGCCGAGCGCCAGGAGTGCTACGACTGGATCGCCGGCAAGGGCGGCACGCCCGACAGCCCCGAACACCTGGCCGAGAAGGTCCGCGCGGCCCGAGACTGACGGATCAGGGGGCGTCGACTGCCCCGACGTGGTTGTCGAGGTCGACGTCGCCCTCGACGACGAAGCCGAGGAGGCCCGCGGTGGTGCGGGTCTCGTGCTGCTCGCCGGCCTCCCAGACCGCGGCCTGGCCCGGACCGAGATGCTGCACCACGCCGTCGTAGCCGCTGACCGTCGCGTTGCCCTCCATGACCACCAGGAGCTGGCGGCCCAGGGCAGGGTGACGTCCGATCACCCCGCCCGGGGCCAGTTGGACCACGACGAGGTGGGCGTCGGCGGTCAGGCCGAGCGCCCCCACCGTGAAGCCGGTGCTGTGGTTGGCCTCGATCCTGCGCCTGGGGACCTGGTCGAGCCTGAGGATCCGCACCCGGGTCAGACGCGGTCGCTCGACACCGAGGTGATGTCGGGGTCGGCGGCGGGGGAGTCGTCGGTGGCGCCGGAGCCGGCCTGGGCCTGGTTGGACCAGTTCTCCAGCTCGGCCATCACCTGCGGGTGCTTGTCGACGCACAGGATGACCAGGTCGCCGCGGTTGGCGCGACTCATCGCGTGACGGATGGCGTCGGTCTCGTCGGTGATCACCTCGACCTGCTTGCAGCGGGTGCCGGCCTCCATGGCCCGGCGTACGCCCTCGGCCACGAACCCGGCCACCTCGCCGCGTTCGCGCCCGCGCAGGGCGACGTCCTCGCGGACCACGACCACGTCGAAGTGCTGGGCCGCGATCTCACCGAGCTCGCGCATGTCCTCGTCGCGGCGGTCGCCGGCGGTGGCGATGACGCCGATCCGGGAAGGACGGGCCAGCTCGTGTGCCGACTCCAGCGACTCGCCGACCCGGTCGACGAAGTCGCCGAGCATGCGCATGCCGGGCGCGTTGTGGCAGTAGTCGACGATGACGTTGACGCCGTTGACCTCGACCTCGTTGAGCCGACCGGGGGACTGGTAGTAGTTCGTCGAGAACGTGCGCATGCCCTGGCGGATGTCGTGCAGGGGAGCACCGGCGGCGAAGGCCGCGGCGGCCGCGGCCATCGCGTTCTGCACGTTCATCCGGGCCCGGCCGCCGAAGGTCGACGGCAGCAGGTGGGTCCACGCCAGCTGCATCTCACGGCGCCCGTGCTTGACCACGATCATCTCGCCGCGGTCGGACGGCGCCAGGATCAGCGCCTTGCCCCCGCGCCGGCAGTGCGCGTCGATCATCTCGCGGGCCTCGGTGCCCGGCTCCTCCATGGAGAACCAGACGATCTGGCCCGAGCAGCGCCGGCGCATGTTGCGCACCAGCGGGTCGTCGGCGTTGAGCACGGCGTGCCCGTCGCGGGGCACCGCCTCCACCACGACGGCCTTCACGTCGGCGAGCTGCTCGACCGTGTCGATGCCGCGCAGTCCCAGGTGGTCGGGCTGCACGTTGAGCACCACGGCGACGTCGTTGCGCTCGTAGCCGAGCCCCTCGCGCAGGATGCCGCCGCGGGCCACCTCGAAGACCGCGAAGTCGACGCGCGGGTTCTGCAGCACCATGCGGGCAGACCGGGGCCCGGACGCGTCGGCCCGGATCAGCAGCCGCTCGTCGATCACGACACCGTCGGTCGAGGTCATGCCGACCTTGCGGCCCATGCCCTTGAAGATGTGGGAGATCATCCGCGACGTCGTGGTCTTGCCGTTGGTGCCGGTCACCGCGACGATCGGGATGCGTGACGGTGCGCCGGGCGGGAAGAGCATGTCGACCACGGGCTTGGCGATGAACTGCGGCTCGCCGATGGTCGGGTGGGTGTGCATGCGGAACCCGGGGGCGGCGTTGACCTCACAGATCGCGCCGCCGGTCTCACGGACCGGCTCGGTGATGTCGGGGCAGATGAAGTCGATGCCGGCGATGTCGAGCCCGATCATGCGAGCCGCCTCCTCGGCGATCTCGACGTTCTCGGGGTGCGCCTCGAAGGTGCGGTCGATCGAGATGCCGCCGGTCGACATGTTCCCGGTCAGCGCCAGCTTCACCTGGACGCCGGCGTCGGGCACGTCGGTGAGCTCGAAGCCCTGGTCGCGGACCCTCTCGATGGCGGCGTCGTCGACCTTGATGCGGGTCAGCACCTTCTCGTGCCCGACTCCGCGCCGCGGGTCGGCGTTGGCCATCTCGACGAGGTGCTCGATGGTGCTCGTGCCGTCACCGGTGACCCCGGCAGGCACCCGCTCGGCGACCGCGGCGAGCTTGCCGTCGATGATCAGGCACCGGTAGTCCTTGCCGGTGACCATCGACTCGACGATCACCCAGCCGCGGCGGGACTGGTCCTTGGCGACCGGGAACGCCTCGCGGACGTCGTCCTCGTTCTCCAGGTCGAGGCAGACGCCTCGGCCGTGGTTGCCGTCGAGCGGCTTCACCACCACGGGGTAGCCGATCCGGTTGGCGACGGTGACCGCCTGGTCGGCGGTCCGCACCGACTCCTGCTTGGGCACCGGCAGCCCGGCGGCACCGAGCAGCCGCGTGGTGAGGTCCTTGTCGCTGGCGATGTCGACCGCGATGGAGCTGGTCTCCGAGGTCATCGTGGCCCGGATGCGCTTGGCGTGGACGCCCTGGCCGAGCTGCACGAGCGAGTGCTGGTTCAGGCGCAGCCACGGGATGTCGCGAGACACCGCCTCGTCCACGATGGCCTGGGTGGACGGCCCGAACGCGGTGCGCTCGGCGCGCTTGATGAACGCCTCGAGCTCGTTGTCCCAGTCGAACTCCGGGTCGGCCTCGACCAGGTGGTTGACCAGGCGTACGGCGAGACGCGCGGCGGCCAGGCCGACCTGTTCGTCGACGTAGCCGAAGATCACGTTGTAGTGCCCGGGCTTGCCCTTGACCTGTCGGGTCTTGCCGCGACGGATGTCGTGGCCGACCACCTGCTGCAGGGCGAGCGCCGTGTGTTCGGCGACGTGGCCGAGCCAGGTGCCCTCGTTGAGGCGCTCGACGAAGCCGCCGCGACGGCCACGGGAGCAGGAGTGCTCACGCAGGCCGGGCAGCATCTGGAGGATGTTGTCGGTGAAGGCGGGGATGGTGTTCGTCGGGTACTGCTCGAGTGAGCCGAGATCCACGACCAGGTGGATCGAGCGGTCGTAGGACCAGATGTTGGCTCCGCGGTAGACCCGCGTCTCGACGATGGCCAGGTCAGCGGTCGGGCGTCCACCCGCCAGGGGAGTGTCGGTCATGAGCTCGCTTCCGTCTCGTCGGCTTCGATGGTCTGGTCGGCGTCCTTGCGACGCCTGCTCTTGCGTCTCCGGAGCACCGAGGGTGACACGTCACCCGCCGCGATGTCGCGGGCCAGCTTGCGCAGGTCGCGACCGGCCTCGGCGATCTCGGCCGCCTCGGCGACTGCCGGGGCAGGCACGAGTGTGCGTGTCGTCAGGTCGAAGGTCGCACCTTGCGGCAGCACGTGCAAGACGACGCCCGAGGTCAGCAGGGGTGACGAGCGCGACGCCTCGTGCGCGTTGCTCACGATGCGGGCCGGGTCGAAGATCGTCACGGCCCCGCGGCCGATGACGCGCAGGATCTCGTGGTCGCCCTCGACCGTCACGACGGCGGCGGTGTCCTCGTCGACACCCATGCCGAGCAGCTGCGGCGACTGGGCGACGATCATCAGCAGCCGGCCGTAGCGGTTGCGCTGCTCGAAGTGCTGGTCGATCACGCAGTTCTCGACCAGTCCCAGTCCGGCCGCGACCTGGGTCATCCGCTGCTTGGCGGTGGCACCGCCGGTGCCGAAGGCCACCATGTGCGAGGACTGGATGCTGGCGCCCGCGGACGTGCCGGCGATCACCGCGCCACGTCGTCGGGCGGCGTGGATCGCCTCGCCGAACGGTGTGCCGCAGATCGCGCCGGAGAGCTTGAGCTGGTTGCCGCCGGTCATGAAGATGCCGGTCACGTCGGACAGTGCCTCGACGAACTCCGCGTCATGCGACTGCTCACGGGTCACCGGTCGAACGGAGACGACGTCGGCCGCCCCCAGCTTGCGGAACAGCGCGTCGTACACCTCGACGATCTCGGGGCCCAGGGAGGACGCCGTGGCGATCACGGCGATCTTCGCGTGCGAGCCTCCCGAGGCCCGGACGAACTCGGTGAGCACCGAACGCCTGCGCAACTTGTCTTCGGCGCCGCCCACGATCATCAGGGGGCCGGGCGTGGGGGAATCGATGGGGGACTCACTCTCGCTGGGCATGACAGGCAGGCTAGCCGGTGCCAACATGGTCGCGTGCACAAGTCTTCCCGGATCCTCGTCCTCATGCGGCATGCCAAGGCAGAGACGCCCTCGGCACTCGATCACGAGCGGGAGCTGGCTCCTCGTGGACGACGCGAGGCGGCGTTGGCAGGCGAGTGGTTGCGACAGGTCGAGGTGGTGCCCGACGCCGCCCTCGTGTCCTCCGCAGCGCGCACGCAGGCCACCTGGTGGGAGGTCTCGACGGCGGGAGGGTTCGACTGCCCGGTCGAGACGAGCGACGCGTTGTACGCCGCCGAACCGGACTCGGCGCTCGACCTGATCCGTCTCACGTCGGACGACGTACGCAGCCTGGTCGTCATCGGGCACAACCCGACCATGGCGTTCCTGGCGCAGACGCTGGACGACGGCGAGGGGGACACCGACGCCTCCACCGGCATGATCGCCGGGTTCCCCACGGGCGCGATGGCGGTCTTCGAGGTCAGCGGCGCCTGGACCGATCTCGACATGGGCGGCGCCCGCCTGGCCCGCTTCCACGTGCCGCGTGAGGACGACTGACTCCCGACGGGGCGAGCCAGCCCCTCGCTCAGACCGGAGGTGCCGGCGTGACGATGCCGACGGCGGCGTCAGCGGCCTCGATCTCCTCGCGGGAGATGCCGAGGAGGTACATGATCGCGTCGAGGTAGGGCACGTTCACCGCGGTGTCGGCCGCCTGCTGGACGACCGGCTTCGCGTTGTAGGCGATGCCGAGCCCGGCCGCGTTGAGCATGTCGAGGTCGTTCGCCCCGTCGCCGATCGCGATCACCTGCTCCTCGGTGACCCCCACGTCGTGGGCGAAGCGGCGCAGGGCGGCGGCCTTGCCGGCCCGGTCGACGACGTCGCCGACGATGCGCCCGGTGAGCCGGCCGTCGACGATCTCGAGCTCGTTGGCGTGGGCGAAGTCGAAGCCGAGGTCGGCCGCGATGCGGTCGGTGATCTGGCTGAAGCCGCCGGAGACCATCGCGAACCGGTAGCCGAGTCGCTTCAGGGTGCGGATCATGGTGCGGGCACCCGGGGCGAAGACGATGCCCTCGTAGACCCGCTCGAGGGCACGGGCGTCGACCCCTTCGAGCAGGGCGACCCGTTCGCGCAGTGAGTCGGCGAAGTCGAGCTCGCCGCGCATCGCCTGCTCGGTGACCCGGGCGACCTCCGGCTCGCAGCCCGCGTGGGCGGCCAGCATCTCGATGACCTCGCCCTGGACCAGCGTGGAGTCGACGTCCATCACGATCAACCGCATGCCGCGTCGCAGCAGGTTGGCCGGCTGGACCGCGACGTCGACCCCCTGGAGGGTGGCCTCCTTCACGAGGCCCTCACGCAGGGTGTCGGTCGAGACCCCCGAGACGTGGAGCTCGATGGCAGTGACCGGGTAGCGGGCCATGCGCTCGATGCGGTCGATGTTGCCGCCGGAGTCCGCGATGCGTCCCGTCATCGCGGCCATGGCGGCCGCGCGCAGGGGCGCCCCGATGATCGTGACGTGGCTGCGCCCGTCACGACGGGACTTGTTGTCACCGACTCCGCGGTCGACCTCGACCTGCATGCCGAGTGCCGAGCCGACCTCGACGACCGCGTCACGGAGCTTCTTCCACTCCCGGGGCGCACTGACCAGCACGCCGAGCACGAGGCGTCGGCGAAGCACGATCTGCTCGATGTCGATCACCTCGACACCCGCAGCGGCCAGCCTGGAGAAGACCGCCGAGGTCACGCCGGGACGGTCCTTGCCGGTGAGGGTGATGAGCAGGGTCTTCGGCGGGGCTTCTTCGAAGTCAGTCATGACGGGTAGAGGCTACTGCGGTCCTGGCCGGTTGTCGGTGCCGACTCGTAGTGTGGGCCGCATGTCCGACACACACCACACCGTCAACTACATCGAGCTCGGTGCCACGGACCTCGCGGCGGCGAAGGCGTTCTACACCTCCGCCTTCGGCTGGGAGTTCAACGACTACGGCCCCGACTACGCCGGCATCAAGCTGCCCGGGCGCGACGACGAGATCGGCGGGCTCAACCCGGCCACGACTCCGCAGCCCGGCGGCCCGCTGGTCCTGATCTCCTCCGACGACCTCGACGCTACGCATGCCGCGGTGCTGGCGGCCGGGGGCACGGTCACCGAGGGTCCCTACGCGTACCCGGGCGGCCGTCGGTTCCACTTCACCGATCCGTCCGGCAACGCCCTCGGGGTCTACTCCCACCAGTGACACGACACAGGTGAGGGCCTAGTCAGGGGGCCAGACCTCGGGGGAGCAGGCTGCGACCAGGGCCCGGCGGGCGGCGTGTTCCAGCGGGAGGAGCGCGTCGGCACGCTGCGCCATCTCGTGCGCCGTCACCGCGGCGCCATGGTCCTGGCCGGCCAGCTCGGTGATGCCCAGGGCCTGGAGTGCGCGGCCGGCCAGCGATCTCGCGCGCTCGGGCGTGCCGGGCGGTGCGTCGTAGGCCGGCACGTGGCGCAGGTTCATCAGCTCGTCGGCGACCTCGGGACGCCAGCGCGCCACCTCGAGGTCGACGAGGGCCGTGGCCGCGGTCGACACCGCTGCCCGCAGTCCCCGGTCTGCCTCACCGAGATCGACCAGGGCACGACGCGCGGCCGGCAGCACCTGCCACACCACGCCGGCCCCGGCCCGGACCGGGACCAGTCCCAGGTCGGCGCCTTCCAGGACGACGGCCTCGCCGGCGTCGAGTGCCGCGGCATTGAAGTCGGCGGGGCCGCCGAGCCCGGTCGGGTCGCCGGGCGCGGGCAGGGCGAGCCCCGCCGAACGCGCACCGGAACGGCGTACCGCGCCGAGGGCCAGGAGCAGCGGAGTGGTGCCGTCGTCGCCCGGGAGTCCGACCAGGTCGTGTGCTGCGTCGCCGTCCAGCACGGCGTCGCGGACGTCGTCCGGAGTGGCGGCTCCGCGCAGCCAGGCGGACAACCACCACGCCATGCGGGCCGAGTCGATGGGGAGTGCCGATGCCATGGCGCGGGAGCCTACGCCGGGTGGATAGGGTGCGGGACATGAGCGCCGTACTTGAGTTCGCCGAGGTGACGGTGCGCCGTGGGGGCGCCACGTTGCTCGACGGCGTCAACTGGACGGTCGAGGAGGACGAACGCTGGGTGATCCTCGGCCCCAACGGAGCCGGGAAGACCACGCTGATCCAGGTCGCGGCGGCCCAGATCCACCCCACCTCGGGAGTCGCGGGCATCCTCGACGAAGTGCTCGGCACCGTCGACGTCTTCGAGCTGCGCCCGCGGATCGGCCTGACCAGCGCGGCGATCGCCGAGCGCATCCCGCGCCACGAGCTGGTCCGGGACGTCGTGGTGTCCGCGTCGTACGGCGTGCTCGGCCGGTGGAACGAGCACTACGACAACCTCGACCACGGCCGCGCCGAACAGCTGCTCGTCGAGCTCGGTGCCAAGCCGTTGCTCGACCGCACCTTCGGCACGTTGAGCGAGGGCGAGCGCAAGCGGGTGCAGATCGCCCGCGCGCTGATGACCGACCCCGAGCTGCTGCTGCTCGACGAGCCCGCGGCGGGCCTCGACCTCGGCGGCCGCGAAGACCTCGTCTCCACGCTGTCGCTCCTTGCGCAGGACGAGCTGGCCCCGGCCACCGTGCTGATCTCGCACCACGTCGAGGAGATCCCTCCGGGCTTCACCCACGCCCTCCTCCTGCGGCAGGGACAGGTCGTAGCGGCAGGCCCCGTGGAGCGGGTGATCACCGAGGAGCTGCTCAGCGCCACCTTCGGGATGCCGTTGCAGTTGGATCACGAAGACGGCCGGTACGCCGCCCGGCGCCGATCGCGCCGACACGCGGGCTAGGGTTTCGTCATGGACTGGTTGCGCGAACACGCATGGGAGACCTGGTTGGGTCTCACCATCCTGCTCGGCGTGGCCGAGCTGTTCAGCATGGACCTCATCCTGCTCATGCTCGCCACCGGTGCCGGGGTCGCGATGGTCGCCGCGTTGCTCGGCGCGCCGTTCGAGCTGACCGTCCTGCTGTTCGCCGGTGCCTCGGTCGCCGCCTTGGCCCTCGTGCGCCCCAGTGCCCTCAAGAAGCTGCACGCCGGCCCGGAACTCTCGCTCGGCCACGGCAAGCTGGTCGGCCACCACGGCGTCGTCCTGGCCCGGATCAGCGACCAGGACGCCGGCCGCATCAAGCTCTCGGGTGAGGAATGGACCGCCCGGCCCTACGACGAGTCGATCGTCATCGAGGCCGGAGAGACGGTGGAGGTGCTCCAGATCAAGGGCGCCACGGCCTACGTCCACCCGGTGCCGCGACTGGAGCCCTGAAGGCTCTGCCGGCATCTGCTCCACCACGCACCTGAACCACCAGACCTGCTTCACGAAAGAGTGACGGATCTTCCGTCCGGGGAAAGGAAGAGCAGATGACCGCAGTTCTCGTCCTGCTGCTACTGCTGCTGCTGTTCGTCGTCGTCGTACTCGCCAAGACCGTGCGGATCGTTCCGCAGGCGCGTGCCGGCATCGTCGAGCGCTTCGGCAAGTACAAGGGCTCGCTGCCCGCAGGCCTCAACATCGTCGTGCCGTTCATCGACAAGGTCCGCTACATGATCGACCTGCGCGAGCAGGTCGTGTCGTTCCCGCCGCAGCCGGTGATCACCGAAGACAACCTGGTCGTCTCGATCGACACCGTCATCTACTTCCAGGTCACCGACCCGGTCGCCGCGACGTACGAGATCGCCAACTACATCCAGGCCGTCGAGCAGCTGACCATGACCACCCTGCGCAACATCGTCGGTGGCATGGACCTCGAGGAGACCCTCACCAGCCGCGACGCGATCAACAGCCGTCTGCGTGGCGTGCTCGACGAGGCCACCGGCAAGTGGGGCATCCGGGTCAACCGTGTCGAGCTCAAGGGCATCGACCCGCCGCCCTCCATCAAGGACTCGATGGAGAAGCAGATGCGTGCCGACCGCGAGAAGCGTGCCGTCATCCTCACCGCCGAGGGTCAGCGCCAGGCCGCGATCCTGACCGCCGAGGGTTCCAAGCAGTCCGCGATCCTCTCCGCCGAAGGTGACCGGGAGTCGCTGATCCTGCGCGCCCAGGCCGACCGGGAGTCTCAGATCCTGCGTGCCCAGGGTGAGGGACAGGCCATCCAGACCGTCTTCCAGGCGATCCACGACGGCCGGCCTGACCAGTCGCTGCTGGCCTACCAGTACCTCCAGATGATGCCGAAGATCGCGGAGGGCGACGCCAACAAGGTCTGGATCGTCCCGTCCGAGATCGGCAAGGCGCTCGAGGGCCTCGGCTCGACGATGACCGAGCTCAGCGGAATCCCGAAGGACGTCGACGGGCCGCGTGTGCGTGTCGACATGGGATCCAGCGAGCCGAACATCCCCGACCCGGCCGACCCGACCCTGTCGAGCACGCACGCCGCGGTCGAGCAGGCCATCGCCGAGGCCAAGGGCGCGGCCATCGGCAAGGACTCGGCCGCCGCAGCGGTGACTCCTGAGACGCCAGCCGCAGCGGCTGACCCCGAGGTGCCTCCGGCACTCGACCAAGAGGTGCCTCCGGCACCGTGACACTGCTCGAAGCCGCGGCCGTCCTGCTCGCAGGCCTGGCCGCCGGCACCATCAACACCGTGGTGGGGTCGGGAACGCTGATCACGTTCCCGACCCTCCTCGCGTTCGGCGTACCCCCGGTCACCGCCAACGTCTCCAACACCATCGGCCTCGTGCCCGGCTCGATCTCCGGGGCGATCGGCTACCGGCGTGAGCTGGTCGGCCAACGGGCCCGCATCCTGAGGCTCTCCGTCGCCTCGCTGATCGGCGGCGTCATCGGGGCGGTGCTGCTGCTCGAGCTGCCCTCGGGTGCGTTCGAGGCGATCGTCCCGGTCCTGATCGTGGTCGGCTGCCTCCTGGTGGTCTTCCAGCCGCGCATCTCGGCATGGGTGGCCAAGCGGCACGAGGCCGCGGGCGGCCTGCCGGCCAACGGCGCGTGGTGGGTGTGGCCACTGGTCCTGCTCGGCGGCGTGTACGGCGGCTACTTCGGCGCGGCCCAGGGCGTGCTGCTGATGGCCGTGATGGGCATCGGCATCGACGAGACCCTCCAGCGGCTCAACGGCACCAAGAACGTGCTCGCCGGGCTGGTCAACCTCGTCGCGGGCGTGATCTTCGCTGTCGTCGCCGACGTCGACTGGCTGGTGGTGGCGCTGATCGCGACGGGGGCCGTGGTCGGCGGGCAGCTCGGTGCGATCTACGGTCGCCGTCTGCCGCCGCTCGCCCTGCGTGCGTTCATCGTCGTGGTCGGGGTCGTCGCGCTGATCTTCTTCCTGGTCTGACCCGCCACCGGCGGGCGGGTCAGCGGCGGGCCATCACGAGTGCGGCCGCGCCGGCAACGACGGCACCGACCGCGGGCAGGGTCAGGAAGCCGCTGGTGGCCTTGGTGACCGAGCCGTCGATCCCGGCGGCGGTGCCGGAGAACGCGTCGGTGGCGTCGACGGCCATCCCGACCAGGACGAGGTTGCGCTGGCTGGTGCCCGAGGCAGCGAGCGTGACCGCGCCGAGGGCGACCTCTCGGGCCCCGAACATCCGGCTCATGTAACCGAGCTGCGGGTTCGCCCCCGGGTCGAGCCGGAAGATCTTCGCGGCCAGTGCAGGGGAGACCAGCGCGACGGCGCCGAGGACGATGCGGGCGAGGTTGAGACCGGTGACGGGGTTCATGTCCCGGAGACTAGCGAGCGTCGACGTACGCCGTCAGCCAGGTGTCCATCTCGGCGTACACCTTCTTCCGCACCTCGGGCAGGGACAGCACGACGTCGTGGCGCGCGTCCTCGACCGCGATGCTCGTGACGTGACGCCCGAGTGACGGCGCCCAACGCCGGATCTGGTTGACGTCGAGCACGATGTCGTGGCGGTGCACCGAGTCGTCCATCGACTCCGGTGCCGCGCTGCGGGCACTGGAGAGCACCAGCGAGGGGCAGCCGACCTCGATGCCGGCATGGAGCTCGGAGTGGCCGTTGCGCACGGCGCGCAGCCACCCGGCGTACACGGGCTGCGACTCCACCGGCTTCCAGGACAGGTCGAAGTCGAACTCGCCCTCCAGGTCACGGTGCAGGCTGCGGGTGTAGAACCCCGAGACCGGGCGGGGGATCACCCGCTTGGGTGTGCGGGCCCCGACCTGCTTGATCACCGTCGTACCGATGGTGCGGGTCCACCAGGCGCCCTGCATGTCGAACCAGGGGGAGTTCAGCACCATGCCCGCCAGCTCGGGTCGGCGGTCGTTGGCCCACAACGGCACCGTCAGCCCGCCCGTGGAGTGCGCGGTGAGCACCACGTGGTCGTGGCCGTCGCGGCCGCTGATGCGGGCCCAGGCGGCGTCGAGGTCGGGGAAGTACTCGCGCAGGTCCTCGACGTAGTTGACCGTCTGGTGCTGCCGGATCGAGCGGCCGTACTTGCGCAGGTCGAGGGCGTAGAAGTCGTAGCCGCGGGAGGTCCACCACTCGGCGTACTCGGTCTGGAAGAAGTAGTCGGCGAACCCGTGCACGTGCAGCACGGCCTTCGCGTTCGGGGTGTCGGCCGGGCGGTGCACCAGGGTGGCCACCACGGCGCCCTCGGAGTCGTCGGGGAGCTCGATGGTCTCCTGCGTGTACGGCGCCCCCAGGACGTCGGTCTCGACCTCGCTCATGCCGGTGATTCTTGCAGTCGTGGCAAGGAGACTCGCCCCGACCGCTCAATTCTTGAATAGTTCCAGAAAAGGTGGTTGAGTGCTGGCATGCCCCGCACCGATCCCACCGTCATGCTGCGGGAGAAGTCCCTGCGTGTGACGCGGCCGCGGATCGCCGTCCTCGAGGCGCTCACCCGACACCCGCACGCAGACGTGGACACCGTCGCACGCGTCGCCCGCGAGGACATCGGTTCGGTCTCCACACAGGCCGTGTACGACGTGCTCAGGGTGCTGTCCGACGCCGGCCTGGTGCGCCGCATCGAGCCCGCTGGTTCGCCGGCCCGGTTCGAGGTGCGAGTCGGGGACAACCACCACCACCTCGTGTGCCGCACCTGCGGCGACATCGCCGACGTCGACTGCGCGGTCGGAGACGCGCCGTGCCTGCACGCCGTCGAGACCCATGGCTTCGTCATCGACGAGGCCGAAGTGACCTACTGGGGCCTGTGCCCCAGCTGCTCGTCCACCCGACACCCCACCGAAGGAGCACGCAGTGTCTGACGACAACACCAAGCCATTGACCACGGCGGCCGGCGCACCGGTCACCAACAACCAGGACAGCCTCACGGCGGGTCCGCGCGGTCCGATGCTGCTCCAGGACCTCTGGTTCCTGGAAAAGCTGGCGCACTTCGACCGCGAGGTCATCCCGGAGCGCCGCATGCACGCCAAGGGCTCGGGTGCCTACGGCACCCTCCGCATCACCCACGACATCTCGAAGTACACCAAGGCCGCGATCTTCAACAAGGTCGGCAACGAGTGCGAGATGTTCGCCCGCTTCTCCACCGTGGCCGGAGAGCGCGGTGCGGCCGACGCCGAGCGCGACATCCGCGGCTTCGCCCTGCGCTTCTACACCGAGGAGGGCAACTGGGACGTCGTCGGCAACAACACACCGGTCTTCTTCTTCCGCGACCCGCTGAAGTTCCCCGACCTGAACCGCGCCGTCAAGCGCGACCCGCGCACCAACCTGCGCGACGCGGAGAACAACTGGGGCTTCTGGACCAACCTGCCCGAGGCGCTGCACCAGGTCACCATCGTGATGTCGGACCGCGGCATCCCGAAGTCCTACCGTCACATGCACGGATTCGGCTCGCACACCTTCTCGTTCATCAACGCCGAGGGCGAGCGGTTCTGGGTGAAGTTCCACTTCCGCACCCAGCAGGGCATCGAGAACCTCACCGACGAGGAAGCCGCCAAGCTGGTCGGCGACGACCGCGAGTCCAGCCAGCGCGACCTCTACGAGTCCATCGAGAAGGGCGACTTCCCGAAGTGGAAGTTCTTCATCCAGGTGATGCCCGAGGCCGACGCGGAGAACTACCGCTTCCACCCCTTCGACCTCACCAAGGTCTGGTCGAAGAAGGACTACCCGCTGATCGAGGTCGGCGAGTGGGAGCTCAACCGCAACCCGGAGAACTACTTCGCCGACGTCGAGCAGGCCGCCTTCACCCCGGCCAACCTGGTGCCCGGCATCAGCTTCTCGCCCGACCGCATGCTCCAGGGCCGCCTGTTCTCCTACGGTGACGCGGCGCGCTACCGCCTCGGGGTCAACCACCACCAGATCCCGGTGAACTTCCCCAAGGGCGCGCCCAGCCTGAACACCTACCACCGCGACGGCACCATGCGCGTCGACGGCAACCAGGGTGGCGTGCCCGGCATTGAGCCGAACAACTTCGGGCGCTGGCAGGAACAGCCGGCGTACGCCGACCCCGCACAGGCGATCGGGTCGACTGCCGACCGGTTCAACTTCCGCGAGGACGACGACAACTACTTCGAGCAGCCCGGTGACCTGTTCCGCCTGATGAGTGCCGAGCAGCAGCAGGTGCTCTTCGAGAACACGGCCCGCGCCATCGACGGTGCGTCCGAGACGTCGGTCGAGAAGCACATCGAGCACTGCACGCTGGCCGACCCGGCGTACGGCGAAGGTGTCCGCAAGGCGATCGAGGCGCTGAAGGCCGGCAACCTCGGCGACAGTGACCCCAACCCGGACAACACCCCTGCCTGACCCAGCGATACTCCCTGACGTTTCGGTCCCTCGGACCGAAACGTCAGGGAGTACCTGATTTCAGAGCAGGTGGGTGCGGCCGAACAGCTCGGCGGCCGCGCGGGCGGTCGGCGTACCGGCATCGAGGTCGGCGCCGGCCGTGACCAGCACCGCCACCACGTCGTCGGCCCCCTTGAACAGCGCGCCGGCGACCGGGGACTGGTCACGGTCATTGCGCTGGTCGACGTCGGCGCCTCGTTCGACCAGTGCCGACACCGTGGCCGCGTGACCGTGATAGGCGGCCAGCATCAGCAATGTGTTGCCCCCGGCGTCGGTCGCGTCGACCGGGAGGCCGTGGTCGAGGAACTCCAGGAGCTGCGTTGTCTCGCCGGCGCGGGCCAGGTCCCTGGCCAGGGCCAGCACTCGTTCGGTCTGCTCAGGGGTCAGCTCTGTCATGGGCTCATTCTCCCTGCACCGGCGTAGATCGTGCGGATGACGTCCTCGATGTCCGGCTCGCGCAGGGACAGGTCGGCCACGTCGTACGCCGCAGCGACGGCGGCCACGATCGGTGCCGCACTGGCCTCGGTGGGGAACGCCAGCCACTGCCGCGGGCCCTCGACCTTGACCACCTCGGCGCCGTCGATCGCGATCGGCGGCGCCTCGTCGACCAGGTCGACCACCAGGGTGCGTCGTGACCCGCCGCGCTGGTGCAGCCCGGCGAGGCTTCCGTCGAAGACAGCGGTGCCGTGGTCGATCACGATCACGCGGTCGCAGAGCGCCTCGATGTCCTGGAGGTCGTGCGTGGTCAGCAGCAGGGTCGTGCCGCGGCGCTCGTTGAGGGCGCGCAGGAACTCGCGCAGACGGCCCTTGCTGATCACGTCGAGGCCGATGGTCGGCTCGTCGAGATAGAGGATCTCGGGGTCGTGCAGCAGAGCGGCCACGATGTCGCCACGCATCCGCTGGCCGAGTGAGAGCTGGCGCACCGGGGTGTCGAGCAGGTCGTGGAGGTCGAGCAACTCGAGGAACTCGTCGAGGTTCTCTCGATGGCGTGCCGGGTCCGTGCGATAGATCTTCTGCAGCAGGTCGAAGGAGTCACGCAGTGGCAGGTCCCACCACAGGGTGGTGCGCTGCCCGAAGACCACGCCGATGCGCCGGGCCAGCTCGGTGCGGCGTCGGGACGGGTCGAGCCCGGCCACGCTGATCGAGCCGGACGACGGCACCAGGATGCCGGTCAGCATCTTGATCGTGGTCGACTTGCCCGCCCCGTTCGGGCCGATGTAGCCGACCATCTCGCCCGCGTCGATCGAGAACGACAGGTCACGCACGGCCTCGACGTCATGGCTGGTACGCCGCAGCCGGCCGGCCTTCTTGCGCACGGTGAACGTGCGGCCGAGGTCACGCACTTCGATCAGAGACATCTCAGCTTCCCGTCGAGCGGTAGTGGCGGACGCCGGAGCGCCACACGAACGTGGTCAGCCAGAGCATCGCCGCACCCACGAGGAGGCTCAGGAACTGGAACCACTGGGGCATCCCGAACGGGTCGTCGCGACCCAGGATGAACAGCGCGGGATACCAGTTCACGAAGGCGAGTGGCAGCACGAAGGTCAGTGCCTTGACCACCTCGCCGGGGAAGATCGCCAACGGGTACTGGGTGATGGTGTTTCCCCCGTAGGTGAAGGCATTCGCGAACTCGACGCCGTCGGCAGTCAGGAACTGGATGCAGGCGAGCATGACGAAGATCGAGCAAAAGATCGCCGCCCCGCCGGTCAGCATGCCGGCCATGACCAGGAGGCGCATCGGCGTCCACTCGACGTACAGGCTCGCCCAGCCCGTGACGATCGTGCAGAGCAGGATCCGGGACAGTCGACGCAGGGCGAACTCGTTGGAGCAGACCTGTGCCAGCAAGGGCACGGGGCGCACCATCATCGTGTCGAGGTCACCCATGCGGATCATCTGGCCGAGTCTCTCGATGCGGCCCACGAACATGTCGGCGAACGCGAGCCCGATCCCCGTCGCCCCGTAGAGGAAGGCGACCTCCCGCAGGCTGAACCCGCCCATGGAGTCGATGGTGTGGAAGAGGATCCAGATGCCGATGAAGTCGAGCGCCCCGATGACGAAGCCGGCGACGGTCATCATCCAGAACGACACCCGATAGGTCATCGAGGCGCGCACCCACATGGCAGCGATCCGCCAGTACCCGGTCCACCCGTCGACGACGTGCGTGCTGTCAACCACCCTGGACCACCACCCGGCGTTCGGCCACCCGCAGAAGCGCCAGGCAGGCCAGCATCAGCACGGCACTCCAGGCGGCCGCGAAGCCGAGGCCCAGCCACACCTCGGCACCGGCCCGCTGGCCGAGCCAGATGTCTGCCGGGATCTGCAGCATGGCGGCCCAGGGCATCGCCATCGCGAGGTCGCGCAGCGCACCGGGGAACAGGACGAGTGGCACGGTCAGGCCGGTGAAGAAGGAGTTCATCACGATGAGCACCGTGCGTGGGCCGGCCTCGTCGAAGAGCCAGAACGACGTGATCGCCACCAGCAGGCGCATCGCGAAGCTCACGACCACCGCCAGCAGCACCGCCAGCATGAAGGCGACCCAGGCGAACGGCCCGCGGGGAAACCGGAGGTCGAAGAGCAGGGCACCCACGATCGCGGGACCGACCCCACGGGTCAGCAGGTGGTACGCCGCTCGCCCGAGGTCGGCCGCGAGATACCAGCCGAGCAGGCCGACCGGACGATAGAAGTCGATCACCACGTCGCCGCTGCGAATCCGGTCGGCGAGGTCGTCGGGGGAGCCGCCGCCGAACATGCCGACGGTCATCAGCATGGCCTGCCCGAGCCACACGTAGGTCAGGGCATCGGTGACGTCGTAGCCGCCGGCGTCGGGACGCTGCTCCCAGACCGCCATGTAGACGAAACAGCTGATGATCCCGAAGACGCAGTTGGTGAAGATGCCCGCTGCCGTCGCCAGGACGTAGGTGGAGTAGCGCCGGAAGGCACGCGTCGCGATGGCGACGTACAGCATGTGACCTCCGGGCAGTCGTGGGCGACCCCGGATCCTTTCACCTAGCGAGGTGTCACGCCAACCACTTTGATCGTGTACTCGTCGTCGACCGCGTTCGTGATGTGGTCGACCTTGAGTGAGCGCACGGCGCCGGTCTCCGGGTCGTAGGTCACCCGGACCGTGGCGGAGTCGCGGAGTGCGGTCTCGACCTGGTCGAAGAGGTCCTCCATGGTGGCGATCTCGGGCGTTGCCTCGGCCTTGGGTGCGGCGAGGTTGGTGGCGTCGACCATCGCGTCGCCCTGCACCTCGATCCGCATGTCGAGCGGGGGACAGAAGCAGAGCTGTTCATAACGCCAGCGGTAGTGGTCGATGCCGGCGTTCTTCCAGTCCTCCCTGGCGTCTAGCAGGCGCGTCTCCGGCGTGCTCACCTCGGTGATGCCGTCGGTCGGCGTCGCGGTGGGGTCCTGGTCGGGATCCGTGCCGGCAGTGTCGTCGCCGGTGCCGCAGCCGGCCAGGAGGAACACGGTCATCGCGGCCATCAGGAAGCTCTTCATGTCAGTACGACGGCCGTGTCGCTCGACTGGTTCCGCGTGGGAATATCCGTCCGGCCACTCCGGTTGGACCATGTGATTGCATATTCAACTACTTGAGGAGCCTGTGATGCAGTTCGGTATCTTCACCGTCGGCGACGTGACCACCGACCCGACGACCGGTCACACCCCGACCGAGCACGAGCGGATCAAGGCCACGGTCGCCATCGCGAAGAAGGCCGAAGAGGTCGGCCTCGACGTGTTCGCCACCGGCGAGCACCACAACCCGCCCTTCGTGGCGCCCGCGAACCCGACCGTCCTCCTGGCCAACATCGCGGCCCAGACCGAGCGCATCGTGCTCTCCACGTCGACCACGCTGATCACCACCAACGACCCGGTACGGATCGCCGAGGACTACGGCTACCTGCAGCACCTGGCCGAGGGCCGCGTGGACCTGATGATGGGCCGAGGCAACACCGGCCCGGTCTACCCGTGGTTCGGCAAGGACATCCGCGACGGCATCCCGCTGGCGGTCGAGAACTACGCGCTGCTGCACAAGCTGTGGCGCGAGGAGTCGGTCGACTGGGAGGGAAAGCACCGCACCCCGCTGCAGGGCTTCACCTCCAGCCCACGCCCGCTCGACGGCGTCGCGCCGTTCGTGTGGCACGGCTCGATCCGGTCTCCCGAGATCGCCGAGCAGGCCGCGTACTACGGCGACGGCTACTTCCACAACCACATCTTCTGGCCGTCCTCGCACGCCGCCAAGATGGTGCGGTTCTACCGCCAGCGCTTCGAGCACTACGGCCACGGCACCGCCGACCAGGCGATCGTCGGGCTCGGCGGCCAGGTCTTCATGCGGAAGAACAGCCAGGACGCGATCAACGAGTTCCGGCCCTACTTCGACCGCGCCCCGGTCTACGGCCACGGCCCTTCGCTCGAGGACTTCATGCAGCAGACGCCCCTGTTGGTGGGTTCGCCGCAGCAGGTCATCGAGCAGACCCTCGGCTTCCGCGAGTACGTCGGCGACTACCAGCGCCAACTGTGGCTGCTGGACCACGCCGGCCTGCCGCTGAAGACCGTTCTGGAGCAGCTCGACATCCTCGGCGAGGAGGTCGTGCCGGTCCTGCGCAAGGAGTTCGCCGCCCTCAAGCCGGCCCACGTGCCCGACGCCCCGACCCACGAGTCCCTCGTGGCTGCCGCCGGCGGCCCGCGCGAGTCCACCACCGTCCACGCCGCTGACGACGTCACCGGCAAGTCACCCGAGGAGGTGTCCGCATGACCCTCAAGATCGCCGTCGTCTCCGCCGGTCTCAGCGACCCGTCGTCGACCCGCCTGCTGGCCGACCGGCTCGCCGACGAGTCGGTGCGACTGCTCACCGAGCGCGGCCACGAGGTGGTGCTCGACGTGATCGAGCTGCGCCCGCTGGCCCACGCCCTGGCCGACTTCATGCTGACCGGGTTCGCCACCGGTGACCTCGAGGAGGCCCTGGCCTCGGTGTCGCGGGCCGACGCCCTGATCGCGGTCACCCCGGTGTTCACCGCGTCGTACAGCGGCCTGTTCAAGATGTTCTTCGACGCCGTCGACAACGATGCGCTGGAAGGTACGCCGGTGCTGGTCGCAGCGACTGCCGGGACAGCCCGGCACTCCCTGGTGCTCGAGCACGCGCTACGGCCGTTGTTCGCCTACCTCAAGGCGGTCGTCGTGCCCACCGCGGTGTTCGCCGCGAGTGAGGACTTCGGCAGCACCGCCGGCGGCGCGCTCGACACTCGGGTCCGCAAGGCCGCCAACCAGCTGGTGGCGTTGCTCGGCGCCGGCCAGCCGACGCGTGCCACCCGACCGGTCAAGGTGACCATCGACAACCCCGAGGACACCCCCGACTTCGCGTCGATGCTGGCCGCAGTCTCACGCTGAGGCCGAGTTCGGACAGGCCGGGCGGTCGGGTCAGCGGCTCTCTTCCTCGAGCCACGCATTGACCCGTCGCTCGGCCTCGTCCGGGTCGACGTCCTCGACCCGGGTCATCACGGCCCAGCGGTGGCCGAAGGGGTCGAGGAACGCGGCGTAGCGGTCACCGGTCACGAAGGTGTCGGGCTCGCCGTACGACTTCGCGCCGGCGTCGATCGCGGCGGCGTGCACCGCGTCGACGTCGGGGCAGTAGAAGACGGTGCTTCGGCTGACCACGTCACCGCCGTCGGGGGCGGCCAGATTGTGGTCTGGTGCGGGGTCGCTGAGCTGCATGCGGCCGTTCGCCACCTCGAGCTCGGCGTGCGCGATCGTGCCGTCGGGTGCCTCCATGCGGCTGATGACGGTCGCGCCGAGCACGGCGGTGTAGAAGTCGATCGCCTCCGCTGCGCCCCGGCAGCAGAAGTACGGCGTGAGGCTGGTGTAGCCGGCGGGGATCGGGTCGACGGTCGGGGTCTTCTGTTCGGTGGTCATGTCACCCATGCTCCCTAGGCTGGGGCCATGGGCTCTTGGAAAAACGCGACAGGTCGCCGCGGCCTCCCACCCGATGCCCGTCGTCCGGCCACGTCGACCCATGCGGGCATCCTGAGGCCCGACCAGTTCGCGCGGTACGCCGACCTGTCGCGGCCCACGCCGGACCCACGACTGGACCCGTGGATCGAGCACTACTGGACCGTCGCGTGGAACCTGCCCACCGGGACGACCTACCTCTCGGAGGTCGTGCCGCACCCGGCCGTCCACGTCACCGTCGAGTCCGGCACGACGCCGCACCACGGGCTGGAGATGCCCGCCGCCCTGGTGCACGGGGTGGTCACCCGCAGGTTCTCGATACCGCTGTCCGGCGAGGGGCGCTCGTTCGGCATCAAGTTCCGCCCGGGTGGGTTCGGCGCCTGGACGGGTGACGACGTCGGCGGGTGGACCGACCGGGTGGAGTCCCTGCGGGCCGTCTTCGGTGCTGCCGCCGACGACCTGCTGCGCGACGTGCTGGGCGAGAGCTCCGACGCGGTGCGGGCCGAGGTCATGGACGCCTTCCTGCTCGAGCGACTGCCCGCCCCCGATCCGGCGTACGACCGGGTGATCGCCATCGTGGCCGGTCTTGTCGCCGACTCGTCGCTGGTCACCGTCGAGCAGGTGGCCGAGCGCTTCCACGTCTCGGTGCGCACCCTGCAGCGGCTGTTCCGGCGCTACGTCGGTGTCGGGCCCAAGTGGGTGCTGCGCCGTCACCGCCTGCACGACGCGGTCACGCTGATCGATGCGGGGGAGTACGCCGACCTGGCCGACCTGTCCGCCCGCCTCGGATGGTTCGACCAGGCCCACTTCACCCGCGAGTTCACCGATCTTGTCGGCGTCCCGCCGGGGGAGTACGCCGACCGCTGAACGCTCGGCCGATTGAACGCTCGGCACATTGAACGCTCGGCCGATTGAACGCTCGGCCCATTGAAAAAACTGGTTGCGTGACGCCAGCGTGACCGATTGTGTGGCGGGCATGGAGATCATCGAGATCGACGTCCGCAACGATGCTGCCCGGCGGGAGTTCTTCGCCGTCGAGCAGGAGGTGATCCACCACGACCTGCCCGACGGCTGGGAGCGCACCTACGAGTCGTTCGAGAAGTCCGTGCTGCAGCCTGACAACCCCTACCGGCGGGCCACCCGGCTGGCCGCGGTGGTCGATGGAGCGTGGGTGGGCACCGCGGAGGTCGGCCTGCCGCTCAAGGACAACACGCACCTGGCCGAGGTCGAGCTCGTGGTGCGACCGCACGCTCGGCGTACGGGGGTGGGCCGGGCGCTCTTCGCCCGCGTCGAGGAGATCTGCGCCGAGCACGGCCGCACGACCTCGTGCGTGGAGATGCACGTTCCTCGGGGCGTTGCCTTCGAGAGCAGCCCGGGTGCGCGGTTCGGCCGCACATTGGGGTTCGAGAGCGTCCACCAGGAGGACCACCTCGTGCTCGACCTGCCGGCCGACGTCTCCCACCTGGAGGCGGCCTCGGCGGGCGCCGGGTCGGCGTACGAGATCGTGCTCTGGGGTGAGCGGTGCCCCGACGAGCACGTCGCCCAGTTCTGCGCCATGCGGACCCAGATGGCCAACGACGTGCCGACCGGCGAGATGGACATCGAGGCCGTCGTCTTCGACGAGGAGCGGCTGCGCACCGGCGAGTCACGTCTTGCGCAGGGCTGGATCCCGATCGTGGCCGCGGCCCGGCGCCGCGACGACGGCGTGATGGGTGGCTACTCCATGCTGATGCTGCCGCGCGGCGGTGACCTCGTGCTCCAGGACGACACCCTGGTCATGCCGGAGCACCGCGGTCACCGCCTCGGCACCGCACTGAAGCTGGCCACCCTCGAGGTCGTACGCCGGGAGCACCCCGAGCGCCGGGCGATCCACACGTGGACCGAGCCCGACAACCACGCGATGCAGCGCACGAACGCCGACTTCGGGTTCACGCCTCGGGCACGGCTCCACGAGTTGCAGCGTCAGTCCTGACCAGTCTTCGTCAGTGCTGGTAGGTGCCGTGGACGATCGCCCGACCCAGCGTCTTGAAGGCCAGGTTGAACGAGACGACGGCGGGTGAGGCGTCGGCGTCGACGCCCAGGGACTCCTCGCCGACCGCGTGCACCACGAAGTAGTAGCGGTGCACCTGGTCGCCCTCGGGCGGCGCGGCACCCATGAACCCGGCGTCGCCGCCGTCGTTGCGCACGTGGAAGGCGTTGCCCGGCAGGTCACCGGACGCGGCGCCGGCGTCGAGGGACGTGACGTCGGCCGGCACGTCGACCAGCACCCAGTGCCAGAAGCCGCTCGGCGTCGGTGCGTCCGGGTCGAAGCAGGTCACCACGAAGGACTTCGTGCCCTCCGGGGCACCACTCCAGGCCAACTGTGGCGAGGTGTTGCCGAGGGCAGCGACCTGGTCGTCCTTCAGCGGCTGGCCGTCGGTGACGTCGGCACTGGTGAGCGCGAAGGACGCGGTCTGCGGCAGCAGGTCGTAGGGATTCGGGGTCACGGGGCGTTCGATGCTCATGCCCCGAACTTAGTACGACAGCCCAGTCCGCCACGTGGAAGGCGACCCGCCGGGTCAGCGCGATGTCCGGGAATCCATAAGAATGGCCCGGTGAACTCCCCACGGACACTCCTCGACTCCACCCTCGCCGCGATCCGCCCGCCGTCGGCAGAGGCCGCGCAGCAGGCCCGCGACCGCCAGGCCCAGCTCACCAAGCCGGCCGGTGCACTCGGCGTGCTCGAGGAGGTCTCGATCCAGCTGGCCGGGATCGCCGGCACCTGCCCACCGCCCGCCCCGGCCGCACCCGCGGTGGCCGTCTTCGCCGGTGACCACGGAGTCCTGGCCCAAGGTGTCTCGCCGTGGCCGCAGGAGGTCACGGTCGGGATGGTCGAGAACTTCCGCGCCGGCGGAGCCGCGGTCAACGTCCTGGCCCGCGCCTGCGGTGCCGTCGTACGCGTCGTCGACGTCGGTGTCGCCTCCGAGATCGCCGGCGACGAGGTCGTGCTGGCCCGCAACGTACGCCGCGGCACCGGGGACCTCAGCGTCGGCCCGGCGATGACCCGCGACGAGGCGGAGCAGGCCATCTCGGTGGGCATCGAGGTCGCCAACCTGCTGGCCGACGCCGGGCACGACGTGCTGCTCACCGGTGACATGGGCATCGGGAACACGACGCCGTCGGCCTGCCTGCTCGCCGCCCTGACCGGCACCCCGGCCGAGGTGGTCACCGGTCGCGGCACCGGCATCGACGACGAGACGCTGGCCCTCAAGACCCGGGTCGTCGCCGACGCGGTCGCCCGGTTGTCCGCCGACGCGGACCCGGTCGACGTGCTGGCGGAGGTCGGCGGCCTCGAGCACGCCGGTCTGGTCGGCTTCATCCTGGGCGCCGCCGCCCGCCGGCTCCCGGTGATCCTCGACGGCGTCATCGCCGGCTCCGCAGCCCTGGTCGCCCAGGCGCTCTCGCCCGACTCCATCGGCTACTGCCTGGCCGGCCACCGCAGCGTCGAGCCCGGTCACCGCACCGCGCTCGAGAAGCTCGGCCTGCGCCCTCTGGTCGACCTAGACCTGCGCCTCGGCGAGGGAAGCGGTGCCGCACTGGCGTTCCCGCTGGTGCGCTCGGCCGCGTTGATCCTCGACGAGATGGCCACCTTCGACTCCGCCGGTGTGGCGAACAAGGACGCATGATGCGCGACTTCGTCCCCTACCCCTCGGGTCTGCGGCTGGCCGGCCGCAAGGTGGTCGTGGTCGGCGGCGGGCACGTGGCCCAGCGGCGGGTTCCCGCACTGATCGCTGCGGGTGCCGACGTACACCTGGTCTCGCCCGAGGTCACCCCGGCCATCGAGGGCCTCGGCGCCGAGATCACCATCGAGCTGCGCGGCTTCGTGGAGTCCGACCTGGACGAGGCGTGGTACGCCATCGCGGCGACCGACGACGCCGAGACCAACGCGGCCGTGGCTGCCGCCGCCGAGGAACGCCGCATCTTCTGCGTGCGCAGCGACGACGCCCGTGAGGCGACCGCGTGGACGCCGGCCACCGGTCACCACGGCACCGTGACCGTCGCCGTGCTCGGCAACCGCGAGCCGCGCCAGTCGGCGCAGGTGCGCGACGAGATCATGCACGCCCTGCGGGAGGGGCTGATCACCGCCAACCACGACCGCACCCCCGGGGTCGTGCTGGTCGGCGGCGGGCCCGGCGACCCCGAGCTGGTCACCCTGGCTGCACGCAACGCGCTGGCCTCGGCCGACGTCGTCGTGGCCGACCGGCTCGCCCCGCGCGAGCTGCTCGACGAGCTGTCGCCCGACACCGAGCTGATCGACGTGGCCAAGCTGCCACGTGGTCGCTCGGCCAGCCAGGAGTTCATCAACAAGGTGATCGTCGAGCGCGCCCTCGAGGGCAAGCGCGTCGTCCGCTTCAAGGGCGGCGACAACTTCGTGTTCGGCCGTGGCTTCGAGGAGGTCATCGCCTGCAACGCCGCCGGTGTCCCGGTCACGGTCGTCCCGGGACTGTCCTCGTCGATCGCAGTACCGGCCCGGGCCGGCATCCCGGTCACCCACCGCGGCGTCACCCACGAGTTCACCGTGATCTCGGGCCACCTGCCGCCCGGCCACCCCGAGTCGCTGGTCAACTGGGACGCGGTCGCGCAGATGCAGGGCACCGTCGTGCTCCTGATGGCCGTGCAGAACGCACCGCACATCGCCACGGCGCTGGTCGAGGGCGGCCGTGCGAGCGACACGCCCGTGGCCGTGGTCATGGAAGGCACGATGCCGGAGGAGCGCACCGTGCTCTCGACGCTCGGCACCCTGGCCGCAGACATCGAGGCGCAGTCGGTGAAGCCGCCGGCGATCATCGTGATCGGCGAGGTCGTGGCGGTGGCTCGGCCGGAGCACTACGGGCGTGGCTGAGGTCCACCACGTCGACGACCCGGCCGACCCGCGGCTGGCGGACTACCGCGACCTGCGCGACGTGCAGCTGCGCAGGCACCTCGAGACCGAGAACGGCCTGTTCCTCGCCGAGGGGGAGAAGGTCGTCCGTCGTGCAGTGGAGGCCGGCTTCGCGCCGAGATCGTTCCTGATGGCGCCCAAGTGGCTCGACGGCCTGGCCGACATCCTCGAGACGACCGACGCGCCCTGCTTCGTGATGGAGGAGCGGGTCGCCGAGCAGGTCACCGGCTTCCACGTGCACCGTGGTGCCCTGGCCTCGCTGCGTCGTACGCCGTTGCCGACGCTCGACGCCGTGCTGGAAGGAGCCCGCTCGGTGCTGGTGCTCGAGGACATCGTCGACCACACGAATGTCGGAGCGATCTTCCGCAGTGGTGCGGCGCTCGGCTTCGACGCGGTCCTGCTCGCCCCCCGCTGCGCGGACCCGCTCTACCGCCGATCGATCAAGGTGGGCATGGGTGCGGTCTTCACCACTCCGTGGACCCGCCTCGACGACTGGTACGACGCGCTGCCGGCCCTGTCGGCACGCGGGTTCACCACCGTCGCGCTGACCCTGGCCGACGACGCCACTGCCATCGAGGACGCCGTCGCCGAGGTCGAGAAGGTGGCCCTCGTGCTCGGCGGAGAGGGACACGGACTCTCTGCTCGCTGGGAGAGGTCCGCGGACCGTCGCGCGATCATCCCGATGCGCGAGGGCATCGACTCGCTCAACGTCGCCGCGGCCACCGCCGTCGCCTGCTACGTCACCGCCCGCCGCTGAGGCTCTCGGTGCGTCCTGCACCCCGGTCCCTGCGACAACCCTGACGCAGGACGTTGTGCCGGACGTCCTGCACTGCGGTCACTCTGGCAACCCCGGCGAAGGACGTTGTGCGTGACAGTCGGTGGAGCGCAGGTCGCCGGCCGCGACGTTGAGCAGTGGGGCAGCTCGTCGAGTCCGGTCCGGCGCCGCGCGGCAAAGGGTTGCCGATCATCGGACTTTGTCCTCGTGTCACGATGAGTCGATGACTCACTCTCTCGCGGCGTCGACCCTGCAGCAGATCAGGGACGGCTGGGCGGGGGAGTTCGACGTGCCGGTCGAGGTGTTCGCGGAGCCGGGCAGCCACACGTTCGGCCGCGACGACGCGGGTTCGCTCGTGGTCGTGACCCTCGAGGGAGCGCAGGTCGCGGTCGGCACGCCGGAGGCGATCGAACGGCTCCAGACACTGGCCCCCGAACATCGCGCCGACGTCGAGGCGGTCCTCACCGTCCTCCACGGACTGCAGCCCGAGCCGCTCGGCTCTGCCAGCCTGTCGTACGTCGAGCGGGTGCTGGTGCCGACCGGCATCGAGGTGGCGGTCGGGCCCGTGCAGAACGTCGACATGCTGCGCGACCACTGCACGCAGGAGGAGTGGGACGAGAGCGGGCTGATCGACATGCCGGCGAGGGTCGCCGCCCGACGACCCGACGGCAAGGTCGCGGCCGTGGCCGGTTACGAACGCTGGGGCCAGCACCTGGCCCAGCTCGGCGTCCTCACCGATCCGCAGTGGCGCGGCATGGGCTACGCGGCGGCGGCAGCGGCGCGGGCCGCTCAGGTCTCGCAGAACGAGGCGCTGGTCCCGCAGTGGCGCTGCCGGGTCGGCAACACGGCGTCGGAGGACGTGGCGCAACGCCTCGGTTTCCAGCGGATCGGCCACCAGCTCGCGATCATGCTGGGTTGACCGCGGTGGTCTCGAGACGGCGCTGGCGCGCCTCCTCAACCAGCGGGCGACTCCTGGGCATCTGACTCCGGCTTGGCGCCGACCGGCCAGTCGGCCGGGTAGTCCTCGACCAGCTTGTCGTGCTGCTTCTTGAGCTTCTTGCGGTTCCGGTCGCTGATCCGGTCGCCGAAGACCGTGCCGAACGTGTGGTCGGTCTCGTGCTGGAGGCAGCGGGCCAGCAGGCCGTCACCCTCGAAGGAGACCGGCTCGCCGTCGAGCCCGGTGCCGGTGACCGACGCGAAGTCGGGGCGGGCGCACTCGACGAACGCCCCCGGGAACGACAGGCAGCCCTCCTCGGCGACGTCGAGGGTGCGGTCCTTGCCCTCGGGGAGGGTCACCTCGGGATTGCAGACCACGCCCACCGTGCGGCGTCCGCTCTCGTCGGGACAGTCGAAGACGAAGACGGCCAGGTCGACTCCGATCTGGCAGGCGGCCAGGCCCACGCCGTCGGCGGCGTACATCGTGGCAACCATGTCGGCGACCAGGCTGCGGAGGTCGTCGTCGTACGACGTCACCCGCTGTTGCGGCGCGTGCATGACCGGGGTTCCCCACCGGGTCATGGGTCGCGCGGACCCGCCTTCCGGGAGCGACCCGTGGGGCGCGTGGACGGCTGGTTCGGCGGCGTTCGAGCTCATGGGGACATCGTAGAGAGCGGGCCCGAGGCGCGGATTCCCGCCTCGTGACGTGGGACATACCGCGAAATTGTGGCGCGGTGTGTAACTCCGAGTTACATTTTCTACATGTCCCTGATCAGAGCAACGAAGAACGCGGTGGCGCCGGGCGGCAAGCACGGCCTCTCGAACCGCGAGTCGCGCGACCCGATCGGCTATGCCGTCCTCGCGCTCAACAAGCTCGCCCAGAGCGAGCTCATCGACCGCATGGGCCTGCGCAAGCAGACCGAGCAGACCGTGTTCACCGTGACCCGCAGCGGGTTCAAGGTGGCCGGCCAGGCCGGCCGCGCGTTCGCGAAGAAGGGCAAGAAGGGCGCCGACGGCGTCCGCGTGCCCGCCGCCAACGCCCAGGGCGTGTTCGACCTGACTCCTACCGACGACGAGCAGATGCTGGTCGACGTGGTCTCGGAGTTCGCCGCGGAGGCGCTGCGTCCCGCGGCCGCCGAGGCCAACGAGACCTGCGTGGCCCCCGACGACCTGCTCAAGTCGTCCCTCGAGATCGGCCTCCCGATCCTCGGCGTCCCCGAGAAGCTCGGTGGCATCTCCGAGGAGCGGTCGGCGATGGCCGGCACGCTGGTGGCCGAGGCCCTCGCCAAGGGCGACATGGGCCTGGCCGTCGCCGCGCTCGCACCCGGCGCGGTCGCGACCGCCCTCTCCCTGTGGGGCACCGACGAGCAGCAGTCGACCTACCTGCCCGAGTTCACCGGTGATGACGTCCCGGCCGCAGCCCTCGCACTCAACGAGTCGAAGGTGCTCTTCGACGTCCTCAAGCCGTCGACCCAGGCCGTCAGGGCCGAGGGTGGATACGTGCTCAACGGCGTGAAGACGCTCGTGCCGCGCGGTGCCCAGGCAGAACTCTTCATCATCGGCGCCGAGCTTGACGGCAAGAACGTGCTGTTCCTGGTCGAGTCCAAGGCCGAGGGCCTGCTCGTCGAGGGCGACCCGGCCATGGGTGTGCGCGCCGCGAGCCTGGCCAAGATCACCCTGCAGGACGTCAAGGTCCCCGCCGACGCGATCCTGGGCGCGACCGACGGGTCGACGTACCTCGAGGCCGTCCGCCTGTCGCGGCTGGCCTGGTGTGCACTCTCGATCGGTACGGCGCAGGCCGTGCTCGACTACGTGACCCAGTACGTCAACGAGCGTCACGCCTTCGGTGAGCCGATCAGCCACCGCCAGAGCGTCGCGTTCATGGTGGCCAACATCGCGATCGAGCTGCAGTCGATGCGCCTGGTCACCTACAAGGCCGCCGCACGCGCCGCCCAGGGCAAGGACTTCTCCCGCGAGGTCGCCCTGGCCCGCAAGATCTGCGGCGACAAGGGCATGCAGATCGGCCTCGACGGCGTGCAGCTGCTCGGCGGCCACGGCTTCGTCAAGGAGCACCCGGTGGAGCGTTGGTACCGCGACTTGCGGGCCGTCAGCCTCGTGGAAGGAGGCGTCCTGGTCTGAGCTCCGGCTCATGACTTGGCGAGAACACCATGATCAATCTCGAAACCCCCAAGAAGCACCGCGCACTCATCGACCAGGCCCACCAGGTCGCGATGAACATGCTGCGCCCCATCTCCCGCAAGTACGACCTCGGCGAGCACGAGTACCCCAAGGAACTCGACATGCTGGCCGCGATGATCGACGGGCTCTCCGAGTCCGGTGCGTCCGAGGGCGCCGGTGCGACCGGCGTTCGTCGTGACGAGAGCAGCGACGACAAGACCGTGAAGAACGGTGCCAACCTGGCCTCGGTGCTCTCCGTGGCCGAGATGTGCTGGGGCGACACCGGCCTGCTGCTCTCCATGCCCCGTCAGGGCCTGGGCAACTCCGCGATCGCCTCCGTGGCCAACGACGAGCAGCTCAAGCGCTTCGAGGGCACGTGGGCCGCGATGGCGATCACCGAGCCCGGCATCGGCTCCGACTCCGCGAACCTCTCGACGACCGCCCGCAAGGACGGCGACGAGTACGTCCTCAACGGCGAGAAGATCTTCGTCACCTCGGGTGAGCGCGCTGACTGCGTGGTCGTCTGGGCGACGCTGGACAAGGCGCTCGGTCGGGCCGCGATCAAGTCCTTCGTGGTCGAGAAGGGCACGCCCGGCATGAACGTCGAGCGCCTCGAGCACAAGCTCGGCATCCGCGCGTCCGACACCGCGGTGATCACGTTCACCGACTGCCGGGTGCCGGCCGCCAACCTCCTCGGCTCGCCCGAGGTCGACGTGAAGCAGGGCTTCGCCGGCGCGATGGCGACCTTCGACAACACGCGTCCGCTGGTCGCCGCGATGGCCGTGGGCTGTGCCCGCGCGTCGCTCGACCTGACCCGCGGCCTGCTCGAGGAGGCCGGCGTCGAGATCGACTACGACCGGCCCGCGCAGCTCCAGTCCGCCGCCGCTGCGAAGTTCCTGCAGATGGAGGCCGACTGGGAGGCCGCGCAGCTGCTCACCATGCAGGCCGCCTGGATGGCCGACAACCGCAAGCCCAACTCGCTGGAGGCCTCGATGGCCAAGGCGAAGGCCGGCCGCGTCGGCTCCGACATCACCCTCAGCTGTGTCGAGCTGGCCGCCGGTGTCGGCTACAGCGAAACTGAGCTGCTCGAGAAGTGGTCGCGCGACTCGAAGATCCTCGACATCTTCGAGGGCACGCAGCAGATCCAGCAGCTGATCGTGGCGCGCCGCCTGCTGGGACTCTCGAGCGCCGAGCTCAAGTGACCCGCTGACCAGAAGCCTGTCTCCATTGACAGGGACATGAGAGGGCCCCGGCCACCACCTGGTGACCGGGGCCCTTCCCTGTCCCGGACCCCCGCGCCGGGCAGTTCGCGGGTCAGGCGCGTCGATCAGACGGCCGGACGGAAGGGGTCGTGCTCGGCGAGGATCTTGTCCACCCGGGCCTGGTCGAGGCGGGCCACGACGGCCTGGTTCTCCTGCGAGTCGCGCACGCACTTGGCGAGGGTGAACGACGAGGTGGTCAGGAACAGCGTGCCCAGGGCGAGGAACGCGCGGATCCAGGGATCGACCGGCAGGTAGCAGACCGCCAGGATCATGGTCAGCAGGGCGATGCCGAAGGAGATCGCGGCCTGGAGGAAGAAGGCGTTGGTGGACTTGGCGGGGAGTTGGTTGCTCATGACGACAACTCTGCCCAGCATGACGGCCCGCCGTACCCGCCTCGCTACCCGAGTTCACCTGAGTACGCCTACCCATGTGATCGGATACGTGCATGAAGCCGTACGCCGACCACCGGCCGCGCCGAGCCCGCCAGATCGCCGCCGACGTCTTCTTCGTGGTCTGGGTCGGGTTCTGGATCTGGCAGGGCGTGAGCACGTTCCAGTCCACGATGGAGCTGACCAAGCCGACCGAGCGCACCCAGCGGGCCGCCACGTCGCTGGCCGACAACATGGGGGAGGCGGCCGAGTCCCTCGGGTCCATCCCGCTGCTGGGCGACGCGGCCGCCTCGCCGTTCCTGAAGGCGGAGGCGTCGGCCCAGGAGCTGGCCGACGCGGGTGACCGCACCGAGCACTCGCTGAGGGTGCTGGCCTGGAAGCTGGGGCTGTCACTCGGCCTGGGACCGGGCGTCCTCCTGGGCGCCTTCTACCTGCCGCCGCGGATCCGCTTCATCCGCAACGCCACCGCCGGACGCTGGTTCGTCGACTCCACCCACGACATCGACCTCTTCGCCCTGCGGGCCCTGGCCAACCAGCCCCTGCACGTGCTGGCCCGGATCAGCGACGATCCCGCAGGTGCCTGGCGGCAGGGCGACCCGGCGGTGATCCGGGCGCTGGCCCACCTCGAGCTGCGCGACTCCGGACTCGCCCCGCCTCCCGGCCTCTGACGCGAACCGTGGATTCTTGATGCGCGAACCGTCGACGGTTGATGCGCGAACCTGCAGTTCTTGACGTGAGGCGTGGAGGGAGACCGCCTCCGTCACGTTCGCCCCGATGCTCAGCCGATGACTCCGGCGCGGTCCGAGGGGCTGGTCCGCAGGAAGGTCGGGGCCTTCCAGCCGCGTGCGGAGTACGCCGCCACCACGGTCGCCGCCACGTCGTCGAGGCGGTCGCGGTCGACCAGTGCGATCGCCGATCCGCCGAAGCCCCCGCCGATCATCCGGCCACCGAGCGCACCCGCGGCTCGGGCCGTCGAGACCGCCACGTCGAGCTCGTCGCAGCTGACCTCGAAGTCGTGGGCCAGCGAGGCGTGCGAGGCGTCGAGCACCTCGCCGAGCTCGCCCCACTCGCCCTCGACGATGGCCTGGTCGGCGGTGTCCACGCGCTCGCACTCGCTGATCACGTGACGGGCCCGGCGCAGCAGCACGTCGTCGTGCAGGGCGGACCACCGGTCGGCGGACGCCCGCCCGAGGTGGGTCACTCCGAGCAGGTGCGCCGCGGCCTCGCACTCCCGTCGGCGTGCGGCGTACGACCCGTCACCCAGGGCATGCCGCACACCGGTGTCGATCACCAGGAGCTCCAGGCCCGCCTCGTGCCAGGGCACCGGGACCGCCCGCGTGGAGCCGTCCGCGAAGTCGATCCACAGCGCCTCGCCGGCCGGCGCGAGCATCGACACCAGCTGGTCCATGCCGCCTGTCGGGGCGCCCGCTACCTCAGCCTCGACTCGCTTGCACGCCTCCGCGAGCTCCCGACGTCGTACGTCGTCGAGCGTGCGCCCGCTCAGTGCATCGACCGCAACGGCCACGGAGCAGGCCAGTGCCGCGGAGCTGGACAGCCCGCTGCCCAGCGGGACCGTGCTGTCGACGACCAGGTCGACGCCGTGCTCGAGCTCGAGGGCCCAGGGCACCCCGGCGGCGTAGGCCGCCCAACCGGTGGCGCTCCGCAGGTCAGCGAGGGTCCCGGTCCAGGTGTCGTCGAGGGTGAGGCTGTGCACCCGCACGGTGTCGTCGGTGCGGGCCCGCGCCGCGACGTATGTCGCGTGGGGGAGCGAGAGCGGCAGGCAGCGGCCGCCGTTGTAGTCGGTGTGCTCGCCGATCAGGTTCAGTCGCCCGGGCGCCCTGGCCACCAGCTGTGCAGGGTGGCCGAAGAGACTCGCGAACGCGCCGGCAGTCCGGTCCTTGAGGGCAGCAGGGTCGCCCGGGTCCACGTAGTCCACACACTCACTCTAGGGATACTTGTGCCATGAAGACCCTTGCCGCAGGCCAGACCGCCCCCGACTTCGAGCTGCCCGACCAGGACGGCATGGTGCGCCGCCTGGGCACGCTCGTCGAGGACGGCCCCGTCGTGCTGTTCTTCTACCCGGCGGCGATGACCGCCGGGTGCACCAAGGAGGCGTGCCACTTCCGCGATCTTGGCGCCGAGTTCGCGGAGGCCGGGGTGCAGCGCATCGGCATCAGCACCGACGGGATGGAGAAGCAGGCGGAGTTCTCCGCGAAGCACGGGTTCGACTACCCGCTCCTGGCCGACGTCGGCGGCGAGGTGGCCGCGTCGTACGGCGTCAAGCGGTCGCTGATCGGCAAGGCCAAGCGGTCCACGTTCGTGATCGGCCGCGACCGAAGCATCGTGAAGGTGATCAGCAGCGAGCTGAACATGAACGTCCACGCCGACGAGGCGCTCGCCGCCGCCCGCGCCAGCTAGGCGTCAGACCCGGCGGGCCAGGTGGATCCGCAGGTCGCTGCTGACCGCGACCAGCTCCGGCAGGGCGGCGCGGATCCGCGCGAAGACGTCGTCCCGGTCCTGGCGGCTCAGCATCAGGTACGCCGACACCGTCGAGAGGTAACCGAGGTAGTCGTCGACCGCGACCTCACTTCGCCGGGGCACGACGGCGGCCACCACGTCGGTGAACATCGGTGACGCGGCCAGCTCGGTGCCCGGCCACTCGAGGCCTCCCTGCCCGGGCGTGACCTCCTGCCTGGGGGCCCGGTCGTCGGACAGGACCGGACTCCTCGCCTCGCGGACAGCCGCCCGCACCTCGGGGTCGGACAGCCTGGTCGGCCCGCCGAAGCATGCGAACACCCCGCCGGGGCGCAGCAACCGGGCAATCCTGGTGAAGCGGGTGGCGGGATCGGTCCAGTGGAGTGAGGCTGCGGCGTAGACCAGGTCGAAGACCTCGCCCTCCGGGTAGGCCTCGAGAGTGCTCTGACGTGCCGTGACGGACTCGGGCACGTGGCGGCGCAGCTCGGCCAGCATCTGGGCGTCCGGGTCGGTGGCCGTGACCGCGATGCCGCGCGCCGCGAACACCCGGGTCGCCTTGCCGGTGCCGGCGCCGATCTCGAGGGCCGTGCGCACGTCACCGTCGGCATGGACCAGCACCCGGTCCACGATCTCGGGCGGATAGTCCGGCCGATGCAGCTCGTACGCCGCGGCGGCCGCGCCGAAGGTGAGTGCGCGCTCGGTCATGGCCGCAAGGCTAGACCGGGCTCGTGCTGCTCACCTACGGAGTTTCGGGCGGTGGCGGGTAGATTCGACCGCTGTGCGCTTCCTCCACGACACCCTGCCGTCCCATGACCTGACCTACGACGACGTCTTCATGGTCCCGCGGCACTCCGCGGTCGCCAGCCGGTACGACGTCGACCTCTCCACCTCCGACGGCACCGGGGCCACGCTGCCCCTCGTGGTGGCGAACATGACTGCGATCGCCGGCAAGCGGATGGCCGAGACGGTGGCCCGCCGCGGCGGCCTGACCGTGATCCCGCAGGACATCCCGATCCCGGTCGTCGCCGACGTGGTCCGCTTCGTGAAGTCGCGCCACCTTGTCTTCGACACCCCCATCGAGCTGCGTCCCGACCAGACCGTCTCCGAGGCGCTCGCCCTGATCCCCAAGCGCTCCCACCGGGCCGCGGTCGTCGTCGACGGGAACCGCCCGGTCGGCGTGGTCAGCGAGGCCGACTGCGCAGAGGTGGACCGCTTCGCGCAGGTGCGTGACGTGATGAACTCCGACTTCGTGCGCCTGCATGCCGACACCGAGCCGCGCGCTGCCTTCGACGCGATCGACGGAGCCCGTGCGCCACTGGCGGTGGCGGTAGACGCCGACGGCGCACTCGTCGGCGTGCTCACCCGCACCGGGGCCCTGCGTGCGACGCTCTACTCGCCGGCCGTGGACGCCGACGGCGGGCTCCGCATCGCCGCGGCGATCGGCGTCAACGGTGACGTCGCGGCCAAGGCGGCCGAGCTCCTCGACGCCGGGGTCGACTGCCTCGTCGTCGACACCGCCCACGGGCACCAGGAACGCATGATCGAGGCCCTGCGCGCCGTGCGTGCCCTCGACCCCGGGGTGCCGGTCGCGGCCGGAAACGTGGTCGACGCCGACGGAACCCGGGCACTGATCGAAGCCGGCGCCGACATCATCAAGGTCGGGGTCGGGCCGGGTGCCATGTGCACCACCCGCATGATGACCGGCGTCGGCCGCCCGCAGTTCTCGGCGGTGCTCGAGTGTGCGGCCGAGGCCCGCACCCACGGCAAGCACGTCTGGGCCGACGGGGGAGTGCGGCACCCGCGCGACGTGGCACTCGCCCTGGCCGCCGGAGCCTCCGCCGTGATGGTCGGCTCCTGGTTCGCCGGGACGCACGAGTCCCCGGGCGACCTGCTCACCGACTCCGACGGACGGGCCTTCAAGGTCTCCTTCGGCATGGCCTCGGCGCGGGCCGTGGCGAACCGCACGTCGACCGAGTCGGCGTACGACCGAGCCCGGAAGGGCCTCTACGAGGAGGGCATCTCCTCTTCTCGGATGTACCTCGACCCACAGCGCCCGGGTGTCGAGGACCTCGTCGACGAGATCTGCTCCGGCGTGCGTTCGGCCTGCACCTACGCGGGGGCCACCTCGCTCGGTGAGTTCCATGAGCGTGCCGTGATCGGGGTCCAGTCGGCCGCAGGTTTCCACGAGGGTCGGCCCCTGTCGACCAGCTGGTGACCCGCTGGAAAATGAATTGAGCGCTGTCAGGGGCAGGGCGTAATCTGGTTCTTACAAGAATCCACGAGGGGAACCGCCAGCGCCCGATGTCAGCCACCGCCTCCGCCACGTCCCCAGAATCGCACCACGAGCCCACCCAGCCGGCGCCGCATCCGCCCGCCGGCGTCCATTCCCTGTGGCGGCTGCGCGGCTATCTCCGGCGGCACGTCCCCGCCCTCGCGGTCATGCTCGGCACCTCGCTCGGCGGGGTGGGCCTGAGCATCGCGATCCCGCTGGTGACCAAGGCCCTCATCGACGGCCCGATCGCGGACGGCGAGATTGACCCCGTGCTGCCCCTGGGCCTGCTGGCACTCGCACTCGGCGTCCTGGAGGCGATGCTGATCTTCTGGCGGCGCTGGATCCAGTCCAACGCCGTGCTCGGCGTCGAGACCGACATCCGCCACGACCTCTACGAGCACCTCCAGCGACTGCCGATGGCCTTCCACAGCCGTTGGCAGTCCGGGCAGCTGCTCTCACGCGTCACGACCGACCTCTCCAGCATCCGACGGTTCAGCGGATTCGGGCTCCTCTTCCTGCTGATCAACGTCACCCAGCTCATCGTGGTGACCGGGGTGCTGCTCCACATGTACCTGCCGCTCGGCCTGGTGGTGGCCGCGGCAGCCCTGCCGATCATCTATCTCTCGATGCGGTTCGAGAAGCGCTATGTCGTCGTCTCTCGGCGGGTGCAGGACGAGCAGGGCGACCTGGCCACCCTGGCGGAGGAGGGGGCCGTAGGCATCCGGGTGATCAAGTCGTTCGGGCGCTCGCGCCACGTCTCCGAGCAGTACGACGACGCCGCCCGCACCCTGCACGCCACCTCCATGGACAAGGTGCGCCTCTCCGCACGCTTCTGGACCTTCCTCGAGGTGATCCCCAACCTGGCGGTCACGCTGGTGCTGCTGCTCGGCGCGCTCGGCGTGGGCCGTGGCGACCTCAGTCCCGGCACCCTCGTCGCGTTCATCGTGCTGATGCTGTCGTTGGTCTGGCCGATCGCCTCACTGGGCGTCATCCTGGCCATGGCGCAGGAGGCGATGACCGCTTCGGCCCGCGTGCTCGAGATCTTCGACGCCGAGCCCGCCATCGTGTCCGGTACCAAGACCCTCGAACGGCCCCGAGGCCACCTTCGCTTCGAGCACGTCGACTTCCGGTTCCCCGACCAGCACGACGACGAGCTCGTGCTGCGCGACGTCAACCTCGACATCGCGCCGGGGGAGACCGTGGCCGTCGTCGGTGCCACCGGCTCCGGCAAGACCACGATGACCGCCCTCGTGCCCCGGCTCTACGACGTCACCGCGGGGCGGATCACCGTCGACGGCGTCGACGTGCGCGACCTGACCCTGCCCTCGCTGCGCACCATCGTCGCCACCGCGTTCGAGGAACCCACCCTGTTCTCGATGAGTGCGCGCGAGAACCTCACGCTCGGTCGAGCCGACGCCACCGACGACGAGATCGCCGAGGCCGTCGAGGTCGCCCAGGCGGGGTTCGTGCACGACCTTCCGTGGGGTCTCGACACCCGCATCGGCGAGCAGGGGATGTCGCTGTCCGGCGGCCAGAGGCAACGTCTGGCCCTGGCCCGTGCCGTCCTCGCCCAGCCACGCATCCTGGTGCTCGACGACACACTGTCGGCCCTCGACGTACACACCGAGAGGCTGGTCGAAGAGGCGCTGCAGCGCGTGCTCGCCGACGCCACCGGCATCGTGGTGGCACACCGTGCGTCCACGGTGATGCTCGCCGACAAGGTCGCGCTGCTCCAGGACGGCACCATCACCCACGTCGGCCAGCACAGCGACCTGATGGCGACCGTGCCCGCCTACCGCCAGCTGCTGGCGGCAGACGTGTCCGACAGCGATGCCCTCGAGGAGGCACCCGCGTGACCAGCACTCCGGTCCACACCTCGACGCCGGACCCACGAGACCCGGGCAACGAGGAGGAGCCCTTCGAGCGGGCCAGCCAGCAGGACTGGCGTGGAGTCGCCGGCGACGGCCGGTCCGACGAGATCACCGACGCCGCCAGCATCAGACTGCGTGACCGCTCCCGACGGTTGCTGGGCGACCTGCTGCGCCCGCACCGCACCTGGCTGTGGATCGTGGTCGGCATCGTCATCGTCGAGAACGCCGCCCGCCTCTCCATCCCCTACCTCGTCAAGGAGGGCATCGACCGCGGCATCCCGCCGATCCGCGAGAGCGGTGAGACCGGCACGCTCTACCTGATCGTCGGCATCGTGCTCCTCGCGACGATCACGCAGGCGATCACCCGCCAGATCTTCCTGGTGATCTCCGGCCGCATCGGACAGGACATGCTCTTCGAGCTGCGCCGCCGGGTCTTCCGGCACTTCCAGAGGCTCAGCCCCGCCTTCCACGACGACTACACGTCGGGACGCGTCATCTCGCGACAGACCTCCGACGTCGACGCGATCTACGAGATGCTCGAGACCGGCTTCGACGGGCTCGTGACCGCGCTGCTGACACTCGTCGGCACCTCGGTGCTGCTCCTCGTGCTCGACGTGAAGCTCGGCCTGGTCGCGCTGTTGTGCTTCCCGTTCCTGATGCTGCTGACCAACTGGTTCCGCAAGGAGTCGGCCAAGACCTACCGGGTCACCCGCGAGAAGGTCGCCCTGGTCATCGTCCACTTCGTGGAGTCGATGGGTGGCATCCGGGCGGTCCAGGCGTTCCGGCGCGAAGACCGCAACCAGGAGATCTTCGACGACATCAACCACCAGTACCGCCGGGCGAACCTTCGCGCCTTCCGGCTGGTGGCGTGGTTCATGCCGGGCATCAAGCTGATCGGCAACCTGACCATCGGGGTCACCCTGCTCTACGGCGCCTACCTCGCGTTCCACGGCGAGGTCACCGTCGGCGTCCTGGCGGCGTTCCTGCTCTACCTGCGCCAGTTCTTCGAGCCCATGCAGGAGATCTCGCAGTTCTACAACACCTTCCAGTCGGCCTCTGCCGCCCTCGAGAAGCTCTCCGGGGTGCTCGAGGAAGAACCCTCCGTCGGCGAGCCGGCCCGACCGGTGCCGCTCGACGATGCCCGGGGCGAGCTCACCTTCGACGCGGTGCGGTTCGAGTACGTCGAGGGCGTGGCGGTGCTTCCCGGCCTCGACCTGCAGGTTCCGGCCGGCCAGACGGTGGCACTCGTCGGCACCACCGGTGCCGGCAAGACCACACTGGCCAAGCTCGTCTCGCGGTTCTACGACCCGGTCTCCGGCGCAGTCCGCCTCGACGGCATCGACGTGCGCGAGCTCGACGACGAGACGCTGCGCCGGTGTGTGGTCATGGTGACCCAGGAGAACTACCTGTTCAGCGGCACCGTTGCCGACAACATCCGGTTCGGCAAGCCCGACGCGACGATGGAGGAGGTCGTGGCCGCGACGAGGGCCATCGGTGCCCACGACTTCATCGTGGCCCTGCCGCAGGGATACGAGACCGACGTCGCCAACCGGGGCGGTCGCCTGTCGGCGGGGCAGAGGCAGCTGGTCGCCTTCGCGCGTGCCTTCCTGGCCAACCCGGCCGTGCTGATCCTCGACGAGGCGACCTCGTCGCTCGACGTCCCGTCGGAGCGACTGGTCCAGCGGGCCCTCAAGACGATCCTCAAGAACCGCACGGCGCTGATCATCGCCCACCGCCTCTCCACCGTGGAGATCGCCGACCGGGTGCTGGTGATGGAGCACGGGGACGTGGTCGAGGACGGTTCTCCCGACGACCTGATCGCCAGCGGCGACGGTCATTTCTCCGACCTGCACGACGCCTGGCTCGAGTCCCTGGCCTGAGATCGGGCTCCAGCCGGGGGATGTCCTCAACGGGCTGCACAGGCGGCTCTCGACCCGTCGGTGAGCGCTGCAGAGTAACCTGCGGCGGCCGTTCTGGTGATTTCTTGTCACCTACATACCAAATCTGCGCCAAATTCCTTGCGGATCCCGTTTTCAAAAGGGAAATCGGTGCAAGGATCGGGGTCAGCGGCGACCTCGTCTGAGGTGTACGGGGGCCACGACACTAACGAGACGACTCTGCCATGAACGGTTCACGCTCAGGACTGGTCCGGATGTCCACGCGCGCAATGCCCGCTGCGGTGCTCGGGGTGGCCCTCCTGACCGGAGTGACCGGATCTCTGCACGCCCCGTCCGACTCCGGCGCGGCCAGCGCCGACACCGGTGCGAGTCGTGCCCAGGCAGCGCCCCCGGTGCCCGAGGTCGCACTCGAGGCTCCGGCCAGCGTGACGCCCGCGGCCAACGCCGGCACCGACGGACGGGTCAGTCTGATCGCCTCGACGACCGGAACGGCTCTTCCGTCTCCCGCACTCAGCGCCTACCAGCGCGCGGCCTCGGTGATCAACGCCTCCGACACCACCTGCCACATGGACTGGCAGCTCCTCGCCGCGATCGGCCGGGTCGAGTCCGCGCACGGCACCTACGGCGGCAGCACCCTCGACGCCAACGGGCTGGCCACTCCCTCGATCATCGGCGTCGCCCTCGACGGTCGCCGTACCGCCCGGATCACCGACACCGACGCTGGCCAGCTCGACGGAGACACCCGGCACGACCGCGCCGTCGGACCGATGCAGTTCATCCCGGCCACGTGGTCGGTCGTGGGGGTCGACGCCGACGGCGACGGCGAGCGCAACCCGCAGGACATCGACGACGCGGCCCTCGCCGCAGCGGTCTACCTCTGCTCCGGCAGCGATGACCTCGGCACCGACGCCGGCCGGCGCTCCGCCGTGTTCCGCTACAACCACTCCCAGGCGTACGTCGCCCTGGTGCTGGGCCTCATGCAGAAGTACGTCGACGGCGACCTGTCGGCGGTGCCCGCCACGATGACGGTCTCCGCCGCGATGAACACCAACCTCGTCGGACCGGTCGCGATGGGTCCCTTCGCCTCACGGGTGCCCACCGACCACCGGGCCAGCAAGGTCGCGGACCAGAAGAGGGCGACCAAGGACGAGGCAGCCGCCGAGCCCGGGAAGCTCAACCCCACGCCCGTCTCGCCCGGCACCGCCACCGCACCCGTCCACCCGACCGACCCGGGCACCACCGAGCCGTCGGAGCCGACCGACCCGGGCACCACCGAGCCGTCG
>NZ_LMGG01000004.1:796468-957084 GCF_001427925.1 Nocardioides sp. Root151
GACACCGAGTGAACCCACGCCCACGGACCCCCCGGAGACGACGCCGCCCACCGACCCGGTCGAGCCGGCCGCGCCGGCCTGCATCCTCGACCCGGCGACCGGGCAGCCGATCGACGCGGCCACCGGGCAGCCGCTCGACCCGGCCGACCCCTGCGTGCTCGCGCTCGAGCCGGCTCCCACGACGACCCCCTGACCTTCCCGGCTGGACCCACTCGTAGCCTTCGGGCGTGAGCTCCTACCTGATCGTCGCCGCGACTGCCGCGGAGGCGGCGTACGTCCCCGACGGGCTGCCTGTCGTGATCACCGGCATGGGCAAGACCGCCGCAGGCGTCGCAACGGCCCGCGCCCTGGCCGCGTTCGAGGACACCGACGGACTGCAGGTCATCAACATCGGCACGGCCGGGGCCCTGCGCGACGGACTGACCGGACTGCACGAGCCGGGTGTCGTCCTCAACCACGACATCAACGCCGACGCGATCCGGGAACTCGGCTACGACCCGCAGGAGGAGCTGCGCGTGGGTGAAGGACCCGTCGTGCTGGCCACCGGAGACACGTTCGTCACCGACCCTCTCGTGCGGTCACGCCTTGCCGAGCGGGCACACCTGGTCGACATGGAGGGCTACGCCGTCGTCTGGGCCGCCCGCCAGTTCGGCGTGCCGGTGCGGGTGGTCAAGCACGTCTCGGACAACGCAGACGAGGGCGCCGTCGACTGGCCGTCCCTGGTGGACCACAGTGCCAAGGTCCTCGGTGCCTGGCTCCACGAGTCGCTGCCCGAGTAACGCTCCGTCCATGACGCCGTGCACCCTGCTGGCAGGGCGCAAGGCGTCAACAGGGGCGCACAAGTGCGACGGTCAACGTCGGCGCTTGCGGGCCGGGGGAGTGCGGCGCTTGTCCCCGGACGCCTTGCGTGCGCCGGTCTTCTTCGCCGCTCCGGCGGCGGACCTGCCGCCAACCGGCTTGGCCGGCGCCTTCCGGGCCGGCTTCTTCTCGGCCGCCTTGCCCGTGGCGGGCCGCAGGCCGGTCTCGCTGCGCGAGCTGTTGGCCCGGCGGCCGCGGACGACACCGATGAACTCCTCGAGCCGCGGGTCGTCCACGCCGAGCGGCCAGGCCAGCCCCACCCGCGTCGGGGGTACGCCGACCACGGGCCGGTGCACCACATCCTTGCGGTGGTGGAGCCGGGCCACCGACATCGGCACGATGACCATGCCCGTGCCGGAGCCCACCACCTCGAACGCGTCCTTCCACGTCATCTCGGGGAAGTCCAGGGGAGTGGCGGTCGCCAGCTCGGCCCAGCCCGGCACCTCTCCAGCCACCAGCTGCTCGTTCGCGAGGTCGGCCAGCGGCACCTCGTCGTACGCCGCGGCCGGGTGGTCCTTGGCCACGACCACCACCGGCTGCTCCTCGTAGAGCGGAATCAGGTGCAGGCCGTCCTGGTCGAGAGGGAGCCTGACGAAGACCATGTCGGCGCGGCCCTCGTCGAGCACGAGACGCTGCTCGGCCTCCTCCACCAGGGCCAGCTCGAGCGGGAGTCTCGGGAAGCGCTCGCGCCAGATGCGCGACCACTTGTCGGGGGTCACGCCGGGCACGAACGCGATCCGTAGCGGCTCAGTCACCTGCACAGGCTAGCGAGGACGCGGCGATCCGGCGGGTTTCGGGGCGTTGTGATCTCCCTCGCCATTTCCGGGCCGCTCAGGCGTGGGCCCGGAAAATTCCTGTGACCGGCGTTACCGGGCGGAATGTCCTGATTTGAACCAGCGAAGCCCACATGGCCCACTGGATGGGCCGCCGCTTGCAATTGTTAGCACGCCGCAAGCGGGGCCGGAACCGGGACGCCGACCACTGCCCATCCCGACTCCGTCCATGTCACCGATATCGGATCACCGGGCAGGTCCAACGCAAGCAGTCGCAGCGGTCAGCGATCGGCGAGTGACCCACAAGAGCATGCCTACACGTCCACAGTTCCGCCGTACCCTTGCCCGCAGCGCCGCCTTCGGCGTCCTCCTGGTCAGCACCTCGCTGGCCGCCCCGAGCCAGGCCCACCCCGCCTCGGCCACCGCCCAGGCTCCCGCCGGGAAGCAGGTGGCCGCGCAGGCCCCCGTCCCCGTCTCCGCGGACGCGAAGCCGAAGTCCGTCGCCAAGCCGGTCACCCTCGAACCGCTTCCGCCGGCCTGGGTGCTGCCCGTCTCGGGCTACCACCTCACCGGCACCTTCGGCGCCACCAGTTCGCTGTGGTCCAGCACCCACACCGGCCTTGACTTCGCCGCGCCGGACGGAACCCCGATCCACTCGGTCACCGACGGCGTCGTGATCGAGTCGGGCTGGGACGGTGCCTATGGCAACAAGACGGTCGTCGAGCTCGCCGACGGCACACAGCTCTGGTACTGCCACCAGAACTCGATCACGTCCACGGTCGGGCAGGAGCTGGCAGCCGGGGACCTGCTGGGCTACATCGGTGCCACCGGCAACGTCACCGGCCCGCACCTGCACCTCGAGGTTCGGCCCAGCCCGGACGTGCCGGTCGACCCGTTCACCGCGCTCACCGAGCACGGCCTGCACCCCTGATCCGGCCAAGGCAATGACGAAGGCCCCGCCGATCGGCGGGGCCTTCGTTGTGTCATTGAGCGAGCCCTTCGGCGAGTCCGGGGCTCAGTCGCGCACGCGGATCGGCTGGGGCTGCGGCTCTTCCTCCGCCGGCAGCAACACGCCGATCACGTGGAGCAGGGCGATGCCGCCGATGATGGTCGTCCAGACGAGCATGGTGTTCCTCCTGTCGGTGCGGTGAGCTCCCCCGTGGGCTCGCCGATGGAACACGTGTGCCCACGTTCGACGCGTTCTACACCTCGGGTGATACGGAACACGCCATGCCGATGTCGTGCCGAAATTCGCTATTCGCTTCCGTTGCCCGTACCGTTGTCGTCGTCGGGCCGCGTTGTTCTGTCGGTGCCCGACCGAATCAGCGTCAATGACCGTGTGTTGCGGACAACGATCCGCCCCGGGCAGAACGCATCATCAGTTTATTGGGACTTTCGCATCATGCAGGGCCCCGCTTTACGCTCCAGAAGGGAGCAGCAACATGACACAGGGAACCGTCAAGTGGTTCAACGGCGAAAAGGGCTTCGGCTTCATCGAGCAGGCTGAAGGCCCCGACGTCTTCGTGCACTACTCGGAGATCCAGGGCACCGGCTTCAAGAACCTCGAAGAGAACCAGAAGGTCGAGTTCGAGGTTGCCCAGGGTCCCAAGGGCCCCCAGGCGACCAACGTGCGCGGTCTCTGAGACCCTCACTCGCAAGAACCCCCGCAGCCTTCGGGCTGCGGGGGTTCTTCGTATTTCGGGGAGAATGACGTCATGTCCCGACTCGACCTGCTCGACGACCCGGCCTACCTTGCCTTCTGGCGGGCCCGCCACCTCTGCACGGTGAGCACCCCTCGCCCCGACGGCACGTTGCACGTCACCCCGATGGGGATCGTGCTCGACGCGGACCGGGCGTTCGCGTGGGGCATCACCAGTCGCACGTCGGTCAAGGCCCGCAACATCGCGGCGTACGACGAGGGCGCGCCCGTCGCGGTGTGCCAGATCGACGGCCGGCACTGGGCGTCACTCGAAGGCGTCGCCCGGGTCCTGGACGACCCGGAGTCCGTGCGCGAGGCCGAGGAGCGCTACGCGGTCCGCTACAAGGTGCCGCGACCGAACCCACAGCGGGTCGCGTTGCGCATCACACTGTCCCGGGCGCTGGGCAGGGCCCCCGAAGAGCACTGAACGAGAACGGCACCGCAACCCCAGTGGGGTGCGGCGCCGTTGTTCAGGCGGAGCGATGCGTCACTTGGCCTCGGTCGACCTGGTCGGCCGTGCGCCGAGCTCCTCGTCGAGACGGAGCAGGCCGGGGCCGTCCTCGTTGATCAGCTCGACGCGACCGACAATCTCGCTGACCGTGGCCTCTTCCTCGACCTGCTCCTCGAGGAAGAAGTTGAGCAGCGGGCGGGAGTCGAGGTCGCCCTCCTTCTCCGCTGCCCGGTAGAGCTCGCGAATGCTCTCGGACACGCGCTGCTCGTGGGCGTAGGCCGCCTCGAACACCTCCAGCACGGAGGACCCCTTCACGGTCGGGGCGCTGAGGCCGCCGATCTTCGGGTGGTTGCCCCGGTCGGCGAGGTGGTCGATGAACTTGTTGGCGTGGACGATCTCCTCGTCGGCCTGGTGGCGCAGCCATGCGGCCATGCCGGGCAGGTCCTTCAGCTCGAGCTCGATGGCCAGCTGGCGGTAGACCAGCGATGCTTCGAACTCCAGGGTGATCTGGTCATTGAATGCGGACTCGAGGGTCTCGTTGAGCTTCATGGCCCCAAGACTAGGCGGCCGGACTGCCTTGTGCATCGAAGGATTGGCTCACCTTCACCTCGTCAGCGGATCATCCCGGACGCCCGCGCACTGGCCACGGCCGCCGTGCGCGAGTCGACGCCGAGCTTGCCGAACACGTGCACCAGGTGGGACTTGATCGTGGCCTGGCTGAGGAACAGCCGCTCGCCGATCTGCTGGTTGGAGAGCCCGTCGGCAACCAGCCCCAGCACCTCCAGCTCCCTGGGAGAGAGGGACGTGTCCGGACGCAGCGTGCGGCGTACCAGCCGTTGCGCGATCGAGGGAGCCAATGAGGTCTCACCGCGCGCCGCCGCCCGGATGCCGGCCGCGAGGTCCGCCGGGTCGGCGTCCTTGAGCAGGTAGCCGACCGCGCCGGCCTCCACGGCAGCCAGCACGTCGGTCTCGACGTCGTACGTCGTGAGCACCAGCACCTGGGGAGGCTCGGGAAGCGCCCGCAGGCTGCGGGTGGCATCGATCCCGTCGACGCGATCACCGAACCGCAGGTCCATCAGCACCACGTCGACCGGCGTGGTGGCGCAGAACGCCACGGCGCCCCGGGCGGTGTCGACCTGGTAGACCACCTCGACGTCCGCCTGCAGCGCGAGTACGGCGGCCAGCCCGGCACGCACGACGGGATGGTCGTCGGCAAGCAGGACCCGGATCATGGGTGCACCTCCAGGGGGAGCCGGGCCGCGACGGCGGTGCCGTGGCCGGGTGTCGACTCGAGATCGAAGGTACCGCCGAGCTCGGCGACCCGGGCTCGCATGGAGGTGAGCCCATAGCCACCGTTGTCCGTGGCGGCCCCGTTGCCGTCGTCGACGACGTCGAGGGCGACCTCGTCGTCCTGGTAGGACAGCGTGACGGTGACCCGTCGGGCACCGGCGTGTCGGACGGCGTTGGCGATCGCCTCCTGGGCGACCCGCAGCAGTGCCACGTCGTGGGCGCCGGGCAGGGCGAAGGGTGTGCCGTCCACGCGGAACGTGGTGGTGGGGGAGTCGACGCCGTCCGCCAGCCGGGCCAGCGCCTCGGGCAGCGACCGCTCCGCGAGGTCTGCCGGGCCCTGGGCCCGCACCAGGCGCCGAGCTTCGACCAGGTTGGCGCCGGCCACCTCGCGCGCCTGGACGACCAGGTCCCTGGCCAGGCCCGGGTGTGCGTCGAGGTGACGCTCGGCCGCACCGAGGAGGAGGTGGATGCTGCCGAGGCCCTGGGCGAGCGTGTCGTGTATCTCGCGGGAGAAGCGTTCCCGTTCCTCGAGCTTCCCGCGTCGTTCGCTCTCCTGACTGGCGACCCGGAGTCCGAGGACGACGGCGATCGCCACTCCGGCGCCGATCACGGGACCGAGCACGCCGCCGATCTCCCACGCGTCGCTGTGGTGCGCGAAGCCGACGACGGCGACCACGGTCAGGGCACCGACCACGGGTACCGCCACGCGGGCGGGCAGCACGTTGAGGGCCAGGAAGAACAAGGGAAAGGCCAGCCAGACGCCCATCGGGGTCACCACGACGAGGCCGATCCACACCAGGGAGAGCAGGGCGCCCCAGAGCGGGACCAGTGCCGGCCGTCGGGTGATCCACGGGCCGAGTCCGGCGACGTACACGGCCGCAAGCAGCGCGGTGACCACGAGGACGGCCGTGTCGGGACCGTCCCCGAGAGCCGACACCGCGGTGACCAGCAGTAGCGCCACCACGAGCAGATGGGTGACCAGTCGCACCAAGGGGAGTGCGCGGCTGATCGGGGAGGTCACCGGGCCAGGATAGGCAGTCGGGAAGCCGCCACCCATCAACCGAAAGTTGGAGCCGGGAGCCTCCTCACGGGCGATCTCCCCGCGCCGGCTCACGACCAGACTCGAAGACGTGGCCGTCACCGTGACGACCGCGAAGTCGAGGAGGCAGACGTTGTACGTCGGATGGCGCGACCTGGTGCATGCAAAGGGCCGGTTCCTGTTGATGGCGGGTGTGGTCACCCTGATCGCCGTGCTCGTCGGACTGCTGAGCGGGCTCACCCGCGGGCTGGCCGACGAGAGCACCTCGGCGATCACCGGACTCCACACGGAGCGTCTGGTCTTCTCCGGAGCCACGGCCGACTTCTCAGCGTCGAGGGTCCCGACCGACGGCAGCATCGAGGGTGAACCCCTGGGTGTGGCCACCTCGCGTGCGGCGACCGCGGCCAAGGCCGAGCCGGTGACGGTCATGGGGGTGCGGCCCGGCAGCCCGATCGCGCCCGACGCCGACGGGGTCGGTCCCGGAAGGGTGGTCCTGACCGACCAGGTCGCCGAGGACCTCGACCTGCACGAGGGCGACGAGCTCTTGGTCGGCACACAGGAGTTCACGGTCACCGCCGTGCGTGGTGACGCGTCCTACTCGCACGTGCCCGTGGTGTGGCTCGACCTCGTCGACTGGCAGTCGGTGACCGGCGCGACGGATTCCGCGACCGTCTTCGCCACCGATTCCACCTCGGCGCCGACCGGTTTCACCAACGTGTCGCTCGACGACTCGCTCGCGGGGATCGGCGCGTACTCGTCGGAGAACGGCTCGCTGCAGCTGATCCGCGGGTTCCTGTTCGCCATCTCCGCACTCGTGGTGGGCTCGTTCTTCACGGTGTGGACCGTGCAACGCCAGCGCGACATCGCCGTCCTGAAGGCGCTCGGTGCCTCGACCGGCTACCTGATCCGCGATGCCCTCGGCCAGGCTGCCCTGCTGCTGGGACTGGGAGTCGGACTCGGTGCCGTGATCGTCGTCGGCGTCGGGACGCTCGCCGTCCGCGCCGTGCCGTTCGTGCTCGACGCGGCCACCATCGGAATGCCGTTGCTGGCCCTGGTCCTGCTCGGCCTCGGCGGCGCCGCCCTCGCCGTACGCCGCATCACCTCCGTCGACCCGCTGACCGCACTGGGGAGTGCCCGATGAACGCCCTGGAACTGACCGACGTCACCCTCACCTACCCCGACGGTGCCTCTCGGCTGACCGCCGTCGACCACGCCTCGCTGGTCGTGCCGCGCGGCGCCCTGACCGCGCTGGTCGGGCCCTCCGGGTCCGGGAAGTCGTCACTGCTCGCGGTGGCGGCCACCCTGATCACCCCCGACACGGGCCGGGTGGTCGTCGACGGAGTCGACACCGGCACCCTCTCGGCAGGCCAGCGCACGCAGCTGCGCCGCGACCGGGTCGGTCTGGTCTTCCAGCAACCCAACCTGATCGACTCGCTGACCGCCTTCGAACAGCTCACCGTCACCGCGTCGCTGGCCGGCCGCTCACGCCGTACGGCGACGGGGGAGGCGCGTGACCTCCTCGCCGACGTGGGGCTGCTGGACCAGGCGGACCGGTTGCCGGCGCAGCTCTCGGGCGGGCAACGCCAGCGGGTGAACATCGCCCGCGCGCTGATGGGTTCGCCGGCACTGCTGCTGGTCGACGAGCCGACGTCCGCGCTGGACCACGAACGCGGTGCCGAGGTGATGGCCCTGATCCGGCGGATGACCGTCGACCGCAACGTCGGGACCGTGCTGGTCACCCACGACACCGGGCACCTGGGCGACGACGACCGCGTCGTCGAGTGCGTCGACGGCCGCCTGCGGGAGTCTGCCCCCGTCTGAGGCGGCCGTATCGCCCCCGAAGACTAAGGTGCAGATGGGGGCCCGTGAACGAGGAGGTGGTGGGGCGCATGACGGTGGATTTCGCGCAGGTGAACGGGATCGAGGTCGCCTACCACCGGGTCGGTGACGGGCCGCTCCTCGTCCTCGTCCACGGCGCGGCGGAGGACGGCCGCATCTGGGAACCACAGCTCGAGGTTCTCTCCGACGACTTCACGGTCGTGGCCTGGGACGAGCCCGGCGCCGGTCGGTCCGGTGACATGCCCAGGGACTTCGGCCTCACGGACTACGCCGACTGCCTCGCGGGACTGATCGACTCTCTGGCCCTGGGGCCCGCGCACGTCGCCGGTCTCTCGTGGGGCGGCACGATGGTCCTTGAGCTCTACCGCCGTCATCCGGCTCTCGTCGCCACGCTGATCATGAACGACACGTACGCCGGGTGGTCGGGGTCCCTTCCCGCCGACGAGGTCCGGGCTCGGGTGGACGGTGCCCGCCGGATGCTGGCTGCACCTGCGGAGGACTTCAGCCCCACCCTTCCGGGGCTCTTCGCCGGCGACCCACCGGCGGAGTTCCTGCCGCTGCTCGCGGCCATTTCCGCCGACGTCCGGCCGGCCTCACTCAGGCACCAGCTCGCCATCATGGCCGCGGCCGACCTGAGCGACCTGCTTCCTCGGGTCGCCGTCCCCACCCTGCTGCTCTGGGGCGAGGAGGACGTGCGCTCGCCCCTGAGCGTGGCCCGTCAGTTCGAGACGGCGATCGCGGACACGCAGCTCGTGGTGATCCCGGGCGCCGGGCACATGTGCAACCTCGAGCGGCCCGGGCTGGTGAACCGAGCCGTGCGCGAGTTCTGCCTGGCCCATCCCCAGAGGTGAACGAGGCGGGCAGGCTGTCGCGCAGGTGACTTTTCCGCTGGCTCCGCGCTTCGAGCGTGTCGACAGGACCCGAGCAGTCACCGCTGGCTGGACTCGTACGCCGACACCGCCATCGGAAGGGTCGGGAAGATGCGGTCGGCCCCGATCCGGTCCAACAGCCCGGTGGGCTTCAACTCATCCCGCAGGTCCTGCTTCACCCGGGCCAGGGCCAGGGTCACCCCGCGTTCGGTCATCTGGCGGCGCAGCGTCTCGAGCGCGTCGGCAGCGGTGATGTCCACCTCGACCATGGCTTCCGTGTTCAGCACCAGCCAGCGCACCGGCTGCTGGGCTCCGTCCACGGCCCTGACCGCCCGTCGCAGGAAGTCCCCGGCGTTGGCGAAGAAGAGCGGGGAGTCGTACCGATAGACCACCAGGCCCGGAACCTGCTGCGCGAGCGGGTAGTCATCGATGTCGTGCATGCCCGCCACGCCCGGAACCGTGCCCTCGACTGCGTCATGGGGCCGGGCCACGCGACGGAGGAGGTCGAGCACGGAGAGCACGATCGCGATCAGCACACCCTGGAGCACGCCGAGCACGAGCACCGCCGCGATCGTGGCGACGCACAGGAGCAGCTCGCTTCGCCGGAACGCGGCGAAGCGACGCAGCTCGGCTATCTCAATCAGCCGCACCGCCGCGTAGACGACGACGGCCCCCAGGGCCGCCGAAGGAAAGGCGGCGAGCACGGGGCCCATGGTGAAGATGGCGGCCACGGTGGCGGCCAGGGTGACCAGGCTCGTCACCTGCGACCTGGCACCGACCGCGTCCGCGATCGCCGTACGGCTGCCGCTGCTGCTGACCGGGAAGCCGTGCATCAGTCCGGACCCGATGTTGGCCAGGCCGAGACCGAGCAGCTCCCTGCGCGGGTCTATGGCCTCCTGGCGGCGGTCCGCGAACGATCGCGCGGTCAACACGTTGTCCGTGTAGCCGACCAGTGCCACGCCCAGTGCGGGCAGCACGAGGCCTGCCACGTCGCCGAGGCCCACGGCCGGTACGGCGGGCATCGGCAGGCCCGTGGGGATCGTCCCGATGACCTCGACGCCGGCACCAGGGAGGTCCAGCAGCACCGACACGCCGGCAGCGCCGAGCATCCCGATCAGGGCAACGGGCGCCCTGGGAAACGCCCACGACCCGAGCAGCAGCACGGCCAGCGTGGCCAGGCCCAGTGCGAGCGTCGGAGCATGCACGCCGTCGATGTTCTCGACCAGGCTGACGAGGTCGGCCCCGGTCGAGTCCCCGGACGCGGTCGTGCCGGTGAGCCTGTCCAGCTGAGAGACCACCATGACCACGGCGATTCCGGTCATGTAGCCGACCAGGACGGGGCGCGAGAGGAGGTCGGCGAAGGCGCTGAAGCCCACGAACCACCCCAGCAGGCAGATCAGCGCGACCATCAGCGCCAGCGCCGCCGCGAATGCGGCCGGATTCGCCGAGGCGGCGGGGCTGGCGCCGAGGACCGCGGCCGTCATCAGTGCCGTGGTCGACTCCGGTCCGACCGACAGCACCCGCGACGACCCGACGAACGCATAGCCGAGGAGGGCTCCTGCGGCAGCCCAGAGGCCTGTCACGGCAGGTAGTCCGGCCAGCTCTGCGTAGGCCATCACCTGCGGAATGAGATAGGCGGTGACGGTGACGCCGGCCAGCAGGTCGCCCCGGAACCACGATCGGTGGTACCCGGTCAGCAGGGAGACCGGTTTCCCCGCCATCACGAGTTCCCGCGGATCAGTGGGAAGGGACCACGACGACAGGCGTCTCCGAGTGGTGCAGCACCCCTCGGGCCACCGAGCCCAGCTCCAGGCCGAACCTGCCGTTGCGGCGTCGGCCCAGCACCAGGAGCTGTGCCCGAGCCGCCGCGTCGAGCAGCGCGGTGCCCGGATGGCCAACCTTGTGGGTGAGCTCCACCTCGACGTCGGGGAACTCGTCGCGGAGCGGCTTGACGGTGCGCTCCACGGACCCGGCACCCCGTTCTTGCCATTCCCGGTACGTCGGCCCGCCGAGCTGGGGGTCCCACACGAGGATCGGCTCGATGTCCACCGAGTGCAGGACCTCCAGCCGGACGCCGCGTCGCGCGGCCTCGGTGAACGCGAAGCGCAAGGCGGTCTCCGACCCCTCGTCGGGGTCGATCCCCACGAGGACCTTGTCGTGCTCGTGAGCAGCCTGTTCCCAGGCCGGCGGGACGACGAACACCGGCACCCGTGACCGGCCGGCCACCGCGATGGAGGTCGACCCGGCCAGCATCCGGCTGAACGTCCCGAGCCCGCGTTTGCCAACGACCAGGCGGGCCTGTTCGACGGAGCGGTCGAGCAGGCAGTGGGCGGCGCCACCGAACCTGACCTCGTGGTGAACGGTCAGGTCGGGGTGGTCGGCGCGCAGCCGACGTTCCGTCTCGTGCAGGAGCTGCCACTCGTGCGAGGTGTCGAAGCGAACGTCGTGATGGGGCACGGGGATGACCGAGTCGTCGACGGCGACGACCAGGACCAGGTCACGCCCCGTGGCGGTGGCGTCATGCGCGGCGTAGTCGACGGCGGCGGCGTTGCTCGGTGACGCGTCGACGCCGACGACGATCGCGCGGGTCGGGTCGGTCCACGCCACGGGGCGGCTCTGCCATGCCGGGGCGGTCATCGCAGTGCTCTGATGACGGGGTGGGTGCGCAACATGATGATTCCTCCTGGAGTCCGATTGCCTCCAGCGAACCGCGCAGGCCCTGCGCACCGGCAGGGACGATCGTCGTGTGTCGGTGGGCACAAAGCCCCGGACGGAGTCCGGCCCCGGATCAGCCGAGAGTGGGCGACGAGAAGGGGCGGAGCCACGGCACGACGGCGACAGGACTCTCCGTGCGCTGCAGAAGCGCTCGTACGGTCGAGCCGAGTCGATGACGGCCCAGACCGTTGGCCCGGGTGCGCCCGACGACGGTCAGCTGGGCGTGGCGAGCGGACTGGAGCAGGGCGACCACCGGCGTGGCGGCGCTGCAGGACAGGGTCGCCTCCACCTCCGGGAACTGTTCGAGCCATGGTTCCAACCGGGTCGCGAGGGACGTCCGGACCGACTCCTCGTAGAGGGCGATCGCCTCGGCGTCGTACGCCAGCACCGGAGGAACCTGCCAGGCGCAGACGATGGTCAACGGTGTCCGGAGGTCGTCCGCACGGGCGAACGCGAACGCGAGTGCCGGTGCCTCCGGGTCCTGGCCCTCGCCAGTGTCGGGCGAGAGTCCGAGCACGATCGGTGCCGCCGCGAACCGAGGTTGGATCCATGCCTCGGGGACCACCACCACCGGCACGGGGGAGTGTGTGGCCACCAGGGCCGACGTGCCGCGGGTCATCGCCCGCGCCGTACGTCCCATGCCACGGTGGCCGATCACCACCAGCTCGTTGCCGGGGGCGGCCGCCAGGAGGGTGGGAGCGACGGGGCCGACCAGTCGGCGTGTCTGCACCTGTCCCAGGGCGAGCCGTCTGGCGAGCACGGACAGGTCGTGGCCGGTCTGCTCCGAGGCCTCGTCCGCGCTCGACTCCACGGCGGTCACGAGGCGCACCAGCTGCCCGGTCCGTTCCGCTTCCTGGGCAGCCCAGACGACGGCTGAGGCCGAACGGCCGTCGGCGCCGACCCCGACCAGGAGCGGACGCGTTGCGGAGCCATGCCGTACGGGCGCCACTCCAGTGGAACGGTTGTCCATGGTGGGCTCCTCGCTGCCTGCGGTTCCTCCCTTCACGATGGCGTCGACCGAACCACCCTGGGAGGGCCGGCCGTCCCGACTTGCGGGACCTTCGACCCTGCATGGGCCGACGGCCCGCTCCTAACGTGGGGACGCCAGGTCGGGCTGACGTGTCGCGGCCGTTGCAGGAGGAGCGACCCAGTGAATCTGCCCCGCGAACTACCCCCGGAGAAGTGCCTGGACCTGCTCTCGGCGGGAGTGGTGGGGAGGGTGGCCGTGTGCACCCCCGACGGCCCGCGCATCGTGCCGGTGAACTACGCCGTCGTGCGCGGCGCCGTCGTCTTCCGGACGGACCCCGGCTCGGTCCTTGGTCAGCGCCGCTGGCCGGAGCTCCTCGCCTTCGAGGTCGATCACCTCGACTACGAGCGGCACCGTGGCTGGAGCGTGGTGGCGGTCGGCACCGGTGAATGTGTCGAGGACCCGGACACCCTGGACGTCATCCGCCGGGACTGGGAACCGCGGCCCTGGGCCGGGGGTGAGCGTCCGCTCCACATCCGCCTCGCCTGGACTGAGCTGTCCGGCCGCCAGCTCGGAGGACCCTGGTCCTCGACCGAGGAGATGCCCGTACGACGCACCGTGTGAGGCCTGGTGACCGGCGGTCGCCCGAGTCAGCGGCCGATGCCGATGTCACGACGCGACCAGAACGGCAACGCGGTGACAAGAGCGAGCATCGGGGGCAGGACCAGCCACACGAATGACGCGGGCAGTTGAGCTGCCAGCGGCCCGGCGTGCAGCGCCTGGTCGAACGGAGAGAGCCTTCGCCACTCCGCGAACTCATTTACGAGGGCGCCGGCGACGAACAGTAGATACGCGGCCAGGACCAGGGCGGCGGGCACGCCTACCGCCAATCCACGACGCCCGGTGAGGGCACCAGTCACCAGGGCGAGCATCCCGAACTCGAAGCCCAGCAACACCAGGGCGATGGCGCCCACGGTCGCTGCCGCCAGCGAGATGCCGAGGCCGAAGAATCGGCCGCCGATCACCGTCGCGCCCCAGACCGCGGTGCCGAGGACGGCAATGCTGAGGGTGAGGGCGGCGGCCTCCTGCACGAGGAGTCGTGTGGCCGACAGCGGAGTGACGAGCAGTAGGTCGAGTGTGCCTGCCTTTTCCTCGCCGGCAAGCATGCGGGCCCCGCGCGTAATCGCGAACACCAGGAAGATCATCGGCAGGACCAGCGTGAACAGTTCGGCGTTGAGGAAGCCGGCACCGGTCGCCATCTGGTCGAGTGGGAAGACCTCCCGCAGGGCCGGTGGGAGATCCCTGAGGTAGTCGTCGAGGCTGGTCATGTTGGCCATGGAGGGCCACAGTGCGGCCTCGAGCAGGACGACCAACGCGACTCCGCTAGCCCAGAAGGGAAGGCTGCGGCGCTGATCCCACAGGGCCTTCTGAAAGACGTTGCGCATCAGGGTCCTCCGATCCGTTCTCGTAGAAGCCGAGGAAGGTGTCTGCCAGGTCCGTGTCGTGGGTCGTGATCCGCGCGACGCCGTACGGTGCGGCGACCCGCACGAGGTCGGCGGTCGACCCGGTCACGGTCAGGTGAGCGGTCCGGTCGCGGACGTGGACGTCGCGCACGCCACTGGCGTGGCGGAGCTCAGCCTCGGGGACGTCATGTTCGAAGGTGAGGTCGATGCTGCGGCGCGCGCCGGCGTGGAGATCGTCCATCGGCAGTGTGGTCAGTAGTCGTCCGCTCTTCAGGATCGCTATCCGGTCTGCCACGGCCTCCACCTCGGAGAGGACGTGGGAGGAGAGCAGCACTGTCTGCCCTCGCCCGCGGACCTCACCCAGGAGCGCCAGGAACTCGCGCTGCATCAGGGGGTCGAGCCCTTGCGTCGGTTCGTCGAGGACGAGCAGCGGCGGCTGGTTCATGAAGGCCTGGATGATGCCGATCTTCTGCCTGTTGCCGTGGGAGAGCGTCCCGAGCCTCCGCCCCAGGTCGACGTCGAACCGTTCGGCCAGCCGCCTGACCATGGCCGGATCCACGCCGCCTCGCAGTGAAGCGATCAGGTGGAGAAACTGCCGGCCGGTCTGGTCGGCGTACCCGGTGAAGTCCCCGGGAAGGTAGCCGATCATCCGTTGGACGCGGTCGCGGTCGGAGGTGACGTCGCGGCCGAAGATGCGGGCCCGACCCGAGGTGGGTCGGTAGAGCCCGGCCAGAAGCTTGAGGGTGGTGGTCTTGCCGGCCCCGTTGGGTCCCAGGTAACCGAACACGACGCCGCGCGGCACCTCAAGGTCAAGGTCCTGCAGGGCGCGCCGCTTCCCGAACGCCTTGGTCAGGCCGGTCGTCGCGACGGCAAGGGACTCGTCCACAGTGACTCCTCTCCGGTCACACGCTAGGAGTCTCGCTCCGGGTGCCGGGAGGGTCCAAGGGCCCTCGTCGACTTGTCTCCCGGCCCCAGACAGGGCTGAAGGTCCCGAGCAGTTGACGACCAACGCCACTGTCGGTGGCCCGGGCTCGCGATGAGCGTTGGGTCATGAGCAACCCCATGACGTTGACCTTCCTGGGCGCGGCCGGCACGGTCACCGGGAGCAAGTTCCTGTTGGAGCACGACGGCCGCCGGATCCTGGTCGACGCCGGCCTCTTCCAGGGTGAGTCCGCTTGGCGGCGGCGCAACTGGGAGCCGCCGCCGCTGGATCCGTCGACACTCGACGCCGTGGTGCTGACTCACGCCCACCTGGACCACTCCGGGTACCTTCCGGTCCTGGCCCGCGAAGGCTTTGCCGGCCACGTGACCTGCACGTCGGACACCGCGCGCCTGGCGGCGATCGTGCTGCGCGATGCTGCCCACCTCCAGGAGGAGGAGGCACGGTGGGCGCGGTCGACGGGCCTTTCGAAGCACGAACGCCCGCGACCCCTCTTCGACAGTGCTGACGCGGAGCGGGCGATCGCACTCCTGCGCCCGGTTGCCCGGCATGAGGAGATTCCGCTGGGTGGGGAGTTCACCGCCGAGCTGTTCCGCGCCGGCCACATCCTGGGATCGTCGTTCGTGGCGATCTCCCGAGGCGCGACCCGACTTGTGTTCAGCGGTGATCTCGGCCGGACGGATCATCCGTTGCTGCGTGCACCGGAACACCCCGGACGGGCCGATCACTTCGTCGTCGAGTCGACGTACGGCAACCGGGAACACCACGGCCACGGCAGCGAGGAGCTGGCCGGGGCGTTGGAGCGAACTTTGCGACGCGGTGGCGTCGCACTGCTGCCTGCCTTCGCAGTCGACCGGACTCCGATGGTCCTGCACGAGATCCAGCGGCTCGTGAGATCCGGCCAGGTTCAGGACGTGCCGGTGTACGTCGACAGCCCGATGGCGCTGAGTGCTCTGCAGGTCTACCAGGCGGCCTTGCGAGCCACCGACACCGACTTCCGCGACGAGATCGCGAGCGACTCGGATCCGTTCGACCCGGGCAAGCTTCGGCTGGTCTCGGACCCCGACGAGTCAAGGCGGCTGAACGACCCACGGCATCCGTGCATTCTCGTCTCGGCGTCGGGTATGGCGACCGGCGGCCGCGTGCTTCACCACCTCGAGCACCAGTTGCCGATGGAGCGGAACAGCGTGATCCTCACCGGGTACCAGGTCGCAGGGACCCGCGGGCGATTCCTCGCCGACGGAGCGCGCGCCGTCAAGATCCACGGTCGTTACGTCCCCGTGCGTGCAGAGGTCGTCAATGTCCGGGGCTTCTCCGCGCACGCGGACGCCTCCCAGATGATCGAGTGGCTGCGTCCCTCCCCGTCGCCGCGGACGACCTTCGTGGTCCACGGGGAACCGCACTCGGCCCAGGCACTTGCGGAGCGCCTGCGTGAAGAGCTCTCCTGGACTGCCGTCGTGCCCGGCCATGAGGAGAGGGTGCTCGTCGACTGACGGCGCGGACCGGTACCTGGGTCGCGCGGCGGTGCGGTGAGAAGCGTCGGTGGTGTCAGCCCGGTACCACCGCGACCGGGACCTCGGCGTAGTGGAGCACCTGGCGCGAGGTGGAGCCGAGACCCGGCGCAAAATGTTCTCGGTCTTCTCTGCCCAGCACCAGCAGCTGGGCAGCCCGCGCACGACGCAGCAGGGCTGTTGCGGGGTCGACCCGTTCGTCGCAGAGTGTGACCGGCACCGAGGCGAAGGCGGATTGAAGAGGGGCCACCACGTCTTCCAGGCGCCTCGCACCGATCGTCAGCGTGCTTCGGTGGGCGGGAGCGGCCTGCAGGGGATCCCAGACCAAGCGGGTCTCGGCGTCGATCGCGTGCACTGCCACGAGGGAGGCCCCCCGTCGCGCTGCCTCCGCGAAGGCGAACCTGAGAGCCGTGTCGTCGTGGCGCGCCGGATCGACGCCCACCACGACTGTTTGGCGCCCGTGGTCCGCGTGGCGCCAGGCCGCGGGAACGATCACGACCGGTCGGTCCGAGCGGGCTGCGACGTCGGTGGAGGTCGAGCCCAGAATCGGACGACCGAAGGTTCCGAGCCCGCGTCGCCCGACCACCAGACGGTCCGCACGCCTGGTCCGGTCGAGCAGGCGGGAGGGCACGTTGCCGAACTCGAGGGTGCTGCGCACCCTGAGCTCGGGGTGCTGCCTCGTGGCCTTTCGCGCGACGTGAGTGAGCAGGGTCCAGGCAGGCTCCGGATCCCGGGCGGGCGAGGGGGCGCCCGGAACGTCGAGCACTGCCACCAGAAGGAGTGGACGCCGCGTTCCTGAAGCGTCTTCGACGGCATACCGGACGGCCGCCTGGTTGTTCCTCGAACCATCGACTCCGACAACGATCGGGCGGCGACGTGGCAGATCACGGATGCGTTCTGGCATGTCTTGACCCTGTCGAAGCGTGGCCGACTGCAGAAGGGCCGGAGGTCACTCGGACAGGGACTGAGTGCCCGTGTGGGCAGCCCCTCCTGCGGGAAGCCCGGCTCGACCCTGCTCGACGCAGGCGTGGCACCGGGACCTTCGACCCTTCGCCGACCCCCGCACCGACTCGTAGCGTGAAGCCAGGGGCACCCGTCGCCCGATGGGCAGCCAGAAGAGAGGAGCCTGTCATGGACATGCCGCGAGAACTCTCCCCACAGGAGTGCCTCGAACTGCTCTCGCACGAGGAGGTGGCCCGGGTGGCAGTGTGCACACCGTCGGGTCCCCACATCGTGCCGGTGAACTACGTCGTCGTGGACGACGCCATCGTGTTCCGTACGGCGCCGTACTCAGTGCTGGGCACGGTGGGCTGGTCGTCGCACCTGGCCGTCGAGGTCGACCATCTCGACCCTGGCCTGCGGCGTGGCTGGAGCGTGGTGGCCACAGGTCACGGCGAGATGCTCTCGGACGCCGATGCGCTGTCCGCCTTGGCAGGCTTGGCCGACCTCGAGCCCTGGGCGGGTGGGAGCCGGCATCTTCACATCAGGTTGCCGTGGGTCTCCTTGACGGGACGCGCGGTCGGGGGAACCACCGCCACGGGCACCTCGGCATAGTGGAGAGCGGCTTGTGCGACGGAGCCGAACGGAAAGCTGCCCCTGCGGTCGCGGCTGCCATGGCGACCGAGTACGAGCAGCTGCGCAGGACCGGTCCGGTCGAGCAGGACGGTCAGCGGGTGTTCGTGGCCGTGGAGCAACTCGACGTGGACGTCGTTGAACCGGTCACGGAACGGCGCGACCACGCGAGCGAGCGCCTCTGGCGAGGCCTGCTCGGCGGCTTCCACGGCACTGAACTCCGGAGGAGGATCCTGATCCCAGTCCCGTGCTGGCAACTCTCGTCCGTGCGCCGCGATCAGGGTCACGCCGCGGCGCTGAGCTTCCAGGAACGCATAGAGCAACGCTTCCCCCTGCACGTCACGATGATCGACTCCGACGACGACAGGTTCCCTGCGATGCGCGCGACTGTCCCAGTCCTGCGGGACCACCACCACGGGCACGCGCGCGCGGCCGCAGACCTTCAGCGATGTGGAGCCGATGAGCAGCCGAAGGAAGGTGCCGTGACCACGTCGACCGACCACGACAGCCGACTGTGCGGCGGAGCGCGTGACCAAGGTGTCCTCGAGTCGGCCGATCCCGAGTTCCTCGAGGACGTGGGCCTCGGGGTGAGCGCTGTGAACCGTCTCCGCCACAGCTGCGAGGAGTCGTCGTCCCAGGGTGTCGTCAGGCTCCATGCGATGGAACGGCAGTGGAATCTCCGACCCGTCGAGCACGTGCAGCAGGGTCAGCGGGCGGTCGCTCCCGACCGCGGTGTCGGCAGCCCATTCGATGGCGGCCCGGTTTTGGCGGGAACCGTCCACAGCCACGACGACTGCCCTTCCGGGCACCGTCCATGCGGGATCTTCGTGTCCGACCTTGGTGGCCTCGTCAGCGGGCATCGTGGGTCCTTCCAATCGTTGCGTCCCTCCAGCCAACGGCGGCGCCTCCCGGCTTCACAGGGGAGCAGGTCTCGTGTGATGGAGCACAAGGTCCCTCCCACGAGGACATCAGGAGGGCGCAGAGTGTCCGGTATGGACCGTGCAGGGATCGGATCGATGCCGGGCGAGACCAGCAGGCCCGCTGCCAAGGCACCACCACCGGGCGCCTATGGGGTGCTCCTGTTGGTCCTGGCCGGCAGCCTGCTCGCCAACTCCGTGCTCGGGCCCCTGGTCCTGGGAGTCGTGAGGTACCCCGTCTCCGACACGCTGGCGAACCAGCTCCTCGGACTCGAGCTCGTGACCCTCGTCGTCGTCGTCCCGTGGGCAGCGCTCACGGGAGTGGCGGGGCTCATGGGGGCGCGCTCGGCGCCCCTCTTCGGGTTCGCCCCGTCCGCCTACGCGGCCTACATGCTCGTGCAGTACATCCTCGGACCCGAGTACGACCACTACTCGGTTGTCGTGCTGGGTCAGCTGCTGACCTTCGTCCTCGCAGCCGGTTTGATGGTCTGGTCGTGGGCACTGTCGGCGTACGTCCCGGTGCCGCGACGCGACAGTCGTGACCAGCGACGGGCCGGGCTGGTCATGTTCGCCCTGGCCACCTTCGTGGCGCTTCGGTACGCCGGCGCCGTCGGCGGCTCGTTCGCCGGAGCCGGGATCGGAGCCGAGTTCGCGGAGGAGCGAACCTTCTTCTGGTCCATCTTCCTGCTCGATCTGGGGATCGTGGTGCCCTGTACTGTCGCCGCCGGATGCGCGCTCGTCTCCGGAGCCGCGGGCGGATGGCGTGCCCACTACGCGGTGATCGGCTGGTTCGCGCTGGTTCCCCCGTCGGTGACCGCGATGGCAGTCGTCATGCTGCTCAGGGACGACCCGCATGCCTCGGTTCCCACGACGCTGCTGTTGGGGGCTGCCTCGGTGGTGTTCGGCTCCTTCGCCTGGCACACGTTCCGCACGCTCCTCCGGCCCGCCGGGTCCTTGGTCCCGACGGGGCATGTCTCGTGACCCTGCAGCCACGGTCGCCTGCCGAGAAGACTCGGAAGTGAGCGGGCACGTCCTGGGCCCCCACTCCGACGAGGGAGACGACATGACCAACGAGCGCTGGTACGCGAACCACTTCAGGGAGCTGTCCCCGGACGAGTGCCTGGAGCTGTTGGGATCCTGCCCGGTCGGGCGCATTGCCTACTCGGTCGAGGGCGGTCCGGTGGTCCTTCCGGTGAACCACGTGCTCGATGGCGGTGACATCCTGTTCCGGACCTCTCCGCACACCGAACTGGGCCGCACGATGATCTCCGGCCACGTCGCCTTCCAGGTCGACCACTTCGACGAGACCGACCGCACCGGTTGGAGCGTCCTCGTGCGCGGCTCGGCCGAGTACGACGACTCCGACGTGAGCATTCCGGAGGATCGGCCCGCTCCCTGGGCGGACGGAACCCGGAACCTCGTGGTGCGCATCCGGCCTCGTCTGGTGACCGGGCGCCGACTCCTGCCGGCGTGACCACGCTGGAGGCCCCGAGCGGCAAGGCGTCCCGCGCCAGCGACGGTCCCGGGCGTCGCCGGAGGGTGGCCAGCCGCATCGAGGCACGAGTGCCCGAGGTCGGGCCGGACGCACTGGTCGTCGAGGCCCGCGCCCTGTTGGCAGCCGGCCGGTTCTCCTACGCCGGACATCTCGCCGTCCTCGACGGCGACCACCTGGTCGGACTGGTGCCCATCGAGTCGCTGTCAGCCGCGTCACCCGGCGATCGAGTGGCCGGGCTGGTCGATCCGGGCGTGCCTCGGGCGGCACCTGACGACTTCGAGGAAGCAGCAGCCGCAGACGTGGCGCGGCGGGGCTCCAGGGTGCTCGCGGTGGTCGACGTGGATCACCGCTTTCTCGGTGTGCTCCCGCCGGAGGCGTTGCTGCTGGCGTTGGTGACCGAGCACGAGGAGGACGTCGCCCGCTTCGGAGGTTCCCTGGCCCGGACCGCCCAGGTGCGCTCGGCACTCGAGGAGCGCGTCGTGCGTCGGCTCTGGCACCGCACCCCGTGGCTGGTCCTCGGCCTGCTCGGGGCGATGTTCTCCACGGTCCTGACGGCCTCCTTCGAGGACGCGCTCGCCACCCGTGTGGTCCTGGCCTTCTTCGTCCCGGCGGTCGTCTACCTGGCCGACGCCGTCGGCACCCAGACGGAGGCCCTGGTGATCCGCGGCATCTCCCAAGGTGTCTCCCTGCGCGCAATCCTGGTCAGTGAGCTGGCGACGGGCCTCCTCATCGGGCTCGTCCTGGCCGGCCTGTTCCTGCCCTTCGCTTTCATGGTCGGCGGAGACCTGCGACTGGCGTTCGCGATCTCCCTCGCGTTGGTGGTCAGCTGTGCCACCGCCACCCTCGTGGCGCTGGGGCTTCCCTACGTCTTCGCGAAGTTCGGGAAGGACCCGGCCTTCGGATCGGGACCCCTGGCCACCGTGATCCAGGACCTGCTGTCGCTTGCCGTCTACTTCGCCCTGGCCATCTCGGTCGGGGGAGTCTGAGCCCTCGGCTTCGGGCCCTTGGTCCTCGTCGTTCGGGCCCATGGACCGTGTGGCACGCCCTTCGTCGTCGGCACGCTGAAACCATGGACACACACATCACACCGGACAGCATCGTGCTCGGCTATGACGGCTCCGAGCCCGCCAGGCATGCCGTCACCTGGGCAGCAGATCAGGCGGCCCTCGAGGGACGGCCCCTCGCCATCGTGAATGCGGGCGGCGAGGGTGAGCTCAGGACCATCGGATGGGCGGGAGTGGACGGCGGCTGTTCGCAACAGCTGCCGGATCTCCTCGCGACGTCCAGGGCGCTCGTGCAGGAGGCCGTGACACTCGCGTCGTCGACGCAAACCGGCGTCCAGGTCCAAGGAGTGCCACTGCTGGGTGGAGCCCGGCAGCGTCTCGTCGAGCTCTCCGCCTCGGCACACATGATCGTCCTGGGATCGCGGGGCCGGGGTCCCTTCCGCAGCACGGTCCTCGGATCCGTGAGCGCCGGCGTGGTCCGATCGGCACGCTGCACCGTCGTGGTGTGCCGGCCCGGGCACTCCGGCGCCCTCAAGGACGGGGTCCTCGTCGGCGCCGACGGGTCCGCCGAGTCGCTTCCGGTGGTCGAGTTCGCCTTCCGCCACGCCTCCCTGCGGGGCCTCCCGTTGACCGTGGTGCACTGCGTGACAGGTCCCGTCACCCACCCGTCCGTTCCGGAGTCCGTGGTCCTGGCCGACGACCAGGAGCTTCACCTGCTCCTGTCGGAGTCGGTCGCGGGCCTGTCGGAGAAGTTCCCGGACGTGCACGTCACGCTCCAGCTGGCTCGGGGCCCCGTCGAGCAGTGCCTGACGAGCGGATCGCGACCCAGGGATCTCATCGTCGTGGGCCGCCACCGGGTGTCACCGCTCCTGGGGCTGGTCACCGGAGCCACGGCCACGGCGGTGCTCGAGCGGTCGGGCAGCACGGTCGCCGTGGTCCCCGAGGCTGCACCCGTCAGCGAGATCTGACGGAGGACCGGTGATGGAACACATCGAGGACGCCGTCACGGAACTGACGTCCGAACAGTGCTGGGCACTGCTCGAGGGCGAGGAGTTCGGCCGGCTGGCCTTCCGACTGGTCACCGAGGTGCACATAGTGCCGCTCAACTACTCGGTGGCGCGGCGCATGCTGCTCTTCCCCACGGACTCGGGCAACAAGCTGCTGGCCGCGGCCATGCACTCTGAGGTGGCCTTCGAGATCGACTGGTACGACGACGAGTCCGCCTGGTCCGTCGTCGCTCGGGGCACACTCCGGCGACTCGGTGAGGACGAACAGCACCGTCTCGGAGAGAAGTCACCGGAGTCGTGGCTGCCCACACTCAAGTTCGACGTCGTGGAGCTGAGCCCCTCAGTGGTCACCGGCCGCCGCTTCGTCCTCCGCCGGCCGATCACCAGCTGAGTACGTCGTCCAGCGGCCGGCGCGGCGTCCTGGGGAGAGCCCCTCGGCTGATCGCCTGCCAACCGACCCGGACCAGGAGATGCGGGGTGCCCATTCCGTGGAGGACCTCGGCGCGCAGGCGTTCGCGTGTCTCGTCGACCTCGATGACCTGGCTCAGCGGCACCACCGAGAGGCCCTCCCGGGTCGCCCGCAGCCACAGGGCGCTCAGGCCCTCGCCGGTCCGCAACCAGGCGGGGGAGTCGTCCGATGCACCCCGCATCACCAACAGCCCGTCTGCTCCTTCGAGCTCCCGCTCCGGCTCGGTGAGGAGACCGCTTCCGAAGCGCGTGCGCAGGTGTGTGTCGTTCGGCGCGTTCGCGGGGATGACTACGCCGGGGACGCCATCGCGAGCGCTGTGGTTGACCCACTGCCGTTGTTCTTCGGCGAGTGGTTCATCGGTCGCCTGACGGTCGAGTGCCCGGCCGACGAGGAGTTCGGTGCGGAGCTTCTCGGCGAGATCCTGCACGACCATCACATGTGCGCCCCACTCGTCGGCGGTGGCCGCTAGGTGGCGGAGGCGCTCCTCGGGCACCGGCCACGACGTGAACCGACGACGATCCGTGCAGCGATCGCGGATAGCCTGCAGCGCCTCCGCGGCGTCCGGCGGCGGTGTTGCGGGCGTGAGCCTGATCCGGGCCAGGAGCGTCGAACCGTCACCGTCCGGGAGTCGGGTGACGGTGGGCTCCCAACCGAGTGCTCTGGCCGCGACCTGGGCATGGTGAAGTGCGGCACCACAGCTGATCACCAGGTTCCGACCGCGGGTATCGGCCACGGTGAGCTGACGCCCGGTGTCGGCGAACAGCTCGAGCGTGTTGCCGGAGGCATGCCAGGACCACGGTTGGGTGTTGTGGACGCTGGGTGCCATGCAGGCGTGCCCGACGATGTCGCGCAGGATGCGCGCCGGGACCACCTTGGTTTTTGCGGCTCCATCGCCCGTCATGACAGTGACTCAGGCGACGTGCGGAGGTCGCGCAGTGCCAGCGGCACCAGGACGGCCAGCGCGGGGATCGACCACACCCAGACTCCCCAGCCGAACAGCAGCAGCAACAGGTGGAAGACGATGACTCCGGCCCAGCCGTACCTCGCCGCGCGGCCCCCGACCAGAAGGGCGGTGCCCATGGCGATCTCGCCGGTCATCAACAGGAGACCGTAGACGGCAGGTTCGGCCATCACGATCTGTTGCCATCCGTCGCGGACGAACGGGAACAGTCCGTGGTCGGCGAATCCGGCGTACGTCTGTGGGTCGGCGGAGACCAGACCGAGGTGAACGCCACCCATGACCAGGAAGAAACCGCCGACGAGGCGGCGCCCCAGGGCATGGTGGAGCGGGAACGGGCCGAGCGGCTCCCTGTCCTGGGTCGTTGCTGGAACGGCGCGTGTTGCGGTGGTCATCAGGTGTCCCTTCGTCATGTCCAACGATCCAGCACGGTCAGGGGCGGCCACAGGGTCGTTGGTCCCGGCTCGGCGGGTACGGCGGACCCTGCCGGCCCGCACGACACGGCGGTTGCATGGCGTCATGCCGGTCCGAGCGGCCGAGTACGACCCGCGCGTGCGAGCCCCTCCAGGAGGAGAACCGATGGACAGTCCCGCCTATCCCGTCCGTGTGGATGCGACCCTGCAGGCACAGCTCAGTCGTTGGCTCTGGCTGGTGAAGTGGATCCTGGTCCTCCCTCACTACGTCGTGCTGGCGTTCCTGTGGCTCGCCTTTCTCGTCCTGACGGTGGTGGCCTTGGTCGCCATCGTGGTGACCGGGCGCTACCCGCGCCCGATCTTCGACTTCAACGTGGGGGTGTTGCGCTGGACCTGGCGTGTTGCCTACTTCTCCTACGGCGCCCTGGGCACCGATCAGTACCCGCCGTTCAGCCTGGCCGAGCGGGCCGACTACCCGGCGCGCCTCGAGGTCGTCCACCCGGAGCACCTCTCCCGTGGTCTGGCTCTGGTCAAGTGGTGGCTGCTGGCAATCCCGCACTACCTAGTGCTGGGCCTCCTCATCGGTGGTGGTGGGTACGCCGCCTCCGGCGCTGAGGACAGGGCCGGCGGTTGGGGACTGGTCCCGCTGCTGGTGCTCGTCGCAGGCGTCGTGCTCCTGGTCACCGGGCGCTACCCCCGAGGCATCTTCGACCTCGTGATCGGCCTGAACCGGTGGGCGCTGAGGGTTGCGGCGTACGCGACCCTGATGACTGACCGCTACCCGCCCTTCCGCCTGGACCAAGGTGGTGACGACCCAGCCGGCCGCGGTGGGCACGGTGGCGCGGACCTTCCCGACGACTCCAACGCGGCCGGCGAGGACACGGTTGCTCCGCCGAAGGTGCCCAGTCGCCAGGCTTGGGGAGTCGGACGCATCGTGGCCGTGATCGTGGCCAGCGTGGCGCTCATCGGCGCCCTCGGACTGTTGAGTGGCGGGGTCACCCTGAAGGTCTTCGACGAAGTTGCCCGCGACGGTGACGGCTACATCACCAGTTCGGCAGTGGACTTGCGGACGCAGGGGCATGCACTGGTCTCCGAGGAGGCCGAGATCCGAAACGACACCACCATCGTGGACCTTCCGAAGAAGGTCATTGGAACGGTCAGGATCGAGGCCCGGGCGCCAGACGGAGAAGTCTTCATCGGCATCGCCCAGCGCGACGACGTGGCGGGCTACCTCTCCGGGGTCGCGCACTCCGTGGTCCGGGACCCGCTCGACGAATACGGCGACCCGGACTACCGGTTCACGGCCGGTGGTGCACCGGGGATCCCACCGGGGGACAGCCAGATCTGGGCGGCCTCGGCGGTGGGGTCAGGCACACAGCGGATCACGTTCACGCCACGAGAAGGTTCGTGGTCGGTGGTCGTGATGAACGCGGACGGAACCGCCCCCCTGCAGGCCTCGGTCCGGGTGGGCGCAACGCTGCCGGTGCTGGACAAGCTCGCATCCGGACTTCTGTGGGCAGGCCTGGCGTTCTTGTGCGGCGGAGGTGTCGGCCTGTGGCTGGCGGCTCGGAGGCGGTGACTCCCGAGGAGGTTTTCGACGGTGACCCTGTCGCGCTCGCCATCCACGACGAGATCCGGCGGACGCTACTTCTCCTGGACGGAGTCAGGGGGCGGGTCAGCAGGTCACAAGTCGGGTTCCGTCGGGACCGGGCGTTCGCCATGTTGTGGTGTCCGGGCCGATACGTCGCTTCCGACGTGCCCGTCGTGCTGTCCGTGGCGCTGCCCCGGGCACTGCAATCAGCACGAGTGAAACAGGTGGTGCACCCCTCAGCCGGGACGTGGATGAACCATCTCGAGCTACGCGACGTGGCTGACGTCGATGACGAGGTCCGTGGCTGGCTCGTCGAAGCCTGGGCAGCCGCCACGGTCACCGGTCATTCCAAAGTGGAGCGACCTGCCTCCAGCCGGGCGATCGGGACCCGGAAGGGCGAACACGACACGTAGTCGAGGCCGGCGTCGTCGAAGAAGTGGATCGAATCGGGGTCGCCTCCGTGCTCGCCGCACACGCCGAGGTGCAGATCGGGGTTGGCTTCGCGGCCCCGCTCGGCGGCGAGGCGCACCAAGGCACCCACCCCCTCGGTGTCCAGCGACTCGAACGGTGACACCTGGAAGACGCCCTGCTCCAGATAGGTGGAGAAGAACGAAGCCTCGACGTCGTCGCGTGAGAAGCCCCAGGTCATCTGGGTGAGGTCGTTGGTGCCAAAGGAGAAGAAGTCGGCGGAGCGGCCGATCGCGTCGGCGGTCAGGGCCGCGCGGGGCAGCTCGATCATGGTGCCGACGTGGAAGGGCACCTCCACCCCTGTCTCTGATCGGACGTCCGCGGCGACCTCGAGGATGCGCCCCTTGACGAGATCCAGCTCGCGGACCGAGCCGACCAGCGGGATCATGATCTCCGGGTGCGGGTCACCACCGGCCTGGATCCGCTCCGCCGCGGCCTCGAGGATCGCTCGGGCCTGCATGGTGAAGAGGCCGGGGATGACGATGCCCAGACGGACACCGCGCAGTCCGAGCATCGGATTCTGCTCGTGCAGGCGCTGGACGGCCTCGAGCAGCTTGCGCTGGCGCTTGTTGCGATGTCCGTGGGCATCCGCAAGGGCCAGGTTCACCGACAGCTCGGTGATGTCGGGCAGGAACTCGTGGAGCGGTGGGTCGATCAACCGGATGGTGACCGGCAGTCCGTCCATCGCCTCGAGGATCGCCATGAAGTCGGCCTTCTGCAGTGGGAGCAGTTCCGCCAGGGCCTTGTCCCGGCCTTCCTGGGCTTCAGCGACGATCAGGTGCTCGACGAGTTCGCGGCGCTCGCCGAGGAACATGTGCTCGGTGCGACAGAGACCGATGCCCTGGGCTCCGAACCTGCGCGCGCGGGCCGCGTCATCCGCGGTGTCGGCATTGGCCCTGACCAGCAGTCGACGCGTGTTGTCCGCGTGCTCCATGAGTCGTGCAACCGCGTGCACGAGTGGGTCGTCGACGTCGTCGCCCTCGAACCAGCGCACGACCGCGGAGTCGGTCACCGGAACGCCCCCGGCGAAGACCTCACCCGTGGTGCCGTCGATCGAGATCACGTCACCCTCACGGATCGTCGGGCCGCCACGCACCGTGAACTGCGCGTTCCTCGTGTCGACGTCGAGGGCCGCGGCCCCACAGACACACGTGCGCCCCATACCGCGTGCCACCACGGCTGCGTGCGAGGTCTTCCCGCCTCTGCTGGTCAGGATCCCCTTCGCGACGACCATGCCGTGCAGGTCGTCGGGGCTCGTCTCCTTGCGGACCAGGATGACGTCCTCCCCGCGCTCAACCCACTCCACGGCGGTGGCCCAGTCGAACACAGCCTTGCCGACCGCTGCCCCGGGTGAGGCGTTCATTCCCTTCGCCAGCAGTGTGCGAGGAACGGAGTGGTCGAACCGGGGAAACATCAGTTGGGCCAACTGTGCGCCGGTCACCCGCCTGAGCGCCTCGTCGAGATCGATCATGCCCTCGTCGACCATGTTCTCGGCGATCCGGAACGCCGCCTCGGGCGTGCGCTTGCCGACGCGGGTCTGGAGCATCCAGAGCCTTCCGTGCTCGACGGTGAACTCGATGTCGCACATGTCCCGGAAGTGCTTCTCGAGCTTCTCCATGATCGCCAGCAGCTCGTCGTGGGAGGTGCGGTCGAGGGCTGCCATGTCGGTCAGCGACACGGTGTTGCGAATGCCGGCGACCACGTCCTCGCCTTGTGCGTTCTGGAGGTAGTCGCCGTAGACACCCCGTTTGCCGGTGGCCGGGTCACGGGTGAAGGCGACGCCTGAGCCGGAGTCAGTGCCGAGGTTGCCGAACACCATCGCCTGCACGTTGACGGCGGTGCCGAGGTCTTCGGGGATGTGTTCCTGGCGGCGGTAGAGCACTGCGCGGTCGGTGTTCCAGGAGTCGAAGACGGCGTGGATGGCGAGGTCGAGCTGCTCACGCGGATCCTGGGGGAACGGGTCACCGTCGTGCTCCTCGATGAGGCCCTTGTACGTCGCGACGAGGGCACGCAGATCTTCCGTACCGAGGTCGACATCCAGTTCAGAGCCCCTGGTCTGCTTCGCCGCATCCAGTGCCCGGGAGAAGACACCGTCCTCGATGCCCAGCACGGTGGAGCCGAACATCTGGAGGAGACGACGGTAGGAGTCGTACGCGAACCGTTCGTCGTCGCTCTGCCCGGCCAGGCCCTCGACCGAATGGTCGTTGAGGCCGACGTTGAGCACGGTCTCCATCATTCCGGGCATCGAGAATCTGGCGCCACTGCGCACGCTGACCAGCAGCGGGTCGGTGGGGTCGCCTAGTCGACGGCCCGTGGCCCTCTCGAGTGTGACCAGATGTTGGCTCACCTGGGCGGCGAGCGCCTCGGGGTCGCTGCCCTCCTGCAGGTGGGCGCGGCAGGCCTCGGTGGTGATGGTGAAACCTGGCGGCACGGGAAGCCCGAGCGTGGTCATCTCGGCGAGGTTGGCGCCCTTTCCACCCAGGAGGTCCTTCAGGTCCATGCTGCCGTCGGCGAAGTCGTACACGTAGGTACTCATGGATCGATCATGTCGACGTGGCACGGGGGGAGTCAGGGGAGAAAGTCACGAATCAGTCCAGGTTCATGGCTTCCCTTCGATCTGGTGGAGGATCCGGCGAATCCAGGACGTGCGCGCCCTGGTGTCGTCGGGATGTCCCCGGCACCACTGGTCGTCGGGGACGCCGGCCTTCACCTGGGCGATGTGGGAGCCGCAGCCGGACCAGGTGGTCTTGGCGCAGGCGCGGCATCGAACTGCTCGGCACATGAGATCTCCTCTCAGGCTGGTGTGGCGCCTGACTCGACATCGGCGGCGAAGCCGCAGAACGCGTCGTAGGCACGGGGGCCGTGGATGGTGGCGGGTCCTCCCTTCATCAGGAAGGTCACGCCGATTGCTTCGGCGGCCTCCTGGCGGGTGGCTCCGGCACGTGCCGCGGCTTGGGCATGGGATGCGATGCAGCCGTCGCAGCCCTCGACGACGCCGATCGCCAGGGCGATCAGCTCCTTGGTCTTCATGTCGAGCGCTCCTGCGGTGAAGGCTGCCTTGTGAAGTTCGCCAAAGCCCTTGTAGACCTCGGGGATCGCGCGTCGGAGGTGGCGGTGCAGGGGCGCGAGTTCGGTGAGGACGTCCTTGCCGTGCTCGATGTGGGTCGTGGAGCTCATGGTTGTTCCTTTCGCTGGACGAGTGGTCACGAGGCGGGCGGGCACTGTGTCAGTCATCGATCTCCTGTTCGGGGCGGACATGTATACCCTAGGGGGTATAGACTGCATTGTTCAAACACCCCAGGGGGTATGCTCATTCCTGAGCACACCATGCACTCAGGAGGCAGCCCGATGAGCAGTTACACGATGGCCACGACCGTGGATCGGAGCTTCCCCGAGACCGTCGAACTGGTCCGGGCCGCACTCGTCGAGCAAGGGTTCGGGATCATCACCGAGATCGACATGAGCGCCACGTTGAAGGCCAAGCTCGATGTCGACATGCCGCCGCAGGTCATCCTCGGGGCTTGTCGCCCGGCACTGGCCCACCAGGCACTGCTCGCCGACCCGTCGATTGCGGCTCTGCTTCCTTGCAATGTGGTCGTCCGCAGCATCAAGGGTGACCAAACTACGGTCGAGGCGTTCGACCCCGCCTTCATGGCCGCGATGGTCGACAGTGATGCGGTCCGGACCGTGGCATCTGATGCCCGAGAGCGCTTGTCCAACATGCTCGAGACAATCGCGAGGGAGAACTGAGAATGCAGCTCGACACTGAGGCGATGAAGCCGGTGGTGAACCGGATCAAACGTGCCCAAGGTCAGTTGGCCGGGGTCGTGCGGATGCTCGAGGAGGGCCGCGACTGCGAAGACGTGGTCACCCAGCTCGCAGCGGTCTCCAAGGCCCTTGACCGTGCCGGATTCGCGATCGTCGCCACCGGACTCCAGCAATGCATCACCGAGGGTGGTACTGACAGCCTCGACATCAAGAAGATGGAGAAACTGTTCCTCAGTCTCGCGTGAGGCGTTCCTCGAACCTTCCGCGCTCAGTCGGCACCGCACACCGCCGGTTGGTCCTGCTTGCGCTAGGCACGCCGAAGCCACCCGGACCTCGAGAAGTCCGGGTGGCTCTGGCGGCGTTCTACCGGAGGACCGGGTTGTCCCGGACCACGCGGTTCCTCGCCCAGACCTTGCCGAAGCCCCACGTGTCGCCGGCACTGAGTGCCGCGAGAACCACCAGGGTGACGGCGCCGAGGAGGTGGTCGTCGATCACCGGGTTGTTCTCCGGGGGCAGGACGACGGACCACATCAGCACGTAGAGCAGGGCGCCAGCGGCCGCGGCGAGCCGCATGCCGATGCCGAAGGTCAGCGCCGCGCCGATGCCGAGCAGGCCGAGCATGAACAGCCAGTCCGCCCAGGCGGCTCCGGCAATGTCGTTGTAGAAGCTCTGGAACGGGCCGTCGGCTCCGAACTTCAGGAAGCCTTCGGTGGGGCTGCCGCCGTTGATCCAGGCGGCGTCACCGTAGCGGTCCAAGTTGCCGGCCTGGTCGTAGCCGGTGTGAAAGCCCAGTGCCAGCAGCTTGTCGAAGAACGCCCACAGGAACGTGATGCCGAAGCCGATCCGGAGCACGGCCAGCGTCCGTCCTGCGAACGTGTTCGTCCCGGTTTCTTCGGCCATGTGGACCGAGTCCGTCATTTCGTGACGGTGGCGATGCAACGTGATCATGGCTGACCTCCTGTTTCTCTGTGATGGATGGCTCTTGTGATGCCCTCAGCCTTGCCAGTCGAGCGACTGGCCTGAAGTGCCGTCCGTCATCGGAAGCGCGGGTAGTTGGTCCCGGGTGCCTGGGCACGTTCGGCCCTGTGTGGGGTGAGCCGGATCGCCGTACGTTCGACGAACGTGGCCCGATCGGGCCGGAACGGCACCGCTGGCGCGGGCCATGAGGAGGATCCGTGCGACTCGACCCGACCACGACCGACGCGGCCGGTGCGGCCATCGACCTGGCGGACCCGGCCCCAGCGGATGTCCTGCTGCAGGACGGCTCCATAGCCATCATTCGCCCCATGGCACCGCAGGACCTGCCAGCCCTCGAGGCGCTCCACGACGGGATCTGCGAGGACAACCTGCGGCTGCGATTCTTCAGCTGCAACCGTGCCGCGGCCCGGGCGTACGTCGAGCACCTGGGCGTGAGCCCCGACACCCTGGTCCTGGTCGTGGAGCGTGCGGGTGCCCTGGTCGCGGTCGGCACGGCGGAACCCGTGGGTCCCGACGTTGCTGAAGTTGCGTTCCTGGTCGACGACTCACAACACGGACTGGGACTGGGCAGCCTCCTGCTCGAGCACCTCGCCGCGGCCGGCCGGGCGCGCGGCGTACGCCGCTTCGTCGCCGAGATTCTCGCCGAGAACCGCGGGATGTTGCGTGTGTTCACCGACGCCGGGTTCGCCGTATCCCGACGTGCCGAGCAAGGCGACGTCCACCTCGAGATGGACACGGTCAGCTCCGCGGCCGCGCTCCTCGCCGCCGACGAACGAGAGTGCCAGTCGGAGGCCAGGTCGCTCCGACCGCTCCTTTATCCGCGAAGCGTCGCTGTCACGGGCGTCCGCCGGGACGGCACCGGCATCGGTGCGACCATCCTGCGTTCAGTCGTGACGGGTGGCTTCACCGGCGAGGTGTACGCCGTGCACCCGGAAGCGGACCGGCTCGGCGGGGTGGCGGCGTACCCCGGACTCGTCGAGATCCCCGGTCGGGTCGACCTGGTCGTCGTGGCGGTTCCGGCGAGGCGCGTGCTGGCCGCCCTTGAAGACGCTGCCGACGCGGGTGTGCGGGCCGCGGTGGTCGTTTCATCGGGCTTCGAGGAGCTGGGTGCCGAGGGCGCGCGGATGCAGCACGAGATGCTGGCGCTGGCCCGGCGGCGGAACATCAGGATCGTCGGGCCGAACTGCCTGGGCCTGATGAGCAACGGCGCCGGCACTTCACTCAATGCGACGTTCAGTGGCACGGTCCCTCCGGTCGGCGGCTTGGCCATCGCCTCGCAGTCGGGTGGTGTGGGCATCGTCCTCAGCGACCTGGCCCGGGAGCTCGGCCTAGGTGTGGGCTCCTTCGTGTCCTTGGGCAACAAGGCGGACGTGTCGAGCAACGACCTGCTCGCCGCGTGGCGGGACGACCCGCGCGTGACCGCCGCAGCGCTCTACCTCGAGTCGTTCGGCAACGCCCCGAAGTTCGCCCGGTTCGCCCGGCGCTTCGCGGAGCGCAAACCCCTGCTCGCAGTGGTCGGCGGCCGGTCGACCGGCGGCCGGCGAGCCGGTGCCTCCCACACGGCCGCCGCGGCCTCCTCGTCCGTCGGGGTCGACACGCTCTTCGCCCAGGCGGGCGTGATCGCGTGCAGTGGCGCCGAGGACATGGCGGAGGCCGCGTTGTTGCTCAGCGAGCAGCCGCTTCCTTCCGGCAACCGGATCGCCGTCCTCAGCAACGCCGGTGGGATGGGGGTGCTCGCCGCCGACAGCGCCGACACCTGCGGACTGCGGGTGCCCGAGCTCTCCGCGTCCCTGCAGGCCCGGATCGCGGAACACGTCGCAGGCACGACCGGCACGGGCAACCCGATCGATGCCGGGGCAGGAGCCGACGCGCGTGCGCTCGCCGACATCTGCTCACTGCTCGTCACCTCCGAAGAGGTGGATGCGGTGGTGGTGGTCGTCGTCGCCACCGGCGTGAGCGACTCGGCCGCCTCGTTGCAGCGCCTCGCCGATGTCACGCATCCCGGCAAACCCCTGGTGGTGGTGCCGATGGGCGGGCTGACCGTCGCCCCCGGTGAGCTGTCGGGCGTCACCACCTTCCGCAGCGTTCCGGCGTCGGTCCGCGCGCTCGGCCGGGCCGCGCGCTATGCAGCCTGGCGCAAGCAGCCGGCACAGCAGCCGCTCCCGGTCGATCGAGACCGTGCGCAGCGTGCGCGTCACGTCGCCGAGGAGCTGCTCGGCCGCGTCGACGCGGAGGGAGGCTGGCTCGACACCGGTGACCTGGTGAGCCTGCTCGACGACTACGGACTCGCCCCGGTCGGCACAGTCGTGACCGACCCCGACGCGGCAGCTGGTGTTGCGGCAGCGATCGGGTTCCCGGTGGCGCTCAAGGTGGCCGACCGGACCGTTGTGCACAAGACCGACCGTGGCCTCGTCCGCGTCGGGCTGCTCACGACCGCGGCGGTCGCGGACGTCGTGCGGGAGTTCGAGAGCGAGCTCGGCCGTCAGAGTGTCCCGGTTCTCGTGCAACCCGTGGCGAGCGGCGTCGAGATCGCCCTGGGGGTGGTCCGCGATCCCGGATTCGGTCCCCTGGTGATGGTCGGTGCCGGGGGAGTGGCCACCGACCTGTGGGACGACCGCGTCTTCCTGCTCCCGCCGGTCACCGCCGGTGACGCGGCCCGCGCCCTCCGCTCCTTGCGGATCTGGCCGATGCTGGACGGCTACCGGGGCACGGCACGCTCCGACGTCGCCAGCTTGGAGGAGATCCTGGTGCAGCTCGGGCAACTGGCCGAGGACGTGCCGCAGGTGGCCGAGCTGGACCTCAACCCGGTGCTCGCCGGCCCGCACGGGTGCGTGCTGGTCGACGTGAAGGTCCGTCTTCAGACCCCGCTGGCCCTCGACGCCGGTGTGCCGCGTCGGCTGCGGAGGAGCGTCTGACAGACGGGACGAAAGTCCCGTGAGGACGGGGACTGTCGCCACCTGCCCGGCCTCACGCTCCCGCCGTACAGTGAGGACGTGAGCCATGACAGCACTGCCCCGACGCCCGAACCGATCAAGGTCTACCTGCTCGACGACCACGAGATCGTCCGGCGCGGGATCCGGGAGCTGCTGGAGGCCGAGGGCGACATCGTCGTCGTCGGCGAGTCGGGCCTGGCCCAGGAGGCCTCGCGGCGGATTCCCGCGCTGCGGCCCGACGTGGCCATCCTCGACGGGCGGCTGCCGGACGGCTCCGGCATCGACGTCTGTCGCGAGATCCGATCACGCGACGCGAGCATCGCCGCGCTGATCCTCACCTCGTACGACGACGATGACGCCTTGTTCTCCGCGATCATGGCCGGTGCCGCCGGCTATGTCCTCAAGCAGGTGCACGGCAACGACCTCGTCGACACCGTCCGCCGCGTGGCAGCAGGCCAGTCGATGCTCGACCCGGGCGTGACCGCCCAGGTGCTGGAGCGCCTCCGGAACGGCCCCAAGAAGGACCCTTCGCTGGACCAGCTGACCCAGCAGGAGCAGAAGATCCTCGAGCTGATCGGCGAGGGCATGACCAACAGGCAGATCGCCGGCGCCATGTTCCTGGCCGAGAAGACGGTCAAGAACTACGTGTCGTCGCTGCTGGCGAAGTTGTCCCTCCAGAGCCGCACGCAGGCCGCCATCTTCGCAACCAAGCACCTGAAACGCTGAAGCCGGCCGGCCGCGCTGTTACGGTCGGAGTGGAGGGAGTCCCTTTGCGGAGAGACGATGAACATCAGGCCGCCTGATCCTGGCCGGCCGAACGACGAGCCGGCGCGGTCGCAGCTCGCCAGGACCAGTTTCGACGACCTCCTGCGCGAGGTGGTCGACCGGACGCACCGCGCCCTCGACGAGCAGTCGCGGTGGAAGCTGCTCCTCGACGCCGTCGTCACCATGGGCGCCGATCTCGACCTCGACGCCCTGCTCAGCCGGATCGTGGAGGTCGCCAGCGACCTGGCGCGGGCTCACTACGCGGCCCTGGGCGTGCTCGACACCGGGCCCGAGCGCAGGCTGCGCACCTTCATCACCCACGGCCTCACGCCGGGCCAGAAGGCGAAGATCGGAGACCTCCCCACAGGTCACGGAATCCTCGGGTTGATCATCGACCGGCCGGAACCGCTCCGTCTGCACGACCTCGCCGAGCACCCGGAGTCCTACGGCTTCCCGGCCGACCACCCGCCGATGAAGTCGTTCCTCGGAGTGCCGGTGCGCACCCGCGAGAAGGTGTTCGGCAACCTCTACCTCACCGAGAAGGAGGGTGGCGGCGACTTCACCGAGGAGGACGAGGGGATCGTCGTGGCCCTTGCCGCCGCCGCAGGGGTGGCGATCGAGAACGCCCGCCTGTCCGAGGAGGCCGCACGCCGCGAACGCTGGCTGGGTGCGACGGTCGACATCGCCTCCAGCCTCTCCGACGCCGGGTCCGATGCCCTGCAGACCGTGGCCGACCGGGCCCGCGAGGTGGCCGACGCCGACATCGCCTGGGTCGTGGTCGCCGATGCCGCCGAAACCCTCGCCCTGCGCGTCGTCTCCGGTGTGTCCCACGACGCGCACGCGGCCGAGGGCGTCTCGTTCGAGCACTCGCTGGCGAGTGCGGTGCTTCGCAGCGGCACCCCCATCGCAGTCGAGGACTTCGTCGCCGACGAGCGTGCTCTCGACCTGGGAGCAGCGCTCGGCTGGCCGCGGTTGGGGCCGGTCGTCATCGTGCCGATGAGCAACTCGCACGGAGTCAGTGGTGCGCTGGCCCTCGGCTGGGTGCCCGCCAACGCGCAGCGATTCCATGAGCTCGACACGTCGCTGCCGGCCAGCTTCGCCGAGCAGGCAGCCCTCGCCATCGAGATCACCCGGGCCCGGGAGGACCAGCACCGACTGACCCTGTTCGAGGACCGCGACCGGATCGCTCGCGACCTCCATGACCTGGTCATCCAGCGGCTGTTCGCGGTGGGGCTGGGCCTGCAGAGCCTGAGCCGGCTGGCCGACCGTCCGGAGATCGCCACCCGCCTCGCCACCGCGGTCGACGACCTCGACGCGACCATCAAGGACATCCGGCGCACGATCTTCGCCCTGGGGTCCATGGACGACTCCGCCGACGTCCAGGCAGAGGTCCAGCGCATCGTCGACCGGTCCGCCGAGACCCTCGGGTTCCGGCCGAGCCTGCAGTTCGAGGGGCCGGTGCGCACCAGGATCGGGCCCACGGTCGTGCCGGACCTCCTGGCCGTCCTGGGGGAGGCGTTGTCGAACGCAGCCCGGCACGCCGAGGCGAGCGCCGTCGACGTACAGCTCACGGCCGGTGACGAGATCCGGCTGCGGGTGAGTGACGACGGCCGTGGCCTGCCCGCGGGCGCGACCGAGAGCGGGCTGCTGAACATGAAGCAGCGCGCGGTGCGGCTCGGTGGCACGTGCGCGATCACGTCCAGGGCCGGCGAAGGCACCTGCGTGGAGTGGTCGGTGCCCTCGGGCTGAGAACGCTTCAGTGCACCGAGCCGGCCGCGATCCGGCTCCGGGTCTCGACGGCGAGCTGACGTCCCCAGCTGGTCGCCTCCTTGAGCTGTCCCTCGCTCAGCGGCCCCGGCACGTCCTCCACGAGGAAGCCGTGCGGGGGCACCACGAGGTGATAGCCCTTCCGATGCAGCAGCCGTGCCGCCGTACGCGCGGCGGAGACGGGCAGGTGCCGGACCTTGCGCACCCGCGTGTCGAAGACGGCGGCCATCCCGTGACCGGTGCCCGGCGACGGGGCGCCCTCGATCCACTCGCGCAGGCCGAGCGCAGCGGTCTCCGGTGGTGCGCCCTGCCTGACCGCGTCCTGCCGGGTCGCGGGCCGGCTGAGTGAGAACGCGTGGGTGGGCGCGCCGACCACCAGCAGGTCGAGGTCGTCGGCGGGTACGGCGAACCGGACGTCGACGACCGTGGTCTCGAAGCCTTCCAGCCGGAGCCCCTCGGCGACGGCCAGGGCGATCCATGCCGTGTTGCCGAACAGGGACTCATGGACCACCCGGGCCCGCAGGCACTTCTCCGTGCTCATCGTGACGCTCCTCTGTCCCGAACCTCTGATGTGGGCCACGTCAGGCCCCTTGTCCCTCAAGCGTGCTGGCTCGCCGGCGCGGACGCAGGTGCCGTGGTGCCCCAGGGGAGGGGCACTTGGTCCGGTGCCGCTGTGCGTGACAGTCCGCCGCCCTCGTAGAGCCCGTCGGGAGTCACGAGGGTTCCGGCCTCGCCGCGAAGGATGGCAGCAGCGTCTTCGAGGGTGCCGATGGCGGCGACGCCCCCGGTGAGCTCGACGAATCGACACGCGGCCTCCACCTTGGGCCCCATCGATCCCGCCGGGAAGGTGATCGCACGCAGGCTGCTCGGGGTAGCCCGGAGCACGGGCCGCTGGTCGGGGGTGCCGAAGCCGCGGAACACGTGCGGCACGTCCGTGAGCACGAGGAGCACGTCGGCATCCAGCGCTTCGGCGAGCACGGCACTGGTGAGGTCCTTGTCCACCACGGCCTCGACACCCTGTAGGTGTCCCTGGGGGTCGCGGATGACCGGCACGCCACCGCCACCTGCGCAGACCACCACCGCGCCACTCTCGAGGAGCAGCCTGATCAGTCTCGTCTCGACCACACGCTGTGGGCGCGGGGACCCGACCACGCGCCGCCAACCGTCGCCGTCCGGCTTGACCGCCCAGCCTCGTTCGGCCGCAAGACGCCGTGCCTCCTCGCCGGTGTACATCTCTCCGACGAACTTGGTGGGGTCGCGGAACGCCGGGTCTGCAGCCTCGACCAGGGTCTGGTTGATGATGGCGGCGACCTGACGACCGGGCAGGTGGTTCTGCATGGCCTGCAGCAGCCAGTAGCCGATCATCCCCTGGGTCTGGGCACCCAGCACGTCGAAGGGATACGGCGTGGTGAGGTGCGGGTCCATCGCGCTCTGCAGCGCCAGCACCCCCACCTGGGGACCGTTGCCGTGTGTGAGGACGAGCTCGTGCTCCGCGGCCAGGGGAGCCAGGGCCTCGGCGGCGCGCTGCACGTTCCGTTCCTGGATGTCGGCATCCGGCTTCTGCCCGCGCCGCAGCAGCGCGTTGCCGCCGAGCGCCACGACGATGCGCACCTCAGCCGCCCAGCGTCGCGACGAGCACTGCCTTGATGGTGTGCAGGCGGTTCTCCGCCTGGTCGAACACGATCGAGTGGGACGACTCGAAGACCTCGTCGGTCACCTCGAGCCCGTCCATGCCAGTGCTGCGGAAGATCTCCTCACCGATTTCGGTGTGCCTGTCGTGGAAGGCAGGCAGGCAGTGCATGAACTTGACCTGCGGGTTGCGGGTGGCCTTCACCACGGCCTGGTTGACCTGGTAGGGGCGCAGCAGCTCGATGCGTTCGGTCCACACCTCCTCGGGTTCACCCATCGAGACCCACACATCGGTGTAGAGGAAGTCGACACCGTCGACGCCGTCCTCGACGTCTTCGGTGTGCAGGATCCGGGCCCCGGTCTCGTCGGCGATCTCTCGGGCCCGGGAGATCACGTCGGGCTGGTTCCACAGCTGCTCGGGCGCGACGATGCGCACGTCCATGCCCATCAGTGCGCCGGCGACCAGCAGAGAGTTGCCCACGTTGTTGTGGGCGTCGCCCAGATAGGCGAACGAAATCTCGGCATCCTGCTTGCCCGAGTGCTCGCGCATCGTGAGCATGTCGCAGAGGGTCTGGGTCGGGTGCCACTCGTCGGTCAGACCGTTCCACACCGGCACGCCGGCGTACGCCGAGAGCGTCTCGACGTCCGACTGTGCCGAGCCGCGGTACTCGATGCCGTCGTACATCCGGCCCAGCACGCGTGCGGTGTCCTTCATCGACTCCTTGTGCCCGATGTGGGAACCGCTCGGCCCCAGATAGGTCACCTGGGCGCCCTGGTCGAAGGCCGCCACCTCGAACGCGCACCGCGTGCGGGTGGAGGCCTTCTCGAAGATCAACGCGATCTCCCTGCCGACCAGTCGGGGTTGTTCGGAGCCGGTGTACTTGGCGATCTTCAGCTCGGCGGCGAGGTCGAGCAGGAACTTCCATTCCTTCGGGGTGAAGTCGAGCTCCTTGACGAAGCTGCGGTTGCGCAGGTTGAAGGCCATGGTTCAGATCCCGTCCCGCTCGATCGGGCAGGTCATGCATCGCGGTCCGCCACGGCCACGTCCCAGCTCGTTGCCCTGGATGGTGATGACCTCGATGCCGTTCCTGCGGAGGTGGGTGTTGGTCGTGACGTTGCGTTCGTAGGCGACCACGACGCCCGGTTCGACGGCCAGCACGTTGCAGCCGTCGTCCCACTGCTCGCGCTCGGCGGAGTGCACGTCCTGCGTCGCGGTGAGCACGTTGATCGAGTCGATGCCCAGCGCCGCGGCGATCACCGCGTGCATCTGGTCCGGTTCGTGCGCGGTCACCTTCAGCTCCTTCTCGGTGTCACCCGGCTCGATCGTGTACGACGGCAGCATCCCGAGTCCGACGTATTTGGTGAAGGTGTGGTCGTCGACCATGGTCATCACCGTGTCGAGGTGCATGAAGGCGCGCTTCTGTGGCATCGCCAGGGCCACGATCCTGCTGGCGCGCCCGGCGTCGAACAGGCGACGCGCGAGCCGCTCGACACCTTGCGGCGTGGTGCGTTCGCTCATCCCCACCAGCACGGCGCCCCTGCCGAGCACCAGAATGTCGCCGCCCTCCGTGGTGGCCGCGCCGCTCGCCGTACCGTCGGCCCAGACGAGGAAGTCATCGGCCACGAAGGTGGGGTGCCAGCGGTAGATGGCCTCGTAGTGGATGGTCTCGCGCATTCGTGCCCGCTTGCGCATCGCGTTGACGGACACCCCGTCGTAGATCCACGCGGAGGTGTCGCGGGTGAACAGGTGGTTGGGCAGCGGCGGGAGCAGGAAGTCGTCTGCTGCCATGGCGCGCACGACGACCGACGACGGTTCGTCCATCCGCTCGAGCAGCTCGGCCTTGGTCATGCCGCCGATCAGGTGGTTCGTCAGCTCACGCGGTTGCATCGAGCTGAACAGACCATGCAGGGCATCGAGCGCCATCGGGCCGTGGACGCGCTCGTCCAGGGTCGACTCGAGCACGTGCTTGCGTGCCTCGGGGATGGCGAGCGTCTCGGTCAGCAGCTGGTCAAGCAGGTGCACCGTCACCCCGCGGTCACGCAGCGTGTCGGCGAAGGCGTCGTGCTCCTGCTTCGCGTGCTTGACCCACAGCACGTCATCGAAGAGGTAGTCGTCATGGTTGCTCGGGGTCAGCCTCTTCAGCTCGAGGTCCGGGCGGTGCAGGATGGCCTGCCGTAGCCGGCCGACCTCCGAGTCGACGTGCAGGTTCACGGTGTTCCTCTCGTGGTGGTCCTGTCAGCGTGCCGTCGTCCGCAGGGTGGTCGAGAGGGGCGAACGTCCTGCGCTGGTGGGTCGCTGGACCTCGCCCGCACGGTCCACCACCACGACCTGACACTCCGCCTGTTCGGTGACCCGGGTGGTCAGGGGATGTGGTTCGTCGCCCGAAGCCGCCCCGAGAACCACCAGCTCGCATCGTGCGGACGCGTGGACGATCGAGTCCACGACGCGTCCGTTCTCCAGCCGGGCGGCATGGATCGAGCCGCGGGGCACCTGGGCGAGCGCCTTCCGGATGACTTCCCGTTGGGCGTCGCGAGCCTTCCAACGAGGGGCACTGAAGTGTCCGGCGACCTCATGGACGAAGACGCTGTGGCGTGACGGCCAGATCGTGACGACCTCGACGGTGAGTTGGTGAACGGCGGCATGGTGGAGGGCCCAGACCAGGCACTGGACGCTGGCGTCGGATCCGTCGACCGCGACCAGGCAGACGCGGTCTCGGGACTCGGCGACCTGGTCAGCGGCGTACACGCTGGCTCTCCGGATGCGGTGACTTCTCATGGCCACACACTTCGGTGGCTGGGTTGCGCAGCACCAGCGCCGGAGGGCCCCGGGTGGACGGGCACTTGGTCCTCAGGTGCGCGTGGGCCCGGTGGGCCCACGCCGGCCGGGTCGAAGGTCCTCCCCGGGAGGGGCCGATCGCCACGTCTCCCGGTGCTCCGTTCCGTGGTTCGGTGATTTTCGGCCGAGCTGTGTCGATCCGAGAGAGGGAGCACCATGACCACCACGAGACGGGCCATCCTGCCGAAGCTGACCGCTGGGCTCGAGGCCGACGACGGAGAGCCGACCACCACCGCGAAGAGGTTCCGCTTCCCGAGCGCCTTCACGGTGCTGTTCGGGGTGACGATCGCGGTGTGGTTGCTGGCCTTCGTCGTTCCGACCGGTGCCTACCAGACGGACGCCGACTCCGGACGGCCGATCCCCGGCAGCTACGAAGCCACCGACAGTGCGTTCTCCTTCGGCGACCGGTTGATGGAGCTGTTCATGGCGCCGATCAACGGCCTGTACGGCGTGATCAACGCCGACGGCTACATCGGGCCCTACGAGTCCGGTGAGCTGTACGGCGCCGCGGGGGTCTTCCTGTTCGTCCTGGCCATCGGGATCTTCATCACGATGGCGATGAAGACCGGGGCCATCGACAACGGCGTGGCTCGCGTCGCCCAGCGGATGAGCACCCGTGGAGCCTTGCTGATCGCCGTGCTGATGGTGCTGTTCTCGATCGGTGGCACCACCGAGGGGATGGCCGAGGAGACCCTCGGGTTCTACGCCCTCCTGATTCCCCTGATGCTCGCCCTCGGCTACGACCGGATGGTGGCCGCCGCGACGATCCTGGTGGGTGCCGGCATCGGCGTCCTGGCCTCGACCGTCAACCCGTTCGCCACCGGCGTCGGCTCCGGCGCCGCGGACATCTCGATCGGTGACGGCATCGGCTTCCGCCTGCTGATGTACGTCGTCCTCGTGCCCGTCGGCGTGTGGTGGGTGCTGCGCTACGCCCGCAAGGTCAAGGCCGACCCCACGACGTCCCTCGTCGGCCAGATGGAGGGCGACGCCGAGCTGAAGGCGCACGGGGTGCGCGAGGTGTCTCGTCTCACCGGCCGGGAGAAGAGTGTGCTGGCGATCGTTGCCACCACCTTCGCCTTCATGATCTACGCGATCGTGCCGTGGGCCCAGGTCATCCAGGGCCCCGACGCCGCGAGCTACGGCTGGCAGCTCGACTGGTACTTCCCCGAGCTGGCTGCCCTGTTCCTGCTGATGGCGCTCGTGGTCGGACTCGTCGGCGGACTGGGGGAGAAGGGGATCACGAACTCGGTGGTGAAGGGCGCGGCGGACTTCATCGGGGTCGGGCTGATCATCGTGCTGGCCCGCGGAGTCACCGTGATCATGAACAACTCCGAGATCACCGGCACGATCCTGCACTCCATGGAGAGCGTCGTCGGCGACACCAACTCCGGCGTCTTCGGCGTGCTGATGTTCCTGATCAACCTTCCCCTCGCCTTCCTCGTGCCGTCGACCTCGGGTCACGGCGCCCTGGCGATGCCGATCCTGGCGCCGCTGGCCGACTTCGCCGGGGTCTCCCGAGCCATGGTGGTCACCGCGTTCCAGTCGGCCTCGGGGATCGTCAACCTGATCACCCCGACCTCGGCGGTCGTCATGGGTGGACTGGCACTCGCCCGGGTCCGCTACGACCAGTACCTGCGCTTCGTCCTCCCGCTGGTCGGCATCCTGCTGGTCCTCTGCGCGGCGTTCGTCGGCGTCGGCGCGGCGGTCTCCTAGTCGTGGGGCGCCTCACGGTGGTTCCTGCACGTGGGCGGATCGTCGCCGCCGTGGCAGGGCAGGACACCCGAGCGCTGGTGGACTTCGTGGCCGAGGAGGCGCTGCGCACGGGTGCCGACCTGCACCTCGTGCACGTGCCCCAGCTGGCACCGGGTCTCTCGGGACCCTTCGACGTTGACTGGGAGGCCGCCCGGGCCTTCGGTCATCACGTGCTCGCCCGCGCGTCAGCTGACGCCCACGAACTGGTCGGTGGCAGGGTCACGATCACCCACGAGCTCGTGGCGGAGAGCCGCGGGACCGTCACCGACATCGTCGCGCGCTCCGAAGGCGCACGGATGGTCGCGCTGCAGCACAGGCGTCTGACGGGAATCGGTCGGGCGGTCGGCACGTCCACCACACAGGGGGTCGCGTCGCGGTCACACGCACCCGTGGTCTCCGTGCCGGCGTCCTGGCAGCCGGAGAATCGACACCACAGAGTGGTGGTGGCGGTGCACGACCCAGCCGGTGCCGACCACACGTTGCGCACTGCCTTCACGCTCGCCGGCCAGCGTCAGGATCGGCTGCGCGTCCTCCATGCGTGTTTGCCGTGCGACGGTCACGGGGACGAAGGGGTCCGCCGCGAGGCCGTCCGGGAGGACCGCTTTCGCAACGCGCTCGCCGCGCAGGTGCAGGCGCTGAGGGCGGAGTTCTCAGATGTCAGGGTCGAAATCGAGGTGCGCCACGAGCCGATCGGCTCAGCGCTGCTCCGTGGGGCGGAGCACGGTGACCTGCTGGTGCTGGGACGCCGTCACCCGCGGCTGCCACTCGCCGCACATCTGGGTCCGGTGAGCCGGCTGGCCCTGGAAACCAGCACGATCCCGGTGATGTTCGTGGAGACCGTCGCACCCGTGCCGGTGCCAGGGCAACGCGTCGAGACGACCACGTCTCCGGGGCAGACTCGTCGCTGACGCCCGAGGCAGCGGATGGGCAGACAGGCCGCAGCTGTCGGGACCTTCGGCCCGTGCGGAACGACGACCGCGTTGCGAAGGTGGATGTGTGCACACACCAACGACGAGCAGCATCCAGTCCAGGACCACGGGCGACGGGTCGCCGCGCGAGACGACAGGTTCGCCCTGGCTGATGCTGGCCGTGGCCACGCTCGGCTTCGCGGTCAACTTCTGGGCCTGGGCACTGCTCAGCCCCCTTGGGCCGTTGTTCCGCGACAAGGGGACGCTCGGCGCGCTGACGGAGTCCGACGTCGCCCTGCTGGTCGCCGTACCGGTCGTCGTCGGGTCGCTGGGCCGAATCGTGGTCGGCGCCCTGACCGACCGCTTCGGGGGACGAGCCATGTTCCCCCTGGTCTCGGCCGCCACCATCGTGCCGGTGCTGTTCATCGGCTTCTTCGCCCAGACGTCCTACGCCGCACTCCTCTTCGGTGGCTTCTTCCTCGGCATCGGTGGCACCGCGTTCGCGGTGGGCGTCCCGTTCGTCAATGCGTGGTTCCCGCCGGAGCGACGCGGCCTCGCCGTCGGCATCTTCGGTGCCGGCATGGGTGGTACGGCCATCAGCGCACTGACCACCGTGAAGCTCTACACCAACGTCGGTGAGCGAGCTCCGTTCCTCATCATGGCCGCAGCGCTCGCGGTGTACGCCGTCGCCGCGTGGCTGGTGCTTCGCGATGCGCCGGGACGCACGGTTCCCACCACGCCACTGGTGCAACGCCTGTCGGCGACAGCGCGACTTCCGATCACCTGGCAGGCCAGCCTGCTCTACGCAGTGGCCTTCGGCGGCTACGTCGCGTTCTCGGTCTACCTGCCGTCGTACCTCAAGGTGGCCTACGAGCTGACCCCTGCCGACGCTGCGAACCGGATGGCCGGCTTCGTCGTCGTCGCGGTCATCATGCGACCGGTCGGAGGCTGGCTCTCGGACCGGTTCGGAGCCGTCCCGGTCCTTGCCACCGGCTACGGCGTCGTGGTCATCGGGGCCGGCATCACCGCGACCCAACCCCTCCTCGAGCACGTCGGCACAATCTCGTTCCTGGCCATGGCCGCGGCCCTCGGAGCCGGGAGCGGCGCGACCTTCGCAATGGTCGCACGAGTGACCGAGCAGTCACGGGTCGGTGGCGTGACCGGAATGGTGGGCGCGGCCGGCGGTCTCGGCGGGTTCCTGCCGCCGTTGATCATGGGCTACATCTACGGCCGCACGGACTCCTACGCCATCGGCCTGTGGATGTTGTCCGCGACTGCTGCGCTCGCGCTGGCGTTGACGCTCACCGTGGTCGCCCACACCGCAAGGGCGCACGAGCCTGCCCATGGATGACCAGTCGCAACCGGACCCTGGGAGTAGGGTCCGAGACGTACGGTCCGAAGCACCTCACCCGCAGACGACCAAAGGCAATGCCGCGTGAGCAACGAAGTGGAAGAACCGAAGCAACGCAAGCGGAACGCGGCGGGAATCGACGGTGGCCTGAGCGACGCTCTGCTGCGCACCCGCCGCTACTTCACGAAGGACAAGGTCTCCGACGACCTGCGCACCGTGCACAGGACCGGTGGTCGCGACGCGGACGACTTCTACCGGGACCGCTGGAGCCACGACAAGGTGGTCCGCTCCACGCACGGCGTGAACTGCACGGGCTCGTGCTCGTGGAAGGTCTACGTCAAGGACGGGATCATCACCTGGGAGACGCAGCAGACCGACTATCCGTCGGTGGGTCCGGACTCCCCGGAGTACGAACCCCGCGGTTGCCCGCGTGGCGCGGCGTTCTCCTGGTACACCTACTCGCCGACCCGGGTTCGCTATCCCTACGTGCGTGGAGTCCTGCTCCAGATGTTCCGCGAGGCCAAGGCCCAGCACGACGGTGACCCGGTCAAGGCGTGGGAGCACATCGTCGAGAATCCGCTGCGGGCCAAGGCCTACAAGTCGGCCCGCGGAAAGGGCGGCCTGGTCCGGGCCACGTGGGAGGAGGCCAGTGAGATCGTGGCCGCGGCCCACGTCCACACGATCAAGAAGTACGGACCCGACAGGGTCGCCGGCTTCTCGCCGATCCCGGCGATGTCGATGGTCTCCCACGCCTCGGGGGCCAGGTTCGTGAACCTCATCGGCGGCTCGATGCTCAGCTTCTACGACTGGTACGCCGACCTGCCGGTCGCCTCACCCCAGGTGTTCGGCGACCAGACCGACGTGCCCGAGTCCGGTGACTGGTGGAACGCCGGCTACCTGATCATGTGGGGCTCCAACCTCCCCGTCACCCGCACACCCGACGCGCACTGGATGGCGGAGGCCCGCTACCGCGGCCAGAAGGTGATCGCGGTAGCGCCGGACTACGCGGACAACGTGAAGTTCGCCGACGAGTGGCTGCCCGCCAAGCCGGGCACCGATGCGGCACTGGCCATGGCGATGGGTCACGTGGTGCTCAAGGAGTTCTTCGTCGACCGGCAGACGCCGTACTTCACGGAGTACGTCAAGTCCTACACCGACCTGCCCTACCTGGTGAAGCTCGACGAGGCGGCCGACGGCGAGTTCACGGCGGGCAAGTTCCTGACCGCGGCAGACCTGGCCGCGACCGACGAGGACGAGGAGAACGCCGCGTTCAAGACCGTCCTGATCGACGCACGCACCGGTGAGCCGGTGGTGCCGAACGGCTCGCTCGGGCACCGGTTCGGGGACTCCGGCGTCGGCAAGTGGAACCTCGAGCTCGGTGACGTCGACCCGCGGCTCTCACTCCTCGACGCCGGCACCGACGGCGAGACCGTGCTGGTGCGGATGCCGCGCTTCGACACCCCAGACGGCGCGGCCGCCGACCTGCCACGCGGTGTGCCGGTCCGACGCGTCGACGGCCACCTGGTCACCACCGTCTTCGACCTGCTCCTCGCGCAGTACGGCGTCGGCCGGGACGGGCTGCCGGGGGAGTGGGCCAGCGGCTACGACGACGCGGAGTCGCCGTACACGCCGGCCTGGCAGGAGAAGATCACCGGCGTCCCGGCCTCGGCCGCGGCCCGGATCGGCCGCGAGTTCGCCGCCAACGCCGAGGAGTCCAAGGGCCGATCGATGATCGTGATGGGCGCGGGGACCAACCACTGGTTCCACTCCGACACGATCTACCGCGCCTTCCTCACCCTCACCAACCTCACCGGCTGCCAGGGCGTCAACGGCGGTGGCTGGGCACACTACGTCGGGCAGGAGAAGGTGCGGCCCCTCACCGGCTACACCCAGATAGCCAACGCCCTCGACTGGAACCGCCCACCGCGCAACATGATCCAGACGGCGTACTGGTACCTCCACACCAACCAGTTCCGCTACGACCAGTTCGGGGCCGACACCCTCAGCGCGACCACCGGCAAGGGTCAGCTCGCGGGGAAGTCCACGGCCGATGTCATCGCGCAGAGCGCGCGGATGGGCTGGATGCCGTCGTACCCCACCTTCGACCGGAACCCTCTCGACCTCAGCGACGATGCCGCTGCGGCCGGCAAGCCGGTGGGGGAGTACGTCGTCGAGCAGCTCAAGTCCGGCGAGCTCGACTTCGCCGGCGAGGATCCCGACGCGCCACAGAACTACCCGCGGATCCTGTCGATCTGGCGGGCCAACCTGCTCGGCTCGTCGGGCAAGGGCAACGAGTACTTCCTCAAGCACCTGCTCGGCACCGACTCGTCGGTGCGGGCGACCGAGACACCCGAGGACCAACGCCCCGTCGACGTGACGTGGCGAGACGTTGCGCCCGAGGGCAAGCTCGACCTGCTGATGACGATCGACTTCCGGCAGACCAGCACGACGATCTTCTCGGACGTCGTCCTGCCGGCGGCGACCTGGTACGAGAAGCACGACCTCAACACCACCGACATGCACCCGTTCGTGCACTCCTTCAACCCGGCGATCGCACCGCCGTGGCAGACCCGCACCGACTGGGACGCGTGGCAGACGATCGCGGAGAAGTTCAGCTACCTGGCCACCACTCACCTCGGTGTGCGCAAGGACGTCGTGGCGGTGCCACTGACGCACGACACCCCGGACGCGATGGCCAACCCGCACGGCGTCGTACGCGACTGGAAGAAGGGCGAGTGCGAGCCGATCCCGGGCGTCACGATGCCCAAGCTGGTCGAGGTCGAGCGCGACTACGGTGCGGTCCACGAGAAGATGAACGCGCTTGGGCCACTGGTCGACACCCTCGGCGCCACCACCAAGGGAGTCACGTTCGAGCTCGGCAAGCAGGTCGACTACCTGCGGGCGAAGAACGGCGCCGTTCGCGGTGGTGTCGCCGATGGTCGACCGTCGCTGAAGAAGGACATCAACGTCTGCGAGGCGATCCTCGCGATGTCCGGGACCACCAACGGACACCTGGCCACCCAGGGCTTCAAGACGCTCGAGAAGCGCACCGGCGTGCGACTGGCCGACCTGGCCGAGGAGCACGAGGGCAAGCAGATCACCTTCGCCGACACCCAGGGCCCGCCGGTGCCGGTGATCACCTCACCGGAGTGGTCGGGCTCCGAGACCGGTGGCCGGCGCTACTCGCCGTTCACCATCAACGTGGAGCGCAAGAAGCCGTGGCACACGCTGACAGGACGGATGCACTTCTACCTCGACCACGACTGGATGACCGAGCTCGGCGAGGGCCTGCCGATCTACCGTCCGCCGCTCAACATGGCGGCTCTCTTCGCGGAGCCTGTCCTTGGCGACGTGTCCGACGGTTCGAACGGCCAGGTCGAGGGGCTGACCGTGCGCTACCTGACCCCGCACAACAAGTGGTCGATCCACTCCGAATACCAGGACAACCTGTTCATGCTGTCCCTCTCGCGCGGCGGGCAGAACATCTGGATGAGCGACCGGGACGCAGTGAAGGTTGGTATCAAGGACAACGACTGGATCGAGGCGGTCAACCGCAACGGCGTCGTCGTGGCGCGGGCGATCGTGTCGCACCGGATGCCCGAGGGAACCGTGTACATGTACCACGCCCAGGACCGGCTCATCGACGTACCGCTCGCGGAGACCTCCGGCAAGCGAGGGGGCATCCACAACTCGCTGACCCGGCTCTTGGTGAAGCCCTCCCACCTGATCGGGGGCTACGCCCAGCTGACGTACGCGTTCAACTATCTCGGTCCCACCGGCAACCAACGTGACGAGGTCACCATCATCCGCAAGCGCAGCCAGGACGTGACGTACTGATGGGTCTCGATAAGACGCTCGCTGGCGCTCGCGTCACTCGACCACCGAGGGGGCACTGACATGCGTGTGATGGCGCAGATGGCGATGGTGATGAACCTCGACAAGTGCATCGGCTGCCACACCTGCTCGGTCACCTGCAAGCAGGCGTGGACCAACCGCTCGGGCACCGAGTACATCTGGTTCAACAACGTGGAGACCCGGCCCGGACTCGGCTACCCGCGGACGTACGAGGACCAGACGAAGTGGAAGGGCGGCTGGGAGCTCAACAAGAACGGTCGGATGAAGCTCAAGGGCGGTGGACGCTTCAAGAGCCTCGTGACCATCTTCTCCAACCCCAAGCTGCCCTCGATCGACGAGTACTACGAGCCGTGGACCTACGACTACGCCACGCTCACCGACGCCCCCGCGCAGGAGCACACGCCGGTCGCCCGCCCGAAGTCCCTGATCAGCGGCAAGAACATGAAGATCTCGTGGTCGGCCAACTGGGACGACGACCTGGGCGGCTCCACCGAGACCGCGCACCGCGATCCGATGCTGGCCAAGATCGCCGACAAGGTGAAGTTCGAGTTCGAGCAGACCTTCATGTTCTACCTGCCGCGGATCTGCGAACACTGCCTGAACCCGTCGTGCGCGGCATCGTGCCCCAGCGGCGCGATCTACAAGCGCGAGGAGGACGGCATCGTCCTGGTCGACCAGGACAAGTGCCGCGGCTGGCGCAAGTGCGTCTCCGGCTGCCCCTACAAGAAGATCTACTTCAACCACCGCACCGGCAAGGCGGAGAAGTGCACGTTCTGCTTCCCGCGCATCGAAGTGGGCCTGCCCACCGTGTGTGCCGAGACGTGTGTCGGCCGACTGCGCTACATCGGCCTGATGCTGTACGACGCCGACAAGGTGCTCGAGGCGGCCTCGACGGAGGACGAGCACGGGCTCTACGAGGCCCAGCGCGATGTCTTCCTCGACCCGTTCGACCCCGAGGTGATGCGCGAGGCCGAGAAGGCGGGCATCGCCCGTGACTGGATCGATGCCGCGCAGCGCTCACCGATCTATGCACTGATCAACACCTTCCGGGTGGCCCTGCCGTTGCATCCGGAGTACCGCACCATGCCGATGGTCTGGTACATCCCGCCGCTGTCGCCGGTCGTCGACGTGGTCCAGGAGACGGGGGAGGACGCCGAGGACAAGGGCAACCTCTTCGCTGCCATCGACGCGCTGCGGATCCCGGTCGAGTACCTCGCCGAGCTGTTCACCGCCGGAGACGTCGCACCGGTCGATGCCGTGCTCAAGAAGCTGGCCGCGATGCGCTGCTACATGCGCGACATCAACATGGGCCGAGAGCCCGACGCCTCGATCCCGGCCGCGGTCGGGATGAGCGAGGAGGGGATGTACGACATGTACCGACTCCTCGCGATCGCCAAGTACGACGAGCGCTACGTCATCCCGTCGGCGCACACCGAGCAGGCGCACTCGCTCGAGGAGCTCGGCACGGAGTGCGCGGTGAGTGAGTACGGCGGTGGGCAGCACGACCTCTTCGGCGAGGGCTCCGGAACGCCGACACCGATCGCCGTGGAGAACTTCGAGATGCTGCAGGACCGGCAGACCTCCGACTCGCTCGCCGGGCCTGAGAACAAGCGCGCCCGGGTGAACCTGCTCAACTGGGACGGCAAGGGGTCCCCTCCCGGACTGTTCCCGCCGAAGGGACCGGACTCGTGAGCCGCCTGCGGAACCGTCGCTCGTCGTTGACGACCGAGCAGCTGACGGTCGTCTGGCAGTCGACGTCGCTCCTGCTCGGCTATCCCGACGAGCATCTCCTCGGGCAGCTCGACCTCGTCGACGCCGCCTCGCACGAGCTGCCGGCCGCCGTCGGCGACCCCCTCCGCAGGTTCGTGGTGCACCTCCGCACCACCCCGCTGGACCAGGTCCAGGAGGACTACGTAGAGACCTTCGACAACCGCCGGCGCTGCAACCTCTTCCTCACCTACTTCGCCCACGGCGACACGCGCAAACGGGGGATGGCGCTGCTCAGGTTCAAGCAGACCTACCTCGACTCGGGGTTCGTGCTCGACGAGTCCGAGCTGCCGGACCACCTGGCCGTGGTCCTGGAGTACGCCGCCACCTGTGACCAGGCGCTCGGCCGAGGGCTCATGCTCGACCACCGGGCGGGACTCGAGCTGCTGCGGATCTCGTTGCGCGACATGCGCAAGCCCTGGGCCGACGTACTCGATGCGGTCACCGCCACGCTGCCCCCGTTGCGGGGCGACGAGCGTGACGCCGTACGCCGGCTGGCCGCCGAAGGACCTCCCGAGGAGGAGGTCGGCCTGGCACCCTTCGCCACGCCGGCGTTCAGCCCCGGTGCGCCGGACGAGTCGCCCACCCTGTTGCCCATGCCGTCGTTCCCCGGAGCCCGCCGATGAGCACGTTCCTGTGGGTCGTGGTGCCCTACGTCTGTCTGACGGTGTTCGTCCTGGGTCACGCGTGGCGCTACCACTACGACAAGTTCGGCTGGACGACGCGCTCGTCGCAGCTCTATGAGCGGAAGCTGCTGCGCATCGGTAGCCCGCTGTTCCACTTCGGCATGCTCGGGGTCGTCGGAGGCCACGTGATCGGTCTCCTCGTGCCACGGTCCTGGACGGAGGCGGTCGGCATCGACGACCACCTCTACCACGTCGTCGCCGTCACCGGGGGCCTCGTGGCGGGCGTCATGGCAGTCGTCGGGATGGCCATCCTGATCTACCGCCGGCGCACCGTGGGACCGGTCTTCTCGGCCACCACCGCGATGGACAAGGTCATGTACCTCTTCCTCGGGGCAGCGATCCTCCTGGGGATGTGGAACACCATCGCCGGCTCGATCTTCACGCTCGGCGGGGAGTACAACTACCGGGAGGGCGTCTCGGTCTGGTACCGCTCTTTCCTTGCCTTCCAACCGGATGCCGGCCTCATGGCAGACGCACCCCTCGGCTTCCAGCTGCACGCGCTGGTGGCCTTCGGCCTCTTCGCGCTGTGGCCATTCACCCGCCTGGTGCACGTGTTCAGTGCCCCGGTCGGCTATCTCACCCGCCCCTACATCGTCTACCGCAGTCGTGACGACCAACAGCTGGGCAGCCACACTCCGCGCCGCGGCTGGGACCGGATCAACAAATGAGGTCGAAGAATCGCCGGGGGCGATCAACCAATGATCCATCCAACATTGAGGAGACGCCGTGCAGAAGGAATCACTGACCGCACTGGTCCGCCAGCACCTGAAGACCGCTGCCAGCGCGTCGAGCGGTCGCAGTGCCCACACGATCTATGGAGGTCACGAACACGTCCTTCGCCAGACCCTCGTTGCACTACGGGCAGGGAGCAACCTGGACGAGCACGAGAACCCCGGCGAGGCCACGCTCCAGGTCCTCCACGGCCGCATCACGCTCGTGGCCGGTGAGAACCGGTGGAACGGCTCACCCGGTGACCTCCTGTTCATCCCCGACTCCCGTCATGCCCTCGAGGCCGTTGAGGACTCCGTGGTCCTGCTGACCGTGGCCAAGCGAGGCTGACCCGCGCACCGGACGGTTCAGCCCTACTCCTGGTCGAGGCTGACGACCTCGTCCCACTCGACCTCGTCGGCGCCGACCAGGGCGCGGCCGATCGCGTCCATGTCAGGCACGTCGCCGGTGCCTTCGCGCACCGTGGCGGTGAGCCGCATGCCGCCGACGTCGGCGCTGACCGCATCCGCGACACCGTCACGTTCCGTGATGACGTAGCCGTCGCTCTCGATGCAGGCGAGGTAGTCGCTGATCTCCTCGCAGGCGGCGCCCTCGGGGCGGAGCACGTTCAGCGAGATCGACGCGGCGTCCCAGCTCTGCTCGCCGCTGGACTCCTGCTCGTAGGTCATGCTGTAGCCGACCACCGCGTGCGAGCCCTCAGCAGTCGAGGTGAACTTGCCGTCGTACTCCGGGACCATCCCGTCGATCTCGGGGAGGTACGGCGACAGGCCCGCCTCCTCGAACGCCCTGGCATCGGCCGCCTGCTCACGCGCGTCGTCGAGCAGCTCGCCGATGGAGGGGCCGGCGCTGATCGCGATGGTCAGGCCGAGCACCGCGCACACGGCGCCGACCGCCGTGGCTCCGGTGTTGTCGCTGGTCCAGTGCACGACGGCCGTCGTGGCCGGTGCGGCGACCGCCGCTGCCGGAATGCCCGCCATCAACGTGACCGTCGTGTCGCTGCCGGGATCGCCGAGGTTGCCCACGATGGCCAGGGCGATCACGACACTCACCGTGTAGATGCCGGACGTGGTCAGCACGATGCCGAGCGCCTGGGGCACCTGCGTGACCCGCAGCACGAAGCCGAAGGCGACCATGATCACCAGTCCGGCGAGGGTCCAGTAGAACAAGGCGTCGTACGTCGTGGTGCCCAGCGCGCCGCGCACCGGCACCAGCAGCACGAGCCCGGCAAGGAAGGCCGCGTTGAGCTGCCGCGCGACGGGGTCGACGGCTGTGGGGGTCGAGGTCTCGGATGACATGGCCAGCAGTGTTGCCGACTTTTCGGCGCCAAAACCCTTCGTCGTTTCGGGCCGCGCCTTCACGGGTAGAGGCTCGCCATGTCACTCCGGATGGCCCGCGCAGGTCTCGCAACCGTCGTCGCACTCACGGTCGCGCTGTCCGGGTGCGCCTCGACGGACGACAAGAAGGACGACTCGTCGAAGGTGTCCCTGCCGAATCCCCTGGAACCAGCCTGGGTCGCGAAGGCAACCGAGACGACGTTCGGTGTCGCGGTTTTCCGCCGAGGCGATCGGTTGTTGCAGGTCAGCCAGGAATCGGTGACGGCCCTGGACCCGGTGTCTGGTGACGTGGTCTGGAACCGGCCGATCCCGCAGGGCTGCTCCGCAGGTGAGCCGAATGCCGCCGGAGACGTGGTGGTCGTGTTCGGTGAAGGATGTCGCGACGTGGTGGTGATCGACAGTGAGAAGGGCACGGCCCAGTGGCGGGCGCACATCCCGTCGATCTCGAAGCAGTACGACTCCGGCAATGTCGTGGCGAGCATCGGTGACAGGACCGTGACCGTGATCCAGTTCTGCGGACAGGTCACCCGCCTCTCGTTGAAGGACGGGCACCGCCTCGGCGTGCTGTCGCCCCATGACGTTGCCTGCGCCAACGAGGCGGACTCGGACGGCCAGGTCATCGCGGTGTGGCACGACCCGGCCACCGAGGCGACCCCTGATGACCACGGCACCGGCTTCATCCCGCCCTGGGACGGTGCTGCTTCCTTCGAGCTGTACGACGCGGACTCCGGCAAGCTCCTGTGGCGGCGTACGAGGTCACGACAGGACAGCGGCCTGGACGCCGGAGCAGTGGTCAGCTCCTCACCACTGATCCTTGCGCTGCGCGAGGACGGCCACACGCTGATGCGCCGCCACTCGCGGGCGCACGGCCGCCCCGGGGCCACGGTGGGCCTTCAGCTCGGCGCATACCGGGGCTTCTTCACGCCGCTGGGGACCGCAGACGGAGTGATGGTGGGCACCTACGACACCTCGCCCAAGAGCCCGACCGGCGCGCCACGCAGGGTCTACGCGTACGACGTGACGACGGGCCGGGAGCTCTGGTCGCGCGCGGTCTCTGCAAACACGCTTTCACCGCACTACGCCTCCTCCGCCGTGGCCGGAGTCGACTCGGAGGGCGTGGTGGTCACGGAGCGCCGGATGCGTGACGACGGCCGTTCGTTCGAGATCTGGCTCGCCCGGTGGAACCTGCGCACCGGCGAGGACGCAGGGACGGCAGGTCGGATCGACGAGGACGAGTCGCAGGCCGTCATCTGGCAGGTGTCGGACGGTCTGTTGCTGGGGCAGGGCAGGGGCACCCTGGAGGCCTACGAGCTCGAGACGGCGGACCCCGACGTGAAGCTGCCGGGAACAGAGCCGGCCTGGGCAGAGGGCGACGTACGTCCGGATCCGATGTCAGAACCGTGCGCGGAGGTCAGCCGCCAGACGCTGCGCACCCTGGGGCTCCGGGCCAGCGCGGCGTTGCCGGCCCCGGCGAACTGCACCTGGACCGAGACCGCCGAGCCGCGCTACTCCGACCGCAGTCTTCGGGTGAGTGTGCACGTCGCCCGCCCCACGGAGTCCACGGACGAAGAAGGCCAGCCGAAGACGATGCCGGCCGTCGACGGGGCCCGCGCCGTCGCCGCACAGTGGCGCAAGGAGTTCAACCCGGACCTGACAGGTGGGATCCTGCACCCGGGGCTCGGAGCTCCGCACGAGGTCGACGGACTCGGCGACGAGGCCTATGCGACGTCGGGCACCCGCTTCGCCGGTTCGATCGGTGTCACCACGGGGAGCTATCTCCTGGTGAGGGCCGGCAATGTCGTGGTGGAGGTGCAGGCCGAGGGCGGCTACGACGTGGCGCACCGCCAAGCCACGCCGCCCTCGCTGAACAGGATCGAGACGGGCACGCTGGCCGCTGCTCGCGAGGTTCTCGCCTCGCTCGGAGTGACGTTGGACGCGACCGAGCGGCCCGATCCGGGACGAGTCCGGCGGGTGGGCGACGTGTGTGCGGTGCTCCGCGCGGACGCCGCGTCACTCGGTCTGCCTGCGGGGCATTCGGTGACGCCGCCCGGCGCCGACCCGCGCCTGGCCGACTGCGCTTGGGAGCAGGACGACTCGATCGGGGACCTCGCCGTCCACGTGTACGCCGCCGGTGGCAACCCGTTGGACGGCGACTCGGCGTCGACGGTCGCCCGCAAGGTGTTCGCCGCAAGCCGCTCGCGCGACGACAAGCCATTGCGCGGCCTCGGTGAGAAGGCCGTGATCTCGCGTTGGGACCAGACCGAGGCGGCCGACGGCTACGACCTGAGTGAGCGCGAGGTCCTGCTGGTCGCCGACAACCTGGTCATCGAGCTGTCGTACTCCCGCGACGGCGCCGGCCTCGGTGAGCAGGTCGAGCGCGACGCTCTCCGGATGACCCGCAAGGTGCTCGACGCCACCCGGAAGTAGGGCCTGCGGCGGTGCCTGAAATGAAGAAAAGGCCCCGTGGAGCCGGGGCCTTTCCAGTGTCCGAGGGGGGACTTGAACCCCCACGCCCTAATACGGGCACTAGCACCTCAAGCTAGCGCGTCTGCCAATTCCGCCACCCGGACGAGTGCTGGAGAACTGTAGCAAGAGACGTGCCGAAAACTCACATCGGCCCCACTGGGCACGGATGCAAGGATGGGGACATGTCTGCACCCGACCCGACGACGGCCCACAACTCGGCGTACGACCCGTCCTCCGAGGTGGTCGACATCTGCCGCGACCTGATTCGAATCGACACCTCCAACTACGGGGACGACGACGGTCCGGGGGAGCGCAAGGCGGCCGAGCACGTCGCCGCGCTGCTCGACGAGGTGGGCATCTCGAGCAACCTCTACGAGTCCGAGCCGGGTCGAACGTCGCTGATCGCCAGGTGGGGCGACGGTCCCGGTGAACCCCTGTTGCTGCACGGGCACCTCGACGTCGTACCGGCCGCGGCGGAGGACTGGCAGTTCGACCCGTTCGCCGCCGAGGTCCACGACGGCTACGTGTGGGGCCGTGGCGCGGTCGACATGAAGGACTTCGACGCGATGGCGCTCTCGGTGGTGCGGGCCCGTGCCCGCGCGGGGGCACTGCCGCCGCGACCCGTCGTGCTCTGCTTCACCGCCGACGAGGAGGCTGGTGGCCACAAGGGCGCTGAATACCTGATCGACAACCACGCCGACGAGATAGCCGACTGCACCGAGGCCGTGGGCGAGGTCGGCGGCTTCACCACGACCGTGCGTGGGAAGCGGATCTACCTGATCGAGGCGGCCGAGAAGGGCATGGCCTGGATGAAGCTGACCGCCCGCGGCAGTGCGGGCCACGGCTCGATGATCAACCACGACAACGCGGTGACCGAGTTGGCCGGCGCGGTGGCGCGGATCGGCTCGCACAAGTGGCCGGTGCGGCTGACCCCGGCCATGGAGGTGCTCCTTGCCTCGGTCGCCGACATCGCCGGCACCGAGGCCACCCCGGAGAACGCGGAGGCCCTGGTCTCTGAGTTCGAGAGCTCGGCGCGCATGCTCGGCGCGGTGATCCGCAACACCGCCAACCCGACGATGCTCAACGCCGGCTACAAGGTGAACGTGATCCCGACCGAGGCCTCGGCTCACGTCGACGGCCGCTTCCTGCCGGGCTTCGAGGACGAGTTCTTCGCGACCCTGGCCGAGCTGTGTGGCGAGCACGTCACGTGGGAGTTCGTCTCCAAGCAGCAGCCCTGGGACTCGCCGTACGACGGCCGCATCGTCGATGCGATGACGCAGTCGATCCTGGCCGAGGACCCGGACGGCATCGTCGCGCCGTACCTCATGTCCGGCGGCACCGACGCCAAGCACTTCCGCAAGCTCGGGATGACCTCCTACGGCTTCGCGCCGTTGCGTCTGCCCCAGGAGCTCGACTTCGGCGCCCTCTTCCACGGCGTCGACGAGCGGGTGCCCGTCGACGCGCTCGAGTTCGGCGCTCGGGTCTTCGACAGGTTCCTCGACCTCGCCTGAGGTGGGTCGAGCCGGACGCCAACGCAACTGTTTCTGCGCGTTGTCCGCATGCTGGGATGTGGGGCTGGTTTCGGGGTCTGACTGTCGGTGGTGCCGTGTTGAGTTCTGGATATGCAGACGGCAGCGGCTCTGACGGATCTTGACTCGGGTGACACGCTCACCGGTGTCGAGTCTGCGGTGGTGGCTCGTCGGGTTGCAGAGGTTGCGTTGTTGCATCATGCGGCGCACTGGGCTGACCTGCATGGTGACCATGAGCGGGTAACGCGGGGTCATGGTGCGTGTGATGAGCCGGGGGCCAGACGGGGTCACCCGGTGTTCAAGGTCTTCGGTGGTGAGGGGACCCCGGTAGTGGCGGAGTTCGCGACCGCGGAGCTGGGGGTGAGCTTGGGGGTGCATCCGTTGGCGGCACGGTCGTGGATCGGGGATGCGTTGGATCTGCGGCACCGGTTGCCGGCGTTGTGGGCGGTGACGTTCACCGATGCGGCGTTCGAGGTGTGGGTGCTGCGCAGGATCGCGGTGCTGACCCGGGGCCTGGACCCCGAGGCGGCCGAGCTGATCGGCCTCGAGTTGGCCGGTGTGGTCGGGTCGTTGCCGGCGCCACGGTTGCTGGAGAAGGTCGAGTCGATGGTGCTCCTGGCCGAGGCCCAGGCGGTCGAGGAGGACCGGCAGGACAACCTGGGCAAGCGGTTCGTGGCGTTCAACAAGTCCAACCAGCGTGGCCTCAAGGGCCTGTACGCGAAGCTGTCGGCCGCCGACGCGGTCATCGGCGAGGCACAGGTGCAGCGGTTGGCGGAGTTGCTGTTGGCCCAGGACCTGGCGGCCGGGGTCGACCGTGTGGATCTCGACTCGATGGCGGTGGCCCGCTCGCGAGCGTTGGGGTTGCTGATCGCGAACCCCGACTCCGCGCTGGCCCTGATCGCCGCAGCCCACGCCGCTGCTGTCGATGAGGACGCTGGCCCCGCGGACGATGAGCCCGCGCCCGCGGACGACAACGAGCCCGCGGACGATCAGCCCCAGCCGGTTGACAGGCCTGCGGACCAGTCCAGTGCCCCGGCGTCACAGAGTGGTGGGTCGCGGTGGGCGCCGGTGACGACGGTGCTGCACCTGCACCTGTCCGAGGACGCGTTGCAGGCCCTGGCCCACGCCAAGGCCCACGGCGACCACCCCGCGGGCGTCGGGCGGCTGGAGGGCCACGGCCCCCTCTCCTTGCCGGAGGCCCTCGAGCTGCTGCAGTTGAGCCAGGTGGTGATCCGCCCGGTGCTGGACCCGTGGGCGACCGCGCCGGTGGACTCCTACGCGTTCACCGGCAACCTGCGCGAAGCCGTGCTGGCCCGGGTGCCGGCCGACTGCTACCCCTACGGGGTCAACACCACCCATGCGATGGACATCGACCACACCCGTGCCTACGACCCGGCTCCCACGACACAGGTGGTCCGCCGGGGCAGACCAGTGTCGAGAACGCCGGCCCGATGACCCGACATCATCACCGGATCAAGACCCACGGACCGATGAGCGTGCGACAACCCGTGCCGGACACCTATGTCTGGCGCACCACCCACCACCGGTACCGCCTCGTCGACGCTACCGGCACCCACGACCTGGACCCACGCATCGGGGTCCTGGTCTTCAGCGACCACCGAGACGACCGCGAACACGCAGCCCTGCTGCTGACCACCGGCCTCGACCTCGGCATGGAGGAGACCGAACCAGACGACTGGCAGCTCATCGCCTGACAGTTGCGTAGCTGCGGTGTGTCGGGCCCGGCGGTAATTTCCTCGACCTTGCCTGATCGGAGTGCTTGGCTCGACCCATGTCCTATCCAGACCCGATCTACTTCGGCGACGAGGGTGAGCAGAGCGCCACGTTGCGACGCAACGACGAGGACCACACGCTGAACTACCGAAGCGGGGGCACGGTCGACTACCTCGCCACGGGCGCCAGCACCGGCGGCCTGTTCGGGCTCTACCGGTGGAACTTCGCCGAAGGCGTCAGCGGACCTGACCCGCACTTCCACAAGACCATCTCCGAGTCGTTCTACATCCTCTCCGGGACGGTGAAGATCTACGACGGCAACGCGTGGGTGGACACCCGTGCCGGCGACTTCGTGCACGTGCCGGCCGGGGGAGTGCACGGCTTCCGCAACGAGTCGGGGGAGAAGGCCTCGATGCTGCTGCACTTCTCACCGGGGGCGCCACGTGAGGCCTACTTCGAGACGTTGAAGAAGCTGGGTGAGGGCCTCACCATGACCGACGAGGAGCGCGACGCCTTCTACCTCGCGCACGACAACTACTGGCTCTGAGCCGATCGTCGACTCGGCTACCCGATGCTGGTCACGGAGTGTCCAGGAAGGCGATGAGGACACCGCCGCCGATCACCACGGTGAGCACGCCGACGCCGATCCAACCCAGGATGATGCCGGCGAGTGCCATGCCCTCGCCGTCCTGCCGGCCGCCGGACTCCTTGATCTGGCTGCGCGCGATGTAACCGAAGATCAGGGCCAGGACCGAACCCAGCCAGTAGATCCACAGGATGCCGAGCACCAGTGAGGCGATGGCGAGGCCGTTGGTCGAACGGGGAGGCGGAAACGGCTGGTAGCCGTAGGGAGGCGGATAGCCACCGCCGTACGTCGGCGGGTACGGCGGCGCGCCCTGAGGTCCGGACGGCGTCGTTCCCCAACCCGCCTGGGGATCGGGCGGCGAAGGGGGGTCGGATCCCGGGTCTTGTTCGCTCACGGCCCAGAGCATGCCATGCGGCAGGAGTGAGCGGAGGCGTCGTTCACACGTAGAAGAACTCCGGGCGGGGTTGACGGATGATCTTGCGCCGCAGCAGCACCCGGCGTACGCCGTCGGGGCCGATGCGCACGCTGCGCAACTCCCAGCCACCCTTCTCGGCGCGCTCGACGAGCATGCGGGTGACCACGTTGCGGCTGAACTCGCGCGGCAGGATGAGCCTGTCGTACTCCCATTCCACGTTCTTGCGGAATGCCTTGCGCGCGGTCTCGGCCATGCGATCAGTCTCCTCCGGACACGTCGTCGAGGGCCTCGACGATCTCGGGTGGCAGGGTCAGCTCGTCGATGCCGAGTGCTGCTTGCAGCTGAGCCGCCGTACGGGCACCGACGATGGGGGCGGTGACTCCGGGACGGTCACGGACCCAGACCAGGGCCACCTCGAGGGGCGACCAGTCCAGACCCTCGCCGGCACGGACCACGGCCTCGACGATGCGTTTCGACTGCTCGCCCAGGTAGTTGCCCACGAAGTTCGCGAAGTGCGCCGACGCGGCGCGTGAGTCAGCAGGCGTGCCGTTGCGGTACTTCCCGGTGAGCACCCCTCGGCCCAGCGGGGACCACGGCAGGACGCCGAGACCCAGGGCCCGTGCGGCGTCGAGGACCTCGTGCTCGACGTTGCGGTTCAGCAGGGAGTACTCGACCTGGGTGGAGGCGAGCGTGGCCCGGCCGGGGACGGCACGCTGCCACGTGGCCGCCTGCGCGGTCTGCCAGCCGGAGTAGTTCGAGACCCCGACGTACGACGCCCGACCGCTGGCGACCGCGTAGTCGAGGGCGCCCAGGGTCTCCTCGAGCGGGGTGCCGTCGACCCAGGTGTGCACCTGCCACAGGTCGATGTGGTCGACGCCGAGGCGTCGCAGCGACTGGTCGAGGGTGGAGATCAGGTGGCCGCGCGAGACGTTGGTCTCCCGCTCTCCGCGGCGCCGGGAGATGCCGGCCTTGGTGGCCAGGACCACGTCGTCGCGCGGCACGACATCGCCCAACAGGCTGCCGATGAGCTCCTCGGAGGCCCCGTCGCCGTACCCGGCTGCGGTGTCGAGGAAGGTGCCTCCGGCCTCGCTGAAAGCGATCAGTTGGTCGCGGGCCTCGTGCTCGTCGGTGTCGCGTCCCCAGGTGAGAGTCCCCAGACCAAGCCGCGAAACCTTGAGGCCGGTCGAGCCCAGGGTGCGTTGCTGCATGGGCGCAACGGTAGCCACACCGGGGCAAACCGCCCTCGAGGCACGCCGGTGGCGGACGACGTACGAGCGTGCTGCACCTCGGCACGTAGGCTTCGCGCCGTGCTGGACTTCCTCAAAGCCGTCTTCCTCGGCGTCCTCCAAGGCCTGACCGAGTTCCTGCCGATCTCGAGCAGCGCGCACCTGCGGATCTTCCCCGAGTTCTTCGGCTGGGAGGACCCGGGCGCCGCGTTCACGGCAGTGATCCAGATCGGCACCGAGCTCGCCGTGCTGATCTACTTCCGCAAGGACATCTGGCGGATCGCGTCGATGTGGGTGAAGTCGCTGGCCAAGCCGGAGTATCGCGGGCACATCGACGCGCGCATGGGGTGGTACGTCATCGTCGGCTCCGTGCCGATCGTGATCCTCGGCATCTTCCTCAAGGACATCATCGAGAAGGACTTCCGCAACCTCTGGATCGTCGGCACGACGCTGATCGTCCTCGGTGTGATCCTCGGAATCGCCGACCGGATGAGCTCGGGCGAGCGTGCGATCAAGCAGATGAACCTCAAGCACGCCGGTCTGCTCGGCTTCGCCCAGGCATGCGCGTTGATCCCGGGTGTCTCCCGCTCGGGAGCGACGATCTCGATGGGCCGCTTCCTGGGCTACGACCGTGAGGCCGCCACGCGCTTCGCGTTCCTGCTGGCGATCCCCGCGGTCGTGGGCGCGGGACTCTTCGAGCTCAAGGAGATCCCGCACGGCGAGAACAGCTACGGCTGGGGCCCCACGATCACCGCGACCGTGGTCTCCTTCATCGTCGGGTACGCCGCGATCGCGTGGTTGCTGCGCTACGTCTCGACGAAGTCCTACCTGCCGTTCGTGATCTACAGGATCGGCCTCGGCGCCCTCGTGCTGGCACTGCTGGCCGGCGGCGCAATCGCCGCCTGACCCTCGCAGCCCCTCGTTGGTCGCCCAGCGAGCGCCGCTTTCGTTGGTCGAGTAGTGAGCGCCAGCGAGCGTATCGAGACCCAGCAGCTGTGATCTCGATACACCGCCTCGTTCCTCGGCGGCACTCGATCACCGGAGGGAGCCTCGGTGGTCGAGTAGTGAGCGCCAGCGAGCGTGTCGAGACCCCGCCATCCACAGGCACCGTGAAGGCCGTTGAAGACCGACTCCCAGACTTGGACGCTGGGGGCATGGCTTTCACCTACACGCTGCTCTGTTCCGACAACACCTTCTACGTCGGAAGCACGCGCAATCTCGAAAGGCGTCTCGAGCAGCACGACGTCGGCAAGGGCGCTGCCTACACCAGCCGTCGACTGCCCGTGAAGCTCGTTTGGTACGAGGAGTTCGAGAACGTGGCGCTGGCGTTCGCCCGTGAGAAGCAGATCCAGAACTGGAGCCGCTCGAAACGCCAGGCGCTGGCTGACGGGCGGTGGGGAGACCTGCCCGGTTTGGCTCGCAAGAAGTTCTGAGCTGCTGGGTCTCGATACGCTCGCTGGCGCTCGCTACTCGACCACCGAAGAGTTCCGCGCTCGCTACTCGACCACCGGGGCCAGGTTCGTTGGTCGAGTGCCGGCGAGGAACGAGCCGGTGTATCGAGACCAGTCGACCAGTGATTCCGCTCTCGGTCAGAGCCAGCCGGACTTCTTGAAGAAGATGAAGGCGACAAGGGAGCTCAACGCCATCAGGCACAGCGCGAACGGGTAGCCGAAGGCCCAGTGCAGCTCGGGCATGTGGTCGAAGTTCATCCCGTAGATCGCACCGACCAGGGTGGGTGCCGCGACCAGGCCGACGCCGGCCGAGATCTTGCGCATGTCCTCGTTCTGCTGGACCGAGATGCGGGCCTGCTGCGCCTCGAACGCAGAGGAGAGCAACGAGTCGAGGTTGTCCACGGTCTCCGCGACCCGGGCCAGGTGGTCGCCGACGTCGCGGAAGTACGGTGCCGCCTCGCCCGACATCCCGGGGACCGACGCGGTCGACGCGCGGCGTACCGGGTCTCGCAGGGGGAGTACGGCGCGGCGCACCTCGGCCAGCTCGCGCTTGAGGACGTAGATCCTGGGGGAGTCGTCGGTGCGCTCCGGGGCGAACACGGACGCCTCGACCTCGTCGACGTCCTCCTCGAGGCTCGCCGCGACCCGTTCGTACCCGTCGACGACCCGGTCGCACACGGCGTACACCACGGCCGTGGGCCCGTGCACGAGCAGCTCGGCCTTGCCCTCGAGGTAGGAGCGCGACGAGTGCAGCTCGGAGCCCTCGCCGTGGCGCACCGAGACGATGAAGTCGCTGCCCACGAACAGGTTGATCTCCCCGGTCTCGACGGCGTCCTCCTCGTCGACGTACCAGAGCGTCTTGAGCACCATGAAGAGCGAGTCGTCGTACTTCTCGAGCTTGGGCCGCTGATGAGCCTTGACGGCGTCCTCGACGGCGAGGTTGTGCAGGCCGAACTCCTCGGCCACCTCGACGAGCTCTTCCTCGGTCGGGTCCAGCAGGCCCACCCACACGAAGCTGTCTGGTCCGGAACAGCGGGACCGCACGGACGCGAGGTCGGCGATGTCGAAGTCCAGGGGAACCCTGACTCCGTTGCGGTAGAGCGCGTTGTCGACGATCACGGGTGTGAGGCTACGCCGGGTTGTGCATCTCCCGGCTAGTGTCCGGGGCATGGCAACGGTGATCCTGGTCCGGCACGGCAGAAGCTCGGCGAACACCAGCGGGGTGCTGGCCGGGCGCTCGGGTGGCGTCCGACTGGACAACACCGGCACGGCCCAGGCCGAACGCGCGGCCACCCGACTCGCCGCAGTGCCCCTGGCCGCGGTCATCAGCAGCCCGTTGGAGCGGTGCCGACAGACGGCGCGCCGGATCGCGGCAGCCCAACCCGGGGGGCCGGACGTGCGCACCGAGCGGGGCATCGTCGAGTGCGACTACGGCGACTGGACCGGCCGCCAGATCAAGGACCTGGCCAAGGAGAAACTGTGGTCCACGGTGCAGCAGCAGCCCTCGGCCGCGGTCTTCCCCAACGGCGAGTCGCTCACCTCGATGATGGCACGCTCCGTGGCCGCCGTACGACGCCTCGACGCCGAGATCACCGCCGAGCACGGGGAGAACGCCGTGTGGGTGGCGGTCAGCCACGGGGACATCATCAAGTCGGTGCTGGCCGACGCACTGGGCATGCACCTCGACCTCTTCCAGCGACTGCACGTCGACCCGGCGTCGCTGTCGATCGTGCGCTACACCTCGACCCGCCCGTTCGTGCTGGGCACCAACACGCACGACGGCGACCTCGGCTGGCTGGCACCCGCGAGGAAGAAGCGTTCACGCCGCAGGACCGATGCGGTCGTCGGCGGCGGCGCCGGACCGGAATAGGGTTGGCGCCATGGCTCCCGTGATCCACGAATTCGACCCGCCCGACCGGTTCGTCGCCGGCACCGTCGGTGAGCCGGGTGACCGCACGTTCTTCCTCCAGGCCCGGCGCGGGGCCAAGCTCGTCAGCGTGTCGCTGGAGAAGCAGCAGGTGGCGGTGCTCGCAGACCGCATCGACGACCTGCTCGACGAGCTGATGGCCAACGCCACGACGCAGAACGTCATCCCGGCGGTCGCGCCGCTCGACCTCGACGACTCCGCGCCGCTCGACCAGCCCATCGAGGAGGAGTTCCGGGCCGGCACCATGACGCTGTCGTGGGAGAGCGACGTCGAACGCATCGTGATCGAGGTGTTCCCGTTCAACGAGGCGGCCGTGGTCAGCCCCGAGCAGGTCGACGAGGACTTCACCGAGCCGGAGCCCGAAGAGGTCTTCCTGGTGCGCATCACGGCCGGAGCCGCCCGGGCGTTCGTCAAGCGCGCCGCCCAGGTGATCGAGGCCGGCCGGCCGGACTGCCCGTTCTGCGGTGGCCCGATCGACCCCGACGGCCACCTGTGCGTGAGGGCCAACGGGTTCCGCAGAAGGAATCCGTGAGCGAGCCGGTCCCGCCGGCGGCGATCTCCACCGGCGACCTGGAGCTGTTGGGCCGGGTGATGCCTGCCTCCAACGCCACCTTCATCGGCATCGTCGACGGCACCCAGGTGGTCTACAAGCCGGTCGCCGGCGAACGGCCCCTGTGGGACTTCCCGGACGGCACCTTGGCGCAACGCGAGGTGGCGGCGTACGCCGTCTCGCAGGCCCTCGACTGGAACGTCGTCCCGACGACCGTGCTCCGCGACGGCCCGCACGGACCCGGCATGGTGCAGGCCTGGGCCGAGCCCGACCCCGACCAGGCACCCGTCGACGTGGTGCCCGAGGGAGAGCTGCCGGAGGGGTACCTCCACGTGTTCGACGCCGTCGGTCCCGAGGACGAACCGGTCGCCCTGGTCCATGAGGACTCCCCGGCCCTGCGCCGGATGGCCGTCTTCGACGTGCTGGTCAACAACGGCGACCGCAAGGGCGGTCACGTGCTCGCGATGACCGACGGCCACCGCTACGGCGTCGACCACGGAGTCTCCTTCCACGTCGAGAACAAGCTGCGCAGCGTGCTCTGGGGTTGGCTCGGCACTCCGCTCACCGACGACGAGTCAGACGCCGTACGCCGGGTGGCCGCCGACGACGACCTGCACAAGCGGCTGGGCGACCTGGTCACCCCGCGTGAGCTGGCCGCGTTCGTCGCGCGGTGCCACACACTGCTGGAGACGGGCGTGATGCCGGAGCCGTCGGGGGAGTGGCCGGCCATCCCGTGGCCCGCGTTCTAGAGGTCGTTGGTTAGGCTGCCGCCATGCAGACGTGGTCAGCCCCGCAGGTTCCTTCCCTCCCCGTTCGGGGCCCGCAGGTCTCGATCCATGACACGAGTTCCGGTGGCCCGGTCGCCACCACTCCGGCCGACGTCGCGCGTCTCTACGTCTGCGGCATCACGCCGTACGACGCCACGCACATGGGCCACGCCGCGACGTACGTTGCCTTCGACCTGCTCAACCGGGCGTGGCGGGCGGCCGGCCACGACGTGCACTACGTGCAGAACGTGACCGACGTCGACGACCCGCTGCTCGAGCGGGCCACCAAGGTCGGCGTCGCCTGGGAAGAGCTCGCCCTGCGCGAGACCCAGTTGTTCCGTGACGACATGGAAGCGCTGCGGGTGCTCCCGCCCCGCGACTACATCGGTGCCGTGGAGTCGATCCCGTTGGTGATCGACCTGGTCGAGAAGCTGCGCGCCACCGGCTCGGTCTACACCGTCGACACCGACCTCTACTTCTCCGTGACCGCCGACCCGGCGTTCGGCGACGTCTCGGGTTGGGACCGCGACCAGATGCTGGCGATCTTCGGCGAACGTGGCGGCGACCCCGAGCGCGAAGGCAAGAAGGACCCCCTCGACTGCGTCGTGTGGCGCGGCGAGCGCGACGGCGAACCCGCCTGGGACAGCCCGTTCGGCCCCGGCCGCCCCGGCTGGCACATCGAGTGCGCCGCGATCGCCCTCAAGCACCTCGGCACCGGCTTCGATGTCCAGGGCGGCGGCAGCGACCTGATCTTCCCGCACCACGAGATGTCGGCGGGCGAGGTGCAGGTCGCCGAACGCGGCGACGCGTTTGCCAAGGCCTACGCCCACGCCGGCATGGTGGCCTACGACGGCGAGAAGATGTCGAAGTCCAAGGGCAACCTCGTCTTCGTGTCCGCGTTGCGGATGAGCGAGGTCGACCCGATGGCGATCCGGCTGACCCTGCTCCGCCAGCACTACCGCTCCGACTGGGAGTGGACCGACGAGCAGCTCTGGAGCTCGGTCGACACCCTGGCGTCGTGGCGCGACACGATCACTGCCGGCGCCGGAGCTCCCGCGCAGCCGGTCGTCGAGGCCGTGCTCGCGGCGCTGGCGAACGACCTCGACGCCCCCACGGCCCTGGCCGCGGTCGACACGTGGTTCACAACCACTGCAGCCGGTGACACGACCGACCCGAACGCCGCCGAGACGATCCGCGCCCTCCTCGACGCCTCCCTCGGCCTCGCGCTCTGACGGGACCTAGTCGGTGTTGCGGCGCTTGAGGTAGCGCTCGAACTCGCGGGCGATCGCCTCACCCGAGGCCTCGGGCAGGTCAGCGGTGTCGCGAGTCTCCTCGAGCGCGCGGACGTAGTCGGCGATCTCCTCCTCCTCCTCGGCGAGCTCGTCGACCCCGCGTTCCCAGGCCCGAGCCTCCTCGGGCAGGTCGAGCAACGGGATGCCGGTGCCGAGCAGGTCCTCGATCTGCCCGATCAGGGCAAGGGTCGCCTTCGGGCACGGCGGCTGGGCCACGTAGTGCGGCACCGCCGCCCAGTAGGAGACCGCAGGGATGTCGAGGAGCACGCACGCGTCCTGGAAGACTCCGACGATGCCGGTCGGGCCTTCGTACGTCGACTGCTCGATGTCAAGGCGATCGACGAGGTCGGGCTCGGTCGCCGTACCGGTCACGGGAATCGGGCGGGTGTGCGGCGTGTCGGCCAGCAGGGCGCCGAGCGTCACCACCATCTGGCCGCCGAGCTCGTCGCACGCGGCCAGCAGCTCGGCACAGAACTGGCGCCACCGCATGTTCGGCTCGATGCCGCGGATCAGGATCACGTCGCGGTCGAGGCCAGGGGGAGAGGCGATCGAGACGGTCGTGCTCGGCCAGGTCAGCGACCTGTGCCCGCGGGCATCGGTGCCCACGACCGGGCGGTTCATCTGGAAGTCGTAGAAGTCCTCGGGGTCGACCGACGCGACCACCCGGGCGTCCCACACCTCGATGAGGTGGTCGACGACGGACGAGGCCGCGTCGGCGGCGTCGTTCCAGCCCTCGAAGGCCGCGATGACGACGGGGTCCACCAGCTCGGGCACTTCGTCCATCTCGATCATCAGGCCAGCGTAGATGAGGCACTGTGACGGGTGCGACACACGTGACCCGGCAGGGATTCGTTCGTTGATGGGGATTGGTGTCAGCATGCGGGAAACCCGTCCGGAACGTGGACGGCCTGCCTACCCTGAAGAGGTCCCCAACCTCGGAGAGGAACTTCGTGTCGGAGTCCCCAGCCCTTCGTCCAGACGCGACCGCGGAACTCACGCGGGCCCTTGGCGAGCGCATCCTCGTCATCGACGGGGCCATGGGCACGGCGATCCAACGCGACCGACCCGACGAGGCCGGCTACCGCGGTGAGCGGTTCGCCGACTGGCACATCGACCTCCAGGGCAACAACGACCTCCTCACGCTGACCCAGCCCGACATCATCGCGGCGATCCACCGTGAGTACCTCGAGGCCGGCGCCGACATCCTCGAGACCAACACGTTCAACGCGAACGCCGTCTCCCTGGGCGACTACGGCATGGAAGACCTTGCCTACGAGCTGAACTTCGAGGCCGCACGCCTCGCCCGTCAGATCTGCGACGAGGTGGCCACCCCCGACAAGCCGCGCTACGTCGCCGGGGCCCTCGGCCCGACCACGCGTACGGCGTCCATCTCGCCCGACGTCAACGACCCGGGTGCCCGCAACGTCAGCTACGACCAGCTCGTCGCGGCGTACCGCGATGCGACCCGCGGGCTGCTCGACGGCGGCGCGGACCTGATCTTCATCGAGACGATCTTCGACACCCTCAACGCGAAGGCGGCGATCTTCGCGGTCGAGACCGTGTTCGAGGAGCACGGTCGCCGCTGGCCGATGATCATCTCCGGCACCATCACCGACGCCTCCGGCCGCACGCTGTCCGGTCAGGTGACCGAGGCGTTCTGGAACTCCGTGCGCCACGCGCAGCCCCTGGCCGTCGGCCTCAACTGCGCGCTCGGGGCCAAGGAGATGCGCCCCTACATCGCCGAGATGAGCCGTCTCGCCGACACCTTCGTCTCCTGCTACCCCAACGCCGGGCTCCCCAACGCCTTCGGTGAGTACGACGAGTCGCCCGACGAGACCGCAGCGGTGATCGAGGAGTTCGCCGCGAGCGGACTCGTGAACCTGGTCGGCGGTTGCTGTGGCACCACCCCCGACCACATCGCCGCGATCGCCGGCGCCGTGGCCGACAAGCCGGTCCGCGCGCAGGTCGAGGTGGCCTCCGCCATGCGCCTGTCCGGTCTCGAGCCGCTGACGATCGACGAGAGCTCGCTGTTCGTCAACGTCGGGGAGCGCACCAACATCACCGGGTCGGCCCGCTTCCGCAACCTGATCAAGGACGGCAACTACGACGCCGCCCTCGCGGTCGCTGCGCAGCAGGTCGAGAACGGCGCGCAGGTCATCGACGTCAACATGGACGAGGGCATGATCGACGGCGTCGCCGCGATGGACCGCTTCCTCAAGCTGGTCGCCACCGAGCCCGACATCAGCCGGGTGCCGATCATGATCGACTCCTCCAAGTGGGAGGTCATCGAGGCCGGCCTCAAGTGCGTGCAGGGCAAGCCGATCGTCAACTCGATCTCCATGAAGGAGGGCGAGGAGAAGTTCCGCGCCGAGGCCCGGTTGTGCCGCAAGTACGGCGCCGCCGTGGTCGTGATGGCCTTCGACGAGGACGGCCAGGCCGACAACCTCGAGCGACGCATCGAGATCTGTGCCCGCGCCTACAAGATCCTGGTCGAAGAGGTCGGGTTCCCGGCCGAGGACATCATCTTCGACCCGAACTGCTTCGCGCTCGCGACCGGGATCGAGGAGCACGCCAACTACGGCGTCGACTTCATCGAGGCCACCCGCTGGATCAAGCAGAACCTGCCCGGCGCCCAGATCTCCGGCGGCATCTCGAACGCGTCGTTCTCGTTCCGCGGCAACAACCCGGTACGCGAGGCGATCCACGCGGTCTTCCTGTACCACGCGATCAGGGCCGGCCTGAGCATGGGCATCGTCAATGCTGGCGCCCTGGTGGTCTACGACGAGATCGACGTCGAGCTGCGTGAGCGCATCGAGGATGTCGTGCTCAACCGGCGGCCCGACGCCGCCGAGCGGCTGCTCGAGATCGCGGAGGCCCACAAGGGCAACGGCGAGGCCGCCGAGGCCAAGACCGAGGAGTGGCGCGAGCTGCCCGTCGACGAGCGCATCACCCACGCCCTGGTGAAGGGCCTCGACGCGTTCGTCGAGGAGGACACCGAAGAGCTCCGTGCCCTGATCTCCGAGCGTGGCGGCCGCCCCATCGAGGTCATCGAGGGCCCGTTGATGGCCGGGATGAACGTGGTCGGCGACCTGTTCGGGGCCGGCAAGATGTTCCTGCCCCAGGTGGTCAAGAGCGCCCGCGTGATGAAGAAGGCCGTCGCCTACCTGATCCCGTTCATCGAGGCGGAGAAGCAGCCCGGCGACGTCGACCGCACCAACGGCACCATCGTGATGGCGACCGTGAAGGGCGACGTGCACGACATCGGCAAGAACATCGTCGGTGTGGTTCTCCAGTGCAACAACTACGAGGTCATCGACATGGGCGTGATGGTTCCTGCCCAGAAGATCCTCGACAAGGCCCGTGAGGTCAACGCCGACATCATCGGGCTCTCCGGCCTGATCACGCCCTCGCTCGACGAGATGGTCAACGTGGCCGCGGAGATGAAGCGGCAGGAGTTCACCATCCCGCTGTTGATCGGCGGCGCCACCACCTCCCGCGCGCACACCGCGGTGAAGGTCGACCGGCAGTACGACGGCCCGGTGGTCTGGGTCAAGGACGCCTCACGGTCGGTGCCGACCGCAGCAGCGCTGTTGAGCGACGCCCAGCGCCCCAAGCTGATGGCCGACATCAAGGACGACTACGACGCCCTGCGCACCCGCCACGCGGCCAAGCAGGAGCGACCGACGGTATCTCTCGAGAAGGCGCGCGCGAACCGCACGCCGATCGAGTGGGACGGCTACGTGCCGCCTCTCCCGAACGAGCCCGGCATCCACGTGCTCTCCGAGTACGACCTCGGCGAGCTGCGCGACTACATCGACTGGCAGCCGTTCTTCAACGCCTGGGAGATGAAGGGCAAGTTCCCCGACATCCTCAACAGCCCCAGCACCGGCGAAGAGGCGCGCAAGCTCTACGACGACGCCCAGAAGATGCTCGACCAGGTCATCGAGGAGCGCTGGCTCACCGCCAACGCGGTGTTCGGGCTCTTCCCGGCCAACGCTGTCGGTGACGACATCGAGGTGTACGCCGACGACACCCGCGCCGACGTACAAGCCGTGCTGCGCAACCTGCGCCAGCAGGGCGAACACCGCGCCGGCGTGCCCAACCGGTCGCTCGGCGACTACGTGGCTCCCAAGGAGACCGGACTGGCCGACCACGTCGGCGCGTTCGCGGTCACCGCCGGCCTCGGTTCCACCGAGCGGATCATGAAGTTCAAGGAAGACCTCGACGACTACTCGGCGATCATGCTGGAGGCCCTGGCCGACCGGCTCGCCGAGGCGTTCGCCGAGCGCCTGCACCAGCGCGTGCGCACCGAGTTCTGGGGGCACGACGCGGGGGAGACCCTCTCCAACGAGGACCTCATCGCCGAGAAGTACCACGGCATCCGTCCCGCACCGGGCTACCCGGCCTGCCCCGAGCACACCGAGAAGCAGACGCTGTGGGAGCTCCTCGACGTCACCGCCAACACCGGCATCGAGCTGACCGAGAGCATGGCCATGTGGCCCGGAGCCGCCGTGTCAGGGTGGTACTTCTCGCACCCGCAGGCGCAGTACTTCGTGGTCGGCCGGCTCCAGCGCGACCAGGTCCTCGACTACGCCAGGCGCAAGGGGTGGACCCAGGCCGAGGCCGAGCGCTGGCTCTCCTCGAACCTGGCCTACGAGCCCGAGGACTGAGCAGCCTCGCCGTCCTGATCACCGAGATCGGGAGGGAGCGCAGCCGGAATCGGCGCCTACGTTGGCGCGGTGAACAAGGACCGGGGTGAACGGCGATGAAGGCGTGGCGCCTCTTCGCTGCCCATGTGCCACTGCGGCTCGTCGACGTGCCAGAGCCCGAAGCCGGCCCGAGCGACATCATCGTCGACGTGAGGGCGGCTGGCATCTGTCACACCGATGTCGGGTACCTCGACGGATCCCTGACCCACGCGCTGGGTGCCATGCCGATCACCCTCGGCCACGAGATCGCCGGCGTCATCTCCGAGGTGGGCAGCGACGTCACCGGTTTCCAGGTCGGCCAGAAGGTCGTCATCCCTGCCAGCGTCTCGGGGCCCGGCACCGGCATCGATGGTGGCTTCGCCGAGCAGGTCAGGGCCCGCGACCACCAGGTCATGGCCCTGCCTGACGGCATCCCGTGGGAGCAGGCAGCCCCGGCGACGGACGCGGGTGTGACGTCGTACCACTCCCTCAGGCGCGGGGGTGTCAGGGCCGGCACGAGACTGGGAATCATCGGCGCCGGAGGTCTCGGCAGCCTCGCGCTCCAGTTCGCGCATGCCCTCGGTGCCGAGGTGTACGTCGCCGAGACGAACCGGACCATCTGGGACCGGCTGGCCGGCCTCGGCGCGGTCGGTGTCGCCGAGAGCATCCGCGAGTTCGCCGACCGGGACCTCGAAGTGATCGTCGACTACGCGGGCTTCGGGACCACGACCGACGACGCGCTCGTGACCGTCGGCGACCGCGGCACAGTGGTCCAGGTCGGTGTCGGTGTCCAGCGTGCTGACATCTCGACCACTGCGATCGTCGGCAAGCAGGTCGACCTCCTCGGCTCCCTCGGTGGCACCCACGAGGAACTGGTCGAGGTGCTCGACCTGTTGGCCGCAGGCACCGTGAGCTCAGAGGTCGAGCTCGTCAGCTTCGAGAGCATCGGCGACTCCATCGACCGCTTCCGGCGGGGCGAGGCGAACCAGGGACGCCTGGTCGCGGTCCGCGACTGAGCTTCGTGGTTGGACCCGAGCTCCCTTCGCCCTAGGGTGGGCCGTCGCAACGTTGCACGCAGCGCCTTGGAGGGATCCTGAACACCGCATCGTCGTCCGAACCGGCAGGTCACCCCCTCGATGGCGATGTGTGGCGGCCGGCGGCAGTGCTCTGGGACATGGACGGCACCCTGGTCGACACCGAGCCGTACTGGATCTCGACCGAGTACGAGCTCGCCGCGAAGTACGGCGGCACGTGGAGCGACGAGCACGCCCTGAGCCTGGTCGGCAACGACCTGATCGAGTCCGGGCGCTACATCCGTGAGCACATGGGGATCGACGTCGAGCCCTCACAGATCGTCGAGGAGCTCCTCGACGGCGTGGTGGCCGCGGTCGAGCAGCAGGTGCCGTGGTGCCCGGGTGCCGTGGAGCTGCTCGCCGACCTGAGGGCCGAGGGTGTGCCCTGCGGGCTGGTGACGATGAGCTACCGCCGGTTCGTGGCCCCGATCCTGGCTGCCCTGCCGCCGGACACGTTCGACGTCGTGGTCACCGGCGACACGGTCTCGCGGGGCAAGCCGCACCCGGAGCCCTATCTGAAGGGTGCGGCGCTGCTCGGGGTCGAGCCCGGTGAGGTCCTGGCGATCGAGGATTCCAACACCGGGGTCCGCTCCGCCGTGGCGGCCGGGTGCACCGTGCTCGTCGTACCGAACCACGTGCCGGTGCTCGAGGGGGAGCGGCGCATCTTCCGGAATTCGCTGGCCGGCATGCGTGCCGAGGACCTGCGCCACCTGCGCTGAGCCGCAAGATCTCCGCCCGGATGCGGGCCGTCACGAAATCGTTGCGGGATTGCGACCCTTTCACGCCCGGGCCACGGTGGCGCCGGTCACAACGATCAGAGTAGGTTGCCGGGCATCGACCCCGGTACGTCGCCGGGTGTCCGACCACCAGAGGTGACACTTTGAACCGCAAGACCAAACTGATCTCGCTGGCATCAGCGGCGCTGCTTGCCGCGTCCATGTCGGCCTGCGGGGCCGTCAAGGACGCCGCCGAGAAGTCGATCGAGAACAAGCCTGCAGAGGGTGAACTGCGCCTGGGCACCACCGAGGTGGTCACCGCGATGGACCCGGCCGGCTCCTACGACTTCGGTTCGTGGAACATGCAGTACTCCATCTTCCAGCAGCTGATGTCGATTCCCCCGAACGGCGACCAGCCCGAGGACGACGCAGCCCACTGCGAGGCCAAGGACCCGAAGACCGTCGAGTGCAAGCTCAAGGAGGGCCTGAAGTTCTCCAACGGCAACGAGCTCACCTCGTCCGACGTGCTGTTCTCGATGAAGCGCAACGTCGAGATCGCCGACCCCAACGGCTCCTCGGTCCTGCTCGGTTCGATCTCCAACGGCGATGCCAAGAACCCCGGCCTTGCCGACGGTGCCATTGAGACGCCCGACGACCAGACGGTGGTCTTCCACCTCAACGCTGCGGACTCCACCTTCCTGAAGGTGCTCACCACGGCCACCACGTCGATCGTCGACGAGGAGACCTTCCCGGCCGACGAGAAGCTCGCCGACGACAAGGTGATCGGCTCCGGTCCCTACACCCTCGACACCTACAAGAAGGACGAGCTCACGGTCCTCGCGGCCAACAAGAGCTACGAGGGCACCAAGGCGCCGGCCTCGAAGACCATCTACATCACCAGCTACGGCACCTCCGCGAACCTCAAGACCGCGATCGAGAACGACAAGGTCGACGTCGCCTGGCGCACGCTCAGCCCGCAGGAGCTCACCGACCTCGGCTCCAACGACAAGGTCGACGTGATCACCGGCAGCGGTTCTGAGTTCCGCTACTGGGTCTGGCAGTTCGGCACCAAGGTCGGCAAGGACCAGGCCGTCCGTCAGGCCGCGGCCCAGATCATCGACCGCGACCGCATCTCCGAGCGTGCCTACGACGGCACCGTGGAGCCGGCGTACTCCATCGTGCCGCCCGGCTTCGGTGGCCAGAAGGACTCCTTCGAGGAGAAGTACGGCGACCCGGACCCCGCGGCCGCCAAGACGATCCTCGACGAGGCCGGCGTGAAGACCCCGGTCAAGATCACCGTGGGCTGGAACCCCGACCACTACGGTCCGAACACGGTCGACGAGGCCCAGGAGCTGGAGAAGCAGCTCGAGGCCGACGGCCTGTTCGACGTCACCCTGCAGTCGGACCCGTGGGAGGAGTACCAGACCCTCTACAAGCAGAACGCGTACGACCTGTTCATCCTCGGTTGGTACCCCGACATCCTGGACGCCGACAACTACCTCACGCCGTTCCTGCGTGACGGTGGGTTCTTCGCGAACAACTACCAGAGCGACGAGGTCAACGACCTCCTGTCGCAGGAGCTCGCGGAGACCGACGAGGGTGCGCGTGACGACATCATCGGGCAGCTCCAGGACGTCACGGCTGAAGACGTCCCGCTGATCCCGAGCTGGAACGGCAAGAACGTCGCCGTTGCCAAGAAGGGAGTCACCGGCGTGAAGGAGACGCTCGACCCGACCTACATCTTCCGACTGTGGATGGTGAAGGCACCGGGCGACGAGAGCTCCGAAGCGTCCGAGAGCCCCAGCGCCAGCGAGTAACACGCCTGACGGGGAGGACACCGCAACGCCGGTGTCCTCCCCGTCGGTGCGTCACAGCAAACAGAAAGTAGGTCCATGACCGCCGGCGGTTCCCTGCCCCGATACATAGTTCAACGGCTGCTGTTGATGTTGCCGATGATCTGGTTCCTGACCACGATGGTCTTCTTCCTCCTCCGGGTGGTGCCCGGAGACCCGATCTCCGCGGCCTTCGGTGACAAGATCACCGAGGAGGACAAGGAGGCCCGGCGCGAGAAGCTCGGCCTCAACGAGCCCCTCTGGAAGCAGTATCTCGACTACTTCGGCTCGCTGCTCCGCTTCGACTTCGGGCACACCTTCCGGGGGAACAAGGACGTCCTGGACGTCATCATCGACAAGGGCGGCGCCACCCTGACGCTGTCCATCGGGGCGTTCGCCATCGCGCTCCTCATCGGCATCCCGCTCGGGCTGCTCGCCGGGCGCATGCGTGACTCGGCCTTCGACGTCTTCATCCGCATCTTCGGCATCTTCACCTACGCCGCCCCCGTCTTCTGGATGGGCATGATGCTGATCCTCGTGGTCGCGCCGACCGGTTGGCCGACCAGCCAGATCGCGAACCCCAGCACGCTGCGAGAAGTGCCCACGGTCACCCACGTGCTGCTGTTCGACTCGATCCTCGACGGCAACCTGGTGGCCGTGGTCGACGTCCTCATCCACCACGCCCTGCCCTGCTTCACCCTGGGGCTGCTGCTCTCGGGTGTGTTCATCAGGCTGGTGCGGGTCAACGTGCTGCAGACGCTGAAGGGCGACTACGTCGAGGCCGCCCGGGCCCGCGGCATCGCCGAGAGCAAGGTCGTGCGCCACCACGCGTTCCGCAACGCCCTGGTGCCGGTCATCACGGTGATCGGCCTGCAGGTGGCCCTCACGCTCTCCGGCGCAGTCCTGACCGAGACCACGTTCGGCTGGCCGGGGATCGGCAACGAGCTGATCAAGTTCATGGGCCAGCGTGACTACGGCGCCATCCAGGGCATCGTGACCTTCATCGCGATCATGGTCGTGCTGGTCAGCCTGCTCGTGGACATCATCAACGCCATCATCGACCCGAGAGTGAGGTACTGATGCTCACCCGCCTCACGAGTCCGTTCCGCAACACCACCGGCATGGCCCGCTGGCTGCTCATCGTCGGCCTGATGATGACGGCGATCTTCCTGTTCCTGGCCGTGTTCGCTCCGTTGGTCGCGCCCACCGGGTTCAACGACTCGATGATGAACGGCAAGGAGATCGCCGACAACCAGGCGCCCTCCGGCACCCACTGGTTCGGCACCAACGACGCCTACAACGACATCTTCAGTCGCACCATCTGGGGTGCCCGCACGGCCGTCCAGGTGGTGCTGTTCTCCCTGCTGTTCTCGCTGCTGATCGGTGTCCCGCTCGGACTCGTCTCCGGCTACCTCGGTGGCTGGGTCGACCGCCTGCTGGTCTTCGTCATGGACGCGATGTACTCGTTCCCGTCGCTGCTGCTGGCCCTGATCTTCTCGTTCCTGCTCCAGGACAAGCTGGGCGGCGGCATCATGCCGGCGGCACTGAGCCTGACGGTGATCTACATCCCTCAGTACTTCCGCGTCGTACGCAACACGACGGTCTCGGCACGCGAGGCGACGTACGTCGAAGCGGCGCGCGCGATCGGCGCGAAGGACCGCACGATCATGAGCAAGTACCTCTTCGGCAACGTCATCCAGTCGGTCCCGGTCATCGCCACCCTCAACGCGGCCGACGCGATCGGCACCCTGGCCGGACTCGGCTTCCTCGGCTACGGCATCGAGCCGGGCGAGGCTGCCGAGTGGGGCTACGACCTGCAGCGAGCCATGGACGAGGCCACCTCGGGCATGTGGTGGCAGAGCTTCTTCCCGGGCATCGCCATCGTGCTGCTGATCACCGGCCTCACCCTGCTCGGCGAGGGTCTCAACGAGACCATCAACCCGAGCCTGCGCAAGCGCCGGATCACCAAGGTGGTCATGCCGCCCCACACTCCGAAGGAGATCGCGAAATGAGCGCGGTGACGCGGCCAGCGGCCGCACCGACCACCGACAACGTCCTCGAGGCCCGCAACCTGAGGGTCTGGTACGGCGCGGCCGCGGGCCCGGTGCGTGCGGTCGACGGGGTGAACTTCACGCTCCGCAAGGGCGAGATCCTCGGCCTCGTCGGGGAGTCCGGCTGCGGCAAGTCCACCCTCGGACGCGGGCTCATCGGCCTGCTGCCCGAGGGCGCCAAGATGGACGGCGAGCTGCTGTTCCAGGGCAAGGACATCGTGGGTCTGAAGAAGCGCAAGCTGCACAAGATGCGTGGCAAGGACCTCGGCATGATCTTCCAGGAGCCGCTGACCCGACTGAATCCGTTGATGCGCATCTCGGAGCACTTCGAGGAGACGCTCAAGACGCACGAGAAGCGCATCTCGAAGAAGGAGGTCGAACGGCGCTCGCTCGAGGTGCTGCGGATGATGGGCATTCCCCCGACCCGCTACACGGCCTATCCGCACGAGTTCTCCGGCGGCATGCGGCAGCGTCTGATGATCGCCCTGGCCCTGGTGCTCAAGCCGGCCTTCGTGGTCGCCGACGAGCCGACCACTGCCCTCGACGTCCTCGTCGAGGCGCAGATCATCCGCATCCTCCACGACCTGCGTCGCGAGTTCGACACCTCGCTGCTGCTGATCACCCACAACCTCGGCATCGTCGCCGAGGCCTGCGACCGGGTGGCGGTGATGTACGCCGGCGAGATCGTGGAGATCGGTGATGCCAGCGAGGTCTTCTCGCGTCCCAAGCATCCCTACACGCGCGAGCTGCTGCGTTCGACGATCTCGTTGCGCACCACCGGCCTGGAGTTCATCCCCGGTGCTCCGCCGAACCTGATCGATCCGCCGTCGGGCTGCAAGTTCCACCCCCGCTGCCCCTTGGCGATGGCGGTCTGCGCAGAGCGCGAGCCCCGCGTGCTGACCACGGCCGACGGGACCACCACCCAGTGTTGGGACGCCGAGATCACGGCCGGCACCCACCACGGGCTGACCGACGCCGACCGGGCACCCCTGATCCGCGAGGAGATCTCCGTTGCAGACGAAGCCTGAACCCCTCCAGGTCGGCGACCAGATCATGGACGTCGACGACCTCTCCGTGCACTTCCAGCTGGGCGGTGGTGTGCTCGGTCGCCTGTTCGGGTGGGGCACCAAGACCGTCAAGGCGGTCGACGGCGTCGACTTCACCCTGCACAAGGGCGAGGTCATCGGTCTCGTCGGCGAGTCGGGAAGCGGCAAGACCACCCTGGGTCGGGCCCTGCTCGGCATGGCACCGGCCACCGACGGCGTGATCACCTACCAGGACGTCGCGCGCGGCACCCGACGCGTCTCCCACATGGGCAAGGCCGAGCTCCGTCACCTGCGCACCGACGTGCAGATGGTCTTCCAGGACCCGCACGCGGCGTTGAACCCGACGATGACCATCGAGACCGCTGTCGGGCACCCCCTGGTCATCCACGAGGGTGCGAAGGGGGAGGAGCTGCGCAAGAAGGTGGCCGACACCCTCGAGCGCGTGGGGCTCAGCCCGGCCGAGCAGTTCATGAGCAAGTACCCCTCCGACCTCTCGGGCGGCCAGAAGCAGCGCGCGGTGATCGCCCGTTCGATCATCATGGAACCACAGGTGCTGGTCGCCGACGAGCCGGTGTCGATGCTCGACATGAGCGTGCGCGCCAAGATCCTCCAGCTGATGATCGACCTCAAGGACGACCTCGGGCTGACCTACGTCTACATCACCCACGACCTGGCCAGCGCGAAGTTCTTCTGTGACCGCATCGCGATCATGTACCTCGGCCGCATCGTCGAGATGGGCACGACCGAGGAGATCTTCGCCAACCCGCGTCACCCCTACACCAAGGCGCTGCTCAAGGCGATCCCCGAGCCCGACCCCGAGCTCGCGGTGCCCCGTGACCTGCCCCGTGGTGAGATCCCGGACGCCGCCCAGCCGCCGCTCGGCTGCTCGTTCCACCCGCGCTGTCCGGTGGCCGTCGCCACCTGCGGGTGGGAGTCCCGCGACCTCAAGGTGGCCCTCGAGGAGCACTGGGTGCGCAAGGGCGACGCGACGGCGTACGCCAAGGAGCGCAAGCTGCTCGGGAAGCTGGACGCCCTGGACTCACCCTCGCAACGCGTCACCCTGGGCAAGGGCAACGCCGGCGAGGCGCTCGCCCTGCTGGAGGGGATCAGGAGCGAGAATCCCGACGAGCCCATGTGGAAGGGCGTCGACTCGATGTCCGCGACACCGGACGGCGTCGAGATCGTGTTCCACGAGGCGGAGGACCCGACCCTGCGGCCGGCCGGCGGTGCCGAGGTGGCGTGCGTGCTCTACCCCCGCGAGAGCTGACCTGTCGCCAGTTCTGGTTGACCTGTCGTGAGTTCTGGTTGACCCGTCGTGAGTTCTGGTTGACCTGTCGCCAGTTCAGTCAGCGCCGCACGTGGGAGAGTTGACCCGTCGCCAGTTTTCTCCCCCGCTTCGCTCCTCCGGAAACTGGCGACGGGTCAACTCTGATGCTCTGCAGCTTGCTCCGCAAGCGGCAGAGCAGGGATCTCGCCGCCGAACTCGGGGCACTTGTCCTGGTAGCTGCACCAGCCGCACAGCTTGCTGCGGTGCGGCCGCCAGTCGCCACTGAGCTCGGCGCGCCGGATCGCCTGCCAGATCGACTCCACCTTGCGCTCCGTGGCCCGTAGGTCGGCCTCGTCGGGGGAGTAGCGGAGGATCTCACCGTTGCCGAGATAGATCAGCTGCAGCATCGCCGGGACGACCCCGCGGGTGCGCCAGATGACCAGTGCGTAGAACTTCATCTGGAACAGCGCCTTGGCCTCGAACATCTCGCCAGGAGCTCGGCCAGACTTGTAGTCCACCAGTCGGATCGCGCCGCTGGGGGCGATGTCGATGCGGTCGATGAAGCCCCGGAGCAGCAGCTTGGAGTCGAGCAGTGTCTCGACATAGAGCTCACGCTCGGCGGGCTCGAGGCGGGTCGGGTCCTCGAGCTCGAAGTACTTGTCGAGGACGGTGCGGCAGGTGGTCAGCCAGGCCTGCAGGTCCAGCGCCTCCTCGCCCTCGGGTGCGGTGAACAGCTCGGCGACTGCGGGCTCGGCCTCCAGCAACGCATCCCACGCGGGACCGACCATCTCCTGGGCCCGCGGTGGCGTGCGTTCGGGGGCGGGCAGGTCGAAGAGGTCCTCGAGCACCTTGTGCACCAGTGTCCCGCGGATCGCGTCGGGTGACGGCTCCTCGGGGAACCTGTCGATCGTGCGGTAGCGGTAGAGCAGGGGACAGGTCATGAAATCACCGGCGCGGCTCGGCGACAGGGCCCCGAGCACCTCGACACCGTCGACCGGTGTGGAGTGCCTCTCTGCGGGTGACTGGGTCATCTGGGCCCCTTCCTGAAGGTGCGCGGCAACACTAGGCGACGACACCGACAGCGACACCGACACCGCCGCGTCGGTGTCGGCGAGGGCGCGTCCGATAGCCTCGACATGTGCCTGACCCAGACCCGCGACACGCCGACGTGCCGTCCCGACCGCCTCGGCCTCCCGGCACGCTCCGGGTCGGACAGATCGCCGGGGTCGACGTACTCATCACCACCTCGTGGTTCTTCATCGCCGCCCTGATCGCGGTGCTGATGGCGCCGCGCGTCGACGCGGTCGAGCCCGGTCTGGGTGCCTGGAAGTACGTCGCCGGCTTCGCGTTCGCCGTCGTGCTCTACCTGTCGGTCCTCCTCCACGAGGCCTCGCACGCACTGATGGCACAGCACTACGGCCACCCAGTCTCGTCGATCACCCTCCACTTCCTGGGCGGCGCGACGATGATCGAGGGGGAGGCGCGCAGGCCTCGCGAGGAGTTCTGGATCGCGGTGGTGGGTCCGCTCACCTCGATCGCGGTCGGGCTGCTCGCCATCCCGCTGTGGTTCGTCACCCCCGACGGCCTGCTGCGGATGGCCGTCGAGGGCCTGGCCGGCGCGAACCTCATCGTCGGGGTGATGAACCTGATCCCGGGGCTCCCGCTCGACGGCGGACGCGTGCTGAAGTCCGCGGTCTGGGGAGTCAGTGGCAACATCCACAAGGGCACCATCGCCGCCGGTTGGGGCGGGCGCATCGTCGCCGTCGCGGCCCTTGCGTGGCCCTTGTTCATGCGGTCGGTCCTCGACGTCGAGCCGCGAATCGTCGACTACCTGCTCTCGTTCGTGGTCGCGATCTTCCTGTGGACCGGAGCGACCGCCTCGATGCAGAGCGCCCGGCTGCGCCGGCGGCTGCCGTCGATCGTGGCCCGCCGACTGGCCCGCCGTACCCTTACCGTTCCTGAGGACACGCCCGTCTCCGAGGCCGTACGACGCGCGCAGGAGGCCGGGGCCGGCAGCATCGTGACGGTCTCGACCGCGGGCGCCGCGACCGGCATCGTCAACGAGTCCGCCCTGCTGGCCACGCCTGAGGAACGGCGTCCGTGGATGGCCGTCTCGACCATCTCACGCAGCATCGAGGAGGGTCTGACCCTGCCCGTCTCGATCGTCGGTGAGGACCTCATCAAGGCGATCACCCGCATGCCCGCCCACGAGTACCTCCTCGTCGAGGACGACGGGGCGATCTACGGCGTCCTCGCGACCGCCGACGTCGACAGGGCGTTCAGCGAGCGTCACCAGTAGGGTTCCGCCCATGCCTGACGTGGACCTGCCCGAACCGACCGACCTGCCCGACGTACCCCTCGAGGCGTGGTCCGGCGTGCACCGTGGACCCCTGCGTGCGGGGGAGTGGGTGCGGCTGACCGACCAGAAGGGCCGGCGCCACAACTTCGAGCTCACGCCCGGCAAGCGCTTCTTCAGCAACCGTGGCCACATCGAGCACGACGAGCTGATCGGGCGCGACGAAGGCTTCACCGTGCCGTCGTCGGCGGGCGGCGAGTACCTCGTGTTCCGCCCGTTGCTCTCCGAGTTCGTGGTCTCGATGCCGCGTGGGGCCGCGGTGGTCTACCCCAAGGACGCCGCCCAGATCGTGGCGATGGCCGACATCTTCCCCGGCGCCCGGGTCGTGGAGGCCGGTGTGGGCTCGGGTGCGCTGACCTGCTCGCTGCTCCGCGCCGTCGGACCGTGGGGTCGGGTGACGTCGTTCGAGCGGCGCGAGGAGTTCGCCGACGTGGCTCGGCGCAACGTGAACCAGTTCTTCTCCGCCCCCGACGGCGAGACCCACCCGGCCTGGAGCCTGCGGCTCGGCGACCTCCAGGAAGAGCTGCCGGGCCTCGGTGAGAAGGTCGACCGGATCATCCTCGACATGCTCGCACCGTGGGAGTGCGTGGACGCGGTGGCTGACGCGCTGGCGCCCGGCGGGATCGTCGTCGCGTACGTCGCCACCACCACGCAACTGTCGCGCTACGTCGAGACGGTGCGCGCGCACGGCGGGTTCACCGATCCCCAGCCGTGGGAGTCACTGGTGCGCGACTGGCACGTCGAGGGACTCGCCGTACGCCCCGGGCACAAGATGATCGGGCACACCGCCTTCCTCGTCACGGCACGCCGGATGGCGCCAGGCCAGACCGCGCCACGCAAGAAGCGCCGCCCCGCCCCGGGTGCCTACGGGGTGGACTACAACGGCCCCCGGCCGGCCGACCTGCCTCCGCAGGTGTTCGAGGAGTCCTTCGACGACTGAACGACGCGGAAATGGCGTGAACCGACGCCAGAATGGCCTGTTCACACGCTCGTGACGTCTCACGTAGCAAATCGTTTCCGAACCGCGCGCCGATTTGCTTTGCTTCCTCCTCCTGATGGGTAAGGTCACAAGGAGACGCAGGAGGTGGTGCACATGTCGGCATCGGACAACTCGAGCAGTCGCGAGGAACTCACCAGTCAGGTGAGGTTCCTCGAGGCCGAAGTCACTGACCTGCGCCGGAGGCTGGCCGATGGCCCAGTTCACTCCGGTGCACTGGAGCAGCGACTGATCGACACCCAACGGTCCCTGGCCGCGGTGACGTCGCAGAACGAACGCCTGGCCCAGACCCTGCGCGAGGCCCGCGACCAGATACTCACGCTCAAGGAAGAGGTCGACCGACTGGCCCAGCCGCCGGCCGGGTTCGGAACGTTCCTCGCCCGCAACGACGACGACTCCATCGACGTGTTCACCGGCGGTCGCAAGCTGCGGGTGACGGTGAGCCCCAACGTCGACCTCGACGCGCTGCAGCGTGGCCAGGAGGTCATGCTCAACGAGGCACTCAACGTCGTCGCCGCGCTCGACTTCGAGCAGGTCGGCGAGGTCGTCATGCTCAAGGAGATCCTGGCCGACGGCGACCGTGTCCTGGTGATCGCGAACGCCGACGAGGAGCGCGTGGTCCGCATCGCCGAGCCGCTGCGCAGCCTCAAGCTGCGGGCCGGTGACTCCCTGCTGCTCGACTCCCGAGCCGGCTACGTCTACGAGAAGGTGCCGAAGTCCGAGGTCGAGGAGCTCGTCCTCGAAGAGGTCCCCGACATCGACTACAGCGCGATCGGCGGCCTGATCGCCCAGATCGACCAGATCCGCGACGCCGTCGAGCTGCCCTACCTGCACCCCGAGCTGTTCAAGCAGCACCAGCTCAAGCCGCCGAAGGGCGTGCTGCTCTACGGCCCTCCCGGCTGCGGGAAGACGTTGATCGCCAAGGCGGTCGCCAACTCCCTGGCCAAGAAGGTCGCGGCCAAGACCGGCCAGGAGGGCAAGTCCTACTTCCTGAACATCAAGGGTCCCGAGCTGCTCAACAAGTACGTCGGCGAGACCGAGCGGCACATCCGCCTGGTCTTCCAGCGGGCTCGCGAGAAGGCCAGCGAGGGCACGCCGGTCATCGTGTTCTTCGACGAGATGGACTCCCTGTTCCGCACCCGAGGCTCCGGGGTCTCCTCCGACGTCGAGAACACCATCGTTCCCCAGCTGCTGAGCGAGATCGACGGTGTCGAGCTGCTCGAGAACGTGCTGGTGATCGGTGCCTCCAACCGTGAGGACATGATCGACCCGGCCATCCTGCGCCCCGGCCGGCTCGACGTGAAGATCAAGATCGAGCGCCCGGACGCCGAGTCCGCACGCGACATCTTCAGCAAGTACCTCACCGCCGAGCTGCCCTTGCACACCGACGACCTGGCCGAGTTCGGCAACGACCGCGACGCCTGCGTGGCGGGCATGATCCGGGCCACCGTCGAGCGCATGTACACCGAGACCGAGGAGAACCGCTTCCTCGAGGTGACCTACGCCAACGGCGACAAGGAAGTCCTCTACTTCAAGGACTTCAACTCCGGCGCGATGATCCAGAACATCGTCGACCGGGCGAAGAAGATGGCGATCAAGGACCTCCTCGACCACGACCAGCTCGGTCTCCGGGTCCAGCACATGCTCCAGGCGTGCGTCGACGAGTTCAAGGAGAACGAGGACCTCCCGAACACCACGAACCCCGACGACTGGGCCCGCATCTCCGGCAAGAAGGGCGAGCGGATCGTCTTCATCCGCACCCTCATCACCGGCAAGCAGGGCACCGAGCCCGGGCGTTCGATCGACACGGTCGCCAACACCGGCCAATACCTCTGAGCAACCGGCTACCGCGGCGTCGTCACTCGGCGATGCCGCGGAAGCCGTACGTCCAGGGCCGGCCGATCCTCGGTCCGGGCAGGTAGCGCTGGTCGAGGACGGCAATCCCGAACCCGGCATCGCCCACCAGGGCAGGGATGTCGCGGTCCAGGTGGCAACCTCCGCACACCAGTCCCTGTACGCCGTTGAGCCGGCCCTGCCAGCGCGCCACACCCGCATCGGGCGCGAGGCCGTGCTCGAGGAAGTGCAGTCGACCTCCGGGTCGCACCACCCGGCGTACCTCCCTCAGCGCGCGGAGCGGGTCCGGGATCGTGCACAGGGAGAACGTCACCAGTGCGGCGTCGACCGAGGCGTCGGGCAGGTCGATCGACTGGCCGTCCAGGCCCACCCGCTCGACCGGCACCGAGGACTTCTCCCGGCGGCCTGCCGAGCGGGACCAGCCCAGGTCGCTGGGCTCCACGGCCGCCACGTCGGTGACGTCGCGGGGCAGGTGCGGCAGGTTCATCCCGGACCCGAAACCCACCTCGAGGACCCGGCCGGTCAGGCCCTCACAGGCCTGCGCTCGAAGCTCACCGATCTCCGGGGCGCTGAGCCCGGCATCGGTCAATCGCGGCACGACGTGTTCGACCCACCAACCCATGTGACCGACACTAGGTCGCACGAACGGCCGCGTCCACGGGTCGATGCGTCGGTCGTCCCGAGTAGGCTCGAATCATGAGCGTTCGCAGGGTGATGGGCACCGAGGTCGAGTACGGCATCTCGGTCCAGGGACAGCCGACGGCCAACCCGATGGTGGCGTCCTCGCAGGTGGTCAACGCCTACGCGTCGGCCACGCTGAAGGCGCGACGCGCCCGATGGGACTTCGAGGAGGAGTCACCGCTGCGCGACGCCCGAGGGTTCGACATGTCGCGACAGGTCGCCGACGCCAGCCAGCTGACCGACGAGGACCTCGGCCTGGCCAACGTCATCCTCACCAACGGCGCCCGCCTGTACGTCGACCACGCCCACCCCGAGTACGCCACGCCCGAGTGCACGAACCCGCTCGACATCGTCCGCTGGGACAAGGCGGGGGAGCAGGTGATGCTCGACGCAGCCCGTCTGGCCGCCAACATTCCCGGGGCCGCGCCGATACTGCTCTACAAGAACAACACCGACAACAAGGGCGCCTCCTACGGCGCCCACGAGAACTACCTGATGCGCCGCTCGACGGCGTTCGCCGACATCGTGCGCCACCTGACGCCGTTCTTCGTGTCCCGACAGGTGGTCACCGGCGCCGGCCGGGTGGGCATCGGCCAGGACGGCCGCGACAACGGCTTCCAGATCAGCCAGCGCGCCGACTTCTTCGAGGTCGAGGTGGGCCTCGAGACCACGCTGAAGCGGCCGATCATCAACACCCGCGACGAACCGCACGCCGACCCGGAGAAGTACCGCCGGCTCCACGTGATCATCGGAGACGCCAACCTCGCCGAGGTGTCGACGTACCTCAAGGTCGGCACGACCGCGCTGGTGCTGGCGATGATCGAGGACCGCTTCCTCACCGCGCCGCTCTCGGTCGAGTCACCGGTCGCGTCGCTGCGGGCGATCTCGCACGACCCGACCTGCAAGCACCTCGTGACGTTGGGCGACGGCCGCAAGCTGACCGCCGTACAACTCCAGATGGAATACCTCGACCTCGCCAGGAAGTACGTCGACGAGACCCTGGGCGACGACGCGGACGCCCAGACCCGCGACGTGCTGACCCGCTGGGAGTCGGTGCTGACCCGTCTCGAGCGTGACCCCATGGAGTGCGCCACCGAGCTCGACTGGGTGGCCAAGCTCAAGCTGCTCCAGCAGTACCGCGACCGCGACGGCCTCGAGTGGGACGACGCGAAGCTGCACCTGATCGACCTGCAGTACTCCGACATCCGCCCCGAGAAGGGCCTCTACCACCGGCTCGCGCGCATGGGCCGCATCGAGCGACTGCTCGAGGAGCCGTCCATCGAGAGCGCGATGCACGAGCCACCCACCGACACCCGGGCCTACTTCCGTGGCCGGTGTCTCGAGAAGTACGCCGACTCGGTGGCTGCCGCGTCGTGGGACTCGGTGATCTTCGACCTCCCCGGACGCGAGTCGCTCCAGCGGGTGCCCACCATCGACCCGCTGCGCGGCAGCCGGTCACACGTGGGCGAGCTGCTCGACCGCTGTGACACCGCCGAGCAGCTCTTCGACGCACTGACGCACTGATTCCCGTCCGTTGGTCGAGCAAGTCGGGGCCATTTCTTTCCCGGAGTGGATAGGGTCGGAGACATGGCACAGGAGCAGAAGCAGCCGAAGAAGTCGACTGAGGACACCCCGGTCGAGGAGGAGACCGTCGCGCCCGAGGTCTCCGAGCGCAAGGAGCAGCTCGACGAGGACATCGACGCGATCCTCGACGAGATCGACGACGTCCTCGAGACCAACGCCGAAGACTTCGTGAAGTCCTTCATCCAGAAGGGCGGGGAGTGAGCCGGTGAGTGCCCCCAGCTACGGGTCCCGCCTGCCCGCTTCGTTCCTGACCCCCGGCACGTCGTCGTTCGCCGACTTCATCGGTGAGCACTCACCCGACCTGCTGCCCTCCAAGCGTGCCGTGCCGCAGGGCAACGTCGGAGACCTGGCGCCGCACGGCACCACGATCGTCTCTGCGACGTTTCCCGGCGGCGTGATCATGGCCGGTGACCGGCGCGCCACGATGGGCAACATCATCGCGCAGCGCGACATCCAGAAGGTCTTCCCGGCCGACGAGTTCAGCTGCGTCGGCATCGCCGGTGCCGCCGGGCTGGCGGTCGAGATGGTGCGACTGTTCCAGACCGAGCTCGAGCACTACGAGAAGATCGAGGGCACCACGCTCTCCATGGACGGCAAGGCCAACCGCCTCGCGGCCCTGATCCGGGCGAACCTCGGCCTGGCCATGCAGGGTCTCGCCGTCGTACCCCTCTTCTCGGGCTACGACCTCATCGCCGAGCAGGGGCGCATCTTCTCCTACGACGTCACCGGCGGCCGCTACGAGGAGACCGCGTTCCACTCGGTCGGTTCCGGGTCGATGTTCGCCCGCGGTTCGCTGAAGAAGCTCTACCGCGAGGACCTCACCGAGACCGAGTGCGTGACCGCCGTCGTGCAGGCGCTCTACGACGCCGCCGACGACGACTCCGCCACCGGTGGTCCCGACGTGAGCCGTCGCATCTTCCCCGTCGTGCAGGTGATCACCGCCGACGGAGGCCGCCGACTCGCCGACGACGAGGTCGCCGCGATCGCGGACCAGGTGATCGCGAGTCGACTCCAGCGCCCCGACGGCCCCGCCGCCTCACTGGTCTGACCCGAGCCAAGGATTTCTCACATGAGCATGCCGTACTACGTCTCTCCCGAGCAGTTGATGAAGGACCGTGCGGACTTCGCGCGCAAGGGCATCGCCCGCGGTCGTTCCGTGGTCGTCGTGCAGTTCGCCGACGGCGTCCTCTTCGTCTCCGAGAACCCCTCGCAGGCGCTGCACAAGGTCTCGGAGATCTATGACCGCATCGCGTTCGCCGCGGTCGGCCGCTACAACGAGTTCGAGAACCTCCGCATCGCCGGCGTACGCCTGGCTGACATGCGCGGCTACGCCTACGACCGTCGCGACGTCACCGGCCGCGGGCTGGCGAACGCCTACGCGCAGACCCTCGGCACGATCTTCTCCAGCGGCGGCGAGAAGCCCTACGAGGTCGAGCTGTTCGTGGCCGAGATCGGCGACGAGGCGGCCGACGACCAGATCTACCGGCTGACGTACGACGGCCAGGTGGCTGACGAGCACGGGTACGCCGTGATGGGTGGCGCGGCCGACCAGGTGGCCTCACACCTCAAGGAGCACTACACCGAGGGCGCGACGCTCGACGACGCGATCAAGCTGGCCGTGGCTGCGCTCGGTCACTCCGACACCGACGACCGGGTGATCCCGGCCGACGACCTCGAGGTCGCCGTGCTCGACCGCACCCGCAGCCAGCCCCGCAAGTTCCGTCGCCTGCGGCCGGCCGCGCTGACCGAGATCCTCGGGGACCGTGGCCCCGAGACCGCGGCCCAGCCAGACGCCGAGGACGCCCAGGTGGGGGCCGCCCCGACGGTTCCCACCGGTCCCGACAACCCCGCTGACCCGACCGACACGGTGAGCGGATCCACGCCCCCGCTGGAAGACCCGGTCACCGGTGAGCCCGCTCCCGGAGAACCGGAGTCCGGCGAACCGCCCACCGCTCCTCCCACGGCACCGCCCACGCCCCCGACGCCACCCGTGGACCCACCCACGCCCGGCCACGGCGAGCCCCCGATCGCCCCGCCCCCTGCCTGACCGGCTCCCACCACCGCCGTTGCCGAACAGTCAGCAGGTCTTTGCCAGAGAAATCCTGAGGCCTGTTCAGTCACTGCGACGGGTGGGTGGAAGTCGCATGACAACGGTCAACCTCCCACCGTGATGCCCAAGCTGTGACTACTGTTGGGCCATGGACCGCCGGATCTTCGGAATCGAGAACGAGTACGGCGTCACCTGCACGTTCAAGGGGCAGCGACGCCTGAGCCCGGACGAGGTGGCCCGCTACCTGTTCCGCAAGGTCGTGTCGTGGGGGCGCAGCAGCAACGTCTTCCTGCGCAACGGTGCCCGGCTCTACCTCGACGTCGGCAGCCACCCGGAGTACGCGACGCCGGAGTGCGACGACATCGTCGAGCTGGTCACCCACGACAAGGCAGGGGAGCGGGTCCTCGAAGGGCTTCTGGTCGACGCCGAGCGCCGGCTCCACGACGAGGGCATCGCCGGCGACATCTACCTCTTCAAGAACAACACCGACTCCGCCGGCAACTCCTACGGCTGCCACGAGAACTACCTCGTCGGCCGGGCCGGCGAGTTCAGTCGGCTGGCCGACATCCTGATCCCGTTCCTGGTGACGCGCCAGATCGTGGTCGGCGCCGGCAAGATCATCCAGACCCCGCGCGGGGCGTCGTACTCCATCAGCCAGCGCGCCGAGCACATCTGGGAAGGCGTCTCGAGCGCCACCACCCGCAGCCGCCCGATCATCAACACCCGCGACGAACCGCACGCGGACGCCGAGAAGTACCGCCGGCTCCACGTCATCGTCGGCGACTCCAACATGAGCGAGACCACCACGTTGCTGAAGGTGGCCAGCTGCGACCTCGTGCTCCGGATGATCGAGGAGGGGGTCGTGATGCGCGACCTCACCATGGAGAACCCGATCCGGGCGATCCGCGAGATCTCCCACGACATGACCGGCCGCAAGAAGGTCCGGCTGGCCAACGGCCGCGAGGCCAGTGCGCTCGAGATCCAGCTCGAGTACTTCACCCGGGCCCGCGACTTCGTCGACCGTCGTGAGCTGCGTACGCCGGTCATCGACCAGGCCCTCGACCTCTGGGAGCGGGGCCTCAAGGCGATCGAGTCCGGCGACCTCGACTCCGTCGACCGCGAGATCGACTGGGTCATCAAGTGGAAGCTGATCGAGCGCTACCGCGCCAAGCACGGCATGGCGTTGGGCCACGCGCGCATCGCGCAGCTCGACCTCGCCTACCACGACATCCACCGCAACCGGGGTCTCTACTACCTGCTCGAGAAGCGCGGAGCGGTTGCCCGGGTCACCGACGACCTCAAGATCTTCGAGGCCAAGTCGGTGCCGCCGCAGAACACCCGTGCCCGCCTGCGCGGCGAGTTCATCAAGAAGGCACAGGAGCGGCGACGCGACTTCACCGTCGACTGGGTGCACCTCAAGCTCAACGACCAGGCCCAGCGCACGGTGCTCTGCAAGGACCCCTTCCGCTCGGCCGACGAACGCGTCCAGCGACTCATCGACGGCATGTGAGGGATCGTTGCTCCATCCGGCTAGGCTGTCCCGCGCTCGCCGTACCCCGAATCCGAAGGTGAACCCGTTGCGCCGCGTCCTTGTGCTCCTGAGCGTCCTGCTGCTGATGATGATCGGTCTCACCGCCTGCGGTGACGACGACGGCGGCGGCAAGTCCAACGACGGATCGGTCAAGGTCACCGGCACGTTCGGGTCCGAGCCGAAGGTGGCCTTCAAGGGCGAGTACAAGCGCACCACCACCGAGACCACGGTGCTCAGCGAGGGCGACGGCGACCAGGTCAAGGTGGGCGACAGCGTCTTCGCGAACCTCTACATCGCCAACGGATTCACCGGCAAGCAGGCGGCGAGCACGTGGGACGAAGGTTCCGCGAGCCTGGTCAAGGTGAGCGACGACATGCTGCCCGGCCTCAAGAAGGCCATCGACGGGCAGAAGGTCGGCTCGCGGGTGATGGTCGAGTCGACCCCCAAGGACGCGTTCGGCGAGGCCGGCAACCCCAACCTGTTCATCGACCCGTCAGACTCGGTGGTCTTCGTCGTCGACATCGTCAAGGTGATCCCGACGAGCATCGACACGAGCAAGGCGACCGCCCCCAAGGGTGCGCCGAAGGTGGTCGAGAAGGACGGCGCCGTGACCGGCCTGACCTTCACCGGCAAGCCCGCCAAGATCACCAAGCTCGAGACGATCACCCTGGTCAAGGGCACCGGCCCCAAGGCGAAGAAGGGCTCCACGCTGGCCGTGAAGTACCTCGGCCAGGTCAACGGCAAGAAGCAGGTCTTCGACCAGAACTTCACCAAGGGCGATCCCTACTCCGTGACCATCGGTCAGGGCGGCACGATCCAGGGCTGGCAGGAAGGCCTCACCGGGGTCACCGAGGGCAGCCGGGTCATCCTGCGGATCCCCTCGAAGCTCGGGTACGGCAAGAAGGGCAGCGCGCCCAAGATCAAGCCCGGCGACGACCTGGTCTTCGTGATCGACGTGCTCGCGGTCAACTGACCGCCGGCACCTGACCGCCAGCATCTGACCGACCGGGTCAGGCATCATCGAACAAGTCACGGCACACACGGGAGGAGCAGCAGGTGACGAAGAGTGAACGCCTCCTCAACCTGCTGATCCTGCTGCTCGTGCAACGCCGCCCGCTGTCCAAGCAGCAGGTGCGCGACAGCATGCCGCCGTACCTCGAGGCCGGCGACGAGGCCTTTGACCGCATGTTCGAGCGCGACAAGGACGAGCTGCGTGCCCTCGGTGTGCCGGTCGAGATCGTCACGCTGGACAACTACTTCGACAACGAGATCGGCTACCGGATCAACCCGGACACGTTCGCCCTGCCCGGCATCACCCTGGCCGCGGACGAGGCGGCCGTGATCGGCCTGGCCACCCGGGTCTGGCAGCACGCCGGGCTGGCGGCCGCGACCAGTGACGCCCTTGCCAAGCTCAGCGCCGCAGGCGTCGAGGTCGACCGCAGCCGGCTCGACATCGCAGCGCCGGTGGTCGCGGTCTCCGACCCGAACTTCGACGTGCTCTGGCAGGCCTCCCTCGACCGCACCAGGGTCACCTTCGACTACCAGCGCTCCGGCGCGCCCAAGCCCGCCAAGCGACGCCTCGAGCCGTGGGGAGTCGTCTCGTCCTCCGGCCGCTGGTACGTCGTCGGGCGCGACGTCGACCGCGGCGAACCCCGGTTGTTCCGACTCTCCCGGGTCCATGGTGCGGTCAAGCGCACCGGCAAGTCGGACGCGTTCGTCGTACCGCCGGAGACCAATCTGCGCGAGCTCACCGCGAGTCTCTCCCCGGGGCCGGCCACCGAGGTCGGGACGGCCCTGGTGCGGCAGGGGAGCGGCCACGGACTGCGTCGTACGGCGACAGCTGTCGAGACCGACGTGCCCGGACCTGACGCGGTGACCGCATGGGACCGGGTCACGCTCACGCATTCCTCGGTGCACGGCTTCGTCGACGACGTGCTGGCCTTCGGGACCGACGCCGTCGTCGAGTCGCCCGCCGAGGCGCGCGACCTGGCCGTCCGACGGCTCACCGCCGCTGCAGGAGTCAGTTCATGAGCGCCGGCGCCAAGGAACAGGTCGGCCGGCTGCTCGCGCTGGTCCCGCTGATCCAACGCGAGGGCGACATGCGGCTCGAGGACGCTGCCCGGCGACTCGGCGTGCCACCCGAACAACTGGTCGCCGACCTGCGCGTCCTGATCTACTGCGGCTGGCCGGGGTGGATGCCGGGAGACCTGATCGAGGTCGACCTCGACGCGCTCGACGGCGACAGCGTGATCCGCATCCACAACGCCGACTACCTCGGCACACCCCTGCGGCTCTCCGCCGCCGAGGCGTCCGCGATCACGGTGGCCTTGCGCACGCTGCGCGAGTCGGCCGACGGTGACACGCTCGACAGCCTCGACCGGGCGCTCGCCAAGATCGAGACCGTTGCCGAGGACGGCCAGCAGGCCGCGCATGTCGAGGTCCGCGTGCCGCCCGGGCAACGCGAAGGCGCCGCCCTGCGCACCCGGCTCGCCGCGGCCCTCTCCTCGGGCCGCCAGGTCCGGCTCACCTACTACGTCCCCGCGCGCGACGAGAACACCGAGCGCACCGTCGACCCGATGGCGCTCGTCGACTCCCAGGGCATGGCCTACCTCCAGGCGTGGTGCCACGTCGCCAACGGGCGGCGGTTGTTCCGACTGGACCGGATCGTCGCCGACGAGACCCTCGACAGCGCGGCCGAGCCGCACCCCGACGTCGAGCCGGTCGACCTCGCCGACGGACTGTTCCGACCGGAACCCGACAATCCGCTGGTCACCCTCCGGCTGGCGCCCCAGGCCCGCTGGGTCGCCGAGTACTACCCGGTCGAGGCAGTCCGGGAACGGCGCGGCGGCAAGCTCGAGATCGACCTCAGGGTGGCCGACAGCCGGTGGCTGATGAGGCTGCTGTTGCGCCTGTCGCCGTACGCCGAGGTGCTCCGGCCCGCCGAGTACGCCGAGGCCTTCACAGCAGCCGCACAGGAGACCCTCAGCCTCTACCGTGTACCTGGCGCGTAGGATGGGACCGACCCCACAAGCGACCTTGAGGACGGACATGCTTCAACCACTGATCGCAACTCCCGGAGGCTGGGAGCTGGTCCTGATCGTGCTGGTGATCGTGCTGCTCTTCGGCGCCAAGAAACTGCCGGAGCTGGCCCGCGGCAGCGGCCGTGCCCTGCGCATCTTCAAGTCCGAGACCAAGGGCCTGTTGACCGATGACGAGGACGATGACAAGCCGGCGGCCGACAAGCCTGCCGGTGAGCTGGGTGCTCCCGAGAAGCGCGCCGAGTCCGAGCCGTTGACGTCGGAGCACCGCCCCGACACCACCAACTGACCCGTCCCTGAAGCCACTCCTGTGTCCTTGCTCGGTGTCGTCGCGCTCTTCAGCACGAAACCCATGCACGGCCTGGGAGCCGATGGCCGGATGGCCATCTCCGACCACCTGCGCGAGCTGCGCGCCCGGATCCTGCGGATCACGGTGGTGCTGGTCGTCGCCATCACGGTGTCCTTGTTCTTCTTCGACCAGATCTTCCAGCTGATCCTGGGTCCCTACGAGGACGCGCAGAAGGCTCTCGGCGAGGACGTCACCACCACCGCCACCATCAACGGCGCCGGCGGCCCGCTGATGCTGCACCTCAAGCTCTGCGGGCTGGCCGCTCTCGTGGTGACCAGTCCCTACTGGCTCTACCAGGTCTGGGCGTTCATCCTTCCGGGGCTGCACGCCAACGAGCGCAAGTGGTCACGGGTCTTCGCCGCCGTTGCGGGGCCGCTGTTCCTGATCGGTGCCTACGTCGGCTACCTGACCCTGCCCAAGGGTCTCGAGGTGTTGATCTCGTTCACCCCCGCCGACCTGACCAACCTGATCGAGTTCAGCGACTACCTGACGTTCCTCACCCGCACCCTGCTGGTCTTCGGGATCGCCTTCGAGATCCCGGTCTTCGTGATCCTGCTCAACCTGGCCGGCATCGTGAAGGGCAAGGCGCTGGGGGACCACCGGCCGTGGATCATCATCGGCACCTTCGTCTTCGCGGCGGTCGCGACGCCCTCGACCGACCCCTTCTCGATGCTGTTCCTGGCCATCCCGATGGTCGGGCTTTTCGCCATCTCCGAGGTCATCTGCCGCATCCTCGACCGCCGCAAGAACAACGCCGATCCCCTCCACGGTGTCGGCGACGACGAGTTGTCGCCCCTGTGAGGGGCCTGGCGACGGTCGATGCGTTCGACCTGCCCGAGTGGCTCGGCACCGGCGACGTGACCTGGCACGCCGAGGCGGCCGCAGACCGGTTGGGCGGGCACCTGGTGCACGGCCTCCTGGTCGGTGACCACGTCGAGCTGCCCTGCGACCTGCTGGGTGTCGACCGGGCCTGGCCGGAACCGGTGACCGACGACGCGACCCGGGTCCTGGCGCACCAGGCCTGGCGCAACGGACAGGTGCTCCTGGTCGAGCACGAGGACCGCCTCACGTTGGCCGTGCCGGGCACCGGCTTCACCGCCGACCGGATCCTGACCGCCCTGGCCCGGCTGGCGAAGGCGGTCGGTGCCCCGCCCGAGAACTTCGTCGCCGCGATGCGGCTCGGCGTGGTCGACGACCACGGATAGGGCAGACCTGCCCTATAGGGTCGGGCACGTGTCCACACCACGTCGAGAGATCGCCCTTCTCGTCAACCCGACGGCCGGCCGGGGCAAGGGTGCCCGCTACGCCTCGCTGGCCGCGCCACGGCTGCGTGACGCCGGCTTCGACGTACGACTCCTGCAGGGCACGTCCGCGGAGGAGGCTGAGGCGTTGGCCCGTGGTGCGGTCTCCGACGGATGCCACGCGCTGGTCGCCTGCGGCGGCGACGGGCTGGTGCACCTGGCCGTGCAGGCGCTCGCCGGCACGGACACCCCGCTCGGCATCATTCCGGCCGGCACCGGCAACGACGTGGCCCGCTACCTCAACATCTCGCGCACCGACCCGCTGGCCGCCGCCGACCGGGTGGTCGCCTCGCGACGACGGCGGATGGACCTGGCCCGCTGCGGCGACCGTTGGTTCGTCACCGTGCTCGCCGCGGGCTTCGACGCCATCGTCAACGAACGGGCCAACGACATGACCTGGCCGCGCGGCCAGATGCGCTACAACCTGGCCACGCTCGCCGAGCTGCGCACGTTCCGGCCCCTGCACTACACGCTCGAGCTCGACGGCGAGACGCGCACCCTCGACGCGATGCTGGTCGCCGTGGGCAACGGGCCCTCGTTCGGCGGCGGCCTGCGGATCACCGAGGGGGCCCTGCTCGACGACGGGTTCCTCGATGTCGTCATCATCAAGGCCATGTCCCGCCCCGAGCTGATCCGGACCTACCCGAAGCTGTTCTCGGGCACGCACACCACGCACCCGGCCTACGAGCACCACCGGGTGCGTAGGGTCACCGTGGCCACACCCGGAATCGTCGGCTACGCCGACGGGGAACGCTTCGGCGCACTGCCGTTGACCATCGAGTGCCCCCCGCTGGCGCTGGAGGTGCTGCTGTGAACGACCACCCGTCCCTGCGCGAGTTCTCGACGCTCTACGACTTCCCGCTCGACGACTTCCAGGTGCGGGCCTGTCGCGAGGTCGAGGAGGGCAAGGGCGTCCTCGTCGCCGCACCGACCGGCTCCGGCAAGACGATCGTCGGCGAGTTCGCCGTACACCTTGCGGTGCAGTCCGGCCGCAAGTGCTTCTACACCACCCCGATCAAGGCGCTGAGCAACCAGAAGTACGCCGACCTGGTCAAGCGGTACGGCGCCGACAAGGTCGGCCTGCTGACCGGTGACAACACCATCAACGGCGAGGCGCCGGTCGTGGTGATGACCACCGAGGTGCTGCGCAACATGCTCTACGCCGGCTCGCGCACGCTGACCGGCCTGGGCTTCGTGGTGATGGACGAGGTGCACTACCTTGCCGACCGCTCCCGCGGTGCCGTCTGGGAAGAGGTGATCATCCACCTCCCCGAGAGCGTCTCGGTGATCTCGCTGAGCGCCACCGTCTCGAACGCCGAGGAGTTCGGCGAGTGGCTGGCCACGGTGCGCGGCGAGGTGACCACCATCGTCGAGGAGCACCGGCCCGTCCCGCTCTTCCAGCACGTGATGGTCGGCAAGCAGCTGCACGACCTCTTCGCCGACGAGGAAGAGCTGGCCCAGGCCGGCTTCGCCCAGGAGGGCGCCAAGGTCAACCCGCACCTGCTGCGGGTGGCCCGCGACGACTGGGCGGCGACCCGCTTCAAGGATCGTCGCGACAAGAAGGGCAACCGTGGCCGCGGCTCCAAGCCGCAGGGCCGACGGCACTACCAGCCGACGCGTTTCGACATCGTGTCCCGACTGGACGCCGAGGGCCTGCTGCCGGCCATCGTGTTCATCTTCAGCCGGGTCGGCTGCGACGCGGCCGTCCAGCAGTGCCTCAACGCCAACCTGCGGCTGACCACCCCCGAGGAGCGCGACGAGATCTTCGCGTTCGTCGAGGAGCAGTGCCGCGACCTGCCCGAGGACGACCTCGAGGTGCTCGGCTACCACGAGTTCCTCGACGGGCTGACCCGCGGCGTGGCGGCCCACCACGCCGGAATGCTGCCGCGGTTCAAGCAGTGCGTCGAGGAGCTCTACCTACGGGGGCTGTGCCGGGTCGTGTTCGCCACCGAGACGCTCGCCCTGGGTATCAACATGCCCGCCCGCACCGTCGTGCTCGAGAAGCTCTCGAAGTGGAACGGTGAGGCCCACGTCGACCTGACGCCGGGGGAGTACACCCAGCTGACCGGACGGGCCGGTCGCCGCGGCCTCGACGTCGAGGGGCACGGGGTGGTGCTCTGGCAGCAGGGGATGAACCCCGGGGAGGTCGCCGGTCTGGCGTCCACCCGCACCTATCCGTTGCGCTCGTCGTTCCGGCCGTCGTACAACATGGCGGTCAACCTGGTGCACCAGTTCGGCAGGGAGCGTTCCCGCCAGCTGCTCGAGTCGTCGTTCGCGCAGTTCCAGGCGGACAAGGCGGTGGTCGGGCTGGCCCGCAAGCTGCGCAAGAGCGAGGACGCACTCACCGGCTACGCCGAGGCGGCCCAGTGCGACCGCGGTGACTTCATGGAGTACGCCGCACTGCGCCGCAAGCTCTCCGACGTCGAGAAGGGTGCAGCGAAGGCGCGACGCCGTGACGACCGTGACGACGTGATCAACTCCCTGGCCCGGCTCAAGGTCGGCGACGTGATCCTGGTGCCCAACGGAAAGTTCGCCGGGTATGCCGTGGTCACCGATCCGGGGCTCTCGCACGACGAGCCGCGCCCCTCGGTGGTGACCGCCGGCGGTCAGTCGCGGCGCCTGGCCCTGATCGACTTCACCACCCCGGTCGAGTCGCTCGACACGCTCCGCGTGCCGCGCAACTTCAGCGGCCGCAACCCGCAGATGCGACGTGACCTGACCTCGACCCTGCGCAACCGGACCCACAAGTTCGCCCCGCCACCGCCGTCGCGGCGTTCGTCACGGTCATCGCGCTCCGACGCCACCGCCCTCTCAGGAGTCGAGGCCGAGGTCGCCGCGCTGCGCCAGCGGATGCGCGAGCACCCGTGCCACGAGTGCCCCGAGCGTGAGGACCACGCCCGGTGGGGCGAACGCTGGTTCAAGCTGCAGCAGGAGGCGAACACGCTCAAGCGTCGGGTGGAGTCGCGCACGAACACGATTGCCCGCCAGTTCGACCGCGTCTGCGACGTGCTGACCGCGATGGACTACATCGACGGCGACACCGTCACCGACCGCGGCGTCCACCTCCAGCGCATCTACTCCGACATGGACCTGGTGGCCGCGGAGGCGATCCGCACGGGTCTCTGGAACGACCTCGACGCCTCGGAGCTGGCCGCCGTGCTCTCCGCCCTGGCATTCGAGGCGCGGCGCCCCGACGACGCGCGTTCACCGAAGATGCCCAGCGGCCGGATCCGCGACTCGCTGCGCGACCTGGTCCACCTGTGGAGCGACCTCGACGAGCTCGAGCGCAGCAACAAGCTCGACTTCCTCCGTGAGCCCGACATCGGCTTCGCGTGGGCGGCCTACCGCTGGGCCGAGGGCGATGCCCTCGACGACGTCCTCGGCGGCATCGACCTGGCCGCCGGCGACTTCGTGCGGGTGATGAAGCAGCTGCTCGACCTCGCGGTGCAGGTCGGACACGCCTCGGCCGGTACGCCGCTGCGCGCGGTGGCCCTGGAGGCCGCCGACCGCCTGCGACGCGGGGTGGTGTCCTACTCGTCCGTCGCGGAGTAGCCCGCACCCTGGCGCGCGGCCCGGGCCAGGGCCCATCCGTGGACGGCGCGTGAGCCGATCAGGAGCACCCCGAGCACGATCGTGGCCACGACGATGAACGAGAACGCCGTGCCGTCGCCGGTGACCACGCGGAGCAGCATCCCGATGACGACCGCACTGACCACCACGGTGATGCCGGACCCGATGTCGGTGGCTTCGCGCCTGCCGAGCTGACGGACCAGCAGCCAGCCGACCAGCACGCCGGCCAGGAACGGCCACGCGGTGTCGAGGACCCCGACGACCACGTTGCCCTTGTCGTGCTCGGCACGACCGATCGCAGCGAAGACGATGACCAGCACGAGGTCGAGGGCCAGGACGGTAAGGGCACGGCGCGACATGGCCGCCAACCTACCGGGTCGCGATGCCGGCCGGCTCAGCCCTGGAGGGCCTCGACCAGCCGGACCGCCGAGCTCCCGAGGTCCCACCGCTTGTCGAGCTCTACGACGCGCTCGGGGTCGGCCGGCGTCCGCGGCATGGTGAGGTCGAGGTCGCCCAGGTCCAGGTCGCGACGTACGGCGACCACCGTGGGCGCGACCTCGAGGTAGTCGGCGGCGTCCTTGATCTTGCCGCGCGGGCCGGGTCCCATGTCGGTCTCGGGATCGAACGCAGCCGCCACGATTGTCTTGATGTCGACAAAACGACCGAGCAGGGTGGCCGCGGTCTTCTCGCCGACGCCCTTGACCCCGGGGAGGCCGTCGGAGGCGTCGCCGCGCAGCGTGGCGAAGTCGGCGTACTGGTGGGCGTCGACGCCGTACTTGTCGCGCACCCACGCGTTGTCGACGCGCTCGTGCCTGCCCACACCGCGCGCGGTGTAGAGGACCCGGACCTCGGCCTCGTCGTCGACCAGCTGGAAGAGGTCGCGGTCACCGGTGACGATGTCGACCGGCATGCCCGCGCCGGTGGCCAGGGTGCCGATCACGTCGTCGGCCTCCATCTCGTCGGCACCCACGATCGTGATGCCGAAGGCCTCGAGCACGTCGATGATGATCGGGATCTGCACCTGGAGCGGGTCGGGCACCTCCTCGACGTCGGGGTCGGTTCCGGCCACCTCCTCGACCACGCGGTGCGCCTTGTACGTCGGGATCAGGTCGACCCGCCACTGCGGCCGCCAGTCGTTGTCCCAGCAGCAGACCAGGTGCGTGGGCTGGTACTCGCCGACCAGTCGGCTGATGAAGTCCATCAGTCCGCGGACCGCGTTGACCGGCGTGCCGTCGGGCGCGCGCATCGAGTCGGGGACGCCGAAGAACGCCCGGAAGTAGAGGCTGGCAGTGTCGAGGAGCATCAGTCGCTGGATGGTCACGGCGCACAGTGTGTCACTTCGCTACGCTGCCAGCGTGGAAGAAACCGATCGGCACATCCTGACGCTGCTGGCGACCGACGGCCGCATGTCCTACACCGACCTCGGCAAGGCGACCGGACTGTCGACCTCTGCGGTGCACCAGCGCGTGAAGCGGCTGGAGACGCGCGGCCTGATCAAGGGGTACGGCGCGACGATCGACCACGACCAGACCGGCCTGCCGTTGACCGCGTTCATCTCGATCACGCCGATCGACCCCTCGCAGGACGACGACTACCCCCAGCGGTTGAGCGGCATCACGCAGATCGAGTCATGCTGGTCGGTGGCGGGGGACGAGTCCTACATCCTCAAGGTGCGGGTGGCCACGCCGGCCCACCTCGAGGACCTCCTCGCGAAGATCCGGGGGGTCGCCAACGTGTCCACCCGCACCACGATCGTGCTGTCCACGCCCTACGAGAACCGACCCGTCTCGGGCTGACGCCGTTCGCGTCGCTTCAGGCGGTGCCGTCGTAGGCGGCCTGGAGCTCGGCGAGGTTGAACTTGCCCTGTGTGGACAGCATCTTCTTCATGAACCTGGCCACGGCCTCCGGATCGCCGGTCGTGTAGTCGGTGAAGTTGCTGGGGCCGACCTGCCACGACAAGCCGTACTTGTCCTTGAGCCAGCCGCAGGGCTGCTCGGTGCCGCCCTCGACCAGCGCGTCCCAGACCCGGTCGATCTCCGCCTGGTCCTCACAACGGACCTCCAGGGAGATCGCCTCGCTGAACGTGAACATGGGGCCGCCGTTGATGCCCACGAACCGTTGCCCGAGGAGCTCGAACTCCACGGCCATCGCGGTGCCGTCGTCGCCCATCCCGGTGGCGTCGTACTTCACGACGTTGAGCACCCGGCCGTCGCCCAGGACCGAGATGTAGTGGTCGATGGCTTCCTCGGCGTTGTCGTCGAACCAGAGGTTGGTGACGATCTTCTGCATGGGATGGTCCCTTCGTCGGAGTGTGTGGTCGTGTCGACCCGGTCTCGTCCCCGGATTCATCGCACTGGCCCGAAATGAGCAGCGGGTGCCATCCACCCAGGATGACACCCGCTGAGCCGTCCCCCCGGACGCGTGTGGTTGCTGAGTCAGTGAGCCTGCAGTGCCGCCGTGCGCCGCGACGCCTCGGCGACCTCGGCCGCGCGCAGGGCCGACTCGTCGAGGTTCCCGTGGTCGGCCCACCACTTCTGGCCCTCGAGCGGCAGCGTGTGGATCGGGTCGTAGTAGTGGTACTCCCGCGACAGGGCCTCGGGGTCGGTGGCCTCGATCGAGGTGCGGTAGTTCTTCGTCCAGCCGGAGATGCCGCGCACCTCGTCGTACGACGCCAGCTGGTGCACCCAGCGCTTGCCGACGAACGGCACGTCACACACGATCCGCGGCGTCGCGAAGCCTGGCAGGTAGCCCATGATGTGGTGCTGCAGGCGCTGCGCGTCGGCGACCGAGACCCGCCAGTGCTCGGAGTAGGGAATCATGTCGCACATGTAGAAGTAGTAGGGCATGATCTGCGCCCCGTCGAGCAGTCGGAAGCACAGGTCGAGCAGCGCGTGCGGGTCGGCGTTGACGCCGTTGAGCAGCACGCCCTGGTTGCGCACGTCGCGGATGCCGGTCTCGAGCATCGTGGCCGCCGCCTTCGCCACCAGCGGCGTCACCGAGTTCGCGTGGTTGACGTGGGTGTGCATCGCGATCGACACACCACGCGACCGGGCCAGCGTGGCGACCCGGGTCATGCCGTCGACGACGTCGTCCTGGAGCCAGTGCTGGGGGAGTCCCATGAGCGCCTTGGTGGCCAGGCGTACGTCGCGGATGTTCTCGATCTCGAGCAACCGCATCAGGAAGTCCTCGAGCCGCGCCCACGGCATGTTGGCCACGTCGCCACCGGAGACGACCACGTCGCGCACCGTCGGCGTACGGCGCAGGTAGTCCATCATCGAGTCGAGCCGGTCGACGGGCTTTGCGGTGAACTTCAGCTTCTCGATCACCGGCGTGGAGTTGCCGACGAGGTCCATGCGGGTGCAGTGGCCGCAGTACTGGGGGCAGGTCGGCAGCAGCTCGGCCAGCACCTTGGTGGGGTAGCGGTGGGTCAGGCCCTCGGCCACCCACATGTCGTGCTCGTGCAGGGAGTCACGGGTGGCGTGCGGGTGTGAGGGCCAGTCGGTACGGCGGTCGGAGAAGACCGGCAGCATGTAGTGGCGCACCGGGTCGGCGTAGAACGCGTCGGTGAGTGAGCCCGGGCCCGTGGGTTCGGTGGTGGGCGCCATCGTGTTCATCATCTGCGGCGGCACCAGCATCGACATGGTGGCCCGCTCGGTCTGGTCACGCTCGAGGTCGGCGTAGAACCGGTCGTCGACGAGGTCGCCGAGCAGCTCGCGCAGCTGCTTGAGGTTCTTGATGCAGTGCGAGCGTTGCCACTGCACGGATTCCCACTCCGCGACGGTGACGTCCTTCCATCCGGGGAAGCGGGTCCAGTCGGGTTCGACCAGCTCGGTGCGACGGTAGGGGTACGGCTGACCGGTGAGGGAGGCGATCGAGGTCTCGATGCTCATCGGAGGCTCCTGTCGGACGACGTGGGGACGCATGGCGAGGCGGAGGTGTGACGTGGGCCTCAAAGACCAGAATAGATGGAGATTATCCTGCAGTTCAAATGCAACACCGTAAATTGTCCCGCAAGATGAGTCCTGATGCGGAATTGCCACCGAAGGCGGACCTCGCGTCGGACTTCGTGGGTGAACAGCGGGTGTCCTGGCGCGCTCCGCGGGCCGGTCTGGACCGCGCTTCCGGCGTGTCTCGCGAGACACGCCGGAGCTGCTGGAAAACAATGATGAATTCTTGGCGACCAGGCCCCCTGCCTGACCTGCGACAACGCGAGTTTGTGCAGGTCAAGGCCGTGTTGACAGCGCCCGGACTGGTGGGCAAAAGTGCCCGGGTCCGCCCATGCAGATCGTGATGGCGGACCGACGTCCAGGTGGTCGTCGGAGACGGTGCGAGCACCACGTGCCGGTCCCCGATGACTCGCGGAGGTCGGTCCCGCCGCTCGAGGGCGGATGCGGGAGGGCCTCCAGCTCCGTAGACAACTTCGCACCGACGGCCGCCAGTCGCCGATGAGGAGGTCCGAAGGGTTGCCTGGCCCTCCCGCGCCTGCATGAACCCCGCAGGTAGCCTTGCCGGGTGCTCCGCATCCTGCTCGCCCTGGTCAGCGGGATCGCCGTGGGACTGGCCTTCGAGCCGGTCGCAGCAGTCGTCCTCCTGCCACTCGGCCTGGCCCTCTTCCTGTGGTGCGTGCACCAGCAGTCGACGCGGTACGCCGCGCTGCTCGGCCTGGTCTTCGGGCTCGCCAACATGCTGGTCCTGCTGTTCTGGCTGCGCGTCATCGGCATCGACGCCTGGCTCGCGCTCTCCACGTTCGAGGCGCTCTACTTCGCCCTGGCCGGCGTCGGCCTCGCCGCGGTGTCGCGGCTGCCGGGGTGGCCGGTGTGGTCAGCCGTGGTCTGGGTGGCCGTCGAGACGTTCCGCGGCGCCTGGCCGATGAGCGGGCTGACCTGGGGCCGGGTGTCGTTCGCGGTCATCGACACCCCGTTCGAGCGCTGGTTCCCGTGGGTCGGCGCCAACGGCGTCAGCCTCCTGGTCGTGCTGTGCTCGGCAGTCCTGCTGTGGTGCCTGCAGAACCTCCGCAACCGGCAGGTGCTGGCCGGGGGAGTGCTCAGCGGCACGGTCCTGGCCGTGGTCGTGCCCTGGTTCGTGCCGATCCACGCGACCTCCGACGAGACCGCGACCGTCGCGGTCGTTCAGGGCGACGTGCCCGGCAACGGCGACGACCTGATCGCCCACCACCGCGAGGTCACCGCCAGCCACATGGCACTCACCCAGGAGCTGGCGGAGCAGGTGGAGGACGGCAAGGCCGAGCGCCCCGACTTCGTGGTCTGGCCGGAGAACACGACCGCGGTCGACCCGTTCCTCGACAGCAGCGTCCGCCAGATGCTCTCGCTGACCTCGCAGATGATCGGGGTGCCGATCCTGGTCGGCGCCATCGTCGACGCCGATCGGGAGCACGTGCTCAACCAGGGGATCGTCTACGACCCGGTGACAGGTGCGGGCGACCGCTACACGAAGCGTCACCCCGTGCCGTTCGGCGAGTACATCCCGTATCGGCAACGCTTCGGCACCGCCAACTTCGGCCGTCTGGAGATGGTGCCGCGCGACATGCTCAGCGGCACCGGCGTCGAACCCCTGCGCGTCGACGGCCTCAAGGTGGCCGACGTGATCTGCTTCGACGTCTCCTACGACGACACGGTCACCGACCAGGTACGTCGTGGGGCCGACCTGCTCGTCGTACAGACCTCCAACGCGATGTTCATCCACACCGGCCAGATCGAGCAGCAGTTCGCGATCAGCCGACTGCGCGCCCTCGAGACCGGACGCACCGTCGTGGTGGCGGCGGTGAACGGTCGCAGCGGAGTCATCGGTGCCGACGGCAACGTGATCAAGGCGATCGAACCGCGCACCCGCGACGTCCTCGTGCAGGAGGTGCGCCTGGCGGACGGCACGCCGCCGGCGATGGTGGTCGGGCCGTGGCTCGGGCGACTCACCGTGCCGCTCGCCCTCGGTGCGGCGCTGTTCCCCCTGCTGTCGTATCGTCTGCAACGCAGGAAGCGGGTCCCCCACGAGGCGGATCCCGAGCCGGACGACCAAGGGGACAACGCGTGACGTACGACGGACTGGGCCGCGTCGTGATGGTGATTCCGACGTACAACGAGTCGCTCAACATCGAGTGGATCGTCGCGCGCCTGCGCGAGGCCCAACCCGGCGTCGACGTGATGATCGTCGACGACAACTCTCCCGACGGCACCGGCAAGCTGGCCGACAAGCTCGCCGAGGCCGATCCCCAGATCACCGTCGTGCACCGCACGGAGAAGGCCGGGCTCGGTGCGGCGTACCTGCACGGCTTCCGGGTCGCCCTTGACCTGGGCTACGACGTGATCGGCGAGATGGACGCCGACGGGTCCCACCAGCCCGAGCAGCTGCACAGGCTGCTCGACGCGCTGCGCACCGCCGACCTGGTCATCGGCTCCCGGTGGATCCCGGGCGGTTCGGTGGTCAACTGGCCCAGGTCCCGTGAGTTCCTCTCCCGGGGCGGCAACCTCTACGTCCGCCTGTTGCTCGGCGTGAAGATAAAGGACGCCACCGCCGGGTTCCGGGTCTTCAAGCGGGCCACGCTGGAGGCCATCGACATCGACACGGTCGAGTCCACCGGCTACGTCTTCCAGACCGACATGGCGTGGCGCACACTGCAGACCGGCGGCACCGTCGCCGAGGTGCCGATCGAGTTCATCGAGCGCGAGCGCGGCGACTCCAAGATGAGCGGTTCGGTGGCGACCGAGTCCCTGAAGCGGATCACCCGCTGGGGCCTGCACGAGCGGTGGGCCCGCCTCAAGCGCACCTTCCGGCGCGGGCGCTGACGACCATGCCTCGCCGTCGTCGGCTGCCCGGACTGCTGATCGCGGTCCTGTTCTTCGGGATCCCGCTGCTCGAGATCTACGTGCTGATCCAGGTCGGCCAGGTGATCGGCGTCGGCTGGACGATCCTGCTGCTGATCGCCGACAGCCTCCTCGGCGCCTGGCTGATCAAGCATGAGGGCGCCCGCGCGATGTCCGCGTTCAGCCAGGCGCTCTCCAGCGGCCGGATGCCGGCCAAGGAGATCGCCGACGGCATCCTGGTGCTGTCCGGCGGCATGCTCATGCTCTCGCCCGGTTTCGTGCTCGACATCGTGGGCCTGCTGCTCGTCCTCCCGTTCACCCGACCGTTGGCCCGCCGAGGACTGTCCCGGTTCGTCGCGGCACGGCTGGTCACCGACCTGCCGTTCGGGGGCGGAAATGACAAGCGCCCCCGACCCGGTTCACAGGGAACCGTGGTCGAGGGCGAAGTCGTCGATGACGACCCGTCGAACTAGACGGACGCCTTCTTCTTCTTGCTCTTCGAGGCGCGGTGCAGGTGCGCCGGGCCGATCTCTCCACCGCGGAGCAGCTCGAGCCGCTCGCTGAGGATGTCTTCGAGCTCCTTGATCGAGCGACGCTCGAGCAGCATGTCCCAGTGAGTACGAGCCGGCTTCTCAGCCTTCTCCTCGGGGAGGATGCCGTCGACGTTCAGCGCGACCGCCCCACACTTGGGGCATTCCCAGTTGGCCGGGATGTCCGCCTCGACGGACATCGGGACCTCGAACTTGTGACCCTGCGGGCAGGCATAGCCCACCTGCTGACGTGCTGCGAACTCGATGCCGCGCTCGTCCTCGAAGCTCTGGCCTCCGAGCCGGGCTCCGCGCAATGTGCGCTCCGCCATGAGCTACCTCCGATTGACGTTCTGATTTGTCTCTTCGTGGTTGAGACGGAGTCCCCCCACAACCATGACGGGGCTTTCGTGCGTGCCACGTCACACCTACAAACGTACGACGGGGGCCAAGGATTCCTCAGGAGAGCTGAATGTGGCCGAACGCACGTTCGGGGCTCACTCCGGGAGGATCTAGATGACCGACGGCTCCACGTTACCGGCTTCGCGGATCCCGCGCGCGGTGTCCACCTTCAGGAGCAGCAGGCCACCGAGGACGAAGAACGCGATGAGGGCGAAGATGGCCGGCCGGTAGGAGTCGGTCAGCTGGTAGACCACACCGAAGGTGAGCGTGCCGAACCACGAGGTACCTCGGTCCATCGCGTGGTAGAAGCTGAAGAACTCACCCTCACGCCCGCGGGGGATCAGCAGGGAGAAGTAGGAGCGGGCCAGTGCCTGCGTGCCGCCGAGCACCAGACCGATCGCGAAGCCCATCGCCAGGAACGGCACGATCTGCTCCTTGGGCAGGACCAGGGCCACCGCCACGATGGCCATCCAGATGACCAACCCGACGAGGATGACCTGTTTCGCGCCGTACTTCTCGGCTGCCTTGCCGAAGACCAGGGCGCCCGCGAACGCGACGAACTGGACCATCAGGATCGTCCCGATCAGCACCGACGTGCCGAAGCCGAGCTCCTCGGCGCCATAGATCGAGGACGACGCGATGACGGTCTGGATGCCGTCGTTGAAGAAGAGGTAGGCGCCGAGGAAGGTCAGCGCCATCGGGTAGTTCTTCATGTCCTTGAGCGTGGCCCAGAGCTGGCCGAAGCTCTGCGAGATGATGCCGCCCTCCTCGGCGACCACGTGGACCGGCTCGTGGTTGCGCAGGCGCAGGTAGGGGATGAACGTGAACCCCGCCCACCAGATCGCCGCCGAGAGCATGCTCAGCCGCACCGAGAAGCCCTCGGACATGCCGAACGTGTCGTGGAACAGGAACATGACCAGGTTCACGACCAGCAGCAGTCCGCCGCCGAGGTAGCCCCAGGCCCAGCCCCGCGAGGAGACCCGGTCGCGTTCCTCCTCGGTGGAGATCAACGGCAGGATCGAGTCGTTGAACACGGTGGACGCGCCGAGGCAGAGGTTCGCCCCGATCACCGCGATCGCACCGATCTGCCAGTTCTCGCCCTTGCAGAAGAACAGCAGGGAGGCGAACGCGGCACCGGTCCACGCGAAGCCGGCGAGCAGACCCTTCTTGTTCGCCGTACGGTCGGCCACCGCGCCGAGCAGCGGCAGCAGGATCGCCGACAGGATCGTGGAGAAGGTGACGAGGTACGACGGCAGGGCCCCGGGTGCGATCGAGAGTCCGAGGACGTCGATGCGGTTGTCGACCGCCGCGTTCTTCGCGATCGCGATCAGGTAGGGGCCGAGCATGACCGTCGACACGGTGGTGACGTAGGCCGAGTTGGCCCAGTCGTACCAGTACCAGGCCTTCTGCTCCCGTGCCCGCGCCAGCGGCCTCAGGTCCGCAATGCCGCTGACTCCGTTGTCCGCCATGTGCTCATCCCTCCCAGTGGCCGTGCTCGACGAGCACGGTCTTGAGTATGTCGGTGCGATCGGTCATCAGGCCGTCGACACCACGTTCGAGCAGCTCGACCATTTCGGCCGGCTCGTCGATCGTCCAGACGTGCACATGGGTGCCGACGGCGTGCGCCTTGCGCACCAGCCACCGGCTGGCCACCGGGATCGGCCCCCTGCGGTGGGGTATCTGCAGCGCGGCGACGTGGCCGCGGGTCAGCAGTCGGGCGATCCGTCCGGTGGGGGAGAGCACCCAGACCACCACCTCCAGCGGGTGCGCGCTGGTGGGCACCCGTCCGCCGGTCAGCCTGCGGAACTGGCCGAGGCTGCGACCGTTGAAGGAACCGACCAGGACCCGGTCGTAGGCCTCACGGGCTCCGATGAAGTCGGCCAGCGGGCGTACGGCGGCAGCCGACTTGATGTCGATGTTGAACCGGGCTCCGGGGAACGCGTCGAAGAGCTCGGCCAGGGTCGGCACCCGCTCCTTGCCACCGATCAGCGCGCCCTGCACCTCGGCGTAGGTCAGCGCCGCGATCTCGCCCTTACGGTCGGTGACCCGGTCGAGGACGGTGTCGTGGAAGGCGAGCAGGACGCCGTCGCGGGTGGCGTGCACGTCGGTCTCGAGGTAGCGGTAGCCGAGGTCGAAGGCGTGCTGGAATGCCGCCATGGTGTTCTCCAACCCCTCGATCTCGGGGTGGAAGGCACCGCCCCGATGGGCGAAGGCGAGCGGTCCGGTGGGCTCGTCGAGGAACGGGAATCCTGTGGGGCGTCGGGTCACGACTGCATTCAACACGCACATGGGGCAATCGTGTCCCCGAAACGACGGCGCGGCATGCGCCCGGATACTCAGATTCCTTGCCCACAAAGGAGTAACGTGCGCCCCATGGAGGACTCGCTGAAGTGCCCGAACTGCGGCGCCGAGATGGTCGAACGCGATCTCGGCCGGATGAGTGTCAACCAGTGCCCCGAGGGGCACGGCGTGTTCTTGGCCCGGGCCGACCTGGGCGAGTTCATCGACGCCGAGAACGACTGGCACCGTGAGGGCGGCGGCTTCCACACCGCCCCGCTCCCACGCATCACGGCCGACATGAGCAAGCCCCCGCCGATGGCACCACGGGCTCCCGCGTTCATCGCCACGCTCTTCACCTGAGCCCGGTCGCCCCGCGCGGGGCGACCCGGCCCGCGAGCCTCAGATGTCGCGGAAGGTGACGATGTTGGCACCGAGGGTGTTCAGCCGCTCGGCGAGGTCCTCGTAGCCACGGTGGATCACGTACGTCGAACGCAGTACCGAGGTGCCCTTCGACGCCAGCATGGCCAGCAGGATCACCACTGCGGGACGCAGCGCGGGCGGGCAGACGATCTCGGTGCCCGACCAGCGTGTGGGCCCCTCGACCAGCACCCGGTGCGGGTCGAGCAGCTTCACCTGTGCGCCGAGCTTGGTCAGCTCGGTGAGGTAGATGGCGCGGTTCTCGTAGACCCAGTCGTGCAGCAGCGTCTGGCCCTCGGCGACGGCGGCGATCACCGCGAAGAACGGCAGGTTGTCGATGTTGAGGCCCGGGAACGGCATCGGGTGGATCTTGTCCATCGGCGCCCGCAGCTGCGACTGGCGCGTGGAGACGTCGACAAGACGGGTGTGGCCGTTCTCCGCGAAGTACTCCTCGGAGCGGCTGTAGTTGAAGCCCATCTCCTCGAGGGTGGCCAGCTCGATCTCGAGGAACTCGATCGGCACCCGGCGGATGGTGATCTCGGAGTTGGTCACGATGGCCGCGGCCAGCAGTGACATCGCCTCGATCGGGTCCTCGCTGGGCGCGTAGTCCACGTCGACGTCGATCTGGGTGCGACCGGTGACCGTCAGCGTGGTCGACCCGATGCCCTCCACCGTGACACCGAGACGCTGCAGGTAGAAGCAGAGGTCCTGGACCATGTAGTTGGACGACGCGTTGCGGATCACCGTGGTGCCGGGGTTCAGGGCGGCGGCCATCAGGGCGTTCTCGGTGACGGTGTCGCCGCGCTCTGTGAGCACGATCGGACGCAGCGGCTCGATGGCCCGGTTGACCGTGGCGTGGTAGCTGCCCTCGGTCGCCTTGACGTCGAGGCCGAACGGGCGCAGTGCGGCCATGTGCGGCTGGACCGTGCGGTCGCCGAGGTTGCAGCCGCCGGCGTACGGCAGGTCGAAGACGTCTTCACGGTGCAGGAGCGGGCCGAGGAACATGATGATCGAGCGGGTACGGCGCGCGGCCTCCTCGTCGATGTTGGCCAGGTCGAGCTGGGCCGGCGGCACTATCTCGAGGTCGTTGCTGTCGTTGAGCCACCGGGTCTGGACGCCGATGCTGTCGAGCACCTCGAGCAGGCGGTTGACCTCTTCGATGCGGGCGACCTTGCGCAGCGTCGTACGCCCCTTGTTGAGCAGGGAGGCACAGAGCAGGGCGACACCGGCGTTCTTCGAAGACTTCACGTCGATGGTGCCCGAGAGCGTCGTCGGCCCGGTGACCCGCAGGTGGGTGGGTCCGCCGGCGCCGAGCGCCACGATCTCGGAGTCGAGGGCGGAGCCGATGCGGGCCAGCATCTCGAGGGAGAGGTTCTGGTGACCCTTCTCGATGCGGTTGACCGCAGACTGACTGGTGGCGAGCAGGTCGGCCAACTGCTGCTGGGTGAGTCCGCGGTGCTTGCGGGCATCGCGGATCAGGTTGCCGATGCGTCCGAGGTAGTCCTGAGTCATGCCGACGACGGTATCTCAGATATGAGATACGTCAAAAGTCCCACGCCGCGTGCAAGGATTCTTCACATGCGCGCCACCACCATCCACGGCACTCGGGACATCAGGATCTCCGAGGTGCCCGACCCGACCATCGATGCCCCTACCGACGCCATCGTCAAGGTCGTCGCGGGCTGCGTCTGCGGCTCCGACCTCTGGCCCTACCGGGGAGAGAACCGGATCACGGCGGGGGACACCATCGGCCACGAGGCCGTCGGGGTCATCGAGGAAGTCGGGGCGGCGGTGACCAGCTTCAAGCCGGGCGACTTCGTGGTCATCCCGTTCTGTCACGCTGACAACACCTGCCCGCACTGTGCTGTCGGCATGCACTCGGTGTGTGACAACCTCGGATTCACCCACAGCGGCCAGGCGGAGTACACCAAGGTGTTCCAGGCCGAGGGCTCCTTGGTCAGGACCGACGGCATGCCCGACGAATCGCTGATCCCGTCGCTGCTGGCCCTGGCCGATGTGATGCCCACCGGCTGGCACGCAGCGACCGCGGCTCGGGTGAAGGCCGGCGACACGGTCGTCGTGGTCGGTGACGGCGCGGTCGGACTCTGCGGAGTCCTCGCTGCGGCACAGATGGGCGCCGAGCGCGTGGTCGCGATGTCGCGCCATGAGTCGCGCCAGGAGATCGCCCGGACCTTCGGGGCCACCGACATCGTCGCCGAACGCGGCGACGAGGGCGCGCAGCGGATCGCCGAGATCACCAACGGCATCGGCGCGGACGCCGTGCTCGAGTGCGTCGGCACCGACCAGTCGATCAAGACCGCCTTCAGGATCGCCCGGCCGGGAGCCACCGTCGGCTTCGTCGGCGCTCCACACGGCGTCGAGCTCCCGGTGCGCAAGATGTTCGAGCGCAACGTCGGCCTGGCCGGTGGCATGGCGCCGGTTCGGGCCTACCTGCCCGACCTGCTCGAGCGCGTCGTGGACGGCACGATCAACCCCGGCCTCGTCTTCGACCTGACCCTGCCACTCGACCAGGTGGCCGATGCCTACAAGGCGATGGACGAGCGCACAGCGACGAAGGTCATGGTGCAGCCATGAGCCGCGGCATCCGCATCACCGTCGGCGTCCTTCTGGTCCTCCTCGGGTTCCTCTTCTGGGGCCAGGGCCTCGGCGCCATCGAGGGAAGCGCGATGACCGGCAGCACCTTCTGGGCGTACGCCGGCCCCGTCATCGCCGGACTCGGTGTGGCCCTGTTGTTCGTCACGTTCCAGAAGCGCCGCTGACCAGGTTCTCGTCGGGGGAGCTGAAGTCGAGAACACCTTCCTGGCTGCGGCGAGTGGTTTCGAGACAGGCGCTGGCGCACCTTCCTCAACCATCGTGCGCTTGAGATCAGCTGCGGGCGATCTCCGCGGCTGCTGCACGCAAGGCGGCTGCCGCGTGAGGCCGGGGAACCTGGTCCGCGATCTCATCGAGGGTGCGGGCCAACAGCCACAGCAGCTCTTCACTGTGGTGCGACGTACGCCGGAGCAGGGGCAGCCGTCCGTGACACCAGCCGCGCACCAGCGGAGCGATCGACCGCGCCGGGTCGGCACCCCGTGCGTCAGCGGTGACAGCCACCCGCACCATGCGGTGCGCAGTGCAGACGATGCTGATCTCCTGGCGGGCCAGCGAGACCGGTCGGTCGTGCTTGAGGGCGAAGGTCATGTGCGTGAGGAGTCCGGCGGTGCACTCCAGATACGCAGGGGTCCCGACGCGACGAACCCCGCCCGGTCAGGTGACGGGGCGGGGTTCGTGTCTGAGCGGTTGGCGTCAGCCGCGAGCCTTGCGGATCGCAGCCTGGTCCTTCTTCGACGCGGCCACGTAGGTCTTGAAGCCGGTGCCGGCCTTGAAGGCGGGCACGTTGGTCTTCTTGATCTTGATGGTCTCGCCGGTCTGCGGGTTGCGGGCCTCGCGGGCCGCGCGCTCACGCTTCTCGAAGGAGCCGAAGCCCGGGATCTGCACGCGGTCGCCCTCGGCAACGGCGTCGCTGATGGTGTTCACGACTGCATTGAGGCCCTGTTCGGCCTCCTTGCGGGTCCAGCCGGTCTGCTCGACGATCGCGTCCACCAGTTCACGCTTGTTCAATTTCTCCACCATTTCGGGTCTTGGGGATGTCCGTACACCCCGAAACTAACGACAGGGCCCCAAGAAATCGGCGCAGGACACCCCGAAACCCCCAAGAACTGGGGGTTTCGGGGCCATCGACCGCGGAAAGCCGGGCCTGACCTGGTCGCCGGAGCCGACCGCGCGGGAGTGCCGTCACCGGATGTCCATGCCCTAGGGTGTTCCCGATTCCGGGAGGTTCGATGAAGCGCACGCTGATGCACCCGACGCGCATCGTTCCTCTGGCGTTCCTGATGGCCATCGTGGTCGGCACGCTGCTGCTCTCCCTGCCGGCGGCGACGCCCGGTCCGAACCGCCCTCCCGTGCTGACCGCTGCCTTCACCAGTGTCTCCGCGGTCTGCGTCACCGGGCTCACCACTGTCGACACCGCGACCTACTGGTCGCCGTTCGGGCAGGTCGTGGTGCTGAGCCTGATCCAGGTCGGCGGCTTCGGCATCATGACCCTGGCCACCCTGCTCGGCCTGCTGGTCAGTGGCCGCCTGCGGCTCAGCTCCTCGTTGATCGCGCAGGCGGAGACGCACACGATGAACATCGGGGAGGTGCGCCACGTCGTACGCCGGGTGGCGATCACGATGCTGTCCTTCGAGGCCGTGTTCGCGCTCATCCTGGCCGGCCGTTTCCGGGCCAACTACGACGACACATGGGGCACGGCCCTGTGGCACGGCCTGTTCCACTCGGTCTCCGCGTTCAACAACGCCGGCTTCGCGCTCTACAGCGACAACCTGATCGGCTTCGTCTCCGATGCGTGGATCGCTTTCCCGATCTGCGTCGCGATCATCGTCGGCGGCCTCGGTTTCCCGGTGCTCTTCGAGCTCCGGCGCAAGTGGCGACGACCGCGCATGTGGACGGTGCACACCCGGCTGACCGTCTACGGATCCGTGTTCCTCCTCGTGGTCGGGACCCTGGCCTTCCTCGCCCTCGAGTGGACCAACCAAGGCACCCTGGGCGGGCTGTCACCGTGGGGCAAGGTCGTCGGCGGCGTCACCGGCGGTGTCGTGCCCCGCACGGCCGGCTTCAACAGCGTCGACTACGGGGCCATCACGCCCGAGACGATGGCGGTCAACTACCTGCTGATGTTCATCGGCGGGGGCTCGGCCGGCACGGCGGGTGGCATCAAGGTCACCACGTTCTTCCTCCTCGCGTTCGCGATCTTCGCCGAGATCCGCGGCGAGCGGGACACCACCGTCGCCCACCGCAGCGTCAGTCACTCCACCATCCGCCAGGCCCTCACCGTCGTGCTGCTCGCCATCGCGGCGATCGCCACGGGGACCATGGTGATCCTGATGGCGACGGACTACGCGCTCGACGTCGTGCTCTTCGAGTCGATCTCTGCCTTCGCCACGGTCGGCCTGTCCACCGGCATCACGCCCGACCTCCCGCCCGTCGCGGAGGTGACCCTGATGGTGCTCATGTACGTCGGCCGCGTCGGCACGATCACCGTCGCCTCCGCACTGGCCTTCAGACGCGGACACCGCCACTACCAACTGCCCGAGGAGAGACCCGTCGTTGGCTAAGTTCAAGAAGGAAGAGCCCATGTCGATCATCGTGATCGGCCTGGGACGTTTCGGCACCGCTGTCGCGACCTCGTTGGTCCGGTTGGGTCGCGAGGTGCTCGCCGTCGACGAACGTGACGACCTCGTGCAGCGGTGGTCGGACGAGCTCACCCACGTCGTCCAGGCCGACAGCACCGACGAACAGGCCCTGCGCCAGCTCGGGGTCAGTGAGTTCGACCGCGCGGTGGTCGCCATCGGCACCGACATCGAGGCCAGTGTGCTCACCGTGCTGGCTCTCGCCGAGGCCGGCGTCCCGGACATCTGGGCCAAGGCGATCACCCGCAAGCACGGCAAGATCCTGCAGCGCGTCGGGGCACACCACGTGGTCTATCCCGAGTTCTCGATGGGGGAGCGGGTGGCCCACATGCTCACCGGCGGAATGATGGACTACATCGAGTTCGACGACGACTTCTCCATCGCCCGCGCCCCTGCCCCGCCGGAGACGTGGGACAAGACCCTGGCCGAGTCGTCCCCGCGGACCCGTCACGGCGTGACCATCGTCGGTGTGAAGCGCCTGGGCGAGGACTTCACGTATGCCCGCCCGGAGACGAGGGTGGCCCGACACGACCAGTTGATCGTGTCGGGTCCCACCGCCAAGGTGGAGAAGTTCTGCACGCTGCGCTGAGGGTGCCGGGTCAGTGCACGTACTTCAGCCCGACCACGCAGCCGATCAGGCCGGCGACCAGCAGCACCTTGGCCAGCGACACCGGTTCGGCGCCGGTGGCCATCGCCCACGCCACGGTCAGCGTGGCGCCGATGCCTACCCACACGGCGTACGACGTGCCGACCGGCAGCTCACGCATCGCCCAGGCCAGGCCCCCCATGCTGAGCACGAGCGCCACCACGAACGTGGCCGTGGGCACGGGACGGGTGAAGCCCTCGGACTTGTCGAGCGCGGTCGCCCAGACCGCTTCGAGGACACCGGAGACAATGAGCACGAGCCAGGACATGACGTTCTCCTCAGGCGCCGTCTTGTCGCACACCGGGTACGGCACACCTCGTCCGGGAGCCACGTCGGGCTCTTCGCTGATCGTCTCAAAGGTGCTGCGCGGGGGCAACTCGAGCGGTGCACGAAGGGCGATGCGAGACTGGGCACGTGCCCGCCACCGTCGCCGCCGTCCACCTCAGTGACACGCACGCCTTCAGCAAGGACCCGACCGACCGGATCAGGCTGATCGAAGGCCAGGGCGTGGAGGGTGACGCGCACTGCGGTGTCACCGTGCAGCACCGGTCCCGGGTGGCGGTCGACCCTTCGCAACCCAACCTGCGGCAGGTTCACCTGATCCATGCGGAACTGCTCGACGAGCTGTCGGCGTCCGGCTTCGACGTCGCACCGGGGCAGCTGGGCGAGAACGTCACCACCACCGGACTCGACCTGCTGTCGTTGCCCGTCGGCACCCGGCTCGAGGTGGGCGGCGCGGTGGTCATCGTCACCGGGCTGCGCAACCCGTGCCAGCAGATCAACACCTTCCGCGACGGTCTGCTCAAGCAGGTCGTGCGCACCAGCGAGGACGGCGCGGTCGAACGGCGCGCCGGTGTCATGGGCGTGGTCGCGCGCGGGGGAGACGTCGGCCCGGGTGACCCGATCGAGGTCACGCTGCCTCCGCAACCGCACCTTCCGTTGACCCGGGTCTGATCACCGGTTAGTCCGTGCGGAGCGGCTGCCGCCGGCTCGTCGTACGGGCGCGGTTGCCTCAGGCGGCGGAGTAGGCGCCGACCGTGCCGGGCAGCGGCTGCGGAACACACGCACAGCTGTCTGAGCACGACAGGTAGGTGTGGACTGCGTGGCCGCAGCCGGGGCACGGCAGGTCGTGCGAGAGGTGTGCCGAGTGGTTGTCCACGGTGTCCCACATGATGGTGCTCCTTCCTGCGGTGTCGTAGGTCAAGGTGTGTCCGGTTTGCCTGCTGATACCCACTTTGACCCCGACCACCGACAAGATTCATCGAATTCCCACTGAATGGGCCGTTCGAAGGGGGAGAACTACCCGATCGGGTGACCCCCACATGGCAGGGTTCGACCATGCGAGGAGCAGTCACGGTGCACATGAAGGCAGCACCCGAGAAGGTCTGGGGCCTGGTCAGCGACGTCACGAGGATCGGCGAGTTCAGTCCGGAGACGTTCGAGGCCGAGTGGACCGACGGTGCCACCGGCCCCGAGGCCGGCGCCCACTTCCGTGGCCACGTGAAGCGCAACGGCGTCGGGCCGGTCTACTGGACGAACTGCAAGGTCATCACCTGCGAGCCGGGGAGTGACTTCGGCTTCGCGGTGTACGCCGCCGGGCAGCGGGCCAACACCTGGCGCTACCAGTTGCGGGAACGCGACGGCGGCACCGACGTCACCGAGTCCTACGAGCTCGGGACCCATCCCGCGTTGCGCCTCTACGGACTCGTACTCGGCCCGTTGCGCGGGCGCACCAACCTGCGGGGCATGCGGCAGACGCTCGAACGCATCAAGGCGGTCGTCGAGGTCGGGAGCTGACGCGGTCCGTCGAGCGGGGAGGGCGCGAGCCTCGGCCACCGGGAATTGCAGGGCGAACGGACCATTCAACATGCAGTTCGCTGTTCCGGATGCTGTTTGACGCTCACGGCTCGCCGGTTCGGCATGAACTGCATGTTCGATGGTCCGCCTGTGCTCGATCGTCAGCCGCAGGTTCAGGCGCCGAGTGCGGCCACGCCCTGCTCGCGGCTCAGGATCGAGCGTGCTCGGGAAGGCCGGTCGGGAAGCCGTCGATGCTGAGCAGGTTCTTCTGCTGCTGGTAGACGTCGATGCCGTCGTCGCCCTTCTTGCGGGCCCAGTTGTCCATCAGGTCGCGTTGTCCCTGGAGCTCCATCAGCGGCACGCCGTAGCCGCACGAGGTCTGCACCAGGTCGATGTCGAGGACGAAGATGTTGCGGGCGCCGAGCATCGGCGGGAAGAGCGACTGGAGGTCGTCCCAGTCCGCGTCGTCGGGGTGCACGGCCCTGGCGTCGCCGTACAACCGCAGGATCAGCGGCTCGCGCACGAACGAGCAGAACATGATCGTCATCCGCGGGGTGTCGAGCAGGTGGGCCGCGGTCTCGTTCCCGCTGCCGGTGCCGTTGAGCCACACGACGCGCGTGGGGGAGAGGACCCGCAAGGAGTCGAGGCCCTTCGGCGAGACGTTGACCCGGCCGTCGCGGGCGGCGGTGGCCACGAAGTACATGGACTGCTCGGCGATGAAGTCGCTCAGTCGGTCGGTCAGCTCCGGGAACTGCTTGGCCATTGATCCTCCAGGTCGGCTCGTCCGGCCATCTTCACGCCGACCCTGCGGCTCCGCAAATCCTTTCGGCTGCGCGGGCTCACCATGGCAGGATCCCGTGGATGGACTCGATCAGAACGGCCGTTCCTGCGGACGCACCCGCACTGGCGGAGCTGCACCTCGACGTCTGGGACGACGGGTACGCCGGCCTGGTCCCGCAGTCGGTCCTCGACGCGCGGCGAGCCGAGCCGTCGTCGAAGCGGATCGCGCGTTGGGAGACCAGGCTCGAGAACTCGCCGACGTGGGTGGCCGAGGACGAGCAGGGCCTGGTCGGGTTCGCCAGCTGTGGACCGGGTCGCGACGACAGCGACCTGCTGGAGCTGATGGCGCTCTACGTGCGGGCCCGCGTCTACGGCACCGGTGTGGGGCATCGGCTGCTCGAGGCATCCGTCGGCGAACGGCCGGCGTACCTCTGGGTGCTCGACGGCAACACCCGGGCGATCACGTTCTATGAACGGCAGGGCTTCCGGTTCGACGGGCAGGTCCAGGACTGCGACGAGGGACCCGAACGGCGCATGGTGCGCCGCTGATCCCCATCCGCCAGTGCTGCGTGTGCAGCAGGTCCTCCCGCGGTGGCCGGGACACCGCGCCCTGCAGCTCGCAGGGGAAGCATCCGGGCTGCAGGGCGTCGTGGGTCATCGGAGCAGGCTAGCCGCGTCGCGGAAGAGGACGGGGAACGTCCGCAACCGTCCGTAGCGTGTCGGGCATGCCCATCGCACAGTTCCCGTCCTTCGTCCTCGACTGCCCCGACGCCGCCGTCCTGGCCTCGTTCTACGCCGCGATCCTCGAGTGGGAGGTGAAGGAGCAGGACGGCTGGTTCGACATCCGCGCCGACAACGGCAACTGCATCTCGTTCCAGCAGGTCGACGACTACCGGGCGCCGACGTGGCCGACCCAGGAGGTCCCGCAACAGATGCACCTGGACGTCGTCGTCGCCGACCTCGACGTGGCCGAGGATGCCATGGTCGAGCTAGGCGCCACCCGTCACGAGCACCAACCCGGCACCACGTTCCGGGTCATGCTCGATCCGGCCGGCCACCCGTTCTGTCTCTGCCTGAGTTGAGCAGCGGTGAAACCTACGGTTCGGTAACCTTGGTCTGATCCACCGGGTCTCCCCGCGGTGGCAGGCAAAGGAGAGTGGCGTGGCCGAGAGCATCGCCCATGCGGACGACGTGTCGCCCGAGGACGACACCGTGGCCCCCGGACGACCGCTGCGCCCACGGGACGACCCGTTCCACGACGCGCCGCCGAACCTCGGCACCCTCGCCGACGGCACCGTGATCCGCAGTCGGCGGGTGCGCCTGGGATTCCTCGGGCTGGTGCCGCAACGAGGGCTCACCGCCTGGCAGCTCGCGCACCGCAGCAACGATCTCGACGGGAAGGCCGAGGTCGCCGTGACCACGGTTCTCGTGCCGCGCGGCTACGACCCGACCCGGCCGCAGCGGGTGATCGCCTACCAGTGCGCGATCGACGCCATCTCCGACAAGTGCTTCCCGTCCTATGCCCTGCGCCAGGGCGCACGGTCCTGGGGTGCCCTGCCGCAGTTCGAGCTGCTGTTGATCTCCGGACTGCTCGACCGCGGCTTCGTCGTGTCGCTCTCGGACCACGAGGGCCGCGGCGGGCACTTCGCGGCGCCGCGGGAGCCCGGCCACCGGGTGCTCGACGGCATCCGCGCCGTGCTCCGCTTCGAGCCGCTCGGGCTCGCCCACGACACACCCGTCGGCATCTTCGGCTACTCGGGCGGCGGGATGGCCTCTGCGTGGGCGGCCGAGCTGGCGCCGTCGTACGCACCGGAGCTGCGGGTGGTCGGCGCCGTGCTCGGGTCGCCGGTCGGTGACCCGGGGGAGGCCTTCATCAAGCTCAACACGGGCCTCAACGCAGGGCTGCCTGCGCTGGTCGTCTCGGGGCTGCGCCATGTCTATCCGGGGTTGGCCCGGGTGATTCGGCAGCACGCCAGCGCCGGCGGCCAGAGGCGCCTCGACGCCCTCGGCGAGATGACCACGGTCAGTGCCGTGCTGCGCTACGCGTTCGACGACTTCGACGACTATCTGGATGCTCCGCTGGCCGACGTGCTGGCCCTGCCCGAGGTGCTCGCGCTCTTCGACGACCTGCGCCTCGGCAAGAACGTCCCGGCCTGCCCGCTTCTGGTGGTGCAGGCCGTGCACGACCAGGTCATCGACAAGGCCGAGGTCGACGCCCAGGTGGCCAAGTACGTCGACGGCGGCGCCGACGTTCGCTACCTCAGTGACCGGCTCAGTGAGCACATCAGCCTGATGGTGCTGGCGATGCCGACGATGCTGGGCTGGCTGGAGGATCGCTTCGAGGGCGCCGAGGTGCCCACCGGCAGCGACACCACCTTCTCCGTGGCCCTGTCGCCGCGTGCGTGGATCGGCTACGCGCGCATGCTGGCGTCGGCAGCCAGGGCCACCGTCGGCCGCGCCGGCTGAATCGTGTCGGCTGAATCGTGTCGGCTGGCCGGGTCTCCGTGCCCGTGGCACGATCGTGGGTGTGACCAGCACACCGGCCAACGACGATCGGCTGCGTGACCTCGCCCTGCTGCGCCGGGTCCGCGACCGGATGGACCGTGAGTACGCCCAGCCGCTCGACGTCGAGGCACTCGCCCGTGGGGTGCACATGTCGTCCGGCCACCTGAGCCGCCAGTTCAAGCAGGCGTACGGCGAGTCGCCGTACTCCTACCTGATGACGCGACGCATCGAGCGTGCGATGGCGTTGCTGCGCCGCGGCGACCTGAGCGTCACGGAGGTCTGCTTCGAGGTGGGTTGCTCGTCGCTCGGCACGTTCAGCACCCGTTTCACCGAGCTGGTCGGTGTGCCCCCGAGTGTCTATCGGCAGCGCGCCCCGGAAGCCCATCCGACCACCGGCATCCCTTCCTGTGTGGAGAAACAGGTCACCCGGCCGGTGCGCGAGCGATCAATCAGGAATGAAGAAGCGCCCACGTCCTGAGCGCCGCTAGCGTGAGCGCCATGAACCTCACCATCCACGCCAGCTTCCTTCCGCACACCGACCCGGACGCGTCGATCGCGTTCTACCGCGACGCACTCGGCTTCGAGGTCCGCATGGACGTCGGCGAGGGCACGATGCGCTGGGTGACCATCGGCTCGCCCGACCAGCCCGACACCAACATCGTGCTGACTCCTCTCGGCGTCGACCCTGGCGTCACGGAGGACGAGACGCGCATGATCAACGAGATGATGGCCAAGGGCACCTACGCCACCATCGTCCTGACCACGCCCGACCTCGACGGCGTCTTCGACCGGGTGCAGGCGACCGGCGCCGAGGTGATCCAGGAGCCGATCGACCAGCCGTACGGCGTCCGCGACTGCGCGTTCCGCGACCCGGCCGGCAACCACGTGCGGATCAACGATCAGGGGGAGCTGCCTCGGTAGGGTCGCGAACGTGCAGACGCAGACCCACGACCTCGAGTTCACTCCGACCGAGGTGCGAAAGCGGTTCGTCCGCTGGGACCGCGGTGAGGCAGACCGCGAGTGGGGCTGCCTGAGCGTGCTGGCAGAGCACGCGCCCGGTGTGGCCCCACGTCCGTTGCGTCGCGAGACCGGTTCCGATGGCGCCCCGGTGGTGGTCATGGAGCGGCTTGCGGGGGAGCCGCTGGGGGGCCGACCGCTCACTGCGGAGCAGACCGCGTCACTCGGTCGAGCGCTGCGTCGGATGTACGACGTCCCGAGCTCGGCCGTGGAAGCAGCCGGCATCGGCGAGCGCTTCTACGGTCCGTCTTCCCAGGTAGCCACGATGACCGAATGGCTGGGCGAGACCTACGACCTGGCCAAGTGCCAGGAGCCCGACCTGGTGCAGCTGGCGGTCGATGCTGCGACGGAGTGGTTGGCCGCGGAGTCACTGCCCGCGCCGCACCTCGGCTCTCTCGGCATTGCCGACCTGAACCCGGCCAACGTCATGTGGGACGGCCACACGTGTCGGCTGATCGACTTCGAGGACGGTGGCCTCAGCGACCCGGCGTACGAACTCGCCGACCACGTGGAGCACATCGCCGGCCGACTCGCCGGGGTCTTCGACGCCGACGCGCTGGTCGAGGCGGTCGGGTTGTCGGCGGGGGAGCGGGAGCGGTTCCACGCCTACCGTCCCCTGTGGGCGACGTTCTGGCTGGCCATGCTGCTACCCGGCAACGGCGGGTTCCACCGCAACCCGCCGGGCACCACGGAGGTGCAGGCGTCCCACCTGCTCTCGTTGCTTGCGGATCCGGTCTGACGATGTCGGTCCTGCTGCCAGAACCCACGGCAAGGCTCACGTTCGGGCGCATGGGTCCCGAGGACCTCGACGACCTGGCCGCCCTGATGGCCTCGGCCGAGGTCATGGCGTTCTTCCCCCGGACACGCTCTCGCGCGGAGGCCGCCGAATGGATCGAGTGGAACCAGCAGGGCTACGCCAGGGACGGCTTCGGACTGTGGGTGCTGCACGACGCGAACGGCACCTTCGTCGGGCAGTGCGGCCTGTCCTGGCAGTGGATCGACGGTGCCGAGCACCTCGAGGTCGGCTATCACCTCATGCCCGAGCACCAGGGCCGCGGGCTCGCGACGGAGGCCGCACTGGCCAGCCGCGACTTCGCACGCATCCGGGGGATCACTCGCCTGATCGCAATCATCCACCGGGACAACCTCGCCTCACAGCGAGTTGCCGGGAAGATCGGGCTGGCGCTCGAGAGTCAGGGCCCCAGCGCGCTCGGCGTACCGACGCGGATCTACGCCACCACGCTCTGACACATGCATAGGCTGGGGTGCATGGCCACGCACCCGCTCTGGAACCCCTTCGAGACTCCGTCGATGGAAGAGATCGAAGCCGCACGGGTCTCCATCGGCGCCTGGACACCGCAGTCCGTCGAGGTCGTCGCGCCGGATCCGTCGTGGCCCGCGGCGTACGACGTCGCACGTGGTCAGATCGTTGCCGCGCTGGGGGAGCGGGTGCTCTCGATCGAGCACGTGGGTTCGACCTCCGTGCCCGGTCTGTGGGCCAAGCCGATGATCGACGTCGACCTGACGGTTGCCGACTCCGCCGACGAGGCCGCGTGGTTGCCCGACCTCGAGGCCGCGGGTTTCACGCTGCGTGTGCGAGAGCCCGAGTGGGAGGAGCATCGTTGCCTTCGCGGCGAGGAGCCGGCGGTCACGCTCCACATCTTCTCGCCGGGTGCGCGCGAGCCTCGACGACACAGGCTGTTCCGTGACTGGCTGCGCACCCACGCAGAGGATCGCGACGACTACGCCGCGGTGAAGCGTGAGGTGGCGGCCAGAGGATTCACCGACGTGATGCGCTACAACAACGCGAAGGGGGCGTTCATCTACGACCTCTACGAGAAGGTCTTCGCCGGCGACCCTTCGCACGATCATGATCCGCACCCGCGACCGCCGACCGTGCTGGTGATCGGCCTGGACCCGTATCGCGTCCTCGGGCCGTGGGATTCCGAACCAGTGGCGACCGCCATCGAGGCTGCGACCGTGACCTTCGCCGAGCGTGGCTACGATGCGACGAACTGCCTGGTCGGACTGGACGGCAGTGACGACATCCCCGCAGTGGTGGCCACGGCGCTGCAGTCGCGTCCGTGGGACTGCGTCCTCGTCGGGGGCGGCATCCGCAAGCAAGCGGACTTGCTCGAGGTCTTCGAGGAGATCGTCAATCTCGTACGTCGCCACGCCCCGCACGCCGCCATCGCCTTCAACAGCACGCCCGAGAACATCGTCGAGGCCGTGGACCGCGCAGTTCGTTGAGGGCCACACGGGGGAGCGGCTCGTGGAGTGACCTAGCGTGTCTCTCGAGCGCACATGCCCACAGAAGGAGTTCGCCATGGCCAGGGCCGAGAACGTCATCGTCACCGACAACCGCGAGGCACACCACTACGAGGCCCACGTGGACGGCGTACTCGCCGGATTGCGTCGTTGGCCCGTCGACCCTGATCGGTTGGCCGAACCCGCGCCGGGTGAACCATCCGATGGCGAGCCAGGTGCCCAGCAGCGAGCAGACCATCGCCAGTCCGCCGCTCAGGAGCAGTGCCCGCATGAAGTCCAGCCTCTCGTCCGATGATCGGTCCCTGCGATGGGCGAGGGAGTCGTCGAGCCGCCTATTGTGCGCATGGTGGCGCGAAAAGTCGGTCGAGGCTCACCGACGAGCACCCGATTGGCTCAGCGACGGAAAATGCCGTCTTCTGCGAGGTTGTGCTCTCTCACCCGATCTGACGTTTTCAGGCAGCCCCGACGTGTGGTGAGCCAACTTCAGTTGAGACTGGAGGCAGTCGTGTGCCTCCATGAAGTTGACGCAACCGTCCGGGTCCTTGCGTCGGACGAGCACCGAGAAGGCGTTTCAGACCTGCCGGAAGAGCTCGTGCCTAACCGCCGATAACGTACATTATGTCAATTACTGCAGGTGATTACCTCGGGAGATCGATGCGCTGGACCGCTCGAGCCGCCTGTGCAAGGTCACTCCAGAAACGATGCCTGGTCCGGATGCGCGGGCCACCACACGTCGTCATGATCGGGCGGTTCGCCGCCGACGGGTGCCAGGGCTTCGGCGCGCGCTTCATTGAAGGTCTCGGGAAACGTGATGGGTCGAAGTCCATCAAAGTGATAGACAGACGTGTCATTCACCTCTGAGAGGGTCAGATCACGCGGTTCGATGCCGGAGCCGACCACCACCGCGTCGACCGCGGCGCAGGTGCCCACCAGGAGCCACGGACGCGTGCCGGTCCGTGTCGATGATGACACCTGCTCCCCCGGCTCATCTCGAGTCGAGGACGATGCCCGTCAATTCACTCAGGGAACCGATTCGATGAGTGGCCCGGGAGAAGTCCTGTGACTTGGTGAAGTCGTTGTGAACGATGGCGCAGTCGATACCGGCCGCCACGGCTGAGTTCAGCCCTCGCGACGAATCTTCGACGACCAGCGCTTCTTCCTTTCCGGCTCCGAAGCGCCGCAAGCCGGTGACATACGGCTCTGGATGCGGCTTTGCGAGGTTGTAGTCCTCGCGAACCAGGACGAAGTCCATGAACTGTCGGATGTGACGCTTCTCGTGGATGATCTCGAAGTCCACACGCTTGGCAGTCGTCACGATGCCCATGCGCACGTATTTCGAGAGTTCAGCAAGGGCGTCGACGACGCCCTCTATCTCGATGGCTTCGGTTTGCAGGTGTTCCTGGTAGTAGTGATCGCGAACCTCCCGTTGCCGGTCGAGGGTCTGCTCATCGATTCCTGCCGCCCTGGCCTGGGCCCACGTGCCGATCGCGTTGCCCATCCCCCGCAGGTATTCCTCCTGGTCGAGGGTGAAACCGATGTCCGCAAGGGCACGTTCACCGGCCTTGTAGTACCAGAACTCGGTGTCCACAAGAACGCCGTCATGATCGAAGAGGATGTACTTCTTCACCTTCGTGATCCCTTCCCAGCAGTGAGAGCAACAAGATGTGGCCGCACGATGCTGAGCAACTGCCGGTGGGTCGAATCGTCCGCCGCGACGAGCAGGCCTCTGCCTTCGCCGAGCGAACCACCGGCCAGGTCGGTCACCACGCAGCCGGCTGCCCGGCACAGCTCGATCCCGGCCGCGAAGTGCACGTTGTCCACGAATCCGCCGTCGCTGACGTAACCCGCTCTCCTACCGGCCGCGACCCAGGCGACCGCCAGCGTCGAGGAGACGACCCGCGGTCCGAACGCGGCTCTGAACTCCGGATCGGCAAGCAGCTGAGGCCCCACGAAGGAGCGGTCGAGCGGGCCATCGCAGTTGACGTCGACGAGCCTGGAGGCCACCGACGGCAGCGCCCTCTCGTCGACGCCGTCCTTGCGGACCCACGCGGCCACACTGTCGCTCCAGAAGGTCTCCCCCGCGATCGGATCAGTCGAGGCAGCTGCCAGAGTGCCCCTCTCGCCGATCAACGCGACGTTCACGGCCACGAGTGGTGTCTGCGCCGCGAAGTTCAAGGTGCCGCAGAGTGGGTCCACCAGCCAGCGGCGGCTGGCTGCGCCTTGTGATTCACCGGTCTCCTCCCCCAGGAAGCCGTCGCCGGGTCGCCGTACGGCGAGAACCTCGCGGATCACGCGCTCGGCAGCAAGATCGGTGTCCGTGGCGAAGTCGTTGCCCGACTTGGCATGACGGATCACCACCCCGCCGTACGCCTCTCGAACCTTGGCCGCACCGGCCTCGGCAGCTGAGATCGCGACCTCCACATCCGACAGCTCGGCGCCCGTTGCCTGTGTCATGGGTCCCGCAGCGGGAACTGCTCGACGTAGCTGTTCACACGCGCCAAACTACACAGACCCCGTCGCAACCGGCCTAGCATCGTGCGAGATGACGCGATTCGAACCGGGGACGACCCTTCAACGGCGCGTGGTCCTCCACGGACAGCTCTGGTTCGCGCAGCCTGCCGTCGTCGTACACGACGACGGCGACGTCCTGGCGATTCGGGTGGACCCCGGCTCCGCATTCCACTTCCCGGACCATCCACACGGGCCGCATCCCTGGTCTGGGCGCACGGATTGGGGCGAGACGATCGTCTTGCAGCTCTACCGCGCCGGCGACCTCTACAGCGCCTGGAAGGTCTTCGCCCACGACGGCACATTCCGGCACTGGTACGTCAACTTCGAGGCTCCGGTCATCAGGAGCTCGACGGGCATCGACACCGACGACCACGGACTCGACCTGATCATCCGGGCGGACGGAACCCGGGAGTGGAAGGACGTCACCGACCTCCATCACCAACGCACCGAAGGTCGCATCACGGAGCAGACGGTGATCGACGTCTTGTGTGCCGCGGCTGGAGTCGAGGACGCCCTGCGCGACGGTGACCACTGGTGGCGGGACTGGGACGACTGGACCCCTTGAAGGTGAGCCCTCAGGTCGTGCGGGTCGCGTCGCCCGATCCGCCGTTGTCGATGACCCAGGTTGCTCGCTGCCGTGGTCGGCAGGAGTCGAGATAGAGACGCTGACCCTCGACGTAGCGTCGCGTCAGTGGATCGGCCGAGTCAAGCTCCAGGCCATCGCGTTTCCCCTTGCGGGCAAGGGAAATCTCTGTCTCGACGTCGAGAAAGATGGAGTGGTCCCACCGGCCGAAGAGTTCATCCCGAAGGAGGAACAGTCCCTCGACGAGGACGATGGTCCCGTGGCCGGCGTACTGCCGCGGGTGAGGCACAACGACGTCTCGAGCACGGTCGACCACGCCGGCGCGGAACCAGCCGTCTCCGCCCGGGCCGAGGGGCTCGAGCACGTGCCGGGTCAGGGACCCGTAGTCGTAGCTGTCGTGGAAGTAGCCCTCGGGTGAGTTCCGGCCCTGCCTGTGACGCACGGAGCTCGTGTGGAGGAAGTCATCGACATGGATCACCAGGACGCTTCGTGCGAGCACCCGCAGCTGGTCTGCCAGCGACTGGGCGAAGGTGGTCTTCCCACTCCCGTCGACACCGTCGATCGCCACGAGCACCCGCCGTTCGGGTCGAGAGTCGGCGAGCGCTTCGGCGACAACGGCGACATTGAGGGGCATTGCCGGATCCTCGCATGTTCGGCCGAGGCGTTCCTTGCCGCCGCGAGCTCCTAGTAGTCGTAGCCGTTTCCCGTGTCAGGACTGGACGAGGTGTCCGACGGGGCCGCTCCCCCGGCGTCCACGACGTGCCAGGTGAAGCTCACGCCGTCGAACTCGTCGGTCACGTCGTTGCCGGTGACCTCGCCGGATCCTTCCATCGTGAAGGTGTAGACCGGGGCGCCCTCGAAGGTGACCTGCTTCTCGTCAGTGTCGGGCCGGGTCAGGGTGCCGAAGTCACCGGTCGTGGCCGAGCCGGACGCGATCACCGGCTTCCAGACGTCGAGGCAGGAGCCGGTGCACAGCACCTTGCCCGACTTCTCCTCCTCGGCGACGTAGACCGCGCGGCCATCTGCGTCGACGTACACGTCGCCGGCACTGCCGATGCTGCGGACCGAGAGCGGTCCGGTGTCCGTGTCGGAGCCGGCGGTGTCGTCGTCGGAACCTCCATCGTTGCCACAGGCCACAAGGGTCGTGGCCAGGCCGGGTACGACGAGCACGACCAGGATCAGCTTGTTGATTTTCATGGGATCTCCAGTGGGTCAGGGCGACAGGGTGAGCACGGCCTTGTCCGTGCGGTTGCGCACCTCGACCGTGGCGATCTCGTCGAGGTCCAGGGAGGTCGACCCGTCAACGGTCGTCGTCTCCCCCGGTACGACCGCCCAGGTCGCCAGCTGCTGGACGGTGCCGTCGTTGTCGGTGACGACCAGTCGGTAGGTGCCCGGACGATAGCTGGACGTGTCGTCGTACCAGCAGTGCAGGCGAATATGAGTGCCCCAGGCCTTGGCGTCAAGGACGGCCTCGGCCTGAACCGGGCTTCCGGCCGCGACAGCAGTCATCTCGATCGCGCTCGGGTCGGCGGCCGGCGGGGGCGGCCGGAGGCCGATGAAGGCGCCAGCCGCGATGGCGATGACCACAGCTGCTGCTGCCGCCGCGACAAGCACGACGCGTCGCCTGCGCGCGCGACGGCGGGCCACCTCGGCAAGCAGTGCGGGCAGCAGGCTCTCGGGCACCGGACCCGGGGCGTCGACCAGGTCGGGCTGCGGCGCCTTGGCCAGGAGCCCCGGCAACCCGCTGAGACGAGTGACACTCGCGGAGCAGTCGGCGCAGCCACGCAGGTGCGTTTCGAAGTCGCGGCGCTCCTCGGGGCTCAATGCGCCGAGGAGGTACGCCGCGTCGTACGTCGAGTAGTCGTCAGTCATCCTCGACTCCCATCTCCTGGAGCACCAGGCGCAGCGAGGTCAGCGCATAGTGGAGACGCGACTTCACGGTCCCGTCGGGCACCCCGAGACGACGCGCTGCCTCGGCCGTCGTGTGGCCGCGGTAGTAGCACTCCACGATCACGTCGCGATGGGCACTCGACAACCGCTGGAGCCCGTCGGCGACGAGCCAGGCCTGGAGGGCGGCGTCGGTCTCGTCGTGCGACGGCGGCTCCGGAGGTGAGTCGGTGACCACCTCGGGGTGCCGCACGCTGCTGCGCCACTCATCGATCGTGATGCGCCGCGCCACCGTCAACAGCCACCCTCGCGCGGAGCCGCTGGAGCGCGCCAGGACCTCTGGGTGACGCCAGGCGCGCAGCAACGTCTCCTGCACGACGTCCTCGGCCCGGCCGCGGTCGCCGTTGGTCAAGGCCAGGGCGTAGGCCCACAGCGCGGGAGCGTGCTCGTCGTGCAGGGCCCGCATCAGGTCTGCCTCTTGCGTCACCACCGTGCCTCCGCGACCGTCCGGTCAACTCCAGCATGTCCCACACCCGAGAACACGACGACGGTTCGCGAAAGGTTCAGTCGAACGGCGCTGACTCCGACGGCTCACTCCGGCAGCGCTGGTCCCGACCCGGGCCAGGACCAGCGCCGCGGATCCGTCAGCGGCCGAGCTCTGCGGCGATCAACTGGCGGTGGGTGCGCTGGATCTTCGTGAACGACGCGGGCGCCGACTTCTCGCTCGTGACGCTGCGCTGGGAGCCGGCGAACCCTGCCGGGAAGCCGTTCTCCGGTGTCATCTCCGGCTTGGTGGGCTGGTAGAGCCAGGCGTCGAAGAACGACGCCAGGTCCTCACCGGAGTGCGTCTCGGCGAGAGTGATGAACTCCGAGATCTCGGCGTTCCCGTAGCGGTGATCGGCGGCCCAGTCACGCATGGTGGCGAAGAAGGCGGCGTCGCCGATCCGCACCCGCAGGGCTTGCAGGGTCATCGCACCGCGGTCATAGACGGCACCCGCGAACTCGTGCCCGGCACCGGGGTCACCGATGACCCTGGTCCAGAACGCGTCGTTGCCCTGGTAGTAGTCCCAGTACTCGTCGAAGAGCTCGGCACCCGTGCCCTCGCCGTGGTCCTCGGACCACAGCCACTCCGTGAAGGACGCAAAGCCCTCGTTGAGCCAGATGTCGCGCCAGTTGTGCACCGACACCGAGTCGCCGTACGACTGGTGGGCGAGCTCGTGCACGACCACGTAGATGTTGGGCCCGCCACGCCAGAAGCCCCGGGTGTAGACCGGACGCGTCTGGTTCTCCAGCGCGAAGCCGAAGTCGGCTGCGGGTGCCACGCCACCCATGGCGTCGAAGGGGTAGGCGCCCCACTGGAGCGACGCCCATTCGACGACCTCGGGGGTGCGCGCAAGATCAGCTGCGGCGTACTCCCCCTCCGCGCCGCCATCGGAGGCGACCGCGGTGACCACGGGCAGTCCTGCCGGGGAGGTGCTCTGGGTGATGTCGTACTGGCCGGACGCGAAGAAGGCCAGGTAGGTCGCCATCGGCTTGGACTCACGCCAGTGCCAGGCACGGGTGTCGCCGTGGAGCTCGTTGGAGACCAGGACGCCGTTGCTCAGCGCTTCCTGGTCGGCGGGCGTGGTCACCGTGACGTCGAAGGTGGCCTTGTCGCGGGGATGGTCGTTCGACGGGTACCACCAGGCCGCGATCTCGGGCTCGCCGACGGCTGCGGCTCCGGTGCTGGTCTGGATCCACGGCGAGGCGCCGTACTCGGGGATCTCGATGCTCGAAGGCTGCCCCGCGTAGACCACTCGAACCTTCATCGTCTGGCCCGGCCGCAGCGGACTGCGCGGGGTGACGACGAGCTCGTGCGGCTTCGCGGTGAAACCGGCCGCCTTGCCGTTGACCTGGACGGATGAGACGGGCAGCACGAAGTCGAGGTCGAAGCTGCGGAGCCGGTCGGTGGCAGTGGCGGTGACGGTCGTGGTGCCGGCCAGCGTGTCGGTGGCCTTGTCGTAGGAGACCGCGATGTCGTAGTGGGCGACGTCGTAGCCGCCGTTGCCGTAGAGGGGGTAGTACGGGTCCCCGATGCCGGGGTCGCCGGCTCCGGGCGGTGCTGCGGCGGCAATCCCGATGGGTAGTGCGAGTGCTCCCGCGGACACCAGTGCGATCCGGCGCATCAGGCCGATGGACATGTTTCCTCCCGAGTTGGACCGCTGTAGCGGCCTCTAGGTTGCGTGACCCACCCACACAACCAGACCCGGTCTGCGCCGTCGAGCGCAAAAGTCGAGCGAGCTCACCGTCACAGGATCGTGAGGGTCACCGTGGTCCCGGCGTCCATGGTGAGCGTGGTCAGCTCGAGCGAGGTTCCGTCGTCGACGTCGAACTCCTTCTCGTCGGAGTTCAGGTTGATACCGCCGCCGTCCTGCTTCGTCGACATGGCCTGGTCGGTCTCGACCGTGATGCCGTCATCGCGGATGTCGGTGACCTCGAACGTCATGGGGCCACCCACCACGGCGACCTCGAACGTCTCTCCTTCGGCGACGTCCACCGTGGTGGTCTTGGGATCGGCCTGCCCCTTGCTCCACCCGCTCCAGTCCTCAGAGACCACTTTGAGCTCGACCGAGCCGGGACCGGACGCCTGCTGGTCGGAGCCCTCGTCCCCACAGGCGGCAAGCAGCCAACCGCACAGGGCGAGCAGGACCAGGGGAAGGAGTCGGCGAGGGGGAACCCGTGTGATCGTCATGACAGTCGGACGTGCCCGTCGACGAACCGGTTCCCGCCTCGTTCTACGCTGGCCCGCCCGGCCTTCTCATCAAGGGACCCACACATGACCCGCACCATGCGCGCGCTCGCCAGCGCCGCCGCCGTCACCGCGCTCGCGTTCACCGGCGCCTGCTCCGACGACGACACCACGTCCGACTCCACGTCCGACTCTTCGACCTCTCCCACCGAGTCGGAAAGCTCGGGTGGCGGCCACGCGTTGCCCGAGGGCTGGCCGATCCACTCGCTGCCGATTCCGCCGGGCGGCACCGTCGAGGACGAGAACGTCACCGCCGACATGGTGTTCTTCCACGTCGGCGGGGTCGAGGCCGACGAGGGCATGGCCTTCTACGACACGGCGCTCCCAGAACTGGGCCTGACGCGGAGCAAGTCCGCGGTCGTCGATCCCGTGGCCTACGAGAGCAGTGAGCTGAAGGTCATCGTCCAGTCGGGCGACTTCGGCGACGTGACCCTCACCGTCACTCGTCCCTGACTCGTCACGCCACAGGAGGCGACCATGGCTTACTTCGAGCGGCTCGGAGCGACCCGCTTCCGGGCCACCGAACACGTCAGCGGTGCCTGGGACGTCACGACCCAGCACATCGCCCCGGCGCTAGGGCTGCTGGCGCACGCCGTCGAGGCCGACCACGCCGAACGTCGTACGGACCGACTGGTGGTCAGCCGGCTCTCCTACGACATCCTCGGCACGCTGCCGGTCGACGTCATGGACGTCGAGGTCGAGGTGATCCGCCCCGGGCGCACGATCGAGCTCGTGCAGGCCACCGCGTCGTACGCCGGGCGGGCCGGCGTGATCCTGCGCGCCTGGCTGCTCGAACCCCGCGACACCAGCGGGATCGAAGGCACCCCGCTCCCCCGGATCCCCGGACCCGACGACATGCCTGCATGGAACCCGTCGAGCCTGTGGCCGGGCGGCTTCATTGCATCCGCCGAGCTGCGTCGTGTCCAGGAGGCGCCGGGGCGTGGCACGTTCTGGGCGCGCACTCCCCTGCCTCTCATCGCGAACGAGAAGACCAGCGAACTGGCTCGGTTCACCGGCCTGCTCGACATCGCCAACGGGATGACCGTGCGAGAGGACCCGACGCATGTGGCCTTCCCCAACGTCGACCTGACCGCGCACTTCTTCACCGAGCCGCGAGGCGAGTGGGTCGGCTTCGACACCAGCGTCTCGTTCGGAGCGGGTGGGCTCGGCCTCACCAGCAGCGTGATCCACGACGTCCACGGCCCCGTCGGCACGGTGTCCCAGTCACTGACGGTGCGGCCGAACTGAGTCGTTCGTCAGCGCGAGGAGAGCGCTGCCCTGAGCCGAGCGATGACACCGGGACGCTTGGGTTTCTCGGCCGGTGTCTTCCCGAAGACCTCGAGGGGCGGGTCACCGAACACGATGCCGTCCTTGCCGTTCGCCTTCACCGGAAAGACGACGCCGTCCTTGCCGTTGGCACGAACCTTCTGCATGTTCCTGTAGAGGTCGCTGCCGAATCCCTTGCTCATCGCCATCCCCGCTTCCGGGTCGCTCGAGGGAGCGCCCACGTGCTACCGACACTACTCGCGCGACGCCGGCCAGGAGTCGAAAACCCGGTCGCGTTCGAGAGGCCCCACCAGACACACTGGTCGCGATGAGTTCCGGTCATGCATCGGACCCGACCAGCCGACCCGTCACGGAGCCCACCATGCAGAGCCTCACCACGCCCGTCACCGCCGACCTGATCCGCGGAGCCCTCGACATCGAGACGACCGAACGCGGCGTACTCCCCCACCGGCTGCCGCCGAAGGCACGTGCTCAGGTCAACGACGAGCAGCTGAGGATGGCCGAGGCTCAGCCCTCGGGCTGCCGCATCGCGTTCCGCACCTCAGCCTCCTGGATCGAGCTGGACTCCGTGCCGACCAAGCGCGTGTACGTCGGAGCGCCGCCGCGTCCCGACGGCGTCTACGAGCTGGCGGTCGACGGTGACGTGATCGGTCGAGGAAGCGTCACGGGCGGCAACACGATCACCATCGACATGACCGCCGGCACCTTCTCCCACGACGTCGGGGACCCCGGCACCGTGCGCTTCGACGGTCTGCCGGACGGCGACAAGGACGTCGAGATCTGGCTGCCTCACAACGAGACCGCCGAGCTGGTCGCCCTGCGCAGTGATGCGCCACTCGAGGTTGCCGCGCCCTCGGACCGTCCGGTCTGGCTGCACCACGGCAGCTCGATCAGCCACGGCACCGACTCACCCAACCCGACCGGCACCTGGCCGGCCATCGCCGCACGCCGGGCCGGGGTCGAGCTGGTCAACCTCGGGTTCGGCGGCGGCGCCGTGCTGGACCCGTTCACGGCGCGGGCGATGCGCGACACCGCGGCCGACCTGGTGACGGTGAAGATCGGGATCAACGTGATCAACCTCGACGCGATGCGCCTGCGCACCTTCGCCCCGGCGGTGCATGGCTTCCTGGACACGATCCGCGAGGGCCACCCGACGACTCCGCTGGTCGTGATCTCGTCGGTGCTCTGCCCGATCCACGAGGAGACGCCCGGCCCGAGCGGTCCGGACATGGAGGCGCTGGGCCGGGGTGAGATGCGCTTCGTGGCCACCGGCAACCCGTCCGAGGTGCCGGCGGGCAAGCTGACGCTGCGCGTCATCCGCGACGAGCTGGCCCGCATCGTCGCCGACCGGACGGCCCACGACCCACACCTCCACCACCTCGACGGCACCGAGCTCTACGGCGTGGCCGACGCCGCCGACCTGCCCCTGCCGGACGGGCTGCACCCCGACGCCGCCACTCACCGGTTGATCGGTGAGCGGTTCGTCGAGCTGGTGCTGGGTCCGCGTCTGGGCTGACCTGCGGCCTATCGCCTGCGCGCCACGAGGTGTGCGTGCGGGGTCTTCTCGTCCTCGAGCCGGGCCCGCACCAGCGACGCCACCACGTCGAATCCCCTGTCCTGCAACAGGATTGCGAACCTCTCGGGGTCGATGCGGTGGAAGTCCAGCTCGATCGCGTGACCGCCCAGCTCGTCGATCCGGCGTACGCCATCACCCATCTGGAAGGCCACGGCGAGGTGCCCACCCGGGCGGAGCACGCGGTGGAACTCGTCGAGGGCGTCGGGCAACCGTTCCGGCGGGAGATGGATCAGCGAATACCAGGTCACCACGCCGGCCAGCGTCCCGTCGGCGTACGGCAGCTCGAGCATCGAGCCCTCGGAGAACGACAGGTGGGGCTGGTCCGCGCGCGCGATCCCCACCATCTCCGGCGACAGGTCGAGACCCGAGATCGAGAGCCCCCGGTCGTGCAGGAAGGCCGTGGTCTCGCCCGGTCCGCTGCCGACCTCCAGCACCTCTCCCCCACCGTCGGCCAGCACCAGCTCGGCGTAGGCGGTCAGCATCGCGCGGAAGAACGGTAGTTCTTCGATCTCGCCGGCGAAGGTGGCCGTGTAGTCGGCCGCGATCGTGTCGTAGCCGTGGCGGGTACGTCGGAGAAAGTCTGGCTCAGTCATCGGCGACAGGCTAACCGGGTGAGGAGCCGACACACGGGGGCCACGCGGGGCCGTAGGGTTGCGGCGTGCAATGTGGCTACTTCGACGCGGGTGTGTGCCGCTCGTGCACGCACATGGGCGTCGACCACGCCGAGCAAGTCGCACGCAAACAGGCAACCGTGGCCGACGCCCTCGGCCCGCGCCTCTCGTGGACCGAACCGGTGACCGGCGCCGAGTCGGCCTTCCGCAACAAGGCGAAGCTGGTCGTCGGCGGACGCCGTGGCGAGCCGACGCTCGGCATCCTCGACGGTGGTCAGCGCGGCGTCGACCTGACCGGCTGCGGGCTCTATGAACCGGGTCTGGCCGACGTCGTGCACCGACTCCCGGCAGTCGTCGCCGACCTCGGCCTCACGCCGTACGACGTGCCGGGGCGCACCGGTGAGCTCAAGCACCTGCTGGTCACCCACTCCCCCGATGGCGAGGTGATGCTGCGGTTCGTGCTCCGCTCCCCCGGCCAGCTCCGGCGGATCCGCGAGGGACTGGACGTCATTCGCGAGCGGGTGCCGGAGACCCGCGTCGTGAGCGTCAACCTGCAGCCGGAGCACAAGGCCGTGCTCGAGGGCCCGGACGAGGAGGTCCTGACCGACCTCGACACCCTGCCGATGCGGGTCAACGACGTCACCCTGCACCTGCGACCACGCAGCTTCTTCCAGACCAACACGTTCATCGCCGAGGCTCTCTACGCCCGGGCCCGTGCGTGGATCAGCGAGCTGCGACCGAGCACGGTTCTCGACCTCTACTGCGGTGTCGGCGGGTTCGGCCTGCACGCACTGGGACACGGCGCCCACCACGTGATCGGAGTCGAGTCGTCGGCCGACGCCATCCTGAGCGCGCGGCGCAGCGCAACCGAGCTCCCCGAGGGGCTGACCAGCGAATGGCACGCCGGCGACGCCACGCAACACCTCGTGGACGCCACCCCCGACCTCGTCGTCGTCAACCCGCCCCGACGCGGCATCGGGCCCGAGCTCCGTGGGCGGCTGGAGACCGGCGGACCGGCCCACCTCATCTACTCCAGCTGCAACGTCACCACACTGGCCCGCGACCTGGCCGCCCTGCCGTCGTACGACGTCCGCACCGCGGGCCTGTTCGACATGTTCCCCCAGACCGGGCACCACGAGGTCATGGTGCTGCTGGCCCGCCGGTAGCGTCATCGGCATGACCATCGTTGAGGACCTCGCCCCGACCGGCACCCTGCGTGCCTCGATCAACCTGGGCAATCCCGTGCTGGCGCAGGGCACCGCCGAGGAGCCGCGCGGCGTGACCGTCGACATCGCCCGCGAGATCGCGCGACGCCTCGAGGTCCCGGTCGAGTTCCTCTGCTTCGACGCAGCCCGCAAGTCGTTCGAGGCAATGGCCACGGGTGCCGCCGACCTGTGCTTCCTGGCCATCGACCCGGCCCGGGCCACGGAGGTCGCGTTCACGGAGCCCTATGTCGTGATCGAGGGCGTCTTCGCCGTGCCGCGCGACTCCCCGCTGCACGCCCTGGACGAGATCGATCAACCCGGCGTGCGGGTGGGCGTCAAGCACGGCTCGGCGTACGACCTGCACCTGAGCCGCTCGCTGCAGCGAGCGGAGATCGTGCGCGGGGCCGAGGGCGTCGACGTCTTCCGCAGCGAAAGCCTCGAGGTCGCCGCGGGCATCCGCCAGCCCCTCACGGCGTACGTCGAGGAGCACGACGACCTGCGGCTCATCGACGAGCCGTTCATGCAGATCCGCCAGGCGGTCGGCACCACGGTGAGCCGGCAGCCGGCCACCGTCGCCTTCCTGCGCGAGGTCGTCGACGAGCTCGTCGAGTCCGGCTTCATCGCCGCGTCGCTGGAGACCTCCGCCTGACGGGTCCCGAGGCGACCAGCACGCCGACCTTGTCGATGCGGTGCTCGGGGTTGTGGAACTCGTCGGACCAGTAGTTGCCGGCCGTGTGGTCCTCCTGCGTCGCGCAGGTCGAGAGCGTGACCATCGCCCTCGTCGGGGCGGCTCCGGGCCGGCCGGGAACAGCGGCCTCCTGGCGCGCCCGTGAACGGTCGGAGCGGAACGAGGTCGACCGGGTCAGCCGGATCTCGTAGACGTAGCGCACCCCTGCCGCCTCCACCACGACCCGGTCACCTCGTCGCAGCTCCGGAATCCGGGCGAAAGCCCGCGTGCTCGACGTGCGGTGAGCGGTGACCAGGTAGTTGCCGACCCCGCCCGGACCCGTGCCGCCGCGTGGCCCGTGAGGACTGGCGCCGAGGCCGCGGTCCTGGAGGCGGGTGCCCGGTGCGTCGTCCGGGCGTCCCCGGTAGGGCTCCACGACCAGTCCGGCCAGCCCGATTCTCGGGATCCGCACCGTCGCGCGTCGCGGCATGCCGTCCGACGGCTGCGGACCACGATGCTCCAGGACCACCCGGGGACCCGTCGAGCGAGGGCTGTCGGCACGCGTCGACGGGGCGCTGGCCGGCGACGACCCGTCGCACGCGCTCGCCACGAGCAACAGGCCCACGACCGCCATCGGCCACGTCGACGCCACGCCGTCGAGCCTAGGCCGTGACACGGCCTACGTCCGGGTGTGGTGGCACCCAGCCCGAACTGAGTACCCGCACGGATGTCCCGAAGCGGTCCGGGCACGAGAGTTGAAGGCATGAACCCGATGACTGCCTCGACCTTCGTGACCTTCGGTCCCAGCCACCTGCTGATGCTCGCGCTGTTCGCCGCCGGCATCTGGCCGGTGGTCCTGCTCGGCCGCGCCCAGCGGGCTGGCGCAGACCCGCGCCGGGTCAGCCGCTGGTTCGCCTTCGCGATCATGGGCTTCACGATCCCGATGCAGCTGGTCGACTTCATGCCGTCGCAGTTCTCGTTCAACACAACTCTCCCCCTGCAGCTGTGCGACTTCGCCTGGATCGCCGCGGTGCTCGCCCTGCTGACCCACCACAGGTTCTTCGTCGCCCTGACCTACTTCTGGGGGCTGGTGCTGACCACCCAGGGGCTGCTGACGCCGTGGCTCACCGCCGACTTCCCCAACCCGAAGTACATCGGCTTCTGGGGCATGCACATGCTCATCGTGTGGGCCGCGATCTACCTGGTGTGGGGCCTTGGTCTCAGACCCGCCTGGCACGACTACGCCACCACCGTGGCCACCACGCTGACCTGGGCGGTCTCGGTGTTCACCTTCAACGCGATCACCGGCACCAACTACGGGTTCCTGAACCACAAGCCCAGCAGCGGCTCGGTCCTGGACTACCTCGGCCCGTGGCCGTCGTACGTCGTGATCGAGGTCGTGATCGTGGCCACGGTGTGGGCGCTGATGACGTGGCCGTGGGTGGTCGCGCACCGCCGGCAGAACCTGCCGGGGCACACGACCACCTCACCGGTGACCGGCGCGACTAGCGGCGCAGAGTGATCGGCACGACTCGGGTCGGCCGCGCACCGCCGTTGCCACGCAGGACCAGGTTCACCTGCTTGACTCCCTTCGGTACCGCGGCCCAGTTGATGCGCACCGGGATGCTCACCGTCTTGTTCACGCCCACGGCACCCGTGTCCGTCGGCACCGAGACCCACCGGGGCTGCCGGGTGATCGGGTCGCTCGTCCTCACGGTCACGATCGTCCCGCTGGCGAAGAACATCGTGACCAGGTCGCCGTGCTCGTCGAGGTCGAGGGACGTGCTCGGCATCCCGGGCATCGAGTACGACGGCACGTTCACCGTCGCCTGCTCCGCGCAGGTGGCCGGGTCGACCTGACGGAACTTCGACATGTTGCGTTTCAGCGGAATACCCGTGATGTCCTGGGTGTGGGTCCAGAGTGCCTGAGAGTCAGGGTTCCAACCCAGGCCCTGCCCCTGACGGGCATAGGTGCACCTGCCCAGCACGTCACCAGTGTTGGGGTGCTCCAGCCCGGCGATCGTGCGCACCTGGTGCTGCCAGCCGCCCGAACGTGCCCCGGCGATCACGAAGAACCGGTCCCGCTCCGCGTCGTACGCCAGGCCCTGGACGGAAAGTGCACTTCGGAGGCCGGTCTCGACCACGGCGATGTCATGAGCGCTGACCCGGTCAGGATCCACACAGGCGATGTCGTTGGTGAAGTTGTAGAAGGTCATGCACAACATGCCGCGGGACGGCACCCAGGCGAGGTCCGCGGGAGTCAGGGTCAGGTCGTCGGTCACACCCAGCGCCTCGGCGACCGGGGCCAGCGGGATCGTCCTCCCGGTGGGACTGCCGGTCGAGGTGACCTCGACGGCCCTGTGCGCCAGCACGTCACCGACCCAGTACTGCCCGTCGACCTCCTCGACGGCGATCGCTGCCTTGCCGTAGTCCGTCCTGCCCACCTCGGTGCCCGGCTTGGGTCCCGACGTCGCCGGGAGGGCCAGAGAGGCCCGCCAGCGCAGGGCTGCACTGCCGGTGTTCTTCAGGCTCACCCTGACGGCCCTGCCTCGCTTCGCGGTCACCGACGTCGGGAGCGTCATCCTCCCCCCGGACAACGGCGTCCGGAGCATGATCGTCTGTCGGTCCCTGGTCACCCTCACCGAGGCCCTCTGCGCTGCATAGCCGGGGCGCTTGAGGACCGAGACGGTGTAGTTCCGGCCGGCCATCAGCTGGAACCGGTAGCGACCGGCCGCGTTGGTGAAGGCGCGCTGGGTGAGCCACCCGTTGGCGTCGACGAGGTCGACGCTTGCATTCGCGACCGCGGCGCCGGTGCGCTTGTCGGTCACCAGGCCGCTGACGAAGCCGTTCGCGGGCAGGCTGAACCTGATCTGTCGGTCACTGCCGAGGATCGGCTCGTTCACCGAGTAGAGGAACTGGGTCCTCAGGCCGGCGCGGCCGTCGGGACTGTGGTCCTGCATCGAGACCTCGGTCTGCTGGCCCCGCTCGAGCAGGTTCGCCGGGTCGATGCCGTCGTAGGCGAAGACGATGTCGCCGTCCTCGTGCAACGTGACCTCGTAGCTCATCCGGGTGTCGGGGCTGTTGAGCACCGTGAAGTCGCGGAACTCGATCGTGAACGCGCGGTTCGGCGCCGTGCCCGTGGTGCGGGTCAGCAGCTTGGCGGAGCCGTCGTCGGAGGCGATCGGTCCCAAGCTCGGCACGATCCCGCGGATGAGGGTGTCGATGCCGTACTCGGCGTACGGATACGTGGCGCTGTTGTAAGGAGAGGTCCAGAACCCGACTTGGGCGAGGCTGGTGGGACTGGCGTAGATGGTGGAGTAGTCCTTGCCGAAGTAGGAGAACCTGAACGGCAGACGGACCGCCGTCGTGTCATAGACGTCAGGCTTCTCGATCTCCGTGGTGCCCTTGATCCACTTCGTGGGCTCCAACAGGCAGGAGTAGCCGTACGGTCCCCCGTTCCAGCCGGCCGGGCTCGCCGGCTCGTCGGTCCGGCGACGCAGCTCGACCGGTGCGATCGCCGCGTCGCCGGTGATCTCGAGGCTGCGGTAGACCGGCGTGGCACAGGCTCCGCCGTCGTCGATGCGGACGGTGTAGTTCCGAGGTCCCGGCACTCCCTTGATCGCGAAGTGCCCCGAGGCGTCGGCGGTGGCCGAGTAGCGCGATCCGATCACGCTCGCCGTGCCGGCGATCGGCTTCCCGGTCGTCCTGTCAGTGATGACACCGCTGACCGTAAAGCCCTCGGCGGCAGCCAGGGAGACGTTCGTGGTCGTGCTCTGGCCGGAGGTCACCTCGATGGTGACCTTCCCCGGTGCGAACCCGAAAGCCGTGACGGTCGCCTGGTAGGTGCCGATCGGGAGCTCGGCGACTGCGTAGGCGCCGTCGCCGCCTGTGCGGGTGGAACGTTGGCCCGCATCGCCGGTCAGGGTGACCGCGGCGCCCTCGACGGGCTCGCCGCCGTCGACGGTGACCTTCCCGTCGATGGCGCCCGAATCGCCCGAGTCGACCGCCTCCACGAGGGCGAGCGCGTCGAGCCGGCCCTCGCCGTAGACGTTGTTGTCGGCATCGGTGCCGCCGCACTGGTCGTCGGCGGTGTCGATCGCGGTTTCGTCGAGGAGCTGCCGGATCTGCGCAACGTCGCCGATCAGCTCGGGGTGCGCGGAGAGGAGCAGCGCCACAGATCCGGAGACGTGCGGTGCCGCCATCGACGTACCGCTCATCGAGGCGTAGCGGCCGCCCGGGTAGCTCGAGCGCACACCTTCCCCGGGAGCCGCGATGTTCGGCTTGATCTCGCCGTCCTGTCCCGTGCCGCGACTGGAGAAGCTGGCGATGGTCCCGGCTTCGGTGGTGGCACCGACCGCGTAGTTGAGGGTGCGACTGCCGGGTGAGCTGGCCGTGTTGCAGGCCGGGCCGAGGTTGCCGTTGGACCAGACCCCGAAGATCCCGGAGTCGGCCCACGCCTGCTGGATGTCTTCGAGGAACGGGTCCGTGGCCGGGTTCTCGGAACCCCAGGAGTTGTTCACCACGTGCGGCCGTTTCGCGGGGTCGGGCGCGGTGCCGTCCGTCTTGGTGGGGGCCAGCATCCACTGGGAGGCAGCCAGCAGTGTCTCGTCCGAGGCACAGCAGCCGTTCGCCTCGATCCACTTGGCCCCGGGTGCTACGCCGACCTGGTTGGCGGCACCGTCGTCGCCGACCATCGTGCCCATGGTGTGCGTGCCGTGCCCGTGTGCGTCCGTGGGGAAGTCGGAGGCACCCGTGGTGTCGAGCCAGTTGTAGTCGTTGGTGAACGTGCCGTCCCCGTTGCTGCCCCGGTAGTGCTCCACCAGTGCCGGGTGGTCCAGCTCGGTGCCGGTGTCGATGCTGGCCACGACGATGCCGTCACCGCGGGCGCCGTACTTCTGCCACACCTGATCGGCCTTGATGTCGCGGACACCCCACTCGGGTGCGGCGTCGTGGGTGCTCATCCGTCCGGTGAGCTCCTGCTTCACCGGCTCCGGCTCCGTGTAGCTGACCGGTGCGAAGATGCGCTCCACGTCGGTGGACCCCGCAAGGCTCAGGGCCAACGTGTAGTCGCCGCCGTGGACCCGGATGGCATTGGTGATCCAGTACGCCGTGTAGTCCGCACCGGCTGCGTCGAGTGCGGCGATCGTGTCGGCCTGGGCGGTCTTGGCGGTGCTCCTGAGCCGGTCGACGACCTGTTGACCGCGCCTGGCCCAGTCGCCCGTGGCCGAGGCTGCGCTGGTGTCGGCGTCGGCGTCGAAGCTGATCCAGAAGTCGCGCGGCTCGGTCGCGTCCGTGTCGAACTTGCGCTGGAGGGCTGGAGCGATCTTGGCTCCCGGGTCGACCGCGCCGGTGGGCAACGCTGACGGCTGGGCGTTCGTGGGTTGCTGTCCGAGGGTTGTCACTGCCAGGGCGAGCGACAGCGCGACCAGAATGAGGCCGCGGACCAGGCGATGGCGGTCGCGGGGACGGGAGTGGTGAGGCATGACGACTTCCTGTCGATGAGGATGAAGGTGAGCTCAGACCGGTTCGTAGTCGTCGTCCGCGGGTTCGGGGTCGGGCTGACCCGGACGGGGGCGGTTGGCGAGCGGATCGGTCATGGTCGACAGTCAAACGCTCGGCGCGACACCGTGGTGACCCTCGACGTACCAATGTCGAGCCTCGGCGCACCAAAGTGAACCCGTGGTCGGCTCAGTCAGGCACGACCAGATCGTGTCGCGACGAGACGCCGAGCTTGCGCATCGCTGAGCTCAACTGGGTCGAGACCGTGTGGGGAGAGCGGAACAGTGCCTCGGCCACCTCCCGGTTGGTCCTCCCCTGCGCCACCAACCGCACCACCTCGCGCTCGCGCGGCGAGAGGTTGACTCCGTAACCGGTGCGTCCGCCCCACCACGGCCGACTTCGCTCCACGCCGTGTTCGGCCAAGGTCTCGAGCACCCGCGTCGCATCGGCCCGTGCACCGAGGTCGGCAAGGCCGTCGAACACCGCGGACAGTCGAGCGATCCCCGGCTCGGTGGCACCGACGGCGAGCTCGTGCCGAGCCCAGCGCTCGCGAACCAGGAGGGCCGGATGTGGGCGAGGCATCCGGCTCCAGGCGTCCACTGCGCGTTGGTAGGCCGCTCCGGCGAGTGCCACGTCGCCGTCGCGCTCGGCGAGCATCGCCTTGCAGGTTGCCAGGCCCGCCTCTGCGGCTGGGATCCCGCGTCCCCGGATGCCCCGCTCGCACTCCACGGGTGCCAACTCCGATGCCCACAGCCACAGTTGCTTGAGACGGACCATCGCCAGGGCGTCGGAGGAGACCCGGAGGGCGTCGTCGAGGCGCCCGGCAATGAGGTGGCGCAGGGCGAGCAGGCTCCCGGCCTCGATCGTGATCGGCTCCAACGGGAACTGTCGAGCCAGCTCCCAGGCGTGCTCCAGGCGAGGCCGGGCCGTCCCCTCCGGTGCCGAGGCGAACTGCAGGCCGCTCGCGACCACGAGCGGCTCGAGACGCGTGTGTGGCGGGATGTCCTCGTTGTCCGCAAGGTGTTCGACTCGCGCGGCGAGGCCGTCCCACGTGCCGGTGAGCCAGTCGAACCGCGCACGGTTGAGCATGAGCAGGTCGTCGACCCGCGGGTAGCCGCCGCCGCGAGCCAGGTGCTCCGCACGCGCCAGTGACCGCCCGGCGACGTCGAACCGACCCCACAACATCGCGACGTCGCTCAGGTTCACGTGCCCGCGCACCAGGTGGTCCCGCTCCTGGGCGTCGGCGGTGTCGTCCGGGAGGTGCGCGGCCTCGTCCCACCCGGACGGTTGCCCGAGGCCCAGCAGGGCCGTGACACGGTCGACCAACACCCGTGTGCGGTCACTTCGCCTCACCGGCGGCTCGACCCGTTGCGCCCGGTCGAGCCACTCCAGGTGGCGTGACCCCGACCAGTCCGTGCCGAACGGTGACCCGAGCATCAGCATCGCCCGGAGCGCGGTCTCCGCGTCGGCGAGGTCTGGGATTGCGAGCTCGAGCTCGTTCCTTGACTGCACGTAGTCCCCCGCATTGCTGAGCGCCCTGCCGAGCTGGAACCTCAGCAAACCGCGCACCTGCGGTGCGGCGTCACCAGCATCGACAGCGCGACGCAGGGTCGCCACCAGTCCGTGGAGGCGCTCGACGCCGACTGCTGCGCTGTAGGTGATCTTGTCGGCCAACCTGGCGAGCTCGGCGGGCGACAGCTCCGCGTGCAACACGACCTCGAGGAGCAGTGAGACAGCGGTCGTCTCGTCCCCGCTGGACGAGGCGAGCTCGGCCGCCTGCTCGGCGTACCGGCACCACCGGGGCACGTCCCCCGCCCTGCGGAAGTGCGCGGCGAGCCGGGCAAGCGGCGGCCGCTCCCTCTGCTCCAGGACCTCGCCGGCAATCCGGTGGCCACGCCGTGCCTCCGAGGGCGAGATCGCGTCGTACACGGCCTGCCCGACCAGGACATGGCGGAACCGGAACTGCGAGCCACGGACCTCGAGCATCAACACGGTCAGCGCTTCGTCGAGGCCCTTGCTGACCTCGTCCGGAGACAGTCCCGACATGGCAACCAACGTCGCCTCGTCGACGGCATCCCCGAACGTCGCGGCTGCCCGGAGGACGCCTCGTGCCTCCGCGCCGAGCCGCCGGTACCGCTCGAGTACTCCGTCACGCACCGTAGGCGGCACCTCGATCCGGTCGAGGTGGCGACGCACCCACTCGCCGTCCCTGCGGGTCAGGTCAGCCCGGTCGTGCAGCAGACGGACAGTCTCCTCGAGGGCGAGCGGCACACCCTCCGTGCGGGCATGGAGGAACTCGGCGAACGCTCCGGTGACCGGTCGCTCCTGCAGCATCGACGACACCATCTGGCGGGTGTCGTCGACACCGAGACTGGCGAGGCCGATCCGTAGCATGCTCGTCCCCGTCGGCGCCTTGCCGGTGAGACGGTGCAAGTTGGAGGTTGCCTCCAGCTCCGAGGGCCGGTAGGTCAGCACAATTCGGTGGGCGGCCGTCGGGCGGGACGCCAGGAAGAGGAGCAGGTCGAGGGTGGCCGGGTCGGCCCAGTGCGCGTCGTCGACCACGAGAAGGCCGGGTGCCAGGGCGTCGACCAGCTCGGCAAGGGCACGGAAGATCCGGTGCTGGGAGGCGGCAGGATCGGAGAGGGCCTCCGGGCTCGGCGGTAGATGAGGGCCCCACTCGGGGAACAACGGCCTCAGTGCACCGGCGAGCGGGGTGAGCGAGAGCCGGCGTACGTCACCGACCGTGTCCCGGAGCGCGTCGATGACCGGCGCGAGGGTGAACGAACGGCTGTAGGCAGGGCACGCGACCACGAGCACGTCGACGTGCGTGCGCAACAGCTCTTGGACAAGGCGAGTCTTGCCGATGCCTGTCTCGCCCTCGATGAGGACGAGCGCGCGATCGGCGCGCACCAGCACCTCGTTGATCCGCGACAGCTCTTCTGCCCGGCCCACGAAGGCCGGGGTGGAGAGCGAGGAGGGAATTCCGCGCTGCATCGTGGATTCGCTCACTCGCGCGCGATCCCCCTGCCGAGACAGCCGGACGGGAAACCGTCCGAGGCAACCTGCGTGGCAGCCTAATGCCTCGCTGGCTACCATCGCCGCATGTTCAAGCGAAGCCTGGCCGCGATGGCCGCACTGACCCTCTTCTCCCTCGCGGCCTGTTCGGACGACGGCGGTGACAAGGACGACGACACCGTCGCGGGCGACCCTTCCGCCAGTGCCACGACGGACCCGAGCGAGACCGCCGACCCGTCGACGCCCGCGGAGACCACGCCCGCCGCGGGAGCGTGCGCCTACGACGCGGACGGCACGCAGCCGGCCAAGGAGGTCGACCCCCCACCCGGCGACCCGAAGAAGAAGGGCCTGGTCCACGTCACCATCGAGACCAGCGCCGGTGACATCAAGGCCACACTGAACGCCAAGAAGACTCCCTGCACGGTCAACTCGTTCCTCTCGCTGGCCGACCAGGACTACTTCGACGACACCAGCTGCCACCGGGTGACCACCCAGGGCATCTACGTCCTCCAGTGCGGTGACCCGACCGGCACCGGCATGGGCGGCCCCGGCTACCAGTTCGACGACGAGCTGGCCGGCACGGAGAAGTACCCGGCCGGCACCCTCGCGATGGCCAACGCCGGCCCGGGCACCAACGGATCGCAGTTCTTCATGGTCTACAAGGACTCGTCCGCAGCGCTGTCGCCGGCGTACACCGTCTTCGGCACGTTCGACACCGCGAGCATCAAGCTGCTCCAGAAGGTGGCCGCCAAGGGCACCGACAACGGCACCGCCGACGGCGCCCCGAAGGTGCCGGTCACCATCGACGAGGTCGACGACTGACCACACCGATGGTCACAGCGGGAACGTGACTCCCGTGAGCGACTCGGACTTCCGCCACAACGCACTGGCGAGGTCCGGGTCGTTCGCCATTTCGGAGCGACCGACAAGGGTCGGGTGGCCGAGCAGCTCACCGGGGCCGTGCGGACCGACGTAGCTGTTGCCGGGCAGGTCCCCGGTGGCGGCGTACAGGAGCGGCTGCGCGCCCTGCGACGGCTTCATGCCGATCAGCGCGTTGCCCAGGCTGCCCAACCGGGTGAAGGCCTTGTTCCCCGTGCCGCCATGGATTCCGGTCGCCGTGTAGCCCGGGTGTGCTCCGACCGCGCGCACGTCGGAGTCGGTCGCCGCGAGGCGCCGATCGAGCTCGGCGAGGAACAGCAGGTTCGCCAGCTTCGACTGTGCGTACGCCGCATAGGGGACGTAGCCGCGTCGGGCGAAGTCGAGGTCGTCGACCTCGATCGTGCCGCTGCGGTGGGACGCCGACGAGACCACCACGACCCGGTCGTGGAGCCGTGGCAGCAGCAGGTTCGTCAGGGCGAAGTGGCCCAGGTGGTTCGTGCCGATCTGCGACTCGAACCCGTCGACCGTGCGCGACTCGGGAACGGCCATGATGCCGGCGTTGTTGACCAGCACGTCGAGGCGATCGAGGTTGCTGGCGAACGCGTGCACCGAGCCCAGGTCGGCGACATCGAGCCAGCGCACCTCGATCCGGCCGGGTGCGCCGGTCCGGCGCACCCGCTCAGCCCCGGCCTCGCCCTTCGCGGTGTCGCGGACCGCCATCACCACCTCGGCACCGGCCGTGGCCAGCGCGCGGGTCAGCTCGAGTCCAAGGCCTCCGGTGGCACCGGTGACGACGAAGCGTCGTCCGTCCTGGGCGGGCATCTGCGCCGTGGTCCACGGCGTGCGTCGATGTCGGGCCATGGGCGGCACCCTATGCGGGACAGGTCACGCGTCGGGCGTGAACTCGACGGGCACGCCGATCTGCACGGTGCGGCTCACCGTGCACAGCCGGTCACGTGACATGGCGACCGCGCGGGGCAGGAACTCCCGGGCCGCGTCGCCGCCCTCCCCCTCGGGGAAGACCACGTCGAAGGTCACCTTCAGGTTGGTCAGGTGGTTGCCCTGCTCGTCACGGATCTTGTCGCCCTCCGCGTGTACGTCGAACGCGACGGGGGCTGCACGCTTGCCGGTGATCGCGTCGACGTCGATCGCGCTGCAGCCCGCCAGCGCGGCGAGCAACAGCTCCACCGGGGTGAAGTCGGGGTCGTCGCCCGAGCCGATGGGGAGCACTCCCCCGCGACGGTTGACCGCCTTGTAGCGGCCGTCGCCGATGCGGGTCAGGTCGATGCTGCGCAGGGTGTCGGAATCAGTCATGCACCGAGCCTGCCAGACCCGCCGCGTTTGCGTGAGCCGCCCGACCGCGCAATGGTGGAGGGGTCATGCCCGCAATCAGCGAAGGAGAGCACATGCTCACCCTCACCGAGAACGCCAGCACGATCGTCAAGGACATCGCCGCCCAAGCAGGCGACGAGGCCGCAGGACTCCGCATCACCAGTGACGACACCCCCGAGCCGGCTTTCGCGGTCAACGCCGCGCCCGCCCCTGAGCCCGGTGACCAGACCGTCGAGCAGGACGGTGCGACCATCTTCCTCGACGAGGATGCTGCCCAGCAGCTCGACGACAAGGTGCTCGACGCCGCAGTCGACCAGGCCGGTGGCGTGCAGTTCTCGCTCACCGTCCAGGCCTGAGCAGAACCACGAAGAAGGCAGGGCCCGGGGTCTCCCGGGCCCTGCGCTCATTTCCTAGAGCCAGCCGTTCTGCTCGGCCGTTCGCACGGCCTCGCTGCGGTTGTCGGCGCCGGTCTTGCCGATCGCGGCCGAGAGGTGGTTGCGCACCGTGCCCTCGCTGAGGTGCAGCCGCTTGGCCACCACGGCCACACGCGAGCCGTCGCGGGCTTTCAGTGATGAGGTCATGGCTCAAGCCTCGTGGCGCGAAGGCCTCTCCACCTCGGTCAGCACTCACGATCCCGCCATGACAAATGTCAGGACCCGACCCCGAAATGGCCGCAGGGCCCGAGATCGCTCCCGGGCCCTGCGGCGCTCATGACTCCTGACGGATCAGAGGCCGCGCAGCCGACGTCGTTCGCGACGCGCCTCGGCGCGGGCTGCCTCCAGCGCCCGGACCGCGATGGTGTCCTGGGTCTGGTGGATCCGCCCGGCGATGATTCCCTGGGCGACGTACAACTGGGCCTTCATGATCCTTCTCGTCCTCTCGCGTCATCGTTGACGCAGGTGATTGGTGTAATAAGTACTTCAGGCAAGGTGCCTCTTACATTCTACGGGAGCCAGCACCGCCGATCGGCCAGTTCAGGGGTGATCTCAGCCACCACGCGGCGGGTGTGGACGCGCCTCGTAGGGTGATGCCGTGTCTTCCGCCGAAACTCCCTTCCGCAGCCTGCAGCAGACCGAGGCAGTCGCCAGGTTCGACCTGCTCGACGTCACGTCGTACGACGTCCGTCTGGACCTCGCGACCGGTGACGAGACGTTCGCCTCGACCACCACGATCAGGTTCACCAGCCGCGGCGGCGCGACGTTCGCCGACCTGAAAGCAACCGCCGTGAACCGCATCGTGTTCAACGGGTCGACGCTGAGCCCCGACCTGGTCGAGCGAGGCCGGCTCCCCCTCGCCACGCAGGCCGGCGAGAACGAGCTCGTCGTCGATGCGGTCATGCCGTTCCGCAACGACGGGGAGGGCCTGCACGCCCACGTCGACCCGGCCGACGGACGGCGCTACGTCTACGGGATGTCGTTCATGGATGCCGCGCCGACGATCTTCGCGTGCTTCGACCAGCCCGATCTCAAGGCGCCGTACACCTTCCACGTCCGTGCGCCCCTGGACTGGACCGTGATCGGCAACGCCCCCGGCAAGCAGGTGGAGCCCGGCACCTGGGAGTTCGACGAGACCCCGCCACTGTCGACGTACTTCGTGACCCTGGTCGCCGGGCCCTACCACGTGATCCACGAGAACCACGACGGCATTCCGCTCTCGCTCAGCTCGCGGCAGTCGATCGCCCAGGCCCTCGACGACGACGCCGACGAGCTGTTCACGATGACCAAGCAGTGCTTCGACGAGTTCCACCGACTGTTCGGCATCCGCTACCCGTTCGGCAACTACCACCAGGCGTTCGTGCCGGAGTTCAACGCCGGCGCGATGGAGAACCCGGGATGCGTGACCTACCGGGACCCGCTGCTCTTCACCAGCAAGGTCACCCGCGGAGAGCGCATCCAGCGAGCCACCACCGTCGCCCACGAGATGGCGCACCAGTGGTTCGGCAACATCACCACGCCCAAGTGGTGGGACGACCTGTGGCTCAACGAGTCGTTCGCCGAATACATGGGCAACCGGGTCACCGCCGACGTCACGCAGTACGACGACGCCTGGATCCACAACGGCTACGCCCGCCGCCAGTGGGGACTCGTCGCGGACCAGCGGCCCAGCACGCACCCGGTGGCCGGCAACGGCGCGTTCGACGCGACCGCCGCCCTGCAGGACTTCGACGGCATCTCCTATGCCAAGGGCTCCACGATCCTCAAGCAGCTGAACGCGACCCTCGGCGACGACGTCTTCTTCGCCGGGGTGATCGACCACTTCACCCGCAACCGCTACGGCAACGCGACCATGCACGACCTGTTCGCCTCGTGGGAACGCGCCGGCGCCGGCGACCTCGGGCCGTTCAGCGAGCGCTGGCTGCGCACGGCCGGACCCGACACCCTCGAGCTCGACCGCGCTGCCGGCGTCGTACGCCGCACTCCCCCGGCCGGTCAGACCGAAGCACGTGACCACACCATCCACGTGACCACCGCGGACGCCGACGGCCGATGGACCACCACTCCGCTGCACGTCGATGCCGACGAGATCACGGTCGACGTGCCTGACGACGCGGCGTTCCTGGTCGACCCGGGCATGGAGACCTGGGCGTCCACGCTGGCCGACGACGTCTCCCTCGAGGCCTTCCCGCGCCTCATCGCTGCGACCTCCGACCTGACGATCCGCTCGGGCATCTGGAACTCCGTCCGCTCCGGCTTCCACCACGCGCGCGTCTCCCCCGAGTCCGTCGTACGCCTGGCCGAGGCATCGCTCCCGACCGAGACCAACGACGACGCGCTGCGCACCCTGCCGTTCCTGATCGGCACGGTGGCCGGGCTCAGCCACGACCCGGCCTCTGCCCTGGCACGGCTCCACGCGGCGTGCCGTTCACTGCTGGACGTCGCCACACCGGGAGGCACCGTGCAGCTGGGCGCCTTCCGGGGAGCGGTCGACTCCGCCGCCGACGTGACCACCCTGCGCACCTGGCTGGACTCGGCCGATCTTCCTGACGGTGTGGTTGTCGACGCCGACCTGCGCTGGCGGATCATGATCAGGCTGGCCTCGCTCGACGCGATCAGCCGGCCGGGCCTCGACGGCGAACTGGCCGCCGAGCCCACCACCAAGGCCCGCGTCGACCATGCCCGCGCGGTCTCGGGTCGGCCCGACGCGGAGAGCAAGGCGTGGGCCTGGGACCGGTTCACCGGGTCCGCGCCGGCCACGAACTACGAGCTGATCGCCTGCGGCACCGGTCTCTGGCAGCCGGGGCAGGAGTCGTTCACCGAGCCCTACGTCGACCGCTACCTGAGCGAGCTGCCGGGGGCGGCGAAGGTGCACTCGGGGTGGGTGCTCGGCGACGTGACCGAGCACTTCTTCCCGATCACCTCGGTGCGGCAGTCGACCGTCGACCGGGCTGACGAGCTGATCGCTCGGGACGGACTCGACCTGACGATCCGCCGCAACCTGGTCGACATGACCGACGAGCTGCGCCGACGCCTCGCCATCCGCACCGCCTTCGATACTCCCTGACGTTTCGGCCCTCCAGCCGGGATACTCCCTGACGTTTCGGTCCTCCAGCCGGGATACTCCCTGACGTTTCGGCCCTCGCAGGGGCGCGATCGTCAGGGAGTATCGAGAACGTCGCCGAGCCGGACGACGCCCGGAGTGACCACGACGGCGTCGACCGCGAGGTAGGGCTCGCCGGCATCGTTGGCCGGGCGGTAGCCCGCGAGCGCCTTCAGGACCGGGGCGTCGGCGAGCGCGGTCACCGGATGCCGGTTCGGCACGCCGCAGCGCCCGATGCGCCCGGTCACGTGCACGACGGTCTCGCCCACGCGCACGTCGTGCCCGACCCAGGAGTCCTCGACCCACGGCTCGTCGGTCTCGACGAGCATCGTGCTGCGGAACCGTTCCGACTGGTCGACGAGGTCGGGGCGCCCCATCCGCGTGGCAAGGTCACGCACCGACGCGGTGCCGAGCAGGCTCACCGGCGCTCCGAAGACCACGTCTCCGCGCCCGGCACGGGCCAGTCGCACCGGGCGCCCGACCTGCTCGGCCAGCAGCCCGGCCGGCTCCCCGTCGTACGGCGTGACCAAGATCCGGCGGCCCCAGTAGTCCACGGCCACCGGCTCATCGGCGATCACGAGCCGCCCCGACGCGCTGCGGCCGTCGCCGAGCGTCACCCCCACGTGGTCGCCCTCGGCCTCGACCGTGGTCGCCAACAAGGGCTCGTTGATCGTGCGCAGCACCCGGGCGGCCCCGGGCTCGACCAGGCACCACTCGCGGTCCCCGACTGGGCCGGCGGCGTCCAGCGTGATCGCGTCGTACGCCGTGTGCCGGGTGCCCTTGAGCGGGGTGAATCCGAGCTTCGTGACGGTGGTCTCCATGGGTCGAAGGCTACTTCCGGGCGTGGGATGCCGGGGACTGTCGGTGGTGCCTTCTAGGTTCTAGGTGTGCGCATCCTCCACACCTCCGACTGGCATCTCGGGCGTTCCTTCCACCGCGAAGGCATGCTCGGGTTCCAGGCTGCGTACGTCGACCACCTGCTCGAGGTGATCGAGCGCGAGCGGGTCGACCTGGTCGTGGTCGCGGGCGACATCTATGACCGCGCGCTGCCGCCGGTCGACGCCGTCCGCCTGGCCAACGAGACCTTCACCCGCATCGCGAGTTCGCGCGCGAAGCTGGTGGTGACCAGCGGCAACCACGACTCGGCCCACCGGCTCGGCTTCGGCGCCGAGCTGATGGACGCTGCCGGGGTCTTCGTCCGCACCAGCGCGTTGTCCGTGGGCGCCCCGGTGCTGCTCGACGACGAGCACGGTCCGGTCGCGGTCTACGGCCTTCCCTACCTCGAGCCCGATCTCGTGCGGGAGCCCTGGGCGTTGGCCGGGCGCAGCCACGAGGCGGCGCTGGCCGAGGCGATGCGGCGCGTGCGAGCCGACCTCGCCGGGCAGCCACGGGGCACCCGTTCGGTGGTGATGGCCCACGCCTTCGTGGCCGGCACCAGGCCGGTGGAGCCCAGTGACTCCGAGCGCGACATCAGCGTAGGCGGGGTCAGCATCGTCCCCACCGACGTGTTCGACGGCATCGACTACGTCGCGCTCGGCCACCTGCACGGCCAACACACGCTCACCGAGGCGATTCGCTACAGCGGCTCACCACTGGCCTACTCGTTCTCCGAGACGGGCCACCGCAAGGGCACCTGGCTGGTCGACCTCGACGCCTCCGGGCTCGCCCACGCCGAGTTCGTCGAGGCACCGGTCCCCCGCGCCCTGGCCCGCATCAGCGGCGACATCGAGCACCTGCTCTCCGACCGCACGTTCGACGTTCACGAGCAGTCATGGGTGCACGCCACCCTGACCGACGACGCCCGCCCTGCCCGGGCGATGGAGCGGCTCCAGAAGCGCTTTCCTCACACGCTCGTGCTGTCCTTCGAGCCGGCCGGTGGCCATGCTGCCAGGCTTCCGTCGGCCCGTCCGGCCGCCGGCAAGCCCGACCACGCGATCGCGGTCGACTTCCTCCGCGAGATGCGGGGTCGACCCGCCAGCGCCGAGGAGTCGGCCCTGCTGCGCGACGCCTGCGACTCCTGCAGCCCCGACCGCGACCTCGACACGGCGGTGGGCTGATGCGCCTCCACCAGCTCGACGCCACCGCGTTCGGCCCGTTCGCCGAGACCGTGTCGGTCGACTTCGACGACCTCTCCTCGGCAGGGCTGTTCCTGCTCACCGGCCCCACCGGGTCCGGCAAGACCTCGATCCTCGACGCCGTCTGCTTCGCGATGTACGGCGACGTCCCGGGCGACCGCAACCACGCCAAGCGGTTCCGTTGCGACACCGCCGACCCGCGGTTGGCGCCGCGGGTGCGGCTCGAGGCCACGTTGTCGGGCCGCCGGTTCCGGATCACCAGGTCCCCGGCCTGGGTCCGCCCGAAGAAGCGGGGCACCGGGCTGACCACTGAGCAGGCCTCGGTGCGGGTCGAGGAGCGCATCAGCGGTGAGTGGGTCATGCAGTCGACCCGGCTCGACGAGGCGGGTCATCTGCTGACCGGGCTGGTCGGCATGACCATGACCCAGTTCTGCCAGGTCGCGATGCTGCCGCAGGGCGAGTTCCAGAAGTTTCTCCGGGCCAGCTCGAACGAACGCCACGCCCTGCTGCAACAGCTGTTCAGCACGCAGCGCTTCGAAGACATCGAACGCTGGATCCGCGACCACACCCGCGCCCTCCACCGGCAGGGACAGGAGCTCCAGCGCTCGGTCTCCCGCGTGGTCAGCCGCATCCTCGAGGCCACCGGCGAAACGCTGCCCGACGACTGGTCCGGCGACGACCTGGCCCCGGTGATGGCCGACGGCATCCTCATCGACTGGGTCGACGCACTCCGGGCGCAGACCCGAGCGGCCGACGACGAGGCCACCGCGGCACTCGCCGCCTCCGTCGAGGCCGAGCGTGCTGCCGGCGAACGACGCGAGGAGGCCCATCGGGTGGCCGGCCTCCAGCAGCGCGCCACTGCCGCCCGCACCGAACTGGCCGAGCTGGCGGCCTCCGCCGACCGGCACGAGTCGCGACGCGGGCGCCTGGCCCTGGCGCGTCGGGCCGCTCCCGTCGTCCCGCTCCACAGGCTCGCGCTGGCAGCCGAACAGCAGCGCGACCGGGCAGTCGAGGCAGCCGCCACCGCACTCTCCCGCGTCGCGGGGCCCGACGAGGTCGTCGACCTCGACACGCTCGTACGCCGGGCGCGGGCGTCACGCGACACGATCTCCGTCGCCACCGCCGCCGTTCCCCGTGAGGGCGAGCTGCGCGTCCTGCGTGAGCGCATCGCCGGCGATCGGTCCCGTCTCGAACACCTGCAGGCCGAGGAAGTGTCGACGGCGAACTCCGTCGACGCGCTGCCCGAGCAGATCTCCTCTCTCCGCCAGCGACTGGGCCTGGCGCGCGAGGCGGACGTCGAGTCACAGCGCCTCGCCGCAGAGCGCGGCGTCCTCGATGCTCGCCTCGAGGCCCACACGCGTGCGGCCGAACTGCGTGACCAGCTGACCCTTGCCGTCGACGAGCGCCGGGCCAGCATCGACGAGTGCCAGCTCCTCAAGGAGCAATGGCTTCAGCTGTGCGAGGCGCGCATCCGCGGGATGGCCGCCGAGATCGCCACCGATCTGGCCGTCGGTGCCAGCTGTCCGGTCTGTGGCTCTGCCGACCACCCGCACAAGGCCGAGGCGGCACCCGGTGCGCCTACGGCCGCAGCGGAGAAGGAGGCTCGTCGTCTCCTCGACGACGCCGAGGTCGACCGGGTGGCCCGTGACGCGCGGGTGCACGAGCTCAGCGCCACCCTCGCCGTGGTCGAGCAGCAGCTCGGCGACGACTCCAGAGAGACAACCCGGGCCGAACGCGTGCGCATAGAAGCAGCGCGTTCCGCGGCTGCTCACGCGGCCCGGGCCACGGGCGAGCTCGAGCCGGCGCTCATCCTGGCCGAACGCAGCCTCCAGTCCGCCGCCAACGCACTCTCGACCTGCCGGGTCGAGATCGCGAGCAGGCGGGCGCGCCTCGAGTCAGACAGTGCGTCCGAAGAGCGGATCGCCGGCGAGATCAACGACCTGCTCGCCGGCACCGGGCACGACGACCTGGCCGCACTCGCCGCCCATCACGAGCGCATCGCCACCGCCTGCGACGAGGTATTGCGACTTGAGCGGGCCCGCGAGACCGCTGTCGAACAGGCCGACAAGGCAGTGCAGGCTCTCGACACCTGGCTGCACGAGCACGACTTCGCCGACGCCGCGCAGGCACTCGACGCGGTCCTGTCCGACCGTGAGGCACACGAGCTCGAGTCGGCGATCTCCGCCCATGACTCCCGATCGGCCGCCGCCAGCGCCGTGCTGGGCGACCCCGTCGTGGCGCAGGCCCTCGAGCTTCCCGCACCCGACGTCGACGCGGTCGACACAGACCATGCCCGGGCACTCGACGAGCTCGGCAGCGCCCGCACCCTGGCCCAGACCCGACGCACCCGTTCGACCCGGCTCGGTGATCTCCACGAGCAGCTCGGCCTCGCGCACAGTGCGTGGCTGCCCGTGCACTGGGCGTACGCCGTCGCCGCGGAGCTGGCCTCGTTCGTGGAGGGCAAGTCTGCCGACAACGAGCTGCGGATGCGCCTCTCGGCCTATGTGCTGGCCTGGCGGCTCACCCAGGTGGTGGCCGCAGCCAACGAGCGACTGCTGCGCATGAGCGACCAGCGCTACTCCCTCGAACACACCGGCCACCGCGGTGCCGGCGAGTCGCGCGGTGGGCTGAGTCTGCTGGTGCTCGACGAGTGGTCCGGCGAGCGGCGCGATCCGGCGACCTTGAGCGGCGGCGAGACGTTCGTGGTCTCTCTGGCCCTCGCCCTCGGCCTGGCCGACGTGGTGACCCAGGAGGCTGGCGGGGCCGAGCTCGACACGCTCTTCGTCGACGAGGGGTTCGGCTCCCTCGACTCCGACACCCTCGACGACGTCATGGACACCCTCGACACCCTGCGCGACGGCGGGCGCGTGGTCGGGGTGGTCAGCCATGTGGCCGAGATGCGCAGCCGCATCCCGACCCAGCTGCGCGTGGCCAAGGACCGCACCGGGTCGTCGGTGACGATCTCGCGCGTCGACGGCTGACCTTCCCCGCCCGACCGGCTACGTTTGTGCGCATGTCAGCGCCAGGCCTCGACCCGACGTTCATCGCACTCCCCTATCGCAAACTCGCCGACGCGGCACTCAGCCGCGCCCGCGACTTCGGCGTGACGCACGCCGACTTCCGGTTCGAGCGGGTGCGCTACCAGGACCTCGAGGTCCGCGACGGGGTGCTCCAGGATGCCAGCGAACACGTCGACCTCGGCTTCGCCGTGCGCGTCATCCACAACGGGGCCTGGGGATTCGCCTCCGGCATCCGGCTGACCACCGACGACGCGATCCGCATCGCCGAGGAGGCCGTCCAGGTGGCGCAGGTCGCGGCCGGAATGACGCGGCGCGAGATCGTGCTGGCCCCCGAGCCGGCGTACGACGACGCCACCTGGGTCTCCGCCTACGAGGTGAACCCCTTCGACGTGCCGACCGCGGAGAAGTCGGCCCTGCTGATCGGCTGGACCAACCGTTTGCGCGAGCACGACGCCGTCGAGCACGCCAGCGCCTCGCTCCAGCAGGTGCAGGAGAACAAGTTCTATGCAGATCTCACCGGGACCGCGACCACGCAGCAGCGCATCCGCCTGCAGCCGCACTTCGAGGCGATGGGATCACACCCCACCAGCGGAGTCTTCGACTCGATGGCCAGCATCGCGCCGCCGGTGGGCCGCGGTTGGGAGTTCCTCACCGGAGACCTCTACGACTGGGACGCCGAGCTCGCCGAGGTGCCGGCGCTGCTCGAGGAGAAGCTGGCCGCCCCGAGTGTCGAGTCCGGCACCTACGACCTGGTCATCCACCCGTCGAACCTGTGGCTGACCATCCACGAGTCGGTGGGCCACGCCACCGAGCTCGACCGGGCGATGGGCTACGAGGCCAACTACGCCGGAACCTCCTTCGCCACGCCCGACAAGCTCGGCTCCCTGCAATACGGGTCCCCCGCGATGAACGTGACCGGTGACCGCACTGTCGAGCACGGGCTGGCCACCATCGGGTACGACGACGAGGGCGTCGCGACCCAGCAGTGGGACATCGTGCGCGACGGCGTACTCGTGGGCTACCAGCTCGACCGGCCGATCGCCGGCCGGAGCCCCGAGCTCGCCGGACCCGACGGTCGCTCCAACGGCTGTGCGTACGCCGACTCCCCCGGCCACATCCCGATCCAGCGGATGGCCAACGTGTCGCTCCAGCCCGCGGACGACGGACCATCGACGGAGGAGCTGATCGGCCGCGTCGAGCGAGGGCTGTACGTCGTCGGCGACAAGTCGTGGTCGATCGACATGCAGCGGTTCAACTTCCAGTTCACCGGCCAGCGCTTCTTCCGGATCGAGGACGGCAAGCTCGCCGGGCAGGTCCGGGACGCCGCCTACCAGGCGACCACGACCGACTTCTGGAACTCCCTCGAGGCCGTGGGCGGGCCGCAGACGTGGCAGCTGAACGGCGCGTTCAATTGCGGCAAGGCCCAACCCGGGCAGGTCGCGTCCGTCAGTCACGGGGCCCCGACCTCGTTGTTCCGCGGAGTGCGGATCCTCAACACGACCGAGGAGTCAGGCCAGTGATGACCACACCCCAGGACCTCGTCGAGCACGCCCTGGCCGCGAGCCGCAGCACCAACTCCATCGTCATCGCGCGGGTCTCCACGTCCGCGAACCTGCGCTGGGCCAACAACACCCTGACCACCAACGGGGTCATGCACGGTGGCACCTTCACGGTGATCGCGTTCCACGAGCGCCGCGACGGCATCGCCACCGGGTCGGTCACGGGCAGCGCCACCACCAAGGACCAGGTCAGCGCCCTCGTGGAGTCGGCGGACAGTGCGGCCCAGATCGCGACCCCGGCCGAGGACGCCCAGCCGCTGACCGAGGGAGCCGCCGCCTCCGGGTGGGCGGAGCGCCCGGCCGAGACCTCCATCGGCGTCTTCGCCGACTTCGCGCCCCAGCTCGGCGAGGTCTTCCAGCGCGCCGAGGCCGCCGACCGCGTCCACTACGGTTTCGTCGCGCACGACGTGGTCACGACGTACGTCGGCTCGACCACGGGCCTGCGCCTGCGCCATTCACAACCGACTGGACACTTCGGCGCCACCGGCAAGACAGCCGACCTGGCCAGCAGTGCCTGGGTCGGCGGGGCGACCCGCGACTTCAGCGATGTCTCCGCCCATGACCTCGACGATGTCCTCGCCCAGCGGCTGGGCTGGGCACGGCGCCGCGTCGACCTCCCGGCCGGCCGCTACGACACGATCCTCCCGCCGACGGCGGTCGCTGACCTGGCCATCTACGCCTACTGGGAAGCCGGTGCCCGTGTCGCCCACGAAGGCCAGTCGGTCTTCTCCCGTCGAGGTGGCGGCACCCGCATCGGAGACCGGATAGCGGATCCCCGCGTGCACCTCTTCAGTGACCCGTCGTACGCCGGCCTGGAGTGCGAGCCCCACGTAGTGGCCGCGTCGTCGAGCAACACCTCGAGCGTGTTCGACAACGGCATCCCCCTGGACCGTACCGACTGGATCCGTGGCGGTGAGCTCGCCGCCCTGCACCAGACCCGACACTCCGCAGCGATGACCGGCCAACCGGTGACCCCCGCCATCGACAACCTCGTGCTGTCGGTCGACGGTGGCGAGGGCGACGTCAACGACCTGGTGGCCGGCACCGAGCGGGGGCTGCTGCTGACCTGTCTCTGGTACATCCGCGAGGTCGACCCGCAGAACCTCCTGCTGACCGGCCTCACCCGCGACGGGGTCTACCTGATCGAGAACGGCGAGGTAACCGGGGCGGTGAACAACTACCGCTTCAACGAGAGCCCGGTCGAGCTGCTCAACAGGTTCAGCCACGCCTCCGCCACCGCGCCCGCGCTCAGCAGGGAGTGGGGCGAGGACTACTTCTCCCGCACCGCCATGCCTGCGCTGCGCGTCCCCGACTTCAACATGTCGAGCGTGTCCCAGGCCCAGTAACTGCTGCCTCACCCCGATGGCCTCGGCCCTCTGCGGCTGAGGAGGTCGCCGGTGCCCTCGGTGGTTGAGGAGGCCCGCGTCCTCTCGGTGGTTGAGGAGGCCCGCGTCCTCTCGGTGGTNTCGCTCTGGCGACCGTCTCGAGACCACGCTTGACCAGGCCAGTGCAGTTGGTGTGGGCGGGTGTGGGCGTGGCGGTAGCCCCGTTCACCGTGTTCTGGTGGCGGGGCTTGCGCTCGCGGTGCTGTTGGGCCGGTGCTGTTTCTCGTGTTCTTCGTGTTCCCGAGCCTGCTCGTTGTCTGGTGCAGTGTCGGGGTTCAGTTGGTGGGGAGCTCTATGGTCCCGTGGGTGGTGACCAGCCAGGTCCGGCGGTACTGGTTGGTCCAGGTATAGGTGCCGTCCTTGTTCCTGACATACGACCACCGGCCATGCGTTTTGGCGAGGTGATGTCGTCGACACAACGGGGCGAGCCTGTCGGAACTGGTCTGGCCCGGTGGTCCGGTGTCGTCGTAGGCGGTGATGTGGTCGAGGTCGCAACGCCTCGAGTCGACGGTGCAGTGTGGGAAGACGCAATGCCGGTCGCGGGTGAGGACTTGTTCGCGCATCGCTTCGGGTGGGTCGTGCTGGTCGACAGCCCAGTCGTGATTCAGGTCGATGACCGGGGTGAGGGTGGCGTCGGGGCCGAGGTCGCGGATCCAGTCGAGGATCTTCTTGACGGTGACGGCGCCGAACAGGTTCGTCTCCGCCATCCCCGGTGCCGGCTCGTGGCCGCCGGAGCAGTCGGTTCCAGCGGTGCCAGTGGCTGAGGCGGTGGTTCCAGAGGACGTGGTGGTTCCAGTGGTTGTGGTGCCGTTGGTGGCGAGGTCGGCGAGGTTCACGTGGATGTAGAGCCGGGTCTTGAGGTAGGACTTGCGCGNTCTTGCCCGCACCTTCACCGGCACCGTCACCGTCGCCATCGTGGGCGCTGTCGCGATTGCCGTTGCCTGCGTCTTCACTGACTCCTGCGCCGTCGCTGTTGCCTGCGTCGTCGTCCTCACTGTGGCCGGTGTTGTCGCCGTCGCGGCCGTCGTTGTCGCTGTGAGGGTCGGGGATGAGGCCGAGGAGGTCGGCGCTGGCCTGCCGATCCGCGATCACGCCGAGGGCTTTGGCCCTGCGTTGGCCGAGGGTGTCGGTGTCACCGAGCTTGCCGAGGGTGGTGGCCTCATCACTGATGAGGTCGTGGAACTTCGCCAGGTCCACCGAG
>NZ_LMGG01000004.1:957103-957206 GCF_001427925.1 Nocardioides sp. Root151
TCCGGCGCCGTGGTCGATGGTGACGTCCCACTGGTCCTTGCCGGGCACCGGGGACGGGTCGTTGTCGAGTTTGTCGGGGTGGAACTTCACGATCGCCGACCTG
>NZ_LMGG01000004.1:957309-957385 GCF_001427925.1 Nocardioides sp. Root151
CGTCTTCTCGATCGTCGGGATCCCATACCTACCCAGGCGGGCGAGTTCGGTGTCGATCCACTCGGCGGCCTCGGCG
>NZ_LMGG01000004.1:957452-957624 GCF_001427925.1 Nocardioides sp. Root151
CTCGGCGATCTTGCAGCCCCGCCAGGCCTCGAGCTCCAACGCATCGACCGCGGCCCAGGTCTGGGGGAGGCGGTGGTGCAGGTCCAGGGTGTTGGCCAGCAGCCGTTTGGCGGTCCAGGAGGACACGGCGGTGGCGGTGGCCCAGGACTCGGTCACGAACGCCGCCACCAAC
>NZ_LMGG01000004.1:957660-957820 GCF_001427925.1 Nocardioides sp. Root151
ACCACCCAAAGATTGGTCGTAGTCGGTGAGTCCGGGGATGCCGTCACCCCAGGTCGCCGGGTCCACCCCGGGGCCGGCGGGGTTGGTGACACACAGTTGGTAGGCGAGGCGGAGCTTGCGGCGTTCGGCACGCCAGGCGGTGTCCTTGGCGTCGGTGATC
>NZ_LMGG01000004.1:957873-1107093 GCF_001427925.1 Nocardioides sp. Root151
GTGGGTGGTGTCGAGACAGTCGCAGAGCGACTTCCTCAACCAGCGAAGGGTGCCGGGTGGGGTGGTTTCGAGACGGACGCTGAGCGACTTCCTCAACCACCGAGCCACCAAGGATCCGGTGTTCGCGCATCAAGAACACGCGGTTCGCGCATCAAGAATGCACGGTTCGCGCATCAAAAAGGCTCTTCCCAGATGAGGGTGTAGGTCGGCCGGGCGCGTCGGTCCGCAGATAGACGTCGAGGTCTCCCGACGATGGAGGTTCCTACGCCATCCATCCGAAAGACCTCGACGTGACCGACGCTACCCCGCAGGCCGGCTTCGGCCGCCCTGACCTGACCGCCTTCGCGTCTCATCCCAATCGACCCTGATCGGGTCTGCTGACCCCCTCGACGAGAACGCAGCGACATCACAGCCACCCAACCCCGACCGGCCGGGAAGCCGGGGCACGTCACATGGCCTGTGCTGCGGGCGTGTCGAGTGGGTCGTCCAGGGGCGACGCAGGAGCGTCGACGCGACGTGCTGAGAGGTGGTTCCAACCGGGCGCTAGGACACCGGCTACAGGCATGGCGATAGGTCAGGAACGGCGTCGCTCCCTGCGCAGGAGGGAGCGCAGAGTCTCGGCGTTCGCGTAGCCGACCCGTAGCGCGATCTCGGCGGAGGTGAGGTCCGTGGTTGCTGAGAGGTGCCGAGCTCGTTCGATGCGAAGCCGTTGGACGAAGCCGAGCGGAGTGAGGTTGAGCGCCGCACGGACTCGTCGTTCGAGGGTGCGCCGGCTGGTGCCGAGCGACTGCGCGACGAAGGCGACGTTGAACGGTTCGTCCAGGCGGGCGCGCACGAAGCGTTCGAACTCGACGACGATCGGGTCCTCGTGCCGGAGATGTTCGTAGGCGACGAAGGCCGCCTGCGACGGACGCTCGTCGATGATGAGGAGCTTGGCGACATGTTGGGCCAGGTCGGGGCTGATCGATCGCACGAGTGAGAGCGCGAGGTCGATGTGGGCGAACGCGGCGCCGGCGGTGACGAGGTTCCCGTCCACGACGACCATGGTGTCGAGATCGAGGGCGACGGTCGGATAGCGCTTCAGGAACTCCGGCCCCAGGAACCAGCTGGTCGTCGCCCGCCGATGATGCATCCGTCCGGTCTCGGCGACGGCGAACACGCCGGTGCACGCCGCGGCGATTCGGGTGGTCGCGTCGTCGAGGCGCCCGAGCGAGGCGATGACCGAACGAGCATCTCGGCTCTGGAGGGCGTCGTTGGTAGCGGCGGCCGTGAGGGTTCCAAGCGCAGGGACGACGACCACGTCGAACTCTCCGGACTCCGACAGCGGGTGGTCAACCGACAGGGTCATCGATGCCGTCGTGGTCACTCGCCGTTTCGGTCCGAGGATGGCGAGTTCGATCGGGTCGATCCGCGGGTCGATATCGCCGCGGGCTCCGTCGGCCACCCGCACGATGTCGATGACCGACGCGACAGCCGAACCGAAGCAGCCGTCGATCGCGATCAGTCCGATACGCATGGCGCGAACAATAGCAATACTGTCGTATACGCCACTCCCCATCGGCCCTCGCTCGTCATACGCTGAACTCGCCCCACGAAGAACCCCGACTTCAAGGAGAACCCCTCATGTCCACACCCGCATCACTTCCGTATGCCTTCGTCGCCAAGATCGTCGCGGCCGATGGACAGCACGACGCGCTCGCCGATCTGCTCGCCGGCGCTGTCGCACTCGCCAACGAAGAAGTGGGAACGATTGTCTGGTTCGCGGCTAGAACCCACGCCGACACCTTTTGGATCTTCGATGCATTCCCCGACGAGGCCGCTCGCGACGCCCACGCCAACGGCGCCATCGTCGCAGCCCTGATGGCCAACCAGCACCTCCTCGGCGCAGCACCCGAGATCCTGGCGGCCGACGTCCTCGCGTCCAAGCTCCCGTAGTCCGCCAACGCACGAGACGATCGCGCCCCGCCGAGCCGTCGGACCCGACCGCCTCGACACCCGCACCACGTTGACGATCCCCGACGGGCCGATCACGAGGGGGGCCAGGCAACACCAGGCGCAAGCCTGGAGCGGCACTGGTTCACCGGTGGTCATCGAGAGAGCCAGCGCGGTTCCATGGCAGCGCAACTGTGTCAACTTGCCCTCCGTCCCGCTAGGCGCCGTGGGCGGGTCTTGGTTGCGATCCGTTGCCGTGACGGGAGACGCGTTGCGCGTCGCAGCGATGACGGGTCGTTGGCGTTCCGGGGCGTTGCGTTCGTGCGCGTCGCCCGTGCGGCATGGAACATCTCGCTGCGCACACAACGATCGCTGCGCCGACGCACCGTTGACACCTCGCACGTCCAGGTCGCGACACAACGCCACGCCGCGTTGCCGAGCGGAGCGAGGCCTATCGGCACACGGACAGGATGCCGGCCGCGAGCGCTCAGCCGGCGAGGGGTCCGTCGCAGAGGAGAGCGACGTCGGTGTCGGGCAGAGCCGTGAGGCCAGCGCGTCGCGCGACCACCAGAACCGAACCGCCCCTGCCCTGCGTTTCCGCAGGTCAGGGGCTGTTCGCCAGAGCCGCCTGTCGGAATCGAACCGACGACCTAATCACGTCGGCTTTGCGTCTATCGCTTGATGCGCCCACTGGGCGAACGAGCCGCTGACCTGCGCAAACGCCGAGAGTGGGGGGGCGCCGCCATCCGGTGGTGACCGACGACGACCGACCAGTACCGACCGTTTCACCGGAGCTTGCGGCGGCGTCGAAGCCGAGCAAGCTCCATTCTTTTAGCTCACCGCGCCCTCCTCCTAGCCGGTCCCGTCGTCGTCGAAGACGTTTCAGGGGTCTTCCCAGATGACGGTGTAGGTCGGCCGGGCGCGTCGGTCCGCAGATAGACGTCGAGGTCTCCCGACGACGGAGGTTCCTACGCCATCCATCCGAAAGACCTCGACGTGTTCGACGCTACCCCGCAGGCCGGCTTCGGCCGCCCTGACCTGACCGCCTTCGCTCGACTCGACGGCCTCGGTCTGAGCGTGACCGGGCAACGACTTGAACCGGATCGTGCGGTCCTCGCGTGCCGCGTGGTGGAACCAGATCAGTGGTGCCGACGGTGCGGCAGCGAAGGCGCTGCTCGTGACACCGTGATCCGGCGGTTGGCCCACGAGCCGCTGGGCTGGCGACCGACCGTGCTGGAAGTTGTAGTGCGCCGCTACCGCTGTGCCGACTGCGGACACGTGTGGCGCCAAGACACCAGCGCCGCGGCGGAGCCACGCGCGAAGCTCTCGCGCACCGGGCTGCGGTGGGCGCTGGAAGGGATCGTGGTCGCACACCTCACCGTCGCCCGTGTCGCCGAGGGACTCGGGGTCGCGTGGGACACCGCCAACAACGCGGTCCTGGCCGAAGGCAAGCGGCTGCTGATCAACGACCCCACGCGGTTCGAGGGCGTGAAGGTCATTGGCGTCGATGAGCACGTCTGGCGCCACACCAGGCGTGGCGACAAGTACGTCACCGTGATCATCGACCTCACCCCGGTCCGCGATGGCGCCGGCCCAGCAAGGCTGCTGGACATGGTCGAGGGCCGGTCGAAGGCGGCGTTCAAGACCTGGCTCGCCGACCGCGACGACGCCTTCCGTGACGCGGTCGAGGTGGTCGCGATGGACGGCTTCACCGGGTTCAAGACCGCCGCTGCAGAGGAGATCCCGGACGCGGTCACGGTGATGGATCCCTTCCACGTCGTGCGCTTGGCCGGTGACGCCCTCGACAGGTGCCGGCGCCGGGTCCAACTCGCGATCCACGGGCACCGTGGGTTCAGGGACGACCCGCTCTACAAGTCGCGGCGCACGCTGCACACCGGCGCGGACCTGCTCACCGACAAGCAGAGCGACAGGCTACGCGCGCTGTTCGTTGATGACGCTCACGTCGAGGTCGAGGCGACCTGGGGTGTCTACCAGCGCATGATCGCCGCCTATCGCCACGAGGACCGGCAACGTGGCCGCGAGCTCATGGAGAAGCTGATCACCGACCTCAGCGCCGGCGTCCCCAAGGTGCTCACCGAGCTCACAGCCCTGGGCCGGACCCTGAAGAAGCGAGCCGCTGACGTGCTCGCCTACTTCGAACGACCCGGCACCAGCAACGGGCCGACCGAGGCGCTCAACGGACGGCTCGAACACCTGCGCGGCTCCGCACTCGGGTTCCGCAACCTGACCAACTACATCGCCCGAAGCCTGCTCGAGACCGGCGGCTTCAGACCCCAACTTCTACACCCCCGATTGGGATGAGCCATCAAAAACACACGGTTCGCGCAGAAGACAGCCGGCGCCCGGGAGAGGAGATCCCCCGGACGCCGGCTGGGTGGTGCTACAGCGTGACCATCTGCGTGACTACTTCACGACCCGGATCGTGACCGTCTTGCTCACCGGGTTGTTGAGTGCGTTGCCGGCGTACTTCACGACCGCCTTCTTCGCACCCGTGGTCGGGAACTTCGCCAGCGTGATCGTGGCCCGGCCGCCGGAGAGCGACCTGGCGTACGTCCTGCCGCCGACCTTGACCGTCACCTTGCCGGCCACGACCTGCCCGGCCGCCTTCAGCGTCACGGTGACGTTGGCCGCCGTCCTCTTCGCGTGGATCACGCGAGGCCCGACGGTGACGGTCATCCTGGGCGTGGCCTTCACGACGGTGACCTCGTGCAGGGTGTACGCCGACTTGGTGTGGTCGTCGCCGATGTAGAGCACGTGGATCGTGTGCTTGCCGACCGTGTTGAACGGGTTGACCGCCAGGCGCGCCTTGCCGTTGACCAGTTCGGCCGCCGTGGTGAGCTCACCGTCGACGTACACACCCACGTAGCCGGTCGGCGTGAAGCCGAGCGCCGTGACCGTAGTGTCGATGATGATGCGACCCGACTTGACCACCGGCTTGGTGGTGCTCAGCTTGCTGGTCACCAACGGAACGGCCTTGGTGACCTTCACCTGGATCGTGGTCTCGGAGGCCAGGTTCTGCTCGTCACCCGCGAAGCGGACGGTGAGCGTGTTGTTGCCCATGTCGAGACCCAGGGTGTCGAACTGCACCGTGGCCGAGCCGTCGGTCAACGTGCCGGTTCCGATGACCTCGTCGTCGAACAGCACCTCGACCTCGCCGGTCGTGGGGTTGGCGGAGGTCAGTTCGGCGACCACCTCACCCGTGCTGCCGTAGGCGACGTCGTCGGCCTCTGCCGTGATGCTGGTCGGCGTGGGAGCCAACGGCAGACCGACCTGGGTCAGCGTCGGGTCGGCAACCGCGCCGACCGTCCACGTGCCCTGGAGGTCGGCCGGAGCGGTGAACGCCACCGTGGCCGAACCATCGGTCACCGGGAACGTGCCCATCGGCACCGAGTCGGTGTCGTTGCGCAGGAACACGCGCAGCTCGGTGTTGTCCGGGCTGCCACCCGACGTCAGGTCGAGGTTCGACAGCGTGAACGAGACCTCGTCACCGGCCGAGACGCTGGCGGGGAGGCCGCTCTCGACGACCTGCTGACGCGCGAAGTCCGGGGCGACCGGCTTGTGGCCCTGGAGGTAGCTGATCCACAGGTCGCGGTCGACCAGGCCGGTGTCGCTGGCCTGACCGTCGGTGAAGGCGAAGAAGTTGTCTCCACCTGCCGCCAGGAACGAGAACGTCGACACGGTGTACGTCGCCGTGGGGTCGAGTGCCACACCGTCGATGATCACCGACGTGATGCGCGAGCCTCGCGGCTTGGTGGCGTCCTGCGTGACCCGGACGTTGTCCGAGAGGCCCAGCGCCAGGAACGGACGCGAGGCGCCGTCGGGCTGCCACTGCTGCTCGAGGATCTCCTTCAGCTGTGCACCGGTCACGTCGACCAGCGACACGTTGTTGACGAACGGCAGCACGGCGTTGGCCTCGGCGTAGGTGACCACGCCATCGGTGTTGGCCGGGTTGCCCGCCGTGTTGCCGGCGTACGTCATGTCGGCACGCAGGCCACCCGGGTTGACGATGCCGAGGTCGGCCTCGAAGTCCGAGGGCAGGCCGTCGCGCAGGGCGTTGCCGACCAGGCCACCGAGCGTCGACTCAGCGGCACGGTCCTCGGCCCCCGCCGGGGTCTTGGCCCGGGTGATGTCGGCGGTCACCTCACCGACCGGCTGGTTGCCGATCTCGGCGGCGTGCGCGATGGCGGCGTCGACGATCGTCTTGACCTGGGCCACTCGCGGGTACGCCGCGACCAGATCGGCGTCCGGCACGGTCGTGCGGGCCACGTTGCGCGACTGGTAGGAGACGACGTCGCCGGTCACGGAGTCCACCGTGAGCGAGACCTGGCCCACGTTGTCGGCGTACTGCCCGGTCTGGATGATCGGGCGGGTGACACCGGCCTGGCCGGGGACCGGAGCGTCCCAGGCGTAGGTCTGGTGCGTGTGGCCGTTGAAGATCACGTCGACGGACGCGTCGAGGTTGGCCATCTCGGCGAACTCGCCGCCCTTGGCGATCTCGTCCTCGTAGCTGGAACCGACACCCTGCGTGGCGCCCGCGTGGAAGCTGGCGATGATCACGTCGGCCTCCCCGTTGGCGTCGTCGCCGTCGCTGAGCTCACCGGCGACCCGGTTGACCGCCTCGACGGGGTCGCCGAAGTCGATGTCGACGATGCCGGCGGGGCTGACCAGCGAAGAGGTCTCCTCGGTCACGGCACCGACCACGGCGACGGTGACACCGTCGACCTCGAAGGTGGCGTACTCCGGGAGCACCGGGTCGGTCGTGCCCTTGGCGTAGACGTTGGCGCCGAGGTAGTCCCAGTTGGCGTTGCGGGCGTTGTCCGGACCAATAACCCGGTCGCGCAGGTCGGGCCAGCCCTTGTCGAACTCGTGGTTGCCGACTGCCGAGGCGTCGAGGCCGAGCGCGTTCATCACGTCGATGGTCGGCTGGTCGCCGTCCACCGCCGACGCGAACTCGGAGGCACCGATGAGGTCACCGGCACCCACCATCAGCGTGCTGTCGGCACCGCCCTGCTCGGTCAGCTGCTCGACCGTGCCGGCCCACTTCACCGTGTTGGCGTTGATGCGGCCGTGGAAGTCGTTGACCCCCAGCAGGTTGAGCGTGACCTCGCCCGCGACCGGGGTGTCGTCGGCGGAGATGCCGACGATCTCGGGGTCGTGGTCGGAGCTGCGGTAGACGTTGGGCTCGTAGAAGTCCGTCACGTTGTAGTTGTGACGGCTGTACTCGAAGGCCACCGACTCGCCGGAGTTGATGTTCCAGACGTCGGCGCCCTGGACGGTCGCGAGAGCGGCGTCGTTGGCGAGCACGTGGTCCAACGAGCCGGAGAGCCCGCTGAAGCTGTACGTCGACTCACCGGGGGTGTTCGACTCGACGTTGGTGAACCCGCCGTCGTACAGCACGTGCATCGGGTCTTCTTCGGTGTAGGAGTTGAAGTCTCCGGTGAGGAAGACCTTCTCCGTGCCGCGGGCGGCCGCGAACTCGTCGGCGAACGTCAACAGCGACGCGGCCTGACGGGTGCGGTCGCCGTTCCAGCCGCCCTGGCCGTCACCGGAGTCGGCGTTGTCGCCAGTGCCGGGGCTGCCCTTGGACTTGAAGTGGTTGACGATCACCGCGAACGCGGCGGAGTCTGCAGCGCCGGCGGGCTTGAAGGCCTGGCCCATGGGCTCACGAGCGTTGGCGAAGTCGGCGTTGCCGACCAGCACCTCGGAGGCACCGACCAGGTCGACGCTCGCGGGCTTGTAGATGAACGCCGTGCGGATCACGTCCTGCTCGGCGGTCGGCGGCAGGTCGGCCGCCGCGGGCGACGGGGCGAAGGCCCAGACGTCGGAACCGGCGGCGGCGTTCAGCGCGTCGACCAGGGTGGAGAGGGCGTCGTCACGGTCGGCCTCGCCGAGGGCGACCGAGTTCTCGATCTCCTCCAGTGACACGACGTCGGCGCCGAGGGCGTTGATGGCGGCGACGATCTTCGTCTGCTGGCGCTCGAGGTCCTCGGCCTCGGCGGCACCACGCGGACCGTTGTTGGCGCAGGTGTTGTCGGTGACGGGGTCACCGGCGCGGTCGTTGTAGTAGGTGCAGCCGGGAGCCCAGTCGACACCGAGCGTGTTGAAGTAGTTCAGCACGTTGAAGGTGGCGATGTGCAGGTCGCCGTCGACGGCCTCGGGGGCCGGCGTACGCGTGTTGGTGAAGGTCGCCGTGGAGGCACCGTTGTCGGTGACCTGTGCGGTCGGCTGGAACTTCCACACGTTGTTGCGGTACTCGAGGATCACCGGGCCGGTCAGGGTCGCGGTCGCGCCGACCCGTACCGGGTTCGCCTTCGAGATCCACGGCAGGGCGGTCCCCTGGTTCTCCGCGCTGAAGAAGTTCAGGCTCGCTCCGTCGTCGAGCACGACACCGCGGGCGAGGTTGTCGGCCTTGACGGCGTCAGCCTCCGGGGTGCCCGGGCGGGCGACGTCGGTCCACTGGATCAGCGGCTTGGTGCCGGTGGCCAGGCCGAGCTCGCCGTACTGGTTGGAGGAGTAGGTGTTGGAGACCGTGAACGTGTCGGTGGGAGCGAGCAGCTCGCCCTCGTGTGCCTCGCGGTCGGCCTCCGTGGTCGGGTACGCCGCGGCGAGCGGGGTGACCGGGTCGTGTGCGTCGGGCAGCACCGTCACGTCGGCCGCAGCCGCCGGGGTGATCTCGGTCGTGCCGCTGAACTCGGAGACCAGGCCCTTGACCTCGACCAGGTCGCCCACGGCGAGCGTGGACTCGTCGACGTTGGGCCCGTAGACGAAGACCGCGTCGGAGGCGCCCGGGGTGGCGTCGGTGGCGCCTCCGGTGCCGGCGGTCTGGATGTAGAAGCCGTTCAGGCCGCCCGCGGGGTACGTCGCGGTGACGACGCCCCGCGTGGTGGCGATGTCGCCGACGTGCGGCGAGGTGGCCGTCGTGCCCTGGACCTCGGCGATGCTGGCGTCGACCTCGGCCGGCGGCTCGGGCTCGACGTAGACCGTGCCCGGCGTCGGGACCGAAGCGATGAAGTCAGCCGAGTTGTCGTTGGTGTCGGCGTTCTCAGCGCCGCGGGTGGCGGACGTGCCGTTTGCCGTGGCCGGCGCCTTCGCGGTCTCGAAGCTCGTGGTCGTGCTCCCCCAGCCGAGGAAGTCGACGACCGCCGGGTTCGTGACGTTGCCGGTACCGGGATCGATGCCCGTGGTTCCGTCAGCGAGGAAGACCTGCCCGCCGGTGCCGGAGAGGTTCAGCGTCGACGTGGCATCGGGAGTGTTGGGCAGGGCGACGCCGTTGGCGCCACCGCCTCCTTGAACCACGTAGTACCCGCCCGCGGGGACGTTCGCTCCCGCGGGGAAGGGGAAGACATTGCCCGAAGCCGTCGTGCTGGTGGCGGAACGGTACTGAAGGCTCTTGCCGGTCAGCACGATCGGTTCGGCGGTCGGGTTGTGGATCTCGATGAAGTCGACGTTGTAGGCGGCGCCGGAGTTGCCGCCTCCGCCGTACGCCTCGCTGATGACGAGGCCGCTGCCGTCGGGGGCGGCGGATGCGGACGGGGCAATGGCAAGCGTCGTACCCACCAGTGCGAACGCGGAAATGGCAGCCAGCGCAGATATGCGCGGCCGCCGGGTCAGGCCAGACAATGGGACTCCCAGGAACGTCTCGGACAGAACGGTCAGGGGAAGTGCCAGCCCGAACTGGCATATGACCGGGATTGGTCATGTTGCCCCATCATCCGCAACGTGACCAGCGTTACCGGCAAACTTTCGGTAACACCCTGATGCACGATCAATCTTCCGGGACCGGCCTGGGTTCATCACCGGGAGAAGCACGACAATTGCGGCAAGGTCTGCCCTTGACAGGGCCCTGCGAGCTCAGGCAGAGGTGCGCATCTGGTGCCGTTGGCGCCAGGCGTCACGGAAGAACTCGTAGCCCGACCAGAGCGTCATCGCGACCGCACCCGCCAGCAGCACCTGGCTGATGTAGAACAGCACGTCGCCGGGCACGTCGAGCGCACCGTCGACCTGGCGCAGGGGCAGGCAGAGCCCGGAGAGCGCGAGGGCCTGCAGCACGGTCTTGATCTTGCCGCTCTGGGCGGCGGCGATGACCACGTTCTTCATGATCGAGAGCCGGAGCAGCGTGACGCTCCACTCCCGGACCAGCACCACGATGGTCACGATCCACCAGATGTCGCCGACGACCGAGAGCCCGATGAAGGCCATGCCGGTGATCGCCTTGTCGGCGATCGGGTCGGCGATCTTCCCGAAGTCCGTGACCAGGTTGCGGGCCCGCGCGATGTCACCGTCGACCTTGTCGGTGATCATGGCGGCCACGAACAGCGCGAAGGCGACCAGACGCCACGTGATCGAGTCGCCGCCGTCGTGGAGCAGTGCCCAGCCGAAGAACGGAACCATGAGGATCCGCAGGGTGGTCAACGCGTTGGGCACGTTCCAGTTGCTGGCGGTGGCGTCGGTCATCAGGCCCCATCCTTAGTGCCGCTCGTCGTCGCAATCAGGTCCACGCCGTCTGTGCGGATGACCGTCGCTGTGATGATGTCACCCACCGCCACACCCGCGGGCGCCTGCTCGATCAGGGTCGTGCCGTCGACCTCGGGTCCCTGGTGCGCTGCCCGGCCTTCGGCGCCGCCGTCGACCAGGGCCTCCACGAGTACGTCGACGGAGCTGCCGATGCGCTCCTCGGCCCGTTGGCCGTTCAGCTCCTCGACCAGCGCGGTCACGTGCTCGGTGCGCTCACGGACCTCGTCGGGGTCGAGCTTGCCGTCGAAGGACTCGGCCTCGGTGCCGTCCTCGTCGGAGTAGCCGAAGACGCCGGTCACGTCCATGCGCGCGGCCTCGAGGAAGTCGCACAGGGTCTGGAGGTCGTCCTCGGTCTCGCCGGGAAAGCCGACGATGACGTTGGACCGGACGCCGGCCTCGGGGGCGATCTCGCGGATCTGCTCGAGCAGGCCGAGGAAGCTCTCGGGATCACCGAAACGACGCATGCGCCGCAGGACGCTGGCGGACGCGTGCTGGAAGGAGAGGTCGAAGTAGGGCACGACGCCCGGGGTGCCGGCGATCGTCTGGATCAGTCCGGGTCGCGTCTCGGCCGGCTGCAGGTAGGAGACCCGCACCCGCTCGACACCGTCGACCGCAGCGAGCTCGGGCAGCAGTGTCTCGAGCAGGCGGAGGTCGCCGAGGTCCTTGCCGTAGGACGTGGAGTTCTCGCTGACCAGGAAGAGCTCCTTGACGCCCTGGCCGCCCAGCCACTGGGCCTCCTGCAGCACGTCGCTGGGGCGGCGGCTGACGAACGAGCCACGGAAGCTGGGGATCGCGCAGAACGAGCACCGACGGTCGCAGCCGCTGGCCAGCTTCAGTGGTGCCATCGGTCCACCGTCGAGGCGTCGGCGTACGGCACGGGGACCGGAGGCGGGTGCCTGGTCGGCGATCAGGTCGGGCGCGTCGATCGTCGGGGCCGCACCGTGCCCGGGGACGCTGACGGCAGAGGCATCGCGCTCCACCGGACTGATCGGCAGCAACAGGCGACGGTCGGACGGTGTGTGTGCCGCGTGCGACTCCCCCGCCACGATCGAACGGAGTCGGGCCGCGATGTCTGGGTAGTCGTCGAAGCCCAGGACCGCGTCGGCCTCGGGCAGGCTCTCGGCGAGGTCCTTGCCGTAGCGTTCGGCGAGGCAGCCGACGGCGACGACGGCCTGGGTGCGGCCACCCTTGCCGGCCGACGCCTTGAGGTCCGCGGCCTGGAGGAGGGTGTCGACGGAGTCCTTCTTCGCCGCCTCGACGAAGCCGCAGGTGTTGACCACGACGGTGTCGGCGTCCTCGGGGTCGTCGACGAGGCGGAAGCCGTCGGCTTCAAGTCGTCCGGCCAACTCTTCGGAGTCGACCTCGTTGCGGGCACAACCGAGGGTCACCATCGCCACGGACAGGAGTCCGTCGCCTGGGCGGGTCTGTGAAGTCGTCATGGTTGGCTCCGAGTATGCCGGTCCGGAGCGGTCCGGGCACCTTTCCGGCCCCCCTCCACCACGGTGAGGACGGTCACGCGGCATACGACGACGGCCCGGCAGGGACTGCTTCTCGCTAGGAACCGAGGCCGAGCTGCTGGATCGCATGCTCGCGCATCTCGACCTTGCGCACCTTGCCGGTCACGGTCATCGGGAACTCGTCGACCACACTCACGTAGCGCGGCACCTTGTAGTGCGCCAGCTTCCCCTTGCAGAACGCCCGCAGGGACTCGGCATCGAGCGGCTCGGCACCTTCCCGCATCCGCAGCCAGGCCATCAGCTCCTCGCCGTACTTCTCGTCGGGTACGCCGATCACCTGGGCGTCGAGGATGTCGGGGTGGGTGTAGAGGAACTCCTCGATCTCACGCGGGTAGATGTTCTCCCCGCCACGGATCACCATGTCCTTGATCCGGCCGGTGATGGCGAGGTTGCCGTCCTCGTCCATGACCGCCAGGTCGCCGGTGTGCATCCAGCCGTCGATCAAGACCTCGTCGGTCTTCACCTGGTCGTTCCAGTAGCCGAGCATCACCGAGTAGCCCTTGGTGGCGAACTCACCTGTCTCGCCACGGGGCAGCGTCTCGCCGGTGACCGGGTCGATCACCTTGACCTCGAGGTGCGCGCCCACACTGCCCACGGTGCCGACCTTGACGTCGAACGGGTCGTCCGGCGTGGTCTGCGTCGAGACCGGCGACGTCTCGGTCATGCCGTAGCAGATCGTCATGTCGCGCACGCCGGCGTCGAGCACCTTGCGCATCATCTCGGCGGGGCACGGCGAACCGGCCATGATGCCCGTGCGCAACGACGAGATGTCGTACGTCGAGAAGTCCGGCAGCGACCACATCGCGATGAACATCGTCGGTACGCCGTACAACGACGTACAGCGCTCGGAGTCGACGGCGTGCAGGGTGAGCTCCGGGTCGAATCCAGGAGCCGGGATCACCATGCAGGCGCCGTGCGTGGTGGCCGCGAGGTTGCCCATCACCATGCCGAAGCAGTGGTAGAAGGGCACGGGAATGCAGATGCGGTCCTGCTCCGTGTAGGCACAGCCGCGGCCGACGAAGTACCCGTTGTTGAGGATGTTGCGGTGGCTGAGCGTCGCACCCTTGGGGAAGCCCGTCGTGCCCGAGGTGTACTGGATGTTGATCGGATCGGTGGGCGACAGGGTCGCCTGCACCTCCGCAACCCGGTCCGGCTCGACTTCGGTGGCTCCGGCGACCAGGTCGTCCCACGAGGACTGGCCGATCACCACGACCCGCTCGAGGCTGGCGCAGTCACCACGAACCTCGTCGACCATCGCCGGGTAGTCGCTGGTCTTGAACGACTCGGCCACCACCATCGTGGAGATGCCGGCCTGGTTGATCACGTAGGCCACCTCGTGGGTGCGGTAGGCCGGGTTCACGTTGACCAGCACGGCACCGATCTTCGCGGTGGCGTATTGCACCATCGTCCACTCGGGACAGTTCGGAGCCCAGATGCCGACCCGGTCACCGGTCTGCACACCGGCGGCGAGGAGACCACGTGCGAGCTCGAGGACGGCCGAGGAGAACTCGGCGTAGGTCCACCGACGGCCGCTGGCCACGTCGACCAGGGCATCGCGTTCGGCGTACGTCGACGCGGTGGCGTCGAAGTTGTCGCCGATCGTCTGCTCGAGGAGTGGCACCGAGGTCGACCCGACGGTGTGGCTGGGCACGGGAGATGAAGTTTCCTGACTCACGGCTTCATCCTGCCCCAGACCCTCGACGGCGCAACAGCAACTGCCGCGCCGTCGAGGCAATATGTCCAGAAGTTGATCAGTTCTGGACGCGATAGGTCTTGTTGGTGGCCTTGCCGTCCGGACCCAGGGCACCGCGTTCCTTGCCGTCGATCTCGACGTCGATCGCTCCGCCGTCGGAGGCCTCGACCCGCACCGGCGCGAGCACGTCGATGCGGTGCACGTCGCCGTAGACCACGTCGTCGTCGAAGATGACCTTGCCCTTGCCGTTGCGCACCTTCAGGTGGGCCGACCCGTCGGCGGTCACCTTGAGCGTCACGTTCTCGACGGTCGGAGTGGTCTGGTTGGGGCCGTCGGAGCCGTTCAGGATCGGGGCCGGGCTCTGCAGCTCGACCGGGGTGTCCATGATCAGCCGGGCGATCGACCAGGCCAGCACGAGCGTCATGATCGCCGCGATCAGGATCGACCAGTTCGGCCCGCCCCTGGTGGACCGGATGCCACCGCTCGAGCCGGTCGCGAGGTCCGCCTCGAACACCTTGCGCGGGTTGATCGGGGCGTTGGCGTAGCGCTCGTCGTAGGCAGTGAGCAGCGGCGCCACCTCGAGCCCCAGGACACGGGACAGGGTGCGGAGGTGGCCCCGCGCGTAGAAGTCGCCACCACACGGCACGAAGTCGTCGACCTCGATGGACTCGATGACGTGTGGCCGGATGCGGGTGCGTTCGGCCAGTGCGTCGACGGTCAGGCCGATGCGGGTGCGGGCCGCGGTGATCTCGGGGCCGATGACCGGCTCCACGGCCGGCTCGACTGTGAAGTCGTCGATCACCAGTGGCTCGATGTTGTGCTTCATCGTGGCGATCGGGCGCACCCGGTCACCCCAGACACTGTTCTCCTCGACCAGCGGCACACTGCCCTGGCGTCGGAGCTCGCGACCCTCGGGCAGCTCGCCGGTCGTCTCGTCGTCAGCGGTGTCACGCGCGGTGGCGCCGTCGACCCTCAGCCCGTTGAGCCCGGGGTTGCTACGGATCTCGACGCGGGCCACTGGGGCCGGGTCACGCAGCGGGGACGGGGTGGCGCTGGCAACCAGGGGCTGGGTCAGCTCCTCGTCGTCGAACGGTGCGTCGTCGTCGACACGCGCCTCACGACGCCCCGCGACCCGGTCGGCCAGTCCTGCCTTGAAGGCGCCGAATGCCGTGGCCATGCGGGAACCGAGCGGCTCCCGGTCGGTGTCGTCGTCTTGGTCGGCCTCGTTCTCGAGTGCGACCTCGGGGGTCTCGTCGTACGACGAGAGGTCGGCGTGGTCTTCGGTCTGTTCGTCTGCTGCCTCGACCGGATACTCGTCGGAGCCGTCGAGCTCGTCCTCGACGTCCTCGACGACGGGCTCGGGCTCGACCACGCGGGTCGCTCCCCCGGCGAGCTGGCGCAGCGCCGTGGTGAGGTCTTCGGTGAGTCCGGGGACCCGGGTCGTGAGCCCCAGGGGCAGGGCGAGAGGTGCGCCATACAGCTTCTCGCTGATCAGGCTCTGCCGGCGGCCGGGACCGTCGAGCTCGGCACGCACCCGCTCGGGGTTGTGCGGCACCAGCACGAGCTTGCCGTCGCGCAGCAGTCCACGGCGCGGTGTGTGCTCGATGGCGGCGAGGGCGCCCCAGGGCAGCCCGCGCCAGGCCTTGCCCAGCCGGAGTCGGACGCCTTGGCTGTCGGCGACCATCAAGGGCGTGCGGGCGTCGACGAAGGCGTGCAGCCACACGCCGCCGACCAGTGCCATCACGGCGAAGATCACCCAGTCGAGGGTCGCGCCGGTCTGCACGGCACGTCCGAGATAGGCGATCGCGACGGCCGAGGCCACCGCACCGATCAGTGCCGCCAGGCCGCCGTTGCGCCGCACCTCGACCACGTCGGGGGCGGCCCCCAAGACGCTGCCGGTGGTGTCGTCCACGTCGGTGGCGAACCTTTCTACTGCGCTCACATCTCCCCCTGCAGGGTCGCGATGACTCCGTCGATCTCATCCGGCTTGACCAGCACGTCGCGGGCCTTGGATCCCTCGCTGGGACCGACCACGCCGCGACTCTCCATGATGTCCATCAGGCGACCCGCCTTGGCGAAGCCGACCCGCAGCTTGCGTTGCAGCATCGAGGTGGACCCGAACTGCGTCGAGACCACCAGCTCCACGGCCTGCACGACGAGATCGAGGTCGTCGCCGATGTCGTCGTCCAGGTCGCGCTTGCTCTGCGCCGGCGCCGTGACGTCCTCGCGGTACGACGGCTCCAGCTGCTGCTTCACGTGTGAGACGACCGCGGCGACCTCGGCCTCGGTGACCCAGGAGCCCTGCACACGCACGGCCTTGCTGGCGCCCATCGGCAGGAAGAGCCCGTCACCCTGGCCGACCAGCTTCTCGGCGCCCGGCTGGTCGAGGATGACCCGACTGTCCGAGAGCGACGAGGTCGCGAACGCCAGGCGGGACGGGACGTTCGCCTTGATCAGGCCGGTGACCACGTCGACCGAGGGCCGCTGGGTGGCGAGGATCAGGTGGATGCCCGCCGCACGGGCCAGCTGGGTGATGCGGACGATGGCGTCCTCGACGTCACGCGGGGCGACCATCATCAGGTCGGCGAGCTCGTCGACGATCACGCACAGGTAGGGGTACGGCGTCAGCACGCGCTCGCTGCCCGGCGGCACCTCGACCTTGCCGGCACGGACCGCCTTGTTGAAGTCGTCGACGTGGCGGAAGCCGAAGTTGGCCAGGTCGTCGTAGCGCATGTCCATCTCGCGCACGACCCACTGGAGCGCCTCGGCGGCCTTCTTGGGGTTCGTGATGATCGGCGTGATCAGGTGCGGAATGCCTTCGTAGGCGTTCAGCTCGACCCGCTTCGGGTCGACCATGATCATGCGCACCTCGTCGGGCGTGGCCCGCATCATCAGCGAGGTGATCATCGAGTTGATGAACGACGACTTTCCGGAACCGGTGGCACCGGCGACCAGGAGGTGCGGCATCTTCGCGAGGTTGGCGACGACGAAGCCGCCCTCGACGTCCTTGCCGAGCCCGACCACCATCGGGTGGTGGTCGCTGCGCGCCGTGTTGGAGCGGAGCACGTCGCCGAGGGAGACGATCTCCTTGTCCACGTTGGGGATCTCGACACCGATCGCGGACTTGCCGGGAATCGGGCTGAGGATCCGGACGTCGGCCGACGCCACGGCGTAGGCGATGTTCTTCGACAGCGCGGTGACCTTCTCGACCTTGATGCCGGGCCCGAGCTCGACCTCGTAGCGCGTCACGGTCGGGCCACGCATGTAGCCGGTCACCTGCGCGTCGATTCCGAACTCGTCGAGCACCTGGGTGAGCCGGTCGACCACCGCGTCGGAGGCCTTCGACTTCGCCTTGTGCACGGAGCCCGGCTTGAGGTCGTCGCTGCTGGGCAGCGAGTAGGTCACGTCGCCGGAGAGGGCCAGCTGCTCGACCCGGGCCGGCAGCTGGGCGTGCGGCGGGGGCTCGAGGTCTCCCTTGGGGGCAGGCTCCTCTGTCGGCTCGTCGAACGGGATCGGGGTGGGCTCGTCGTCCTGCTGGGCCACGTCGAGGGCGTCGAGCTTGCGCCGACGCTTCTTGACCTCGCGGTCCTCCAGGACCGGGGAGTCATAAGCCGGGTCGCCCATCTCGGCGTCGATCTCGTCGGTGGCGGACTTGCCGCGACGCTTGCGGATCGGCTCCGTGGCCGGCTCGCCGTCGGAGTCGGGCTCCGGGCGGTTGCGACCGAGCATGCGGTCGCGCGCCTCGGCCAGCCTGGCGGGGATCTGGTAGACCGGCGTCGCCGCGATGACCAGCACACCGAAGAGCGCCAGCAGCACAAGAAGGGGTACGACGACGAACGGTGAACGCAGCAGGTCCAGCAAGAGGCTGGAGATCACGAACCCGATGGCTCCGCCGGCCTGCTGGAGGCGCTCGGTGTCGCCCATGACCGGACGCGGGCTGCCGTTGGCGATGTGCACGATGCCGAGCACGCCGAAGGACAGGGCGGCCCAGCCGATCAGCTGGCGACCGACGGGTCCGTTCTGCTCGGGGTCGCGCATGTTGCGCCAGCCGACGTAGACCAGGAGCAGCGGCACGAACCAGGCGAGCTTGCCGACCGATCCGGCGACCGCCGTACGCACGCCGTCCATGACGCCACCCGGGAGCTGCCACCAGACCCCGGCCGCGACGACCACGGCGAGCCCGAAGAGGAACAGGCCGGCGCCGTCACGGCGCTGCTCCGGTTCGAGGTCGCGGGCACTGCGGCCGATCGAGCGCGCGGTCGCACCGAGGGCGTGGGCGATGCCCAGCCACACGGCCGCGACGGCACCGCCGATCGCCACGAAGGCGCGCGAGATGGGGCCAGGTCCGTTGCGAACTGCTCGAGGTGCCGGGCGCTTCGCCGTGGAGGGCTTGCGCTTCGGGGTCGGCTTTCGTTTGGCCTGGCTGCCGGTACTCCGGGTCCGGGTGCTCGAGCCAGTCCTTGCAGACGTGCTCTTGCTCCGCGAACCCGGCGGGGAAGACGTACGGGTCGCCATGCTCAGGACTCTAGGCGATCGCCACTCCAGTCACATGGATAACAGGATGCGTGTCGCACGATTCGACTCCCGCCCATCTCTGGACCGACAGGCTCCAACCTCTTAGTGTGACGTGGGTCACGACACACCCCCAGTCGTGACCCCGACCTCGAACTGGAGGGCACCACAGTGAAGTTCCTCAGGCAGGGCCTCGCCCTGGCCGTCGCGGGAGCCGGCCTCGCCGCGCTACCCGGGCTGAGCGCGAGCGCATCCCCCGCTCCGACAGTCGACGACCGCTCGATGGTCCAGAAGATGAAGGATGAAGCCGACGGGCGAGTCAGCTTCACCAAGGAGACGTCAACCGGGAGGGTCGGCTTCGTCAGGGTGGCCCGCACGGGCGACCTGCTGCCCTCCACCGATGTCAAGGCAACCGACAAGTCGCGTGCGTACCTCGACAAGTACGCACCCGCGTTCGGCGCCACCAGCGACCAGCTGGTGCAGACGCAGGTGGTGCGCAACCGCTACGGCACCACGGTCTCCTATGCCCAGCGCTACAAGGGGCTCGACGTCTTCGGATCCATGGTGCGCGCCCACCTCGACAAGCAGGGCGACCTCACCTCGGTCAACGGCTTCGCCGCCCCCGGCCTCGACCTGTCGGTGACTCCGCGGCTGAGTGCCGGCAAGGCAGGTCAACGCGCCGTGGCCGCGGTCAAGGCCGACCCGCCCGCCCATGGCGGAGAGAAGGCCGACGCAGCGGGCGTCAAGGCAGTCAGCACGGACCTGGTCGTCTACCGCACCGGCTCGACCCGCGGCGCCGACGGCAGCAACGTCCTCGCCTACGTCGTGGAGGTCTCCAACGGTGCGAACATCCGCGACATGGTCTTCGTCGACGCGAACACCGACAAGCTCGTCAACCGCTACTCGATGGTGCACGACGGACTCGAGCGCCACGTCTACGAGCAGAGCTACGCGCCCGCCTCGCAGGTGTGGCAGGAGGGTGACCCCTATCCGGGCTCCCTCAACGAGGACCAGAAGAACATCGTCGACGCGACCGGTGAGGCCTACTGGTTCTTCCGGAACGGCTTCAACCGCGACTCCTACGACGCGGCGGGGCACAAGATGGAGATCGTCAACAACGACCCCCGCATCTCGTGCCCGAACGCCAACTGGAACGGCACCACCACCAACTACTGCAACGGGGTGACCTCCGACGACGTGGTCGCCCACGAGTGGGGCCACGCCTACACCGAGTACACCCACGGCCTCATCTACCAATGGCAGCCCGGCGCCCTCAACGAGTCCTACTCCGACATCTGGGGCGAGACCGTCGACCTGATCAACAACCGCATGGACGAGGACGAGGGCGACATCGACACCAAGCGTCCCGACAACATGTGCTCCACCCACTCTCCCCTGCCGACCGTCGTGACGATCAACTCCCCTGCGGAGATCGCGAAGGTCTGCGAGGCCGGGCCGGCGGCGTTCGGTCCCGAGCTGACCGAGGCCGGCATCACCGGTGACGTCGTGGTCGGTCTGGACGACACTGCTGCTCCCGGCCCGTCGACGACCGACGCCTGCTCCCCGCTGAGCAACGCCTCCGCCGTCGCCGGCAAGATCGCGCTCGTCGACCGAGGCGGCTGCGCGTTCACCATCAAGGTCAAGAACGCCCAGGTCGCCGGTGCCACCGGTGTCCTGGTGGCCGACAACGTGGAGGCAGCACCGTCGGGCATGTCCGGTGTCGACGACACCATCACGATCCCGTCGGTGCGCATCCGGCTCAGCGACGGCAACATCATCAAGGGCGGCCTGGCCAACGGGCCGGTCAACGTGACCATGTCTCTCGCCCAGGACGAGCGCTCGGACTCCTTCCGCTGGCTCATGGGCGAGGACAGCCCGGCCTTCGGCGGCGCGATCCGTGACATGTGGTCCCCCACCTGTTACGGCGACCCCGGCAAGGTCTCTGACGCGCAGTACTACTGCGCGCCCGACGACGGCGGCGGGGTGCACAGCAACTCGGGTGTGCCGAACCACGCCTACGCACTGACCGTCGACGGTGGCGAGTACAACGGAGTGAGCGTGACCGGAATCGGCCTCACCAAGGCCGCCGCGGTGTACTTCCGCGCCATGGCCGAGTACCAGACACCCGCCACCGACTTCACCGACCACGCCGACTCGTTGGCCCAGGCCTGCACCGACCTGGTCGGCCAGCCGATCAACGAGCTCAGCACGGACCCGGACACCACCGCGGTGTCCGACCAGGTGATCTCCGCGACCGACTGCGCCACGTTCGACCAGGTCGCCTCCGCGGTCGAGCTCCGCGAGGAGCCGGTCCAGTGCAACTTCCAGCCGCTGCTCGACCCGAACGCCCCGTCGCTGTGCGGCGCGGACGCGGAGACGGTGACGGTCTGGTCGGAGGACTTCGAGGACGGACTGGCCGGATGGGACACCGACTCCGAGGTGGTCTACCCGGGTGCCACGGGAGCTCCGTGGGAGGCCACCACCGAGGCACCTGACCACACCGGCACCGCGGCGTACGGCGTGGCCGACGACCGCGGCCAGTGCGACGGGTCGGCGCAGGACTTCTCGACGCGCGACTCGATCATCAGCCCGGTGATCACGCTGCCGAAGGGCAAGCTCGCGGGGCAGAAGCTGTCCTTCGACCACTACGTGGCCACGGAGACCGGCTTCGACGGCGGCAACGTGAAGTACCGGGTCGGCAAGAAGGCCTGGAAGGTCGTCCCCGCGTCGGCGTACGTGTTCAACGCGCCGAGCACGCTGGCGACCGCCGAGGCCGGGAACACCAACCCGCTGGCCGGTGAAGACGGGTTCACCGGCACCGACGGTGGCGTGGTGAACGGGTCCTGGGGCCAGTCCCAGATCAACCTGGCGGCGCTGAAGATCAAGGGTGGGTCGTTCCAGATCCGCTTCGACATCGGCCGCGACGGTTGTGGCGGGATCGACGGTTGGTACGTCGACGACGTCCGAGTGACCCTGTGCCAGGTCCAGAAGGGCATCAAGCCGGCCACCGGGAGGACCGACTGACACACCCTCTCCAGCACAGCGGGCCCCCGCCGGACCTCTTCCGTCGGGGGCCCCGCTGTGTCGAGCCGAAGGAGGGAGCGTCCGGCGTCCGGGAGATTCAACGGTGACCAACCCGTTATGCGGAATCTTCTGTGCGCTCTAGACCTTGGTAGCCACAACTTCTAGTGTGACGCAGGTCATGGGCACACCCCCGCCCTGACCTCGGAATGACTATTGGAGGGCACCATCGTGAAGTTCCTCAGGCAGGGCATCGCCCTAGCCGTCGTCGGGGCTGGCCTGGCCGCGGTCCCAGGGCTCAGCGCAACCGCCTCACCCGTGCCGGCCCAGGACGACAAGTCCCTGGTCCAGCAGATGCGCAGCACCGCTGACGGTTCCACCAAGATCAGCGCTGAAGACGCCACCGGCAAGGTCGGCTTCGTCCGGGCCGCTCGCGGCGGCGACCTCATGCCGACCCAGAACGGCACACCGGCCGCGAAGGCCGACGCCTACCTCGACAAGTACGCCGAGGCGTTCGGTGCCCCGCGTGGCCAGCTGGTCCGCGACAGCATCGCCAAGAACGACCTCGGCACGAGCGTGGCCTACGTCCAGGAGTACAAGGGTGTGCCCGTGTTCGGCACCCTGGTCCGGGCGTTCGTCGACAAGGGTGGCGACCTCACCAGCGTGAACGGCGAGGCAGTGCCCGACCTCAACCTCTCGGTGACCCCCAAGATCACCGAGGCAGAGGCAGGCAAGCGCGCGGTCACCCTGGTCAAGGCGCAGCCGCCGACGTCCGATGGCAAGTCGAACACCACGGGTGTGAAGGCCAAGGCCGCCACGCTGCTCGTCTACCGAAGCGGCCTGGTGCAGGGCGTCAAGGGCAAGAGCCAGCTGGTCTACCAGGTCGAGGTCACCAACGAGAAGAACGTGCGCGACATGGTCTTCCTCAACGCCGACACCGGCAAGGTCGTCAACCGTTACTCCACGGTCGACAACGCCCTGGACCGCGAGCTCTACGAAGCCGACGCGAACCGCGACCTCACCCTGGTCTGGAAGGAAGGCGACGACCTCCCCGGCACGTTGAACACCGACCAGGAGAACCTCGTCCGCTCCACCGGCGAGTCCTACTGGTTCTTCAAGAACTCCTTCGGCCGCGACTCCTACGACGGCAACGGCGCGACGATGCGCACGATCAACAACGACCCCGCCATCGCGTGCCCGAACGCCAACTGGAATGGCATCACCACCAACTACTGCGACGGCGTCACGTCCGACGACGTCGTGTCCCACGAGTGGGGCCACGCCTACACCGAGTACACCCACGGCCTGATCTACCAGTGGCAGTCCGGTGCGCTCAACGAGGGCTACTCCGACATCTGGGGCGAGACCGTCGACCTGATCAACAACCGTGAGGACGAGGGCGAGGGCGACCTCACCAAGCACCGCACCGTCGGCCTCTGCGCCGAGAACGGTCCGCGCGCCGTCCAACTGGTGATCAACAGCCCGGCCGACGTCAAGAAGATCTGCCTCGCCGGTCCGGCAGCCTGGGCAGCCGTTCCGGACACCACCGGGTTCACGAACGACATCGTTGTTGCCACTGACGAGGCCAACCCCGAAGGGCCTGCGACCAACGACGGGTGCTCGTCGCTGACCAACGCGGCCGACGTGTCGGGCAAGTTCGCCCTCGTCTACCGCGGCACCTGCGCGTTCACCCAGAAGGCGCAGAACGCCCTGGACGCCGGTGCTGCTGGCGTCATCATCGGCAACTCGCCCGGTGGCGGCCCGTTCGGTCCCGGTGGCGGACTCGAGGAACCCCTCGAGATCCCGGTCATCGGCATCTCGCACGACGACGCCAACCGCATCAGCGGTGCAACCGGTCCGGTCAACGGCACGATCCGCCTCTCCGGCTCGGCCGAGACCAACGAGTCCTACCGCTGGCTGGTCGGTGAGAAGTCGACCGCCTTCGGTGGCGCGATCCGCGACATGTGGATGCCGACCTGCGCCGGTGACCCCGGCAAGGTGTCCGACGCCGAGTACCACTGCTCGACCGACGACAATGGTGGCGTCCACGGCAACTCGGGCGTCGTGAACCACGGCTACGCGCTGCTGGTCGACGGTGGTACCTACAACGGCACCACGGTCAAGGGCCTCGGCCTCGACAAGGCAGCAGCCATCTACTACCAGGCGATGACCGTCTACCAGACGCCGGTGAGCAACTTCACCGACCACGCCAACTCGCTCGAGGCCTCCTGCGCCGACCTGACCAACAAGGCGATCAAGAAGCTCTCGACGCGGGAGAACGACTCGACGGTCAACTACGACAAGATCACCGCCGACGACTGCGCACAGGTCGCGGCGATGACCAAGGCCGTCGAGTTCCGCCTCGACCCGACCGAGCAGTGCGGCTGGCAGCCCCTGCTCGACCCGAACGCCCCGGCCGTGTGTGGCGAGGGCTTCGAGACCCAGGAGATCTTCTCCGAGGACTTCGAGTCGGGCATGGACGGCTGGACCCTCTCCGGCGAGTCCGTCAACGGGCCCTACCCGGACCCGGCCGACTGGGCGACCACCTCGGAGTACCGCGGTGACCACACCGGTTCGGTGGCCAAGGGCAACACCCCCGACCAGGGCGACTGCGCCGACAACGACATCTCCAGTGCGAACTACATGACGAGTGACGCGATCGCGATTCCGGACGACGCCTCGGCGCCGCGGATGACCTTCGAGCACTACATCGCGACGGAGACCGGCTTCGACGGCGGCAACGTGCGGATCAGTGTCAACGACGGGGAGTTCGTGCCGGTTCCGGCCGAAGCATTCACCTTCAACGGTCCCCTGCAGATCTCCACGGTGGCTGAGCAGAACACGAACCCGCTGGCCGGCGAGCCGGGCTTCACCGGCACCGACCCGGGTACGCCGTTCGGCAGCTGGGGCGAGTCGCAGATCGACCTGGCCGCGGCCGGTGTCTCGGCCGGCGACTCGGTCAAGCTCCAGTTCGCGATCGGCCGCGACGGCTGCGGCGGCGTCGACGGCTGGTACGTCGACGACATCAAGGTGCTCACCTGCGAGATCGCCGCGGACATCACCGCGACCGTCTCACCGGCCAAGCCGAAGTACGGCACGGCGGCTTCGGTGAAGGTCAACGTCACCTCGATCGGCGACGACATCCCCACCGGTGACGTCACCGTCACCGAGGGCGACACCGAGCTCGGCACCGCCACGCTCAACGGCATCGCCGCCGCATCGATCGCCCTGCCCAAGACCCTGTCGGTCGGCAAGCACACGCTGACCGTCACCTACTCCGGTGACGACAACTTCAGCGAGTCGACGGCAACGTTGGACGTGACGGTTGCCAAGGCCACGGGCGTGGTCAGCGCGACGGCCAAGCCGTCGACCATCCGGAAGGCCCAGACCAGCACCGTCACGGTGACGGTCAAGGCTGCCGGCGTCTCGCCGACGGGCAAGGTCACGATCGTCAAGGGTGCCAAGGTGCTCGGCTCGGCCACGCTGAGCTCCGGCAGGGCGACGATCAGGGTCGCGGGCTCCAAGCTCGTGATCGGCAAGAACAAGCTGACCGCCAAGTACGCCGGTTCGGCGACCGTGGCGGCCGGCGCAAGGGCCTTCGTCATCACGGTCACTCGATGACCGCATGACGGCCTGACGCATTGGCGCGTGGCCCCGCCGGATTCGTCCGGCGGGGCCACGTGGCATTTCAGGCGAGGGAGTTGAACCACGGGACGACGACGAACGCCGTCGGCAGGGCGAGCACGCCGGACGCCGCCACCACGAGCAACGTGGCCTGGAAGCGGTGCTCCCCCACGTCGCGCAGCAACGTGACCCTGGTGACCAGGCTCGAACCACTCGCCGCGGAGCTCCCGCCGACTGCCACTCCCGACGCACCGAGAGCCGCCGCAGGGGCACGCCCCTCGGCGAGGGCGACCAACGCACGGGCCAACGGCATGGCACCGGAGACCCGGGCCGCCGCACGATCGGCGAGCACCTCGGCCAGCAGCTGCACCTCGGCCAGCGCCGCCTCGCTCGAGACCCAGCGCGGGAAGGCGCGATGCAGCACGCTGAACGCCTCCAGCACCAGGTCGTGCCGGGCCCGGAGGTGGGCGCGCTCGTGGGCCAGCACCGCCTCCACCTCGCCGGTCTCGAGGCGATCGAGCGCCCCGGCCGAGACCACGACCCGGGCGCCGTTCATGCCCGGCACGCAGTAGGCCACCGGCACGTCGTGCTCGAGGACACGCGCCCCCGGGCCGTCGTACGACAGCAGGTCGAGCTGCCTGCGGTGCCGCCGGCGCAGGGCGCGCAGCGTCGTACCGACCTGATGTCCGCTGAGCAGCAGTCGGCCGACGACGATGACCGTGAGGGTCAGCGCGACTCCGGCGACGACGAAGCCGAACACGCTCGGCTCCTGGCGCCACGCGTGGTCGGTGACCAGGGAGAGCCCGGCACCGACCGCCGCGAGCACCGCGCCGAGCGCGACGCTCTGCCACAGCAGCATCGCGGCCCGCGGCGTGCGACGCAGCACGTGCCACCGAGCCATCAGCGAGGGCACCGGGCCGGCGAGGAGCACGGCCAGGGCACCCAGGACCAGGGTGGTCATGTCAGGAGTCGGCCGAGTCGACCCGCGAGAGCTCGGCAAGGGCCTGCTTGAGGGCCGCGATGTCGTCGGCGCTGGCCTCCTCGACGAAGGCGACGAGCGCGGACTGGCGGCTGTCACGGCCGAAGTCGGTGAGCGTCTCGCGCATCAGCTCGGCGGTCATGCTGCCCCGGGACGCGGCAGCGCGGTAACGGTACGCCCGACCGTCACGCTCCTGGTGCACGACGTCCTTCTTGGCCAGCCGGTCGAGCACGGTCATCACGGTCGTGTAGGCGATGTCGCGAGTGCCGGCGAGCTCGGCGTGCACCTCGCGCACGGTGCACGACTCCTGCTCGGGTCGCGACCACAGCACCTCCATCACCGCACGCTCGAGGTCACCCAACCGTGAAGGCGGCCGGGCGGCCTGGCGCTGGCGTGAGGGTTCGCCGGACGTGGGGCGGGCGACGGCGCGTCGTTTCGCTGCGGGCATGGAAACGATTGTACCTACGGCTCCAGTCGTACTACGCTCGGTAGTACCTACTACTCGTTGTCGTAGAACAGGGAGTCACCCGCATGGACGTCGTCGACATCGCACGCTGGCAGTTCGGGATCATCACCGTCTACCACTTCCTGTTCGTGCCGATCACGATCGGTCTCTCCGCGATGATCGCGATCTTCGAGACGATGTGGATCCGCACGAACAACCCGACGTACCTGCGACTGACGAAGTTCTTCGGCAAGCTCTTCCTGATCAACTTCGCGATCGGCGTCGTGACCGGCATCGTCCAGGAGTTCCAGTTCGGGATGAACTGGTCGGACTACTCGCGCTTCGTCGGTGACGTGTTCGGCTCGTTCCTGGCCATCGAGGGACTGCTCGCCTTCTTCCTGGAGTCGACGTTCCTCGGCCTGTGGATCTTCGGCTGGGACAAGCTCCCCCGCTGGATGCACGCCGCCTGCATGTGGATCGTGCACATCGGCACCCTGCTGTCGTCGTACTTCATCCTGGCCGCCAACTCGTGGATGCAGCACCCGGTCGGCCACACCTACAACCCCGAGACGGGTCGCGCGGAGCTCACCGACTTCTGGGCGGTGATGTTCAACAAGGTGCAGGTGGTCGCGTTCCCGCACGTGATCACCGCCTGCTACCTGACCGGTGGCGCGTTCGTGCTGGGCATCTCCGCGTGGCTCTACCTGCGCCGCCGTACGCCGGACGAGGACCGGCCGGTCTACCTCACCGGCGCCCGCATCAGTGCGTGGATCGTGCTCGTCGCCGGGGTCGGCGTGGCGATCACTGGCGACCTGCAGGGCAAGGTGATGACCGAGGTGCAGCCGATGAAGATGGCCGCCGCCGAGGGGCTCTACGAGACCTCCGAGTCGTGCGCGCCGTTCTCGGTCTTCACCGTCGGTACGCCGGACGGCCGGCACGAGAAGTTCGCGGTCACCGTGCCCTGCCTGCTCTCGTTCCTCGGCACCGGCACGTTCGACGGCAAGGTCGAGGGGATCAACCCGCTGCGCGAGAAGTACGCCGAGCAGTACGGCACCGACCCCGGTGCGACGTACTACCACCCGGAGGACTACGTGCCGGTGATCCCGGTGACCTACTGGTCGTTCCGCTTCATGATCGGGCTCGGCATGTCGGCTGCCGCCGGCGCCGCCCTGCTGCTCTGGGTCATGCGTGGCGGACGACGTCCGCGTTCGAAGTGGTGGGGCGTGCTTGCGCTGTCGCTGCCGTTCCTGGCCGTCTTCGGCAACTCCTTCGGCTGGATCTTCACCGAGATGGGCCGCCAGCCCTGGGTGGTCTACGGGTTGATGACCGTCGACAACGCGGTCTCCCCCGGTGTCTCGGTCGGCGAGGCGCTGACCTCGGTGATCGTGCTGACCTCGCTCTACGCAGTGCTGGCGGTGATCGAGTTCGGGTTGCTGGTCAAGTACGCCAAGGCCGGCGCCGAGCCGTTCGTCGAGCCACCGGACCCGAGCCTGCGCGGACCGTCGAGCGGTTCCGACGGCTCCGACGACGACGCACCCCTGACGTTCGCCTACTAGGAGACGACCATGGAACTCACCACCGTCTGGTTCATCCTGATCGCCGTCCTGTGGATCGGCTACTTCACCCTCGAGGGCTTCGACTTCGGCGTCGGCATGCTGCTGCCGGTGCTGGCCCGCGACGACACCGAGCGCCGGGTCATGATCAACACGATCGGCCCGGTCTGGGACGGCAACGAGGTGTGGGTGCTGGTCGCCGGCGGCGCCACGTTTGCCGCGTTCCCGGAGTGGTACGCCACGATGTTCAGCGGGTTCTACCTGCCCCTGCTGGTGATTCTCGTGGCGCTGATCGTGCGCGGCCTGGCCTTCGAGTACCGCCACAAGCGGCCGGAGGCACAGTGGAAGGCCAACTGGGACCGGGCGATCATCTACGGCTCGCTGGTGCCGGCATTCGTGTGGGGTGTCGCGTTCGCGAACATCCTGCGCGGTGTGCCGCTGGACGCCGACCACGAGTTCACCGGATCCGTGCTGACCCTGCTCAACCCGTTCGGCCTTCTCGGCGGGTTGACCACCACCCTGCTCTTCCTGACCCACGGCGCGATGTTCGTGGCGCTCAAGACCGACGGCGAGATCCGGCACCGGGCGCGGGCGCTCGCCTGCCGCCTCGGCGCGGGCGCAGCCGTCGTCGCCGTCATGTTCATGCTCTGGGCCCAGTCGTTGAGCGGAACGACGGGCAGCGCGGTCGCCTTCACCGTCGCGGCCCTCACGTTGCTGGCGGCACTGGTGGCGGCGGCTCGCGGCCGCGAGGGCTGGGCGTTCACGGGCACCTTCGTCACCATCGGCCTCGCGGTGACCGGATTGTTCCTGGCGCTCTTCCCCGACGTGATGCCCTCGAGCACCGACGCCGCGTTCTCCCTCACGTCGACGAACGCAGCGGCCACGGCGTACACCCTGAAGGTGATGACGTGGGTCGCGGTGATGTTCACGCCGCTCGTGATCGGCTACCAGGCGTGGAGCTACTGGGTGTTCCGCAAGCGGATCGCGGTGTACCACATCCCGACACCGGCTCCCGAGACGGCCGCGTCGTGAGGCCACTCGATGCGCGGGTCCTGCCTCACCTGCGTCCGGCCCGGCTGCCGCTGGCGGTGGTCGTGGGTGCCAGTGCGCTCGGCGGCGCCCTCGTCGTGGCGCAGGCGTTCGCGGGTGCCGCCCTGGTCGCCGGGGTCCTCGCCTCCCCGTCGGGTGAGGGTTGGCACCGGGCTGCCTGGTGGTTCGCGGGCATCACGGCCGCCCGAGCCGTCGTCGGCCTGCTGGTCGACACGGCGGCGAGCCGGGCCGCCGGTCGGGTGGGCAACCGGTTGCGGCGCCTGGTCCTCGAGGCGACCCTGCGCCTGTCGCCGGGTGATCTCGGCCGGCGACGTCGCGGCGAGCTCACCACCCTGGCCACCCGCGGCGTGAGCGCCGTCGAGCCCTACCTCACCCGCTACCTGCCGGCCTTGGTGCTGGCCGCCGTGCTGCCGGTGCTGACCCTTGCCGCCATCGCCACGCAGGACCTGCTCAGCGCGCTGATCGTGCTGCTCACCCTGCCGCTGCTCCCGGTCTTCGCGATCCTGATCGGTCTCACCACCCGCGACAGGGCCGACCGGCAGTGGCAGGCGCTGGGCACCCTTGCCGGTCACTTCCTCGACGTGGTGCGCGGACTGCCCACGCTGGTCGCGCACCGCCGGGCCTCCGCACAGGTGCCGCAGATCCGCGCCGTGACCGAGCGCTACCGGCGCACCTCTGCAGACACGCTCAAGCTGGCCTTCGCCTCGTCGGCCGCCCTCGAGCTGATCGCGACCATCTCGGTGGCGCTGGTCGCCGTCAGCGTCGGGCTGCGTCTCGCCGGTGGGTCGATGGACCTCCGGACCGCGCTCGTCGTACTCCTCCTGGCGCCGGAGGCCTACTGGCCGCTGCGTCGCGTCGGCGCCGAGTACCACGCCGCCGCCGAGGGCACCGCCACCTTCGACGCCATCTCCTCCCTCACACGAACCGGCAACTCTTGTGCCGCGAACCGTGGATTCTTGATGCCCGAACCGGCAATTCTTGATGGCTCGCCCCGGACCATCCGACTCGACGAGGTCGCGCTGGCCTGGCCCGACCACGAACCGGTCGTGAGCGGCCTGACCGCCCGCCTGCTGCCGGGAACCATCACCGCGATCGTCGGGCCCTCGGGCTGCGGCAAGAGCACGCTGGTGGAGGCGCTGCTCGGTGAGCTGCCGCTGGCCGGCGGCATGGTTCGGGTCGGACCCGATGACCTGTCGGCGGTCGACCGTACGGCGTGGCGCGGTCGCGTCGCCCACCTGCCACAGCGCCCCTGGCTGTTCGCCGACACGATCGCGGCCAACCTCCGCATCGGCCGGCCCGAGGCCAGCGACGCGGATCTGTACGCCGCACTCGCCGCCGTCGACCTCGCAGAGTGCGTCGCGGACCTGCCCGACGGACTCGGGACACGGCTCGGCGAGGAGGGCCTCGGGCTCTCCGCCGGACAGCGCGCCCGGCTCGGGCTGGCCCGGGTGGTGCTGGCTGCACGGCCGTACGTCGTGCTCGACGAACCGACCGCGCATCTTGACGCGCACACCGAGCGCACCATGCTCGATGTGATCCGCCTGCTGGCCGAGACCAGCACGGTGATCGTGGTCGCGCACAAGGACGCGGTGGTCGACATTGCCGACCAGGTCATCGACCTCGGGCCGCTCGCTCGAGTGCCGGCGGCCGAACTGGCGACGGGTCGGCGCGAACTGGCGACAGGTCGGCGCATCTCGTCAGAGGGCGAACTCGCTGCGCCCGCCCAGCCGGTCGGGGCTGCCGGATGGTCCACACGCATCCCCGTGCCCACTGCCCTCAGGTGGGCGCTCGTCGTCGTCCTGGCCACGCTCGCCGCGTCGTCGGGCGTCGCGTTGACCGCCACGGCCGGCTGGCTGATCGCCCGCAGCGCCGAGCAGCCACCGGTGCTGATGCTGACCGTCGCGATCGTCGGAGTCCGCACGTTCGGCCTGGCCCGTCCGGCCCTGCGCTACGTCGAACGCCTGCTGGGCCACGACCTCGCCCTACGCACCCTGGCCAGCCGCAGGAGTCGCATCTTCGAGCAGCTGATCCCGCTCGTCCCCGGCCGACTGGGCCGCCACGGCGATGTGCTCACCGGGGTCGTCGACGACGTCGACGCGCGTCTCGACCACCTGCTCCGGGTCCGTCTGCCGTTGGCCACCTGGCTGGGTGTCTCGGTGTTGTCCGGGATGCTCGCCTGGATCGTGCTGCCACGCGCCGTGGCGCCGGTGCTGGCGGTGGCACTCATCGGTGGCAGCTGTTCACTCGTGATCGGCTGGGCCGGTGCCAGACGGCACGAGCCAGGCTTCGTCGAGGCGCGCGCCGACGTCGGCCGTCGCGCGTCCGACGTGGTCGGCTCGGCCAGGCAGCTCGTGCTCTGGGGCGCAGGCACGACGACCCTCGACCGGGTGGACCGCGCCGCGACGCAGCTCGCCCGGCACTCCCGGGCCAGTGCCACTGGCGTCGCACGTGGTCGCTCGATCGCCCTGCTCAGCGCCGGTCTCGGCACGGTGGCCGTGGCCGTCGTGGGGTCCCCGGCGATGGCCGAGGGCCGGCTGAGCGGCCCGATGCTGGCCCTGCTCATGCTCCTCCCCCTGGCGCTCGCCGAGGTGACGTCGCCGCTGGCCGACGCCGGGGCCCTCTGGGTGCGCACCCGGGCCGCCGAGCAGCGCCTCACAGCACTCACCGCAACGCCGCCGGCCGTCGTCGACCCCGAGGTCGCCGCGCCACTTCCGCAGTCGACACACACCGTCACCCTCGCCGACGCCTCGATCTCCTGGCAGGAGGGCGTGGACGCCGTACGACACCTGTCCCTCGACCTCCCACCCGGCGCGCTGGTCGGCGTCACCGGTCCCTCGGGCTCCGGCAAGTCGACCCTGGCGCTCGCGCTGATGAAGCTGCTGCCGGTCACCGCCGGCACGCACACGATCGACGGGGTGCGGGTCGCCGACCTCGCCGGGGACGACGTACGCCGGGTGGTCGGCCTGCTGGACGACGATCCGTACCTGTTCGGGTCCACGGTCGTCGAGAACGTACGCCTGGCCGAGCCGGCAGCCACTGACCTGGAGGTCGAGCTGGCCCTGCGCGCGGCCCACCTGGGCGACTGGATCGACACCCTCCCCGACGGCCTGCACACCCGCATCGGCGACAGCGGGGTCGAGGTCTCCGGTGGCGAGCGCGCCCGGATCGGCCTGGCCCGCGCGGTCCTCGCCCGCCGCAACGTGCTGGTGCTCGACGAGCCGACGGCTCACCTCGACACCGCGACCGCACGGGCCGTGGCCGCCGACCTGCTGGCCGCCAACACCGGCCGCAGCCTGGTCTGGATCACCCACGACACCGTGGGCCTCGACGCGATGGATCACGTCGTGCGGTTGGGCGATGCGGCCGAGGCGCCCGTCGGGGTGGCCGGCTGAGCGCTCCGCGGTGGCCCAGCGTCGTAACAGGTCCGTTGAACGACGCAGGGCCACCGCTGGAGGGCACTAGGGTGGCGCCGATGACCACCGACACCCGCGGATCCCGCCACTGGTCCGGCCTGGCCGGCGCCTACGCCGACACGTTCGCGCACTACTGCGCCGGCACCATCCCGGCCGTCCTCGAGCGCACGGCCGTCCCAGGTGCCTGCGACGTGCTCGAGGTGGGAGCCGGCACCGGCCTGTTGTCGGCCCGGCTCGTCGAGACCGGCGTCCGGCTGACCGCCACGGAGCCGGACGCGGACATGCTGGCGATCGCACGGGACGCTCTGCCCGACGGCACCAACCTGATTCGTGCCGGGCTGCCGGAGTTGCCGTTCCGGACCGGGCTGTTCGACGTCGTGATCGCCAACTTCGTGATCAACCACGTGGGCGATCCGCGCGCCGGAGTGGCGGAGCTGGCGCGCGTCGCGCGACCCGGCGGCCGGGTGCTCTTCACCGTGTGGCCCTCAGGCCCCACGGTCCAGGCCGAGCTGTTCGCCCGCGTGCTGGCGGAGGAAGGGGTGACTCCCCCGCCCTCCGACATGTTGCCGCCGCACCTCGACTTCGAGCGCTCCCCTGAAGGCGTCGCCGCGCTCTGCGACGACGCCGGCCTGGCCGATGCCTCCGTCACCGAGGTCGCGATCCGCTGGCGGATCCACCCCGACGACTTCTGGCGCGGGATCGAGGCCGGCATCGGCGTCATCGGCAGGACCGTGCAGTCACAACCTGACGAGGCGCGTGCCCGCCTGCGCGCGTCGTACGACGACCTCAGCCGCGACCTGCTCGACGGCGACGACCTGGTGTTTCCCGCAACCGCACTGCTGGCCGAAGGAGAGAAGGCATGAGCGTCACCGTCGGCCCCCTGGAGGCGGGAGACCGCGCCCAGTGGGAGTCCCTGTTCACCGGCTACCTCGAGTTCTACGAGTCGGCGTTGCCCCAGCAGGTCTACGACCGCAACTGGGAGGCGTTCGCCGCGGACGACACCTTGCATGCCCTCGGTGCGCGGATCGACGGACGGCTGGTCGGCATCACGCACTTCCTCACCCACGCCGACACCTGGGGTGACGACGTCTGCTACCTCGAGGACCTCTTCACCGCCTCCGACGTACGCGGCAAGGGTGTGGCGCGGGCGCTGATCGAGGCGGTCGCCGCGTGGGCCTCCGCGCACGGCTGCGCCAAGCTCTACTGGCACACACACGAGACCAACGCGACGGCGCGGCTGCTCTACGACAAGGTGGCCGAGAACCGCGGGTTCATCCGCTACCAGCGCGCGCTCTGACCCAGGGCGAAACGCAGGACGGAGCTCGGGACGTCCTGCGTTCCGGCTGCCGGGGCAACCACGACGCAGGACGTCCTGACGACGCGGTCAGGCCTCGATGACGACCGGGACGATCATCGGACGGCGGCGGTGCTTGTTGCTCACCCAACGCCCGATGACCCGGCGGATCGACTGCTGCAGCTGGTGGCTGTCGTTGACGCCCTCGGCCATCGCCTTGTCGAGCGCGTCGATGATCGGCTTCTTGATCGCGTCGAACGTCGAGTCGTCCTCGGCGAAGCCACGCGCGTGGATCTCGGGGCCGCTGACCACCTTGCCGGACTGCGAGTCGACGACCACGATCACAGAGATGAAGCCCTCCTCGCCGAGGATGCGGCGGTCCTTGAGCGACGACTCGGTGATGTCGCCCACCGACGTGCCGTCGACGAAGACGTAGCCGCACGGCACCTTGCCGGCGATCTCGGCCTTGCCGTCGATCAGGTCGACCACGACGCCGTCCTCGGCGATGACGACGTTCTCGACGCCGGTCTCACGGGCCAGGGCGGCGTTGGCGCGCATGTGCCGGATCTCGCCGTGGATCGGCAGCACGTTCTTCGGCTTCACGATGTTGTAGCAGTAGAGCAGCTCGCCGGCGCTGGCGTGGCCGCTGACGTGGACGAGGGCGTTGCCCTTGTGCACGACGTTGGCGCCCCACCGGGCGAGTCCGTTGATCACCCGGTAGACAGCGTTCTCGTTGCCGGGGATCAGCGACGAAGCCAGGACGACGGTGTCGCCCTCCTCGATGTGCACGAAGTTGTGATTGCGCTGGGCGATCCGCGACAGGGCACTCAGCGGCTCACCCTGGGAGCCGGTCGAGATCAACACCTGCTTGTGCGGCGCGAGGTCGGCCAGCTCCTTGGCGTCGACGATCACGCCCGGCGGCACCTTGAGGTAGCCGAGCTCCTTGGCGATCGCCATGTTGCGCACCATCGAGCGGCCGACGTACGCGACCTTGCGGCCGTGGGCCACCGCGGCGTCGAGCACCTGCTGCACGCGGTGGATGTGGGAGGCGAAGCAGGCCACGATGATGCGTTGGTCGCGCGACTTGTGGAAGACGCTGTCGAGCACCGGCCCGATGCTCTTCTCGGTCGTCGTGAAGCCGGGCACCTCGGCGTTGGTCGAGTCGGTCATGAAGAGGTCGACGCCCTCGTCACCGAGCCGGGCGAACGCGTTGAGGTCGGTGATCCGGCCGTCGAGCGGCAGCTGGTCCATCTTGAAGTCGCCGGTGTGCAGCACGAGACCGGCGCCGGTACGGATCGCCACGGCCAGCGCGTCGGGGATCGAGTGGTTGACCGCGACGAACTCGAGGTCGAACGGCCCGAAGGTGATCGTGTCGCCCTCCTTGACCACGTGGTGCACCGTCTCGCGGAGGCGGTGCTCGCGCAGCTTCGAGCCGAGCAGCGCCAGGGTCAGCTCGGAGCCGACCAGCGGGATGTCGCCGCGTTCGCGGAGGAGGTACGGCGTGGCACCGATGTGGTCCTCGTGGCCATGGGTCAGCACGAGCGCCTCGACCTGGTCGAGGCGGTCACGGATGGACTCGAAGTCGGGCAGGATCAGGTCGACGCCGGGGTGGTGGTCCTCGGGGAACAGGACGCCACAGTCGACGATCAACAGGCGGCCGTCGTACTCGAAGACCGTCATGTTGCGTCCGACCTCGCCGAGGCCGCCCAGCGGGGTGATCCGCAGTCCACCCTCCGGCAGGTCGTGCGGTGCGGAGAGCTCGGGGTGCGGATGGCTCAAAGGGTGCTCCTCAGATGAGACCGGAGGCCGCGAGCCCGGTGCGAAGTGCGGCGACTTCGTCGTCGTCGAGTTCGACGAGGGGGCTGCGGACATGCCGGTTGTCGATGACGCCGAGCAGCTGAAGTGCTGCCTTGGCGGTGGTCGCTCCGTAGTTGGGGACGCCCATGACGGCGTCGATCGCGGGGAGCAGGCGCGTGAAGATGGTGAGGGCCTCAGCCGTGTCGCCGGCCAGGTAGGCGTCGACCAGGGCCCTGGTCTCGTTGCCGGCAGCGTGAGCGACGACCGAGACGACGCCGACGGCGCCATGGGCCAACCAGCCGAGGTTGGCGATGTCGTCGCCGGAGTAGACCGCGTAGCCGAGCTCGCGCAGGCGTACCCCGCGTGCGAAGTCACCGACCGCGTCCTTCACCGCGATGACCGACTTGATCTTGATCGCCTCAGCATAGGTTTCGAGGGCAATCTGGGTGGCAGTGCGACCCGGGACGTCGTACAGCATCACCGGCACGTCGGTGGCCGTGGCCACCTGCGTGAAGTGGTGGAGCACGCCCTTCTGGGACGGCTTGTTGTAGTAGGGGGTGACCAGCAACAGGCCGTCGGCGCCGTTCTTCTCGGCCTGCTTGGCCAGCTCGATCGAGTGCACGGTGGTGTTGGTGCCAACGCCCGCCACCAGCTTGATGTCGGCTCCGACCGCGTCACGGACCGCCGCCAGGATCTGGCCGTCCTCCTCGACCGTGGTCGTCGGCGACTCGCCGGTGGTGCCGGAGACCACGATGCCGTCGTGGCCGTTGTCGACCAGGTGCTTGGCGATCTTCTGGGTGCCCTCGAAGTCGACGGAGTCGTCGTCGTGGAACGCAGTGGCCATCGCGGTGAGCACGCGACCGAAGGGCGCGTCGGGGGCAGCGGAGGTCATGGGGACAGGCTATCGCTCCCCGGCCCGGACTCCACGCACGACCCGACCGCCATGGGACGTGAGGCTGGTCTCCGAGACCTCAGACGTGCGGCATGACCTCGGCGGCCACGACCTCCAGGTGGTCGAGGTCGGCCAGGTCCAGCACCTGCAGGTAGATCCGCTCCGCGCCGAGCGCCTCGAAGCGCTTGATCTTGGCGATCGCCTCGTCAGGCGTGCCGGCCAGGCCGTTCTCACGGAGCTCGTCGGGCTCGCGACCGATCGCCTCGGCCCGCCGCTTGATCTCGGCCTCGTCGCGGCCCACGCAGAGCACCAGCGCGTTGGACCAGTGCAGCGAAGCGGGGTCGCGGTCGATCGCCTCGCACACTGCGCGGACGCGGCCGAACTGGGTCGCGGTGGTCTCCTCGTCGACGAACGGCAGGTTGAACTCGTCGGCGTAGCGCGCGGCCAGCTCCGGCGTACGACGCTTGCCGAGGCCGCCGATCAGCACCGGCGGCTTCGCCTGCGCGGGCTTGGGCAGCGCCGGGGAGTCGGTGATCGGCCAGGTGGCGCCGTCGTACGAGAACCGCTCCCCCACGGGCGTCGCCCACAGGCCGGTGATGATCGCGAGCTGTTCCTCGAAGCGGTCGAACCGCTCCTTCGTCGACGGGAAGGGAATGCCGTACGCCGAGTGCTCGGCCTCGAACCAGCCCGCCCCGATGCCGAGCTCGACCCGCCCTCGGCTCATCTGGTCGACCTGCGCCACCTGGACCGCCAACGGGCCGGGGTGCCGGAACGTCGCCGACGTCATCAGGGTGCCGAGCCTGATGGTCGTGGTCTCGCGGGCCAGGCCGGCCAGCGTGGTCCACGCGTCGGTGGAGCCGGGCAGGCCCTCGGTGCCCATGCCGAGGTAGTGGTCCGAGCGGAAGAACGCTCCGAAGCCGAGTCGCTCTGCGGCCAGGGCGACCTTCAGGAGGTCGTCGTACGTCGCGCCCTGCTGGGGTTCGGTGAAGACACGGAGTTCCATGCGTTCACCCTGTCATGCGTGCCCCAACGGACGTGGCGCGCTCAGGCCGGGAAGCGCTCGCGCAGCAACGGCAGCACGTGGTGCTCCAGCAGCGGCGCGAGGTCGTCGTACGCGTCGTCGAGGCCCATCCAGCGCATCTCCTCGATCTCGGAGGCGATCACCGGTTCGGCGTCAGGCGTGGTCAGGAACGCGTCGGACTGCACGAGGTGACCGGGCTCGTTGGCGGCCAGCGCGAGAAAGCTGCCGAGCGGAAGCAGCTCGCCGGGCCGGAGTCCGACCTCCTCCTCCGCCTCACGACGGGCGGCATCAATCGGCGCCTCCCCCGGCTCGAACTTGCCGCCCACCAGCATGAACCTGTCGGTGCCTCGCTTGCGGACGGTGAGCACCTGCCGGTCGCGGACGAAGGCGACCGCCGCCACCTCGATCGTGGGCGGCGGCGCGATGCGTTCCCACCAGACCCAGTCGAGCCCGGGGCCGGGGACCCGCTCCTTCTCGGCCCATTCGGCCGGGTCGAAGTCGGGGAAGTGCGCGTCGCCCTCGGGCTCGAGGTCGATCTCGGTGAGCACCTGATGGGTGGCCAGCGGCATCGCCTGCTCGTAGATCTGGGTGCCGCCTGCGATCACGGTGTCGCCGGGTTGGCCGGTGGCCAGGGCCAAGGCCTCCTCGAGCGAGTGCGCGACCAGCACCTGGTCGGCGTACTCGCCGGCGGTCCAGTCACGATCGCGGGTGACCACGATCGTCGTACGCCCGGGCAGTGGCCGGCCGATCGAGTCGTACGTCGCCCGCCCCATCACCAGGGTGTGACCGAGGGTGACCCGCTTGAAGTGCGCGAAGTCCTCGGGGATGCGCCACGGGATCTCGCCCTTGTTGCCGATCACCCGGTTGCCGGCGTACGCCGCCACCATGACCACGCGCCGGTCGGCACCGCAAGGATCCACGATTGGCGCATCAAGAACTGCCGGTTCGCGCATCAAGAATCCACGGCTCGTGTGTGAGCTGCTCGGCGAGGGTGACGTCGCGTCATACGGCGATGGGGGCCTTGATGCCCGGGTGCGGGTCGTAGCCCTCGATCGAGATGTGGTCGAGGTCGAACCCGTCGATCTCGGTCACCGAGCGGTCGAGGTGCAGCGTCGGCAGCGCGCGCGGCTCGCGGGTCAGCTGCAGGCGGGCCTGGTCGAGGTGGTTGGAGTAGAGATGCGCGTCGCCGAGGGTGTGCACGAAGTCGCCGACCTCGAGCCCGGCCACCTGGGCCACCATGTGGGTGAGGAGGGCGTAGGAGGCGATGTTGAACGGCACGCCCAGGAAGACGTCGGCACTGCGCTGGTAGAGCTGGCAGCTCAGACGGCCCGGCCCGTCGTCCTGAGGGGCGACGTAGAACTGGAACATCGTGTGGCACGGCGCCAGCGCCATCTCGGGGATGTCGGCGACGTTCCACGCAGAGACGATGTGGCGGCGGGAGTCAGGGTTGGTGCGGATCTGGTCGATGACCTGCTTGATCTGGTCGACGTGGTGGCCGTCGGGCGTGGGCCAGGAGCGCCACTGGTAGCCGTAGACCGGACCGAGGTCACCGTTGTCGTCGGCCCACTCGTCCCAGATCGTGACGCCGCGGTCCTGGAGCCACTTCACGTTGGTGTCGCCACGCAGGAACCACAGCAGCTCGGCGAACACCGAACGGGTGTGGATCTTCTTCGTGGTCACCATCGGGAAGCCGGCGGAGAGGTCGAAGCGCATCTGGTGCCCGAAGACGCTGCGAGTGCCGGTGCCGGTGCGGTCGTCCTTCTCGACGCCGTCGTCGAGGACACGTTGGACCAGATCGAGGTATGCCTGCACCCCTGCAGCCTACGACGCGTGCTTCCATGGATGGGTGACCCACACCGAACTCGGACTACTGGTCCTTTCCGGATCCTCCGGACGTCTCGAGACGCAGCGGTGCGAGGTGCTCCGCTCCCACGGCATCGCCGCCGAACCGGTCCAGTGGTTCGGCGGCCCCGGCCAGCCCGCCACACCCCGCCGCATCCCCCTGGAGACCTTCCGGGAGCCGCTCGACCGGCTCGCCGGGCAGGCCCGTCGCATCGGCGTCCTGGGTACGTCGTTCGGCGCGGAGGCCGCACTGCTGCTGGCGATCCGCGACATCCGCATCTCCGCTGTCGTGGCGCTCTCCCCCACCTCCGTCGTGTGGGAGACCTCGGACATGGTCGATGACCGGCCGGTGCACGATGCCAAGTGGACCTGGCACGGCGAACCCCTGCCCGGGGTGCCGTACGTCGAGCAGGCCGGACGCGACCTCGCCGACACGTGTGCCCTGCACGAGGCCAGCCTGGCCGAGCTGAACGGGCAGCGTGACGAGGTCACCATCCCGGTCGAGAAGATCGACGCCGACGTGCTCGTCGCTGCCGGAGGGGACGACCGGGTCTGGCCGGCGGGCCGGTTCTGCGAGGAGATCGTCTCGCGCCGGTCCCGGCACGGCCAGGACACGACGTACGTCTTCCACCCGAAGGCCGGCCACCGCGTCGTACTCCCCGGGGAGGTCGCACCCGTCCCGCGGGCCGACCTGCCGCCCGGTGGCACCACCGACGCCGAGCGCGAGCACGGCGAGCAGGTCCTGGACGCACTGCTGGCCCTGGCCCGCTGACCAGTCGCCGGTTCGTGCCAACCCGTCGCCAGTTCGACCGCAGCCGACCTGCTGCCTGTGGAGGGACGTCGGGATTCTGTGGACAACCCACACCGGCTCTGTGGACGACACGCGCATTACCTGTAGAACCAAGGGAATGTTCCCGGAAACCCTTGCGTGGCGCGGGTCACACGACATAGAACTGTGCCTACGCACTTCCTCCGGGAAGAGCGGGACAGTCCGGAAGCAAGGTTCACACGTCGGGGCAACTCGACGCAGTGACTGGGTGACGAAGTCACTGGGGCCGGACACAAAGGACTGTCGATCGGTTTGCGTCACCGGTACCGGTCAAACGAAGGGCCCTTGCAACTCATACTTGCGAGGGCCCTTCACCTATTTCTGCACTTTAACTTCCCTGTACCCCGCGCAGGCCAACGCCGTACGGCGTGTCGCCGAACAGTCAGGGCACCAGCACCGCGTCAGGCGTGCAGGGTCAGGCGTGCAGTGACATCGGGCCGTAGACCTCACGCTCGGCCTCGAACAGGGTCACCGCGTCGACACCCTCGGCGGCCAGCTCGGCGTAGAACTCCCCCACCCACGACTCCGCGTCCGCCTGGCTGGAGAACGTCTGGCCGGCCAGGTCGCCGGTGATCTCCACCACGGCGCCCGTGGCGTCCTCGAGTCGCCAGACCCACGGAGTGGGCGGCTGGGGGCTCGGCTTGAAGGTCGGCGGCTCTTCGGGAACGTTTGCCATGGGGTGAGACTAGCCGGACCATCTTTGACGAACGGGGGCGGCGGTGGCAGATTTCGGCGTGGTACCCCGCGGCAACGCGTCGTACTGCACGTCCCGCTCTGGGGAAGCCGGTGAGAGTCCGGCGCTGACCCGCAGCCGTAAAGCCGGAACACCGGACGGGATGGTGGCTCCACCCGTCGAGGTCTGCGGATCGGGAGCCGGACGCTCCGGGTCCGGTTCAGCTCCGTGTGCCCCACTCATCAAGAAGGGCTCCCGCCCATGCGTTCGCTCCGCTCCTCGATCGCCACCGCGATCTCGCTGTTCCTTGCCGGACTGGTCATCGCTGCCACGCCCGGCAGCGCCCACGCCGCCGACGTCTACCGCTACTGGGCCTACTACACGGTGACCGACGGTGCCTTCGTCACCCAGGAGACCGGACCGGCCGGTGCGACGCCGGCCGACGGTTCCGTCGAGGGCTACCGCTACGCAGCCCCGGCGGACTTCAAGAAGCCCAACCTCCCGCGCGCCGACCTCGCGACGGTCAACTTCGACTCGGTCTGCGGCGACAAGGAGGCCGCTGCCGGCGAGAAGCGCGTGGCCGTGCTGATCGACTACGGCGTCGAGGCCGACGCCAACGGCGCCGAGGTCCCCCAGCCCGAGGCGCTGTGTGCCGTCGTGCCCGAGAAGGCCAACGGCCTGCAGACCCTCCAAGCAGTAGCGCCCGACCTGCGCACCAAGAAGTCGTCGTTCGGCCCGCTGCTGTGCGGCATCAGCGGCTACCCCGCCACGGGTTGCGCCGACGAGAAGGCCGACGCCGGAACGCCTGCCGACGAGGGCAACGTCGAGTTCGCCACCGCGTCCTCCGACGACAAGGGCGCCTCCGACTCGTCCAAGGCCAATGACGACAAGGACGACAGCAACACCGGCGTCCTGCTCGGCGTCGGCGGCCTCATCGTGGTGCTCCTCGCCGGCGGCTTCTACCTGAGCCGTCGCAACCGCTCAGCCGCCTGATCGACACCCCGTGCGCCCCCACCACCTGATCACCTACCCGCGTGCCCTGCACCCGGGCGCGTGGTGGTTGTGGGCAATCGGGCTGGCCGCCGCCGCGAGTCGTACGACGAACCCGGTGCCGCTGCTGTTGATCATGGCGGTCACCTGGTTCGTCGTCTCGGCCCGACGTGGCGACACCCCGTGGGCGTCGTCGTACGCCCTGTTCTTCCGGCTCGCGATGCTGGTCATCGTGATCCACCTGGTCTTCCAGACCCTGCTCTCGGGCAACACCCAGGGCACGACCGTGATGTTCACGCTGCCGGAGATCCCGCTGCCGGACTCGACCGGCATCCAGCTCGGTGGGCCAGTCACCCTCGAGGGCCTGCTCACCGCGTTGTACGTCGCCCTGCAGCTGGCCGCCATCTTCTGCTGCATCGGTGCCGCCAACGCCCTCGGCAGCGCCCGGCAGCTGCTCCGCTACGTGCCGGCCGCCCTCTATGAGATCGGCGTGGCCTGCATCATCGCGTTGACCTTCGCCCCGCAGCTGGCCACCGACGCCCGCCGGGTGCGCGACGCGGCGCGACTGCGCGGCGGCAGCAGAGGGCGGATCCGCCGCTTCGGCCGTCTCGCGATGCCGATGCTCGAGGGTGCCCTGGAGCGGTCGGTCGCCCTGGCCGCGGCGATGGACTCGCGTGGCTACGGACGCACGACGGTCTCCGACCCGCGCCAACGACGCCTCACCTCGGCCCTTGTCGTCACCGGCATGGTCGGGGTCTGCCTGGGCATCTACGGCATCCTCAACGGCACCGCGTCCAGCTGGATGGGCCTGCCCGCACTGGCCGTCGGGTGCCTCCTCGGAGTGGCCGGACTGGTCGTCGGCGGGAAGCGCACCGGCCGCACCCGCTACCGCCCCGACCCGTGGGCGTTGCCCGAGCTGCTGGTCGTGGCCAGTGGGCTGACGGCCGCCGTGCTGACGTTCTGGCAGGTGCGCGTCGATCCGACGACGCTCGTGCTTGCATCGGTGTCGGACGTGCCGCCGGTGCCGATGCTGGCCTGCGCCGGAATCCTGGTCGGCCTGCTGCCGGCGTTCGTCGCGCCACCGCTGCCGTTGCCACCGCCCTCCCGTCGAGAGCGCGATCTCGAGGTGGCCGCATGATCGTCTTCGACCACGTCACGATCACCTATGCGAGCGCCCCCACGCCCACGCTGACCGACGTCGACCTGCACATCCCCGAAGGTGAGATGGCACTGGTGATGGGGCGCACCGGCAGCGGCAAGTCGACCTTGCTGCGCGCGGTCAACGGGCTGGTGCCGCACTTCAGCGGTGGCACCCTGCGCGGACGCGTCGTGGTCGACGGCCGCGACACCGCGACGCACCGCCCCCGGGACCTGGCCGACGTGGTCGGCTTCGTGGGCCAGGATCCGCTCGCCGGCTTCGTCACCGACAACGTCGAGGACGAGCTCGCCTACGGCATGGAGTCGCTCGGCATCTCTCCGGCGACCATGCGCAAGCGCGTCGAGGAGACCCTCGACCTCCTGGGCCTGGCCGACCTGCGCGGCCGTCCGCTGACCCACCTGTCCGGCGGGCAGCAGCAACGGGTCGCGATCGGGGCCGTGCTCACCACTCACCCGCGCGTCCTCGTGCTCGACGAGCCCACCTCGGCCCTCGACCCGCTCGGCGCCGAGGACGTCCTCGCCACCCTGCAACGACTCGTCCACGACCTCGGCATCACCGTGCTGCTGGCCGAGCACCGGCTCGAACGGGTGGTGCAGTACGTCGACCGCATCATCCACGTTCCCGGAAACGGCTCACCGGTCGAGTCAGGCCTGCCCGCCGACATCCTGGCCCGTACGCCGATCGCGCCGCCGGTCGTCCAGCTGGGGCGGGTGGCCGGCTGGAGTCCACTGCCGCTGACCGTGCGTGATGCGCGCCGCCGCTCGGTCACGTTGCGCGAGCAGCTGGCCGACGTACAACCGCCGGCGCACCGCGCCTCGACCCTCGGGGACGACGTGGCCGTGGTGCGCGACCTGGTCGCCGGCTATCCGAGGCGACCGGTCCTCCGCGGCATCACGGCCACGGTGAAGGCCGGCGAGATCGTCGCGCTGATGGGCCGCAACGGATCCGGCAAGTCGACGCTCCTGCGCACGGTCGTCGGCCTGCACAAGCCGACATCGGGTCGCGTCTTCGCCGATGACGTCGGCCTGGTGCCCCAGGTGCCGGCCGACCTGCTCTATGCGGCGACGGTCGCCGACGAGTGTGCGATGGCCGACCGTGATGCCGGAGTGGACGGCGGCACCACGCGCAAGCTGCTCGACCGGCTTGCCCCGGGCATCCCCGACGACCAGCATCCGCGCGACCTCTCCGAGGGCCAGAAGCTCAGCGTGGCCCTGGCGATCGTGCTCGCCTCGGAGCCGCGCCTCCTCCTGCTCGACGAACCGACCCGCGGGCTGGACTACGTCGCCAAGCACCAGCTGGTCGAGATGCTGCACCAGCTGGCCGACGCCGGACACGGTGTCGTGTTCGCCACCCATGACGTCGAGCTGGTCGCCGAGGTCGCCTCGCGGGTCGTCGTACTCGCCGACGGCGAGATCGTGGCCGACGGCGCCGCCCCCGACGTGGTGGTCTCCTCCCCCGCGTTCGCCCCCCAGGTGGCGAAGGTGATGGCCCCGCAGCCCTGGCTGACCGTGCACGACGTGGCCACCGCGCTGGGGCAGGCATGAGTGACGTCACCGCGGTCCGGGTGCACGCCTCCGCAGCCGTCGCGCTGATGCTGGCCAGCATCGTCACGCTCGGCGCGTTCGGCTGGCCGTTCATCTTCCAGCCGGGCGGCGGGGTCGAGGCGTCCTCGCACGGCAACGACGCGCCGTGGATCTTCGCCTTGATCCTGCCGCTGCTGGCCGCCATCGTGCTGGCCGAGCTCAACGCCGGCGGCATCGACTCGAAGGCGATCGCCCTGCTGGGCATGCTCTCCGCGGTCGGTGGCGCACTGCGTGCGCTCTCCCCCGGCGTCGCCGGACTCGAGCCGAGCTTCGCGCTGATCATGCTCGGCGGCCGGGTCTTCGGCCGCGGGTTCGGTTTCGTGCAGGGCTGCCTGTCCCTGTTCATCGGCGCCCTGATCACCGGAGGGGTCGGCCCCTGGCTGCCGTTCCAGATGATGGCCGCGGGCTGGGTCGGCTTCCTGTCCGGATGCCTGCCGCGCCGGCAGGGCCGCTTCGAGGTGGTCACCCTGGCCGTGCTCGGCTTCGGTCTCGGCCTGCTCTACGGCGCCTTGATGAACCTCTGGTTCTGGCCGTTCGGGCAGTACGGCGACGGGCTGAGCTTCACCGAGGGAGCCTCGACCGCGACGAACCTGGCCGCCTACGCGCGCTACTACGTGACCACGTCGGTGGTCTGGGACCTGGCCCGCGGCATCTTCACCTTCCTCCTGGTCCTGCTCGTCGGCACTCCCCTGCTGCGCGCACTGAGACGCGTCTCCCGGCTGGCCGCCTTCAATCCCGACGTGAGGTTCGAGCGATGAGCATCCGGATACTGGGCACGGGCTCGGCCGACGGTTGGCCCAACCCGTTCTGCACCTGCGCCTCCTGCACTTCAGCCCGTACGGCGGGCGAGGTGCGGGCCCAGACCTCGGCCCTGGTCGACACGTTCCTGCTCGACTGCGGCCCCGAGACATTGCGCACTGCCGAACGCCTGGGCGTGCCGCTGTCCGGCGTACGCCACGTGCTGCTCACCCACGACCACCCCGACCACACGGCTCCGGCGTTCCTGCTCTACCGCTCGTGGGTCACCTCGCCGGACGAACCGCTCGACGTGGTCGGGCCGGCGTCGGTGATCGACTCGGCGCGGCAGTGGCTGGCACCCGACACCCACGTGCGCTTCCACGCGGTGGCACCCGGCGACGTCCTCACGCTCGACGGCGGGGTGGTCCGCGTGCTCGGCGCGAACCACACCAGCGACGCCGTGCTCTACGACGTCACTGCGCCCAGCGGCCGGGTGCTGTATGCCACCGACACCGGGCCGCTGCCGTCCTCGACCGTCACGGCCGTCGCCGATGCGGCGTACGACGTGGTGCTGCTCGAGGAGACGTTCGGCGACTTCCTCACCCACGGCACCGCCCACCTCGACCTGCCGTCGTTCGCCGAACAGGTGCGGCTCCTGCGTGCGGCCGGTGCCATCACGTCGGACACCGATCTGGTCGCGGTACATCTCTCCCACCACAATCCGCCCACGCCCGAGCTGTCGCGGCGACTTTCGGCGCACGGCGCCCGCGTGGTCGCCGACGGGACCGAGTTGGGCACCAACAAGAGGGGCGACACGGAACAAGGATCCGGATCGCAGTCACCCGGTGACAGCAGATCGCATCCTTCCGGGCGATCGGGCACCGGACCCGGCCGAACCTTGGTGATCGGCGGGGCCCGCAGTGGCAAGTCGACCGAGGCCGAGCGCCTGTTGGCCGACGACGACGTGACCTACGTGGCCACCTCCTACCCCCGCTCGGACGACCCGGAGTGGGTCGAGCGGGTGCGAGTCCACCAGCAGCGGCGACCCCAGCACTGGAGCACTGTCGAGACCCTCGACCTCGTCGCACTGCTCTCGGCCGACGGCGGGCCCCTGCTCGTGGACTGCCTGACGCTCTGGCTGACCCGGATCATGGATCGGCACGACGCCTGGGACGACGCCATCTGGGCCGCGGGCGCGGCCGACCTGGTGACGGGCGAGGTCACAGACCTCGTCGCGGCCTGGCGTACGACGAACCGCCGGGTCGTCGCCGTCACCAACGAGGTCGGTCAGGGGCTGGTGCCGGACCGTGCGTCGCTGCGGCGGTTCCGCGACGAGATGGGGCGACTGAACAGCCGCCTGGCCGCCGAGACCGAGGACGTGCGCTGGTGCGTCGCCGGACGCGTGGTGGAGCTGTGAACGCGGTCTGGTTGATGCTCGGCACCCTCACCTCGCTGCGGGTGCCACCGCCGTCGCGGGTGGACCGGCAGGTAGCCGGCCGCGCCATGGTGCTGGCTCCGCTCGGCGGTGGCCTGCTGGCCCTGTTGACCGCCGGGCCACTGTGGTTCGCCGTCGACCGCGACGTCGGCCTCGGCGCCTGGGTGCTGGCCGTCATGGTGCTCGGGGCGTTGGCGTGGCTGACCCGCGGCATGCACCTCGACGGGCTGGCCGACGTGGCCGACGGGCTCGGTTCCGGGCGCCGCGGCGAGGGCGCCCTGGCCGTGATGAAGCAGTCCGACATCGGCCCGTTCGGCGTGGTCACGCTCGTCGTGGCCCTGATGCTGCAGGCAGCTGCACTGCAGCAGGCGATCTGGCTGGGTTGGGGTCCCCCGGCGCTTGCCGTCGCCCTCGTCGTCAGCCGCGGCGTGCTGCCGTTGCTGTGCACCCGCTGGTTCCCCGCGGCCCGTCCCGACGGGCTGGGTGCCACGGTCGCGACCAGTGTCGGTCTCGGGGGTGCCGTTCTCGGACTGGTCCTGGTCGGCGCAGCCGCCTCGGCCCTGGTCGCCCTGTCAGACCTCGCCCCGGGCTGGGGCGACGGGATCGGTCTCGGGCTCGATCCCGGGCTCGGAGTTCGACTCGCGGTGGCGAGTGCCGCATCGCTGCTGCCCGGCGTACTCCTCGCGCTGCGGGCCCGCAACAGGTTCGGCGGCGTGACCGGTGACGTCTACGGTGCCGGCGTCGAGATGACCTTCACCGCCAGCCTGCTCCTCACCCTCCTCGCCCTCTCCTGACCGCGCGAACCGTGCCTCATTGATGCGCGAACCGTGGGTTGTTGCGCTTCGAGCCGTGGATTCTTGGTGCGGGACCGCAAGGATCCACGGCTCGGACGTCAAGAATCCACGGTTCGCGCATCAAGAGTGCACGGTTGGTCAGGACTCGCGGACGGAGGTGTCGACGAACGGGGGCTTGACCACGGTGAAGACCTCGCGCCGACCGCGGACGTCGACCGCGACCTCGGAGCCGTCTTCGACGAACTTCGGGACCAGCGCCAGGCCGATGCCCTTCTTCAACGTCGGGGAGAACGTGCCGGAGGTGACCTCGCACAGCGGGACGTCGGCGGTCAGCCGGACGGACATGCCGGGGCGCGGGATGCCACGGCCGACGGCGACGAGACCGCGCAGCAAGCGGTCGACACCCTTCTCGCGCTCGGCGAGGAGCACGTCGCGGCCCCAGAAGGCGTCCTTCTTCCAGCCGACCGCCCAACCGACCCGGCCCTGGCTGGGGGTGACGTCGAGGGAGATGTCCTGGCCGTGGAGCGGGTAGCCCATCTCGGTGCGCAGAGTGTCGCGGGCACCGAGCCCACAGGCCAGCAGGCCGAACTCCTCGCCGGCCGCGACGAGGGCGTCCCAGAGGGCGCCGGCGATCTCGTTCTTCGCGATCAGCTCGTAGCCGCGCTCGCCCGTGTAGCCGGTGCGGCAGACCACGACACCGAGGCCCTGGAACTCGTCGCCGGCCAGCTTCGCCTCGACGAACGACATGTAGTCGTGACCGGTCGGCAGGCCGACCTTCTCGAGCACCTCGTCGGACCTGGTGCCCTGGACGGCGAGGACGGCGTACTCCTTGTGGTGGTTCGTGACGTGCACCCCCTCGGGTGCGCCGGCCTGCAGGCGGCGTACGACCTCGGCGGTGTTGGCGGCGTTCGGGACCAGCAGGATGTGCTCGTCGTCCTGGTAGTACGCGATCAGGTCGTCGACGATGCCGCCGGTGGCGTCGTCGCAGCAGAGCGTGTACTGCGCCTTGCCGGGGGCGATCCGGCCGAGGTCGTTGGAGAGCGTGGCATTGACGTAGGCCGCGGCACCGGGGCCGGTGACCATGGCCTTGCCGAGGTGGCTGACGTCGAAGATGCCGACCGCCTCACGGACGGCGGTGTGCTCCTTGACCACGCCGGAGGAGTACTCCAGCGGCATCGACCAGCCGCCGAATTCTGCGAACTTCGCGCCAAGGGCAATGTGCCTGTCGTGGAGGGGTGAGGTGAGCAACGAGGATGCGTCGGACATGGGCCGAACCTATCCCAACTACAGTGCTCGATGTGACGACGTACACACTCCGCAGCGCCAGCCCCGCCAAGACCCGAGCCGACGTGGTGATCGTCGGTGTTGCCAGGAACGGCAAGGGCCCGACCATCGCCACGGGCGGAGAGGACGTGGCCACCGCCTACGGGCGCAAGTTCCGCCCCCTGCTGGCCAGCCTCGGATTCACCGGGAAGGTCGGCGAGACCGCCAAGATCCCCACCAGCGGCACGATCAACGCCCCGCTGCTGCTGCTCGTCGGGCTCGGTGACCAGCAGAAGCTGACCCCCGCCGTCGTACGCCGGGCAACCGGCGCCGCGTCACGTGCGGTGACCAACGCGGCGTCCGTCGCCCTGGCCCTGCCGGCCGAATCGCCGGAGCTGGTGCGCGCCGTGACCGAGGGCTACCTCCTGGGCGGCTACACGTTCACCGACTTCAAGCGCGACTCGTTGCCCGAGAGCACCGCGGCCGGCGAGATCGTCGTGCTCAGCAGCATCGCCCGCCAGCAGGAGGCCGTCGCCGCGTTCGACCGCGCGCAGCTGTTCGTGGAGGCCCAGAACCTCACCCGCCAGTGGGTCAACCGTCCGGCCAACGACCTCAACCCGCCGTCGTTCGCCGAGGAGGTCGTGGCCCAGCACGCCGCCCTGACCAAGGGTCGGGGTGCCCCGAAGATCGACCTCAAGGTGTGGGACGAGAAGGACCTCGCGGCCGACGGCTGCGGCGGCATCCTCGGCGTCGGCGGCGGGTCGGAGACTCCCCCGCGCATGGTCAGGCTGACCTGGTCGCCCGAGGGTGCGACCGGCCACGTGGCGCTGGTCGGCAAGGGCATCACCTACGACTCGGGCGGCTACACGATCAAGCCGGCCAACTCGATGGTGACCATGAAGGAGGACATGGCCGGTGCGGCCAGCGTCATCCAGGCGCTGTTCCTGATCGCGAGGCTCGGCCTGCCGGTCAAGGTGACTGCGTGGGCGCCGATGGCGGAGAACATGATCTCCGGTGCCGCGATGCGCCCCGGCGACGTCCTGACGATCCGGGGCGGCACGACGGTCGAGGTCACGAACACCGACGCAGAGGGCCGGCTCATCCTGGCCGACGCACTCGTGATGGCCGCCGAGGAGAAGCCCGACACCATCATCGACATCGCCACCCTGACCGGCGCCATGGTCGTCGCGCTCGGTGAGAAGGTTGCGGGCCTGATGGGTTCGGACGACGTCGTCGCCGACGTCGAGGCGGCCGCCCAGTCCACCGGCGAGGCGTTCTGGCACATGCCGATCCCCGACGAGATGGCCGAGCGCATCAAGAGCAGCAAGGTCGCCGACATCGCGCAGCACGACTGGGTGCGCTGGGGCGGCGGGCTCTTCGCGGCCGCGTTCCTGCGAGAGTTCACCGACGGCATCCCGTGGGCGCACCTCGACATCGCCGGTCCCGGCTACAACACCGGCGGCGCCCACGGCCACACGCCGCCCGGCGGGACGGGCTTCGGTGTCGCCACACTCGTGGAGTACGTCGCCGCCCGCGCCGAGGCCGCATCCGCCGAGGCAGCGTCCGGCGACGCCTGAGCACACCGACGACACGAACGGGTCCACGCCGCTTCGGCGTGGACCCGTTCGTCTTTCAGGCCTTCTTCGCCTGGGCCTTCTTGGGCTGGGTCTTCTTCGCCGGGCCCTGGACGCCCTGGTGGCGCCGATCGCGGAACGACACCGCCGAGGTGGAGTCGTCACGGCTCTCGAAGAGCTCGGTGGCCCGCAGCAGGTCGGTGACCCGCTGGTAGCCGTAGTTGCGGGGATCCATCGACGACTGGTTGCGGATCCGTTGCCCGACCGCCGAGGCCCGCGCCCAACCCGACTCGTCGGCGGTGCCCGACACCGCCTCACGGAGGAGCTTCACGAGGGCCGCGTCACCGCGAAGCTTGGGAGTCGGGACCCGGGTCGGCGGCGCCGAGGTCGCGGCATCCGACGGTTCGTCGACGTCGTCGGAGGAGACGATCTTGTCGAGGTGGAGGAACTTCGTGCAGGCGTTCACGAACGGGGCCGGTGACTTGGAGTCGCCGTACCCGAAGACGTCGGCGCCCCGCTCACGCAAGTGCATCACCAACGGGGTGAAGTCGGCGTCGCTGGACATCAGGCCGAAGGCGTCGGGCTGGTCACGATGCAGCAGGTCCATCGCGTCGACCACGAGCGCGATGTCGCTGGCGTTCTTGCCCTTGGTGAGGGCGTACTGCTGGACCGGTCGGATGGCCCGTTCATGGAGGACGGCCTTCCAGTGGTTGAGGTGCGAGTCGTCCCAGTCGCCGTACGCCCGTCGGGTGCGCGCCTCGCCTTCGTTGGCGAGGTCGTCGAGCACCACGTCGACCTTGCTGGCCTGGGCGTTGTCGGCATCGATCAGGAGCACGATGCGGCGCCGTTCGCCGGTGTCGCTCACTGGTTCTTCATCCGGCGGTTGTAGTCGCGCATGCGCTGCGGGATGCCGACCACCGCGGCGTCGTACGACGGCACCTGGTGCTTGTTGGCGAAGCTGTGCGCCCACTGCACCGACGCCACCCGGCGGCGGGTCCACTCACCGTCGTGGGCGACCAGGAGCAACGTGACGTCACTGACCGCGGTGCGTGGTTCCACGAAACCCTCGACCCCCCGACGCGAGGTGACGAAGTCGCGCAGGTGCTGCTCGTCGGCGGCGCTGGCCGCGCGCACGCTCGTCGAGCCGGTGCGTGCACCGCCGGTGGGGCGGCTGCTGCGCGAGCCGCGTCGGAATCGGTCGAACAAACCCATGCGGACAGTGTGACGCACGGGTCGACATCTCGTCCGCAAGAAGGGTGGTGTCGGCCCGGTTGGAGTTAGTGCAAGGATGGGCGGCGTCGTTTCATCAGGAGTGGAGGACAACGTGGCAGACGCGGCAACACCGCAGGCCGGCAACACCTTTGACGTGGTCATTCTCGGAGCCGGTTCGGGCGGCTACGCCTGCGCCCTGCGCGCGGCTCAACTGGGCCTCACGGTGGCTCTGGTCGAGAAGGGCAATCTCGGAGGCACCTGCCTCCACGTCGGGTGCATCCCGACCAAGGCCCTGCTGCATGCAGCAGAGGTCGCCGAAAGCGCTCGAGAGGCCAGCCAGTTCGGCGTACGGGCCACGCTCGAGGGCATCGACATGGCCGGGGTCAACGCCTACAAGGACGGTGTCGTCTCCCGTCTCTTCAAGGGGCTGACCGGCCTGATCAAGTCCCGCGGCATCACCGTGGTCGAGGGCGAGGGAAAGCTGACCTCCCCGACGACGGTCGAGGTCGCCGGAACGACGTACACCGGCAAGAACGTGGTGCTGGCCTCCGGCTCCTACTCGCGTTCCCTGCCCGGCCTCGAGATCGACGGCGAGCGGGTGATGTCCTCCGAGCACGCCCTGCGTCTCGACCGGGTGCCGGCCTCCGCGATCGTGCTCGGCGGCGGCGTCATCGGCTGCGAGTTCGCCAGTGTCTGGAAGTCCTTCGGCGCCGACGTCACCATCGTCGAGGCACTCCCCCGGCTCGTCGCCGCCGAGGACGCCGCCTCCTCCAAGGTGCTCGAGCGCGCGTTCCGCAAGCGCAAGATCAACTTCCTCACCGGCACCCGTTTCGAGTCGGTCAAGACCACCGACTCCGGCGTCGTGGTGACCGTCGAGGGCGGCAAGACGATCGAGGCCGAGATCCTCCTCGTCGCGGTCGGCCGCGGGCCGACCACCGACGGGCTCGGGTACGACGAGGTCGGCGTCGCCATGGACCGCGGCTTCGTGACCACCGACGAGCGGCTGCGCACCAACGTGCCCGGCGTGTACGCCGTCGGCGACATCGTCCCGGGCCTGCAGCTCGCCCACCGCGGCTTCCAGCAGGGCATCTTCGTCGCCGAGGAGCTCGCGGGACTCTCGCCCCAGGTGATCGACGAGTCCGGTATCCCCCGGGTCACCTACTCCGACCCCGAGCTCGCCTCCGTCGGCCTCACCGAGGAGCAGGCCCAGGAGAAGTACGGCGAGGTCGAGTCGCTGACCTACGACCTGGGCGGCAACGGCAAGAGCCAGATCCTCAAGACCCAGGGCTTCGTGAAGCTGGTCCGCCGCAAGGACGGCCCGGTCGTCGGCGTGCACATGGTCGGCGCCCGCGTCGGCGAGCTGATCGGTGAAGCCCAGCTCATCTACAACTGGGAGGGATACGCCGAGGACGTCGCTCCCCTGGTGCACGCCCACCCGACCCAGAACGAAGCGCTCGGCGAGGCCCACTTGGCCCTGGCCGGCAAACCGTTGCACGCGCACGCCTGACCACCCCAAGATCTGTACAGACCCACAGAAGATTCGAGCGAAGGAAACACATGGCCACCGAAGTCACCCTCCCGGAGCTGGGCGAATCCGTCACCGAAGGCACCGTCACCCGCTGGCTGAAGCAGGTTGGCGACTCGGTGGCCATGGACGAGCCCCTGCTCGAGGTCTCGACCGACAAGGTCGACACCGAGATCCCCTCGCCGGTAGCCGGCACCCTGCTCGAGATCAAGGCCAACGAGGACGACACCATCGAGGTGGGCGGGCTCCTGGCCGTGATCGGCGCTGAGGGTGAAGGTGGTGGCGCAGCTCCTGCTGAGGAGGCCCCCGCCGAAGAGGCACCTGCTGAGGCACCCGCTGCCGAGACTCCGGCCGCGGAAGCGCCCGCGGCCGAGGCTCCGGCCGCTGAGGCACCGGCTGAGCCCGCTGCCCCCGCCGAAGCCCCCGCCGAGCCCGCTGCTCCCGCCGCGTCCGGCGGCTCGGGTGCGGGCACCGAGGTCAAGCTCCCCGAACTGGGCGAGTCGGTCACCGAGGGAACCGTCACCCGCTGGCTGAAGAACGTCGGTGACGACGTGGCCGTCGACGAGCCGCTGCTCGAGGTCTCCACTGACAAGGTCGACACCGAGATCCCCTCGCCGGTCGGCGGCACGCTCCTCGAGCAGAAGGTCGCCGAGGACGAGACCGTCGAGGTCGGCGCCGTGTTGGCGATGATCGGTGACAAGGGTGCCGCCCCGGCAGCAGCCGAGGCACCGGCCGCTCCCGCCGCTGAGGCACCCGCGGCTCCCGCCGCTGAGGCACCCGCGGCTCCCGCCGCTGAGGCACCCGCCGCTCCGGCGGCTGAGGCTCCTGCCGCTCCCGCCGCTGAGGCACCCGCCGCTCCGGCGGCAGAGGCTCCTGCCCCCGCAGCGCCCGCAGCGCCCGCCGCCTCGGCCGCCAGCTCCGGCAACGAGGACGCCGGCTACGTGACCCCGCTGGTGCGCAAGCTCGCCAACCAGCACGGTGTCGACCTGGCCAGCGTCACCGGTACCGGCGTCGGTGGCCGGATCCGCAAGCAGGACGTGCTCGACGCCGCCAAGGCCAAGGAGGCGCCGGCACCGGCAGCTCCCGCCGCGGCCGCTGCTGCACCTGGTGCCTCCGCTCCTGCTGCGTCAGCCGCACCCACGCCGTCCCCGCTCCGCGGCAAGACCGAGCCGCTGAGCCGCCTGCGCAAGGTGATCGCCAAGCGCATGGTCGAGTCGCTCCAGGTGTCGGCCCAGCTCACCCAGGTGGTCGAGGTCGACGTCACCAACATCGGTCGCCTCCGCGACTCGATCAAGGCCGACTTCGTGGCCCGCGAGGGCGTCAAGCTCTCGTACTTCCCGTTCTTCGCCAAGGCGACCATCGACGCGCTCAAGGCCCACCCGGCCCTGAACTCGCAGGTCGACGTCGAGAAGGGCGAGGTCACGTACTTCGACGCCGAGCACCTCGCCATCGCGGTCGACACCGAGCGCGGCCTGCTCAGCCCGGTGATCCACAACGCCGGCGACCTCAACGTGGCCGGCCTGGCCCGCAAGATCGCCGACCTCGCCGACCGCACCCGCAACAACAAGGTGAAGCCGGACGAGCTCTCGGGTGGCACGTTCACGCTGACCAACACCGGCAGCGTGGGCGCCCTCTTCGACACCCCGATCATCAACCAGCCGCAGGTCGCGATCCTCGGCACCGGCACGGTCGTCAAGCGGCCCGTGGTCATCGACGACCCGAACCTGGGCGAGACCATCGCGGTCCGCCAGATGGTCTACCTGTCGCTGACCTACGACCACCGCATCGTCGACGGCGCCGACGCGGCCCGCTTCCTCCAGGACGTCAAGCAGCGCCTCGAGGCAGGTTCGTTCGAGGTCTGAGACCCCAGCACGAAGCGCAGACGGCGCGCGTCACCCGGAGACCGGGGACGCGCGCCGTCGCCATTTCCACTGCGTGGCTCGATCCGCGGGATGGCCTCGTTGGCGCGTGACGGGGACCGTGACAGGCTTGGGCCATGGACGTCGTCATTGCCGGAGCATCCGGATTCCTGGGCACCCATCTGACCCAGAGCCTGCGCACCCGCGACCACACGGTGACCCGGCTGGTGCGACACCCGGCACAGGCCGACGACGAGTCGCAGTGGGACCCCTACGCCGACCAGGTCGACCAGTCGGTCATCGACGGAGCCGACGTCGTGATCAACCTCGCCGGGTCTCCCCTGCTCGGCAACCCGCACTCGACGAAGTGGGCCGACGACCTGGTCCGCAGCCGAGTCGCGACCACGCGCGTGCTTGCCGACGCGGTCGCCCGCAGCCAGGCCACCGGACACCCCACCGCGTTCCTGGCCGGCAACGGCATCTCGTTCTACGGCGACCACGGCGAGTGCGTGATCACCGAGGAGACCGAACCCGAGGGCGAGGCCTTCCTGACCGGCGTGACCAAGCTCTGGGAGGAAGCCGCCTCCCCCGCCGTCGACGCCGGCGCGCGGGTGTGCGTCCTGCGCACCGCACCGGTGATGGACCGTCGCAGCTCTCCCCTGAAGCAGATGCGCATCCCGTTCAGGATCGGGCTCGGTGCCCGGATCGGCAACGGGCAGCAGTACTTCCCGATGATCTCCCTGCGCGACTGGCTCTCCGCCGTCGTGCACCTGGCCGAGAGCGACTCGGCCTCGGGACCGCACAACCTGTGCTGCCCGGTGACCCCGACCAATGCCGACTTCACCCAGGCCCTCGCCAAGGCGTTGGGAAGCCGCGCCTTCGTCGCCGTGCCGTCGATCGTGCTGGACAAGGCCGCGGGGCGCATGGCACCGGAGATCCTCGGTTCCGTCCGTGCCGAGCCGGCCGCCCTGCTCGCCGAGGGCTTCGAGTTCGCCGACAACGACGTCCGCGACGTTCTCGCAACCGGCCTCAGGCACTGAGGTCGTCGGTCTCTCGTCGAACCGGCCCCGGTCAGCGGACCTGGCCGACCAGCCAGGCACCCCGGCGTCTCACCAGCGTCACAATGCGACGATCGGCACTGTCGGCAGGCAGGGCCAGCCGTTGACCGCGACCGACCGCCACGGCCCCGACCAGCCGATCGGTGACCTGCACGACGAGGCGCCTGGGCTCACGGTGCACCAGGCGGAACGCGAGCACCTGCTGGCGCAGACCTTCGACGTGCAGGCCGCGGGCGGCATAGGCGCGCAGCAGGCGTACGTCGTCGACGCCGGCACCCTCGGCGTACAGGCGACGGAGCGCCAGCGCATCACCCGCGGAGTACGCCGCGGCGCGCCGTGCGTCCCAGGCCGAAAGGATGCGCCGGGCCTCGACCTCCCACGAGCCGGCCGAGACGGTCGCCCGGGCCGCCGACGTGACCGGCTCCGCCACCCCCGCCGTGTCCTCGACACGATGCGTCGAAGAGCTGGCCCGGGCGAGCACGAGCACACCACCGACCGCGGCCGCCACGAACAAGGCGGCCACGGCGCCGAGCACCACTCCCCGGAGGTTCACCCCACCACCCTGACCCAGCGCGGACAATCGCGCATCCGGTCATCCACAGGCGCTCGACGGCTGGGCACATCCGGCGTCGTACCGCCCCGGGAGTAAGGTCGAATCCGTGCCAATCGAGTTCCGTGAAGCAGGCCTGGGCGCCGACGCCGTCGACTACCGCGAGGCGTGGGAGATGCAGGGCGAGGTCCATGCCGCAGTCGCCGACGGCGCCGACGACGTCGTACTCCTCCTGGAGCACCCGCCGGTGTTCACCGCCGGCACCCGCACCGACCCCCACGAACGTCCCGCCGATCCCGGCGGCGCGCCGGTCATCGACGTGAACCGCGGCGGCAAGATCACCTTCCACGGGCCCGGCCAGCTGGTCGGCTACCCGATCGTGAAGCTGCCCGAGCGGGTGAAGGTCGTCGACTACGTGCGTCGCGTCGAGGAGGCCCTGATCGCGGTCTGCGCCGACTTCGGCGTCACCACCGCACGCATCCCCGGACGCAGCGGTGTCTGGCTGACGGCCGACGAGAAGGGCCCGGAGCGCAAGATCGCGGCGCTCGGGCTGCGCGTCTCGCGGCGGGTCACGATGCACGGGTTCTCGCTCAACTGCAACGTCGACCTGGCGTGGTATGACCGGTTCGTGCCGTGTGGCATCGCCGACGCCGGGGTCACCTCCCTGAGCCGTGAGCTCGGCCGCGACGTCGAGGTCTCCGAGGTGATCCCCAGCGTCGAGAAGCACGTGGCCGACCTGCTCGCCTGGAACGACTACACGCCGACCCCCGACTACGAGCCCCGGCCCGAGCCACCGCGACTCAACCTGATCCGCCCCGGCACCTGACGCCTCGGTGGTCGAGGAGCGAGGGACGAGCGTCTCGAAAGCACCCGGCGAGGCTCACGCCGTACGACGGCCGAGAGTGGGAGCCTGATCCCCGCGACCCGCACGAGGTGGGACGAACAGCGGGACGGGGACAGGCACATGGCCGAGATGGTGATCGAGACCCAAGGTCTCCAGAAGGTGTTCCACACCAGGCGCGGAGGTCGGCGCATCGCGGTGCGCGACCTCGACCTGCAGGTGCCGGCCGGTGGCGTGCACGGCTTCCTCGGCCCCAACGGCTCGGGCAAGACCACGACGATCCGGATGCTGCTCGGGCTGGCGTCGGCCACCTCGGGCACCATGCGCCTGTTCGGTCGCGACGTGCCGCACCACCTCGCCGAGGTGCTGCCGCGCATCGGCGCGGTGGTCGAGTCGCCCAAGTTCTCCCCCATGTTCTCCGGCCGCCAGAACCTCCAGCTGCTGGCCGGAACCATCGGCGTGCCGACGACCCGGGTCGACGAGGTGATCGAGACGGTGTCCCTCACCGGGCGGGACGGCGACCCGTTCCGGGCCTACTCGCTCGGCATGAAGCAACGCCTGGCCATCGCCGCCACGCTGCTGAAGGATCCTGACCTGCTGATCCTCGACGAGCCCACCAACGGACTGGACCCGTCCGGGATCCGCGAGATCCGGGAGACGATCCGCGACCTCGGGGCCCGTGGCGTGACCGTGCTGCTGAGCTCGCACATCCTGGCGGAGGTGCAACAGGTCTGCGACTCCGCCACGATCATCGGACAGGGCCGCATGCTGGCCACCGGCAAGGTCGACGACCTGATCGGTACGGGCACCTCGTGGCGGGTCGGCGTACCCGATCGGGCCGAGGCACTCCGCGTCCTCGCCGAGGGCGGCCTCACCGGGCGGATGGCCGCCGGCGAGATCATGGTCGACACCGACGACCCGCAGGCGATCACCCGCACCCTGGCCGCCGCCGGCATCTACCTGACCGAGCTGGTCGCCGAGCGCGCCGACCTCGAGTCGGTCTTCCTCCAGCTGACCGAGGGAACCAGCCTCGACGACACCGCGAGCCACCCCGACCCAACCGCGGACACGACGTACGACGAGGGCGAGGCCCGCGCATGAACCTCCTCAAGGTCGAGCTGACCCGCCTGCGCTGGCGACGCGCCGCGCTCCTGATCCTCCTGGCCGCCGTGGTGCTGCCGATCATCTTCATCGCCGCCACCGCCTGGAACACCCGACCGTTCAGTGACGCCGACGTCGCCGACGCCGAGTCCCAGATGCAGATGCAGCAGCAGTACGCCGAGGAAGACATCGCGAACTGCATGGCACATCCACGCCAGTACGGCTTCGAGGCCGATGAACCAGACCTCGAGTCCCTCTGCAGCCAGAGCATGGTCCCGCCTGACGACATCTCCAACTACCTCTACCGCGACCAGCTGAGCACGCCCTACGCCCTCGACGGTCCGGGCCTGTCCGCGGCCACCTTCATGGTGCTGCTCGCCCTCATCCTCGGTACGACGTTCGCCGGCGCCGACTGGGCGTCCGGCTCGATGAGCAACCAGCTGCTCTTCGAGTCGCGCCGTCCCCGCCTCTGGCTGGCGAAGGCCGCCGCAGCGGTGATCGGCGGAGCCCTCCTCGCCGTGGTGGGGCTGGTGGTGTTCTGGGCGTCGTACGCCGGCCTCGCGGGCTTCCGTGACGTGGAGCTGGCCGGGTACGCCGACGACATCGGCACCCAGGTGCTGCGCGGCACCCTCTTCGCCGGGGCCGCCGCACTGGGTGGCTTCGGGGTCACGATGCTGTTCCGCAGCACGGTCGCCAGCCTCGGCCTCCTGCTCGCGGGGGCGGTCGGCGGGTCGATGCTGATGGCGGTGCTCCCCTTCGACGACCCCGAGCGGTGGATGTTCCACTCCAACGCCGCGGCCATCCTGCAGAACGGGTACGAGTACTGGCCCTCAGGCGGCTACTCCTGCATGGACGACTGCAGCGACATCATGCTGCACCTCTCACTCACCCACGGCGTGGTCTACTTCGCGGTCGTCCTGGCAGTCCTCACGGCCGTGTCGGTGTTCTCGTTCCGCAGTCGCGACGTGCCCTGATTCCGCGGTGCACGGATGCCCGTCGGTCGGCGTACTGACGGGTTCACGGCGGATTGGGGTGGCCTTCCTCACGGGCGTAAGGTTGCGGCTGTGACGCAAGCTCCCGCCGCCCCGACCTCACCCACAGCTCCCAACGGCCGCAAGCTGCTCCGACTCGAAGTGCGCAACGCGGAGACCCCGATCGAGCGCAAGCCCGAGTGGATCAAGACCAAGGCCAAGATGGGCCCCGAGTACAACGAGCTGATGAAGCTCGTGAAGTCCGAGGGCCTGCACACCGTCTGCCAGGAAGCCGGCTGCCCCAACATCTTCGAATGCTGGGAAGACCGCGAAGCCACCTTCCTCATCGGCGGCGAGCAGTGCACCCGACGCTGCGACTTCTGCCAGATCGACACCGGCAAGCCGCAACCGCTCGACCGCGACGAGCCCCGCCGGGTCGCGGAGTCGGTGCAGAAGATGGACCTGCGCTACGCCACCATCACCGGCGTCGCCCGCGACGACCTCCCCGACGGCGGCGCCTGGCTCTACGCCGAGACGGTCCGCAAGATCCACGAGCTCAACCCCGGCACCGGCGTCGAGAACCTGATCCCCGACTTCAACGGCAAGCCCGACCTGCTCGCCGAGGTCTTCGAGTCCCGCCCCGAGGTCCTGGCCCACAACGTCGAGACGGTCCCGCGGATCTTCAAGCGGATCCGTCCCGCATTCACCTACGAGCGCTCCCTCGGCGTGATCACCGCGGCCCGCGAGTTCGGCCTGGTCACCAAGTCCAACCTCATCCTCGGCATGGGCGAGACCCGCGAGGAGATCTCCCAGGCACTCACCGACCTCCACGAGGCCGGCTGCGAGCTGATCACCATCACCCAGTACCTCCGCCCCTCGCTGCGCCACCACCCGGTGGAGCGTTGGGTCAAGCCGCAGGAGTTCGTCGAGCTCATGGAGGAGGCCGAGGACATCGGCTTCTCCGGTGTGCTCTCCGGGCCGCTCGTGCGGTCGTCGTACCGCGCCGGCCGCCTCTACAAGCAGGCGATGGAGCGGCGCGAGCTCGTCTGACGTAGTCTCCACCCCGCACTGATTCGAACTGATTGATATCCAGAAGGCCAAACACATGTCGACCCCTGTGGCACCCGAGAACATGAAGCGCCGTCAGCAGCTCGTGCAGACGTACAAGATGGCGAAGAAGTCCGACACGAAGATCGGGCTCTGGATGCTCGGCGCCTTCATCGTCGGCGCCGCCATCGGTTTCGGCCTCTTCTACATCCTCCCCGGATCGGGCGTGCTCGGCCTGGTCATGGCCATCGTCGGGGCGCTGCTGTTCGGCATCCTCTTCATGATGATCGTGTTCGGTCGCCGGGCGCAGAAGGCCGCGTTCAACCAGATGGACGGCCAGCGTGGCGCCGCCGCAGCAGCCCTGGGCATGCTCCGCCGTGGCTGGAAGACCGACCCCGCAGTCGCCTTCACCAAGCAGCAGGACGTCGTGCACCGCGTCATCGGCCCGCCCGGAATCGTGCTCGTCGGCGAGGGCTCCCCCGCCCGTGTCAAGCAGCTGCTGATCAACGAGCGCCGCAAGCACGAGCGGGTCGCCTCCGAGACGCCGATCCACGAGATCGTCTGCGGCAACGGCGAGGGCGAGGTGCCGCTGCCCAAGCTGGTCAAGCACGTCACCAAGCTCGGCAAGAACATCAAGGGTGCCGAGATGACCGACCTGCTCTACCGGATCAAGGCACTCGACGCGAACCGCTCGAACATCCCGCTGCCCAAGGGCCCGGTGCCGACCAACATGAAGGGCCAGCGCGGCAACCTGCGCGGTCGCTGACCCCGCCGAGCCACTCGCGTGTGCACCCTGCCTCAGGCAGGGCAGACAGTGTTCATCGCGGCGCCCGCCCAGACCCCGAGCATCTCGTCGGCCAACGTCGAGCCGGCACCGAAGTACTCCAGGCCCTTGCCATTGGCGCCGTTCGGGTTCATCTTCCCCCCGTCCTTCGGGTCTCCGATGGTCCGCGTCTCCATGAGCTTGATCGCGACCGGGAGCCCGGCCTCCCGCAGGGCGGCGTAGCCGGCGTCGACCTGCTCGTCGCACGACGGGGTGAAGATGCCGAACATGGCGGCACCCTCCTCGGCGTTGATCACCAGCCAGTTCGCCGAGGTCGGTCCGTTGAGGCTGTACATCGGGATGTAGCAGTGGTGTGCGCTGGCGCTCGTGGTGCCGAGTGCGACGGCGGCCACGACGCCGGCACCCGTGATCACGCTTCGTCGAATGATCCTGCTGGCGTTCATAGGGCGACTCCTCCGTCCAGACCCCGGCCTGTCCGGGATCGGCCTTCGAGTCCACCAGACCCGCCAGCGCACCCACATCACTCACATTGGTGAACCGGTGGATGGGGTTCGTCGTACGCCGGTCAGGGCTTGGCGGCACCCGTCGGGTAGGGCTGGACCTTGCTCGCCGGCGGAGCCACGATCTTCACCGGCTCGCCCCACTTCGACATCTTGAGCTCCATGGAGCCCTGCGCGTCGAGCTCGGCGGTCATCTTCGCGAGACGGCCCTCGTCGTCGAGCCACACGTCGTAGTCGAGGGTGTCGGGCACCTTGCCGGCCTGGTCGCCGAGCGTCTTCTTGAACGCCTCGGTGTTCGTGGTCAGCACGTAGTGCCGGGTGTGCGCGCCGTCGACGGAGTCCTCGCCGACCAGGGTGACCTTCTCCAGCCCCTGGCCGAACATCTCGACCGTCGACTTCGGGTCGAACGACGAGAGTCCGCCGAGGCTGGCGGCCATCGGGTTGTTCGGGTCGTCGAGGTCGATCTTGTAGAAGACGTCCTCGGTGCCGGCGCCCAGCATCGGCATCGCCAGGTACATCCCGTCGTCGACGACGCGGGCCTGGATCGACTGCTCACCGAAGGCAGGGGCCGACATCTCCATCGACATCCTGGGCTTCTCGCCCGTGTAGTCCACCTGGCCGGTGGCGGTCATCACGAGGCCGGCGTTGACCAGCTCCATGGTGATGTGCGCGGTGTCGATGCCCTTGAACGCCGACTCGATCTCCTTGGCGAACTCCTTGGCGTCGACCTCCTCGCCCACCGGGGCCACGCTGCTCGACGTACCGCCGTCGCCGGAGGAGTCGACCGACGCCGAGGTGGACTCCTCGGAGGAGCCCGCCTTGCCGTCGTCGTCGGGTCCGCAGGCGGTGACGCCGAAGATCAGCAGCGGGACGACCGCGGCGGGCGCCAGACGGTGCCGGGCAGGGCGACGGTGAAGAGTGCGCATGCGCACCAATCTAACGGCGGTCCCCAAGATCGCCGGAAGCGTCTCGCAACAGCACCGTGGACGTGCCAGCCACCATGTCGTGGAGGCCGCGGCCGTCCGGGCGGAACACCAGCGGCGGGATGAACAGGGCGATCATCACGCTGCGGATCAGCGCGTGCAGCAGGTCGACAGGTGCCCCGCTCCCGTCGAAGCGTACGACGCGCAACCGGGCCACCTGCTTGCCGAACGAGCCGCCGACGAACGCCGTGAGCACCGTGCTCTCGAGGATGAACACCGCCATCGTGTAGAGCCCGGAGAACCGGTCGCTGCTCCAGTCCTCGATGCCCATGAAGAGCATCACGACCAGGGTCGAGGCGATCCAGTCGATGAGGAGGGCGAGCATCCGCTGGGCCCAGGAGGCGGTTTGTGGCACGGCGAGAACCCTACCTGCGGCGGATTGGGTCTCATTCCCGGCTCAGGTGTTACATGCGCGAAACAAACCGGATACGGTCAAGAAACTGCCTGTGGCTACTTTTACGGGCAACCACTGGTGCAGTGCCGCACCGGAAATCTGATCCGCTCGAAAACTTGCGGTCGCACCAGTCTCCTGGGCTGCGGCCAAGGAGGACGAATGTTCGCGAATAGCGACGAGCTTCTGAAGTACCTCAAGGACGAACGCGTCGAGATGGTCGACGTGCGCTTCTGCGACCTGCCCGGTGTGATGCAGCACTTCACTGTGCCGGTCTCGTCCTTCGACCAGTCGGTCTTCGACGACGGCCTCGGATTCGACGGCTCCTCGATCCGCGGGTTCCAGGCGATCCACGAGTCCGACATGCAGCTGTTCCCGGACCCGACCACGGCGTACCTCGACCCGTTCCGCGTCGCCAAGACGCTGGTCGTGAACTTCTTCATCCACGACCCGATCACCGGTGAGGCCTACTCGCGCGACCCGCGCAACATCGCCCGCAAGGCGATGGCCTACATGGCCAGCACCGGCATCGGCGACAAGGCGTTCTTCGCCCCCGAGGCCGAGTTCTACGTCTTCGACAAGGTCCGCTTCGCGACCAATGCGAACGAGGGCTTCTACCACATCGACTCCGAGGCGGGCGCCTGGAACTCCGGTTCCGTCGGCACCGAGGAGAGCCCGAACCGCGGCTACAAGGTCAAGTACAAGGGCGGCTACTTCCCGGTCGCGCCGTACGACCACTTCGGTGAGCTGCGCGACGAGATGGTCATCGAGCTCGAGAAGTCGGGCCTGCTGGTCGAGCGTGCGCACCACGAGGTCGGCACCGCCGGCCAGGCCGAGATCAACTACAAGTTCGACGAGCTGCTCAAGGCCGCCGACGACGTGATGAAGTTCAAGTACATCATCAAGAACGTCGCCTGGCGCAACGACAAGACCGCGACCTTCATGCCCAAGCCGATCTTCGGCGACAACGGCTCCGGCATGCACGTGCACCAGTCGATCTGGAACAACGGTGAGCCGCTGTTCTACGACGAGACCGGGTACGGCGGCCTGTCCGACATGGCCCGCTACTACATCGGCGGAATCCTGAAGCACGCCCCGGCGCTGCTGGCGTTCACCAACCCGACGGTGAACTCCTACCACCGCCTGGTGCCCGGCTTCGAGGCCCCGATCTCGCTGGTCTACTCGCAGCGCAACCGCTCGGCCTGTGTCCGCATCCCGATCACCGGCTCGAACCCGAAGGCCAAGCGCATCGAGTTCCGTTGCCCCGACCCGTCGGCCAACCCGTACCTCGCCTTCTCGGCTCTGCTGCTGGCCGGCCTCGACGGCATCAAGAACAAGATCGAGCCCGCGGACCCGATCGACAAGGACATCTACGAGCTGCCGCCGGACGAGATGGCCGACATCGCCCAGGTCCCGACGTCGCTCGACGCGGTGCTGAAGGCCCTCGAGGAAGACCAGGACTTCCTCACCGTCGGGAACGTCTTCACCCCCGACCTGCTCGAGACCTGGATCGACTACAAGCGGACCCAGGAGATCGCGCCTGTGCAGCAGCGTCCGCACCCGCACGAGTTCGAGCTCTACTACGACATATAGTCACTTGTGCACGTAAAGCTCGAACTCACCGTTCGAGAACGAGGGCTCCGGTTACCCGGGGCCCTCGTTGCATCTCAGCTTTCGACGTGGCGACATCGACCTTCGCAGACAGGTGCCACTCCCCGGCCGCCGTTGCCGAAGTGCCCGTTCATGCGGTTCGAAAACTCCTCACTCGCGCACCCGCAACCCTGAACGGACGCCGCCGCAAGACCCTCGGATGGCGAAGAGCCAGCAGAGGCCTTCGATGAGCAACTACGTTCACTCCAACAGACTGGTGTTGCTTCCACCGGTTGAGCCCGCCGGATCTACGGATGCTCGAGATCCAGGACCACGTATTCGGAGGTTGGGTCCCCTGACTCCGGGAGTGCGTCACCCACACATGCCCGTCGAGCGCGGCCTCCTCACGAGACTTCGACCGGTGCGCCGACGCCAGGAGAGCGAACCGTCACTCAGCTAGGCCAAACCCGACCCCAGTCCAGAAGTACCGAACAGGTGGCGCGGCTCCTAGCAATCAGGCTGAGGAGCCGTCGTCGAAGAAGAGAAGCGGTCAGCCGTGGCGGCGTCAGCGGGGACGAAGGTTTCGAGGTGGAGGCCGTCGAGCGTGAGGTCGGTGGCCATCTCCAAGCGCGCCGAGACGCTGAAGAGCCGCAGCACGTGCTCACCCTGGTCGATCTCCATGGTGACGACCGGACCCGGCCTGACCGACTCGGGTCGGACGGCACCGAGCCACGATTCGGCCTCGGTCAGCAGGGCGCCGAGCCGCGGGTCCCGTGTCTGCTCCGCGCGATGACGGAGCTGGCCGACCAGGTGGCCGCCCCATTCGCCAAGATTGCGGATGCGAGGAGCGAGACCGCGCGGGTCCAGGGTGATGCGGATGGCGTTGACGGGCGGCTCTAGGAGCTCGGGCGCACACCCGACCAGCAGGGCGTCCACCGCCGCATTGCTGTCCACGACGTCCCAGTGGTCGTCGAGCAGCAGTGCCGGCCAGGGTAGGTGGGCGTCGAGAAGCCGACGCAGCCCGTCCAACACGGGAGCGAGGTCTTGGTCGTCGATGCCCCGCTCGGCGTGAGGCGGCGCGAAGCCGGCCGCGAGGAAGAGCTGGTTCTTGGCGCGCAACGGGACCTCGAGGTGGTCGGCGAGCGTAGCGACCATGCCGCGCGTCGGTGCGGACCGCCCGTTCTCCACGAAGCTGAGGTGCCGGGTGCTGACCGACGCCAGGTTCGAGAGCTCCAGCTGGCTCAGCCGGCGCCGTCCGCGCCACTCCCGGAGGAGGTCGCCGACCGTGTGCTCGCGCGTCGTCACTGGAGACATGGACACAGACCCTAGTGGCGGCTCTCGCCTCGACCATGACGTCGGAGGTAATCGCCACGATGCACGGACTCCCGTCAGGCTGCACCTCAAACGCATCCAGACGAGAGGGAAACCATGAAGACCGCCAGCAACACCACCGCTACGGGCACCACGACCGACAGCGTGACGAACACCAGGAACGTCCAGGAGGTCGTGCGGGCCTACCTGGCTACGTGGAACGCGACCGAGGAGCAGGAGCAACGGCGGTTGCTCGGGCAGCACTGGTCCCCCGCGGTGACCTATGTGGATCCCTTGGCGGCCGTGCAGGGTCACGACGGCCTCCGGGCGGTGGTGTCCGGCGTCCACGAGCAGTTCCCGGGATGGGTGTTCTCGCTCGTCGGCGACATCGACTCGCACCACGACCAGCTCAGGTTCCAGTGGGGGCTCGGTCCCGCCGGAACCGAACCCGTCGTGATCGGCTTCGACGTTATGGTCCTCGACCAGGAAGGGCGCATCCTCGACGTGCGTGGCTTCCTGGACCGGATCCCGCAGTGACCGCCCTACCGGCGCCCTCCCGTACCGACTTCCTCGACAGACCGGAGCTTCGCATGACTGACGACGCCATCGCCCACCTGCACGACGCCGATCCGCACCCAGAGGTGGCCGAGTACATGGAGCGGATCACCAGCACGTTCGAGCCCACGTGGAGTTGATCAGCGCAGCGTCGGCAGAGTTCGAACGGGCTGTCCGCCAACTGCCCCCGGACTCATCTGAAGAGCCGACGTCGTCGGGAATCTCGGTACGCGAGTTGATTGAGCACGTGGTGGTGGGGAACCGCTTCACCGCACTGCTGCTCGCAGGCGTTGACCGCGACGAGGCCCAGACCATGCTCGCTGGTGCCCAGGTCGGAGATGATCCAGTCGCCGACGTGCGTGAGTCCACACTGCGCCAGGCACAGGCGTTCTTCGCGACATCGCCCGGGCAACAGGTCGCGGGCCCGAACGGCGACGTTCCCGTCGCTGCCTACGTGCGATTCCGTCTCGTCGACCTGGTGGTCCACGCGTGGGACCTCCTGCGTGCCGCGAATCTCGACGACACCCTTGATGCGCAGGTTGTTGTCGGCGTGCTGAAGACGGTCGAGCCGCACCTGGACGAGATGCTTGCCTTCGGAGCGTATGGCGCCGGTCCGAGCGGAACGCTGCCTGCTGACGCGTCGCCACAGACTCGGCTGCTCGACTCGTTCGGGCGACGGCCAAAGCCGAACATCTGCGATCACTCGAACGGCCGCGCCGATGGCAGATGTCGTTCAGTGGGCGGGCGTGCGCTGTCCGCGGACTGTCCGGGGGCTCATGCCGAGTTCTTGGCTCATGGCACGTCGAAGAGCCGTTGGGTCGCCGAACCCGACTGCGTGGGCGATTCCGGTGACGGCGAGGTCGGTGTTGTGCAGAAGCTCGACAGCTCGCTCGACACGCAGGCGTCGCAGGAAGCGAGCAGGTGGCATACCCGTGGCTTCGCTGACTCGGCGGGTGAAGGTGCGCGGACTGAGGTGTGCAGCAGCGGCCAAGTCCTTCACTCCTATGCGTGCGTCCAGGTGCTGGAGCGCCCACGACCGCGCGATTGCGACATCGCTGTCGGCGCCCTCGATCGTCTCGGGCATCACGTAAGGAGACTGCGACTGACGACGGTCCACCGCGAGGTACCTGGCGCACTCCCGGGCAAGCGCCTCACCACCGTGACGCCCTACGAGCGTCAGCATCAGGTCCAGGTGCGCCAAGGCTGCCCCTGCGGTTGTCACCGGGCCGTCGGTGACGACGAGATCGGCAGGCGTCAACCGAACTGCGGGGTACCTGCGGGCGAACAGCGGCGCCGGCCACCAGGTGGTAGTCGCACGTCGCTGATCGAGGATGCCTGCTTCGGCGAGGAGGAACACTCCGGCGCACGAGGCTGCGATCTCGCTACCCGCTGCGGCGGCGGCGTTCAGGTAGTGCGCCCCCGCTCTTGCGTCGGGCGCTGCGAGTCGGCTGCGAACCTCTTGCGTGTTTCTCATCCCGAGGCCAGGGACGACCACGAGATCGACCTGATCCGTGGCGTCTTCATGGTCGAGACCGACCCCGCGCTGGACGTCGAATTGATCGGCCTGTCCCGATCGGTGGGCCAACCGGTTCGCGGTGTCGAGGACATCAACCGTGATGGCCACGGAGGTGGCCATCGCTCCCTCGAGATCTAGGACGCGCACCGAGGTCATGTCTCGAACCGCCCGAATCGTGGCCGGTCTCGCTCTCCCCAGGACTTCATCGTTGACCCATCGTAATCACCAGATCACCCGCACTCCGCGACGACCCATGCCAGAGGGATCTCCATGACGAATCACGACGTGACCCGAGACGACGACCTCGCCGACTTCACGATTCGGTCCATCTCGCTCCTTGGTGAAACGCGTCGCGTGTATGTCAGCGGCGACGGTCCCGGCGTGATCGTGATGCACGAGATGCCCGGCATCAGCCCCCACGTCGCTCGGTTCGCCCGATGGGTCCGCGACAGCGGTATGACGGTCTACCTGCCTTCCCTCTTCGGCACCGACGGCGCCCTCGGCGACGCCGAGAGCGGGGCACAGGTGTTTCGTCGTCTGTGCGTCGCGAGGGAGTTCCGCGCACTCGGCGGCGGCGAGTCGAGCCCCATCACGACATGGTTGATGGCCCTCGCTCGCCTGGCGCACCAGGAGTGCGGAGGAACGGGTGTGGGCGCAATCGGGATGTGCTTCACCGGCAACTTCGCCATCACCATGATGCTCGAGAGCGCCGTCGTAGCCCCGATCGCCTGCCAGCCGGCCCTGCCGGTCGATGAGCCTGCCGCCTTGGAGATCAGTGACGCCGAACTCGCCGCCGTGAAGGAACGTCTCGACCGCGACGGTCTCACCGTCCTGGCCTACCGATTCGAGGGCGACAAGGTCTGCACCAAGGCACGCTTCGATGCCTACGCGCAAGCCCTGGGTGACTCCTTCGTCAGCCGCGAGCTCCCCGACACTGCCGCGAATCCCGATGCACCGCCGTTCTTCGCCGCTCACGTCGCCTATCCCCACAGCGTCGTCACTGTTCACCTCATCGATCGCGAGGGCGAACCGACCGCCATCGCACGCGACGAGATCCTCGACTTCCTTGTCCACAGGCTTCACGGCCACGCCACCTCGCCACGCGACTGACGCTCGCCGAACCGACCCCTCACCAGATAGGAACCTCCTATGACCGCCTACGCCATCGCCCACCTGCGCGACGCCGAGCCGCACCCGGATGTCGCCGAGTACATAGAGCGGATCGCCGGCACGTTCGAGCCCTTCGGGGGTCGCTTCCTCGTGCACGGCACGCCACCGGAGGTGAAGGAGGGTGCATGGGCCGGACACGTCGTGGTGATCGGCTTTCCGGGGATCGACGAGGCCAGGGAATGGTGGGACTCACCCGCCTAACGGGAGATCGCACCTCTTCGTTCGCGGCACATCGAGGGCGACATCATCCTCGTCGGCGGGGTCCCCCAGGACTACGACCCGAGTGCCACCGCGCAGGCCATCCGAGAGGTGCCGGCATCGCACTGAAGCCCTGACACCAGAGCCGTATCGCGGAGTCGTACGATCGTGCTAATCTTCGTACGTGCGTACGAACCCTGCGTCCACCCCGTCGCCCGGCGGCCAGGCCCGGAAGGCCCAGCTGGTCGACTGCGCGGTCGACGCCCTCGTCGAGCGGGGTTTCGCAGGAACATCGGTCGCCGAGGTTGCGCGCCGCGCCGGCGTCAGCAAGGGCGTGGTGACCTACCACTTCCGGACCAAGGAGGACCTGTTGGGCGAGGTGGTGACCTCCCTCTACCGCGACGCGGGACAACAGATCACCGAGGCGACGGGAGACAGCGACTCGGTCATCGGCGAGCTCGCGACCTACATCAGGAGCAACCTCGCCTTCGTCGCCGACCATCCGAGGCACGTTCGCGCGGTCATGGAGGTGGCGGCGAACATACGACCCCACGGCGGAGTCCCAGCAGAAGAGGATCCCTTGAGCGCTCAACTGCGGAAGCTGATCGAGCGAGGGCAGGCGACCGGTGAGGTCACGGAGGTGGACGCCAGGGTGCTTGCCATGACGATCCGGGCCTCGATCGACGCCGCAGCTGCCCGCGCCGCCGTCGATCCGACGGCTGATCCACGAGGCCATGCCGAGCACCTCGTCCTCATCGTTCGACGAGCGCTGCAGGCCACGGAGACACCATGAAGACGCCGAGAAGCGGTCCGGCCACCTTCACGGGTTTCCTCCTCATCGACCTCGTCATTCCTCTCTCGTCCTACTACGTGCTCCGCGCACTGGGCGCATCCGTCTGGACAGCACTACTCGTCGGGGCCGCGCTGCCGGTGCTCCGCCTGGGCGTCAGCCTGGTGCTCCGCCGGAGCGTCCCCGGAGCGAGCCTCTTCACCCTCGGGCTCATCACCGCGGGGACTGCGATCGGTCTCATGACCGCCGACTCACGGCTGCTGATGGCCCGCGAGAGCTACCTGACCGGCTTCGTCGGAGGCTGGATCCTGCTGTCCCTGCTGCGGGCACGACCGCTCGTCTTCACCGCAACCGTCGGTTTCATGCCACCGGCGGCGGCCGAGGACTGGCACCGGTCCTGGGAGACGAGCGAGACCTTCCGCAGAGCGATGCGAGGGATGACCTGGGGCTTCGGACTGGCCTTCCTCATCGACGCTGCGGCCAGGGTCGTGATGAGCTACACGCTGCCCCTGGACCTCGTCCCGGCGGCCTCTGCCGCGCTTCTCGCCGTGATGCTGGCCGTCGTCGTCCAGACGGGCAAGGCCTGGGGACGCCGACACATGCGCCAGAGCACCGCGTCGCCTTCGCGCCCCTACACCCGTGGCCCGTGGTCGTACCTGGCCTGGCTCGTGTCACGGCAGAGCGGCCGGGTGACGCTGGGAGCGGTGCTCGGCAGTGCTTGGATGGTGGGGCTCGCGCTGCCGCCGTACGTGATCTCGCGTGCGATCGACAGCCTTGCCGACGGCCAGCGGAACGTCGTGCTGGGGTGGACGGCTGTCCTGCTCCTGGTCGGGGGCGTCCTGGCGGGCCTGAGCATCTGGCGGCATCGCACCATGACCCGGGTGCGCATGGACGCCGCGCTGCGGACAGTGTCCGAGGTGAACGCCCATGGCATCCGTCTGGGAGACACCATGACGCGCCGCTCGCTCACCGGAGAGGTCGTGGCCATCGGAGGTGGGGACGCGTGGACGATCGGGCGCAGCCTCACCGCGACCGGGCCGGGGGTCGGCGCGGTGCTCGCCTACGCGGTGATCGCGGTGCTTCTGCTGCGGATCTCGGTGCCACTGGCTGTGGTCGTGCTGGCAGGGGTCCCGGTCCTGGCCCTGGTCGTCGGCCCGGCGACGGGCCGGCTCCGGACGGTCGGTACGCCGTACCGCGAGCAGCAGGGTCGGGTGACGGGCCGGATCGTGGACATCGTCGCGGGGCTGGGCGTCCTGAACGGGTTGGGCGGCAAAGCGGTGTACGCCGACCGCTTCCGCGCGGAGTCGCAGCGGCTGCTGCACCACGGCTACCGGGTCGGCCGCGTCACGAGCGTGATCCAGGCAGTCGGTCTGGGCCTGCCGACGCTGTTCTCCGCCGTGGTGGTCTGGCTGGCCGCTCGGCTCGCGGTCGAGGGCAGCATCACGGTGGGCGAGCTGGTCGCGGTCGCCGGCTACGCCGCGGTGCTGGCGGTGCCGGTGGCCTCCTTCATCGAGGGCGCGCTCGATCTCAGCCAGGCTCTCGTGGCCGCACGGCGGGTGACCGACTTCCTGGCCGTGCGCCCCGAGAGCACCGGCACGTCAGTGCCCCGGGGACGGGGAGACCTGGTCGACGAGACCACCGGGTTGCGGATCACGCCGGGGTCGTTCGCCGCGGTCGCCACTGCCCAGCACTCTGATGCCGTGGCGCTGGTCGACCGACTCGGCGGCTTCCGCCCAGGTGCGACCTGGGCCGGGCAGCCGACCTCCGAGCTCGATCCTGCCCAGCTGCACGAGCAGGTGCTGGTCGCCGACAACGATGCCGCCCTCTTCGCCGGGTCCCTGGCCCAGGTGGTGGCCGGGCGTCTCGACGTCGACGACCTCGGTGCGGCCGCGCTGCTGGACGCGCTGCACACCGCCGCCGCCGACGACGTGGTGCGGGGCCTCCCCGACGGCCTGGGTTCGGGGATCGACTCGGGGGGACGGAACCTCTCGGGTGGTCAACGCCAACGCGTCCGGCTCGCCCGGGCGACGATCGCCGACCCGACCATCCTGCTGGCGGTCGACCCCACCTCGGCGCTCGACGCGGCCACGGAAGCCACCATCATCGACCGTCTCACCCGCCACCGTCGCGGCCGGACCACGCTGGTCACCTCGACGTCCGCGCTCGTGCTGCAAGGCGCCGACGAGGTGCACCTGCTCGCTGACGGTCGGGTGGTGGCCAGTGGCAGCCACACCGCCTTGCTGGCCAACCCCGCCTACGCCGCACTGGTCCACCGCGGAGCACCGCCTGCCGGCGCCCATGACCCCGAGGTCCCAGCATGAGCGCGCAGGCGTTGCCGGTGGCAGAGTCCGGTGAGGTCCGCCGTGCTGCCTGGCGACTCATCCGCTCCGACTACGCAGCGTTCATCGTCGTGCTGCTCACCAACTGCGCGGCGGCGGGCGCAGGCCTGGTCGCGCCGTGGCTGATCGGGCAGATCGTCAACGAGGTGCAGGCCGGAGCCGAGGTCGCGACCATCGACCGCTGGGGCCTCCTCGTGGTGCTCGCCGCGGCCGCGCAGCTCCTGATCGGGCACCAGGCCCGCCGCCTGGGCTACCGGTTCGGTGAACGGACCGCCGCCCGCCTGCGCGAGCAGCTGGCCGACCGGCTCATGCGGATCCCTGCCCGAGCTGTCGAAGGGGCGGGGGCCGGCGACCTCACCTCACGGGCCACCACCGACGCCGCACTGGTCTCGTTCGCTCTGCGCGACGCCGCCCCGGAGATGGTGTTCGCCCTGGCCCAGGCGCTGATCATCATCGTCGCCGTCGTCCTGCTCTCCCCCGTCCTGGGCCTCGTCGGACTGGTCGCTCTCGTCGCCATCCCCGTCGTCCTGCGCTGGTACCTGCGCCGCGCCCGGTCGGCCTACCTGGCCCAGGCCGCCGCGCAAGCCGAGGTCGCCGACGTCCTGGCCGGCACCGCCGCTGGTGCCCGGACGGTGGAGGCGCTCGGCCTGCAGGAGCGGCGAGCTGCCGACTGCTCGGCCGCGATCGCTGCCGCGACCGCCGCGCAGCTGCGCACCCTGCGGCTGCGGAGCGTGTTCTTCCCGACCATCGACGCCTCCACCGCCCTTGCCGTCGGCGCCGCGTTCGGCGTGGGTGGACTGCTCTACCTCGACCACCAGCTCAGCCTCGGCACCGTCGTCGCGGTCGTGCTCTACCTGCGCCAGCTCACCACCCCGATCGACACGATCCTGGTCTGGGTGGAGACCTTGCAGAGCAGCGCCGCCTCGTTCGCCCGCATCGAGGGCCTCGCCTCGTCAGCGGAACCGGCACGACGCAGCGCCGAGGACGTCACGGTCGTCCCCACCAACCAGGACATCGTCGTCACCGACGTCCGCTACGCCTACGACGGGGCCGACGTCCTCCACGGTGTCGACCTCGACGTCCGAGCCGGCGAGCATCTCGCCGTCGTGGGAACGTCGGGAGCAGGCAAGACCACCCTGGGCCGCCTCATTGCCGGCATCGACCGTCCCCGATCAGGACGGGTCACCGTGGGCGGGGCGGACGTCGCCGACCTCGGACCCGAGCAGCTTCGCCAGCACGTCGTCCTGGTGACCCAGGAGCACCACGTGTTCGCCGACCCGCTGCGCGACAACCTCACCATCGCGGCACCTCACGCCACCGACGACGAGCTCCTCGAGGCACTCGACGTCCTCGGCGCAGACTGGTTCGAGGACCTACCCGACGGGCTGGACACCGATCTCGGCACCCATCGGCTCGGCGGCGCCCAGGCCCAGCACGTCGCGCTCGCCCGCGTCCTGCTCGCCAATCCCCACACCCTCGTCCTCGACGAGGCCACCGCCCTGCTGGACCCGAGGACCGCTCGCCGTACCGAAGAAGCCCTCGCCGCCACCATCCAGGGCCGCACGATCATCGCCGTCGCCCACCGACTCCAGACAGCCCGGGACGCTGACCGCATCGCCGTCATGGAGGAGGGCTGCATCACCGAGCTCGGCCACCACGACGACCTCGTCGCCACCGCGACCTCCTACGCATCCCTCTGGGCGGCCTGGAGTGCAGACACCAGCCAGAACAGGACCGACGACCATGAGTGACACACGAACCCGACCCGCGGGACCGGGATCCCTGGCAGTCCGTCCGCTCACGATCGTCACCGGCGGAGCGCGAGGGATCGGCGCCGCCACCGTCGCGCATCTGGCGCGCGCAGGGCACGACGTGGTCGTCGGCTGCCGCGACGACCGTGCCTCCGCCACGAGGGCTGTCTCGGCGGCACAGGTCCACGGCGTGCGTGCCATTGCCGTAGCCGGCGACGTCACCGACGAGGACGACGTTGCCGAGCTGTTCGCCGCTGCCGCGGAGCTGGGTGCCGTCACGGGGCTGGTGAACAACGCCGGACTGACCGCACACCTCGGCGACCTGGCGGACACCCCCGTCGAGGTGCTGCGCCGGGTCGTCGACGTGAACCTCGTCGGCGCACTGCTGTGCGCACGAGCGGCGGTCCGGGCGATGTCCACCGCCCGCGGCGGGCACGGCGGGGCGATCGTCAACGTCTCCTCGGCCGCAGCCACGCTGGGCTCGGCACACGACTACGTCCACTACGCCGCAGCCAAGGCCGGGGTCGAGGCCATGACCGTGGGCCTGGCCAAGGAGGTCGCCGACCAAGGAATCCGGGTCAACGCCGTGGCGCCGGGCACGGTGCACACGAGGATCCACGCCGATGCCGGCGATCCGGACCGTCCCGCGCGCGCTGCCGCACGCATCCCGATGGGCCGAGCCGGGGAGCCCGACGAGATCGCCCCAGCCATCGCCTGGCTGCTCGGCCCCGAGGCCAGCTACGTCACCGGAGCCAGCATCCGGGTAGCTGGTGGACTGTGACCCGCTCAGCGCCCGACAGTGACGACACGCCGTCGACATCCACCCGATCGCAAGAGCTCCGCGAGCTGTACGAGGCATTCAACGCCCGTGAGATCGATCGGGTCCTCGCGGCCATGACCGCCGACGTCCAGTGGCCCAACGGCTGGGAAGGCGGACAGCTCGAGGGGCGGGAGTCGGTCCGCGACTACTGGACTCGCCAGTGGGACGAGGTCCGGCTGTCCCTCACGCCTGTGCAGTTCCGGCAACGGGGCGACGGCCGAACCGAAGTGGCGGTCAGGCTCGTTGCTCGCGACCCGGGCGGTTCCGTCCTTGCGCGAGAAGACGTTCGTCACGTGTACGAGTTCGAGGGTCGTCTGGTCCGTCGCATGCAGGTCGAGCAGTAGTCGGCGATCGCCCGAATCCAGTCACGGTTCAGCGTCGCGTGGCTCCCCGGCAGCGCCTCAGGGCATCGGCCGGACCGACTCCGGTGGGCCGAGCACGACGCGTGGCGAGGGGCGGGCAGCCGTGCTCGATCGGGGCGGTGGACTGTCCAGAGCTGCTACGCCTACTCGGCGGCGGGGCTGGGAATGCCGAGGTCGGCCAGGAAGCCGTCGACGATCCGCGCCCACTCTTCGGGGCGCTCGAGGTTGGGGTAGTGCCCGGCGCCTGCGATCGTGGCGACCCCGCGGCCGTCCCGGACCGTGTTGACGGCGCTGTGGGTCATCCGGTGGTGGTCGGCGGAGTCCTCCTCCCCCACAATGCCCAACACGGGAACGGTCACCTCGACGAGCCGGGACCAGGACTCGGCCACCGGAGTAGGCGGGGTGACACCAGGGACGACCACATGGGTCGATGCGAAGTGCTCGTGCATCGCACGCAGCCGGGCCACAATGCCCGAGTCCATGGCCCCGAGGTTTCGCCGTGGTCCCGCCGCGAAGTCCAGCTCCGCCTCGATCCAGGCTGCAGCGTCCATCTCGGCGATGGCCCGCTCGAGGCGGCCGAGGATCTTCAGTGACCAGGGATCCTCAAAGGTTAGTTCGCCGGTCCCGGCGCCGCTGATCACGACGCCCCGTACGCAGTCGGGGTGCTCGATGGCGGTGTCCAGCGCGGCGCTGGCGCCCATGCTGATCCCGACCAGGATCGCCGGTCCCGCGTCGAAGTGGCGTATCAGCGCGGCCACGTCGTCGCAGTGCCGGAACGGGGCGATGGCCGTCGAAGAGAGGCCGTGCGTGCGCGCGTCCGGAGCGACGACCCTGCATCGTCTCGCGAGGTGAGTGATCTCGCGCTCCCACATGGTGTGGTCGACGAAGCCGGCATGCAGCAGCACCACGAGCTCTCCGGAGCCGGCTTCTGTGTAGGCAAGGTGCCCTCCGGGCAGGTCGATCCGCTCCATCACTGGTCCTCCATCGTCGGGGTGAGCAGGGCGTCCAGCGCGCCGAGCTCGTGCACCAAGTGCGCCAGCACCCGCACACAGGCATTGATGTCACCGGCGTCCAGACCGGCCGCGATCCGGTCCAGCCGGGTCAGCTCTTCGTCGTGCAGCGACGCGTAGACCGCCCGGCCTGCCTCGGTGGCAGCGATCAGGTGCGAGCGCTTGTGCTCCGGGTTCGGCCGGGCCTCCAGGTAGCCCAGCTCCTTGCCCTCGTCGACCAGTCTCTGCACGCCCTGGCGGGTGATCCACAGCGCGCGGGCAATCTGTGGGACTGTCCGCGGCCCGGCGTCATGGACGTGCTCGATGACGGCCCTCACCGGCATGGACACGTCGCGGTGCGCCAGCCCCGCGGCGACCACCCGAGCCGAGAGCTGATGCACCGGCCGAATGTGACGAAACACTTCGTAGAGTTCTGCACCGGTCTCGGACATGACAACTAGCATGTCAACATAGCAATCTTGTTGTCAAACTCTCCCGCGGAGTGCAGAGTGTGCGGCATGACGCATTCCAAGGAACCGACCACGAGCCGCGGCACCCAGCGTGCACGCGCTTCCGGGTGCACCGTGAGCCCCGCGGCATGCGGATGGACTCCCCCGCGTCCATCCGCTCGGGGGAACCAGTGACGTACGTGATCCGAGAGCGACGGGCCTGTGATCTCGACACCTGCGTCGCGCTGCTCGCTCAGGTGCATGGCACGCAGCGCTATCCCATCCGATGGCCCGACGACCCTCGGGTCTGGCTGACGCCGCCGGACGCCGCTGGCGCCTGGGTGGCGACGCTTCGCGACGAAGTCATAGGCCACGTCTGTGTCGTCAGCAAAGACCTGGTGCGGTCGGAACTGACGCTTGAACGGCTCTTCGCGTCGCCCGACGCGGCAGGCAGCGGTGTGGGTCGAGCCCTGATCAACCATGCAAGCGACTGGGCGGCCGGGCGCCGGTCCCGCTTGACCCTCGACGTCGCCGACAACTGCGCCAAAGCCATTAACCTCTACAGCCGGCTCGGTTGGCGCCTGACCGGACAGACGCCGATCGACTGGGGCGACGACGCGGCGGACTCGCTACTTCATTTCGAGGCCCCCGCCGGGGAGTTTCGCGCGACGAGTCAACCATGAGCAGAGTCGCGCTACGGGCGATCTTTTGCGGAGTGGGCGAATCGGGTCAGCAGCAGACGGCGCGATGGGCGTAGGTGCGGCAATCATGGTCCTCGGCGACGCAGCGAGGCACTCCCAGGGGGTCATCTCTGTCGCTGCGGCGTTCCACGAGGACGGTGAAGGAGGACTCGGTGGCGTCGGCGCTCAGTCGTCGATGAGGAGCAGTCCGGTGATCACGCGCCGCAGGATGCGGTCGAACTGGTCGTCGGTGGGAGCGTTGTCGGCCAGGGCTGCGGCCAAGTGGGGGTATGACCCCGTGGACGCAATTGCCGTCAGGTGGACGGTAAGCGCGGTGTCCTCGCGGGCCTCCGCTCGGGCTGCGCGGCGCTGTTCGTGCTCTTGCTTGCAGAGCATCCGCACCAGGCCGGTGAACACGCCCACTGCCTCCAGCTTCGTGCGGCCATCGGCGCCGGTGGGGGCCAGGACCGCCAGCGTGTGGTCGAGGTAGGCGTATCCGTTCCCCCCGAGCGCCGGCGTGGTGTCCAGCGCCTCAAGCATCCAGGGGTGCCGGCGGTAGATTCCCCGCGCCTGTCGGGCCAGGTCGAGCATGTGATCCACCCACGACCAGGTGGCTGCGGCCTGGAGGTCGAACTCGCCGTTGACCTCCTCCACCATGAGATCGATGAGCTCGTTGCGGGTGCTGACGTAGCGGTAGAGCGAGGCAGCACCGGTGCCGATGTCCCCCGCGACTGCGCGCATGGTGACGGCGGACAGCCCGTCGCGGTCGGCCAGGGCGATGGCAGCCTCGGCAATCTCGCGGCTGCTTCGCGACGGAGTCCGGCCACGACGAGCGCCTATCGCCATTCGACTCGACCCCCGTTCTGCTGGCACGTCACAACCCCCTCCTCGGACCGATCCCCAATTTTGCGAACATCGTACGCAAACTCTATCGTGGCCAATGACGCGAACGTCGTTCGCGAATGAAGGGAGCGCTCTGATGGTCGGTGCTGTTGAGTGGAGCCGGACGCGATACGCCCGCAATGGAGAGGTGGAGATCGCCTGGGACCAGCTCGTCGGGTCCCAAGGGGACCCGTTGCTGCTGGTCATGGGATTGGGAACGTCACGGTTCTGGTGGCCGGCCGGGCTGTGCCGGAGCTTCGCAGAGGAGGGCTTCCAAGTGGTGCGCTACGACCAGCGCGACGCGGGCCAGTCCACCCGGATGCCGGATGTCAGTGTCACCAACCCGGTCACCGCTCTGTTTCGCAAGCGCGGGGACGCCTACACCGCCGAGGACATGACCGACGACGCTGTCGCCGTCCTCGATGATCTCGGCTGGTCGGCCGCGCACGTTTTCGGTCACTCCCTGGGTGGTGCCATCGCCCAACGCGTCGCTCTTCGCCATCCTGACCGGGTTCTGAGCGTGGTGTCCTCTGCCGCGCTGCCCAGCGACGTGTCCGGCGTTAAGGTGGCCCGCTATCTGCGCTTCGGACTGCTCGCCCGACTGGCCCGCACGAAGTTCCCCGAGGGTCGCGAGGGTGACATCGCTGCGAGCCTTGCTGTGGCGCGGGGAGTGGCTTCCCCGGCATACCCGTTCGACGAGGCCGCAGCGCGGGAGTGGATCGAGCGTGAGGTAGACAGCGGGCCCCGCGACAGCAAGGCGCAAAGTCGCCAGATCGGTGCCCAGTGGCACGGTCCGCGGCTGCCGAAGCTGAACAAACCGACCCTCGTGATGCACGGGGACGCGGACCCGATCCTGCGTCTTTCGGCCGGACGCGCCACCGCTGCCCGCATCAGCGGAGCACGGATGATCACGTGGCCCGGGGTCGGGCACGACCTGCCTGAGCCGTTGTGGCCGCAAGTGGCACACGCCGTTCGAGAGCTGGCCGACTCTGCATAGCGCTCAAGCCTCGAGGCACAGGGCGATCCCCATCGCCGACTCCTGGCCGGTCCACGATCGCGAAGGACGACCCGGTAAAGTCCCAAGTCACCCGGAGAGCAATGTGAGTTATCACCATTTGGCTCGCTTCGCGCGGGGCGCCGCCGTCGCCGTGGTGGCCGCCGAAGTGGTGCTGCTGTTTGTCGGGCGGGTCAGTCTCGGTGCCGCAGTCGGCGTCTTCCTCGCAGTCGAGGCCGCCTTGGCCGCCGTGATCTTGACCGTTGCGTGGCGGGCGGCGCGTACGTCCCGCGGCGACCGGGTCACAGCTGCGGTGCGCGCGATCCTGCCGGGCCCGATCGCCACGCTGGTGCTGCTCGAACTCGGTCAGCTTCGCGCGCTGTGTTTGCTGGTCCGCAGCCGCACCGCTACCGAAAACCCAGAGGACGTGACGATCTCCTACGCCGCCGGGCGAGGTGGCGTCTACCTGATGATCGGGGTGGTGTGCGTAATCGAGCTGCTCGCCGTCCACCTCATCCTCCCCTGGCACCGCCTGGGGGCCGGGTCCTGGCTGCAATGGGTGGCGTTCGCACTCTCTGCCTATGGTGCGGTCTGGCTCCTGGCCTGGTGGGCCGCTCAACGCACGCACCCTCACCTGATCACCGGCGACGAGCTCGTCCTGCGGAACGCCACTGTCGTGACCTTACGAGTCCCGCTCGACCGGATCGGGCACGTGTCACCGCGACGGCGAGGGCTCGGTTCCGAGGGCCGCCTCATGCTCGGCGGCTCAGGCGGTGGCACGAACCTCGACATCGACTTGGTCGAACCCGCGCCGTGGCGCAGCTTCACCGGGCGCCGCAGCCGCGAAGTCACCGCAGTGTCGCTCGAAGTCGACGACCCCCGTCTGGCCGCACAGCTTCTCACTCGAGCAATGCGACGGCGGACTCAACTCGGGCCGGCCACGGACCTTGGCGGCTCCGACTGGTAGCTGCAGGGCGGTGGCTAAGTCATTGATCGCCTCCTCGACGGCCTGCGAGCACTTCGGGGTGGCCGCGCGCCAACTGACCTCGCTCACGAGCCCTGACCGGACAGTCAGGGCCACGGTCGTTACAAACGTGGTACAAGTAGTCGAACATCCTCGACGTTTGCGCAGGTCAGCATGGGTCAGTCAGTCAGTACTACGACATATAGTCACTTGTGCACGTAAAGCTCGAACTCGCCGTTCGGGTACCGAGGGCCCTGGCTTAGCCGGGGCCCTCGTTGCGCCTCCGCGTCGTCGCGGGCAAGCCCTGGCGAAGGGCTCAGCAAGGCGTCGCACGTGGAATTGGAGTTCACCGCCCAACAGACGGTCGCGACGTGGGCCGCCGCGGCGCCGGACTGGCTGTTGCCCGCAGTCATCCTGCTCGGGGCACTGACGGTCGCTTGGCGCCGACGCCACGGCAACTCGCAGAATGATGACCCGGCGTCCACCCCGAGCCTCGAGAAGATCGACTAGGACATGCGCTCCCGATAGCACCCCAGCGCGCCGGGTGGGGCCGCCTCAGGCAAGGGCGAGAAAGAGCTTCTCCATCTTCTTGACGTCAACGTCGTCAAGACCCTCGTCGGACTCGGTGAGGCACTGCTGCAGGCCGGTGGCGACGATGGCGTAGCCGGCGCGGGAGAGCGCCTTGTTGACGGCGGCCAACTGTGTGAGGACGGACTCGCAGTCAGAGCCTTCCTCCATCATCCGGATCACGCTGGCAAGGTGCCCGTTGGCGCGCTTCATGCGGGTGATGATCGCCTTGATCTCGGTGGGTTCGAGGTCCATCAGTTCTTCTCCAGTGCGGCCAGGGCCGCGGTCAGCCGCTGTCGTGCGTCGGTCGCGACGGTGCGGAGGGTGTCGCCGGCGTGACCGGCGAGGGACATCATGGCGTCGGGGTCGAAGGCCTCGACGACCGTGGTGGTGTCGTCGAGGGCGCGGACGACGACGTTGCAGGGCAGCAGTGCGGCGATGGAGGGATCGGCCTGTAATGCCTGGTGCGCTAGCTGGGGGCGGCAGGCACCCAGGATGACCTGGGGTGCGACGTCGACGTCGAGCTTGGCCTTCAGCGTGGCCTTCAGGTCGATCTCGCTGAGGATGCCGAACCCCGCAGTCGCGAGCTCAGCGCGCACCGCCTCGACGGTCTCGTCGTAGGGGCGGCGCACCGTCGTTTCGAGCGTGTACTGCGTCATGGGTCTCTTCCTCTCGGGTACCGATCACGAGGTCCGTGGCTGGGCTGCACCCACAACTGTACAACCCCCCTGGGGGATGTGTTAATGTTTGGGCATAACCCCCCCGGGGGTTGCGTTTGGGTAGTTCGACATGCCAGCAAAGGAGTCCCCTCTATGCGTGAAACCACCATCGACCAGCTCGCTGCGGCGCTCGATCAGGGCGCGTCGGTGGTCGACGTCCGTGAGCCTGCGGAGTTCCGCGAGGGTCACGTGCCAGGTGCGACCAACATCCCGATGGGTCAGCTGACAGCCCGGCTGGGCGAGATCGAGCGGAATCGACCGGTGCACGTGGTGTGCGCTTCTGGCAACCGCAGCAGCGCGATGGCCGACGTCCTGACCGCCAACGGCTTCGAGGCGATCAACGTCGCCGGCGGCACCAGCGCCTGGGTCCGCTCCGGGCGACCGATTGAGAAGTGAGGCGAACATGACTGACGACACCACCACCGAGACACCCGCACCGGCCTCGGCGACCGAGGAGGCCCAGCAGCGGCCGGCCGAGGGACTGACCGTCCGCACCCTCGAGACCTCATCGCTCGGGGACCGCACCTACGTGGTCCACGACGGCGAAGCCGCCCTGGTGATTGACCCTCAGCGCGACATCGACCGGGTGCTGGAGGTGCTCGAGGCCGACGGCGTCCGACTGACCCACGTCTTCGAGACCCACATCCACAACGACTACGTCACCGGTGGCCTGGCGCTCGCGCAGGCAACCGGAGCGGCATACCTGGTCAACGGCGAGGACGAGGTGTCCTTCGACCGCACCTCGATCGCCGACGGCGAGGTCGTCGAGGTGGGCGACCGTATGCGCGTCCGTGCGATCGCCACCCCCGGTCACACCTTCACCCACCTGTCCTACGCGCTCTCTGTCGACGGGCCTGACGGCGAGGAGCCGTACGCCGTGTTCACCGGCGGCTCGCTGCTCTACGGCGCCACCGGTCGACCCGACCTGCTCGGCGAGGAGCACACCGACGCCCTGGTGCGTCACCAGCACGCATCGGCGCACAAGCTCGCCGAGCAGCTGCCCGACGAGGCCGAGGTCTACCCGACTCACGGGTTCGGGTCGTTCTGTTCGGCCACGCAGTCCGATGCCACGGCCTCGACGATCGGCGAGGAGAAGCGCTCGAACCCGGTCCTGACCCAGGACGAGGAGACCTACGTCCGCGAGTTGCTGGACGGCCTCGGTGCCTGGCCGGCGTACTACGTGCACATGGGACCCGCCAACGCCGCCGGTCCCTCCGCGCCCGACCTCTCCCCGGTGCAGGAGGCAGACGCGACCGAGCTGCGGCGCCGGATCGACGCGGGTGAGTGGGTGGTGGACCTGCGCAATCGCAAGGCCTTCGCCGCTGGGCATGCCCCTGGAGCGTTCAACTTCGGACTCGACGGTGCCTTCTCGACCTACCTGGGCTGGCTGATCGAGTGGGGCACCGCCGTGACTCTGCTCGGCGAGACCGCCGAGGACGTGGCCACCGCCCAGCGTGAGCTGGTCCGGATCGGCATCGACCGGCCCGCAGCCCAGGCCACCGGCGGTCCGCAGGACTGGACCGACGGTGAGCTCGGCAGTTTTCCCACCGCCACCTTCGCCGACCTGGCGCAGGTGCGCCATCACCGCGACGTCGTCGTGCTCGACGTGCGCCGCGCTGACGAGTACGAGGGCGCAGCGATCGCCGGGGCGGTCAACATCCCGATCCACGAGCTGCCCCGCCGCGTCGGCGAGGTGCCGACCGGTGAGGTGTGGGTGCACTGCGCCAGCGGCTACCGCGCCTCGGTCGCCGCCTCGTTCGTCGCCGCCGCCGGCCGCACCCCGGTCGCGGTCGACGACTCCTTCGAGAACGCCGAGAAGGTCGGCCTGCACCTGGTGAGCCCCGAAGGCGACTCCTCTGACACCACCCACGGCGCCGACGGGCCCGACGCCTGATATGACACTGCTCCTCGCCGTCGCCGCCGGCGCGCTCATCGGCCTGTCCCTTGGAGCACTCGGCGGCGGCGGCTCGATCCTGGCCGTGCCGGTGCTGGTGTACCTGCTCGATCAGTCCGCCTCCCAGGCGACGACCGGGTCGCTGGTGGTCGTCGGCGTCACCTCCCTGATCGGGGCGATCGCCGCACACCGCGCCGGCAACGTGCTGCTCGGCCACGGCCTGGTCTTCGGCCTGGTCGCGATCGGCGGGGCGGTGGCGGGAGCGGAGGCGTCCATCCGGGTCCCCGAGGACATCCTGTTGGCCGCCTTCGCCGCCTTGATGCTGCTGGTCGGCGGGATGCTGGCCTGGCGCCAGCTACGCCACCGTCGCGGAGACGACCCTCGGCACGTCGCGCGGCCCACCCTGGACGACCCGATCATCACGTTCAGCCCGACCTTCGCCTGCCAGTGCCCCCGGGCCCTCAAGGTGCTGCTGACCGCGACCGTCGTCGGGGCACTGACCGGCTTCCTGGGCGTGGGCGGCGGCTTCCTCGTCGTTCCCGCCCTCCTGCTCGCCCTCGCGCTGCCGATGGAGTACGCCGCCGGCACGTCACTGGTGGTCATCACCATCACCAGCGCCGCAGCGCTGACCGTCCGGGCCGGCTCTAACGCCGCGCCGGACTGGACGTCCGTCGCCGTCCTCACCGCAACGTCGGCGGCAGCAGCCGTTGTAGGGGCACGCCTCGCCGACCGTGTCGGCACCAACCGCCTCCAGGCCGCCTTCGCCGTCCTGGTCCTCGGCGTCGCCGTCTACACGGCAGCCCGGGCGGCTCCCGCCCTTCTCTGATCACACCCACCGCTCAACCCTCATCGAACGGAACACTCATGAGCACCACCACCGCCCGATCGAAGGGCGCCTCCCCCGACTTCACTCCCGGCTTCCGCCCCGGCCCCCTCGGCCGCCTCGGCCTGTGGGTCACCGACCACGCCAAGCTCGTCACCGGCGTCTGGCTGCTGCTCATCGTCGGCCTGGGCGCCTTCGCCCCCCAGGTCGAGCACAACCTGTCCGGCGCCGGCTGGCAGGCCGACGGATCGGAGTCCGTCGCCGCACGCGAGCTCGCCCAAAAGAGCTTCGGCGGCAACGCCTCCTCGGCCATCCAGGTCGTCGTGCACTCCACCGACGGACCCGTCACCGAGGGCCCCGGCGCCGAGGTCCTCGCCCAGGTCACCCGGATGCTCGAAGCCGAACCACGCATCGCCGACGTGATCGCGCCGATGCCCGGCGCGACCATCAGCCAGGACGGCAGCACCGCGATCATCCTCGCGGGCGCGGGTGCCGACACCAACGAGATGGTCCGGGTCGCCACCGACGTCAAGGGCGACCTCCAGGACCTTTCCGTCGAGGGCATCCAGGTCAACCCGACCGGCTCCTCGCTGCTCTGGTCAGACTTCAACGAGGCCAACCTCGAAGCCATGCTGAAGTCCGAGATGGTCTCCTGGCCCGTCACCATGGCGATCCTGGTGCTCGCCTTCGGCGCCCTGGTCGCCGCAGGCCTCCCCCTGATCCTGACCCTCGCCGGCCTCGTCGCCTCCGCCGGCTCCCTGGTCCTCATCAATGAGCTCGTCCCGGTCTCCATCTGGGCGATGAACTTCGCGATGATGTTCGCCCTCGCGCTCGGCATCGACTACGCGCTTTTCCTCGTCGTCCGCTACCGCGCCTCCCGCATGGGCTCGGGCAACTCCGCCAAGCAGGCCATCGCCGAGACCATGGACACCGCCGGCAAGGCCGTCCTGCTCTCCGGCGCCACCGTCCTGATCTCGCTGTCGGCCGTGATGCTCGTGCCCTCGCCCTCGTTCCGCTCGATGGCCGGCGGGATCATGCTCTCGGTCGTCTTCGTCCTGGCCGCCACACTCACCCTGCTCCCGCTGGTGCTGTTCAAGCTCGACCACAAGATCAACAAGCTGTCCCTGCCCTGGGTCAAGACCGGGGAGCACCGCTCCCCGAAGTTCGCCGCATGGGGCGAGCGACTCTGGAAGCGCCCCCTCGTCTGGGGCCTGGGCGCGCTCATCGTGCTGCTCGCACTCGCCGCACCCATCATCGGCCTCAAGACCGCCATGCCCTCCATCAAGGTCCTGCCCGAGGACGCCAGCGCACGCGTCGGCTACGACCTCGTCCAGGAGTCGTTCGGCGAAGGTGCGCCCGGCACGCTGCAGATCGTGATGAAGGCCTCCGACGCCGACGCCGCGAAGACCGTGCTCGCCTCCGACCCCGGCATCGCCGGAGCAATGCCCTCAATGCCGGCAGCCGACGACAGCGGACTGGTCCTGATCCAGGCCGTGCCGACCGTCGACCCGTCCGACCCCGCTCTCAACGACACCGTCGACCGGCTGCGCGCCGACCTGCCGTCGAGCGCCCTAGTCGGAGGCGCGGCGGTGGAGAACCTCGACCTCAAGGCCCAGCTCGACGAATCTACGCCGCTCGTGATCGGGGTCGTGCTCGTGCTCGGGTTCCTGCTGTTGCTGGTGGCGCTCCAGGCGCCGCTGATCTCGTTGCTCGGCACGCTGGCCAGCCTGCTGTCGACGGCTGCTGCGTTTGGCGTGGCCCGCCTGGTCTTCCAGGAAGGCATCGGCGCTGACTTCTTCGGCTTTGAGAGTCAGGGCTTCCTCGACGCGTGGGCCCCGGTGTTCTTCTTCGCCATGATCTTCGCGATCGCGATGGACTACACGGTCTTCCTGCTCGCGTCGGCCAAGGAGCACTACGAGCACTCGGGCGACCCTAAGGACGCGATGGTCGGCTCGCTCGCCCACTCTGGACGGGTCATCTTCGCCGCCGGCGCGGTCATGGTCGCGGTGTTCTTCACCTTCGCCCTCTCCGGCCCGCTGCCCCCCAAGGAGATGGGCATCGTGCTCGGCGTCGCTGTGCTCCTCGACGCCTTCCTCGTGCGGCTCGTGCTGCTGCCGGTCATGCTGCGCCTGACCGGCAAGGCGGCGTGGTGGTCGCCGGCCTGGCTGCGCCGTGTGTTGCCGACCATCACGTTCTCGCACGGCTGAGCGCTCCTCGACCGCCGCGGCGTATCCCCCTGCGCCGCGGCACGTGGTCCGGGCGCCCGACCCCACGGGGGTCCGGACCACACCTCCCCTTCCAGACTCACCACCCTCACCCCTCCCGCACGATCACCCGAACCAAAGGAGCTCCACCATGTGCCGAGCAGTCACTTGTAAGAAGTGCGGCAAGACCACCTGGGCCGGCTGCGGCCAGCACGTCGACCAGGTCCTCGCCCGCGTCCCTCGCGCCGACCGGTGCGCCGGCCACCCCCACGAGCCCGGCACCGGGTTCTTCAGCCGCCTCTTCGGAGGCAAGGCATGAACCTCGACCGCGCCGTGCTCCTCCTCGCCGGCACCATGACCCTGCTCAGCGCTCTGCTGGTGGCCCTCGTATCACCGTGGTGGCTGCTGTTGACCGCCTTCGTCGGGCTCAACCTGCTCCAGTCGTCCATCACCGGCTTCTGCCCCGCGGCCGTCATCTTCCGCCGACTCGGCGTCAGCAACGGGTGCGCCTTCCGATGAGCGACGACAGCGCTGACCACTGGGATGCTGTCTTCGCGTCGCGCGACCTCGACGCGGTCTCGTGGTTCGAAGAGACGCCCGCCCACTCTGTGGAGCTGCTACGCCAACAGCCCGGCTCGGTGATCGACATCGGAGCCGGCGCGTCCAGGCTCCCCGACGCACTCCTCGCCGACGGTCGCGAGGACATCACCGTGCTCGACATCTCCCAGGAGGCGCTCGCAGTGACGCGCGAGCGGCTCGGCTCCGCAGAGGGGCGGGTCGCCTACGTCGTCAGCGACGTCCTCGCCTGGGAGCCCGCGCGCACCTACGACGCCTGGCACGACCGCGCCGTGCTCCACTTCCTCACAGAACCGGCACACCAAGCGGCGTACGTCGACCTGGCCGCCCGCGCCCTCTCCCCCGGTGGCCTGCTGGTCGTGGCCACGTTCGGCCCCGACGGACCCACCTCTTGCTCGGGACTGCCGACGTCCCGTCATTCGGCCGACGACCTCGCCGCGCTCTTCGCGCCCACCTTCACCCTCACTCGTGCGGAGATGCGGATGCACCGCACTCCCGGCGGCGCCGAGCAACAGTTCACGTGGGTCACGGCGCGGCGCACCAACTAGAGAGTGGCCAGAATCTAGGCGAATCTAGACCTGTTCACCCGCTCAGGGTGCCCCGTTGCAGGAGGTAGCCTGTTACAAGCCCGGTACAAACGGCCGGGAAATCTCGACGTTTGCGCAGGTCAGCATGGGTCAGTCAGTCAGTACTACGACATCTGATCGTCGTACGACGGCCCCCGACCTGCACCACGCAGGTCGGGGGCCGTTCTGTCTGTCGGCAACTGCGGCAGTTGGGCGGCGGGCCGAGCCTCCTCCCGCTGCCGACCCACGTCCGGGGCGTGAACTGCCGCAGTTCGCCACGCGACCCTTGCTAGGTTCACGTCGTGTGCTTCTCCCCCGAGATGGATGTCGTCGCCGGTGTGGTCGTGACCGGGATCGGCATCGACTGCCTGCGCCAGGTGACCTCACGCAGGCAGGTCGCCCTGGCCGCCGTGCCGGTCGTCTTCGGGGTTCATCAACTGATCGAGACGCTCGTCTGGTGGGAGCTGCAGGGAAGGGTCGGCCAGTGCACCGGCGACGTGGCGACGTACTCCTACCTGGTCATCGCACTGCTGGTGGTCCCACTGCTGATCCCGTGGGCGTTCCTCCGCCTCGGAGTCGGCCGCTCGCGAGTGGCCGACGTCGGCTTCGTGGTTGCCGGTCTCACTGCGGTTGCCATCTGCGGAAATCTGCTGGGACTTGATGCTCCGGACCGTCGAGTCGACGGACACCAGATCACCTACTTCGCCGGCGAGTACATCCCCGATCACGTCCTCCCGGTCTATGCCGTTGCCTGTCTGGGACCACCACTGCTCGCCCGGGCACGCTCACTCCAGCTCTTCGGTGTGCTCAACCTCGTCGTCGTGCTCGGCCTGGCTGCCCTCAACCAGGGTGGTGTCATCTCCCTGTGGTGCGTGTGGGCCGCCGTCACGAGCGTCCTGGTCAACCTGCATCTACGTCGGGTCCGGTCGAGCCGCGACTCCGTCGACCAGGCGGGCGTGGAAGTGCGGCCAGGCAGGGGCGCCAGAGCCCGAACGCCGTGAACGCCCGTGGCGAACTCAGCCGGCGTTCGCCACCTGCGCGACAAGCCAGGCGTAGCGTGGGCGTCATGCGCCGAGCCGCCGCACTGTCCGTGGTCCTCTTCCTCGCCCTGCTCGCGGGGCTGACTCCCCCGGGCTCGGCCGACCAGTCCGCAGAGGAGAGCAAGCCACGAGCGGCGGCGGTGGTCCCCTCGCTCCAGGTGACTCGCCAGGTGCGCAACCTCCAGCAACCGTGGGATGTCAAGGCGATCGGCGGCGGACGCCTGCTGATCACCGAGCGGGACACCCGGCGGCTCCTGCTCTACTCGCGCGGGCGACTGCGCAGCCTCGCCTACCCGAAGAGCTCGGTGTGGGTCAGTGGCGAGACCGGACTGATGTCGCTGGCGATCGATCCGGGCTTCGCGCGCAACCACCGCTTCTACATGTGCCAGGGCGGCAATGCCGGATCCGGCCGCCACGACGTCCGCGTGGTCGCCTGGACCCTCGACTTCACCCACGGCAGAGCGGTCCGCAGCCGGGTACTGCTCTCGGGAATCCAGGCCACCTCCGGGCGTCACGGCGGCTGCCGGTTGCTGATCGGCCGTGGTGGTGACCTTCTGGTCGGGACCGGTGACGCCGCCGTGGGCACCAACCCACAGAACCTCAACTCGCTCAACGGCAAGGTGCTCCGACTCAACCGGATGACCGGGAAGCCGTGGCCCACCAACCCCTTCCTCACGTCCACGAACCTGAAGCGGCGCTACGTGCTGACCTACGGGCACCGCAACGTGCAGGGCCTCGCCCAACGCGCGGACGGGTCGCTGTGGTCCGTCGAGCACGGGAGCTACCGCGACGACGAGGTCAACCGGCTGCGCACGCGGGGCAACTACGGGTGGAACCCCGTGCCCGGCTACGACGAGAGCGTGCCGATGACCGACCAGTCGCTGCCGGGCACGCAGATCAACGCGCGGTGGCGCTCGGGCGACCCCACGATCGCCACGTCCGGTGCCGCGAGGGTGCGGGGCAGCCGATGGGGTGTCTACAACGGCACCCTGGCCGTGGCGGCACTGAAGGCAGAGCGGGTGCTGTTCATGAAGTTCACCGCTGCAGGCACGTTGGTGTCGGTCCGCATCCCGTCCGCGCTGCGCAGCTTCGGACGGCTCCGCTCGGTCACCAGCGCTCCCAACGGCGACCTCCTGATCACCACGGCCAACGACGGCAACGACGCGGTGCTCCGGGTCAGGCCGAGAAGCTGAGGCACCTCGGCCCCAACGCTGTGAAAACGACCTCAGTCAGGTCCCCGACGTGGGTGGGGCGAGCGGATCGAGCAGTCCCGAGAGCCGTCGCAGCTCCTCGACGTGTACGGCGGTGAGTTCCTCGAGCACGCGAGCACCGGACGAGGTCAGGCGGAGCTGCACGCGGCGAGCGTCCTCAGTGCTGCGCGACCGCTTCAGAAGGCCGAGCTGCGCCGTACGGTCGGCCAGCTCACTGGCAGTGTGGTGCCGCACCAGCAGGGCATCGGCGACCTCGCCGATCGACGGCCCCCCGTCCGTCGTGCTCCCCCTGATCGCGAGCAGGAGCTGATGCTGGGCATGGGTCAGCCCGTGCTCCTCGGCCGCCTGCCTGCTCCACTGCTCGAAGCGCCGCAAGGTGGTGCGGAACAGCAGGAGGCGCTGGTACTGCTCATCGGTTGACACACCCTCAGCCTAATATGTCGTGTTCCGATACTTTTTCCCCATGAGCAATCCCTCCAGCAACGTCGCGGTCCGGGACGTGCGCCACCTCGGCGACTTCACCGTCACCCCGCGCATGGTCGTGATCGCCCTGCTTGCCCTGCCGGTGGGCGCCGTCGCCGCCCTGGCCGCGTGGTCCCTGTTGCAGCTGATCGGCCTGATCACCAACGCGGTCTTCTACCAACGCACCTCGACCGAGCTCGTCGCGCCCGGCGGCGGGGATCACCCCTGGTGGCTCGTGTTGCTCGCGCCGGTCGTCGGTGGCCTGGTCATCGGCGTGATGGCGCGCTACGGCTCGGAGAAGATTCGTGGCCACGGCATGCCCGAGGCAATCGAGGCGATCCTGCTCGGTGGCAGCAAGGTGCAGCCCCGCGTCGCCGTACTCAAGCCCACGTCATCGGCGATCGCCATCGGCACCGGCGGTCCGTTCGGTGCGGAGGGCCCGATCATCATGACCGGCGGGGCGCTCGGCTCGCTGCTCGCACAGTTCCTCCACCTGACCGCCGACGAACGCAAGACGCTGCTGGTCGCCGGTTCCGCGGCCGGGATGGCGGCCACCTTCAACTCGCCACTCGCGGCCCTGTTGCTGGCCGCAGAGCTGCTGCTCTTCGAGTTCCGGCCCAGGAGCCTGGTCCCCGTGGCCGGAGCCGTCGCGGTCGGCACCGTACTCCGACACCACCTGCTCGGCGAGGGAGCGGTCTTCCCGGTCACCGGCGCCCTGCACCTGCACGACGTCGACTACGCGCTGTGCGTGGTGTCCGGCCTGATCGCCGCACTGCTCGCCTTGGTCGCGACCGTCCTGGTCTATGCCTCGGAGGACGCGTTCCGCCGCCTGCCGATCCACTGGATGTGGTGGCCGGCGATCGGTGGCGTGCTGATCGGCCTGGGCGGGCTCCTCGTCCCCGAGGCGCTCGGTGTCGGCTACGACGTGATCGAGGCCGAGCTCAGCGGCGAGATCGGCCTGGGCCTGATCGTGGGCATCCTCGTCGTCAAGACCCTGGTCTGGTCGCTGTCGCTGGGCTCGGGCACGTCCGGCGGCGTGCTCGCACCGATGTTCATGATCGGTGGAGCCCTCGGTGCGCTCGAGTCGCACCTCTTCCCCGCGGTCGGCCCCGGCTTCTGGGCGCTGGTCGCGCTCGCCGGAGTGCTCGGCGGCGTGATGCGCTCCCCGCTCACCGGGGTCGTGTTCGCACTCGAGCTGACCCATCAGTGGGACGCGATCCTGCCGGTGATGATCGGCTCCTTCACGGCGTACGGCGCCTCGGCACTGATCCTCAAGCGTTCCGTGCTGACGGAGAAGATCGCCCGACGCGGCTACCACCTCAGCCGCGAGTACGACGTCGATCCGCTCGAGATCACCTTCGTCAGCGAGGTGATGACCAGTGAGATCGTCGAGTTCACGCCCGACCTGCCGATCGCCAGTGCCCTCACCGCCCTCGAGGAACCTGCCGACGACCACGCGGCCTGGCGACAGCAGCTCTATCCGGTCACCGATGACGGCGCGTTCGCGGGCGTGGTTGCCCGCGGGGCGCTGCTCGGCAGTGCACGGACACCGGGTGGCACGATCGGCGACCTCCTGGTCCGCGACCCCGTCCACACCCACAGCGACCAGACCCTTCGTGCCGTCGCCGAGACGATGGCGGTCGACGGGATCACCACCTTGCCGGTGCTGGACCGCGACGATCCCGACGTCGTTGTCGGCGTGGTCTCGCTGCCCCAGCTGCTCGCCGCACGGCGCCGTGACCAGCAGGAGGCCCGCGACCGCGAGCGGGTGCTCAGGGTCCGACTGCTCCGGCCGACGCCCTGACGATCCTTGGCCCCCTGGTCCCGCGCCCCCGCGGGGTCAGCCAGCCGGATCGGGGACGACTCCCCCGGCCGGGGTGGTGACGCCGAGCATCGCGGCGCTGATCATCCGCGGGCCGTCAGCTGCGTCGAGATCACCGGCATGTACGGCGGTCACCGCGGCGTGGGTGACCGAGTGCAGCACGGTGACCAGCCACGACACGGGCAGGTCCTTGCGGAACGCCCCCGAGCGCTGGCCACGCTTCAGCAGCCGCTCGGCCCGTGCGCGCAGGTCGGCGTGAGCCTGGTCGACCTGCTCACTCGGAAGGGCGCGTTCGGCGGCGACCACCAGAGCGCCGTACCGGTGGGTGACCGCCCAGGTGGCCTCGATCAGGCGCTGGAGTGCGGCGACCGGATCTCCGGCGAGGTCGACGTCCTTGAGCACGGAGTCCGCCTCGGCCATCGCCCGCTCGGCGACCGCCGCGACCAGGGTCGCGCGGGAGTCGAAGTGCCCGTAGAGGGTCACGCGTCCGACGCCTGCAGCCTTGGCGACCTGGTTGATCGTCGCATCGGGATCACGGGCCAGGCACTCGGTCGCCGCATCGAGGATCGCGGCGATGTTGCGTCGTGCGTCCGCGCGGGGCGGCCGCTTCTCCGCGGCACCTGCAGACTGTCCGGTCGTCGTCACAATGCCTTCATCCTAGGTCGACGCGTTCCACGGCCCCGGAGCCTGCGAGCCGTGTCGCATCGCCGTGGTGGGCGTGCGTGCCGACGTACTCCTCGCTCCGCCAGAGCATGGCCACGAACATGAGGAGGAACATGAGGACGTGGCCGAGCACCATCACGCCGTCCTCACCGAGCAAGCCGGCCCACAGGAACGGGAAGAGTACGACGAACCCGGCGTACATCACGCCACTCATCTCCAGGACCGGGCGCCAGGCGTGGCCACGGAACCGCATCCACGCCCCCATCGGGACCGCCATGGTGGTCGCCATGGCCAGGGAGTCGACCTCCACCGAACGGAGCACGCCCTGTGGGTCGGTGCCGGACACTGCGAGCGTCCACAACGGGTGGAGCGCCATCATCCCGATCACCATGGCCAGCACCATCTCGCCGTAGTGCAGGGCGAACCTGCGCACCTCGCGCGACGTCATCACCACTCACCTCCGTCGGCGACGGTGGCAGCCTGGGCTGGCCGGCCCGGAACCAGGAACATTGCGACGAGGCCGGCCGCCACGGCGACGGCGGCTCCGAGGGTGAAGCCGTCGACGAACCCGTCAGTGCCACTGCCGGCGATGCTCGCCGCGGCGACGCTCGAGACCACCGCGGCCCCCAGGGAGGCACCGAACTCGTGGAAGGTGCTCACGATGCCGGACGCGATGCCTGACTCGTGGGGAGCGACCTGGCCGAGGGCCGTGGCCGCGGCCACGACGAAGAGGACCCCGAGCCCGACGGCGCCGATGGTCAGACCGACCACGACAGCCGTCGTGCCGAGGCCGACGGCGGCCACCGTGAACCCGAGCGCCGCGATGCCGAACCCGAGTGCGGTGAGCAGTCGGCCACCGACGGCGGCGAGCTGCTGCCCGGCGACCGTGGCACCGGCCATGGTGGCCAGCGCGATCGGCAGGAACAGCACTCCGGTCAGCAGGGCTCCGAGGTCGGCGTGGTGCTGGAGGTAGAACGTGCCCAGGAAGAAGGCGGCCACCATCAGGGAGGTCGCACTGACCACCAGGAACGTGCCGGCTGCCACCGGTCGACGGGCCAGCAGCGCAAGGTCCATGAGGGGCACGGCCGCCGTACGCTGCCGCAACCCGAACAGCACGTAGAGCAGCACCGCACCCAGCAGGAGCAGCAGGGTCGTGCGGTCGGTCCAACCCCGGTCACCGGCGCCGATCAACGCGTAGATGGCGGTGCCGGTGGCGGCGGTGACCAACCCGGCGCCGATGACGTCCAGGCTCCCCCGTCGCATCCCGGTGGCTCCAGCACCCGGAGCCACAGGCAGCACGCGCAACAGGACAACGGTCACGACGACGCCGATCGGCACGTTGACGTAGAACACCCAGGGCCAGCCGGGCCCTGCGGTGAGCACGCCGCCCAGCAGTACGCCGACCGCGGCCCCCGCCCCGCCGAGTCCGGACCAGATGCCGAGCGCCTTGTTGCGCTCCTCTCCGTCGAAGAGCTGGACCACGGCCGAGAGTGCGGCCGGCGAGAGCAGCGCCGCACCGACTCCCTGCGCGACCCGGCCACCAAGCAGCGCCGTCGAGCTGTCCGCCACACCGGAGACCAGCGAAGCGACGGTGAACACGGCCAGTCCCGCGATCACGACGTTGCGTGATCCCAGCAGGTCGGCGATGCGACCGCCCAACAGCATGAGTCCCCCGAAGGCGAGGGTGTAGGCGCTGACCACCCAGGTGGTCGCCTCGCGGTCGAGCCCGAGGTCGGCGCCCATGTGTGGCAACGCGATCGCGACCACCGTGACGTCGATGATCAGCATGAACTGGGCGACTCCGAGGAAGCCCAGGATGGTCCAGCGGCGAGGGTCGGCCACCGGGCCGTCCGCCACCGTCGTGCGTGGTTCGTGTGCCATGGCCGAAACCCCTTCCGATGCAAGATGAACACTGATGTTCGAGATGTTAACTCGAACATCAGTGTTCAACAAGAGAGTTTCGTCAATGGCCCGGCGTCAGACCGCGGCGACCTCCGGTGACGAGGGCAGCCGGATCAGGAACCGGCACCCGTCGGCGGACTCGAGGTTCTCGACGCCGACCACCCCGTCGTGGGCCTCGACGATGCCGCGCACGATGGCCAGCCCCAGCCCGGCCCGGCCGCCCAGGTCACGGTCCGGCGTACGGGCCGACGAGCCCTGCCAACCGACCTCGAAGACCTGGGTCATGTCGTGCTCGGCGATGCCGCCGCACTGGTCCGCGACACTGAGCACGACGCCGCCCTCGACCTGCTCGGCACGCACCTGCACCTCGCCCGAGGGCGGCGTGTGCCGGATCGCGTTCATGATCAGGTTCGAGAGGGCCCTCGAGAGGGCCGCCGGGTCGGCCGAGACACAGATGCCGTCCTGGACAGCGCCACCCACCCTGACGTCGCGCGTGCGGGCGACCGGGTCGAGGCTGGCGATGGCCTCGCTGACCAGGTCGTGCAGCAGCACGGTCTCGCGCTGCGGCACCAGCACGCCGGCGTGGATCCTTGACAGCTCGAAGAGGTCGTCGACCATCGTCGCCATCCGGTCGACGTCCTGCCGGATCTGGGTCAGGTAGCGCTGCGGGTCGGCGGCCATGCCGTCCTCGAGGGCCTCCGACATCGCCCGCAGCCCGGCCAGCGGGGTGCGCAGGTCGTGGGAGACCCACGAGACCAGGTCGCGCCGCGACTGGTCGAGCAGCTGCTCGCGTTCGCGCGACGTGGCCAGCTCCCGGCGGGTCTCGTGCAGTGCGGTGCTGAGGTCACGGAACTCCTTCGCACCGCTGGGCGGTGCGAGCTCGCCGTCCCCACCGAGTTGCCGGACGTTGCGCTGCACGGCGCCCGACCACTGTCCGATGGCCAGGCCCAGCCCGATCGCAACTCCGAGGGTCACGACGGCCGCGACGATGCCGACGTACGTCGCCACGGCAAGGTCGTGGCCCGAGAAGAACATCATCCGGGTCACCGCGATCAGGCCCACCAACGGAGCCAGCACCGCCACCAGGGCAAGGATCGCGAGGTGCCAGACCAGCGACCGCTGCCTGACCAGCCAGCTGGCCGCGAAACCGAGCATGCCGACCACCGCAGCCGAGAGCGAGGCGACCAGCACGATGGTCCAGAACGCGTCGCCGGTCATCGGTCGCCTCCAGACGCGGACCACAGGTAGCCGACGCCCCACACCGTGCACAGGCGCACCGGGTGGGTCGGATCGGCCTCGACCTTCTCCCTGACCCGGCGCACGTGCACGGTCACGGTCGAGCGGTCGCCGAAGCTCCAGCCCCAGACCAGCTCGAGGAGCTCTTCACGCGAATAGGTCACCTCGGGGTGCGCCACCAGGAACCGCAACAGGTCGTACTCGCGACCGGTCAGCGTCAACGGCGCACCGGCCCGGGTGACCTGACGGCGCGGGTGGTCGATCACCAGGTCACCGTCGGTGAGTACGTCGGGCAGGGTCGGCGTACGACCCGAGGTGCGGCGCAGCACCGACTCGACCCGCAGCGCCAGCTCGCGGGGGCTGAACGGCTTGCTCACGTAGTCGTCGGCGCCGAGCTCGAGGCCTACCACCCGGTCGGTCTCGCTGCTCCGGGCGGTCAGCATCACGATCGGCACCTCACTGGTCAGGCGGAGCTGCCGGGCGACCTCGAACCCGTCGATGCCGGGCAGCATGAGGTCGAGGACGACGAGGTCCGGCGTACGCCGCATCGCGGCCTCGACGGCGGACTCACCGTCGGCGGCCTCGACCACGTCATGCTTGTTGGCGCGCAGGTAGCTCACCACCACCTCACGAACCGTCGCGTCGTCATCGACGACCAGGACGTTCGCCATCATCACCATCCTCTGCCGGTGCCCGTTCCGGGGCACCGATCTCTGTCATTCGCGATCGTACGACGGCAGCGGCCACGAGCACGCCGACCAGGATGCCGCCGGCCACCACGAACCAGCCTGCGGTGTAGTCCCGGTCGAGCAGCGTCGGGTTGTCGGGTCGGCGCCCCCACCCGCCGAGCACTGGCACGGCCACCAGGGTCAGCGCACCGAGCAACACGGCGCCGACGACGACCGGACCCCTGAACCAGGGCACGACGCGCGCCGCGGAGCAGCCGAGCACGAGCACCACCGGCGCCAGCACGGCGTCGTGCAGGAGCACGCCACCGGCCAGCCAGACCAGCAGGTTCGGCCAGCGGTCCCACGGCGTCGCGTCGTACAGCAGCCAGGCGCCCCACGCACCTGCTGCCACCCCGGCCGCCACCAACATCCCCCGGCCGATCATGAGGGGCCGAGCCACGGGAGGTGCGGTCATGGGAGCACCTCCAGCTCGTTGACCCATTTCGTCTGCAGCACCCCGGGCCGGTTCGGCGCGATGAGGCGCGCCGGGTAGCCGTGATCGAGGTCCAGCGTCTCGCCGTTCAGCTCGAGCGCCAGCAACGTGTCGTCGTGGTCTGCGTACGACCCCGGGAGCACCGACTGTGCGTAGCCGCCGCGACGTTGCAGCGACCGCACCAGTACCTCGGTGTCGGACGGTGCCTCCACGAGGTCGAGGAGGTCACGGACCCTCACCCCGGTCCAGGTGGCACCGGCACTCCATCCCTCGACGCAGGCGATCGGCAGGTCCTCGGTGCGCTGCGGGAGAGCCTTGAGGTCGGCGAGGCTGAGCTCACGTGAGCGGTCTCCGTGGCGCACCACCAGCCGGTAGGCCTCGCCCGTCGCGGCCGGATCGATCGCAGCGGCCCGCGCCGAGCGGTTGACCGGCACGCCCTGCGGCCCCTCCCCGGTGCGCACGGCGAAGAGCGAGACCCGGCGCAGCCACGGCACCGTGGCTCCTGCGGTCAACAACACCGCGGCGCCGGCACTGACCCACGTCGTGCGCAGGACCGTACGACGACTCACCGCGCCGGGCACCGAGGCTTCGGGCCGGTCGAGCTCCGTCGACTCCAGGGGCGCGCCCAGGGCCTCCCGGATGACCGGCAGCTTGACGGCGATGTGCACGGCCAGCGCTCCGATCGCGATCCAGGCCAGCGCGTAGTGCGAGCTGCGGAACGGGAACTGCCACGGGTACCACTGCGCGGAGTTCGCAAGGCCGGTCGCCAGCTGGAAGATCGACGCCGACACCAGGACGGCGATCGACCCCCGTTCGAGGGCGGTGAGAAGGCCCGTGCGCAACGACCTGGGCAGCGCGGCGAAGAGCTTCGGGTACACGCACCACAGCTTGACCAGCAGCAGCGGGATCGCTGCCGTGCCCGAGGCGACGTGCAGGCCCTGGGTCAGCCGGTAGCCCCATGACGGCGACGTCGGCAACGGCACGATCGGGTGCGGCAGTTGGGCGTAGTGGCTGATCACCCCGGTCACGAACGCCACGGCGAAGCACACGCCGAGCCAGACACCGATGCGGGCGGCGACCGCAGGCGACCTCAGCCGTGAGGTGAAGTCGGCCTCGGCCGGGGCCCTCATGAGCGGCGCTCCCCGCGCACCAGGACGGCCACCCACCGGCCGCCGATCTCGTGCACCTCGCTGACGACCAGGTCACTCGCTGCGGCCGCGTCGGCCAGCCCGTCCACGCCGAGCACGGCCCAACGGAACGGGCGCGATCGGTGCTTGCCGCCCTGCGACTCGAGGACCGCCCAGACGGTGCGCGACTCGACCCCAGGCTCGGCCACCTCGACCACGGCACGGCCTCCGGGCGCGAGCAGGTCCCCCGCCCGACGGAACAGCGCCACCGGGTCGCCGCCGATGCCGATGTTGCCGTCGGCCAGGAGCACGGTCCCCCATCTGCCTTCGGCCGGCACCTCGGCGAACACGTCGCGTTGCAGCGCCGAGGCACCACGGCGCCGGGTCTGGGCGACAGCCTCGGCCACGACGTCGATACCGAGCGCGATACGACCCGTCTCCGCAAGGGCCATCGCCATCCGGCCGGGGCCGCACCCGATGTCGAGCGTGGGACCGTGGCACAGCGTCAGGATGCGCTTGTCGTCCTCGTCGGCCGGTGCCGACCAGCGCTCGACCGGGATCGGTGTCGGAGAGCTGTCCACCCCGACCACGACCGTGGGGTGACCGGACAGCAATGCCGAGAACGCCGAGGTGAACGACACGTCGGTGCTCATCGGACCGGGCTCCTGACAGGCAGTTCGTGCCAGCGACGGCCGAACCTCGTGCCCGGTGCCAGCCGCGCCACGATCTCCGCATCCTCCGCGGTGTCGACGTCGCGCAGTCGGCGTACGACCTCGATGCGAATGCCGGCACCCAGCAGGGCCCGGGCCGTGCGCGTGCCGGTGTCGGCTTGCGACATCGGGACGTCGGTGAGGACGCCGGCCCGCGACGGGTCCTGCAACCCGAGCAGCCACCACCCGCCGTCGTCCGCGTGGCCCAGGACGGCCGGGCTGTCCTCCAGTGCCGCGTCGGCGGCGGCGAGGTCGTCGGCAGTGACCTGCGGGGTGTCCATGCCGACCTGCACCACCGGTCCGGCGATCGTCGCGTGGGCGTGCGCGATGCGCTCCGCCAGACCGTCCCCCTGCTGCGCGAAGATCCTCCACCCGATCAGGGACCGGCGGAGCTCGTCCTCGAGCACCACCCCTGCGAGGTCCCCGGCCAGGGCCAGGTGGCACCGCTCGGACGCCGCGCTGCAGGCCGCGATCGTGTCGAGCAGGCACAACGCGGCGAGCTCCGCAGCAGCGTCGTCGCCGACGGTGGCGGCCAGTCGGGTCTTCACCAGCCCGGGACGCGGCGCCTTGGCCAGCACCAGCGGTTGCGCCCTCATGCCCGACTCCCGTCGAGAGAGGTTCCGCCCGTACGGCGGCCGTCGGCTCGACCGGCGCCGGGGCCGTCGTGGTGGCCGTCGGCGAGCACCCGGCGGAAGTCCCGCGCCGTCCGCACGGTGCCGAGGAACGAACCGGAGACCTTCGAGCGGGTGCCGGCCGCGCGCGGCCCGTAGGAGACGTCGTGCTCGGAGAACCGCCAGTCGGCATGCACCGCGGACTGCAGGAGCTCGACGGGGTAGCCGAACCGTCGATCCTGGATGTGGAGTTCGAGCAGTGCCTCACGGCGCACGACGCGCATCGCGGCGAGGTCGCTCAGCGGCAGCTCGATCCGTCGGCGCAGCCACCACGCGATCAGCGCGTTACCGAACCGGGCGTGCCACGGCCAGACACCCCTCGCTGCCGGACGTCGACGTCCCGCGGCGAGGTCGACGCGTCCGGCGACCACGTCGGCGACGAGCTCGGTGAGGTCCGCCGGGTCGAAGGAACCGTCGCCGTCCATGAAGGCCACGATGTCGGCGGTGGCCGCGTCGAGTCCGGCCGCAACGGCAGCGCCGTAGCCGGCCTCGGGCTCGGTCACGACCGTGGCCCCGAGGTCTCGGGCCACGTCGGCGGTGGTGTCGGTGGAGCCGTTGTCGACCACGATCACCCGCATTCCGTCAGGGATGCGGGGCAACAGTGCCGTCAGCGCCGGTGCCTCATCACGGCAGGGCAGCACCACGTCGATGGAGGGTGTTGAAGTCATGTGATTGACGCTAGGCCGCGCAGCGGTCGCTGAACCGTCCCTGCTGCTTACGAAGTGATGACGTCACCTGCCCGACCCGGGGCGAGGCCGTTTCGCGAACCTAGACTCGCGATTGTGACCCGAACCGCCCCAGGACCGCGCCCTTCAGGGGCGCACGCGTCACGCCCGGCATCACCCCGCGTGGGCTCGTCGGGTGGGGTCGCTCCGTGGCTGGGACTCGCCGCCGGACTCCTGCTCGTCGCCGCGGCGATCCTGGCGCCGTTGCTGACCGGATGGGAGGTGCACTCGCGGTTCAGTCCGCCCGAGGGCTTCCCGCCCTGGCAGGGCTGGCTCGATCCACGCGTCGGTCCGGGAACGCTGCCGGCACTCGTGATCGCGGCACTCGTCGTGACCCGAGGCGCTTCCCTGGCGCAACGCCTGCCCTTCGCCCGCCTGGCGGTCGCCACCTTCCTCGCCTCCCTGGCGTGGCTGGTGTCCCTGGCCACGATCGACGGCACGTCCGGCATCTCCGGCGTGCTCGGCGAACCGAACGAATACCTGGAGACCGCGCGTTCGGTGCACGACGTGCCCGTCTTCCTCGGCGAGTTCGTCGACAGGGTGCCACTCGACGCCGCGGACAACTGGCCGGTGCATGTCTCGGGCCATCCGCCCGGGATGACCCTGTTCTTCGTGTTCCTGGCCCGGATCGGGCTGGGCGGAGACCTCGCCGCCGGGCTCGTGGTGACCGTGCTGGCGGCGACGATCGTGCCCGCCGTGCTGGTCACGCTGCGCGCCCTCGACGCCGATGAGGTCGGTCGCCGGGCGGCGCCGTACCTGGTCCTGACGCCGGCTGCCCTGCTGCTGGCCGTCAGTGCGGACGCCGTGATGGCGACGGTGGCGGCCTGGGGTCTGGCCGCGCTTGCCCTCGCCGCCTCCCGGTCACTGTGGTGGAGCGTCCCCGCCGGCCTCCTGTTGGGCAGCCTGGTCCTGCTCTCCTACGGACTGGGGCTCTTCGGGTGCCTCGCCCTCGCCGTGCTGTTCACGGCCCGATCGTGGAGGCCCCTGTTGCCGACGGCGCTGGTGGCGCTGGCGGTGCCCTTGTCCCTGGCGCCGTTCGGCTACTGGTGGCCGGAGGGCTTCACGGTGCTGCGTGAGCGCTACTGGGACGGCGTCGCGTCGCTGCGCCCCGCGAGCTACTGGTTGTGGGCCGACCTCGCGCTGGTGGTGGCCGCTGTGGGGCCGTGGGCGACGGCCGGACTCGCCCGGCTGCGCGGTCTCCCCCGGGCTCTCCTGGCCCTGGTCGTCGGGGCGTTGGCCGCGATGGTCGTGGCCGACCTGTCGTTGATGAGCAAGGCCGAGGTGGAGCGGATCTGGCTGCCGTTCATGCCCTGGCTGACGCTGGCCGTGGTCGCCCTCCCGAAGCGGTGGCTCGGGCCGGCACTCGTCGGGCAGGCCTGCTGGACGCTGTTGTTGGCGCACCTGGTCAACACCGGCTGGTGACCAGGCGCGAGTGGTTCGGCCGCCGGGCGCTCCGGAGTTCAGTCGCGCAGTGGCGCGGTGGCGAAGTCGGCGATGCCCTCGTCGGGGTGGACCAGCGCGGTGAAGCCCAGTTCCCGGGCGACCTTCTCGGGTGAGGCGACCACGTGGCGCACGTCGCCGAGGCGGTACTGCCCGGTGACGACGGGACAGGGCCCGTCGGGACCGGCGAGCCGGTCGGCCACCTCGGCAATGGAGATCGGTCGGCCGGAGCACACGTTGTACGCCGCGAAGGGCGCCGGCTCGGCGACCACCGCGTCGAGGGCGGCCAGGTTGGCGCGGGCGACGTCGTCGACGTGCACGAAGTCGCGCATCTGCGCGCCGTCCTCGAAGACCCGGGGTGCCGCTCCACGTTCGAGACTCGAGCGGAAGATCGCCGCCACTCCGGCATAGGGGGTGTCACGGGGCATGCCAGGTCCGTAGACGTTGTGGTAGCGAAGGGCGATCGCGTGCGCATCCGCGTGGCGTGCCCACGCCGAGGCGTAGTGCTCCTGCGCCACCTTACTGGCGGCGTACGAGCTGCGCGGATCGACGGGCGCCGCCTCGTCGACCAGGGTCCACCGCAACGGCTGGCCGCAGACCGGGCAGGCGTGGTCGAACCGACCTGCGTCGAGGTCCTCGGTGCTGCGGGGTCCGGGAGCCTGGGGCCCGTGCTCGGGGCATTCGTAGGCGCCCTCGCCGTAGGCCACCATCGAGGAAGCCAGCACCAGTCGGCGTACGCCCGCCTCGTGCATGGTGGCCAGCAGCACAGCGGTGCCGAGGTCGTTGTGCGACGCATAGACCGGCAGGTCGGCGACGCGTACGCCGGCTCCGACGACGGCGGCCTGGTGGCACACCGCGTCGACACCGCTGAGCAGATCGGCCCACGCATCGGCGTCGCGTACGTCGAGCCGGTGCGTGCCAACGGGTGGAGTCGTGGCGCCGTGGGCCAGGTCGAGCATCACGTCGACCGCGACCACCTCGTCACCACGTTCCTCGAGCCGACGCTTCACTGCGGAGCCGATGAAGCCCGCGGAGCCGGTCAGCAGGACCTTCACGACGGTGCGCCGGTGGGCGAGGGATAGGTCAACTCGATCTCGTCGGCCCAGGTGGCACACGCGCATCCGGTCGGATCGGGCAGCTCGGTGATCGCGGTCCGGAGCAGCGTGCCGAGTCGGTCGAGGTTCGACCGGAACAGCGCGAAGACCTCCGCCTGGCCGACCCCGCTGCCGGTGTCGTCCCCCGCGTCCATGTCGGTGACCAGGGCCAGCGGGGCGTAGCAGAGCCGCAGCTCGCGAGCCAGCACGGCTTCCGGATGGCCGGTCATGTTCACCAGCGACCACCCGGACTCCGCGTAGCTGCGCGACTCCGCGCGCGTGGAGAACCTCGGGCCCTCGATGACGACCATGGCGCCGCCGACCATCACGTCGGGCGATCCGGCGGCCAGGGCCTTCGTCACGCCCTCGCAGTAGGGATCCGCGAAGGGCACGTGCACGGCGCCGGTCTCGACGAAGGTCTGGATACGGCCCTGGGTCCGGTCCACCAGCTGGTCGGGCACCACGATGTCTCCCGGACGCACCTTCGTCCCCAGGCCGCCGACTGCGCACGGCGCCAGCACCTGGCGTACGCCGAGTGAGGCCAGCGCCCACAGGTTGGCCCGGTAGTTGATCCGGTGGGGTGGGTACTCGTGGTGCAACCCGTGCCTGGGCAGGAAGGCCACGTTGCGCCCTTCCACGGAGCCGATCGTGATGGGTGCCGACGGGGCGCCGTACGGCGTGGTGACGGTGGCGGTCGGGGCGTCGTCGAACAGGGCGTAGAAACCCGTGCCACCGATCACGGCTACATCTGCGCGGAGCTCAGTCATGTCGCCCACGCTGCCAGCGCAGCCGCCTGCGGAGAAGGGTGTGCGCCGGGTCGTAAGCGCCTCGTAAGAAGCCCTCCCTCACGCGCGGAGGGCGGCGCCGATGCAGCAGGCGAAGGACGCGACCACGCCGATGGTGCGGATCAGGTGCAGCCGGTTCCACGGGTCCTCGAACGCCTCGCGGGCGGCCCGGAGCTTCGACGCGTCGTCGCTGAGCCCGGCCGCCATCAGCGCGTCGTTGAGCGGGATGTTGCCGGCCATCGTGATGCCGAACGCGACCACGTAGAGCACCAGTGCGGCGATCACCCACGACCGCGAGGGGCCGGTGATGACCGCGACCCCGAGCGCGGGCAGCGGTGCCATGAAGAGCAGCAGGAAGACCGGGTTGAGGATCGCGACGTTCAGCTGCTGCATCGCGTCGACGAAGGTGCGGTCGTCGGTGTGCGCCAGGCCCGGCATGACCGAGGTCGAGAAGGCGAAGAACACGCCGGCGATGAGCCCGGTGCTGACCGTGCCCGCGATCAGGGCCGACTGTCCCAGCACCCCGGTCATGACGCCGTCGCCTCGCGGCTCCAGGCACCCGCGGTCACTGCCCGTCGGGCGTAGTCCGCGAAGTCGCGCGCCGGGCGGCCCAGCGCCTCCCGGACCCCGTCGGCGAGGTGGGCGTTGTGACCGTCGAGAATCTCGCCGAACAGCTCCGCCAGTCCCCCGGCCTCGTCGCGCGGCAGCCCGGCGCCGACCAGGTCCGCGACCAGCTGCTCCGCGGTGACCTGCTCGTAGGTGATCGGTTGTCCGAGGGCTGCCGCGATGTCGGCGGTCGCCTCGGGGAACGTCAGCAGGCGCGGCCCGGTCAGCTCGTAGGCCCGGTCGGCCGGTGCCTCGCCGAGCATCAGGGCGACGGCCACCTCGGCGACGTCGTCCAGGTCGACGAAGGGCTCACTCACCTCTCCCGCGGTGAAGGCCAGGTGCCCGGCTGCCAGCGGCTCGGCGAACAGGCTCTCGTCGAAGTTCTGCATGAAGAAGGCACAGCGCACGACGCCCCAGCCGGCGCCGTACCTCTGCGCGGCCGCGGCGACGAGGTCCTCCGCCCGCTGGGCCTGGGCCTCGCCGCGTCCGGAGAGCAGCACGATGCGCCGTACGCCGGCCCGGGCCATCCGGTCGGCCACCTCGGCGACGGCCTCGGGTGCGCCGGGGAAGGTCAGGTCGGGAGCGAAGGTGAGGTACGCCGAGTCGGCCGGCCGCTCGACCGAGGACCAGGTGGCCGGGTCATTCCAGTCGAACGTGGGTCGCGAGAGCGACGTGACCGGGAGACCGCGGTCGTGGAGGAGGGACGCGACGCGACGGCCGGTCTTGCCGGTGCCGCCGATGATCAGGTGAGTTGTCATGTCTCCACTTCACCGCGACTTGGTGAGACTTTCCATGGTCTGAAGTCTTGATTGCATGCGTGATCGTCCAGCATGCTGGCTTCATGGATGGTCTCGAACACCTGCTCTCCGGTCCACGCGCGCGCCAGGCCTTCCTGCTGCGCATGGTGATGGAGCCGCCGTGGGCGGTGCGGATCGAGGACGACCCGGCGCTGACGCTCTTCGCCGTGGCCAGCGGGTCGACCTGGATCACCGGGGAGCTCGGCGAGCCGCTCGAGCTCCGGGCCGGTGACGTGGCCGTGATCCGGGGCGGCCCGGCCTACACGGTCGGCGACGCCCCGGGCACCGAGCCGAAGGTGACCATCCTGAAGGACAACGTCTGCGTCGACCCCGAAGGGCAGCTGCTGACCCAGCGGATGGCGCTCGGCGTACGCACCTGGGGCAACAGTCACGACGGCTCGGCGGTGACGCTGGTCGGCACGTGGGAGGCCGAGACCGAGGCCGGCCGCCCGCTGCTCGCCGCCCTGCCACCCCTGCTCGTACGCCGCCGCGGCGAGGCCGACTCTGCACTGGTCGACCTGCTGGCCGCGGAGATGGTGCGCGAGGAGCCCGGCCAGGAGGTCGTCCTCGACCGACTCCTCGACCTCGTGCTGGTGACCGTGCTCCGCTCCTGGCTGGCAGGCGAGGAGCAGGTGACCCGCGGCCTGGCCCCGGCCGACCCGACCGTCGGCGAGGCACTGCGGCTCATGCACCACCACCCCGAGCACGCCTGGACCATCGCGTCACTGGCCCGCGAGGTCGGGGTCTCGCGGGCCGCACTGGCCCGCCGCTTCGGCGTGCTGGTCGGCGAGCCCCCGATGACCTACCTCACCCACTGGCGGCTCGCCCTCGCAGCCGACCTGCTGGTGGCCACCGACGACGCGATCGACCGGGTCGCCAGGCAGGTCGGCTACGGCAGCGGCTTCGCATTGAGCGCCGCCTTCAAGCGGGTCCGTGGGGTCAGCCCGCAGCAGCACCGCACCGCGGCGCGTACGCCGACCGCCCCAGCAGCCACGACCAAGTTCGCGTAGTCGACGCCCGTCGGACAGCACGCAGGTAAACGCGTGCCAAGCCGAACGCAGTGGTGGCACAGTGGCCGGCAGGGCCCTGGTAGCAGACGAAGGAGCGCAGCGATGAAGGTCGGCGTACCCAAGGAAGTCAAGAACCACGAGTACCGCGTCGCGATCACACCGATCGGTGTGCACGAGCTGACCGCGCACGGGCACGAGGTGGTCATCCAGCAGGGTGCCGGGGTCGGCTCCTCGATCAGCGACGAGGAGTACGTCGCGGCCGGCGCCACGATCGCCGCAACGGCCGAGGAGGCGTGGGGCACCGACGGCGGCGTCGACCTGGTGCTCAAGGTCAAGGAGCCCGTCGCCGAGGAGTACCACCGCATGCGGGAGGGCCAGCTGCTCTTCACCTACCTGCACCTCGCCGCCGACAAGCCCCTCACCGACGAGCTGCTCGCCCGCAAGGTCACCGGCATCGCCTACGAAACCGTCCAACTACCCAGCGGCGGGCTGCCCCTGCTCTACCCGATGTCCGAGGTCGCCGGCTGCCTCGCACCCCAGGTCGGCGCACACTCACTGCTCAAGGCCCAGGGCGGGCGCGGCGTCCTCATGGGCGGCGTCGGCGGCGTCGCCAACGCCAAGGTCGTCATCATCGGCGCCGGCGTCTCCGGACAGAACGCCGCCAACATCGCCCTCGGCATGGGCGCCGACGTCACCCTCCTCGACACCGACCTCGACAAGCTGCGGATGTCGTTCTGGCGCTACAACAACCGCGTCCACGGCCTCGCCTCCTCCAAGCTCGCCATCGAGCAGCAGGTGATGGAGGCCGACATGGTCATCGGGGCCGTGCTGATCCCCGGAGCCGCCGCACCCAAGCTCGTCTCCAACGACCTGGTCTCCCGGATGAAGCCCGGCTCGGTACTCGTCGACATCGCCGTCGACCAGGGCGGCTGCTTCGAGGACACCCACGCCACCACCCACGCGGACCCCACCTACCAGGTCCACCAGTCAACCTTCTACTGCGTGGCCAACATGCCCGGTGCTGTGCCGAACACCTCCACCTACGCCCTGACCAACGCCACCCTCCCCTACGCCGTCGCCCTGGCCGACAAGGGCTGGCACCAGGCCTGCCGCGACGACCACTCACTTGCCCTCGGCCTCAACACCCACGACGGCCGGCTCACCAACAAGCCGGTCGGCGAGGCCACCGGCATCGCCGCCGTCAGCCCCGACGAGGTCCTCGGCTGAAGCGATCAGGAATCGAGAAGCACCACGGCCGGGGCCTTCCTAGGATCGAGGACACACCGACCACGAGGGAAGGACCAGCGATGAGCAGCGACACGTCGTACGACGGATTCACCAAGGAAGAGCGCGCCGCGATGAAGGAGCGCGCGGCCGAGCTGAAGTCGGCCAAGAAGCGCAGCACCAGCCCCAAGAAGGCGGAGGCCGACCGCGCGGACCTGGCGGAGAAGATTGCCGCGATGACCGCCGACGAGCAGGCCATCGCCACGAAGCTCGACGAGATCGTCACGGCCAACGCGCCCGACCTGCTGGCGAAGACCTGGTACGGCATGCCCGCCTGGCACCGCGACGGCAAGATCATCCTGTTCTTCAAGAACGCCTCGAAGTTCGACGTGCGCTACTCCGAGGTCGGGTTCAACGAGCACGCCGCCCTCGACGACGGCGACATGTGGCCGACCTGCTTCGCGGTCACCACGACGAACGCCACCATTGAGAAGGCGCTCACCGAACTGGTGAAGAAGGCCGCGGGCTGACCCGCCTCAGACGTCGATGCGGCCGGCGCCGGCGTACACGTTCATCGATGCGCCGCGCAGGAACCCGACCAGGGTCAGGCCGCTCTCCTCGGCGAGCTCGACAGCGAGCGACGAGGGCGCGGACACCGCGGCCAGCATGGGGATTCCGGCCATCACCGCCTTCTGGACCAGCTCGAACGACGCACGGCTGCTGACCATCAGGATGCTCTCGCGCAACGGGAGCGTGTCGGAGCGCAGGGCATCGCCGACCACCTTGTCGACGGCGTTGTGCCGGCCGACGTCCTCGCGCACGCACCGGAGCTCACCAGCCGCGGAGAAGAGCCCGGCGGCGTGCAGCCCGCCGGTGCGCTCGAAGACCCGTTGGGCCTCGCGCAGGGCCTCGGGCAGCGTCGCCAGAAGCTCGGGTCCGACGCGCAGCGGGTCGTCGGAGACCGACCAGGTGGCCGTCGTGCGCACCGACTCGAGGCTGGCCTTGCCGCACAGCCCACAGGACGAGGTGGTGTGGAAGGTGCGCTCCAGCGACGGGTCGGGGGCTGGTACGCCGGACGCGAGCTGCACGTCGACCACGTTGTAGGTGTTGGTGCCGTCGGCCGTGGCACCCGCGCAGTAGCGCACGGACGTCACGTCGGACGACGCGTGGACCACGCCCTCGCTGACCAGGAACCCCACGGCCAGGTCGAAGTCGTCACCGGGCGTGCGCATCGTGACGGTGAGCGTGCGGCCGTTGACCCGGAGCTCCATCGGCTCCTCCGCGGCGATGGTGTCGACGCGGTGGTCGGCCACGCCGTCACGGACGCGCAGCACCTTGCGGCGGGCGGTGACGCGGCCCATCGTCAACCCACCGGTTCGAGGCGGACGATGACTTCCTTCGACGTCGGTGTGTTGCTGACGTCGGCCACGCTGTCCAGCGGGACCAGCACGTTCGTCTCCGGGTAGTACGACGCCGCCGAGCCGCGCGCGGCCGGGTAGGCGACCACCGTGAACCCGCTGGCGCGTCGCTCGGTGCCGTCGTGCCAGACACTGACGATGTCGACCACGTCGCCGTCGGAGAGGCCACGCTCGGCGAGGTCGTCGGGGTTGACCAGCACCACGTGGCGGGCGTTGTGGATGCCGCGGTAGCGGTCGTTGCCCGAGTAGGGAATGGTGTTCCACTGGTCGTGCGAACGCAGCGACTGCAGCACCAGGTGGCCCTCGGGGGGACGCGGCATGGTGAGCTCGTTGCTGGTGAAGACCGCCTTGCCGCTCGGGGTCGGGAAGACGCCCTCGTTGACCGGGTTGGGCAACCGGAACCCACCGGGTCGGCGTACCCGCGCGTTGAAGTCCTCGAAGCCCGGAACGACGCGGGCGATGCGCTCGCGGACCAGGTCGTAGTCGCCCTCGAAGGACTCCCACGGGATCGCGCTGTCGGGCAGGAGACGACGGGCCAGGCGGCTCAGGATCGCGACCTCACTGAGCAGGTCGGGCGAGGCCGGGTCGAGCTTGCCGCGGGACTGGTGCACCTCGCTCATCGAGTCCTCGACGGTGACGAACTGCTCCCCTGTCGCCTGGACGTCGCGGTCACTGCGGCCCAGGGTCGGCAGGATCACCGCGGTCTCGCCGACCACGGTGTGCGAGCGGTTGAGCTTGGTCGAGATCTGCACGGTGAGCGAGCAGTTGCGCAGCGCCTGCTCGGTGACGTCACTGTCGGACATGGCGCGCACGAAGTTGCCGGCCACCCCCACGAAGACCGAGGCCTTGCCGTCGCGCATCGCCCGCACTCCGTTGACGGAGTCGAAGCCGTGGCTGGTCGGCGGCGTGAAGTCGAACTCCGCACCGAGGGCGTCGAGGAACGGCTGCGGCATCTGCTCCCAGATGCCCATCGTGCGGTCGCCCTGCACGTTGCTGTGCCCGCGCACCGGGCACACTCCGGCGCCCGGCCGGCCGAGGTTGCCGCGCAACATCAGGAAGTTGACGATCTCGCGGATCGTGGGCACACCGTGCTTCTGCTGGGTGAGTCCCATCGCCCAGCACACGATGACCGACTTGCTCTGCAACACCCGGCGGTGCAGCTCCTCGACCTCGTCACGGGTCAGCCCGGTCGCGGTGAGTACGTCGTCCCAGGTGATCGCCTCGACGTTCTTCGAGAACTCCTCGAAGCCGATCGTGTTGCGCTCGATGAAGTCGTGGTCCAGCACGGTGCCGGGCGCGGCGGCCTCGGCCTCCAACAGGAGCTTGTTGAGCATCTGGAAGAGCGCCAGGTCCCCGCCGGGGCGGATCAGGAGGAACTGGTCGGCGATCGTCGTGCCCCGACCGATCACGCCGCTGGGCTTCTGCGGGTTCTTGAACCGCTTCAGGCCGGCTTCGGGGAGCGGGTTGATCGCCACCACCTGCCCGCCGTTGTGCTTGGTCTCCTCGAGGGCGCTGAGCATGCGCGGGTGGTTGGTGCCCGGGTTCTGCCCGGCCACCAGGATCAGGTCGGACTCGTGGATGTCGTCGAGCGAGACGCTGCCCTTGCCGATGCCGAGGCTCTCCCCCAGCCCGGAGCCGCTCGACTCGTGGCACATGTTCGAGCAGTCGGGCAGGTTGTTCGTGCCGAACGACCGGGCGAGCAGCTGCAGCAGGAAGGCCGCCTCGTTGTTCAGCCTCCCGGAGGTGTAGAACATCGCCTCGTCCGGCGACCCCAGGCCGTTCAGCCCGTCGGCGACGAGGTCGAAGGCGTCGTCCCAGCTGATCGGCTCGTAGTGGGTGGCACCGGGCCGCTTCACCATCGGCTCGGTGAGGCGCCCCTGCTGGTTGAGCCAGTAGTCGGACTTCCCGTCGAGCTCCGCGACCGGGTGCTGGGCGAAGAACTCACGGGTCACCCGCTTGGTGGTGGCCTCGTCGTTGACGTGCTTGGCGCCGTTCTCGCAGTACTCGTTCTTGTGCCGGTGGCCGGACGGGTCCGGCCACGCGCACCCGGGGCAGTCGATGCCCTCGGTCTGGTTCAGCGCGAACAGGGTCAGCGCGGTGCGCTTCGCCGACGTCTGCGAGAGGGAGTACTCGATCGCGTGCGCCACAGCAGGTACGCCGGCCGCCCACTCCTTGGGCTTGGTGACCTTCAGGTCGTCCTTGGGATCCTCGTTCGAACGCATGTCGTCTCCGCCCTTCAGGACCTGTTCAGTGCAACGGCTTCGCGGACCAGCTCGGCGAACGCGTCCTCGTCGAGCTGGTCACCCTCGCGGAGGTCGATCGCACGCCGGGTGCCGGCGTCGAGGCTGGCGTTGAACAGCCCGGTCGGGTCGTCGAGAGCGGCGCCCTTGGCGAAGGTCAGCTTCACCTTGTCCTTGTAGGTCTCGACCGTGCAGATCAGTCCGGACGACGAGAACGTGGGGACGCCGTCGGGGTTGGAGGCCTTGCGCCACTTGGCCTCCTCCTCGACGTCGGGCTCCGCCGTCACGATGAGTGACCGCACCTTCTCGACCGTGTCGGATCGCCAGTCTGTGCTCATGCTCGCGAGTCTAGCCACGCTCGGGCGGCCCAGGACCCCGGGGCGATCACCAGCTGGCGGGCCGGGCTGGTCACTTGATGAAGCCCTCGTCCTTGAGCCAGTCGTAGGCCACGTCGACCGGCTCCTGTCCGTCGACGTCGACCTTCGCGTTGAGCTTGAGCAGGACCTCGTTGGTGAGCTTCTCGGTGATCGGGGCGAACAGCTTCTCGATCTGCGGGTACTCCTTGAGCAGGTCGTCATCGACCACCAGGGAGACGTTGTACTTCGGGAAGTACTCCTTGTCGTCCTTGAGCACCGTCAGGTCGAGCGCCACGATGCGGCCGTCGGTGGTGAACACCTCACCGAAGTTGCACTCGCCCTTCGCGGTCGCGCTGTAGACCGCGCCGGTCTGGTAGGTCTTGAGGTTCTTCTCGGGAACCCCGTTGCCCTGGCCCTGCGGGATGCCGTACGTCTTGAGCATTCCCGGCAGCCCGTCGGGCCGGTTGGTGAACTCCGACTCCACGCAGAACGTGCGGTCCTTGAACGGGACGTCCTTGATCTCGGAGAGCTTGGTGATGCCGAACCGCTTGCTGACCGCCTGGGTGATCGCGAAGCCGTAGGTGTTGTTCATCGGCGCCGGGGGCAGCCAGACCAGGTCGTTCGTCTTCAGGTCCTCGTCGCGGACCGCGACGTACTGCTTCTGCTCGTCGGGGATCGGCTTGGTGTGACCGAGGTAGGTGATCCAGCCGGTGCCGGTGTACTCCCACATCGCGTCGATCTGGCCCTCGAGCTGCGCCTGCCGGGCGGCGGCGCTGCCGGGGATGTTGGTCAGGTCGGTCACGTCGGCGCCGGCCGAGGCCAGCAGGGTGACTGCCATCTTGCCGAGGATGATGTTCTCGCTGAAGTTCTTGGACCCGATCGAGATGTCCAGCCCGTCGAGGGGCTTCACGTCGGCCACCGGGCCGGCCAGATCGCCCTTGCGAATAGGGCCGGCCGCCGTGCCCAGGAAGCAGCTGCTCAGCAGCAGGGACATCGCCGACATGGTGCTGACCAGGGCGAGCAGGGAACGGCGACGGCGCAGCGCGTCGTACATGTCAGATCCCCTTCGGTCGGGTGAGCAGCTCCAGGACGCGGCCCAGCCACTCGATCAGCAGGGCCAGCAGCGCGATCAGGACGGCGCCGGTCACCATCAGTGAGAACTTGAACAGGGAGATGCCCGTCTGCAGGATCTCGCCCAGGCCGCCCGCGTCGATGAAGCAGGCCAGCGACGCGGTGCCGGCGATCAGCACCAGCGACGTGCGTACGCCGGCCATGATCACCGGGACCGACAGTGGCAGCTCGATCTTGAACAGCGTCATCACGCCGGTCATGCCGATGCCGCGACCGGCCTCGACAAGCGTGGGGTCGACCCCCTGGATGCCGACGATGGTGTTGCGCAGCACCGGCAGGATCCCGTAGAGGCTGAGCGCGAAGATCGCCGTCCAGAAGCCACCGTCAAGCCAGAGGAAGAGCAGCACGATCAGTCCCACGGAGGGTGCCGCCTGGCCGGCGTTGGCGATGCCGACGACGACCGGCGCCAGGACCCGGAGGCCACCGCGGGTCAGCATGATGCCCAGCGGTACGGCGATCGCCACGACGATGATCGCGGAGACGACGGTGAGCAGGACGTGCTCCCAGATCAACCCCTGCAGCAACGGGCCGTCGTACCAGCTGGCCGGGTTCCAGCTCGGGAAGGGGGCGTGCCAGTCGGCCGGGTTCCAGCTCGGGAACACCTCGTGGAAGTGGCTGTCGAACAGCAGGCTCCAGCGCAGCTGGTTCGCCTCGACCACGTCGAGCTCGGCGGTCTGGCGCCACCACACGAAGCCACCGAAGACCGCGGCCACCAGGATCGGCGGAAAGGTCAGCATGATGACCATCTCGCGGGTGATCACCCGCGCGCCACGCTTGCCGGTCGGCTCGTGGCCCTCGGGGACCGGCTCGTCGAGAACGGCAGGGCTGGGCTCAGCCATGGCTGCCTTCCTGCTGCTCCGTCACTGTCTGTGCCTGATCCTGCTGTGCCAGCTCGACATGCTCCGCCGCCTCCCGTTCGGCCTGGCGCATGTGGTCGGTGACCGTCTCGAAGTCGAGGACGCCGAGGTAGCGGTCACGGTCGCCGGTGACGATCACCTTCGAGTGTGTCGAGGTGAGCATCGTGTCGAGCGCGTCGTTGAGGGTGGCCGCGTGGTCGATGGTCAGCAGGTTCTCGCGGGGTTCGCCGCGCACCGTCGGGTTGTGGCGCATCTGCCTCAGCCAGGGCCACGCGACCGGGCGCTCCCGGTCGTCGAGCACGACCACGGTCTCGTCCCCCGCCGCCTCAGCCTTCTGCACCACGGGTCGGGTGTCCTCGCCCACCCGCGCGGTGGTCGGCTGGTTCAGGTCGAGGGCCCTGACCCGGGTCAGCGAGAGCTGCTTGAGGGTCGATCCGGCTCCGACGAAGTCGGCCACGAAGTCGTTGGCGGGAGCGGCGAGGATGTTCTCGGGGGTGTCGTACTGCGCGATGTGCGCGCCCTCCTGGAGGATCAGGATGCGGTCGCCCAGCTTGATCGCCTCGTCGATGTCGTGGGTGACACAGACGATGGTCTTGCCGAGCTCGCGCTGGATGCTGATCAGCTCGTCCTGGAGCCGCTGCCGGGTGATCGGGTCGACCGCACCGAACGGCTCGTCCATCAGGATCACCGGCGGGTCCGCGGCCAGGCCCCGGGCGACGCCCACGCGCTGCTGCTGGCCACCCGAGAGCTCGCGGGGATAGCGGTCGCGGTAGCGATCGGGGTCGAGGCCGACCAGGTCGAGAAGCTCGTCGACCCGGGCACTGATCCTGGCGGAGTCCCAGTCGAGCATCTTCGGGACGACGCCGACGTTGGTGGCCACCGTCATGTGCGGGAAGAGGCTGCCGCCCTGGATGACGTAGCCGATCTTGCGGCGCAGGCTGGTCGCGCTGTCCGCCTTGATGTCCTGGCCGTCGATCAGGATCGTGCCGGCGGTCGGCTCGATCAGCCGGTTGATCATCTTCAGGGACGTGGTCTTGCCACAGCCCGAGGGCCCGACGAACGTGACGATCTCTCCGGCCGGAACGGTCAGCGAGAGCGACTCGACGGCCGGAACCTTCTGGCCGGGGTAGCGCTTCATCACGCCCTCGAGGCGGAGTTCCGCTCCACTGATCGCCCGCTCGTTGTCGGCGGCGCCGGTCTGGGTCATGCGCGGATTCCCTTCGAGATGGTGATGCGTCCGAGCAGGAGCATCAGCAGGTCGGCGATGAGGGCGACGATCACGATGCCGACCGTGCCGACCAAGGCGTAGCGGACGGCGTTCTCGTTCCCGGCCTGCGAGAGGCCGGTGAAGATGTAGCCCCCGAGCCCGGGGCCGAGCACATAGGCCGCGATGGCGGCGATCCCCATGGACATCTGCACCGAGGTGCGGACACCGGCGTGGATCACCGGCCAGGCCAGCGGAAGTCGCACCCGCATCAGGATGCCGACCTCGGTCATGCCCATGCCCTTGGCCGACTCGAGCAGGGTGGCGTCGACCTGGCTGAACCCGACCACCGCGTTGCGCAGGATCGGAAGCATCGCGTAGAAGGCGACGCAGATGAAGGCCGTCGTCGCGCCGATCTTCGTCACCGGGAGGAGCAGGCCCACCAACGCGAAGGACGGGATGGTCAATCCGATCGCGGACAGCGTGTTGGCCACCGACTCGAGCATCCGGAACTTGTTGACGACCACGGCCAGCAGGATGGCCACGACGGTCGCGACCAGCACGGCCTGGAAGACGAGGTTCGCGTGCTGCAACGCGTTGTAGAGGATGAGGTCCCAGCGGTCCTTCACGAAGTCCCACATGCCTGCGAATCACCCCGGTTGCATCGAATTTGACCTTCTCAACACAAGCACAGATGCTGCTCGATCGCGTTCTGTCGGCGTGTCGCGGCGCGCTCGTGAAGGTCCGGCGGTACCCGACAGTCGCCGGTTCAGTCGCCTCCGGCCCCAGTCCGTGGCCCTCACGAACCCGGCATGCCGGTCAGTGGCGCGGCCGCCTCCGTGACCGCGCCGATCACCTGCGACGCGCGACCGATCCAGACCGTGCCGTGGTCGGTGCGCAGTGCCGCGCGCCCAAGATGCAGGTCGAAGATGCCGATCCGCAGGCTGCTCCCGTCGCTGGCGAGGACGACCTGGCCGCGGCGCGGCGTACGGCACGGGGACAGCAGGAGCTCCGTGCCGGCCGGCCAGCCCAGGGAGGCAAGCGCGTCGTCGACCATGAGGTGACGGATGGCTCCGTCGTCCCGGCCCTTGGCCGAGGTCGTCGAGGCGGACGCCGGTGCCGTCGGTGGCGGGTCGAACGGCAGGAACGCCTGTTCGTCGCACCTCGACTCCGAACGCATGTTCGAAGCGTACTGGACGGTCGTCCTCGCCGACGGCACCGCACCTCGGGGTCGGGTGGTTCGAAGCGGCGCTGGCTCGCCTCCTCGACCAACGAGGGTGTGGCGCGCCTCAACCAGCGGGAGTCTGCTCCGCGTCGGTGATCGGAGTGATCCACGACTGGTAGGTCGTGGTGCTCTTGGTGATCGCCAGCAGCTCGTCCATGTGCGGTTCGAGACCGGTGACCTTGTCGAGGGGCACACCGATGATCAGCTGGAAGCCGAGGCCCTTCCACGCCTGGACGGCGCGGCCGGCGAACTCGGAGTCGGCCTTCACGAAGCCCTCGTCGAGGAAGACCGGCGCGAACCGGGGCCGGGAGCGCATCTCGTCGCCGAGCCGGAACCGCAGCGCCGAGCCGACGATGAACGCGACCAGCTCCTGGCTCTCGCCGCCGCTCTTCTCCCCCAGCGTGCGGTACGTCGCCCGCAGCTCGCCGGTGTGGTGGTCATAGCGCTCGGCGCTGATCTCCACGTGCCGGCGTACGTCGAGCAGGCGGTCGCGATCGGTGACCGGATCGCCACCCGGGACCGGCCTGCGCAGCTGGCGCATGAACCGGCTCAGGTCGAGGAACCGCTTCTCGAGGTCGGCCTCGTCAGGCTCGGCCGTCACACCGGAGGAGAGCGTGCGGAGGTCCTTCATGAAGACCTGCACGTGGGCGGGTGAGAGCCGCCGCAGTCGGATGCGCAGTCGGTCGCCGGACGCCCCGAACTCGAGCCGCCGCAGGATCGCGTTGATCGGCTCGAGCCGGTCCTCGATCTCTTCGATGGAGGCGGCCATCGCGCCCACGAGCGGCACGAGGTCCTGGCCACTCCACTCGGTGAGGCGGCGGCGCCACTCGGTGCGCCGTTGGGCCAGGCCGGTGCCGCGGATGTCGTCGAGGATGCGGGCGTAGTCGGCGTACGAGTCGGGGGTCGCCGCGAGGTTCGGCGACTCCCACTTGAGCTTGTACATCCGGAAGATCGCACCGAGCTCGTCGTCGACCCGGTTGATCTCGGTCTCGGTCTCCCCCACCGCGTCGCGCAGTCGCTCGGCCAACCGCTGCGACGTGACCGGGAAGCGGTCGAGGTCGTCGGGGTCGTCGGGCGTCGCGGCCGCGGCGAAGTCGGCGGCCAACGCCGCGTCCTGCTCCTCGGTGAGCGTCACCGTGCCGTTGCGGTCCATCACCTCGAGGCGGTCGTTGACCAGGTCTTCGGAGTCGACCAGCTCGGCATGCTCCGCGGCCAGGCGCTTGTGGCGCTCCTCGAGCACGAACCGCTTCTTGCGGGCCTGCTCCAGTCGGTCGGACAGGTCGTCGATCTGGCCCTGGAGCACGTGCAGCTTGTCGTCGGCGCGCAGGATCTCGGCTCGCCGATGACCGAGCTCGGCAATGCGCTCGTCGCTGCCCGCGACGTCGATGTCGTCGAAGCGCGCCGCGCGGATCGTGTCGTAGGCCGTGCGGACCTGCTCCAGCACGCGGCCCTGGCGGTCGAGCTCGGCCACGTCGGCGTCGAAGGCCTGCAGCTTCTCCTCGAGGGCGGCGAGCTCGGAGTCGATCTCGGAGAGCGCGTCCTCGTTGGAGAAACCGATGATGTTGCGGGTGTCGGCGCGTCCGTGGGCACCGCGACGACCGTTGCGGGTCTGGCCGGCGAGAGTCACCCGGAAGCCGCCACCGGCGAGGCCGTCGGCGGTCTCGACGCACAGGGCGTTGCGCGACGGCTCACCGAGGTGGGCCTGCACCCAGCCGGAGAACGGCGAGTCCTTGAAGAGCAGCTTGCCGGCGACGCGCTCGGGGTCGGCCGGACCGGTGTCGGGCAGGTCGAGCTCGACGCCCTCGAAGGTCAGCCGGCCACGCAGCCGGAGCCCGTCGATGGCCGAGGAGAAGTCCTTGAGCCGGTCGATCGGCACCAGCATGAGGCGGGCGGTGCCGCCGAGGACGGTCTCGACCGCGGTGCGCCACCGCGACTCGTCGGGGGCGACGTCGACCAGCTCGGCCACGAACGGGAGCTCGTCGATGCCGAGCCCGCTGGCCAGGGCCACCTCTTCACGCATCTCATGCATGCGGGACGGCATGCGGCCGGCCCGACTCTGCAGCGAGGCACGCTCCTCGCGCAGCTCGGCCTGCCGCTGCTTGACCGGGAAGAGTCCGTCGCGGGCGATGTCACGCTCACGCTTGAGGCTGGCCGCCTGGTCCTGCCAGCCGGCCAGCCACTCACGGGCCTGCTGCTGCAGGGCGCCGAAGCCGGCATCGGACTCGAGCGCGGTCTCGACGCTGACTGCATGCGGGTCGGCCACGTCGACCAGCGGCAGCAGGCGCTCCTGCAACACGGCGCGCCGGCCGGCGCGGTCGTCGCGGACCACCTGCTCCTGCTCGATCGACAGGGCGAGGTTCTGGAGCGTGGTTCCACCGGCGGCGCGGTGGGAGTCCTTGGCGTTCTCGAGGTCGGCGACCAGGGCGGCCTCGGCCGACGACGTCTGGGACAGGTCGTCCGCGTTCGTCGTACGCGCGTCGCGGTTGGCGGCGACTGCCGCCTCGAGCAGGCGATGGTGAGTGCGCAGGAGCCACAGTCGCAGCGGGGTGTCGCCGCCGAGGGTGACGCCGTAGGAGTCTAGCTGGGACTGGCGCCGGGTGGCCGCGACCTTGCGCGCGTGCAGCTCGGTGATCGGGCCGAGGAGGTCGAGCTTCTCCTCTTCGGTGCGCATCGCGGAGTACGCCGCGTCGAGGTCGTCGAAGTGCTCGATGGCGCGGTCCGCGGCGGCGTACGTCGCGGGACGCTCGAGCACCATCTCCTTGTAGAGCTCGTCGACGCTGCGCACCTGGTTGCCGGCCTGGATGCGTGAGAGCAGGCGCAGTGCCTTGGCACCATCGCCGTTCGCGCCGATGCCGAGGCGGGCGTGCAGGACGGCGGAGAACTCGGCGTAGGTGCGGTGCACGCGAATGCCGGGGAGGAGCTTCTTCAAGGTGTTGGCGTGGAAGCGCTCGGGGACGGCGACCTCGAGGGTGTCGAGGGTGAGCGCCCCCTCGTGGGTGGCCAGCTGCATCTGCACGTCGCTCGACCGGGTGGCGCGACGCGGCACGTAGTAGGTGCGCAGCGCGGTGAACCGGCCGCCCTGGTCGTTGACGAACGTCATCGCGACCGCACCCCAGGTGTCGGCGCCCTTGCCGCGCAGCAGCTTCTCGACCGGTCGGCCGGTCCTGGGGTCGTCGATCACGTCGACGGCGCCACGAAGGTAGGAGAGCAGGTTGCGCTGGCCGACACCGCGGGCGCGCCCGCTGACCGCGTCGTTGGAGGCGCCGTTGAACTTGGTGTCGGAGGGCATCATCAACGCGGTGTAGGCGTCGAGGATCGTGCTCTTCCCGACGCCGGAGGCCCCGGAGATCATCGTGGTGTCACCGCGCAGCGGCACCGTCGTCAGGCCGCCGAAGCCTCCCCAGTTGACCAGCTGGAGAAGGGCCGCCCGCCACTGGACGGTGTCGTCGGCCGGGGTGTCGACCACCTGTCGGGCGAAGAGCCCGTCGGAGGCCTCGTCGACCTCGTCGCCGCCGAGCTCGTGCTCGTTGATCTGGTCGGTGCTCATGCGTCGCGCTCCTCGTCGGCGTCGGCCCCGTCCTTGTCGGCACGGTCCTTGCCGGCACCGTCTGTGTCAGCACCGTCCTCGTCGAAGAGGTCGGCGGGCTCCTCGGGTTCTGGGGTGGTGTCGTTGGCGGAGCGGAGCGCGGACAGGAGCTCCTGGAGCAGCTCAAGCGGGAGCAGCGGCTCCACCGCCTCGCTGATCTCGAACCGTTCGTCACCGGTGGCACCGATCAGGAGACCGGACTTCACGACGCTCTGGACGGCGTTCTGGGCGCGCTTGGTGTCGCCCGACTCGTCCGTGGCGTGCGCGGGTCGGAAGCTGGCCACGTGGTCGAGGATGTCGTCGCGGTCGACGAAGACCCGGGTGTCGCCACTGGCCAGCCCGGCGCGCAGCCGGTCGCGCACGTGCACCAGCACCAGCGTCTCCTCGCGCGACCAGCCGGTGTCGTGGAGCAGGGTCGGGAACCGGCCGCCGGTCTCGGGGACGGCCTGGCGCTTCCAGGCGACCTCGCGCTCGCGGTCAACCATCAGGTCGAGGAACACGTCGTTGAGGCGTGAGCGGAGCACCCGCTCGTGCTCGACCAGCACCTGCCAGTCACGTGGGTGGGTGCGAGCGCTGATGAACCGCTGCTTGAGCAGCACGACGAGGGCCTGGCGTTGGGAGTGCTCGAGACCGCCTTCGTCGCCCTCGAAGAGCGAGACCGAGTCGTCGTACGCCGGGTCGTGCTCGAGGGCGTCGTCCGGTTCGAGCGCGTCTTCCGGCTCCGGCCGGTTGAGGTCGACGTCGGTGCTCATGCGGGGGTCTCACTGTTCTGCTGGGTGCGGCTCTGCTGGGTGCGGTGTGCGTCGAGGTCGGGGTCGGGCAGCGGCATCCGCGGCACGGCGAAGGTTCGTCGCGACCCGTCGTGGCGGACCGTGGCCCAGGTCTCGACGACGTCGTCGGTGGTCCAGCCGCGGTCGGCGGCCAGGTGGAGCAGTCCGTAGATCTCCACCGGTCGGCGCAACGAGGGCTCGAGCCGGTCGAAGACCTCGCCGAGAGTGGCGGCGGGCAGCAGGTCGGAGAGTGCGTCGTCGAGGCGCTGCCGCAGCGACGGCAGCTGCGGCCCGCCCTGGGCCATCAGCTCGGCCAGCGACGGCGACCTCGCGTCGTCGGGGTCGACCGGCTCGATCGGGTCGGGCAGCCGGTCGTCGGCCGGGTCGTGGAAGCGCTCGCGAAGGTGGTCGATGCCGGCGCGCAACGGCAGCAGTGGCACGTCGTGGGTGGCCCGCGGGCCGGTGGTGGCCATCCAGGTCATCAGCTCGGACTCCACCTGGCGCAGCGTCTGCTCGAGCTCGCGGTCACGGGCGGCGTCGTGGGAGACGATGTATTCCTTGAGCGTCGCGGTCACCCTCGACCGCTGGGTGAGCACCCGGTCGAGCCCGTCGCGGACCAGCTTGACGGTGCCGCGCAGCTCGGCCCGGTCGGACTCGGCGAGGATCCGGTCGGAGATCGGGTGCTCAAGCAGCGCGGTGAGGTCTTCGCGGAGCTGGGCGACCAGGGCGTCGTCGCGGAGCAGCCCGAAGGCGCCCTCGAAGGCCCGGCCCTCGTGGGTCGCGGTCATCAGCGCGTCGGCGCGGGCCAGGTAGTCGTCGATCACGTCGCCGGGTGGACGGTCCTCGGCGCGGAAGGCGGCCAGGATCTCGGCACGGATGCCGGCGAACCGCTCCTCGACCCGGGCGAAGTCGCTCGGCAGCGCGGAGATCAACGACTGGAGCTCGGTGAACCCCTCGAGCATGTAGTCCTCGGTGGCGCTGACCATCTCTGCGCCGTCGACGAGCCGGTCGCGCTCGGCGCTGAGCCTGGCAATCTCCTCGTTGAGCAGGGAGACCCGCGCGGTGCGATCGGGGTTGGCCTCGGCGTTGAACCGCCGGACCGTGCCGAGGATGGTGGCGATGCGATGCTCGCTCAGCGTGGCCCGGTCGCGGGCCAGGCCCTTGACCAGCTCGAGTGCCTGCTGCGCGTGGGAGGTGAGCGTGTAGACCTCGTGACCGCGTTCGTCGAGCGCGCGCACCAGCCACTGACCGCGCATCCACTTCTGGCAGAGGTCGCGTCCGCTCCCCTCGGGCACCAGGGACTCGCCGGTCAGGCGGATCTGGGCGAGGTGCTCCTCGACCTGGGCATGCAGGCGGGCGGTGGGGATCGGCTTGTTGTTGCGTCCGAACGCGGCCCGGAAGATCGTGATCACCACGGGCGCCTGGCGCTGGTGGAGCAGGGTCAGGGTGGGCTGGTCGAACGCCCCCTTGACCCGCGCCAGCTCACCGGCGATCTCGCTCATCCCCACACCTCCAGACTGCGTTCGTCGTACCGACCGGAGCGCAAGCATTCCAGAGGGGTCCGACGGTCCGGCCTCCAGGGAGCGTGGGCCCGTCTCGTGGATACGTGGAACGGGGTCACTCGACCCCGGGGACGATCCGCACCTCGCGTCGCACGCCACCGTCGAGCGCCGCCAAGGCTGCCTGGTACGCCGGGCTGTCGTGCGCCGCCACCGCCTGCTCGACCGAGTCGAAGCGGATGATCACCACACGGCCCTCTCGTGCGTCCTCCCAGGTGTGCGCGGACTGGTCCCGGGCCAGGTACGTGCCGCCGGCCTCGGTCAGGACGGGCCCGGCGATCTCGGCATACGCGGCCATCTTCGCGGGGTCGAGGATCTCGTTGTAGGTGCTGATCCAGTAGGCAGTCATGGATCCATCCTCCTGCACCGCGACACCACCGTCGACGCGGCCCACCCCATTCAGGGCACGACCGAACCATCCAGGTTCTAGGTGTCCCTGAGGAACGAGAGCATCCGCTCTGCGGGCGGAGCCAGCGCGTGGTCGGTGCGCCAGGTCAGGCCGACCGTGCGCCGGGCGAGCGGCGAGCGCAGCGCCAGGCTGATCGTTCCGTTCACGCCGGCGAGCTGCTCGGGCAGGATCGCGACGCCCAGGCCGGCCGCCACCAGCCCCTCGATGGTGGCCAGGTCGGCACTCTCGAAGGAGATCCGCAGCGCCACCCCGTCCTCGGCCATCAGCTGCTGCACCACCGCCCGGTAGCCGAAGCCGACCGGAGTGGTGATGAGCTCGTCGCCGGCCAGGTCCCGGAGCGTGATCCGCTTGCGGTCGCGGAGTCGATGCGTGGGTGGCACGACGGCCACCAACCGCTCGTGCTGCAGCGTCAGCCAACCGAACGGTCCCGCGGGCTGGATGGTGGTGACCCCCAGCTCGGCCTCGCCCGTGGTCAGGTCGCGCATGATGTCGTGGTGCGGCTCCTGGGCCAGCAGCACCTTGGTCCGCGGCGCGTGGGCGTGGAAGGCGCGCAGCATCTGGGGCACCAACGAGGTGGCCATCGAGTCGAGGAAGGCCAGCCGCACGACACCCGCCTCGGGATCGAGTCGGGTGTCGAGGTCGCTGCGCAGCTGGGCGTGACGGTCGACGATGTCGCGGGCCGCCGCCACCACGAGGTCCCCCGTCGGGTTGAGTTGTACGCCAGCGGGAACGCGTTCGAACAGGCGCGCACCGAGCTCGTCCTCGAGCCGGGTCAGTGACCGGGAGAGCGTCGGCTGGCTGACGCCCAGGATCGCAGCGGTGTCCGTGACGTGACCGTGCTCGGCCAGGGTGAGCAGCCATTCGAGGTCTCGGATCAGCACACCCAACATCATACGTGTTGCGTATGGAATGCTTCCAATTTCGGCATTGTACGTATCACCATTGGAGGCGGATCCTTGTGAAACGTGAGCACCACCCTGACCACTCGTCCCACCTCCGACTCCGGACACGCACCGGGCAGCCCGGGCTACCGCCGAATCATGATCTCGATGTTCGCGGCCGGCAACGCCACCTTCGTCCTGCTCTATGCCACACAGTCACTCCTGCCGGCCTTCGTCGACGAGTTCGGCGTCTCCCCCACGCGCAGCACGCTCACCGTCTCACTGACCACCGCCTCGCTGGCCGTGGCACTGCTGATCGCCGGCCCACTCTCCGAGGTGGTCGGACGAACCCGACTGATCCACATCTCGATGTGGGCCTCCGTCGTCGTCGGGCTCGCCTGCGCCCTGGCCCCCACCTGGGAGACCCTGCTCGCCCTGCGCATGCTGGCCGGCTTCGCCCTCGCCGGGCTGCCTGCGGTCGCGACGGCGTACCTGCGCGAGGAGCTGCACCGCTCCGCCCAGGCCGGCGCCGTCGGGTTGTACGTCGGAGGCACCGCCCTGGGTGGGATGGCAGGTCGACTCGTCACCGCACCGGTCGCGGACGTGGCCGGCTGGCGGTGGGCACTGGCCAGCGCCGCCTTGTTCGCACTCGTCTGCGCCGTGCTGGTCGCCGTCCTGCTGCCGTCGTCACGCCAGTTCACGCCCGCCACCCGGGGCCGCGGCAACCTGGCCCGGGCCACGCGCGGAGTCCTCGACGACCGTGCACTCCTGGCGCTCTACGCCCTCGCTGCCTGCCTGATCGGCAGCTACGTCTCGGTGTTCAACGCGATCGGCTTCAGGTTCACGGCGGCTCCCTACGGCCTGTCACTGGGTGCGATCAGCCTGATCTACCTGGTCAATCCGCTCGGCTCGGTCAGCTCGATCGTCTCCGGGCGCTTCGCCAACCGGATCGACCGCCGGCGCATCATCCCCCTCGGCTGCGCCGTGGCGCTGGCCGGTGTCCTGCTCACCCTGAGCGGATCGTTGCCGGTGATCGTCCTCGGCATCGCCCTGCTGTCGATCGGCTTCTTCAGCATGCACGGCCTGGCCAGTGGCTGGGTGACCGTGCGCGCGCACGCGCTGGGGGCCAGCACCGGCCAGGCCGCGTCATTCTACCTGTTCTCCTACTACGTGGGGTCCTCCGTGTTCGGCAACCTCGGCAGCACCGCCTGGACGCACGCGGGCTGGACCGGCGTCGTGGCGCTGAGCGGCGGCCTCCTCACCCTGACCGCACTGTTGATCGTGGTGCTACGCGGCACTCGAGCGCCCGCGGCGCCCTCGGCGCCCGCCTCACCCGCCTCACCCCGGGCCAACGCCTCGAGCGACGAGCCGACCGCGCTCGTGGCCTAGCTCGGACCGGGAAGCCGATCCCCCCACCTGCGCTCGCAGACCCACCTGCCGCGGTTGAATGAACGTCTGTTCAAGCTGAACCTTGAACAAACGTTCATTCACCGCGCAACAAGGCGGCAGGGCGGGCGGGGTTGCTGACGCACCGCCGCAGCAGACCTGCGGTTCGTCAGGCGGCGACCAGCTCGTCGTCCTCGCGCCACACCTCACCACGACGCGATGCGGCGTACGCCGACTCGTCGAGGATGCCCTCACGCTTGGCCACCAGCGTCGGCACGAGTGCCTGACCGGCAACGTTGGTCGCCGTACGACCCATGTCGAGGATCGGGTCGATGGCCAGCAGCAGGCCGACCCCCTCGAGCGGGAGACCGAGCGTCGACAGGGTGAGCGTCAGCATGACGGTCGCTCCGGTGACACCGGCGGTGGCGGCCGAGCCGATCACGGAGACGAACACGATCAGCAGGTAGTCGGTGAGGGCCAGGTCGACGCCGAAGAACTGCGCGACGAAGATCGCCGAGATCGCCGGGTAGATCGAGGCGCAGCCGTCCATCTTGGTGGTCGCGCCGAGCGGCACGGCGAACGAGGCGTACGCCGAGGGCACCCCCAGGTTGCGCTCGGTCACGGACTGGGTGACCGGCATGGTGCCCACCGAGGAGCGCGACACGAAGGCCAGCTGGATCGCCGGCCAGGCGCCGGAGAAGAACTGCCTGATGGAGAGCCCGTTGGCCCGCAACAGCACCGGGTAGACCACGAACATCACCAGCGCGAGGCCGAGGTAGATCGCACCGGCGAACGTGCCCAGTGAGCCGAGGGCGTCCCAGCCGTAAGACGCGACCGCGTTGCCGAGCAGGCCGACCGTGGCGATCGGGGCCAGCAGGATGATCCACCACAGCACCTTCTGCACGATGGACAGGGCCGAGCGCACCACCGTCAGGAACGGGTCGGCAGCCTCGCCCACCTTGAGCGTGGCGATGCCGACCGCGATCGCGACGACGAGGATCTGCAGCACGTTGAAGGACAGCCCGATCGAGCCGTCGCCGTTCGCGCTGGCCTCGAGGCCGAGCACGTTGGCCGGGACCAGGCCGGTGAGGAAGTCCAACCACGAGCCGGTGCTGCCCGGGGCCTCGGCGGCCGCCTTGGAGACGCTGGTGTGGTTGCCGGGCTCGAGCACCAGCCCGAGCACGATGCCGATCGACACCGCGATGAGGGCGGTGATCGCGAACCAGACCAGCGTCTTCCACGCCAGCCTGGCCGCGCCGGTGACCTCACGCAGGTTGGCGATCGAGGCGACGATGGCCAGGAATACCAGCGGCGGGACCACTGCCCGGAGCAGCGTCACGAACGTGCTGCCGACGGTGGTCAGGGTCTCGGTCAGCCAGTTCGGGTCGACCTCGCCGGTCGCCGAGTCGACGCCGTCGGCGCCCATCGAGCGGGCCACCAGGCCAAGGACGACGCCGAGCGCCAGGCCGATCAGGACCTGGACACCGAAGGAGGGAAGCCAGCTGCGCCGCTTCGTGGGGGTTGTGGTTGCTGCGGAGGAACTCATGCGGGAGGGGCCTTTCACTGCAGCCGTACGACGCGCCACCGGGCGCGTCGACAGCGGAGGAGAGTCGGGTGGGAGGGCAGACGGATGCGGGGCCGGACCACGGGCCCAATCACGGGGCCAATCACGGGGGCCGGCTCGGCCGGATCGGTCAGCGACAGCTGCAGAGCTGCAGACGCACGAGGTCGACGACGAGGCGACGGGTCAACAGGTCGCCTTCGCCGGTCGGTTCACTTCGCACAGTCGGGCAACCCCGCACCACGGCCCGGCATTCCCGGCGCGTGGTGTGGTGCGGGCCTCACCGGCCACCCACGCCAACACTTAGCCATTGCGATAAGTGTTGGCACGGCGTAACTTAGCCCCATGGCTCAGCATGCGATTGCCCTCGATTCGGTGTTCCACGCGCTCTCGGACCCCACCCGACGCGCGGTCCTCAGCCGCCTGGGGGCGGGCCCGGCCAGCATCAGCGACCTGGCCGCTCCGTTCGACATGGCCCTCCCCTCGTTCATGAAGCACATCCGACACCTCGAACGGACGGGCTGGATCAGCACCCGCAAGGCGGGGCGGGTGCGCACGTGCACCCTCGAGACCGGCCAGTTCGACCTGGTCGAGGGCTGGCTCGAGGAGCAGCGCCAGGTGTGGGAGGGCCGCACCGATCGTCTCGAGCAGTTCGTCACCGGCCGCACAAGCAATGCCCACAAGAACGCCGCCCACATCAACAGGAAGGCCGACTCATGACGCACGACCGCCCCGACCTCGACCTCACCGTCACTCGCATCATCGCCGCACCCCGCGACGCCGTCTGGAACGCGTGGACCGATCCGGCGCTCCTCGCACAGTGGTGGGTTCCGGCGCCCAGCTCGTGTCGCGTCGCCGAGCTCGACCTGCGACCCGGTGGCGCCTTCCGCACCGAGATCAGCGAGGACGGTACGACCTACGGCCCGCACGTCACGGGTTGCTTCCTCGAGGTGCAGGACCTCGCGCGCCTCGTCTGGACCGACGCACTGGTCGCCGGCTGGCGTCCCGCCCCGGCGTCGTTTGTCACCGCCGTCATCACGATGGCGGACCACCCCGACGGCGGTACGGCGTACGCCGCCACGGCGCGACACCGCGACGCCGCCGACCGCGACAGGCACGAGCAGCTCGGCTTCCACGACGGCTGGGGCGCCGTCACCCAGCAGCTGGCCGCGCTCGTCGAGTCCCGCACCTGATCTCCTGCACGGAACCGGACCATGAAGGACCGGTCCTGGTGCTCGCGTCCGGGCTGATGAGGCCTCCTCTGCTTGGATTGGCGCATGAGAGCGGTGCTGCAACGCGTGTCGTCGGCCTCGGTCAGCGTGGCCGGCGAGGTCGTCGGCGGGCTCGACCGACCCGGGCTCGTCGTGCTGCTCGGGGTGACCCACGACGACGGGCTGGCCGACGTCGAGTGGCTGGCCCGCAAGGTGCGTGACGTCCGGCTCCTGCGCGACGAGCAGTCGGTGGCCGACGCCGGAGCGCCGCTGCTGGTGGTCAGCCAGTTCACGTTGTACGGCGACGCACGCAAGGGCCGCCGTCCCACCTGGTCGGCGGCGGCACCGGGTGCGGTCAGCGAGCCGCTGTATGAGGCGTTCTGCGACGAGCTGCAGCGTCTCGGGTCACCCGTGGCGCGCGGCGTGTTCGGTGCCGACATGGCCGTGTCGCTGGTCAACGACGGGCCGGTCACCCTGATCCTCGACTCACCCTGACGGAGGGAGCACCCATGCAGGAAGACCCCCACGGCCGCCTCGACTGGAGGGCCCTCGACTGGAAGGCACTGACCCTCGCCCCGGCGATGGTCTTCGTGCTGTCCGCGTGCTCGCCGGGTGGTACGTCGGACGACGCCGCGCCCGAGACAACGACCGCGCCATCCGGGTCGCCGACCTCCGCGGCCGATGGCTCCGCTGACACTGCCCAGTCCACCGAGCCCTCCACCCCGAAGGAACCCACGATGACCCGACGTCAGGCCACCGCGCTGCTGGCCCGCGCCACGGCCGACGGAGACCTCGCCACGGTGAAAGAGGCCCTCGCCAACCGCCCGGACCTCGAGTCCCGCAACGACCTCGGCCGCACACCACTCGTGGTCGCGACCAAGTCGAACCGGGTGGCCATCGCCCGGGCACTCCTCCAGGCCGGGGCCGACCCGAACGCCAAGGACGACCTCGAGGACTCCGCGTTCCTCTACGCCGGGGCCGAGGGCCTCGACGAGATCCTCGAGCTCACCCTCGCCCACGGTGCCGACGTGTCGAGCATCAACCGCTACGGCGGCACCGCGCTGATCCCCGCCAGCGAGCACGCGCACGTCGAGACGGTGCGGATCCTGATCGCCGCCGGAGTCCCGGTCAACCACGTGAACAACCTGTCGTGGACGGCACTGCACGAGGCGATCGTGCTCGGCGACGGATCACCGCGACACGTGAAGGTGGTCGAGATGCTCCTGGAGGCCGGCGCCGACCCGGCCATCCCGGACGGCGACGGGGTGCTCCCCCGCCGACTCGCCTCCGACCGGGGTTACCAGGCCATCGTCGACGCCATCGACCGCGCCCGCTGACCCGGCTCCCCCTCGGTCACCGGAGCAACGCGGAACATCAGTCCTGGCAGAGGCCGATGAACCCGCCGAGCTCGAGGACCCCGCGCACGCTGGTGGGCATGAACGACGTGAGTGCCTCGGAGCGGACCAGGATGGCCCGCCACTGCGCCCGGGAGAGGGCGACGTTGAGACGGTTGCGACTGAGCAGGAAGCCCATGCCGCGCGGCACGTCGCCGTGGGACGACGCGGTCATCGACAGGATCGCCACCGGCGCCTCCTGGCCCTGGAACTTGTCGACCGTGCCGACCCGCACCGTGGCCAGCCCTGCCTTGTCGAGTGCCTTGCGGATCGTCACCACCTGGGCGTTGTACGGCGCGACGACGAGGAAGTCGCCACCTGCGAGGGGACGAGGAGCCGCGTCGGGTGCGGAGGTCCACGCGGTGCCGAGCAACGCCTCCACCTGCTCCACGACCGCCAGGGCCTCCTCGGGAGACTCCGTGCGGTTGCCGGTGTGGGCGACGGTCACCACCGAGAGACCCGGCTGCACGTCGTCGAGGTGGCGCTGCGACGGGGCAGCTGCGGAGGCGAGTCGGCCGTCGTACGACAGCTCGGAGACCTTCGCGCACAACGCCGGGTGCATGCGCCAGGACTCCTCCAGGAAGTAGCCGTGGGTGGAGGGAATCGTGTCGTGCCCGTCCATCAACCAGCCCAACGCCGACTCGTCGACGGGCTCGGCGTGGGTGCCCTGGCTGACCTGCGGCAGCTGCTGCGGGTCACCGAGCAGCAGGAGCCGCTTGGCGGAGATCGCCGAGGCGAGGGTCGGTGCGAGCGAGAACTGTCCGGCCTCGTCGACGACCAGAAGGTCGAGGCCCTCACGCTCGACGAGGTTGGCGTTCGCGAAGGTCCAGGCCGTGCCGCCGAGCACGCACCCGCTCTCGGCGTGGTCGGCGAGGAACTTTGCCCGCGGGGGCGCACCACCCTTGAGGTCGGTCCAGGTGGGCGACTCCGCGTCGTTGGAGTTCTTGCCGACCAGGGCAGGGTCGAGTCCCGCGGCCACCACGTTGGCCAGCATGTTCTCCGCGACGGCGTGCGACTGCCCCACCACCCCGATCCGCCAGTGGTGGCGCTCCACGAGCTCCTTGATGACTCGCGACCCGTTCCAGGTCTTGCCCGTGCCCGGCGGCCCCTGGATCGCCACGTAGGAGTCCTGCATGCCGAGCAGCGCCTCGACGACGCGCTCCACGACCGAGCCCTCCTGGGGCAGTCCTCCGGCGAGACGCGGCGTACGCCTGGCCAGCAGGTCGAGCGCGGCGCCGCGCGGCAGGGACCCCGCGCCCGCGGCGTCGGTGGCCACGGACTTGATCGCCGCCTCCAGCGCCTGGGTGCCCGGCGGCGGCCCGGGCGTCAACGCCAGCGGCAGCTCGGCGTACGTCTCGTCGGGCTTGCACGACTCGGTGAGCAGGACGACGCGTGGGTCCGTGTCGACGTACGCCAACGTCTCGGTGCGGGCGAAGCCGTAGCGGGCACCCTCGGGCCGGTTGACGCCCACGGGCGTCGGTGCGGCGTAGATGACGTGGGCCTCCTTCGCCTGCTTGCTGCCCGCAGCCCAGTCGCCGATCAGGCGGACGGTGCGGCGGGGCCGGCTCGAGCGTCCCTCGGGCACGGCCCAGTCGCCGACGACCTCGGCGCTCTCGACGACGAAGACGTCGCGGGTGTGCGACCAGTCGTCGACCGGGTGCTGGAGCCGCTCGAAGTGCCCCCACCAGAACTGCTTGCGCTCGCGCCGGTGGTAGTCGATGGCCGTGGCGAGCATGGCGTGGGCCTGCTGCTCCGGCGTGCGTGCGGCCCGGCTGACCGGCCCGGACTTCGCCATCAACGCGAGGAAAACCGGGTCGTCGTCGGAGGTCTCCTCACCCTCGACGTCGAGTGCCCGCGACACGATCTGGTCGCGAACCCCTGCGTCAACGGCACGAGCGAGCAGCCAGTCGCGCAGCCGCAGCGTCGAGAGGCAGTCGTAGGTGTTGTAGTCCTGTAAGTCGTCGAGCACCGCCTCCGCGCGCAGCGGCTGGGTCGCCCGGAGGTCGCGGAACTCGTGGTAGGCAAGGATCGACGCGTCACCAGCTTGCACGCCGTCGGCACTGCGCAGCTCGTCGCCCATGTAGAGCGGCTCGAGCTTCTTGATGCTGTAGGAGGGCGCCGAGACGCGCACGGACCCGCGGACCGTCGCGTAGAGGTCGACGAAGACCTCCGAGCGCAACAGGTCGTCGAGCTCCTTCTCCCTCGTCTGGTAGCGCATCGCGAGCCGCTTGAGCGCCGAGGTCTCGTAGGGCGCGTAGTGGTAGATGTGCATGTCAGGGTGCTCGGCACGACGCTTCGCGACGAGGTCCATGAACTCGAGGAACGCCTGCTTCTCCTCGGCGGAGCTGTGCGCCCACAACGGGACGTACGCCTCCTGGTCGTCCATGAGGCCCCAGAGGTACTCGAGCCCGGTGCGCGACAGGTCGCCCTCGTCGTAGAGCGGGTCGCCCTCGAAGTCGAAGAACAGGTCGCCGGTCGACGGGGCCGGCAGCAGCGCCAGCGTCTCCGCGGCATCGTCGGTGAGCACCGACTCGACGGGTGCTCCCTCACCGCCGGAGAGCTGCTTCCACTGGAGTGCGGCCTGGGCGTGCAGCTTGTCGAAGGTGCGCTGCGAGAGTGCCGCGGGTTTCGTGGTCGCGCGGGCGAGATCGGCGATCGAGGTGAGTCCTTCGGTCCGCAGCCTGCGGCGCTGCTCCATGCGCAGGCCGGCCACGAGGATCAGGTCGGAGGTCTCTTCGGCGGCATGGATGCACTCCTGGCACCGGCCGCACGCGACGTAGCGGGGGTCGCCCCAGACGACCGACTCTCCCCCGGCCCGGTGCTCACCGAGAAGCGTGCGCAAGCGCTCTCGTCGTTCCTCGAAGACCGGCAGGACGTCGGCCACCGGGAAGTCGACGCGCTCGCCGTTGCCCAGCAACAGGGAGACCGTCGACGACACGGGAAGGTCGAGACGGCGCAGCTGGTCGGCGTACGCCCCGAGCTGGAGAAGCGCACGCGGCTTGGCCTGGCGCGCCAGCTTGGCGTCGCAGACCAGCCAGCCGTCCTCTGCCCGTTCCACGAAGTCGGCGTACCCGAAGAACTCGCCGTCGTGGAAGGCCGCCTGGTGGACCACGGTCGGAGCCGCGCGGAACGCCGCGAGCGTTGCGTCGGCCGCAGCTCCGAGCGCCCTGGCGGTGTAGGGAGCCGCCACGTGCGGCAGCTCGACGAGGCCCCCCGCACTGCGGCGCTGCTCGAGCAACGCCGACTCATGGCGCTCGCCGAGTCGCGCGATGTGCTCCATCAGCGGGTCCTCGGACTGCTCGATGCACTCGGCCCGGCCGAGGGTGTGGTCCAGCGTGCGGAGCACCCCGAACTCGCAGGCCGCGGCGGCGGTCAGGTCTGAGGCACTCCAGTGCAGCTGCCCGTCGATCAGGAACATGGTTCCTCCAGTCCTCGCTCACCCCCAGCCTGACAGGGAGCACCGACAGTGCCGAAACGGCCCGCGCGACTCCGCCAGGCCCCAGGGTTCTCGCAGTCCGCTCGAGAGGAACCGACGCCCAGCAGGAACGGGGCGCCCGCTGGGTGAGCTGCTCGGTCGGCTCGTTCGACACGGCGTCGCGGCTTCTCTCGACGACCCGTGGTCGCCCAGGCAGTCTGAAGCCCGAGGTCCGCAAGAACTATCAGCGGTGCCTCACCTATCGCGGTTATGCGCTGAGCTGCCGGCACGCGCATGTCTATCGCGCCACGTTCAGTTGGGTGCCACCCGAGCGCTACACCGCGGCGACCGCCCGTCGGCTGGCCGAGCGCGTCTGCCCACACCATGTCAGGCGCGGCCAGTACCGCTGGTCCGTGCGTGGGGTGAACCCGATGATCATCACCTGCTACAGCAAGCAGCAGTAGGGCGCCCGGCGTACGGTCGCTCCCATGACGAGCGAGATGCACGACCGGGACGCGTGGGAGCACCGCTGGGAACAGGTTCTGCGTGACCACCCGGACAAGCTGGCGAGCCGCGCACCCAACCAGCACCTGCTCGCCCAGACGGTCGGCCTTCCTCCCGGCCGTGCACTCGACGCCGGGTGCGGCCACGGCGCGGAGACGCTCTGGCTGGCCACCTCCGGATGGCAGGTCACCGCCGTCGACTTCTCACCGTCCGCGCTCGAGCACGGCCGTTCCACGGCAGAGGCGCTCGGCACCGAGGTGGCCGAGCGCATCGAGTGGGTCGAGGGCGACCTCGGCACCTGGGCACCTGCCGCGGGGGCGTTCGACCTGGTCAACTGTCTCTACGTCCACGTTGCCGGGTCGGTGGCCGAGTTCGTGACCCGGCTGGCCGCTGGCGTCGCCCCCGGAGGAACGCTGGTCCTGGTCGGGCACCGGCCCGTCGACCCCGCCACCGGCCAGCCCACACCGGCCGCCGGTCAGGTGCAGGTGTCGGTCAAGGACGCGACCGATGTGCTCCCGGCGGACGAGTGGGACCTGGTGGTCGCAAGGGAGCAGCCGCGTTCGATCGCGGGCTCCGGTGTCGACGCGGTGGTCCGGGCGGTACGACACAGCTGAGCTGCTGTTGATCTTCGTCGTACGGCGGGGCAGGGTGAAGGCGAGACCGGTCGTCACCGAGGAGGAACGCATGTCTCCCTTCGAACCACCGCCCGCAGCCGTGCGCTGGCTCAAGAAGCTCGAGGACTCAGCCGCCCTCGACGGCCCCGTGCAGGCCCTGGAGCCGCACGTCAGGACGATCTTCGGGTCCGGAACCCGTGGCGCCGTGCTGCGTGGTGACTGGCTGGGGCATGCGGTCCATCCGGCGCTCACCGACGTGGTGCTGGGGTCCTGGACCTCGGCGACCGTGCTCGACCTGCTGGGTCGCGGCCGGTGGGCCGAGCCGGCACAGGCCCTCGTCGGCACCGGCCTCGTGGTCGTCGGACCCACCGCGTGGACCGGGTGGGCGGAGTGGTCCGAGGCCGGCCCGCGCGAGAAACGGGTGGGCGTCGTGCACGCGGTCGGCAACGGCGTGGCGATCGGCCTCTATGCCGCGTCCTGGCTGGCCCGTCGCCGGGGCGCGCACGGCACCGGCGCCCGGCTGGCCCTGCTGGGTGCGACTGTCGCCGGCGGTGCCGGGTTCCTGGGCGGCCACCTCGCCGTCGCGCGCAAGGTGGGCACCCGCGACCCGGCGTACGACGCCTGACCGGAGGCCCTCTCCCTTCGCTCGCCCTTCGCTCGCCCCGGCGCTCGACTCAGTGGCGCGCCAGGTCGTCCGCCGGGACCGGCTCGGCGGCCTCGAGGGCGGTGAACGCGCGTTCCTCGATGCCGGGGTCGCTCTCGATCACCAGGTTGCTGAGCGTGAGCAGGGTGCCGTCGCGACGCAGCGAGAAGCTGCCCATCTCCTCGAACGTGGAGGACATCCGGTCGTCCTCCGACGTGCAGGTGCTGCCGTCGTCCTGCTCGCCACTCCCCTGCGCACCGCACAGGTCACCGGACGGAGCCTTGGACAGCACGAGCGTGTAGGCGTGGCGGTCCTCGTCGGTGTGGTCATAGTCGACCAGCACACTGCCGGCCTCCACCCGCACCTCGTCGATGTCGGCCTTGCCGAGGCGTACGTCGTACGGCGTGACACCGGTGGCCGTGATGCGCGAGGCGAGGTCTTCGTCCACGGGCGCGTCGTTGTCACCAGATCGCGACTGCCAGAGGAGGACGCCGGCCGCCACCAGCACCACGACCGCGCCAATCATCAACCAGGGCGTCGATCTCGTCGTCCTCATCCGTCATCCCCTCGTGCACAGCAGTCTGAGACCTTCGTCGGGAACCGTAGCCGGGGCACGGTCACTCGTCGTGCGGCTCGAAGCGGTAGCCCATGCCGGGCTCGGTGCGGAAGTACGTCGGCCGGGCCGGATCGGGCTCCAGCTTGCGGCGCAGCTGGCCGATGTAGAGCCGCAGGTTGCCCTGTGCCGTCTCGTAGCCGGGACCCCAGACCTCGTCGAGCAGCTGCCGTTGGCTCTGCAGCTTGCCCGGGTGGCGCACCAGCGCCGCGAGGAGGTGCCACTCCGTGGGGGTCAGCCGCACCTCCTCGCCTGCGCGGGTGACGCGCGTGGAGGTGAGGTCGACGACGACGTCCCCGAACGTGACCGCCGGGGCCTCCTCGGTCGGGGCGTTTCGGCGCAGCAGGGCACGCAGGCGGGCCATCAGCTCGTCCATCCCGAACGGCTTGGTGACGTAGTCGTCGGCGCCGGCGTCGAGCGCGTCCACCTTGTCCACGCTGTCACTGCGGCCCGAGAGCACCAGGATCGGCACGGCGGTCCAGCCTCGGAGACCGGTGATCACGTCGACCCCGTCGAGGTCGGGAAGGCCCAGGTCCAGGATCACCGCGTCCGGCGGATGGGCGGCGGCGCTCTGCAACGCCTCTTCGCCGTCACCTGCAGTACGTACCGCGTAGCCGCGGGCGCGCAGGTTGATCGTCAGCGCCCGCAGGATCTGCGGCTCGTCGTCGACGACGAGGATCCGGCTCATGGCGATGCCTGCTCGGGTGAGGTCGGCACGGCCGGCGGTCCCGGGTCCGGCGTACCGGTCGGCGGGGTCGGGTCAGCGGGCAGCGAGATCACCACGGTGAGACCGCCCCCGGGTGTCTCGGCGAGCTCCAGCGAACCGGCCATTGCCTCCACCAGTCCGCGGGACAGCGCCAGCCCGAGGCCGAGTCCTTCGGTGCTCGTGTCGCCGAGCCGCTGGAACGGGACGAAGACCCGGTCCCGGTCGGCCACCGGGATCCCGGGTCCGGTGTCGATCACCCGCAGCTCGACCCTTTCACCGACCACACCGGCAGTCAGCAGCGGCGGACGCTTCGCGTGGCGCTGCGCATTGGCGACCACGTTGACGATCGCCCGTTCGAGCAGGCCGGAGTCGATCACGGCGTCGGGAAGGTCGTCGGGCAGCTCCAGGACGACGGCCCGGGGCTCCACACCGAGGTCGTCGAGCGCCGTCGCGACGACGTCGTGGACCGACGCGGGCCGGGTGCGCACCGGCAGTGCTCCGGCCTGCAGCCGACTCAGGTCCAGCAGGTTGTCGACGAGGCCGGCGAGCCGGTCGAGCGCGTCGTCGGCCGCCTCGAGCAACTCATCCCGGTCGTCGTCGGTCAACTTCACCTCGCGACTCCGGAGCCCCGAGACCACTGCCTTCGCGGTCGCCAGCGGCGTGCGCAGGTCGTGGCCGACAGCGGCCAGGAGGGCCGTACGCAACTTGTTGCCCGCCTCGAGCTCGGCGGCCTCGCGCACGGCGGACGCACGGCGGGCGGCCAGGTCGACGACCCAGCTGACCATCAGGGCCACCGCCGCGAAGACGAGTACGGCGACGACGTCGGTGGACTCCGAGATGCGGAACGTGTGGAACGGCTCGGTGAAGAAGAAGTTCAGCAGGACAGCGCCGAGCAGGCCCGCGGTCAGGGCCGGCCCCAGGCCGCCCAGGATGGCCGCACTCACCACGAGGAGCAGGAGCAACAGCGCGTCGCTGGCCAGGTCGAGGTGTTCCCGCGCGGGCACCAGCACGCCGACCAGCGCTGCCGTGCCGAGGACGGCGAGGAGATAGCCGTAGCCCCGGCGCCGGGCACTGAGGCTGCTGCGCACCATCGCTTCTCCAGACTTGTCGGGTCGGCCCATTGTGCTCCCCGGGTCGCCGGCCCGCGCACTCACGCCGTACCCCCGAGCCGACATGTGAGTGCCGCCGCCGCGACGAAGACGCCCAGACGGGCAAGGTCGTACGGCGCGAAGGTGAGCACGCCGAGAGTGTTGACGGCGAAGCCCGTCGCGAACGCCCACCCCGCGACGCCGAGCCCGAGGGCGTGCGGCTCGTCCAGCCAGACCGAGAGCAGCGCGGTGACCAGCAACAGCAGGGCCACGCCCCACTCCCCCGGCAGTTGGGTCGCGACGACGAGTCCGGTGAGGAGGAACTGCGCACCCGCGCCCATGCCGAAGCGCACCCCCACCTCGTCCGTCATCAGTTGCTGGCCCATGCCACAAGTCAAGGCCGTCGAGGGCTCGGGTGGTGGCCTCCTGACAGAACCCTGACACGTCCTGACAGAACGCTGACGACATCGGCACGAGCCCATGCGTCGCACCGACCCAGGGCGGAGCGCCCGTTGGTCGCGTGCATCGGTCAGCACCTTGTTAGGGAGTCGTTAGGCCGCCCCCGGTCGGGGGTTCCCGCGGGTTGGATCGGAGGTGTGAGTACCGATCTCCAGTCACCCGAGGCCGCCCAGGGGCGCTTCCGGGAGTGGCTGTTCCACCGTCCCGAGGTGACCGCCCGACACGCAGGCCCGCACGCCGCCGCACCTCCGGGCGAGAAGACGCATTCCTGGCGCAAGGTGATGTGCCTGACCGGCGTCGACTACTTCTCCACGCTGGGCTACCAGCCGGGCATCGCCTTCCTCGCCGCCGGCGCGCTCAGCCCCATCGCCACGATCATCCTGGTGCTGCTCACCCTGTTCGGCGCACTGCCGGTCTACCGACGGGTGGCCGCGGAGAGCCCGCACGGCCAGGGTTCGATCGCCATGCTGGAACGGCTTCTGCCCTTCTGGCGCGGGAAGATCTTCGTGCTCGTCCTCCTCGGCTTCGCACTCACCGACTTCATCATCACCATCACGCTCTCGGCCGCGGACGCCAGCGCCCACGTGGTGGAGAACCCGCACGTCCCGGGATTCCTGCACGGCCAGGAGCTGTGGATCACCCTCGGCCTGGTGGCCCTGCTCGGCGCGGTCTTCCTCAAGGGGTTCACCGAGGCGATCGGAGTCGCGGTCGCCCTCGTGTCGACGTACCTCGTGCTCAACGCGGTCGTGATCGGGGTCGCCGCCGTGCACGTCTTCGAGGACGCGCACCGGGTGACCGACTGGACCACCACCCTGACCGCCGAGCACGGCAACATCGGGCTGATGATCGCGGTCTCCCTGACCCTGTTCCCCAAGCTGGCCTTGGGAATGTCCGGCTTCGAGACCGGCGTGGCCGTGATGAGCCACGTGCGCGGTGAGCCCGGCGACGACCCGGTGCGCCCGGCCGGCCGCATCCGCAACACCAAGAAGCTGCTCACCGTCGCCGCCTGCATCATGAGCGTCTACCTGATCGCCTCCAGCCTGGTCACCACGCTGCTGATCCCGGCGCACGAGTTCGAGGACGGCGGCTCGGCGAACGGCCGTGCCCTGGCCTACCTCGCGCACCTCTACCTGGGCGACGGCTTCGGCACGGTGTACGACGCCTCCACCATCCTGATCCTGTGGTTCGCCGGTGCCTCCGCGATGGCCGGCATGCTCGCCCTGATCCCGCGCTACCTGCCGCGCTACGGCATGTCGCCGGAGTGGGCCGGCGCCGTACGACCCCTGGTGCTCGTACTCACCTGCACGGCGTTCCTGATCACCTGGATCTTCGACGCCGACGTCAACGCCCAGGGCGGCGCCTACGCCACCGGCGTGCTGGTGCTGATGACCTCCGCCGCGGTCGCCGTCACCCTGGCCGCGCGCAAGGCAGGGCAACGGAAGCTGACGGTCGCGTTCTCCGCGATCACGCTGGTGCTCGCCTACACGACGCTCGACAACGTGCACGAGCGTCCGGACGGCGTCAAGATCGGCGCCTGCTTCATCGCCGCGATCGTGATCGTCTCGCTGCTGTCCCGGGTGGCGCGTGCCCTCGAGCTGCGCACCACCGAGATCGTGTACGACGACCGCGCCGACGCGTTCCTGCGTGACTGCGCCCGCCGCTCGATCCGGCTGGTCGCCAACGAGCCGGACGCGCGGGACGTGGAGGAGTACCGCGAGAAGATCCGCCAGGTGGTCGACGACCACGACCTGCTCGACCCGGGCGACATCATCTTCGTCGAGGTGACCGTCGGCGACTACTCCGACTTCGAGAGCCGGATCGAGGTCCACGGGGAGGCGCTGCACGGCGAGTTCCGGGTGCTCACGGTCACCGGCGCGACCGTGCCGAACACTCTGGCCTCACTGCTGCTCGACATCCGCGACCGCACCGGCGTACGCCCGCACATCTACTTCGAGTGGACCGAGGGCAAACCGTTCATTCACCTGCTCCGCTTCCTGCTGTTCGGTGTCGGCGAGGTCGCCCCGATCACCCGGGAGGTGCTGCGTCGTGCCGAGCCCGAGCGGACGCGCCGCCCGCACATCCACGCCGGCTGACAGCACCACCCGCGAACAGTGGGTTCTTGCGCCTCGAACCGTGGATTCTTGATGCCTCGTGGGCCTCGTACGTCCTCGGCTCGTACGACGTCAGCGCCAACCGAGGCCGGGAGCCACGTCCTCGAGGATCGTGCGCAGCAGGTGCGCGTTGTAGTCGACGCCCAGCTGGTTGGGCACGGTGAGCAGCAACGTGTCGGCCGCGGCGATCGCCTCGTCCTGCGCCAGCTGCTCGACCAGGCGATCGGGCTCTGCGGCGTACGACCGTCCGAAGACGGCACGCAGCTGCGGCTCGATCTGCCCGATCTGGTCGCGACTCTCACCCTCCTGGCCGAAGTAGGCGCGGTCCGTGTCAGTGACGATCGGCATGATCGAGCGGCTGACCGAGACCCTCGGCTCGTGCGCCTGACCGGCCTCGGCCCATGCCTCACGGAACGCCTCGATCTGCTTGCGCTGCTGCACGTGGAACGGCTCGCCCGTCTCGTCGGCCTTCAGCGTCGAGCTCATCAGGTGCATGCCCTGCTCGGCGGCCCAGCGTGCGGTGGCATCCGAGGCAGCGCCCCACCAGATCCGCTCGCGCAGGCCCTCGGAGTGCGGCTCGACCCGCAACAGACCGGGCGGGTTGGGGAACATCGGCCGCGGGTTCGGCTGGGCGAAGCCCTCGCCCTCGAGCACCTGGAGGAAGACATCGGTGTGCCGGCGCGCCATCTCGGAGGCGTCGGAGTCCTCACCGGGCTGGTAGCCGAAGTAGCTCCACCCGTCGATGACCTGCTCCGGTGATCCCCGGCTGATCCCGAGCTGCAGTCGGCCGCCTGCGATGAGGTCCGCCGCGCCGGCGTCCTCGGCCATGTAGAGGGGATTCTCGTAGCGCATGTCGATCACGCCGGTTCCGATCTCGATCCGCTGCGTCTTCGCACCGATCGCGGCCAGCAGCGGGAACGGCGAGGCCAGCTGGTTCGCGAAGTGGTGCACCCGGAAGTAGGCACCGTCGGCGCCCAGCTCCTCGGTCGCCACGGCCAGGTCGATCGACTGCAGCAGCGCGTCCGAGGCGTTGCGCACCTGCGAGTGCGGCGAGGCGTTCCAGTGCCCGAAGTTCAGGAATCCGATCTTCTTCATGCAACCTTCAACCACACGCGGAGCCGCTTCCATTCCCGGGTCGTCTCCAGCTCCGGGTGCGGCCAGGGATGAAAGCGGGACCACAGCGATGCGAAAGGGATGACGGCCAACCTCGTGGAGTCAACGCAGGAACCCACGAGAGGAAGCATCATGACCGTACGACTGCTCAGCAGGAAGACCGCAGGCATCACCCTGGCCACCACCCTGGGCGCGGTGCCGTTGGGACTCGGCGTCCTGACCACCGCCCAGGCCGCGCCACCGTCGGGTGACGACGACATGACGACCCAGAGCTGTTCGCACTCGAACTCCGACAAGGACAAGTCCGGCTACGGGTACGTCGACGCGGACTGGCTGCGCTACCGCGTAGGGCCGCACCCCAGCTGCACGTCGCTGGGCCAGGCCGCGCGCCGCACCAAGATCTACTACCACTGCTTCACCTTCACCGACAATGACGGCACGTGGACCCACGGTCGGATCGCCGGCACCAACAAGCAGGGGTGGTTCAAGGACTCCTACCTCAGCGACAACGGCTCCATGGTGAAGTGCTGAGCGCGCCCGACGCAGAGTGAGTGCGTCCGGACCGGGGCCCCGGTCCGGACGCCTTCAGCAGCGCACGTGCATGCCGACGACCAGGAACCGCGCGTCCGGCTCAGTGCAGGGTCGGCCGGTAGACCATCTGCTGGGTGCGCCCGTCCAACGTGCGGTTCTCGACCAGCTCGAGGTCGAAGTCGGCCGCTCCACCGAAGATCGGCGCAGTCCCGGTCTGTCCCGTGATGACCGGGAAGACCGTCACCTGGACGAAGTCGACCAGGCCCGCCGCCATCAGCGCGCGGTTCATCGACAGGCTGCCGTGCGAGCGCAGCGGCACGTCCGAGGTCTCCTTCATCCGGGCCACGACGTCGACGGCGTCACCACGCTCGACGGTGCCGTCGGGCCAGTCGAGCGGGCCCTCGAGGGAGGCGGACACCACCGTCGCCGGCAGGTTCACCATCCGTGTGACCCACGGGTCGTGCACCTCGGAGTCGGCCGGGCCCGAGCCCAGCATCTGCACGAACTCCCGGTAGGTCCTCGCGCCGAACACCATCCGCTGCGGTGCGTCGTACAACGCCAGGCGGTGGTCGAGCAGCTCCGGGCCCTGCTTGCCCCAGTATCCGGTCCAGTCGCCAGTGGCAGAACCGAAGCCGTCGAGGCTGGAGAAGACGTCCCAGGTGTAGGTGGCAGTCATGGTGAGCTCCTTGTGTTCATGGCGACCCCGTGTGGGTGCCTCTCACCACCGCTACGAACGCCGACCCCCCGATCCGACAGCCCGGCGTGAGAATGTTCGCCGCCTCGGCGGATTCCCGTGCCGGGGCAGAGTCAGGTCGTGGGATCGGGCACTCGTCTGCAGCCGACTCAGTGCAGGGTGGGTCGGTAGGTCAGCTCCAGGGTGCCGCCGTCGAGGGTCCGGCTCTCGAGGAGCTCGAGGTCGAAGTCGGCCGCGCCACGGAAGAGCGGTGCGGCGCCGGTCTCACCGGTGAGCACCGGGAAGACGGTCAGCTGCACGCGATCGACGAGACCGGCAGCCATCAGCGCCCGGTTCAACGAGAGGCTGCCGTGCGAGCGCAGCGGTACGTCGGACTCCTGCTTGAGCCGGCGTACGACGTCGGCGGCGTCGCCGCCCTCGACGGTCGCATCGGGCCAGTCGAGTGGCCCCTCCAGCTTGTTCGACACCACGGTGGTGGGCAGGTTCCTCATGCGGGTGTTCACCGGGTCGTCCACGGGCTCGGGGGCACTCGGGCTCAGCAGCCGCACGAACAGCCGGAAGGTGTTGCCGCCGAGGACCATCCGCTGCTCCTCGGCGAGGACCTCGACGCGGCGGTCGAGGAACTCGGGCCCGTGCTTGCCCCAGTAGCCACCCCAGTCACCGTTCTCGTCGTACGAGCCGAAGCCGTCAAGACTGCTGAAGACGTCCCAGGTGTAGGTCGCGGTCATGTAGTTCTCCTCGAGGTGTGGTGACGAGTGTCGGAGGACTGACCCTGGGTCGGCGCGAGACTCATCGCTGTCCGGCCACGCCCCGGGGCTCGTGGTGCACGAGCGGTTCAGGTTTCCTGCGCTCGCCGCGCCTCTCGAAGGCCGCGCAACCGACCACGACCAGGAGTGCGAGAACGGCTCCGGCCACGGCGTCGATGACGTAGTGCTCCCCGAAGTAGACCAGCGCCGTCGACATCGCCACCGGATACAACAGGAGCAGCCAACGGAACTGCGAGCGGAGCCGGGTGATCGCGTAGAACACGATCAGGAACGCGATGCCGGCGTGCAGCGACGGCATCGCGGCCACCTTGTTGGGCATGCCCATCAACACCATGCTCTGGCGGTGCAAGCCCAGCTCGGACCAGCCGCGGCCGGTCATCCGGTGCACCTCCTCGATGACCCCGAGCTTCGAGGCCATCCACGGCGGCGCCATCGGGTACAGGAAGTAGATCACCAGGCCGGCGTAGAGGATCGTCACGTAGCGACGCATCCACAGCAGCCACTCCTGCCGGTTGCGCATCCACAGCACGGCCCCGATCGTCAGCGCGGTCAGGAAGTGCGACGCGTAGACGGTGGTGAGCAGGACGTCGTACCACCGCGGCGCGCTGTCGGGGTCGCACGGGTTGCCGCACAGGTTGTGCTGGAGCAGGACGGTCGGTGTGGTGCCGCCGCCGAACCACTCGTCGATGCGCACCGGTGCCGTGACGTGGATCGGCATCCCGGTCTGGTCGGCCAGTCCACGCAGGAGCCAGTAGCCGGTGAACAGGAGCATCGGCCGCCACCAGTCGCGCCCGAAGTCGAGGTGCCGCTCGCGTGGGGCGTCGGCGTTCCAGGCGATGGTGAACAGCCACAGCCAGAGGGTCACGCCGATCGGATCGTTGGGGATGCCGATGAAGTGGATCCAGACCGCGAGCACCGCGACGTACCCGACCAACGCCCTCGCTCGCGCGGCCGGACGGGTCGTCGGCATCGGTGGCCGCTCGCGTGGCTTCAGCTCGAGGATCACCATCAGCGCCTGGCCTCCGACTCGCGGAAGATCCGGTAGCCGGCCACGTCGGCGAGCCGGTCGTAGTGCCGGGCGATCAGGGGCTGCGCCGCTGTGGTGTCCAGGCCCCAGCTGCCGAGGCCGATGCCCGAGATGACCAGCCAGGTGGGTCTGTCGGGGCCGGCCAGGACGGCTGCGAGCTCGTGCAGCTGCGGGTCACGCACCCGCACCGGAAGGCTCCACAGATGCGGGTAGGGACTCTCGAGGCCGGACGACTCGAGGATCGAGGAGACCCCGAAGGCGACCATCGCGGTGTCGCCCGGCTGCGCACGATCCGACAGGTAGGTCGCCACCTCCTGCTCCGGCCGGTCGATCGGGTGTACGGCGACCCAGCCGATCGAGCACAGCGTCGACACGACCAGAAGCCCGTAGGTGAGGGCCAGGGAGGCGCGGACGCGATCGGGCAGGCCGGTCACGGCGGCCAGCAGCACCAGCCCGGGGACGAGTCCCATCAGGTAGTGCAGCCAGTAGCTGCCGCCCGCGACGACGGCCGCTGACTCCCAGGTGAGCACGGCGAGCACCGGCAGCCGGAAGTCGGGGTGCGCGGGGGCACCGACCGCCCGTCGACGCAGCCGCGGGAGGAGCACGCCGACCAAGAGCGGCGCCCCACTGCCGAGCAGGGCCAGCAGCATCAACCGAAAGCGCTCGCCCGAGGACGGCGACTCGAGGACCACGCTGGCCGCTTCCCATCGGAACGTGACGGCTGCCGACCACAGGTCGACGGGGTCGGTGCCCAAGGCGGCGGCACCCGAGACGACGACCACGAGGACCGTGGCACCGCCGAGGGCTGCGCCCAGGGCCGTGGCGAGCGCCGTACGTGCGTGCGCACGTCCCTGTCGGGTGAGGCCGCCGGTGATCAGGAGCGCCAGCAGGAAGACGAGGACGTCGAGGAGGTTCTGCTTGGTCAGCACCGCACCCGCACCCGCTGCGCCGGCGGCAGTCCCCCACCACAGCGCCTCGCGGAACCCGGCCGACCGGCTCGCCGTGACGGCGGCGATCATGCCGGCCAGCAGCAGGGGAAGCCCCAGCAGCTCGGCGTTCACGACCGTGCCACCGAAGAGCGGCGTACCGACCAGGATGGCGGCAGTGGCCGCGGGCAGCAGCGCTGCCGTCGGCACATGCGGCGCCACCACACGACCCAACCGACCCGCGAGCAGGACCGAGGTGAAGACCGCGACGATGCCGAGGATGCGAAGACCCCACGCGCCGCCGAACAGGTTGCCCAGGGCGACCAGCGCGATGAGGACGGGCGGCCGGTCGACCCAGTAGTCGCCGTACAGCGAGTCCCCCGGCGCCCATTGCCGGGCCACCATCAACAGGCCGCTCTCGTCGGGGCTCAACGGCCGCCCCATGAAGGGCAGCCATCCGAGCAGACAGGTCAGCACGGCCATCGCCACGACGACATGCCCCGGACGCTGACGAAGAAGGGCAGCGACACGTCCCCCGACGACAGCTTGAGGCGGGGTCTCCACCAGCAGCATGAGGACATCATGCTCGTGCCCTGCAAACATCCGCAGGTGATTATTGTTTTCTGACAAGGTTGGCCCGTGACCGCCCACACCGTCGTCGCCACCGCGAACGTCCATCGTGGCCTCGGCACCCGCGACGCCCGCGAGGCGCTTCGCGACGTGCTCGAGCACGAGCCCGACCTCGTCGGGTTGCAGGAGTGGCATCCCTGGCGGGTCCGACTGCTCGCGGAGACCGGCAGTGTGGGGCTGTTGCGCGGACCTCGGCGGTCCCGCCGGGACTCCGGCTACCTCTGGACGATGCCGGTGCTGGGCGACTGCGTGGTGGGTGCGCGCAGCGAGCGGTTCTCCTTGCTGCACGTGGGATCCGTCTGGCTCAGCAGGCCCGGCCGCGCCGATGCCGCCCTGGCCCGTCGACGTCGCATCGAGCCGCCCCACCTGGCCACCGTGGCGACGTACGACGACCGCACGGGTGGCCGCACCGTGAGCCTGATCAGCTACCACCTCGTGCCCGGCGTCCAGTCCGGCGGCGTCTACCGCGCCGACCGCCCGCTGCTCGCGGCGCGGCACCGCGAGGAGGTCGCACGCGTGCAGGCCATGGTCGACGAATGCCGGGCCCTGGGGCACACGGTGTACGCCGTCGGCGACTCGAACTTCGACGGATTCCGGCTGACCGGCCTCACCTCGGCGTGGGAGGGCCGCGAGGCCGAACCGGGCACCCTGGGGCCGAGCCGCAAGATCGACGACGTGCACGGGCCGGGTCTCCCGACCTCGGTGCGGCTGCTGGCGAATGCCTCGGACCACAAGGCCGTGCTGGTCGACCGCGCCGACGTCCTCACCACTGGTTGAGGTCGCGCTGCCACGGCACCCGGTGCGAGGCACGGCGATCAGTGGCATGCTCGAGGCGACGTACTTTCTCCGCTCGGAAGAAGGTGGGCTCGTGACCCCGGATGAGATTCGCACTGCCATGGCAGATCCCGTGGCGCAGCGGCTGTTGCAGTCGGCGAACCCGGCTCGGTTGGCCTATGTCGCCCCGGACGGGACGCCGCGGGTGATCCCGATCGGCTTCGAGTGGGACGGCACCTCGATCGTGCTGGGCACCATCCCGACGTCCGCGAAGGTCGCGGCCCTGAAGGCCAACCCGGCGGTGGCGATCACCATCGACACCAGCCCGCCGACGTGGCCACCGAACGCGCTCCTGATCCGCGGGACGGCCACGCTCACCGACGTCGACGGTGTCTTCCCGGAGTACGTCGAGGGTGCCAGGAAGGTGACGCCGGCCGACGCGTTCCCGGAGTGGGAAGCGGGCGTGAACGCGCTCTACGACACGATGACGCGCATAGACATCACGCCGACCTGGGTGAAGATCCACGACTTCGAGACCCGGATTCCCCAGGCGGTCGAAGACCTCGCCAAGGCCAAGTTCGGAGCCAGCTGAACCTCGGAACCGGCTGGCGCCCGTCAGCCGAAACAGGTCCCGAACGCGGCACCGACGCTCTCGGAGAACCACGTCGGCAGGTAGTCGATGGCCTGGCCATCGGTCGCCTGCCTCCCTCCACCCATCAGCGCGTTCGAGTTCACCAGGATCCCGTCGGTGTCGAACCCGTTCGCTGCCACTGCCCCTTCGACGATCGCAGCGCCGGCCGGGCACAATTCGGCGAGCAGCTCGCCGTACGAGACCATCGCCTGGCCATTGACCGCGTTCGCGTTGCCGGTGTCGCTGCGACTGGCGTTGTAGCACTCGTGCGCCGAGGCCCCGGTCACACCCAGGATCAACAGCGCCGTGGTCGTCCCCACCAATGTGATGCCGCGTCTCATCATGATCGAGCCCTTCGTTTGTGTGTTCAGAGCCCCTTTGACCGTCGTACGCCTCCGGTCCCGCATCGTCCATAGCCGCACGACAAGATCCCCAATACTCGTCGACATGCCCGCATCCGGATCGCGACGGCCGTCACGGATGTCGCAGGCTCGGGATCGCCTCACGCGTTGACAACCCGCCGCTGATCCGCGGTCGTCCCCCATTTTCGGGATTCGGCAGGCCAGTCGTCCCCGATCCGTTGTCACCGTCTCCTGCGCGGAGGATGGTGAGGAGGGCGGGGCCGGCAGAAGGCGCGAGCATGACGAATTGGATCGAAGCAGACGCTTCCGAGTACGACGAGCGGCGCGCGCTGTTCAACGCGATGATCGTGAAGAGGCCGCGGATCATTGCGGCATGCGACGGGCCAGCCGATGTCAAGGAGGCCCTGGAGCGTGCCGCCGATGACCATCTGTCGGTGGCCATACGCTCGGGCGGCCACTCGGTGGCCGGGCAGTCCAGCAACGACGACGGACTGGTCATCGACGTCCGGCCGATGAAGGCCGTCGACATCGACGTCGCGGCCCGACGGGCCAGGGTCGGAGGCGGCTGCACCTGGGGTGACTTCGACGCGGCGGCGCAGGAGTTCGGTCTCGCCACCACCGGCGGGCGAGTGTCCACCACCGGGGTCTCCGGGCTGACACTCGGAGGCGGCTCGGGCTGGCTCGAACGCCAGCACGGACTCAGCTGCGACAATCTGCTGGCCGTCGAGCTGGTGACCGCTGACGGCCGAGAGGTCCGCGCCGACGAGACCCAGCACCAGGATCTGCTCTGGGCCAGCAAGGGAGGAGGCGGCAACTTCGGAGTCGTCACCGCGCTGGAGTTCCAGCTGCACCCGGTCGGTCCGACGATCATCGGCGGGCTGATGGCGTGGCCGGCCGACCGCGGACCTGAGGTCTCTCGCGCCTTCCGGGACTGGGCGGACGACGCTCCGGATGAGCTCGGCCCCGGCTTGGTGATGCTCAGCGGACCGCCCGAGGAGTTCATCCCACCGCACCTGCAGGGTGAGCCCCTGATCGCCGTCGCGGTCTGCTGGAACGGTGACGAGGCAACTGGTCTGGAGGTCGTCCAGGTCCTGCGGGACCTGGCACCGGAGGTCGACCTGGTCGGCCCGATGCCCTACGCGGTCCTGCAGTCGATGATCGACGACCCGCCCGGGTTCCGGCAGTACTGGAGCGCCGACTACCACGATGCCTTCCCCGACGAGGCGCTCGACCTGTTCCTCGATGCAGGCGCACGCCGTGCCTCGCCGATGACCCAACACCTGCTGTTGCCGTGGGGCGGCGCGCTGGCACGCCTCGATGCGGACGCCACACCGTTGAGCCAGCGCTCGGCGCGTTGGGTGAGTCACCCCTTCGCGACTTGGGAGGACCCCGCCGACGACGCGGCCAACATCGCCTGGGTTCGTGACTACCGGAAGGCGAACGCCGCGTTCACGACCGGCGGCGTCTACCTCAACTTCATCGGCGACGAGGGTGACGACCGCATCAAGGCGGCCTTCGGCGCGGAGAAGTACGAGCGACTGGTGCAGATCAAGTCCGAGTACGACCCGGGCAACGTCTTCTCCGGCAACCAGAACATCCGCCCCAAGGTCCCCGCCTGATCGCTTCGTGGGCAGTCCGACGCCGACCGTCAGTCCCTTCGACAAGAGGAGTGCATCATGTCCGCCAAGCAGAACATCGAGGACGCGCACGAACGACGTCCGTTCACCGACCACGGGCACATGGACGTCGTCACCCTCGGCGACTTCACGCTCGGCCGCGGCGTCTTCGAACCGGGCTGGCGCTGGTCCAACGACGTGAAGCCGATCGCCGGCACCGACTCCTGCCAGGTCCACCACACAGGGTTCTGCGTGTCCGGGCAGATGACCATCAAGCCCGACGACGGAGACGAGATCACCATCGGTCCCGGCGACGTCATCGACCTCGACCCCGGTCACGACGCATGGACCGTCGGCGACGAGCCGTGCGTGCTCCTCGACACCGGCGTCGCGGCCTACGCCACTCCCACCTGACCCGCGCCACCGTTGGTCGAGAAGGCCGCGGTTCTTTCGGTGGTCGAGTAGGTCGCGGTCTTCTTTCGGTGGTCGAGTAGGTCGCTCTGCGACCGTATCGAGACCCCCGCCATGCCGCCCCGCGCGACCGTTGGTTGAGGAGGTCGCCCTGGCGACCGTCTCGAAACCAAGCCACGCCATCACGGCACACCGGGGCATGGCAAAGGAATCCCCGGTGTGCTGCCCTTGTGTCTGTGGCTGTCCGGGTATGGCCTAGGTGCGTTTGCGGAACCGGACGTCACCGTTGGCCATCAGGGTCATGTCGTAGGTGTCGTCGTGGGCACGGTGGTGGTGCCAGCGGCACAGGAGCTTGCCGTCCTTGGTGTCGGTCGTGCCGCCGTGCAACCAGCTCAAGGTGTGGTGGTGGGCTTCGCACCACTTGGCCGGCACCAGGCACCCTTCGCTGCGGCAGGTCTTGTCGCGNGAGTCGTTTTGCGCGGCCCTGGTCGAGTACCTCGGACTCCCCGCCCAGGACGGCGGGGACCATCTTCGCGGTGCACGAGAGGCGGCGGACCTGGGTGGCGGAGATCTTGCCACCGTCGGGCAGGACCCCGACCCCGACGCCGGCGAGCAGGTCGGCCAGGTCCATGGTGATCACCAGGGTGGTGCCGTTGCCGGCATGCACCGGGAGGGCGTCGGGGTCCAGGCCCTCGAGGAGGGCCTCGAAGGCCAGCCCACGGCGTTGGTCGAAGGGAACCTTCTGACCGGTCGCGGGATCGGTCAACGGGGCCGCACCCCCACCCGGGGTGGACTGGTGCCGGGGTGAGGTCAGCGCGTTCAGGATGCCCTTGAGGCGGGCCGCGGCGGCCTCGGAGAGGGTGGCACGCAGCTCGACGGTGCCGTCACCGTTGTTCTTGAACCACAACCGGGACTTCGCGTGCGCGCGGCGTTCCTCCTCCTCGACCCTCTTGCGTTCTTCGTCCTCACACAACTGTGGAGCGACGATGGAGAGGATCTTGCGGCCCAGGATCCGCAGGTCG
>NZ_LMGG01000004.1:1107124-1107254 GCF_001427925.1 Nocardioides sp. Root151
TCGGTCCAGGGCGGCCACGATCACCTTGGCCTGCTCCAGGTGCACCGCCCCCGAAGCGAGGGCGGCAGCGACGACGCTCCAGCGGGTGTCCAGGGAGGTGGCCAGCTTCTCGGCCTGGTGGTTCGCGCCC
>NZ_LMGG01000004.1:1107358-1152038 GCF_001427925.1 Nocardioides sp. Root151
GCACGATTTTACCCCCGATATGCCTGTTTTTGAACAAATGCACGAAGGTGGTGACCATTGTGAACACGTGTGACGAATGAGCCGAGTTATCCCCAGACGCCAACCCAGATGTTTGAGGATCAGCACCCTCGAACGGGCGCCGATCGTCGTCGCTAGGCTGGCCCGCATGTTGATCGCACTTGGAGACCGCGCCCCCGTCGTACCTGATTCCGCCTGGGTCGCTCCCGACGCGACGTTGGTCGGATCCGTGGAACTGTCCGAAGGGTCGTCCGTCTTCTACGGCGCCGTGCTGCGCGCCGACAACGAGCCGATCACCATCGGTCCACGCTCCAACGTGCAGGACAACTGCGTCTTCCACGTCGACAAGGGCAAGCCCGTGACGCTCGGTGAGGGCGTCTCCGTGGGCCACGGCGCGGTCATCCACGGGGCCACCATCGGCAACCACGTGCTCGTCGGGATGAACGCCACCGTGATGAACGGCTCCGTGATCGGCGACGAGGTGCTCATCGCCGCCGGAGCCCTGGTCACCGAGGGCATGGAGATCCCGCCACGCACGCTGGTCGCCGGCGTGCCCGCGAAGGTGCGTCGCGAGCTCACCGCGGAAGAGGTCGAGCGGTTGCACACGAACGCCGCCATCTACGAGCACCACCGCGACCTACACCGCGGTGGCACGGTCGTCGGCTGACCCGACTGGTCCTCGACTGATCCCAGGAAGCCAGTCACGCGTCGGGGTTCGCGGCGTACGCCTTGACGAAGTCGGTCGGATAGATCGGCAGGCACCAGTGCGAGTCACTGAAGGTCGGGATGCCGCCGGTCTTCCACTTCTCCCAGAAGACCGTGTAGGAGTCGGCCTCGTTGCCCATCGGCACGCTCTCGTAGTCGGGGTGGTTCTCCCGGAGCTGTGCCTCGAGCACGTCCGGATCGCCGCGAGTCTCCCCCTGTCCACCTGAGTTCTGGAAGTAGAACGCGCCCGTGCTGGTGTGCTCGTTGCCGTCATCGTCTGTGTAGCGCAGCTGCGCATCGTCGTCGTACCCGATCAGCACCTTGTAGTGCTCCGAGCTCCAGTGGCCCTCGCCCTGGTCCATCAGCTCGTCGATGGTGACGATCACCGGTACGCCGCAGTGGATCCAGCGCTTGAGCTGGGTGAGAGCCTCGGTCTTGCCGAGCGACTCGTAGGTGTAGCCCTGGCCGGAGAAGCCGCACCTCCAGGCACCGACGGTCATCGTCTCCTGGAGGGTGCCCGGCGACGGGTCGTCGGTGAAGATCGAGACCACCGCCGGGATCAACCCGCCGCTGACGTAGAGCAGGAACGAGTGCAGCCAGGTCGAGTCCCATCCGTCCTTGATGTGCTCACCGGCCCACTGCCCGTTGTCGCCCATCGGGTTGTAGCGCTGCGGCGCCCAGTAGCTGAACGCGTGCGCCAGCGAGAACAGGCCGCACCATCGGGTCTGCTGCTGGTGTTGTTGGGGGACGTTGCCCTGCAGGAACACCTTCGGCGGCGGGTCGACGTCCAACCGGGTCAGGTCGAACCCGTGGTCGAGTCCGACCTCGCGCACCGACCCGACGTCCATCACGACATCACGCACCGTGGTCACGATGAGTCCCCCGTCGGCGTGGCCGGCGATCACGTAACGACCGGCGGGCAGGTTGGAGATGAGCGTGCTCGACTCCTCCGGGTCCGTCGCCACCATGAGGATCTGGGGCGACTCGAGGTCTTCCTGCTTGACGAACGCGAACTTCTCGCAGGTGCCGCAGGGCGTGCCGGACTTGTCGAACGTCGACTGCCACTGCGCATGCTTGGCCGGGTACGTCGCCTTCGCCGGATGCACTGACAGCGCGACGATCTCGGGGTCGTGGAAGATGCGCAGCTGGTTGCTCGCCGCCAGGCCGACCCTGACGAAGGCAGTGGCGACCGGTACGTCGACCCTCGTCTGCGCGGACCCGTCGGAGACGACATACTCCCCCACCTCCGGGAACGCGACCGGGTTGCCCGCCGGGTCGAGGCCGAGGCCGTGGCGCACGACGACGGTGACCGGGCTGCCGATCCCAGGGCCGGACTGGATGGTCCAGGTGACGCCGTCGAGCGGTGACCCGTCGGCGGCAATGAAGACCGGCACGCTCGCGCCGAAGCGGTGCACCCACCGCACGGCCAGCAGGTTGAACATGTCGTAGAAGCTGTCCGGTCCGATGTCGCGGACCCGCAGGATCTCCAACCAGGTCTGGGGGTTGGCGTCGAGCAGCCGCTTGGGTGCCCTCGCTCCCGGGCCGCGGAAGAACCGGCCGCGGCCCGCGTTCGACAGCGACGGTACGACGAACGCGCCCGCCGTGTCGCGGAAGGTGGCGAACAGGTCCTCGCGGGTCAGTCCGGGCTCGTTGAGCAGGGCGACGAGGTCGGCGACCACCTGGTCGAAGAGCCACTCGTCGGGCTCGCCGATGATCGCCGCCGTGCAGCGGCGCACCATCGTCGACTTCCGCGGTGGGTAGTTGCCCGCCCGCTCCGCCGCCGTACGTTCGTCGACCACCTTCCCGCTCCCGTCGCCCCTCCCCTCCATCGTGGGGCCTGCGAACCGCCCACTGAATCCCCCAGACGGGCTATCTCGTGCTCCGGACCCCCGGGGCAGCAGGAGGCATGCGTCTCACGGCATTGACCACTCCGCCACTGCCACCTAGATTTACCTGTTACGCAGTGTCACAGACAATGGAGATCATCGTGAGTCGTTCAGAAGACCAAGTCGTACTCATCACCGGAGGCGCCCGCGGCATCGGGGCCGAGGTCGCGAAGTCGCTCGCCGCCCGGGGCGCGAAGGTCGTCATCACCGACCTCGATGAGACGGCCCTGGCAGAGACGGCCGCCGCGATCGGCGACAACGCCCTCGCCGTGGTGGCCGACGTCTGTGACCTGGCGGCCATGCAGGCCGCAGCCGACGCCACCCTGGAGCGCTTCGGCCGGATCGACGTCGTCGTGGCCAACGCCGGCATCGCCAGCTACGGCTCGGTGATGGCGGTCGACCCCGCCGCCTTCAAGCGGGTGCTCGACATCAACGTCCTCGGCGTCTTCCACACCGCACGGGCCACCGTGCCGGCGCTCGTGGACTCCCAGGGCTACCTCCTCGTGGTGTCCTCACTCGCCGCGTTCGCCGCAGCGCCCGGGCTCGCCGCCTACAACGCCAGCAAGGCCGGCGCCGAGCACTTCGCCAACGCCCTGCGGCTCGAGCTGGCCCACCAGGGCGTCGACGTCGGGTGCGCCCACATGTCGTGGATCGACACGCCCCTGGTGCGGGACGCCAAGAAGGACCTCTCCTCCTTCGAGGACATGATCAAGAAGATGCCCTACCCGCTGAGCCGGACCACGTCGGTCGACGCCTGCGTGAAGGCGTTCGTCAAGGGCATCGAGAAGCGCCGGCGCCACGTCTACTGCCCCGGCTGGGTGCGCGGCGTCGGCCTGAACCGCAACGTGGTCAACTCGGCCGCCGGCAGCAAGCCGGTCCTCAAGTTCGTCCCCGACCTGCTCCCCCGCATGGACGCCGAGGTGGCCGCTCTCGGGCGCTCCACCAGTGCACGCAACCTCGCCAACGCGGAGAACCCCGCGGCCGTCACCGACCCGAAGGACTGACCGTGTCCGAAGCTACCCACCTCGAAGTCCTCATCGTCGGCGCAGGGCTCTCCGGCATCGATGCCGCCGTGCACATCAGCCGGGCCTTCCCGGCGAAGAACTACGCCCTCCTCGAGCAGCGCGACGAGCTCGGCGGCACCTGGAGCCTGTTCAAGTACCCCGGCATCCGCTCCGACTCCGACATGTACACCCTCGGCTTCGGCTTCCGCCCCTGGGACGGCAGGAACGCGATCGCCGACGGCCCCGACATCCTGCGCTACCTGCGCGAGACCGCGACCGAGTACGGCGTCGACAAGCAGATTCGCTACAACCGCAAGGCAACGGACTTCGCGTGGTCCAGCGAGGACAGGTTCTGGACCGTCACCGTCGAGAACACCGCGACCGGAGAGACCGAGACGCTCACCGCCGACTTCCTGGTCTCGACCAGCGGCTACTACAACTACGAGGCCGGCTACACACCCCAGTGGGACGGCCTCGACGACTACCGTGGTCGTCTCGTGCACCCCCAGCACTGGCCCGAGGACCTCGACTACACCGGCAAGCGCGTGGTCGTGGTCGGCAGCGGCGCCACGGCCGTGACGCTGATCCCGTCGATGGCCCGCGACGCCGGACACATCACGATGCTGCAACGCACGCCGACCTACATCGTCAGCCAGCCCAGGGTCGACCCGATCGCCCAGACGCTCAAGAAGACGCTCCCCCGTTCACTGGCCGCGCGGGCGATCCACGCCCGGTACGCCGCAGTCACGATCGGCTTCTACGAGTTCTGCCGGCGCAGCCCGAAGGTCGCGAAGGTGCTGCTCAAGCGCTGGGCCAAGCTGCACCTGCCCGACGACTTCGACTACGACACGCACCTCACGCCGCCGTACGACCCGTGGGACCAGCGCCTGTGTGTGATCCCGGGGGCCGACCTGTTCAAGGCAATCCACAGCCACAAGGTCGACGTCGTGACCGACCACATCGAGAAGTTCACCGAGACGGGCATCAGGCTCAAGTCCGGCCAGGAGCTGGAGGCCGACATCGTCGTCACTGCCACGGGCCTCGACGTGATCCCGATGGGCGGCGCTTCGATCGAGGTCGACGGGGAGAAGGTCGACCTCGGCAAGACCTTCACCTACAAGGCGATGATGCTCAGCGGCATCCCCAACTTCGCCTTCATCGTGGGCTACACCAACGCCTCCTGGACGCTGAAGGCCGACCTCGTGTGCGAGTACGTCGTACGCCTCCTCGAGCACATGGACCAGCACAACCTGAAGGTGGCCGCCCCACGGCAGGAGGAGGGCCTCGAGCCCGCCCCGCTGCTCGACCTCGAGTCGGGCTATCTCCAACGCGCGGCCGGCCGGCTGCCCCTCGCCGGCGACCGGGACCCGTGGCGCCTGAAGCACAACTGGTACTTCGACAAGAAGTTCCTGCGCGGCAGCTCGGTCGACGACGGGGTGATGGAGTTCGCCGACTGACGGCGTACGACGCGTCCGGCGCGACGACCTTGCGACTCCCTGTCGAGCCCCGCTTCCGACCGTCGCGGTGGAGTGCCGGCTGCACGCATCCGTGGGGGTGGGTGGCGCGTGCAGCCGGCGGATCAGGAGGCCTGGCCGGCCAGTCCGAGCGCCTCGTCGGGTGAGGCCTGGGGGATGCGCATCTCGAAGGTGTCGGTGACGACCGTGTAGTCGTAGTAGCCCATTCGCGCGATCGGCTTGATCTTCGGGATGTCGAGCCTGCCTTCGGGCGTGAGCACCGACTCGTCGATGTGGATCCGCTCGACCTTGGCGAACACGATGTCGATCGTGCCGACGTTGGAGTCCCCCACCATGCGGTGCGTGGAGAGGTAGCGGCACTCGAAGTGCACGGGGCTCTCGCCGACCATCGGCACCGGCGCCAGGTCGGCGTACCGCTTTGTCACCCCGACGCGGTCGAACTCGCTCTCGTGGGCGGGCAGGGCCATGGCACTTGTGTTGACCGCCTCGCGCAGGTCCCAGGTGGCCATGTTCCAGACGAACCAACCGGTCTGCTCGGCGTTGAGCACGGTGTCCTTGCGGCGACCGTCGGGGTACTGGTTGGCGGAGAACATCACCATCGGCGGGTCGAAGGTCAGGTTCTGCCACTGGCTGTACGGCGCGAGGTTCTCGACGCCGTCGGGACTGACGCTCGACAGCCAGCCGATCGGGCGCGGAACGGTGCAGCTCTTGAACGGCGAGAAGGGCAGCGGGCTCTTCTCGCTCGCGGGGTCGTACTTCATGGCGAGTCCTTGGGGGTCAGCGGCCGACGGGCACGCGGTGGGTGGGCGGGACCTCGTTGCGGATCCGTGCGGAGAAGGCGTAGTAGAGGCCGCCGGAGACCACGAGTCCGAGGACCCAGGCGAACTCGGCTCCACCCATCCAGCTGGCGATCGGGCCGGTGTAGAGAGTGCTGTGCATGAACGGGATCTGGATCAGCACGCCGATCCCGTAGGCGACGAACGCCCCCACGTTGAACTTGCCGTAGATGCCGTTCGCGTCGAACAGTGCGCCCACGTCGTACTTCTCCTTGCGCACCCAGTAGTAGTCGACGAGGTTGACCGCCGACCACGGCGTCATGAAGTAGAGCAGGAACAGGAGGAAGTCGGTGAAGGTGGAGAGGAAGTTGTCGGTCGCCGCCAACGCGATGGCCAGGGCGACAGCCGAGATGAGCCCGATGTAGACCACGCGGTGGCGCAGCGCGATCGCGGACTGATGGGTGAGGCTGGTGACGATCGTGGCGACCGACATGTATCCGCCGTACGAGCTCAGCGTGTTGCCGGTCAGCTTCCCGAGGATCACCGCGACCAGCACGAGCGGTCCGAAGAAGCCACCGAGGTCGGCGAGGTAGCCCACCTGGTTGGCGCCGAACTTCTCGCCGCCGAGCGAGGCGGCGAACGCGCCCAGGATCATTGCCAGCGAGGCACCGATCACGCTGCCGGCGAAGGTCCAGCCGATCGTGGTCGACTTCGGGGTCTCGGTCGGGAGGTAGCGCGAGTAGTCGGCGATGTAGGGGCCGAAGGTCAGTTGCCAGGAGGCGGCGAGAGAGATCCCCAGGACGAACGGGGCCGCGGCGAAGGCGCCGCTCCCGAGCATGTCGTCGAAGCCCGGATCGCCGAGGATCTTGACGAACAGGCCGAGGAACACGACACCGCTGAGGACCGCAGCCACGTGCGCGAAGCGGTGGATGTGGCGGTAGCCGAAGATCGCCAGGGTCGTCGACATCAGCGCGAACACCACCGCGCCCATCTGTTGCGACACGTGGAGCAGGTCGGCAATGGCCTGCCCGCCGAGGACCAGGCCGGTGGCGTAGAAGCCGAGGTAGATCATCAGGGCCAGCACCAGCGGCAGGATCGCGCCGTAGTAGCCGAACTGGGCCCGGCTCTGGATCATCTGGGGCACGCCGAGACGCGGCCCCTGCGCCGAGTGGAGTGAGGTGAAGAATCCGCCGGCGACGTTGCCGATCACGATCGCGGGGATCGACCAGAGCGCACTGTTGCCGAGGATGACGAACAGGGCTCCGGTCACGACGGCGGTGATCGAGGTGTTGGCGGCGAACCAGACGAAGAGAAGGCTGCGGGCGTTGCCGTGCCGTTCGTCGGCGGGGACGAAGTCGATCGAACGTTGCTCAATGGTGGATGTCTTGCTCATGACATCCCTTCCGTTCGGAGGTCATCGCCAGACTACGCAGCGATCTGTGACCCGGGTCTCAAGGTGGACAACGAGCATGCAACCAATATATTGGTCATATATCAAGGGTTCGGGCGAAGAAATCTTCGTCCCACCTCCGACGAGCCGACGCCGGCCACGGGCGCCAGCGCCCCTAGGATCAAGACGAAAGGGGAACGTGATGACGACTCCGGGCAAGGCCGCACAGGCCTACCAGGTCATCGAGCAGATGATCGTCTTCCAGGATCTCGAACCGGGATCGCTGGTCTCCGAGGCATTCCTCATGGAGAAGACCGGGCTCGGGCGTACGCCGGTGCGAGAGGCCCTGCAGCGACTCTCGCGCAACCACATGGTCGAGATCCATCCGAACAAGGGCGTGCTGATCCCGGCCACCTCCGTCGAGGCGCAGCTGCGGATGCTCGAGCTGCGCCGCAGCCTGGAGTCGCTGGCCGTCGAGCTCGCATGCGAGCGTGCCACGGCCTCCGAGCGCCGAGACATCGAGGCGATGGCGACCCGGATCCGTGAGGACGAATTCACTCTCAAGGAGTACGCCGAGACGGTGAAGGCCACGCACCAGCTCATCGCGTCCAGCGCCCACAACGACTACCTCGCGGATGCGATGGCGCCCCTCCAAGGGCTCTCACGACGCTTCTGGTTCACCCACGTCGTCGACGAGGTGGCCGAGATCAAGGCCGGCGCCGCCCTGCACACCGCCATGCTCGAGGCGATTCTCGCCAGTGACGTCGACGCGGCGACCGCGGCCTCCGCCGAGCTCAACGACTACCTGGTCGACTTCGCCCTCGGCACGCTGAACCACTCTCCGGCTCGCCGCTGACGGGGCGGCTGGTCCTCAGCCGTCCTCGCCCCAGTTGGCCAGGATGGCGGCCGTCGGCGGGATCACCGCTGCGATCGCGGACATCACCACGGCGGCGGTCGTCGACCACAGGCGCACGACGTTCCATGCCAGCAGGATCAGCAGGAGGCAGGTGCCCATCAGCGTGAAGTAGATGCGCTGTCGCCGCTTCTGTCGGCGGGAGCGCGACTCCTTCACGTCGGTCACCCGGGTCGGTGCTTGCTGCGTCGCACCCCTCAAGTGTGCCGCGCGGACCTGACGCCTGATGGTCAGTCGACGTCGTCGACCAGCTCGGCCTGCGAGGGCGGGTCGTCCGGGGTCTGGGTCGATTCGCGGCGCGTGCCCTCCGGGTCGTCGGTGCGCTCGTCGGACTCCTCGAGGATCGCCTCGGCCTGGGCGTGCGGGTCATCAGCGCCACCCGCATGCTCTTCCTCGGGCAGCTGCTCGGCGCGGGAGTCGATCCGGGCGTCGTCGGGAGACTCAGTCATGACCCGAACCTAGCAACGCCCACGACACCCTGGCCATGGCTGCGCCCCGGGGGCGGTCGGGACCACGTCCACCGGGTGGAGACCACTCGACTGATCGGCAAGGATGCGTTCATGGTCACTGCACACGTCACCAATGTCCTGACGGGGCTCGAGGCTCAGCGACAGGGACTCGAGGAGCTCTACCGAGACCTGCACGCCCACCCGGAGCTGCCCCACCAGGAGACGCGCACCGCAGGGCTGGTGGCGAAGCGGTTGCGCGAGTCGGGCTGCGAGGTGCACGAAGGCGTCGGGGGCACCGGCGTGGTCGGCGTGCTGCGCAACGGCGACGGCCCGACGGTGCTGATGCGTGCCGACATGGACGCGCTGCCGGTGAAGGAGGAGACCGGGCTGCCCTACGCGAGCACGGCCACCGCCACCGACGAGACCGGCGCGGAGGTGCCGGTCATGCACGCCTGCGGCCACGACGTGCACGTGACCAGCCTGCTGGGCGCCGTCGCGTTGCACGCCGCCGCGCTGGACGACTGGAACGGCACCCTCGTGGCAGTGTTCCAGCCGGCCGAGGAGCGGGCCGACGGCGCCGACGCGATGGTCCAGGGCGGCATCGTCGACCTGGTCGAGAGACCCGACGTGGCCTTCGCGCAGCACGTGCTCGCGATGCCCACCGGAACCGTCGGAACCCGCGTGGGACCTGTGCTCTCGGCCGCGGACAGCATGCGCATCACGCTGTTCGGGCGCGGTGGCCACGGCTCGATGCCGCACGCCACGGTCGACCCCGTGGTGCTTGCGGCGATGATCGTCGTACGCCTCCAGACTGTGGTGTCGCGCGAGGTCGCGCCGACCGCGCCCGCCGTGCTCACGGTCGGCAGCCTGCACGCCGGCACCAAGAGCAACATCATCGCGGACAGGGCGGTGATCGAGCTCAACGTGCGGTCGTACGACGACAGCACCCGCACGCGCATCGTCGACGCGATCAGGCGGATCGTGATCGCGGAGTGCGAGGCCTCGGGCAGCCCGAAGCAGCCTGAGTTCGAGCTCTACGACCGCTACCCACTGACTGACAACGATGCCGGGGTGACCGAGCGACTGGCCGCCGCCTTCGCCGACCACTTCGGCGCGGCGGCCGGCGAGCTGCCTCTGCAGTCCGCCAGCGAGGACTTCTCGCGACTGCCCGACGCATGGGGAATCCCCTACTCCTACTGGGGTCTGGGTGGGATCGACGCCGAGAAGTACCGCCTTGCCGAGGAGGCCGACCGGGTCGACCAGGACATTCCTGCCAACCACTCCCCCACGTTCGCGCCCGTCATCCAGCCCACCCTCGACACCGGCGTCACCGCACTCGTCGTCGCCGGCATGGCCTGGCTGGGGGCCTGACGAACGCCTCAGTTCGCGCAGCGGATGCACGTGCGGGCAACAGGCCTGGCCTCGAGACGCCCTTCGCCGATCGGCAGTCCGCACGTCTCACACGTGCCGTAGGTGCCCGCGACCAGGCGCTCGAGGGCGGAGTCGATCTCGTCGAGGTGGCGCCGGGCCTGCCTCACCAGGGCTCCGACCTGTGACCGCTCGAAGGCGATCGTGGCCCCCTCGGGATCGTGCTCGTCGTCAGCATTGGTGTCCCGCGAGGCGGCCACCACCTCGTCGAAGTCCTCCGTCAGACCGGCGAGGCGCTGAAGGGTCTGCTTCCGTTCGTCCTCGAGTCGTCCGCGGGCACCGTCCATCCGTTCATTCTTGCCCGTGCCGGGTTCCAGGGCGCGCATTCCCTCGACGCAAGGCCAGGTCACGACAGAGCCGAGAGACGCCGTCCGCAGCTGGTGCGAGAATCGGGAGCATGACGGCATGGCACGACCTCGAAGCCGCCGAGCCGGAGTTCGCCCGGCGCGTGCAGGCCCTGTTCGACGCGCACCGGCACAAGACGATCGCGACGCTGCGGGCCGATGGCGCACCGCGCATCTCGGGGATCGAGGCCGCCTTCAAGGATGGCCGGCTGACCTTCGGATCGATGCCGAACTCCCGCAAGGGATCCGATCTGCGCCGCGACCCGCGGTTCGCTCTGCACAGTGCGACGGTGGACCCGGTGGACGGCTCCGAGGCGTCCTGGCCGGGCGAGGCGAAGATCGCCGGCCGGGCACTCGTGACTGACCCGTCACCCGACGGCGACGCCTTTCACGCCGACATCGCCGAGGTCGTGCACACCCACCTCAACGCCGAGGCGACCAGGCTGGTCGTCGAGTGGTGGACGCCCACCGACGGACTCCAGCGGGTCGAACGCGAGTAGCCCCGAGCGCGGGAGCGATCACTCGTTGATGGCCTCGATGCCCTGCCGCTCGAGCTCGGCCAGGTGGTCGCGCATGTGCTGCAGCACCTCGGGTGCGTGCGGTTCCCAGTCGGTGACCTCACCGACGACGCGGATCGGCTCGCTGGTGCGGTACGAACGGGTCGGGTTGCCCTTGAACCTCTTGTTCGTCAGGTTCGGGTCGTCCTCGAATAAGCCGGTGGGCTCGACCTGGTAGATCCGCTCGGGCGCGTCGGCCTTCGTCCCGTGGAAGAAGGGGCCGTTCTCGGTCGGCACTGTCTCCATCACGTCGCTCATGTCGCCATGATGGCGCAACGGACGGTCAGGCGCGCAGGACCTTCTCCATCGCCTTGCCTTTGGCCAGCTCGTCGACCAGCTTGTCAAGGTAGCGGATCTTCTGTATCAGGGGATCCTCGATCTGCTCCACACGGATGCCGCACACCACGCCGGTGATCAGCTCCGCGTTCGGGTTCAGTCGAGCCTGCGCGAAGAACTCCTCGAACGTGGTCTCCTCCTCGAGGTGGTGCGCGAGCGCCTGCTCGTCGTACCCGGTCAGCCACTCGATGACCTGGTCGAGCTCGGCCTTCGTGCGGCCCTTCTTCTCCACCTTCGTGACGTAGTGGGGGTAGACCGACGCGAAGCTGACGGTGAAGATGCGGCTCATGGGCGTCAGGGTAGTCGGGCGCACGGTGTCACGCCGGTGACCACATGAGCCGGTGGATACTTGACCGGCAACCGTCCATCCGGGACGGTCCTGTGAACGGGGCACTCATGAAGGACAAGCAGCGCGAGCGCGTCAGCGAGATCGTCGGACCGATGCTCGACGCCGGCGAGACCGTCGAGGCGATGGCCCAGGCGATCGTCAAGTCGGCGCCGGCCGAGCAGGGCAGGGTCGGGGGCGCCGCACGCAGGCTCAACAAGGCAGTCAACGCCCGCAGCGCCGCCCGGGCCGAGGGGTTCGTCGTCGTCACCGACCGGCGGATCATCTGCCTGGGCAAGAGTGCCGCCATGCGCCCCACCGGAGAGGTCGTGGCGCAGCTCGGTCGCAGCGACATCGACCACGCCGACTACAAGCGTGGGGTGACCTCGACGTTGACCCTGTGGCCGCAGGAGGGCGACGGCCTCGAGTTCACCTTCGGGCTGATCCTGCGGTCGTCGGCCGACGAGCTGGCCAGGGTGCTCGGCGCCACGAGCTGACGCTGCGGCTCAGGCCAGACCCGGCGCGCCGATCGCCAACGCCACCACCGCGGCTGCACCTTGTACGTCGGGCAGTGCTCCCCCGGCCCTGCGCGCATTGGCGTGGTCGAGCATGACCGACACGAACGTCTCAGCCGCCTGACGACGCAGTTTCGCCGCGACGCTCCACTCGGCGGCCTGCTCCAGTGCAGACTCGGTGAGCTCGACGAGCGAACGGCGCAGCTTCCGCAGGTGGTCGCGCACCTCCGGGTGCGTGCCGCTCTCACGGAAGATGATCGTCCGCAGGACCAGCGAGTCGTGGTCCTCCAGTCCGAGTCGACGGTGCATGGCGAGCAGCGAGGCGGCCGGGTCGCCACGGCGTACGACGTCGGCGACGGTGTCCTTCGTCGGCGTCGGGAGCCGCTCCTGCAACAGCGTCAGCAGCAGGTCGATCTTGCGTGGGAAGTAGTAGAAGACCAGCCCCTTCGGCACGCTGGCGGCCTCGGCGACACGCGCAGTCGGCGTGGCGTCGAAGCCGTCAACGGCGAAGAGTTCCTCCGCCGCGTCCAGAATCCGGGTGCGGCGGTCGGTGGCAGCCTTCACTCGACTAGTGCGCGATCGGCCCGTGGTGCAGGTGCAGCCGGTGTTCGATCTGCGGCACCTCGAGCACGCCGGCGACAAGCGTGATGGCTCCGACGATCCAGGCCGTCAGGGCCATGTCGTCGATGTTGGCGAACCCCATCACCCACGGTGCGACGATGAAGAGAACACCCATGAGCACGAGCGCGTACTCCGAGATCTTGTCGTCCGGCATGGCCACCGACCACAGGGAGACGGCCATCGTCGCGACGCCCAGGACCACCATCGTCCAGGTCGCCATGTCGTCCGTGTCGGTCCAGAGCGGCGACAGCGCGGCGTACGCACCAGCCAGCAGCGCCACCAGGGCCTGCCATCGAGTCAACTTCGGCATGACTGATCCTCATTTCCTACCCGAATCCGTCGTCCTCAGGCGGATCATTCACCACCAGAATGCTCCTTGTTTGACCGCCCGGTCAAGAGTGGCGGGGAAGGCTCGGGCGCGCCCAACCGCGTCTGACCTAGCCTGAAACCATGAGTGACATTCCCTCCCTCACCCTCAATGACGGTACGACGCTTCCGGCGATCGGATTCGGCACCTACACGCTCACCGGATCCGACGGCGTCGACGCAATCCGCAGCGCCCTCGACGCCGGCTACCGACTGCTCGACACGGCGGTCAACTACGGCAACGAGGAGGAGGTCGGCCGGGCGGTGCGCGAGTCGGGCCTTCCCCGTGACGAGGTGCTGATCACCAGCAAGCTCCCCGGTCGGCATCACGCGTACGACGACGCGGTCGCGTCCACCAAGGAGTCATTGGGGCGCCTCGGCGTCGACCACCTCGACCTGCACCTGATCCACTGGCCGAACCCGACCGTCGACAAGTACGCCGACGCCTGGCGCGCCCTCGTCGACCTGCAGCAGCAGGGTCTGGTCCGCTCCATCGGGGTCTCGAACTTCACCGCCGACAACCTGAACCGGATCATCGCCGAGACCGGCGTGACGCCGGCGGTGAACCAGGTCGAGCTGCACCCGTGGTTCCCCCAGGTCGAGATGCGGGTCGCCAACGAGGCCCGCGGCATCGTGACGTCGTCCTGGAGCCCACTGGGCAAGCGCAACGCCCCGTTCGACGAGGCACCGGTGCGTGACGCTGCCGAGTCCCACAACGTCACGCCGGCCCAGGTGGTGCTGCGCTGGCAGGTGCAGATCGGTGCCCTTCCGATTCCGAAGTCGGCCACACCCCAACGACAGCAGGAGAATCTGGCCGTCTTCGACTTCGTCCTCACTGACGACGAGGTCGCGGCCATCACCGCACTCGGCCGCCCCGACGGCCGGCTCTTCGGCGGCGACCCGGAGACCCACGAAGAGATGTGACCCGCGTCTGGAAGTCGACGTGGACCCTGCGGTGACTGCGCTCGCTCAGTTCACCGACAGCGGAGTCGCGATCTGGTTGACCACGCCTGCCGGCAGTCCGGCGTTCGCGGCGGTCGTCGCCTTCAGCTCCCATCCGTTCCTGGCACCGGCGCTGGCGCCGCACGCGGGGTTGTCGATGGTGGCCGCAGTGAAGCCGGTGTTCGCGGCGGCACCGCTGCCGTCCAGGACAGCGGGCACGGCCAGCGTGTTCGCGCTGCCCAGATAGACCAGGGTCTTCCCGTAGAGCCAGGACGGGTTGGGGCCGCCGGAGTTGAGGTAGGCGGTGCCGGTGCAGTCGGCGCCGGTGTAGTACGCCTGTGCCGGGGCGATGCTGCCGTCCCAACCGACGGTGAGCATGTAGCCGTTGCTGGTCAGGACGGTCACGCTGTTGCGGGCGATCGACTGCACCTTGCCGACAGTGACACCGTTGCCGTCCTTCAGCACGGTCCCTCCACCGGCGGGTCCTGCGGGACCGGCCGGACCGGTCGCTCCGTCGGCACCGTCCTCACCTGCGGGGCCGGCCGGACCCACGGGGCCGGCCGGGCCGGCGGGCCCCTGCGGGCCGGTGGTTCCGTCACTACCGCTGGCGCCGTCCTCACCGGCCGGACCTGCAGGCCCGGTCGCTCCGTCGGCACCGTCCAGGCCGTCTGCGCCGTTCAGGCCGTCGGCGCCGTTCGCGCCCGTCGCGCCGTCCTCACCGTTGGTCCCGTTCTTGCCGTTCGTGCCGTCCTTGCCTGCCAGCGCCATGATCCTGGCGTGGGTGCGCGAGTCCATCTGGTCCCAGCCGACCGAGCCGGTGCGCAGCTCAGACCTCCCGATGCCGTCGGCAGCGATGTCCCACGACTGGATGGACTGGTTCGCGATGTCGCCACTGCCGATGAGACGCGCGGCGACCGCCGTCGTCGGGGTGACGACTACAAGTGCGCCGATCGTGGCGAGAGCGATGAGCGCCGACTTCGGCTTCGGCTTGCGGAACAAGGACACGCGGACCTCCTGAGTAGTCCCGAGATCCCCAAATTTGGGTATGCCAAAGGCTCCCAGAATCCGCACCGGGCCATACCGGTTTTCGCACTATTGGCCTTGCCTGCCCGGGCGTTCACGGCGGTGCGGAGGGTCGCGGACTGCCCACGTAGGATCGGGCGGTGCGCCTGCTACTCATCCGTCATGGTCAGACTCCGAACAACGTGACGGGAGCGCTGGACACCGCCTTCCCCGGAGCCGGTCTGACCTCGCTCGGCGAGGCCCAGGCACGCGCCGTCCCGGGTGCGCTCGCCGACGAGGACATCGCCGGCGTCTATGCCTCCCGCCTGGTCCGCACCCAGCTGACCGCCGCCCCACTCGCCGAAGCGCTCGGGCTCGAGGTCGGCGTACGCCCCGGGTTGGAGGAGGTCGCGGCCGGCGACCTGGAGATGCACACCGAGCGCGACTCCGTTCACGCCTATCTCGACTGCCTGATGCACTGGATGCACGGCGATCTCGCGCGTGCCATTCCCGGTGGCACCGACGGCCACGAGTTCTACGAAGGCTTCGATGCGGCACTGTGCTCCATCGCCGAGGCGCACGCTCCCGATGACACCGTCGCGGTGTTCAGCCACGGCGGAGCGATCCGCGTCTTCACCGCGTTGGCGGCCAGGCTCGACCCGGACGCCTCGGACGACCTACGGATGATGAACACCGCCTGGGGCGTCCTCGAGGGGCACCCCGGCACCGGTTGGGAACTGGCGCACTGGCACGGCGACCCGCTCGGCGGCCATCAGCTCGAGGACCAGCGGGCGCACGACGTGACCGGAGAGAGTGTCGAGGAGGGCCTCGACGAGTCCTGAGGGCGAGCCCTCGGGTGCGCGGTCCGCTCAGTCGAGTCCCGTCGCTGAGCGGAGCCACGCCCATGCTCGCGCCACCTCGTCGGCGCGAGGCCGGGTGGCAGGCACCAGGTGCGTGGGGCGAGGCACCCGGTCGTGCCAGAATCGGCCGGTCGGCGGCGCAGGTCGGGTCGCCGCCAGCCAGACGCTGGTGTCGGCTCCCTGCCGATCGTCACGCAGGATCGGCCGGGTCAGCCGTCGGAACGTCGGCAACGACTCCCTCACCCCAGGAGTGTCCGCCCAGCCCGGGTGCATCCCGGCCAGCACCATGCCGTCGAAGGACCAGCGGTCGGCCAGCAGCGGGAGCATCTCCACCTGCATGCGCTTGGACCGGGCGTAGGCAACCGACGGCGAGTACTCGCCCAAGCGGAATTCGGGGTCGCCGGCCGGAAGCCGCTGGGCATACATCCCGCCGCTGCTGACCAGGACCGTCCGGCCGCTGTGGAGGCGGTCGCGCAGCAGCTCGGTCATCAGCACCGGCCCGAGCACGTGCACCGCCATGCTCAGCTCGTGGCCCTGAGGTGACTCCGTGCGTTCGGGCGGCATGACCCCCGCGTTGTGGATGAGGGCGTGGACCGAGGTGAGGTCAAGTTCGTCCGCGAAACGGCGTACGTCGTCGAGGTCGGCCAGGTCGCACCGCGTGACGCGCAGGTCGGCATCGCCGACTCGGGAGATGATCTGCCCACGGACCCGTTCGCCCTTCACCTCGTCGCGCACCACCATGTGCACCGCGGCACCCAGGCGCGCCAGGCCCTCCACACAACCGATCCCGAGGCCGGAGCTTGCCCCGGTCACGAGAACGTGTCGCCCGGCGAGTGCTCCGGGCTGAGGGTCCGCGGGCCAACCCGGCAACCGGCGCCGGACCTCGAAGCCGATGCGGCTGTAGCCCGGTGCCAGCGTCCGGTCCATCAACGTGTCCAGCGCCCTCACCGGGAGAGTGGCTGCCTCCGCCGCGCTCACCGGCCGTCTCCCAGCGCATCGAGGCACGCTTGCATCTGCCGGATGGTCTTGCGAGCCAGGGCCGGGAGGTAGGCCGCCACCAGTGGAGCGGCGTACTTCGCGGCGCCGGTGAAGGAGAACTCGGCGTGGTAGGTCACCTCGGAACCACCATCGACGCCGGCCCTCACACCCAGCACGTCGTGACCCTCGAACTGCTCGTTGCGTCCGACCAGGTGGATGCGGGTGGGCCGCTCCAGCTCTGCGACGGTGTAGCGGATCTCGGACTCGCGCCCCATGAACGAGGAGACATTGCGGTATACGCTGCCCACCTCGCCGCCGCCCTGCACGAGGTCGCAGGTCTTCGTGCCCGGGTCCCACTCCTCGGCGTTGCGGAAGTCGGCAAGGTAGTCGTGGACCCGCTCCGGCGGGGCGGTCGTGGTGAACGTGCGGGTGATCGAAGGTCTCATCTGTTCGGCTCCACACTGTCGGAGAGACCGGGAGGCACGGGGGTCATCCCGGTCGGGACGTCATGCAGTACCCACGCGGAGAGATCGAACCCGCCACACTCCCGGCATCGGCCGCATGCGGCACGGTCCGTCGGGTACGGAGAAGCATGACCGAGAACCCGAACTACGACCCCCAGACCCGCCCCAACATCGGCCCCGGCTCCTCGGAGCCCGAGCCGGAGACGCCTCCCACCGATCCCGCCGGCGACACAGGCGCAGGCGACCACGCCGAGCACCATGACGGCGATGGGCAGGACGGTGACACCGGCTTGGTCACGTCCCAGGACCCGCCGCCCGAGGGCAGCCAGCGCGAGAACGCCGAGACCGCCCTGGACCAGCCCTCGGAGGGCTCCGAGTAGTTTGTCGGACGCCGTACGCGTCGGGTCAGAGGACCTCGTCGAGTCGTGAGGTGTCGAGGCTGGCGGCCAGGTCGGCGATCGTCGTACCAGCGAGCGAGTCCCGCCAGGCACGTTCGGCATCGGCCATCACCTTGGCGATGCCGCAGGCCTCGAGGCACTTCTCGGGAGGCTGGGCCAGCACGCCCTGCTGCCGGATCTCCGTGCAGCGGAAGGCCGGCCGCTCTCCGTCGATCGCCTGGACGACCTGCAGGACCGTGATCTCGCCGGCGTCCCGGGCGAGGGCGTAGCCCCCGTCGCGGCCCTCACTCGGCACGATCAGGCCGGCCCGGGCGAGCTGGTGCAGGTGCTTGGCGAGGTAGGCCTTCGACACCCCGTGCAGCTCGGCCAGCCGAGCGCTGGGCACCGGTTGCTCCGCCTGGCTGAGTACGACGCAACAGTGGATGGACCACTCCACCCCGGCCGAAAGCTTCACCCGGCCATCCTTGCAGGCCGGACCTGCTCAGTCGCGATCACGTAGCCATTCGTCGAGCGTGGTCGGCGCGATCCAGGCGCCCGCGCCGGGCGTCGCGACCAGCGCCGCGTCATCGAGCACCGCGCCGAAGTAGCCGGCCTGAGGATCCGGGACCACGGTCCGGGTGTCCCCCGTCGCCCTGAACTCGCGACGGATCAGCTCATCGATCCCCAGTGCCTCGGGGCCGGCGATCTCGAGGGTTCCGTTGACCGGGGCTCCCGTGACCACCTCGGCCAGGTGGGTGACCACGTCACGAGAGGCGATCGGCTGCAGGGTTGCCGGCGTGGCCCGGACAGTGCCGTCCTCGGTCCCCGCGTCGGCGATGCCCGCGATGAACTCGAAGAATTGCGTCGAGCGGACGATCGTGAAGGGGACGCCACCAGCGGCGACCCCGGCCTCCTGCGCCAGCTTTGCCCGCATGTAGCCCGACTCGGTGAGCCGGTCCGCGCCGACGATCGAGAGGATCACGTGGTGGCCCACACCGGCGCGCTCCTCGGCCGCGACCAGGTGTGCCGTGGAGTCGCGGAAGAAGGCGAGGACGTCGTCGTCTGCCCAGGACGGCGAGTTGGTCAGGTCCACGACCACGTCCGCCCCCTTGACCGCATCGGCCACGCCCTTGCCGGTCGTGGTGTCGATGCCGTCCTCGCGTCCCAGCGCGTCGACCTGATGGCCCTGCTCCCCCAGTCGGGCAGCCAGCTGGCTGCCGATCAGGCCTGCTCCGAAGATGACAACCTTCATGATCCCACTCCTTACTGAGACAAGTTTTGTAGTAGTTTACTACGACACTCCTTGTCCGAGTCAAGGAGTGTCCTGCCCATCCCCGACAACGGGGAAGTCGACCGGCTCGGGTATCGCGCGTCGCCATGCGTGCTCCTTCCGTTCGACGCACCACGCGTCGTACTCATCGGAGTCGTACTCATCGGAGGACACCATGGCAACCGGACGCAGCGACCACGACCACGACAGGACGACGCGGGAGCGAGCGGAGGAGCCGCTCACCGTCGACCAGGAGCTGGAGCTCGGCGACCGACAGGGTGAGCCCGACTGGTTCGACCTCAACCGCCTGCGCTCCCCCGCCGAACGCGAGGCGGAGCCGTCGGGGAGCGTCGGCCTCGGCGAGGAGCTGCTCCGCGACGAGATGGTGCACAGCGTCGACGAATGGACCCCGGAGAACTCCCGGACGATCATCGGCGGACCGCGCTCGCTGGGCGTCCACCGTCCGCGGATGCTGCGCCGGTTCAACGGGTCGCCCGTCGAGCCCGCGAACTTCACCCAGATCTATGACGGTGAGAGCCGGCAGGTCTACTCGACGACCGCGGCCCCGTGGGTCCGCATCGGTCAGCTGGACACCGGTCGTGGCAAGGGCAGCGCCACGTTGATCGGGGAGTCCACGATCCTGACGGCCTCCCACGTCGTGGCGAACTCATGGTCCCCGGGTGGTCCGGTGAGCGGGAACGTGACCTTCACACCCGGCATGTTCGACGGCACGTCGGTGCTCGGCGGGAGCTGGACGGCCAACGTCATCGGCATCGCCGCGTGGGAGCAGTTCGTCGGGCAGGACGGCTACGACATGGCCGTCTGCCAGCTGGACCAGCCCTTCGGCCGGTGGCTCGGCTACTTCGGCTACCGGACGTACGACGACGACTGGGAGGACCTGCACGTCTGGAACCACGCGGGCTATCCCTACGACCTGAGCGCGACCGGCCAGCGGCCCTGCTTCGAGCTCGGCATCTCGGTGCACGACGACGACAGTGACAGCTATGACACGCTCGAGCTCGAGACCAGGGCCGACATCGCCAGCGGTCAGTCCGGCGGACCGCTGTGGGGTCGCTGGACCAATGGTGGTCGCCAGGTCATCGGCACCCTCAGTGGCCGTGAGGACAACTTCGCCGAGGAGAAGAACAGCCTCTTCGCCGGCGGCAACGGCCTGAGCCGACTCTGCAGGTGGGGCCGCGACAACTGGGGCTGAGGGTGTCGGCAGCCGCGCGGGTCAGATCGGCAGAGCCTTGCCAGGGTTGAGGATTCCGTGCGGATCGAGCGCGGCCTTCACCGCGTGGTGCATCTGCGCCACGGCCGGCGAGAGCTCCTGTCCCAGTCCGGCGCGCTTGAGGAGGCCGATCCCGTGCTCCCCCGTCACCGTGCCGCCGGCCTCGAGCGCAACCCGCAGGATCTCGTCGAACGCGGCCCGGGCCCGCACCCCTGCAGCCTCGTCGCCCGGCGGCGTGACCAGCAGGGGATGCAGGTTGCCGTCGCCGGCGTGGGCGATGTTGGCCACCATGACGTCGTGGGCGCGGCCGATGTCGCGCACCTGTCCGAGCACGTCGGCCACGCGCGCAAGCGGCACGCAGATGTCCTCGGTCAGCACCACGCCCTTGCGCTCCATGGCGGGGAAGGCAAAACGCCTGGCGGCGTACAACGCCTCCGACTCCTGCTCGTCCTCGGAAGCTGCGGTGAAGGTCGCCCCGGCCTCCTCGAAGCAGCGGATCAGCTCCTTCGTCTCATGGACCGCCAGCTCACCCGGCGCGTCGGTGCGACCGATCAGCACGGTGTCGGCGTCGTTCGAGAGGCCCATGTGCTTCCACTCGTCGACGGCCTCCAGGCAGCCGCGGTCGACGAGCTCGAGGACGCTCGGTGAGATGCCGGAGGCGCCGATCAGCGCGACCGCGCGACCGGCGTCCTCCAACGAGTCGAAGTTGCCGATGACGGTGGTCGCAGACGGCGGCAACGGCCGCAGGGCGAGCACGACCTCGGTGACGACGCCCAGGGTTCCCTCCGACCCGACGACCAGGCCGCGCAGGTCGTAGCCGGCAACGCCCTTGGCGGTACGCCGACCGAGCCGCACCACCTCCGCGGTTCCGGTGACCACCTCGAGCTCGCGCACGTAGTCGCCGGTGACGCCGTACTTCACGCAGCACATGCCGCCGGCGTTGGTCGCGACGTTGCCGCCGATCGTCGACCAGGGGCTGCTGGCCGGGTCGGGCGGATACCAGAGCCCGTGCTCCACGAGCGCGGCACGGAAGTCGTCGTTGACCACACCGGGCTGCACGCGCGCCAGCCGGTGCTCGACGTCGACCTCGAGGATCTGGTCCATCCGCTCCATCGACACGACCACGGCGTCGGCAGTGGCATTGGCCCCGCCCGACAGGCCCGTGCCCGCGCCCCGGGTCACCAGCGGAGTGCCGGTCGCGACGCACGCCGCCACGACCGCACGCACCTCCTCCGTCGTGCGGGGACGCACCACCGCCGCCGGGACGTCGTACGCCGCCCACACCGAGCGGTCGTGCGCGTAGGCCGACGTGGAGTCGGGGTTGGTCAGCACGTCGAGGCCCTCGATTGCCTCGAGGGCCTCCACGATCGGGGCCGAGACGGTGGACGCGGTCATCGGGTCTTTCCTTCGGTCGAGGTCTCGTGCAGCTGCGTGTCGGGCAGCGACGGCAGCAGCAACACCTTGCCTGCATCCTCCCGCATCAGCTCAAGGGCGAGCGGGAGCCCGCTGAGCGGCAGCCGGTGCGTCAGGAGCCCGGCCAGGTCGACCCGGCCGGAGATCACCAGCTCCGAGAGCCGGTCCCAGGTGCCCCACAGGGACCGACCGAAGCTGCCCCGCAGGGTCAGTCCCCGGGTGATCAGGGTGCGCGTGACCGGCAGTGCGACCTCGCCCTTGACCAGGCCCACGACGACGACGGTGCCCTCGTTGCGTGTCGCGTCGAGGACGGTGGACAGCGCCGCGCCCGCGCCCGAGCACTCGAAGGCCACTTCGTAGCCACCGCGGTGGCGCGTCGTCGGGTCGGCGACCTCCATCGGGTCCACACCGACGTCGAGCACGACGGCGCCGGACCGCTCGGCCATCTTGCGACGCATGGGGTTGGGCTCGACCACGGTGACGATGCGGGCGCCCATGGCCACGGCGATCTGGACGAGCACCAGCCCGACCGGGCCTGCACCCGAGACCAGGACGCTGCTGCCGGCCAGGGACACTCCGCTGCGCAGCACGGCGTGCATGGCGCTGCCCCCGGGCTCGAGCAGTGCGGCCTCCTCGAGCCCGATTGCGTCGGGCAGGGCGAAGCAGCTCGCTGCCGGGACGACGACGCGCTCCGCGAACGCGCCGTCGAGGTGGACGCCGAGCAGCTGCACCCGCGCGCAGTTGTGGCCGTCGCCGTTTCGACAGAAGAAGCACTCGCCGCAGTGGAGGTGGGTCTCGACCGTCACCCGGGTGCCGACGGCGACCCGCGTCATGGGGTCGGCCTCCACGACGATCCCGGCAACCTCGTGCCCCATCGTGACGGGGAACCTCATGCCGAAGTCGTCCAGCACCGGTCCGGAATCGTGGATCGCGGCATCCGTGCCGCACACGGACGCCGCGGCCACCTCGATGCGCACCTGGCCGGGGAGCAGCACCGGCTCCGGTCGATCGGTGACGAACCGGCAGCCGGGTCCGCGGTCTGCCTTGACTGTCGCTCGCATGAGCGCCTCCTTCGCGTTGCTCCCATGCTCGGCGGGAACGACGGGGCGACGGCACCGCTGCGAGACGAGACCGCAGATCGGCACCTTCGACAGATGTCGAAACACCGCAGGGGACGTGCTCGACGCCCGCACGTAGTCGCTGACCGGGGCGCGCGGCCATCGTGGAGGCACAGCGCACCGCCACGTGGAAGAGGACACGCAATGAACTCCAGTACGTCGATCATCGGTTGGGCCCACACGCCGTTCGGCCGGCTCGAAGCCCCGGACACGACCGCCCTGATGGCCTCGGTCATCCCGCAGGCCCTCGCCGACGCGCAGATGGACGCCGCCGACGTCGACGGCATCTTCGTCGGCGTCTACAACAACGGGTTCAGCGCCCAGGACTTCCAGGCAGCACTGGTCTCGGTCGTCGACAGCCGGCTCGCCGCGACACCCGCGACGCGACTCGAGAACGCCTGTGCCACCGGCTCGGCCGCGATCAACGCCGCCTGCGACTTCATCGAGTCCGGGCGCGGTCGCGTCGCGCTCGTCGTGGGCGCCGAGAAGATGACCGGCGTCAGCACCCCGCGAGCCGGCGAGATCCTGCTCAGCGGCTGCTACCAACCCGAGGAGGCCGCTGTGGAGGCCGGCTTCGCGGGCGTCTTCGCCGGCATTGCCCGCGCCTACGCCGACAGGTACGGCGACCCGTCCCGGGCGATGGCGATGGTCGCGGCGAAGAACCACGAGAACGGCGTGACGAACCCCCTCGCGCAGATCCGCAAGGACCTCGGCCTCGACTTCTGCTCGACCGTCTCGGAGAAGAACCCGTTCGTGGCCCCACCGCTGCGTCGCACCGACTGCTCGTTGATCTCCGACGGAGCCGCGGCCCTGGTGCTCGCCGCGCCGGACGTGGCCGCGACCAGCGACCGCCGGGTCCGGTTCAGGTCCCGTGCACAGGCCAACGACGCCTTCCCGCTCTCCCGCAGGGATCCCACCGAGTTCGCCGGCGCCCGTCAGGCCTGGGCCGCAGCCACCGCCGACGCCGGACTGCAGACCCTCGACCTGGACCTGATCGAGACCCACGACTGCTTCACGATCGCCGAGCTCATCCAGTACGAGGCGTTCGGCCTGGCCGAACCCGGCCAGGGCCACCGGGTCCTCGAGGAGGGGCTCACCACCGCCGACGGCAAGCTGCCCGTCAACCGGTCCGGAGGCCTGAAGGCCAAGGGCCACCCCATCGGCGCGACCGGTGTCTCGATGCATGTCATGGCGGCCATGCAGCTGACCGGCACCGCCGGCGACCTGCAGCTCCCCCGTGCCGACGTCGCCGGGGTCTTCAACATGGGCGGCGCCGCCGTCACCAACTACGCGAGCATCCTGGAGCGCTGGTGAGCACCACACGGACCGAGACCCGACCGACGCCGACGAAGGCCCTCACGATGAAGACCACCAACCTCTCCTCGCTCCTGCGCCAGACCGCGGCTCGACTCCCCGCCCACACGGCGATCGTGCGTGGCGACCTGGCATGGACCTGGCGCGAGCTCGACCAGCGGGTCGACGCCCTCGCCGCCGCGATGGCCGACACGGGCATCACCCGCGGCTCCGTGGTGCTGCTGCACAGCCCCAACGCCCGCGACTACCTCACGGTGATGTTCGCGGCGTGGAGGGTCGGCGCCGTCATCACCCCGACCAACGCCAAGCTCACGCCGACGGAGCTGCTGCCGCTCGCGGACGTCGTACGCCCCGACCTGGTGGTGCTCGAGAGCTCGCTGACCGGGCACGCAGCGGCGCTCGACAGCGCGACGGTCTGGAGACTCTCGGACGACGAGCCGGGCGACGTGCCGAGCGACGGGCACGTCACCGTGGCCGGACTGATCAGCGACCACCACGGCCGCCGCATCGACGACGTCCCGGTCGACGCCGGCGACCCCTGCTGGTTCTTCTTCACCTCGGGGAGCTCCGGCCGGCCCAAGGCCGCGGTGCTCACCCACGACCAGATGGGCTTCGTGGTCAACAACCACATCGCCGACCTGATGCCGGGCCTCGACCACACCGACGCCACCCTCGTGCTCGCGCCGTTGTCGCACGGCGCCGGCGTCCACGTGCTCACCCACGTGACCCGCGGCGCGGCCGTCGTGCTGCTGCCCGGCGACAGCCTCGACCCGACGGCGGCCTGGGAACTCGTCGCCCGCCATCGGGTCACCACACTGTTCACCGTGCCGACGATCCTGAACCGTCTGGTAGCGGCCGCGGACGGCGTCGACCACTCGAGCCTGCGTCACGTCGTCTACGCCGGGGCACCGATCACCGCACCCGACCAGCGCCGGGCGTTCGACGTCCTCGGGCCCGTGCTGGTGCAGTACTACGGGCTGGCCGAGGTGACCGGCGCGATCACCGTGCTCCCGCACGACCGGCACGCCGACGTGCCGACCGTGGACGGAATCGGCACCGCCGGCTACCCACGAACCGGTATGACGATCTCGATCCAGGACGCCGAGGGGAACCCGCTGCCGCCCGGGGAGCGCGGGGAGATCTGCGTGGCCGGCCCGGCGGTCTTCGCCGGCTACCTCGACCACCCCGAGGGCAACGCGAAGGCGTTCCGCGACGGCTGGTTCCGCACCGGCGACCTCGGACACTGCGACGAGGCGGGCTTCCTCTACATCACGGGACGCGCGTCGGACATGTACATCTCCGGCGGCTCCAACATCGACCCGCGCGAGGTCGAGGAGAAGGTGCTCCAGCACCCCGGCGTACGACAGGTCGGCGTGGTCGGCGTACCCGACGCCGACTGGGGCGAGGTCGGCGTGGCCGTGTGCGTCGTCGAGCCGGGCCTCGAGCCCGAGTCGCTGCTGGCGTGGTGCCGCGAGCACATGACCCGATACAAGGTGCCCAAGCGCGCGCACTTCGTCGACCGCCTGCCCACCTCGGCCTACGGCAAGGTCACCACTCCCCTGCTGCGCGAGCTCGTCACCGGCGCCGGACTCGCGGAGGCGACCCGATGACCTCCACCGCCGGTACGGCGACCCGCGCGGCCGCACCGGAGCCGCTGTGCCACCCCGGCCCGGTCCTCCCCGACCGGGTCGTCTCCCTCGAGACTCGTCTCGTCACCCATGAGGTCGAGCTGCCCGCGGGTGCGCGGCTCCTTGACGCCCTGGGCGACGTGCTCGTCCGCTTTTGCGCGGCGGGGGCCGTGGGTCGTCTGGTCGGCGGCTCACTGGCGGAGTTCGACTACTACATCCCCGCCCTGGGGCCGCCGGGCGGTTCGGTCGCGACGTTCAGCGAGCCGATCCCGGGCGGCCGCAACGGGCGGCTGCGACTGGGCGGCGTGACCCTGGGCCACCGCGACGGGGAGGTCTTCGCGCACAGCCATGCGCTCTTCGACACCGCGCTCGGCGAGCGCCGGGCCGGTCATCTGATCCCCGACTCCGTGGTCCTCGGCCGCGGCGTGACCGCCCACGTCGCGGTCTCCGCCGACGTGCGGTACGACGTCACGCCCGACCCGGAGACGACGATGTCCCTGTTCGAGCCGCGACGCGTGGTGCCCGGCCCGGCCGACCGCGGCGAACCGATCGGCCGGCGGGCGATCGTGTGCCGCGTGCGGCCCAACGTCGACCTGCCGACCACGATCGAGAGGCTCACGGAGCAGCAGGGATGGACGGGCGCGCGGGTGCACGGCCAGATCGGCTCGATCATCGGCGGACGCCTGCGCCAGCCCGACGGCTCGATCCTCGTTGTGGAGGGACCAGCGACCGAGGTGATGTACCTCGACGGCGAAGTCCGCCGCGTCGACGGCCGGATGACCGCAGACCTGACCGCAGGTCTCGTCGACCGCTTCGGCGGCATCCACCACGGTGGCCTCGTGTGCGGGATGAACCCGGTCGCGATGACCTACGAGCTGGCACTCGCCGAGTCCGACCCGATCGGCTGACACCTTCAGGACAGAGCAACGCGGCCCACCCCGTCGACGGGGTGGGCCGCGTTGTTCGTCGTACGCCGAGTCAGCAGGTCCACAGCGCAATGCCGGCAAGACGGTCGGGCCGCTGAACGGGCACAACGGGCCGTTCCGTGCCGGAATCGGACCGTGTGCGGGCGTTGTGCCCGTTCAGCGGTACAGCGAGACGCTCCCAGCCATCGCACGGTGGGGCGTGCGGGCCCACGGTGGCCGGGTCAGACGCTGCGCATGCCCAGTCCCCCGTCGACCGGGAGGCAGACCCCGTTGATGTAGGCCGCCTTGTCGGAGGCCAGGAAGACCGCGGCATTGGCGACGTCCCACGGCGAGCCCATGCGCCCGGTCGGGCTGAGCGCGTGGCGTGCCTCGACCTCGGCCTGCGAGCCGGCCAGCTGCTGACCCACCAGGGGCGTGTCGATCAGGCCGGGGAGGATCGCGTTGGCACGGATGCCGCGGTCGGCGTACGTCAGGGCGATCGAGACGGTGAGCTGGTTGAGCGCGGCCTTGGCGGCGCTGTACGCCGGGTACGGGTAGCCGGTGTGTCGCACGCTGGCGAGCGAGGAGACCTGGACGAAGACGCCACGGCCCTCCTCGAGCATCGGCGGAAGCGCATGCCTGAAGGCCAGGTAGGCACCGTTCAGGTTCACGTCGACTGCCGCCTGCCACTCGGCCGGCGCCAGCTCCATGACGGAGCCGGTGCGGGCGACCCCCACGTTGCCGTGGACCACGTGGGGTACGCCGAACCGGGCGATCGTCTCCTTCACGACCGCCTCGACATCGGCGTCCACGGTGACGTCCGCCTCGAGAGCCAGGGACCGACCGCCGGCCGCGGCAATGCGATCGGCGACCCGGTGGGCCTCGTTGCCGTTGCGGTCGACGGCCACGACGGTCGCGCCGGACTCGGCGTACGCTAGGGCAGCAGCCTCGCCGTTGCTGGTGCCGGCTCCACTGGAGCCGGCACCCATCACGACGACGACCCGGTCCTGCAGGTCGCCGGCGCTCATCGTTCGGCGACGGCGGTGCGGGTGACGGGGATGACCTTGCTCATCGCCAGCAGTCCGAGGGATGCGGCGACGGCGAGCACGCCGACGACCCACAGGCCGGCTCGTGCGTTGCCGGTGAGGTCGACGAGCCACCCGGTGGCGTAGGGCGCCAGGAAGCCGGAGGCCGCACCGATGGTGTTGACCAGGGCGATGCCGGTGGCGGCGCCCGGTCCCGAGAGGAAGGTCGGCGGGAGGTACCAGAAGACCGGGAAGGCCGAGAAGATGCCGATCGAGGTCAGGGTGATGACGACCATCGTGGTGAATGGCGAGTTCATGTAGAGCGCGACCGGGATCGTCACGCCGGCCAGCAGCATCGGCAGCACGACGTGCCAGATCCGCTCGTCGGAGTGGTCGGAGTGCTTCGACCACAAGACCATCGCGATCGCCCCGGCCGAGAACGGCACGGCCACGATCAGACCGGTCTGGAGGATCGAGAACGAGGTGTCGAACGTCTCGGAGAAGCCGGCCACGATCGAGGGGAGGAAGAAGCTCAGCGCGAAGAGGCTGTAGCCGAGGCCGAAGTAGACGCCTCCGAGGGCCCAGACCCGACCGTCACGCAGGCTGGCGCGCACCGAGTGGTGACCAGTGGCGGCCGCCTCCTGCTGCTCGGCCTCCATCGTGTCGTGCAGCCACTCCCGCTCCTCGGGCTCCAGCCAGGCGGCCTGGTTGGGGCGGTCGGTCAGGTAGAACCAGGCGGCGACGCCGAGCACCAGGGTCGGCAGGCCCTGCAGGAGGAACATGGCCTGCCATCCGGCCAGGCCCATCCAGCCGTGGGTGTACTGCAGGATCAGGCCCGAGATGGGCGATCCCAGGGCCGAGGACAGCGGCAGGAAGACCATGAAGAGGCCGACGAGCCGGGCGCGGTCCGCGCGCGGGAACCACCAGGTCAGGTAGAGGATGATGCCGGGGAAGAAGCCGGCCTCGGCGATGCCGAGCACGATGCGCGCGGTGTAGAGCCAGCCGGCGGTCGGCACGAAGGCCATCAGCGTGGCGACCAGCCCCCAGCTGACCATGATCCGGGCGATCCACCGTCGGGCGCCGAAGCGCTGGAGGGCCAGGTTGCTGGGCACCTCGAAGAAGATGTAGCCGATGAAGAAGAGACCGCTGGCCAGGCCGTACATGGTCTCGGTGAGACCGAGGTCGGCGCTCATCGTGAGCTTGGCGAAGGCGATGTTGCTGCGGTCGAGGTAGTTGAGCAGGTAGGCGATTCCCAGGAACGGGATGAGCCGCCGGGCTACCTTCTTCATCACCCGCTGCTGCAATGCGTGCTCCTCGGGAAGTGATGAAGTCGGTGCGAGTTCCGTGGTCATCGCGGAACCTCCTTGGTCTGTGACGGTGGTAACACCGACGATCGGCCACCCACCCCCGCGGCAACCATGTGGAGCAGACGAAAGCGCCCGGCTCCACTTGCTACATATGTCGAACGTCGGGCAGGAGGTCCATCAGGGTGAGCCCGAGGTGCATGGTCAACCTGACCCGGCCGTCGGACAGGTCGTAGCCGGTCAGCTCCTCGATCCGGCTCAGCCGGTAGTAGAGCGTCGTGCGGTGGATGTTGAGCGCCGCGGAGGCAGTCGGTGCCGATCCCCCGGCATCGAGGAAGGCACGCAGGGTGACGGCGAGCTGGCGGTCCCCGTCGACCTCGAGCAGTCGTTGGACCTCGGCGGGGAGCGCCCGGGGTCCGAGCTGGTCGTGCGGGATCCGCATCAGCGGGCCATAGGGGCCCAGCTCCTCCCAGGTCGTCGTACTGCCCTTGAGGCCGGCGTCCGTGGCCCGACTCGCGAGCGCGGCGAGCTCGGCGGTCTCGAAGGCCCGGTCCAGGCCGGTCACGGCCGGCCCGATCCCGGCCACCGCCCGGAAGCGGCCCGAGGAGAGATCGTGAACCCGGGTCAACATGCGCTCGGCGTGGGCGCGCACCTTGACCGGCTTGGCACTGCCCAGCAGGAGCACGGCGGTGCGCTTGTCGACCGCTGCCAGCTGACCGCGTACGCCGACCGGCGTGGGCAGGGTGAACGCGCTGCGCATCGCCACGTTGACGTGCGCCTGCGAGGCATCCGAAGACGTCTCCGGGATGGCCAGCCAGATGGCGGTGACCAGTGCGAAGTCCTCCGCGGTCCTGGTGGAGGCGACTTCGGTCAGTGCGCGTCGTCGTACGGTCGGCTCCTGGCTGACCAGGTCGAGCACGGCCTGCTCACTCGTCTCGTCGGCGACCGAGAGCTCGTCGGCCAGGAGGGGTGCGACCCGGTCGGCGATCCCGGAGATCTCCGCCATCTCGGCCATCGTGAACGAGCCGTCGGGGTCCATCACCATGATCAGGGCGAGCAGCTCTCCCCGCCAGCGCACCGGGACGCAGATCCGGGCCTGCATGCCGAGCTCGGCGTTGGACGGAATCACCCCGGCCCGGGGCCACGACGCGACACCCTGGGCGAGCACGTGGCCGATGGCCTTGCTGTTGGCTCGACGCTTGAGGATCGCGTCGACGCGGACCGGGTCCTCGTCGCCGAAGTGGGCGCTGCTGTAGAGCAGCTTCACGTTCGGATCGTCGATGATCACGGAGCGCTGCAGCTTGCTGGCGATCCGATCGACGATCTCCTGGATCTCTTCGCTCGGCATGAGTCGATCCTAGGGCCGAACGAGGATCAGCCGACCCCGACGAATCGCGACGACTCGGCCGTGCGGACGCGAGCGGACTCCGTCAGCGAACGCCTGGCCCGCAGCCGGTCGACCTGCCCTGCTGCGGCGTACAGGCCGAAGCCCGCTGCAAGCACGAGGACCAGCAACAGGGACACGTGCCTGACGAACGACGCGGGGTGCGCGGGATCGAGGGCCTGGTAGACCAGCAGGTCGCCGACGAGGTAGTACGCCAGGTAGGCCAACGGCGGAACCAACCAGGTCAGCGGGTGCCACCAACGCAGGTGCGACAGCTTGTCGCCGACGACGAGGAAGTCGATCACCACCAGGGTGGGCGTGACCATGTGCTCGAACACCGAGTAGGTGTCGAGGAGGTTGCCGTGCTGCATGGCCATGAAGGCCAGGGACACGAGCACCATCAGGGTGGCCAGGGCTCCCCGCACCCAGGTCCAGTTCCGCACCCGCCGACCCTCCTTCGGGGCCGACGCGCCCAGGGTGAGATAGCAGAACCCGACTGCGAGGCTGGCGAGCTGGCTCAGCGCCGTCCACCAGACGTCGTACTGCCGAGCGGCCAGGGTGACGCCCAGGAATGCGGAGGCGGCGATCAGCAGGTGCCAGAGCCTGAGGGTCGGGGTCGTGTCGGACATCCGCAAAAGGGTACGCCAACTGCCGTCTGCCCCACGTTCATTCGTCGTTCACCCGGCGAAGTCCAGGTCACTCGGAGCCGATGGAGTCGGAAACCTCGAACCGCTTCTCGTGCCGCACCCGCACCGACCCGGCGTACCCGTCGACGAAGCCGACGACCACCGCGTAGGTGTCCCCCGCGCGCGAGCGGAGCTTGAAGGTCCAGGAGTTCTCGGTCTGGTGGTGCTCCTCCGCGCTGAGCGAGAGCGTGTCCGCGTCCACGGCGTACGCCGTCGCCGCCGCGGCTCGTGCCCGCAGGATCGCTGCATCCCGAGAGGTCTGCGCCGACTCCGGTCGGCCGACCACGTCCATCAGGTCGCGGAAGGCGCGGGTCACGCCGTCGAGAGGCGCGTCCGGACCGGAGGCCCGCGTCCCGGAGCCGGTCGTCACGAGGAGCCCGATCTCCACGGCACCCGAGCTCGGACCCCAGCTGGTGTGCGACCGGTGCTGGTGCAGGGAGTAGTGCCGCGGCGCATCGCCGCCCGCGAACACGACGGGCTCCAGGGCACTGAGCGCCAGGCGCTCGTCGAAGGCCTCTCCGTCGCGCCCGTCGCCCGTCTCCAGCACCGGGAGGTCGAGCAGGAACTGCTGGTACGCCGGCGTCTCGGGGCTCGCGCGATAGCCGACCTGCACGCGGACCAGGTCCACCCGGCCGAAGGTGAGCATCGTGCGCGAGGGATCGACCGCGTGAGTGTCCATGTCCTCAGACTTGGGCCTGCGGACACGGAGGTCAAGCACTCGGCTCCGGACTGCGGTGTCAGTCCTTGGGAACCGGGACTTCGCTCACCGGCGTGACGGTGCTCGTGCAGCGCCTGAACCCCGGCCAGAGGAACTTGTGGACCGCGTTGACGTCGTCCGCCTCGACCACGAGGAACAGCGTGTGTTGGGCGTTGGCGCCGTACCGGCCGACCACGCGGACGCCCTCGACGCTCGCGTCGAACAGCGAGTTGGAGCCGCCCTCGTCTCGAGGGCAGAGCTCCGGACTGTGAACCTGCGTGATGTGGAACAGCATCGATCCTCCTCTGGTGCCCCGATTCGTCTCCTGCAGCCCATGGTGGCCCTCCCGGGAGGGCCTGTCACTCGAACTCGGAATTGGGGTCATCTCAGGTGCGATCCGTATGGTCGACATGGATGAATCACTCCAAGCGCACCAAGACCGTCCTCGGCATCGCACTCGCAGCCGCCCTCCTTGCCACCTCCGCGTGCGGTGGCGACGACAAGGATTCCGGTAGCAAGGGATCCTCCGAGGCGACGACCGCTCAGGACAGCCAGCAGGCAGCGGGTCCCGACCTCGAAGGCATCCCGGACGTCGTGGCCGACGTCAACGGCGAGGAGGTGACCAAGGACGAGTTCGTCCCGATCTACGAGGCGCAGTTCCAACAGGCCGCCATGCAGGCACAGCAGACCGGCCAGCAGCCTGACGAGGACGCGCTCAAGAAGCAGACCGCTGAGACCCTCGTGGACACCGAGCTCCTCGTGCAGGAGGCCGCGAAGCGTGGCATCTCGGCCACCGACCAGGACGTCGACGCCGCCCTCACCAAGCTGGCCAAGCAGAACCAGATGGCTTCGGTCGACGAGTTCCTCGCGGCTCTGGATAAGCAGGGCACCTCGGAAGACGTGGTCCGCAGCCAGATCGAGATCCAGGTCGTGATCGAGCAGCTGGTCGAGGACGAGGCCGGCCCGGTCAAGCCCACCGAGGCTGAGCTCCGCAAGATCTACGACGCCGCCGTGCAGCAGCAGAAGAAGGCTGGCAAGCAGGGTGGCCAGCAGCCGATTCCGCCCTTCGCGAAGGTCAGGCCCCAGATCGCGCAGCAGGCGAAGTCGGACGAGCAGACCAAGACGGCCCAGACCCTGGTCGACGGGCTCCGCAAGGGTGCGGAGATCAAGATGAACCTCTGAGCCCGGGCCGCCCCGCGTCGTGCTCAGCTGCGACGGACGATGTCGCGCAGCACCTGCGGGTAGTTGGTGATGATGCCGTCGACGTCCCAGTTGATCGCCCGACGCATGTCGGTTCCGGCGTTGACGGTCCACACGTGGATCTCCATGCCGGCGCGGTGCACCTGGTCCACTGTGGCCTCGTCGATCGCGCCGAGGGCAGGGTTCACCTGCTGCGCCCAGGTGGCCGCGGCGGCGATGTCGGCCTCGCTCGGCTTGCTGCCGTAGAGGAGCCCGACCGGTACGTCGGGGGCGAGGTCCTTGTAGACGCGCAGCCAGGCGTGGTTGAAGGACTGGACGACGACCCGGTCTGCCCTGAGTGCCCTCTGGAAGGCCGGCAGGGAACGCAGCTCCTTGTCGATGTCGACCTCGATGCCCGGGTAGAGCTCTGGCGCCTTGGGCTCGAGGAGCATGCCGGCCTGCTGCCCGACCGCGTTGACCCACTCGGCCAGGGTCGGCACCCGCTCGCCGGCGAACTCGGGCGCGAACCACGACCCCGCGTCGAGCTGCTTGATCTCGGCGAGGGTGAAGTCGCCGACGTTCCACGGGGCGCGGTCCGGGAAGACCTGTTCGACGTCGGTCGTGCGGGCCAGCGTCGTGTCGTGCACGATCACCAGCTCACCGTCGCTGGTGCGCTGGATGTCGTTCTCCACGACCTCCGACTTCTGCGCGATGGCCAACCGGATGGCGGCGAGGGTGTTCTCCGGTGCCGCGCCGGAGGAGCCGCGGTGGTCGATGATGTCGACGTCCGGGCCGTCTGCCGCGGAGCTGGGCGTGGACAGGCCGAGGACGGCCAGGAGCGGGACGAGGGTTGCGATGAGTACGCCGGCCAGGCGTGTGCTGCGAGGCATGGGGATCCTCCCGAGGATGGTTGGGCGCTGCCGATCGGCGACGCCGTTCTCGACGCTCGCGGACTGATGCCAATGAATGGCGACATCCCGCCCAACCCGTGGTGACGGCTGCCGGACGAGAAGCAGGAGTTCGGGTGCGCTGTGCCTCCGATACCGCAAGTCCTCGGGATCGGCAATGGCCCCATTTGGTCATGGCGAGACGCGCAGCCCGCACGTCGAGGGCCCGGTAATGGGCACATGACGTCATGGTGGTGCTGCATCACGCGGGAACAGAGTGGAGTGTCAGTTCACCTCATGAGGAGGCTGTGCCATGGAGCACACATCCCGTCGTGGGCAGTCTCGGAGAGCATTGACGGCGATCTTCGCCGCACTGCTGGCCGGGACAGCGACCACGGCATTCGCCGTACCCGGGGTCACGCCGTCGCCGTATGCGACAGCGCTGGAGCCCGGACAGTCCGTGACGATCACCAAGACCGTGGAGACCCCGGTCATCCCGCCCAACCCGGACATCGTCTTCCTGGCCGACACCACGACCAGCATGGGCGCCAGCATCTCCAACGTGCAGGCCAACGCCGACTCCATCGTCGACCAGGTGCTGGCCGACCAGCCCACGGCACAGTTCGCGGTCGCGGACTACAAGGACGTCGCCGACTACTCCGGCGCCCACTTCAACCTGCGCCAGCAGCTCACCGCCGACCCCGCTGCGGTTGCCGCCGGCATCAACGCCTGGACTCCCCTCTCGGGTGGTGGCAGCGATGCCGCCGAGGACTGGATCGGCGCACTCGGCGAGGTCCCCTCAGCCATCGACTTCCGCAGCGACGGCACTCCCGTGGTGGTCATGTTCGGCGACTCCACCAGTCACGACCCATCGGCCGGTTTCTCGCTGGCCACGGCGACCGCTGCGCTGCAGGCTGCCGGCGTCCGCGTGATCGCGATCGCGGTCCCCGGCGCGGACGGCTTCCTGTGGAACGGGCTGGACACAGCCGGCCAGGCCACCGCGGTCACCAACTCCACCGGTGGCACCCTCGCGTCGGCCAACCCGTCAGAGGTCTCCGCCGCCATCCTGTCCGCACTCCAGAACCTGCCCGCCGAGGTCACCCATCAGGCGGTGTGTGACCCCGGTGTCTCGGTCAGCCTCACCCCGCCGTCGCAGAACGTGACCAGTGGCGGGACCGTCTCCTTCGACGAGACGATCACGCTGGCTGCGGACGCTCCGCAGGGTACGACGGTCTCCTGCCAGGTCAGCTTCCTGGTCAACGGCCAGCTTCCCGGTCCGGAGTTCGTCCAGCAGGTCGACGTCGACGTGCTGGACGTCGAGCCCCCGGTGGTGACGGTCAGTGACGAGACCGTCGAGGCGACCGGGCCCGACGGTGCCGAGGTCGACTACGACGCGACCGCGACGGACAACGTCGACGGCCCGCTCGTGCCGACGTGCGCTCCCCCGTCGGGATCGCTCTTCGCGATCGGGGCCACGGTCGTCACCTGTACGGCGACCGACGCCGCCGGCAACACGGGCTCGGGTACCGGCACGATGACGGTGGTCGACACCACGCCACCCGACGTTGCCTGCAGTGAAGGCGCCAACCCGGGCGGCACGGTGCCGCGCTCGCACAACCAGGACGGGTTCTTCCTCCTGGGCGCCACCGACCTCGTCGACCCGGACCCGGTGATCTACGTGCGCGACTCCGGCAGCGGCACGCTTTTCGGGCCGTACGCCGATGGGCAGCAGATCAAGTACACCGAGACGCCGGGCGGGCAGCCTCGTTCGAAGTCGATGCCCGGCGACATCGTCCACCTCTTCGGCACAGGTGACGCCGAGGTCATTGCGGTGGACTCCTTCGGCAACACCTCTGCTCCGGTGAGCTGCCTGGTGCCGCCGCCCCCGATGTAGCAGTCGGTCGCACCTCCCTGCTCTCAGTCAACTGTGCGCAGGGCGGTGCGACGACGGGGCGCCGGCGCATGAACCGCCGGAGCGTCACCCGTGGGACGCGGTGGACTCGGCCTGCTGGCGGAGAAAGTCGCTCGCCGGCCTCGGCGTGATGCCACGCTCTCGCAGCGCCGCGTCATCCCAGTCTGCGGGGTGGAGGTCCTGGAGAAGACCGGCCCCGAAGGCCGACGCAAGGGCATCATTCCGCTTGTTCAACAGGCGGATTGCCCACCGGGCGACGGGCCTGGGCATGTGTTGGACCTTCATCCGGCGCCCAGTCACCTCCTCCACGAATGCCACCGCTTCGTTCTTGGTCAACGCCTCCGGACCACCGACGGTGATCAGGCTCGGCGGGTCGGGCTCGACGGCTGCCGACGCAACGAGCGCGGCGATGTCCCCGGTGCTGACCCAGCGTCGCTTGCTGTCCCCTCGACCGATGATCGTGATCTTTCCTGCCGCCACGTCGAAGCGCGCTGCGGCTCCGAAATGAATCTCCTGGAATGCATCAGAACGAATGATGACGCGCTGCATCGCCGAGCCACGCAATCGCTCCTCCGTGGCCAGCTTGGCCCGTTCCAGCGGCGTACCGATGGCCTTCTCGACCCCCGGAAAGGACAGGTACACGAAGCGCCGCACCCCTGCGGACTCGGCGGCCGCGATCAGGGATGCCATCCCCTGCTCGTCGGCTTCATGAATCGTGGGCCGGGTCGCACCGGCCAACCTGCGCGCGATCATCGTCGCGGTGGCCACGACCGCCGTGACACCTTGGCACGCGGCGGCAAGCGACTCAGGGTCAGTGAGGTCACCCGGCGTCACTTCGACTCCAAGACCCCGCACGACGGAGTCGTCACTGGTGGGGCGCACCAAGCAGCGGACTGCATGGCCCTGTTCGCTCAGGGTGCGAGCCACGCGGCCGCCGAGGTCACCTGTCGCACCGACGACGAGAATCATCTCGGTCACCTCTTCTGATGGCTCATTGTCCTCCGTGCACGCTGCGGCGTACAGACATCAGGTTCCCGAGCTCAGGACAGGTTGAGCGGGCCGCGTCATTCCACCGCGCACCAACCGCGCCTCGAGCGCGATCCCCTGCCGACAACTGACGAGTGGCAGACGGGGGTCACCAGGCTTCAGCAGCGAAACCAGCGGGCCCAGGAGTTGATGGGGCAGACGCTCGACACTCCGCGGATTAACTGGCGCGTCCGGCGACGAAGGGAGGCCACCGAGCGGCAGCGCCGGCAGGGCGAGGCGCTCACCCATCTGACCTTCCTCGTGCAGGAGATGATGACGCTTCTCTCCCACGCCGAGCACGCTGATCGTTCGCTGGTCGCCCTCGGTCCCGAGTTGCGGCCCTCGGCCGCCCGGGCATTCCGCAAGTCAGCAGCGGCCCTGCGCTCCGTGGAGGCCTCGGTCGCCGATGAGAAAGCACTCGACGAGGCACTCCGGGCCGCGGACGAGCTGGCCCTCGCCATCCGCCGGCAGCAGGACGACCAGAGCGGAGAGACCTTCGCCGCCGGAGGCCTGGTCACCGCCATCCGGCGGGTGCTGGCCTCGGTCACACCCGAGGAGCTGGCGAGCCTCGGTCGTTGACGAGGTCGGTGGGCCATGGCAGCAGAGTTCCCCTGCCGTAGGGCTACGGCAGGGGAACTCGGGCTCCGATCACTGCCGGAGCGTGGGCGGGCGTGGGGTCAGAGCCCGCGGCCTCCACGTACGCGCCCAAGGATGAAGAGCACTAGTGCGACAACTACCAACACGACAAGGATGGTCCACAACACGATGAGACTCCGTTCACGAGGTCCGGGGCCGAGTCCCCGGCGGGCCGGCGGCCGCGATCCCTCGGTACCCACACAGCTCTTCTCCATTCCGGCCGCTGCCTGACCTTTCGACGTGGGACATCACCCGTCAGGGGCAACCACGGCCCCGGGCTTGCCTGCGTCGGCGTACGACCGCACGGTCGAGATGGTGAGCGGGAAGTCGATGCCCAGGGTGCGGAACAGCAGGCCGGAGGCAGTCGCGGCCGCCTCGGTGGCCTGCGCTGCGACGTCGTCGGCCAGGGCGAGCGGGGTGTGCACGACGACCTCGTCGTGGAGGAAGAAGACCAGGTGCGGGCGGGCCATGAAGGGCCCGTCGCCACCCATGTGCCAGAGCCGGTTGCGCAGGTCCGCGATCCAGCAAGCCGCCCACTCCGCACCGGTGCCCTGCACCACGAAGTTGCGCGTGAAGCGCCCGAAGGTACGGCGATGACGCGACTGCACCTCGGGGTCGACCGGCGGGCCCTCCGGGTCCCGGGCCCACGACTCCCCCAGCGTCGGAGACCCGCGTCCCAGCAGGGTGCGCACCGCCTCACCTCGCTCACCCGCACGCGCAGCCTCCTCGACCAGACCGAACGCAGCCGGGTAGCGCCGGGTGAGACCGGCGACCATGCGGCCGCTCTCGCCGCTGGTGGCGCCGTACATCGCGCCGAGCAGGCCCAGCTTGGCGTCGTTGCGGGTGGCAACAGCGCCGTCGTCGACCATCCCCTGATAGAGGTCGGCACCCCTCGCCGACCTGGCCAGGGCGCGGTCGCCACTCATCCCGGCCAGCACCCGGGGCTCGAGCTGCGCCACGTCGGCGACCACGAGCGTCCAGCCCTCGTCGGCCACCACGGCGTGCCGAACCTGCGCCGGGAACGACAGTGCTCCTCCCCCGTTGGAGGACCACCGGCCGGTGGCTGAGCCCGCCGGCTGGTACGACGGCCTGAACCTGCCGCCACGCACCCACTCGTCGCTCCAGGCCCAGCCGTTGGTCTGGAACAGGTGCGCCAGCTGCTTGTAGCGCAGCAGCAGTTCGACGGCCGGGTGATCGAGCTGGCGCAGCGTCGAGGCCCGGGTGTCGGGGACCTCCAGCTCGGCCCGCCGCAGTGCGGCCAGAAGCTCGGGATGTGAGTCCGGGTTGAGTCCCGGTGCGTTCAGCGCACCTCGGATCTGGTCGGCCAACGCCTCGAGTCCCTGCGGGCGGGAGCCCAATGGCGGCCGCGGACCGAGCAGGTCGCTGAGCAGCCTCTGGTGGACGTCGGTACGCCACGGCACCCCGGCGTACGTCATCTCGGCGGCGACGAGGGCCCCTGCCGACTCCGCCGCGAGCAGCAGGCCCAGCCGGGCGGGATCGGTCGACGACGTGACGGCTGCCAGCTGACGCGCGTCCTCCAGGTCGGCGCGCAGGTGCTCGGCGTCGTCGTCGATCGAGAACAGTGCCGGATCAGATGCCACGCTGGGCCCGAGCCGGTCCCAGTGCTCCGACTGCGGCCCCACCAGCAGGGCCACCTCGATCGCGGGCGCCCGTCGGAGCAGGTTGTGGCCGAGCCTCAGGTCGTGGCAGCGCTCGACCCGCACGCCAGCGGCCAGCAGCGGCGGGTACCACCGGGCCGTGTCGTCCCACACCCAACGGGGCCGGTCGACCTCACGCTTGCGCACGTACGCCGCCACATCGGCCGCCGAGATCACCCGCTCCTCCGCACCCTCGACCGCGAGCACCCGCTCGTCGGGCTGACGCGAGAGCGAGATCCGGGTCATGGGCACACTTTCGCACTCCACGACCGGCGCCCGCCGAGAAGCCCGGACGGCGACCGATCGGAATGCGCACGACCACAACGGGTACTGCCATCAGTGAGAGCGCCGTCCGTCGCGGGCGGCCGGCCACCGCACACACTGGAGGAAGCATGACCAACACCCCCGAAGAGCCGCTGACCGACGACGACATGACCACCGCCCCGGCAGGTGACGGTCCCGTGCCCGGCGGAGACGCCGACGGCACCGATGGCGACGCCACGGACACCACCGACGGTGACACCACCGACTCCGACGGCACCGACAGCGACGGCACCGATGGCGACGCCACGGACACCACCGACGGTGACGCGTCCTGACCGTGCCCGGTTCCGCGCTCGACCTGCTCAGCGGTGACGCCCAGACCTTCGTCGAGAAGGTCTGGGCGTCACGCGTGCACCTGCACCACGCCGACCCCGACGCGCTGGTCGATCTGCTCTCCCTCGACGACGCGGACACCCTGCTGACGTCGTCGGCGATCCGCACCCCGTCCATCCGGCTCGCCCAGGACGGCGCCGTGCTGCCCGAGTCCACCTACACGCGCGGTGCCACGCTCGCCGGCAAGCCACTGACCGGACTCGTGGACTCGCGCAAGGCGCTCGCCCTGTTCGCCGACGGCGCGACGATCGTCTTCCAGGGACTGCACCGCTACTGGCCGCCGATCACCCGGCTCGTCGCCGAGCTCGAGCTCGAGCTGGGGCACCCGTGCCAGGCCAACGCCTACCTGACCCCGCCCGGAGCCCAGGGCTTCGCGATGCACTCCGACTCCCACGACGTGTTCGTGTTCCAGACCGCGGGCTCCAAGCAGTGGGAGGTCCACGACCATGACGGCATCGCGGACGTGAAGCTCGAGCCCGGGGTGTCGATGTACCTGCCCACGGGCACCCCGCATGCCGCTCGGGCGCAGGAGGTCGTCTCACTGCACGTCACCGTGGGCATCAACCAACTCACCTGGCGCGGCCTCGTGCAGCGCAGCCTGGCCGACCTGGCGGACGGCGTACCCGACGCGCACCTGCCGGCCGGCTACCTCAACGACCCCGGCAAGCTGGCCGAGGGTCTCGCGGATCGGCTGGAGGCGGTGGCCGCGCAGATCCGTGACCTCGACACCGCGGCGGCAGTCGAGGCCGAGGTCCGTCGCTTCCTGACCGGTCGCAGCCCTCGGCTCGCGGGTGGCCTGCACGACGTGCTCGCCGCCGACACGATCGACGACCACACCCGTCTGCGGCGTCGTCCCGGACACCCGTGCGTCCTGCTTGCGCGCGGCGACCGGATCGACGTACTGCTCGGAGACCGATCGTTGGACGTGCCCGGATGGCTGCGCCCGGCGCTGGAGGAGGTGCGCGCCCACCCCGAGTTGAGCCCCGGCGACCTGGCCGAGCAGCTCGATCCGCAGAGCCGGCTCGTGCTCTGCCGTCGCCTCGTGCGGGAAGGTCTGCTCGAGGTCGCCCCGTGACCGCACGCGACCCCGCGTTCCGCTGCTCGGTCGCCAGTGGTCTCCGCAACGAGTCGGCCGCGGGCACCGCGTCGACGGTGCGATCGTTCCTCCTGATCGAGCACGCCGGCCCGTGGGGTGTCGACGCCCTGCGCGACGCCCGGCTTCCTGACGGACTGGGCGATGCCGTGCTGCGGTCGGCCAGGACCGCCCGCGTCAGGCCGCTCCTGGTACGGCGACCCGACCGCGGCACGCACGCGGAGGGGATGCGAGTGTTCGCCGCCTTCGCCCACCCGTCGCGACCCTGGGTGGAGACCACGGTGCTGTCCGATCCCCACGACCTGCTCGAACTCGACCTGGCGGCGCTGGGAGCCGGACGCTCCCCCGGCCTCACGGCGTACGACGGAACGTTGCTGTGCGTGTGCACGCATGGCCGCCACGACGCCTGCTGCGCCGAACGCGGTCGCCCGGTGGTCAGGGCACTGGCCGCCGCTCACCCTGAAGCCACGTGGGAGGTCTCCCACATCGGTGGCGACCGGTTCGCCGGCAACCTGCTCGTGCTCCCCGACGGCCTGTACTACGGCCGCGTGGAACCCGTCTCGGCGTTGGCGATCGCCGACGGGCACACCGCCGGGCAGCTCGATCTCGACCACCTGCGCGGGCGCTCGTCGTACGCGATGCCCGTGCAGTTCGCAGAGATCGCCCTGCGTCGACAGCTCGGCGAGACCCGTGACGATGCCGTACGGCTGGTGTCACGCCGGGTGGACGACGACGTCACCGACGCCGTGTTCACCGTCGGCCGCGGCCAGTGGACGGTCCAGGTCCGTACGTCGCCCGGCGACGACCCCCTCCAACTGACCTGCCGTGCCGCCCGGGACAACCCGATCCCGCAGCACGAGTTGCTCACGGTCACCCGGACGTCGTGAGTCGCCGTCAGGTGTAGAAGTAGCCATGCGCATTGCGCGGATCGTGTCCGGTGGACAGACCGGTGCCGACCGGGCTGCGCTGGATGCCGCACTCCACGCCGGCATCCCGTACGGCGGGTGGTGCCCGGCCGGTGGCCTGGCCGAGGACCACCCGGCGCCACCGGGCCTGCTGGCCGACTATCCCGCCCTGCGCGAAGCCTCGAGCGGCGACCCCGCGGTCCGGACGCGACTGAACGTCCGCGACAGCGACGCCACCCTGGTCGTGCGCGAAGCCGTGCACTCCCCCGGCACCGACCTGACGCTCGCCCTCGCTGAAGAGCTCGGCCGGCCCTGCCTGGTCACGGCCGGAGACACCGACGCCGTCACCGCCTGGCTCGAGGGTCTCGCCCTCGGGCTGACCCTGAACGTCGCAGGTCCACGCGAGAGCGAACAGCCGGGGTCGTACGCCGCCACGCAGGCCCTGCTGGACCGGATCCTGGAGCGCAACGCCTGAGGCTCGGGTCCCTCATGTGGTCACACCGGCACGCCGCTACTTGCCGGAAGAGACGACGAAACGTCGATCGCCAAAGGTTGCGGTGACCTCGATGTCTCCGCCGAGAGCTTCCACGTAGGCCTTGATCGTCGCGATTCCCGAGCGGTCCAGGGCACCAGACTCGAGCGCGGAGATCGTCGGCTGGGTGATCGCCATGCGCTCAGCCAGTTCCTTCTGTGTGACGCCCTGTTCCTCACGAATCTCTCGGAGCCGGTAGGCGCGCTCTTCCGCTGCCATGCGAGCGACATGGTTTGCCACAGCATCGTCGTGGACCGGTCGCTTGGCGCGCGCCTCGCGCCAGCTGGTCGTCTTCGGCTTGCTCACGTCACTCCTCCTCACTGTCGAGCCATTCGTCGAATCTGTCGTCCGCAATCGGGATGTTGGTGTCGTACCACTGCACCCACTGGCCAGCCTTGTCTCCCGCAACCAGCAGGATCGCCCGACGGTTCGGGTCGAAGGCGAACAAGATCCGAATCGCGCTGCGCCCAGCAGATCCTGGCCTCAGCTCTTTCATGTTGTGGTGTCTGGAGCCCTTGACCCGGTCGGCCGTCGGCCTGCCGAGCGTCGGACCTGCCGCCTCCAATCGGGTGATCGCCGCAGCGACCAGGACATAGCTCTCATCGTCCAGTCCGAGAAGCCACGACTCGACCTCATTCCGGAGACGAACCTCCCAGAACATGGTCATGATAGTTTCCAATCGATATAGATGCAAGGCTATGTTGAGCAACCATCGACTCGGGCGGCCCCAATGCCTGCCGCTGATCTCCACCCGTCCGCCAGCTCGTCGGGCCTCGACTCCGGCGTGACCGCATCATTGCCGTCACCACCGACAGCCACAGGGCTTGGCTGACCGACGCACCGGCGGAGCCACTCACCGAGTCGCGGAACCAGATGGCCCATGACGCCGTGGTGGAGGAGCCCAATTCCGATGATCTTCGGTGAAGCGACGGCTCGACGCGACGAGTGCCTGCCACTCTCAGACCATGAGCCTGGATCCTGTGGTCAGCAACCCCGAGAGCTACAAGGTCGTCTTCGAGAACGACCGGGTTCGTGTCCTGGAGTACACCGACACGCCAGGAGACCGCACGACGCCGCACCAACATCCCGACAGCGTCATGTACACGCTGTCCTCGTTCAGGCGGCGCCTATCCTCAGGTGATTCCCAACGCGAGGTGGAAATGCAGGCGGGAAGCGTTGGCTGGCTCCCGGCCCAGGAGCACCACGGCGAGAACACCGGCGACACACCGACGCATGTCATCTTCGTGGAACTGAAGGAGCAAGCCACGCCCGTCGACCCCGGAGTTCTGGGCCCCTCATCCGGCTAGCCGCTGCTGCCACGAGTCGCGGCTCCCTCGCGCAGCCATCAGTCGACGGGCGCGACCAGCCCGTGCTGGAGCGCGTAGAGGCTCGCACCCACCCGGTTCGTGGCGCCGATCTTGGCGTAGGTGCGCTCGACGTGGTTGCGGACCGTCTTCTCACTGAGCACCAGGCGACTCGCGATGTCGCGGTTGGCAAGGCCACGGGCGACCAGTCCGAGAATCTCGGTCTCGCGCGGAGTGAGGGCGTCGTCGCGGCGTACCTTCCTCGACGCGTGCCCGGCCACGGCCAGGACCGCCTCGACGCTCTCGGCCTCGAGAACGCCGCGCGTCGCCCGTTCCTTCAGCCGCGTCGCCGCCGCCTCAGGGTCAAGGGTCTCGCGGTACGGCCGGGGCTCCAGCGCTGACTGGTAGGCGACCGCGGCGGCCAACAGCCGTTCCGGCCGGCCGAGGGCCGCACCGGCCAGGCCGAGCGGGTAGCCGGACCCGTCGAGGTGCTCGTGGTGCGCGCGAGCGATCGCGGCCACCTGCCCGAGGCCGGGGATGCGGGTCAGCACCCGGTCGGTGAGGTAAGGATGCATGCGCACCCGCTCCCACTCGGCACCGGTCAGCTCCCCCGCCTTCGACCAGACCTGGTTCGAGACACCGATCCGGCCGACGTCGTGGAGGTGCCCGGCCCGGCGTACGGCGTTGGTGTCGTCGACGGAGAGTCCGAGCTGTACGGCGGCCGCCTCGGCGAGCGCGGCAACGTTGCGGGAGTGGCCGAGCGTGAACGGGCACTTGAGGTCGACGAAGTCTCCGATGGCGGTCAGCAGGTTGTCGAGTCGGGCCGCGTCCAGCGGCGTCTCGGAGTCGGGTGCGATCGAGAGCGCCCGGTTCCAGGGGTCGTCGCCGGACGCGGGGAAGAGCGCCTCGGGATCCGCGGTGAACGCGTCGACGACGGTCGGGTCGAGGTGACCTCCTCGGCGGCTCCTGGCCATCGCGACCGCACCCTGGACGCCGTACATGCGTTGGTGCACCTCGGCCACGTCGGCCAGCTGGGCAACCCGCATCTCGATCGGGATGGCATCGCCGGAGACACCGGCCGGAAGCCCGCCGCCGTCGTACCGCTCGAAGGTGTGGGCGAGTGTCGCCTCGACGTCCGGGCCGAGCCCGAGGTGTCGGGCCAGGACTGCCGCGGAGGCGCAGTGC
>NZ_LMGG01000004.1:1152158-1152251 GCF_001427925.1 Nocardioides sp. Root151
ACTGCCTTTTGCTCGCGGCTGAGGCCGAGGCGATCCGCCAGCCCGCACGCGATGATCGACGAGCGCAGCATGTGCTCGGCCGGCTGCCCCAGG
>NZ_LMGG01000004.1:1152285-1152833 GCF_001427925.1 Nocardioides sp. Root151
TCGCAGCGCTTGCCCCGCTGTCGATCTGCTCGATCGGTGGTGTGAATCGAGCCCGCCCGACGAAGAAGACGCCGCGCTGCGGCAGCCAGAAGTCACCCAGGCGGGTCTGCTCGTCGAGCGGCGCCGGCGCACCGAGATCCTCACCCCGGTACGACGCAGCACTGCCGACCACACGCCAGATCTTCAACGGCGCGGCCTTGAAGTGGGGGCCGTTGGGCGTCGCTCCGCGGAGTCGGATCCGGCCGGTGTGCAGCATCGTGCGCGCCATCGGTCCCATCGCACCGAGCACGACGTTGCTGTTCCAGCCCGCCTCGGGAAGCACCCCACCCATCCCGGTCATCATCCGGGTCGCCGAGGTCGCGCCCAGCTCGATCCGCCAGGTCAGGTCGTCACCGAGCGTCACCTCGAGCGTGAGGTCGTCGGACCAGGACACGTCGATGCCCGGCACGCGGGTCCCGCCCGCGACCGACCCGAAGTAGCGCGGGCAGGTCAGCTCGGTCGGGCCGGTCGTGTGGATGGTCCAGCGTCCCCCCGGATCGCGGAACCAG
>NZ_LMGG01000004.1:1152839-1170358 GCF_001427925.1 Nocardioides sp. Root151
TGAGGGGTTGTCCTGCAGCGCCTCAACGGCCTGCCGTGGTGTCGTGGTTGTCATGCATTCACAGTGGGCCGGCACGCCCTCGCACCGCGTGAGGCATCTGCCTCAACTGTCGGGCGCAGACCCGTCACTCGCGGCGCCGGCACCCGTTCTGTCAGCGAGCGGCGGACTCCTCGATGGCGTCCAGCAGACTCTCGAAGGTCGTGTTCAGCATCCTGTCGATGACCGGGCCGGTCACTCGTCCGAGCGGACCGCCCCGGGGCACGTACCGGTAGTCGAACGTGATCGCCGTCCCGTCTCCCTGAGGTTCGAGGGTGAGCCGCGACTCCGCCTGCTTGAACGGCACGAGGACCGAGGGCTGGTTCGCGGTGGCCATGGTCTGGCCCTCTTCCCAGACGGTGACGGTCTCGAGCATCGACCCGACTGGCTTCAGGTCCACCTGGCGACGGGCACCGACTCCGTGGGTCTGCTCGCCGATTGCTCGGGAGGCCCTGATGCCGTCCCAGTGGTCCGCCAGGTTCGGGAAATCCGCGCACACGTCCCAGACCGTGTCGCTGGACGCGGCCACCTTGCGCCTCACGGTGAGCTGACGTTCGCCCATGATGCTGGCTCCCATTCGACCACCAACATTCTACGACTCTTCGGGGCCCGTGCTTCCGTCTCCGCTGCCGAAATCGGAGGGGTGAGCACGCGGCTAGTCGTGGAGAACGCGGAAGGCGTACCTGCCGGAGCCGACCTCGAACCGGGCGTAGCCATCCTCCATTCCCACGAACGTCGCGCCCTTGGGGGCCTTGACCGAACGACGGTCGGACGACGGCACGTAGATGTCGGCCGACGCACCGACCGGCACCTCGGCGCGGAGGGTGAAGTGGTCACGGTTCCGTCGCCAGGACGAGCCCACCCGGCCGAGCGGGGACGACACATGGGCAGACGCGTTCTTGAGGTCTCCCACCGGGTAGGGCTTGATCCGCACTGCGGAATAGCCCGGGGCGGCCGGCTCGATCCCGGCCACCCGCTGGTAGAGCCAGTCGTCCACGGTGCCCAGGAACGCATGCTGGTGCGAGCGCGACGACTCCTGCCACTCCTCCCACATGGTGGTGGCCCCGAGCTCCTCGAACCAGTAGCCCCAGCCCGGGTACGTCGGGTTGGTGGCGACGTCGTACGCCAACTCGCCGTACCCGAGATCGGTCAGCACCGGAAGGATGATCTTCGTGCCGAGCGCGCCGGTGTTGAGGTGGACGCCGCGGTCCTTGATGTCCTTGACCAGGTTGGCGATCACGGTCTTGCGGTGCTCCTGCGGGACGATCCCGAGACTCAACGGGAACAGGTTCGACGTCTGCCGGTAGCCGGCGGCCGGGTCGTCGTAGTAGGCCCCCTCGGACTCGTCGTAGAACGTCGCGTTGATCGCGTCGGCCAGTGAGGACGCGAAGTCGGTGAAGTGCTCGGCATCCGCGTCGTGCCCGAGTGCCGTGGCCATCTTGGCCATCGCTGTCGCGGTCATGTGGAGGTAGGCGGTGCCGGTGAGTCGGGTCCCCTCGGGCGGGTTGGCAGCGCCAGGCGCCAGCCAGTCGCCGTAGCTGAACCCGGTGTAGATCCCGTTCGTCTTCGCCACGTCACGTTCGAAGTGGTCGAGCCACGCCTTCATGCTGTCGTAGTTGTCTGCGATCGCGCGGGTGTCGCCGTAGTACCAGTAGAGGTCCCAGTTGACGAGGACGTAGCTGGCCGACCAGACCGGGTCCACGACCTGCTTGCCGCCGACGGTGCCCGGGACGGTGTGGCCGAGCGTCCCCTCGGGGGTCAGGTCGTCGCGGTGGGCCCGCATCCAGTTCGCGTAGAACTCCTGGACGTCGAAGTTCGCGATCGCCGAGTCCGAGATCAGCTGTCCGTCCGCGGTGTAGGGGCGCTTCTCATACATCGGGGTGTCGGTCGGCACCGAGTGCAGGTTGTTGAGGATCGTGTTCGCCTGTGCCGCGTGGTAGCGGTTGAGCAGCCCGCTGGAGCTGTGGAACTCCCCGGTGGTGGGCACCGCGGAGTGAACCCGCTCCCCCGCAACCGACTCCACCTCGACACCTGCAGGCACCTCGACCTGCAGGTAGCGGAACCCGGCATAGCTGTAGCTCGGACGATAGGTCTCGACGCCGTCCCCGTTGAGGATGTAGGTGTAGGCCTGCATCGCCATGCCGAAGGCCCCGGAGTTGTCGACCGTGCCGTCGGCGCGGAGCTTCTCGCCGTAGGTGATCTTGACCTCCGCTCCGGCCGGCCCGCTCACCGCGACCTTCGCCCAGCCCGCGGTCGGGCTCGTGAAGTCGTAGACGTGGATGCCACTCCCCGGGTTGGTGACCGTGCCGACCTGCAGTGGCTCGGTGACCTTGATCGGCGGGAACATCTGGGCCGTCAAGGTGCCTTCGGGAGCCGAGACCGAGCGTGCGGCCCGCCAGCTCGCGTCGTCGTACCCGGGCCCGGTCCAGCCCGGCAGCTCCAGCCTCGCGTCGTACGTCTCGCCGAACCACAGCGACTCCGTGCGCGTGGGGCCGTCGGCCAGCTTCCAGCTGTCGTCGCTCACCACCCGGGTCGAGGTGCCGTCCTCGTAGGTGATGTCGAGCTGGAGCTTCAGCTTGGGCTCGCCGTGCCAGGGCGAGGTCATCCACTCGTCGGGTCGGGTCATCGCGTAGTACCCGCGGCCCAGGCTCACGCCGACGGCGTTGTCACCCGACCGCAGCGCATCGGTGACGTCGTACGTCGCGTAGAGGACGGTCTTGTCGTAGACGGTGAAGCCCGGGTCCAGCTCGTGGTCGCCTATCCGCTGCCCGTTGACGAAGAGCTTGTAGTAGCCGAGACCGGAGACGTAGGCCCGTGCAGACGCGATGGGCTTGTCCGCCGCGAACTCGCGTCGCAGCAAGGGTTCCGGCGGAGTCGACACGGTGACGGAGCTGCCCCAGGGACCGGAGCCGTAGGCCGCCCCGACCAGTGCGTGGGGCCAGGCGGAGTCGTCGAAGTCGGACTGCTGCCAGCCGTCCGCCGCGGTCTCGCTGCTGACCCAGGTGTCGTCGGTGACGATCCGCAACGGGTCGCCGGCGCCCCCGACCGTCACCTTGAGCGAAGCGAGCAGGCCGGCAGGCCCCGGCTGGGCGTTGACCGCCTCGATCGCGATCACGTTGCGGCCGGGCTGCAGGTGGGCCGCGATGTCGACGATCGTGGCCGTACGCCACGCGTCCTGCACCCGCGGCGACCTGACGATCTCTGCGCCGTTGACGTAGAGCGTGAGGGAGTCATCAGCGGTCAGCTGCATCTCCGCAGCCTCGATGGCCTGACCGGCAGGAACTTCGAACGCGGTGCGGAAGAAGCGGTTGCCGACGGGCGCCGAGTCGGCCGGCTTGCCCGCGGGGAACCAGATCCAGCTGGCGTCCTCGAACGAGGGCTTGGGCAGTTCGTCCTGGGCACCGATCCAGTCGCCCTCGAACTCCTCCGGGGCGAGGAAGGCGGTCTCGAACCGGGCCGGCGCGCTCCACTGCGATGCCTTGCCCCGGGCGTCCCAGACCCGCACCTTCCAGGAGTAGCGGGTGCGCGACTCGAGGGCGGGGCCGTCGTACACGACGTCGACCGAGCGCGACGACGTCACCTTGCCGCTGTCCCAGATCTGCTCCGGCCGGCCGCTCCCCGTGGACACCACGATCTCGTACGCCGACTGCTCGGCTCCGTTGCCCGACGCACTCAACTCCCACCCGAACCGAGGGCGTGCCGCGTCGATCCCGAGCGGGGTGGCTTGGTGCTCCACCTCGAGAGTGCCCACCCGCAGACCGTTGCCCGGCGCCGTCGCTAGTGCACGTTCAACGACCGGAGTGGTCCCGTTCGCGAATGCGGGCGGCAGGCTCACCATGGCCAGCGCAAGAGCGGTGAGCAGGGCCAGCGGCACACGTGAGGCGCGCTGCGTCAAGGACAAGGGCATCGTCGGACTCCCAGTGATGAAGCGATTCGGCATGGACACATCGAGTCAGTTCACCCGGCCGGCAGCACCCGGATCGCCTGCACCGCGAGGTCTCCGGTGCCGGAGAGTGGGTCGAGCCGAAGCTGCCGCAGTCCGGCCGCCTGTGCCGGGATCGGCACGCGGTAGGTGCCTGTCCCGGCCACCGTGTCGAACCGTCCGCTCCGGGACTCGGCGAAGCCGCCGTCGGTCGTCGCCCAGAACAACTGGCCCTGACCGGAGACCGACGAGTCCATGGTGATCTCGACGACGGCGCCGCCGGCGAGGTCGACATCGACGTTCGGCCCGACGACGTACGGATCGCCGCCGGTGGCCGAGAAGCCCAGCACCCCGTCGGAGACGGTCAGCTCGCTCACCTGGTTGCCTGCCGACCACCCTTCCGTGTCACCGGGAGTGTCGAACTCCCATGACGCGAAGGCGTTCGACACCCGCACGGTGACGGTGCGGCTGACCGGCTCTCCGCCGTCCGTGGAGAAGCTGACCTTGACCTCGTAGGAGCCCTCTGCGGTGCCCGCCGGCACCGACACGTCGAGCGGCACCTCGTGCGACACCCGCCGCCCGTCGGAGTCCAGGGCGACCGGCGCACTGGCCGGCTCGACCGTCCAGCCGTCCGGTGCCTGCGTGGCCAGCGTGCCGGCCAGCGTGTCGGGCGCGACCCCGTCGATCCGGGCACGCACGGTGGCGGTCCCTCCGGGCAGCACGGTGGTCCGGGCCGGGTCGACGGAGAGCTCGTACGACGTGACCTCAGCGCCCTCCTGCAGATCGAGGGAGACGACCCGCACCGGCTGCAGCTTCACCGGCCCGAGCAGCCCGGAGGCACGAGGACTGTGCTCGAGCTGGTTCGTCCTGGTGTTGGTGACCGTGACCTCGATGGTGTTGCTGCCCGGGTGCAACCGGTCGGTGACATCGACCACGTAGGGCCGCGCGTCCAACGGTGTGGGGGCGTCCCCATTGACCGAGACCGCCGCCAGCTCACGGACGTCGCCGAGGTCCAGCCGGATCCGGCGCCCGTCGGCCAGGAAGTCCGTCGGCACCTCGACCTCGCGGGTGTAGGCGCCCGAGCCGGAGAAGTCCGGGTCGAGGTCGGTCCAGCTGCGCAGCGGTCGGGTCACCGTGCTCGCGCCGTCGGCGTCGAACCGGAAGTCCCAGTCGCCGCCGAGGGCGATCGGCTCCATCGGGTCGGTCACCTCTGTCTGCGCGGCGTACTGCCGGTCTCCGAGACTGCCCACGGCGTAGACGGTGCCCGGCTCCTCGACGACCAGTGTGGTCCGGAGGTCATCGGTCACCTCCGTCACCTCGGCCGCGTTGGTGGCGGTGAGATGCGGAGTCCTTCCCGGTGCGTGGGCACCGGGTCGGAACGTCACCCAGACCGCCTCGTAGGGGTCCAGGTCCAGGTCGACCGCCGTCGAGTCGTCGCTCTTGCTGTAGACCGGTGCCACGCGACGGTCGCCGGTGTCGAGATTCCACAGCTCCGGCACGCCTGCCACGTCGAAGTCGGCCGTGGTGCGCACCGACTTGTCGCTCAGGTTGACGACCAGGAACGCGTCGTCTCCCCCGCGGCGTACGTGTCGCACCCGCACCGCCGACGTCTCCGGGGCCAGGGTGACGCCCGGCGTGACCCGCTCCCTCACCACGTCGGCGAGCTCGCTGCGATCGGGCAGGAACACGGCGCGGCCGCCACTCCCGTGGTCCTTCTGGGACTTCTGGGCGTGCAGCGGATCGGTGCCGAACAACGCCTCCAGCCGGGTGCGGAGCTGGGCGTCACGACCGTCCGCCTCCTTGCTCGGCAGCCCGTCGACCGCGACCACAGTGCCGCCGCTGCGCACCATCTGCTCGATGGTGTCCAGCGCTTCCAGGGAGAGTACGTCGGCCCGCGGCATCACCAGGGTCTGCCAACGCTGGTCGCGAAGCACCAGGTCACCCTTGCTCACCTCGAGGTCGACCCCGAGGTCCTCGTCGCCTGCGAGGGCGAGCTCGTCGAGGTAGTCGAAGTCGAGCTGTCCCTGCAGCAGCGCGTTGGAGGTCCCCGTCCAGGACGCGTCGACCGGTCCGAGCGCCGCGCCGTTGCCGGCGAAGCCACGCACGTCCCACGGCGTTCCGGTCGCCATCACCGACGAGCTCGGGTAGAGCACGCCGACCGGGTTCACCGGTGTCGCGCCGCGCGCCGGCTCGGTCAGCCGCCCGACATAGTCGGCGTACCGGTGGAACCGCGGCCAGAAGGTGTTCTGGAAGAACTCGCTCGGCTGCGACTCGAAGGCCCGCTTGCCGTCGGTCGAGTAGTAGAACGCGTGGTTGTCGATCAGGTCCACGCCGCCGGACGCCTCCCAGGCAACGGTGCGCCGCATCTCCTCCATCGTCAGGTCCCACCCGAACGCGCCGAACGTCTCGGCGAGGTTGCGTTCGCGACCGAACAGGTGCGCCACTGACGAGTTGAGCTTGGGCGTGATCGCCGACGGGTTGAGACCACCGATCAGGTCCATGCCGGGAAGCTGGTACTCACGCTGCATCTCGAACCAGCTGCCACCCTGGATCAGCCGGTGGCTACCGAGGTCCTCCTCGACGAGAGGGTTGGAGATCAACGCGATGCCGTGGTCGTCGGCCCAGCGGGCGAGCGGGACGGTGTGCGCCTCGTTGTACCTGTCGGACAGGGCGTCTTGATAGCCGACGCGCACCTTCGTGGTGTCGGATCCGGTGTCGTACCAGAGCGCGGCCAGGTCGCGGGTGAGGTCATACCCGGCGTTGTGCGTCAGGTAGTCACGGAAGCCCGGGGTCCAGGCGACCGAGCCGCGCGAGTCCGCGCCGCCACGGCCGTCGGGGAAGTTGTTGTAGAAGCCGGGCTCGTCGTTGAAGATGCCCGGGATCGTGTCGCCGAACTGCTCACCGACACGGGCGGCGTACGACTCATGGGTGATGTCGATGAACTTCTCGGTCACCTTCGGGTTGAGCATGTCGACGTACGGCTCGTCGGGCTCGAGGTCGGGGTGATAGTTCAGCAACGGGCGCTGCACGAGCTGCACCACGCACCAGCCGTCACCGGCGGGGGCGGTCCACGAGAGGCGGCCGTCCTGCGGCTCGAGCTCGCGCGCCGAGGAGCCGTCGAGCTCGACCCCTCGGGCTTCCCCGTTGGTGACGCAGCTTCCACTGGCAGCCTTGCGGTAGGCCACCGCGGCGACCAGCTCGTCGTCGACCGGGCCCTCGCGGTCCTTCGCCGCCACGGGCTGGTCGTACGTCGTGCCGCCGGGCACGTCGGCAGCGATCGGGGTCAGATACCACGGCACGTAGGTCGGATTCGCCTCGATCGTGCGGCCGTCGACCTCACCGCCGCGGACGGTGCGCCCACCGGCGAAGCCGCTCGGCCAGTTGAGGTCGTCGTACAGCCAGGCCTTCATGCCACGGTCGGCGGCCTGCTCCACGACGTGCTCGACCTTGTCGAAGTAGTCGGTGGACAGGTAGTAGTCGTTCTCCGTCACGCCGAACTCGCCACCCAGGCCCTGCCGCGGGTGGATGAAGAACTCCTCGACGCCGTTGGCCTGCATCTCGTCGAGCTGCCGGTCGAGCTCGGCCTCGGTGAGCTCGCCGTTCCAGAACCAGAAGGCGTGCGGCCGGCTGGTGGACGGCGGCTCGGCGAACGCCGCAGGATCGAGGCGTCCGGTGGTGTCGTCCCAGTCGGGACCCTCACTGCCGGAGTCCTCGGCCTGCGCCGCTCCGAACAGACCGACGAGCAACGCCGCCGTGGCCAGTCCCACCAGGTTCTTCCGCATCATCGGGCGTTCCCCTCGCTGAACTGGTAGGTGCCGGAACCGACCTCGACCCGCACGACGTCGCCGTCCCGCGAGACCGACGTGACCCCCGCGGCGTCGGCCACCGGGGTGTCCCCCACGAGGACCGGGTCGTCGGCCGGGATCTCGATGGTGGCGGTCGTGTTGACCGGAACCGTGACGTCGAGCGACAGGTCGCCGTCGTCCAGGCGCCAGGCCGACGTGATGGTGCCGTAGCCGCTGTCGAAGGACCCCTCCGCGTGGGTGAGTCCGCCGCCGGGAATCGGCGCCACGGTGAAGTGCTTGTAGCCGGGGTGCTCGGGGTCGGGCTGGATGCCGGCGACGTTGCGGTACATCCAGTTGCCGACCGCGCCGTAGGAGTAGTGGTTGAACGAGTTCATGTTGACGTCGCCGAAGCTGCCGTCGGGCTCGATCGAGTTCCACCGCTCCCAGATCGTGGTCGCACCCTTCTCGACCTCGTAGCCCCACGACGGATAGCTCCGCTGGTTGAGCAGCCGGTAGGCGACGTCGGTGTGGCCGGTCTCGGTGAGCACGGGCAACAGGTCGGGGGTGCCGAGGAACCCGGTGGCCAGGTGCCAGTCGTGCCGCTCGAGGTTGGCCACCAGGTGGTCGGCCGTCTCGTCGACGAGGTCGTCGGGGATCAGCCCGAAGGACAGCGCGATCACGTAGCCGGCCTGCGCGTCGCCGGGCAGGCTGCCGTCGACGGCGACGTACTTCTTCACGAACGCCTGCTTCACCGCGTCGGCGAGGTCGGCGTACTTCTGGGCGTCCGCGGTCTTCCCGACTGCCTGCGCCATCTGCGACATCAGGCCGCTCACGTGGGCGAAGTACGCCGTCCCGATGAGGTCGCGTGGGGCGTTGTCGTCGAGGTTGAGCCAGTCGCCGTAACCGGAGTCGGGTCGGATGTAGCCGGTGCTGTTGTTCGTGAGGTAGGTGATCCACGCGGCCATCGCGTCGTAGTTCTCGTCGATGACCTCGGTGTCGCCGTAGGTCTGCCAGACCGTGTAGGGCACGGTGATGCCGGCGTCTCCCCAGCCGGTGTTGCCGGCCCCGACGACGGGCACGAAGGGCGCCACGTCGGTGAACGCTCCGTCGCTGCGTTGGGCGTCGCGCAGGTCGCGCAGCCACTTGTCGCCGAGGAAGGTCGACACGTCCATGTTGAAGGCGGCGGTGGGTGCGAAGACGTTGATGTCGCCGGTCCAGCCCATCCGCTCGTCGCGCTGGGGGCAGTCGGTCGGGACACTGAGGAAGTTGCCGCGCTGCGACCAGGTGATGTTGCTCTGCAGCTGGTTGAGCATCGGGCTGGAGGTCTCGAGCGAGCCGGTCTCGGCGGCGTCGGTGTTGATCACCTGACCCACGACGTCGGAGGCCTCCGGGCGGCCCGGGTAGCCGGTGATCTCGACGTAGCGGAAGCCGTGGAAGGTGAACACCGGGTCGATCGTCTCGACGTCGTCCCCCTTGGCGATGTAGGTGTCGGTCGCCTTGGCCGAGCGCAGGTTCGCGGTGTAGAGCGTGCCGTCGGGGTTGATCTCCTCCCCGTAGCGGATGGTCAGCTCCTGGCCCGGCTCCGGGTTGCGCACCTGGATCCGTGCGGTGCCGACCATGTTCTGTCCGAGGTCGAAGACGTAGGTGTCGGGCTCGGGCTCGGTCATCTCCTGCGTCGGCAGCTCCTGCGTCACCCGCGCCGGCGGGTCGGCCTGGGCGACGAGCTCCGCGGTCACGCCGGTCTTCGGGATCACCGGCTTCCACGTGGAGTCGTCATAGCCAGACGTCGTCCAGCCGGGCGTGGCCTCGCGGGCGTCGATCGCCTCGCCGTCCTGCATGTCCGACTCGCGGATCTCGCCGCGGGTGCTGCGCCATGAGTCGTCGGTCGTCACGGTCTCGGTGGTGCCGTCGGCGTGGGTGACCTCGAGCTGGGCGAGCAGGCCCGGGAGCTGGCCATAGAGGTTCTGGCCATAGATCGCGATCTTGCCCGAGTACCAACCGGTCGAGAGTCGCGCACCCATGGCGTTGTCGCCGCCGCGGACCAGGTCGGTGACGTCGTAGGTCTGGTACTGAACGCGCTTGTTGTAGTCGGTCCAGCCCGGGGCGAAACGGTCCTTGCTGACCAGCTGACCGTTGAGGTGTACGTCGTGCACGCCGAGCGCCGTGACATAGAGGCGTGCGGATGTGATGTCGTCGCCGAGCTCGAACTCCTTGCGCAGCTGGGAGGTGCGCTCGTCGTCGGCCTCGGTCGTCGGGGTCCACCGGATGGTGCGGTCACCGGCGACCGGCTTGCCGTCGGCGTACGCCGTGCCGTGGGCGTACTTGTCGTCGCTGTGACTCCACCAGCCGACCTTGCCCTCGACGTCGGAAATCTCGAGATAGTAGGTGCCCGGCTCGGCGGGCTCGTCGAGCTTCACCTCGCCCCAGCCGTTGTCCGGGTGGTCGACGAGGCGCTGCGTCTTGAGCACCGCGCCGGCGGGGCCGTCGGCGCGCAGCGTCACGGTGACGTCGGAGTCGGCCGTGTTCCAGGTGGGCATCCGGCCGGCCGCCGCGTCGAAGGTGCGGTCGGCGGTGAACGTCTGGCCGAGCGTCTTGCCTGCGAGCAGCTCCGCCGGATAGCTCTGCTCGGTGTTGGTGGTGGGCAGCCAGAACTTCGCGTCGTGGGCGATCCACTCGGCCGTCCAGTCAGACTTCTGCAGCAGCCCGGTCTCGAACCACGCCACGTTGCTGGGCGGCGCCGGCTGGCCGGCGGCGTCCCACACCTGGACGCTCCAGAAGTAGCGGGTGCGCGAGGTGACGGCCGGGCCGTCGTACGCCACCTGCCGGGAGTCGGCGGACTCCACCTTGCCGCTGTCCCACACGTCTGCCCGGCCGGCCTTGAGCAACGACGGACTGGTCGCGACCAGCAGCCGGTAGGCGGTCTGTGCCTGGCCGTTCTCCTTGGCCTGCATCACCCAGCCGAACCGTGGCGTCGGGTCGTCGAAGCCGAGCGGGTTGTGGGTGCCGTTGACGGTCAGCTGCCCGACCCGCAGGTCGCTGCTGGGCGCGGTCGCGGAGGCGCTGGTCGCCGGTGCGACGACCAACGCCGAGTTGCCCAGGGCCAGGGCGAACGCGGTGGCGATGATGGCGATGATCCGAGACATGAGAGGTATCTCCAGGGTTGGGATGTCAGGCATGACAAGCGAGTGCGCTGGATCGTTTCAATTCCAGATCGCACGCTAGGTGCGTGACTGGCGTCACGTCAACGACGTGTCCGGTATCGGCCATCTGTGGCTCAGGAGAAGCGTGACGGACGGGCAAAGAGCATCTCGCCGACCACGCAAACATGACCGGGTTCGGTCAGCCGTAGGCCTGTTTGTCCAGGGCTTCCGCTGTTAGCGTCGGGAATCCCTGAAACGCTTCAGTTGCCCTGGAGGCCACATGTCCGGCTCATCCCGCTGGAATCTCCCGCGAGTCCTGGTGCTGCCACTCGTGCTCGTGGCGATGCTGGCCGCGACCCTCAGCCTGAGGTCGGCACCGGTGGCCGCCGAGAACGACGCGCTCTCCGTGGGGCAGCTCTCGACGAATCACCTGGAACACGCCCTGGGGGTGCCCGTCGAGCCTCCGGTCCTCTCGTGGCAGCTTCACGGCCCGGACCGCGGAATCGTGCAGTCGGCGCGTCAGATCCAGGTCGCGACGACGGCGGACGGCTTCGACGACGCGGTCGTGTGGGACAGCGGTCGGGTGTCCGACTCGAAGTCGGTGAACGTTCGGTACGCCGGACCTGCCCTGAAGGAGAAGACCCGCTACCACTGGCGGGTCCGGGTGTGGGACGGCACCGGCGCCATGAGCGCGTGGAGCGAGCCCGACTGGTTCGAGACGGCACTCGCGAACGACGCGACGTCGGCCTCGGGCTGGGGGGCGCAATGGATCGGCGGACCGTCTGATGCGCCGCGCGGGGTCGACTGGAGTAACTACACCCTCACGGTGCGCACCAGCAACGTGCAGGAGGCCCTCGGCATCGTCTTCTACTCCGACTCGGCCGCCTCGCAGAACAACTACATGTGGCAGCTGTCCAACCGCGGCGCACCGAGCCTCCGGCCACACAGCAGGGTCAACGGCACATGGTCCGCGCTCGCCGACGTGCCCATCGCGGACGACGTCCTGCCCGGTGGTCTCGGCGCCGAGCACGAGATCACCATCGACCTGTCCGACGGTGTCGCCGCGACGAGCATCGACGGTCACCAGATCGACTCACGGCCGATTCCGCTGCGCTCGTCAGGGACCATCGGCTTCCGGACCGCCGCCGGCGAGTCCGGTGACGTCCGCGAGGTGACCGTCTCGAAGGGCGAGGAGGTCCTGTTCCACACCGACTTCTCCGACGGCGTCAACCCGTTCGCCATCGGAGAGGTGCGCGACGGGGTGCTCAAGGTTTCCGGTGTGGTGGAGAACGGCGTGATGTCCACTGAGCAGCAGGCGCTCCCCCTGTTGCGTCGCGACTTCGCGCTCGACAAGCAGGTCGCCTCCGCCCGGCTCTATTCGACGGCCCTCGGTATCTATCGCGCGGAGATCAACGGCCAGCGGGTGGGAGACCACGAGCTCGCCCCGGGCTGGACCGACTACAGCAAGCTGGTCCAGTACCAGGTCTACGACGTGACCGACCACCTCCAGCAGGGCGAGAACACCATCGGCGCCGAGCTCAGCAACGGGTGGTACGCCGGCCACCTGGCCTGGGTGGGCGCGAACCGCTACGGGTCGGCCCCGGCCTTCCTGGCTCGCCTCGAGGTGACCTACGAGGACGGCACGACCGAGGTCGTCACCACCGACCAGAGCTGGTCGACGACGCCGGGACCGGTGCTCGAGGCCGACCTTCTGATGGGTGAGACCTATGACTACCGCCGGCAGGTGCCGGGGTGGAGCGAACCCGACACGACCGGTGACTGGTCGCCGGCGCGCGTGCTCACGCCGACACCCGGAGAGCTGCACGCTCAGACCGATCCCCCGGCGCGCGTCACCGAGGAGCTGGACGTCGTCGAGCTGACCCACCCGCAGCCCGACGTCTCCGTCTACGACCTGGGACAGAACATGGTGGGCTGGGTCAAGGTCCGGCTGACCGGCGAGGCCGGCGACGTCGTCAGGATCCGGCACGGCGAGGTGCTGAACCCGGACGGCACGCTCTACACCGCGAACCTGCGGACGGCGAAGGCCACCGAGACGGTGACCCTGGGCAAGGACGGCACCGTCGAGTTCAGCCCACACTTCACCTCCCACGGCTTCCGCTACGTCGAGATCACCGGTCTCGACGTACCACCGGCCGCGGAGGAGGTCACCGGCATCGTCGTCGGCACCGACAACGCTGCTGCCGCGTCCTTCTCGACGTCCGACCCGATGCTCGACCAGCTGCAGTCCAACATCTCGTGGGGCATCCGCGGCAACTTCCTGTCCGTGCCCACCGACACCCCGGCCCGCGACGAGCGGCTCGGCTACTCCGGTGACCTCAACGCCATCGCGGACACCGCCGTGTTCAACCAGGACACCTACGCCTTCCTGACCAAGTGGCTGCGGGACATGCGGCTGCACCAGCACCCGAACGGCGTCATGCCGATGATCGCGCCGGGCACCGAGCCGGGTGTGGGCGAGAGCACCGCCACCGCGGGCTGGGGCGACGGGTTCATCACGGTCACGGACGCACTGTGGCGCAACCACGGCGACAAGAGCGTGATCGACGAGAACTGGTCGGCCATGGTCCGCCTGGTCGACCACTGGACCTCAGTGGCGCAGGACGGCATCGTGCCGAACGGCCACGGCATCGGCGACTGGCTGAACCTCAACGACCCGACTCCGGACACGTTGCTGGCAACCGCCTTCTACGCGCTCGACGCCCGGCTGCTGAGCGAGATGGCCGAAGCGACCGGGCGCGACGCGGCCGCGGCCGACTACCGGGCGCTGTACGACGACGTCCGGGCCGCGTTCGCCGCCCGGTTCATCGCACCGGACGGTCAGGTGGGCACCGGGTCCCAGTCCGCTTACGCCATGGCGATCGACATGGGCCTGGTGCCGGAGGAACAGCTGGACGCCGTCGGCCGCAAGTTCGTCGCCGCGATCAAGGCCAAGGGCTGGCACCTGAGCACGGGGTTCCTCGGCACACCGCACCTGCTCCCCGCGCTGAGCGCCGTCGGTCGCGACGACGTGGCCTACCGGCTGTTGCTCGAGAAGCAGTACCCCTCCTGGCTGTACGAGGTGACCCAGGGCGCGACGACGACCTGGGAGCGGTGGGACTCGATCCGCCCCGACGGCTCCTTCCAGGACCCGGGGATGAACTCCTTCAACCACTACGCGTACGGCGCGGTCGGCGAGTGGATGTACTCCTCGATCGGCGGCATCCGGTCGACCGGGCCCGGCTACTCGACCTTCCGCGTCGCACCGAGGCCGGGCGGCGAGCTGACCCACGCCGACGTCAGCCACGACTCGCCGTACGGTGAGATCCGGTCGGCGTGGCGGACCGTCTCTGACGATCAGCTCACCCTCGACGTGACCGTTCCCGCCAACACCGTGGCGCGGGTTCACGTTCCGGCGGTGAGCGAGCAGGGCGTCTTCGAAGGCGGCGGTCTCGCCAGCGAAGCACCCGGCGTCCGTTTCGTGCGGATGCAGGACGGAGCGGCGGTCTTCGAGGTGGGCTCCGGGGACTATGCCTTCGAGTCGGACGACGTGCGGGGCTACATCGGGCTGGCTGCCGCCAGGGCTCTCGACCTCCAGGACCTGGCCGATGAGGTGGCCGGCTCTCCGGAAGCGCCCAAGGTGGTCCAGAAGCGACTGCCGGTCGAGGCCGGCCAGCTCGTGACGAGCCTGGACGACGCCTTCCAGGCGTATCTGGCTGGCGACACCGATCTGGCCACCGAGTCGTTGGCCAGCGCGCAGGCTCGGGCAGACCGGCTTCGCAGGCTCATCGACGATTGGGCCACCGAGGGAGCCGTCAGCACCGGCGACGCAGATGCGCTGACCGCGTCGTTGGCGCGGGTCGACTCGGCGATGTCCCAGGCCGCCCGGCGGCTCCATGACGTCTCGGCGTCGCTGGTGCAGGGGGAAGGTCCTGCCATCCCCGGGTCGAGCCTGCGTGTCGTGGGGCGACTGACGAACAACGGCTCGGAACCAGTCCGTGACCTGAAGCTCTCCCTCGACCTGCCTGCTGGGTGGTCGGCAGACCCGGCCACTGTGTCCGAGCAGGTCGGCCCCGGGGAGTCGATCGACGTACCACTCGACGTACACGTGGCCGAGGACCAGCCACTCGTGCAGGGTCTGGAGGTCGAGGGTTCCATGAGCTATCGCCGCGGCCCTGCCACGACGACGGTGCCCGTGCGCGTGCTCGTGGACGTGGTCTCGCCCGTGCGCATCGTCTCGACGACCGCCGAGCCCTCACTCCTCGAAGAGCCGGGAGACTCCGCCACGGTGACCGTCACCCTGGAGAACCAGCGCCCGGATGCTCCGTTGAACGGCGAGCTGAGGTTCAGTGCCCCACCGGGATGGACGGTGACGCCACAGACCGAGACGTATGAGCTGGCCGCGGACGCGGATGCGTCCGTCCAGGTGACCGTCACCTCGCCGGCCGACGCGACCAACCTCGCCGCAGTCATCGCTGTCGATGCCTTCTACGAGGCTGGCCCGGCCGCCGGTGACAGTGCCGAGGTGCGGATCTCGTCCGCGCTGAAGCGGTGGGAGTTCAACACGGCAGGTGACACCGAGGGCTGGACCCCGACGAGCCAGCTCGCTGACTTCACCGTGGCAGATGGCGCCCTCCGTGCCACCTCGACGGGCGGAGACCCGAACCTGGCCTACGGTCCCGGCGCTGGTTCCTTCGACGTCACGCAGGGTGCCTACCTGGAGATCACGATGACCTCGTCGATCGACGGAGACGGGCAGCTCTTCTGGGGGACACAGGCCTCACCGGGTCCCAGCGAGGGCAACAGCGCGAGGTTCGGCGTCCAGGCAGGCGGCGAGCACGTGTACCTGGTGCCGATCCCCGCGCTGGACAGCCCGCTGACCATGCTCCGGCTCGATCCGCTGAGCTCCCAGGGAGACCTCGGGATCAACAGCATCCGGCTGATTCGCTAGGCCTGACGATGGCTGTTGGCGGTCGCCCCGACGGGCGGTACGTCAGCGGCCGTGTGCCCAGGTGGGATACGGCTGGAGGGCTGGGTGAACTCGCCCTCCGGCAACTCCCACAGGGCGATCCTCGCGGCGACATCAACCGCACGAAGGTACCTGGTGCTCGGCGAGAAGCCTCATCCTTTCGTCGGGTCAACCGTGATCCTGAATCCCGAGGGTCCGTGGGGGAAGATCAAGGCCCCTGCCTCTGCAGGTATCTCATAGAGTGACCAACCCTTCAGGAACTGACCGGGGCCCACGCTGTCGGGCAGTTCCTCGCTGAACTCTCCGGTGCCGTAGGCCCCCAGCATGGCGATCGCCCAACCAGTGTCGGTGATCAACTGTCCATCAGCGCTCTCAAAATTCGGGTAGACGTTCGTCCCATACGCATCCGGACCGCTGAGGTGTCGAATCGTCATCTCGACCGCGACGAAGACCCGCTCGGGTGACACGGTGTCGTCGCTCTTGGGCTTCGGGTAGGTGACCTTGTTCAGTGTCACCGCAACAGATGTCCCCTCGTCGTCGGGACCAAGCACAACGGTGTCACCCGCTCTTTCCAGAACGGGCTCGGAGTCGCCCGATGGCTCCCCTTGCTCCGCTGGATCGAGCTCGGCGCCATTGTCGTCCCCAGCTGGCTCAGTGACCGTCACGGTGACCGTTGCCGTCTCCGACGCCGAGTTGGGATCATCTCCGCCGCATCCGGCCATAACTGTGGCCAAGACCAGCAGGAGTAGACAACACGACGTCCGCCTTAGCCCTACTGTGCAACGCGGTTGAGCGCCATTCAGCGTCAACATTCTGTTGCCCTTCTGACGGAAATGACGACTCGATCTCCTGGCATGTCTCCGGCCACACATCCCCAGCTCACTTCTGCTTGATCAGGGCGAACATGGCCGACGCGACGATCCCGAGCCCAGCGAGGATCGTCAGCAGAAGACCCCCACCAACGGTCGCCTCGTCGGCGACCAAAATGGTGTCAATGACGCCAATCAGACCGACCAGGACACCCACGACGAGGGCCACGATGGGAACAGCTATCTGCCATCCCGAAGGTCGCGTCGCCACGCCACGGACTATGCCGGCCGCAACGGCAACGATGCCCAACGGGAGCGTTATGATCCCGTCTCCGTTGGTCCCGGCAACGCTGAACGGTCCTGCCGAGGCCCAGGGCAAGAGTGCGCCGACGACCGCCAGCGCACCGAAAGCCACCACGAGCCATCCGGCGACGCGTGCCGGCGTTGAGAGGCCCGCCATGGGCGTCGTGAATCCGAATGGTCGTGTGTGAGCGGTCCATTGGATGCCGTCCCACCACCGTTCGAAAGGGCCCTCGGGTGCCGGATACCAACCTGGCATGACAGCCGGCGTCGGGTGTTGTGGCACTTCAGACATGGCTCCCCGCATTCACGAAGTCGTCTGGATGTCAGATCGACCCATGGCAGGCTAACTCTGGCCACAGCCCCTGTCAGCGGAACGACTCTTGTCTCTCGGGCGGACTGGAACTGCACACGTGATCTACGCATGTTCGGCGTGGTCGAGGACCCGGTGCCACAGCCGTCAGTCGACGGGCGCGACAAGTCCATACCTGAGCCAGGGTCGCCTCGACGTCCGGGCCGAGCCCGAGGTGTCGGGCCAGGACTGCCGCGGAGGCGCAGTGC
>NZ_LMGG01000004.1:1170479-1170572 GCF_001427925.1 Nocardioides sp. Root151
CCTGCCTTCTGCTCGCGGCTGAGGCCGAGCCGATCCGCCAGCCCGCACGCGATGATCGACGAGCGCAGCATGTGCTCGGCCGGCTGCCCCAGG
>NZ_LMGG01000004.1:1170594-1347148 GCF_001427925.1 Nocardioides sp. Root151
CCGCAACGCTTGCCCCGCTGTCGATCTGCTCGATCGGTGGTGTGAACCGTGCCCGCCCGACGAAGAAGACGCCGCGCTGCGGCAGCCAGAAGTCACCCAGGCGGGTCTGCTCGTCGAGCGGCGCCGGTGCACCGAGGTCCTCGCCGCGGTACGACGCAGCACTGCCGACCACACGCCAGATCTTCAACGGCACCGCCTTGAAGTGGGGGCCGTTGGGCGTCGCTCCGCGGAGTCGGATCCGGCCGGTGTGCAGCATCGTGCGCGCCATCGGTCCCATGGCACCGAGCACGGCGTTGCTGTTCCAGCCCGCCTCGGGAAGCACCCCACCCATCCCGGTCATCATCCGGGTCGCCGGCGTCGCGCCCAGCTCGATCCGCCAGGTCAGGTCGTCACCGAGCGTCACCTCGAGCGTGTGGTCGTCGGACCAGGACACGTCGATGCCCGGCACGCGGGTCCCGGCCGCGACCGACCCGAAGTAGCGCGGACAGGTCAGCTCGGTCGGGCCGGTCGTGTGGATGGTCCAGCGTCCCCCCGGATCGCGGAACCAGNCGAGGGGTCGGCCTGCAGCGCCTCAACGGCCCGCCGTGGTGCCGTGGTTGTCATGCATTCACAGTGGGCCCGCACGCCCTCGCACCGCGTGAGGCATCTGCCTCAACTGTCAGGCGCAGACCCGTCACTGGCAGCCGACCCCGTCGCCGTCCCTATCGAGGTGCGAGGCGTAGTTTCGCCTGCGAGTTCGAGCTGCAAATCGTGATAGATGGATGGTGTGCACGCGCGGCCATGGGCATCACAGAATCGCAATCTATGCGTATTGCACTTCTTCCGATGTAAAACCGCTGGTCAGAGGGCACTACTGCGCGCTCCGTGCTTTAATAATTGTGAGAAGCGTGTTGCGCGGGTCCGCCTATCCGCCTCCCGAGCGCACCCCCAGCAAGGGAGAAGACATGGCCAAGGGACACCTCTGTCCGATCTGCAACACCCACACGGTTCAGCCGAAGAGCACCAACAAAATGAAGTGCTCAAACTGCAACACCATCTTCGAGAAGAAGCGCATCACCGGCTGATACCACCGGTTTGTCTCTCACAAAGCAACCAAACCTCAGCGAACCGGACCTTACGGGTGGCTTTGTCCTCGCCCATCGGTTCGACGCGGGACCCGTGCGCTGACTACTCTCCGGGCTCCTCCGCGTCCGGCTGCAAAAGGCTAAGGTCAACGGGGAGTTGCTCGGACGGTTCGGGCTCGGGCGGCAGACCTGAGGAGGCGTATCCTTCGATTTCCTCGGCGATACGGTGGATGAGGTCCGACAGGTCTACGACTCGGTCCCGCTGGTGCACGAAAACGACTTGATAGCCGGTCTCGTTCTTGTTCGGCTCGTAGGCAAAGATGCCCGCTCCGTCGAGGTAGGTCTCGGTCAGCGCCCGGACCTCCGCGACCATCCGGTCGAGGGTGTCACGAGGCCTGTTAATGCGGGCGCACCACATGAAGTAGACGGACGGCGGCGCGATCTTGCGCCAGTTGTCCCAGTGATCGATCTTCTGGCGCTGCTCGCGGCGATAGAGTTTCAGATCCGTTGCCTGGAACTTCAACTCCTTACGGCGGTTCGACCAGTCGGCGGTGGAAGCACGGGCAGGCTGCCGGTTGTACGCAGGTCCGCCCATCACCTTTGTCTCGACGCAGACGAGCGGGGCGTTGCGGCGTGCTGGCCAAGCGATGTCGATCTGGTGCGGCTGCGAGAAGCCTTGGATGTTGGATCGTGGAGCGAGGGGCGAACTGGTCTGGTTCTCCAGGAGCAAACTGACGAGTTCGGCGAACCAGCCACCCTTCATCCGATACGCGCCAGAGAGTCGCTGAGCATCAGTCTGGGTTGGCTGGCCCATGAGCCGTGGCGGGATGCCCTTGATTCGGTACTGGTCGAGGCACCACAACACGGCGAGGAACTCATCAGCGACGTCGGCGAAGACTTTGATGTTTTCCTGCTGCACGCGGTCTTTCAACTCGTTCCACTTCTCGAGCGGATGACCGACGCGATCCTCGAATGCGAAGTCGTCCAAAGCGACCCCTTCCGTAGCGAGCGTTACTTGAAAGGTTAGAGGCTGCCCTTGCCCATTCGTCGGGATCTGAGGGTTCTCGCAGCGTCGTGTAGTTCGATGACGTCGGAACGGCTGATGCCGAGGGTGCTGACGAGCAGTGCCTCATCGATCGTCTTGACTACGTTGGTCCACTGTCCCTTGCGTAGGCTGATATCGAGCCGGCGGGCATCCGACTTGAGGAGGTCCCAAGCGTTCGCCAAGCCCTCGAACGTCGGCATGGGCAGAGACGCGGCCTCGCTCGGCTCCATCTTAAGGATGCCGCCGCCGTATGACCGACCGAAGATCTCTGCCCCCAGCATTGTCACGCTATTGAACATCAGTACAGGGAGTGCTTCGCGGGCAAAGTGGGGCGCTTCGTCTCGAAGGCGCAGCCCGTGCATCGAGTTCACGAACGTCGTCTTTGCTGTGTTCGCGATGAGTCGCGGGTAGCGGTGGCTCATGTAGGTAAAGAAGAGATCCGGGGCAGTTACAGTCGGGGGCCGCCACCATGGGGTCCGGATCTTGCACTTGTAGGCCTCGTTTACGCCGTGCGCCTTGCCGACCGCGATGTACTTCCGAACAGCCTCGGACTCATCGAATGGGTCAGGCCGGAAGAGCCAGACCCTCTCACCCGCATCCCGAAGCTCGCGCCAGCTGACAGTCGAGAACGACAGGCCTTTGAGATGCTTTGTCCCAGGCGGGCAAACCTTGACGACCTGTCCAGCCTTCTCGCTGAGTCCGAACTCCTCCCGGGTGGTTTCCGTAAGAGTAAAAAACTTGTTCGCACCGGTCACTATGCCGAGTTCCGGGCTGCCGTAGGTCCCGAGCGACGTGAAGTGCTCTGCGCTCGTCGTCCTGAACAGGTGGCGCTGGCGGTTGGGCAGGAGCAGGTCTGTCCACTTGCCGCTATCGAGAACCGTGGCGGCGTGGTTCGACATGACTCGGATCTTCTTGAGGTCGTCGCCGTCGTCGAGGTAGTAAAGGGAAAACGCATCACAGCCGCCCGAGCCAGCGGCCAGGACGAGCACAACCTTCTCTGTGGCGTCCTGGAACTGGAGCCGGTCGAACATGACCAAGTGGACTTGCTCGAACCGCTGCTTCAGCCAAGCTCGAACCGGCTCGGCATACCCGACCGTAAGAAGCTCTGCGGGCAGCACCATCGCCAGCCGCCCCTCAGGCTTGAGGAAGCCTACCGAGTGGACGAGGAGGGCTGCCCAAGAGGACGCGAGGTTGGACAGTCGGACACCTTGTCGTAGCGCAGCCTGCTTGGACCGGTCTCGGGTCTCTCCGATGTGCTGCTGGTAGCGGACGAAAGGCGGGTTTCCGATGATCGCGTCCATCTCAGGGACGGTCGCGCCGAGCTGGTCGGGCGTTGCGATCGAGAAGAAGTCTCCTTGCTGGAGGTGGGCGTCCATACCGGCCTCGGTCAAGAGGTTGTAGGCCCACTCCAGCGACGTCTGATGGAGGTCGAACCCGTAGAGTTGTTCATCCAAGTCTCCGATGTCACGGCCGAGGTCTTTAAACCTCTGACCTGCGGAAATGAGAAAGACTGCCTCGCCGCAGGTGGGGTCCATAACCTTTGCGTCAGGCTGATCGAGGACGGCCCACTCAGCGAGGAAGTCCGCAATTGCAGGGGGGGTGAAGAACGCTCCTCGCTGCTTGCGGAGTGCTTCGCTGTCATCGGCTCGAATCATGATGCCACGAACTCTAGTCGAGGCCGGTGACAGCCATCTGTGGGCTCGCCGAGTCGAGTCGTCGGGTCGGCGCCTCCCCGGAGCCTAAGAACAGCTCGGCCTCGGCGTGGCAGGCTCGATGAGCCCCGAGCTGTGCCAACGACCGGCCGCGTCGATCATGCGAGGAGCCTGGTCCTGTGGCAGATAGGCCGGCCGTAACTCGCCGACTCCGTTCCTTGAACATCGTCATCCGACGCGTCCAACCCACCCGCTCGGCGATCACCGCGCCGGCATCGTCGGCACCCCTGGAGCTGTTCACGGATCCGCGGCTCGAACTCACCGACCGACGAGCCCGCCAAGTTCCAACTGTACCGGCGATAAAGTCCGATGCGAGTGCGGCGCGCACCGTGTTGAGCGAGACGCCCTACGCCGTCGCGATCATCTTGATCGGCTACACCTCCCCGCGGTGCAGCCTACGGATCTCGACCCAGTTCCCCACCGAAACTCTCCCGTCCTCCTGCTCAAGTGATGAGGTCAGGATCTCGGGGGGATCAGCCTTCGACCGTCTATACACAGGCAGTTTCAGGCCTTGTCAGCACACCGACGAGGTCTTCCGGCCTGTTCTCGATGAAGGAGATGTCCCCGCCAATGTTCGCCGCGTGTTAAGTCAGTCCGGTTCCAAGATTCACACCTTCGTCGCGACCGGTGAGGCCGACTCGTCAGAGTTTGCCGTTCACAGCTGGTAGCGGTCGGCGCTAGTTGTGCCACGCGTGGCCAATATTCCTCGTGTTGAATCGAACACCCCCCCTGCCCCTTCGTACGAACTGACCCTTGGAGGGCACAAACTCAAACCGGCAACAACTTCATTTCCGAGTCACACGGACGTTTCGCACCTAGACTGTCGCAGTGAGTAAGGACCAGCCATGGGTGGACGCCTCCCTCAACCCCTTCCGCAATCGATTGGCCGGCACAGCCATCGTCATGTCGATCGCGTCAACTGGGTTCCTCATCTTGGTGGCATGGAGGAGTCCAGGCGACGGAGGATGGCGCTTGGACGAGACGACCTATGCCGTCTTAACATCGCTCCTTTCAACCGTCATCAGCATCGGCATTCTCTCGCTCATCTGGGAGTATTTCCTGCGTAGATCCTACGCACGCTCGCTTCATCACTATCTGTCACTCAAGTCATCCCTCGTCGCGACCGGTCTAACAGAGGTATCCGACACCAACGAGGAGCAGATTGATCTTCACACTGAATTGGGCCGCGCGTCTCGCATTCGATGTATCGCGCGAAATCCCATCGACTGGAACTTGAGACATCTCAACGCAGTAATGAAAGCCGCCCAAAGTCGAGAGGTACATGTTGAGATTGTGGTGCCGAATCCGGATGGCCTACACCTTGCGGCGGTCGCTTCGAGCCTCGGATTGGGCGAACAGGATTTGGCAAACAACATTTCAACAGCAATTGACACCATAAAGACCAGATGGCAACAAGCCAATGTCGTCGCATCAAATTCCACGATTCAGATCGCCACACTCGACAATCCACTGTATGACGCAACGGTAGTAGACGATCTAGCGGTGATCGAGTTGACCGTGTCCACTAATCACAGGCCCGGTCGAAGTGGGCTAGCCTTCAGGTTCGACGGACAAGGACGAGTGGCAGCATGGGTCCGCTCGCAGTTCGACGAGGCCAAGGTTGGCCCGGCATTGTGGGCCGCGCCACCGGGATCACGAGATTACTTTAGGAGTCAGGTGTGAGCGACTCGGGACAGTCGTATAGCCGCGACCTGGATCTGATGCTATTGATGGACGAGATCGATCAGGGTCGCGTCGGTCTGCCGAATTTTCAGCGTGACTTCGATTGGAACGAACCAGACGTAGCGAGCCTGCTCGCGACCGTTCTTTCCGGTTGGCCCGCGGGGAGTTTATTGCTGATGATTGGCCGGCCGACATTCTTCGACCTACGGGGGTTCGAGGGCGCTCCCCCCCTAGGGCCAAACATCCATTATGTGGTGCTGGACGGGCAGCAGCGCCTTACGAGCCTCTATCAAGCCCTTAAGGGGCGGGGCAAGAAGATCTGGTGCCTTAATGTCGATCGGGCTCTCGAGCGGCCAGCAGATGCGGAGTTGATTGAGGACGCGCTGGTCGCAATCGATGTTGATAAGCTCCAGTCGACGGGAACTCAGCAAAGAATAAGCTCGGGCGAACTTCTTCCACTCCACTATGCAGGGAGCGCTGCAGATTTCTACGAGTGGCGGGACGAAATTGTCGCTGCATTGCCTGAAGAGCGCGGCAGTGCTGTTGGCTCTTCGCTATCGAAGCTGTATCGCTCCGTTCTGGCCAACGCTCATACTTACAAGTTTCCAGCCATGATGCTTGACAATGCCCTAGAGCCACCTGCGATCGCGCGTATTTTTGAGCGAATCAACAAAACTGGCATGCGACTTTCGGTCTTCGATCTCTTAGTCGCTCGTACGTACCAAGAGGACTGGAGCCTTCGAGATGTCTGGCTCGAAGCTAGAGACGAGCATGCTGTGCTGGAAGAGTTCCTTGGCGACGATGCGCTCGCCGTCATCCAGGCCATGGCCCTCGCAGTATCCGGAGACATCCGACGACCGGCCATGCTCAAACTGGATGCGCAGACCATCAAGAGCAACTGGCCAAGTTTCCTTGCCTCCACTCTCGGAGCGTGCGAGTTTCTACGCCGGCGCGGATGCCGCGGCATTTCTTGGTTGCCTTACGCCACGCAACTCGTTCCCCTCGCCGCTCTCGGACGAGACCACGACCTAGAGGTACACAGCGACATAATTGAGACTTGGCTCTGGTCGTCCTCGTTCACCCGCGCCTACGAAGTTGCTTCAAGCACCGTCGCAAAGGATGACTACGACCGCCTGACAGGCCACTTGTCGGGCAACGGTTCATTCGAGTCAAGGCTGCCCAAGTTGGATGACGTCAAGTACGCGTCGCGTCGAAGCAGTAGCGGGCTGTGGCGCGCCTTCCGACTCTATCTGGCGTTTGTGGATGCACGAGACGTGTTGACCGGGGAGAGTCTCCAATCAGCCGCCGATGACGACCTCGCAATGGAAACGATCCTGCCCAGGCTGAAACGGTCGGAGAGCGGACTTCCAGCCCATCAAATGACGTTAGCCCAAGTACTCGTGAGTCGTGTTTCGGTCGCAAAGATGCGACAGAGACCCTTGGGACTGCGGCAAGAAGGCGAGCTCGGCAGGGGCGCACTTGAGTCACAATTGCTCGGCGACATTGGTCTCGACCAGCTCGTCGTCGATCCTGAAGGAGTGCTGGTCACTCGTTACAACAATCTCGTTGACTCGCTCACGACCCGCTACCCCGCTCTGTCCCTGTAGGACCACACATCGCTGATCGCTGCGACGCCCGCGAATTGTTTACACTTCGAGGGTGGCGACGATCCGGTCTCGTGCCATGGTCACTGCCGGCCCCCACAGCTCATCATGATTGCTCTCCCAGGTTTGGGCGTTCGCTCAGGCCGGTGCCTGGGCTGTGTCGTCGGTCCACTCCCCCGGCGCGAAGTTGCCCAGGCCACCGCCGATCATCGCCGGCCACCCGTCGTACGGCGCACTTCCGAACTTGTAACCGGCGCCCAGGGCGTCACCGGTCGCAGTGCCCATCAGCACGCCGATGGCTCGGTCCAACTGGGCATCCGTGAGATTCATGGATTCAGCCTGCCATCACGGGTGTGGTCTCGACAGACGCCCACGTTCCCTTCGATACGCCCGCTCGTCCCTCGCGGGCACTCAGGACATCGCCTCGGGCTGCTCGACCACTGGGTTACTCATGCCTCGGGGTGCTCGACCACCAGGTGGCTCGCACGTCGACAGCGCCGTCACGTGAGGAAGCTGAACCGCACGTCTCGCTCGGGGTTGTCGACGTTGAGGTCGACGAGGCAGAGGCTCTGCCACGTCCCGAGCGCCAACTGCCCGCCCAGCATCGGCACCGTGGCGTAGGGCGGGATCAGCGCCGGCATCACGTGCGCGCGGCCGTGACCGCGGCTGCCGTGCCGGTGCCTCCACCGGTCGTCGGCAGGGAGCAGGTCGGCCAGTGCGGCCAGCAGGTCGTCGTCGCTGCCGGCACCGGTCTCGAGGATCGCCAGCCCTGCCGTGGCATGCGGCACGAACAGGTTCAGAAGTCCGTCACCGCGCCCAGCGGCGAAGTCGGCGCAGTCGCGGGTCAGGTCGAGGACGACCTCACGGTCGCCGGTGACGTAGGTCCGGGTCTCGGTGTCCATGTCTTGATGGTTGCAGGTGGTCTCGACGGGCGCCCTCGTCCCCTTCGATACACCCGCTCGTCCCTCGCGGGCAATCAGGACATCGCCTCGGGCTGCTCGACCATCGAGTTGAGGCCGCTGCTCGATCACTGGGGCGATGAATTCCGCGCCAACGGCTGGTCTATACCGGTGTCATCAGACCACTCAAGGAGGAGTGATGGGGAAGGTTGCATGGGGATTCACCTGCTCGATCGACGGGTTCATCGCGGGGCCGGGCCACGACATGTCCTGGCTGTCCGCCTCTGAGCCCCATGCGGAGGGAACCACCCAGGCGATGGCCTCGAAGGTGGCCGTCATCATCGCCGGCCGCGAGGGGTACGACGCGGCGAAGGCGCAGGCCGACGAACGTGACGAGATGACCTCCGAGGCGTACGGCGGCGCGTGGTCCGGCACCGAGTTCATCCTCACCCACCGACCGGAGGAACTCGCGGACGACTCGTCCGTCATCGCACTGAACTGCTCCATCACCCAAGCGGTCGCACGTGCGCAGGAGCTCGCCGGCGACAGGGACGTCCAGATCATCAGCGCCGACATCGCCCGGCAGGCGCTCGAGCACGATCTCATCGACGAGCTGCAGGTCTATGTCGCGCCCGTCTTCCTCGGCGACGGGGTCAGGATCTTCGATGTGCCCGGCGGACGTCGCGTCGACTGGGAGCTCGCGGAGATCGACGAAGCGAACCGGCGCAGCTTCGGTCGGACCTACCGACCCAAGCGGTGATCCGACCTCGAGGCGCCACGAAAAGTGCGTGACTTGCCTTGGGGCGGCCTGCAAGAGTTGGTGTCATGAGCGACGCCGCGAGCATCGACGTGACCTCACTGCCCGCCCGGTACGACGACGTCCGGGCCCACACCGAAAGACTCGCGGCTCCACTATCGCCCGAGGACCAGACCGTCCAGTCGATGCCCGACACCTCACCCACCAAATGGCACCGGGCGCACGTCACCTGGTTCTTCGAGACCTTCGTGCTGGCCGACAACGAGCCGCGCTTCGCGCCGTACCAAGACACCTACTGGTTCCTCTTCAACAGCTACTACGAGGCCGTCGGTCCGCGCTGGTCCAGGCCGATGCGCGGCGTGATCAGCCGCCCGGGTGCCCACGACGTCGGCCTCTACCGCGGCAACGTCGACGACCGGATGCGCGACCTGATGGCCACCCTTGACGAGGGCACGCTGACCAAGCTGGCGCCGACGATCGAGCTCGGCTTCCACCACGAGCAGCAGCACCAGGAGCTGCTGTTGATGGACATCAAGCACGTCCTCTCGCTCAACCCGCTCGATCCGTCGTACGCCGGCAACCCGAGCAGCGGCGACATGTCGGGCACCCTCGAGTGGCGCGACTTCGACGGCGGGTTGGTCGAGATCGGCCATGAGACGTCCCTCGACGGCGGCTTCTGCTTCGACAACGAGCTCCCCCGCCACCAGCAGTGGCTCGAGCCCTACCGCCTCGCCGACCGGCTCGTCACCAACGGCGAGTGGCTGGCCTTCATGGCAGACGGTGGCTACCGCCGGCCCGAGCTGTGGCTCAGCGACGGCTGGGCTCGCGTGCAGTCCGAGGAGTGGGCGGCTCCGGCGTACTGGTCCGACCGCGACGGCGTGTGGTTCGAGCACACGCTCACCGGCACCCGGCCGGTCGACCCCGAGCTGCCGGCCTGCCACGTGAGCCACTACGAGGCCGACGCCTACGCGACCTGGGCCGGCAAGCGGCTGCCCACCGAGGCGGAGTGGGAGCACGCCGCCCGGCTGCAGGAGCAAGCACCGGCCAACCTCGCCGACACCGAGTCGTGGCACCCACGTGCCGCAGGCGAACCGGTCGACGGGCTGCGCCAGCTCTTCGGCGACTGCTGGGAGTGGACCTCGTCGGCGTACCTGCCCTTCCCCGGCTTCCACCCCACGGCCGGCGCCCTCGGCGAATACAACGGCAAGTTCATGTCCGGCCAGATGGTGCTGCGCGGCGGCTGCGCACTGACGCCACCCGGTCACGCGCGGGCGTCGTACCGCAACTTCTTCCCACCAGGTGCGCGCTGGCCGCTGACCGGCGTACGCCTCGCCGACGGCGGCGCGCCGCGGGAGCCGCGACGGTGACCTGGACCAGCGCGGTGGCCTGTGGGCACCGCGGCGCCCTCGGTCATGCCCAGACCGTCGCGACCTGGGCTGCACACGCGGACTGTGAGGGAGTCGCCCAGCTCGACGGCTGGCAGGTGGGCATCGACGCCGCAACGGCCGACGAGCGGACGGCGATCATCGAGGCGTTGGCGCGCATCCGCAAGGCAGGACTTCCACTCTCAAGCGCACTGGTGCGCCTGGTCACCCGCAACGACGTGCCGCCCTGCTCGGTGCTGCTCGCCAACGGCGAGCAACTGGCCGCGGTCGCCTGGGGCCGGGGGCTGGCACTGCTCGAGTTGGGTAACTGGGAGTACGCCGTGGGCTCGCCGGCGGACGACGACCAGGTCTGGTCGCCCTTGTCGGTCGGCACCGTCGTCGACCTCGACCAGTGCGGCCCCACCCGCTTCACACTCCCCTGTCCACATGCGAACACCTGAAGAGGCACCGTGACCCTCGACGAGCTGCTCACCCCGGCCGACCTGCGCGCCGCGCTCGAGGCCGACGCCCGCACCGGCCTGACCGCGACGCCGAAGTGGCTGCCGCCGAAGTATTTCTACGACGACCGCGGCAGCCGGCTCTTCGAGGAGATCACCCGGCTACCGGAGTACTACCCGACCCGCACCGAGCACTCGATCCTGGTCGAGCACGCCGACGAGATCGCCTCGGTGGCTGATGCGGAGGCGCTCCTCGAGCTGGGCTCGGGGTCGAGCGAGAAGACCCGGATGCTGCTCGATGCGATGGCGCGTGGCGGACGGTTGTCGGCGTACGTGCCGGTGGATGTCAGTGCCGGCGCACTGCGCGACGCCATGGACGGGCTGCGCCGCGACTACCCCGACCTGGTGCTGCACGGCGCGGTTGCCGACTTCGACCACCACCTCGACCAGCTGCCCGCCCCCGGACGCCGACTGGTCGCCCTGCTCGGCGGGACCCTCGGCAACTACCCGCCCGGTCAGCGCCAGACCTTCCTCTCGTCACTCGCCGCGGCGATGCGCCCGGGCGAGGCGTTCCTGCTCGGGGTCGACCTGGTCAAGGACGCCGACCGGCTGGTGGCGGCGTACGACGACTCGGCGGGCGTGACCGCGGAGTTCAATCGCAACGTGATCGCCGTGCTCAACCGCGAGCTCGATGGCGACCTGGACCCGGACGACTTCGAGCACGTCGCGCTGTGGGACGCGCAGAACGAGTGGATCGAGATGCGCCTGCGGGCGCGCCGTCCGATCGTCGCGCAGCTCGCAGCCCTCGACCTGAAGGTGACCTTCGACGCCGGGGAGGAGATCCGCACCGAGATCTCGGCGAAGTTCCGCCGGTCGCTGCTCGAGCCCGAGCTCGCCGCCGCGGGACTGCACCCCGAGCGATGGTGGAGCGATCCTGCCGGCGACTTCGCCTTGGTGCTGGCTCGTCGCTGAGGTCGCTGCTGGGCTCGGGCAGGGCCTCATCGATCAGTTGTCCTCGAATCACGAGTCCGGACGCGAGGACGCCGACGCCTTCGTGCCCGCAGGACTTCGGCGACGACGATCCCTGACGACACCACGATCAAGGTGAGGGCGGACCAGCCCAAGCCTTCAATACTGGCGACGTCGCACTCCCCGTCGAAGCCGGGGTCGCTGCAGTGGGTCGCCTCGAAGTGCGCGGCCCCCATCATGAATGCCAGACAGATCGCGAGCAGGAGTCCCGTCGCGTAGGCCGACACGCGCACCCATGGCGACACCTGCGTCGTCACCTGCGGGGCGGGCGATCGGCCGTCGCGCATCGGATCAGGGCGCCCGACCTCGAAGGTCGGGGTGAGCATCCACAGGGCGACGAGACCGAGCGCCACCTCGAACAGGAACAGCTCGCCCTCGGTGCCGTGCCAGATGAATCGGAACCCTTCGAGGGTGAAGGTGAGTACGACGAGGGCCGCATCGATGACGGCCAGGGCCGCACCGAACGTACGCCGTGACGCGGTGTGCCTGCAGGCCACCCGGAGTGCGACGACGGCGAGGACCGCGGCCACTGCGCCCAGCGGCATGATCCACCGCTCGGAGCCGGACCCGGACATGTCGTCGAGCTGGACGAACCCGCCCAGGGCCAGCACAGCCAGGCTGGCGACCAACACCGCCAGGGACAGCACGGTCCACCTGCGCTGCTCACCCATCGCCACTCCCCCCGCCATTTCGCCGACCGGCACGCGCCCAGGTCTGCGGCAAGTGTGAGGCTTGCGCCGAGTCGCCGTACGGGCTTCGGCGAAATCCGACGCCGGCCCACGGACGACTGTCGGTGCCTCCGGCCAGAATGTTCCGCAGAAGACCTGTGAATTGGGGGTTGTGCCTCTTTTCGAGCAGGCGTACACTGATCTCAAGCTCGATCGAATACACCGACACTGACCGGTCGGGCCCGACTCCTCACAGAGGAGTCCCCGGACTCTCCGGGACCTGTGTGCCGGGCTCCGCTCGCTTCATCGAGCTGGCAGCGCTTCTCCCTTCTGGAGTACGCCGATCGCGGCGGGGACTCGAAGGCATCCGTTGAACTGTCGACCCTCCCCTGGGGTCTGCCGGTCGAGAGGAGCCGAGGCCATGACCAGCACGCCGTCCCACGCCGATGACGCTCGGCCCGACACCGATGGGCTGCGCGACCTCGTCGAACGGATCGCCCGCACCAAGCCCCCAGCCACCGACGTCGAGCTGATCGACCAGATCGACGCACTCGAGCGCACGAAGTCGGCGGCCGCAGCCCTGCAGGCCACTCTCACCGCCGAGCTCGCCAAGGCGCGCACGACCAAGACGGGCCGACCCTCGGCGTCGGTGCCCAACGAGGTCGCCGCGGCCCGCCGCGAGTCGCCCCATGTCGGCCAGCGCCTGACCAAGCTGGGGCTCGCACTGGCCCACGACCTGCCCTGCACCCACCTGGCCCTGGCCTGCGGCGACCTCAACGAGCGCCGCGCGATGATCATCGCCGAAGAGACCGCCCACCTGACCCGCGAAGACCGGTTGAAGGCCGACGCCGAGATCACGCTCGATCTCGAGGGCAAGGGCGACAAGGCGCTGACCATGGACATCCGCCGCATCGTCCTGAGGCTCGACGAGAGCGCAGCCCTGAAGCGCCGCGCCAAGGCCTGGGGCAATCGCCGCGTCGTCGGTCGCGACCTGGGCGACGGCACCGCCCGCGTCACCGCGATCGTCGCGGACACGATGCTCCCGGCCATCATGGGCTCCCTCGACAAGGCCGCCGGCTCCGTCCGCGCGGCAGGCGACGATCGCACGTGCTCGCAGATCACCGCCGATCTCGCTGCCGCCCGACTGGCCGGCTTGGAGTCCGACACCAAGAAGCCACCGGTCGCGGTCCAGCTCCTGGTCTCGGCCGAGACCCTGCTCGGTGGCGACAGCACCCCCGGGCACCTGCCCGGCCACGGACCCGTCCCGGCCTCCGTCGCGCGCCAGATGGTGGCCGCGTCCGATGAGCAGCGCTCAACCCTGCGGCGCGTGTTCGCGATGCCCGACGGGTCGTTGATGTCGCTCGAGTCCGCCCAACGGCTCTTCCCGCCCGACCTGCGCGACTTCATCAAGCTGCGCGACGACATCTGCCGCAATCCCTACTGCAATGCGCCCGTGCGCCACATCGACCATCCCGTCCCGGTCTCCCGAGGTGGCGAGACGAGCGTCGACAACGGTCAAGGGCTGTGCGAGTGGTGCAACTACACCAAGGAGCAGCCCGGTTGGGAGCACCAACCGGGGCCACCCGACCGACCACACGAGGTCACCGTCACCACACCCACCGGCCATCGACACGTCAGTCGAGAGCCCGGAGCCCCCATGCCACCACCGTGGGCCGCCTGAACGTGGAGTGGGCTACTCGCACCCGACTCCGTCTCCGTCGCGGTCGAGGTGCGCACCGTAGCCGGGGTCTCCCCTGCGCACCGGTGCCACACCAGCAGCCCGAGCCGCGTCACAGTTCTTGAAGTAGGTGCTCGTGAAGCTCTTCACCGCTGGCAACACGCCGGGGTCGGTGATGTCGTGGTCGACGCGGGTGGATGCCGCCCAACGGTCCTCCGGCAGCGCTTGGTCAGGGCAGGTCGCGAGGATCCTGACCACCGCGGCCTTCTCGGGCGCGGTCACCCACAACCGGTACTTCGTCTTCACCGCGACCTGCCGGGCGACGTACTCACACCGGAACGGCTTGTTCGGCGGCAGCCAGGTCGCGGCGTCGCCGTCACCCTTCTGCCGGTTGGCACCCGCGTCGGCCGGCAGCAGGTTGAGCGGGTCGTTGGCGAAGGCCGCGCGCTTCTTGATGTCCCAGCGGAAGGCGCCGGTGGCCCACGAGTTGCCGAGGGCGACCACGTGGTCGACGTCGATCAGGGTGCCGTCGCCGTGTCGGTAGTCGATGGTGCTGCCGGTGTACGGGTCGTCGTACTCGCCCGTGGCGACCACGCACCCGTTGGACTCCCGGACGACGGCCGCGAGCTGCTCGGCGAGCACGTCGTTGCGGGTGTCGCAGCCGTTTCGATCGGCGTCGAGCCACGCCTGTCCGTACCGCGCCCGGTCGTAGCCGGTCATCGGCGCCCGCCCCTTCACTGCGAGCAGGGCCAGAGCAGCGACGGCCGTGTCGTTGGCCGAGGTCCGTTCAGCGTCCGTGGCCGTGACTGCCGACGAGGATTCGCTCATCGCGGGCTCGGTCGGGGTGGCCAGCGTGCTGGTGTCAGGACCTTCGGCGCCGCTGGGTGCACACGCCGACAGCAAGAGGGCAGCGACGAGCACTCCCCCTACACACCGCACGTGACTCCCCCTCGGTTCAACCCCACGCCCAAGGATGCCCGCCGTACGTCCGCGCCGCTGGCGAATCGACCCAAAACCCGGCGGCAGGGGCCGGATTCTGCGAGCATTCGGCGCACTCGGCGAAGAACGTGGAAGGGGGAGCCGGTGAGTCTTCACAGCAGCCTGATCGCGCAGGGCAGGTGGTACTACACCGTCACCGTCGCGACCGCCGGGATCGGAGCCTGGATCCCCTTCGTGCATGCATCGTCACGACTGAACGAGCCCGGGCTGCGCCGCAATGCCGTGGCGTACGGCGCGGGCGCACTCGTGCTCCTGGGCCTGAGCGCGGTGACCCCGACCGACGCCAACGGCGACCCGCAGGGCACCTTCGGCGGAGTCCTCTCCACCGTGATGGCCATGCTGGCGATCGTGATGATCGTGATGGCCTGCCTGCAGCTGCGGGCACCGCGACAGGCCGTCTACCCGGCCCCGTACCACCCACACCAGGGCTTCGTGGATCCAGCGGTGGGCAACGCCCTGGCGGCGCGCAACCGCCGCGACGAGGCGCGCCGGCTGGTCGCCTCCGATCCGTCGCTGGCCCGGGAGCTGATGATCGGTCGCCCCGACTACAAGCGGACCTACCACGACGGCGGACTGATCGACCTGAACAACGCTCCCCGAGGAACCCTTGCCTCGTTCCTCGGCATCACCGACGAGGCCGCCGGACGCATCGTCGCCCAGCGCGAGCTGCTGTCGCGTGGATTCTCCAGCATCGAGGAGGCAATCGTCTTCAGCGACCAGACCGGAGCCGACGCCGACATCCTGCGCGACCGAGGCGTGCTGCTCCCTCGTTGATGCCGGCCCGCGTAACATGCGCGGAATGGGGCGCAGCAGACGGCTTGGGGCAACGCAGACAGCAGTTCCGAGCCAGCGGGAGGAGCAGAAGGCGCTCACCCGGGCACGGCTCATCGACGCGGCCGTCGCGGTCTTCCTCGCCAAGGGGTACGCCACCACGACCATCGATGACATCGTCACGAAGGCTGGCGTCTCCCGGGCGACGTTCTACCTGCACTTCGCCTCGAAGCTGGATCTGGTCGACGCGATCAGGGAGCCGATCCTGCAGGACACCAGCGAGCTGTGGGAGTTGCTTCCGGGCGCCGTGGCCCGCGGCCGGACCGGGATGTCGGACTGGTTGGACGTGGCGCTGGACCACTGGGAGACCTTCGCCCCGGCGTTCTCGGCCATCCAGCAGGCCGATCAGATCGAGGCGAACCTTCCCGCAGATCTCGCGACGCTTCGAGGCGATGCCGTGCGCAGCATCGTCCAAGGGCTCGGGTCCCGGTCACGCCTGAGCGAGGACGAACAGCAGGTGAGGGCCCGCGCGGCGTGGGGGTTGCTCCACGACCTCTTCGACCACTACGCGGCCGAGGGGTGGGCGCACGGGCGAGCGACCGTGCACGAGGCCCTTCTCGATGCCTGGGTCGCCCTGCTGACCTGAACGAGCCAGTTGGCTAGGTCGCGCGTCGGATCGACGCCACGTGGAGGGTGACCCGGGTCACGTTGCCCCGCGAGGCTGGGACCCATGACCTACAACTTCGACATCGAGCTGCAGCCCTGGGTCTCGATGCTCCCCACCCTGGACGTCTCGGACCCGGTCGCCGCGCGGGCAATGCTCGAGCAGATGTCCGCCAGCATCCCGCCGTTCGAGGCACCCGAGGGGATCACCATCACGAGCGGAGAGGCTGCCGGCCCCGACGGGGAGCCCGACGTGCCGGTGTTGATCTTCTCCCCCAACGACCAGGAGTCGGCGCGGCCAGCTGTGGTCTACGCACACGGCGGCGGCTTCGTCACCGGCAGCGCCGACGGCGACCTTGCCCTGCCTGCGCAGATGGCAGCCGCGACCGGCGCGGTCGTCATCTCCGTCAACTACCGGCTGGCTCCCGAGACCCCGTTCCCCGGACCGGTGGAGGACTGCTACGCCGTCCTGCTCTGGGTGGAGAAGAACAGCGAGTCCCTGGGCATCGACCCCGCGCGGATCGCCGTCGCCGGCGTCAGCGCCGGTGCCTGCTTCGCGGCCGCGATGACCCTGATGGCACGGGACCGCAACGGTCCGGAGATCTGCTTCCAGATGCTCGACATCCCCGTCCTCGACGACCGCTGCAGCACACCGTCGATGCTCGCCTACCCGGACGCCCCGATCTGGACCGTGAAGAGCGCACGCGCCAGCTGGCGGCACTACCTCGGCCCCGACGCCAGCGGCGACGTTCCGGCGTACGCCGCCCCCGCCCGGGCGCACGACCTGACTGGCCTGCCGCCGGCGTACGTCGTGGTCGCGGAGTACGACCCGTTGCGCGATGAGGGCATCGACTACGCACGACGGCTCCTGGGAGCCGGCGTGCCCACCGAGCTCCACCTCTTTCCCGGAACCTTCCACGGCTCGGGTGGCGCGATTCCGGCCGCCGCAGTCTCGCAGCGGATGCGCGCCGAGGCACTGACCGCTCTCAAGAAAGGCCTTCAGTCGTGAATGAACTCGTCACCGGGCACTACAAGGTGGTCGTGATCGGCGCCGGCTTCGGCGGGATGTACGCCCTGCACCGGCTGCGCAGCGAGGGCACCCAGACGATCTGCTTCGAGGCCGGCGGTGGCGTCGGCGGCACCTGGTACTGGAACCGCTACCCGGGTGCCCGCGTCGACATCGAGAGCATGCAGTACTCCTACAGCTTCGACGAGGAGCTCCAGCAGGAGTGGAGCTGGCCCGAGAACTTCTCCGCCCAGCCCGACATCGAGCGGTACGCCAACCACGTGGCCGACCGCTTCGGCCTGCGGGAGGACATCGTCTTCGACGCCCGGGTCAACTCGATGCGGTTCGACGAAGAAGCAAACATCTGGCACCTGACCACCGAGCGCGGTGACGAGGTGACGGCCCACTACGTGATCTCCGCGACGGGCAGCCTCGACGCCACCAACGTCCCTGGCTTCCCGGGACTGGACTCGTTCGAGGGCGACTGGCACCACACGTCGCAGTGGCCGAAGGAGGGCGTGTCGTTCGACGGCCTGCGGGTCGGCGTGATCGGCACCGGCTCCTCCGGGGTCCAGGCCATCCCCGAGATCGCCAAGACGGCCAGCCACCTCCACGTCTTCCAGCGGACCCCGGCGTTCACGATGCCCAACAACAACCAGCCGCTGGATCCGGACTACGAGCGCGAATGGAAGGACACCTACGCGGAACGGCGCGAGGCGATGCGCACCGACCAGGGCCTCAGCATGTTTCCTCCGAAGTACGGCGCCATCCTCGACATGGAGCCCGCTGTCCGCGAGGCGATCATGGAGGACCTGTACGCGTCCCGATCGGGGTTCAACCTGCTCGTGGCCTTCAACGACACCATGGTGAACGCGGAGGCGAACGAGCTCCTGGCGGAGTTCATGCGCAACAAGATCCGCTCGATCGTCACCGACCCCGTGGTCGCCGAGAAGCTCTGCCCTCGCTACGCGATCGGCACCAAGCGGGTGTGTCTCGACAGCGGCTACCACGCGACGTACAACCGCGAGAACGTGACGCTCGTCGACGTACGCGAGTCGCCGATCGAGGAGATCACGCCGCGTGGCGTCCGCACCGCCGACGGCGAGTACGAGCTAGACATCCTCGTCCTCGCGACGGGTTTCGACGCGGTGAGTGGCTCGCTGACCCGGCTCAACGTCACCGGCGTCGACGGCCTGGACCTGCGCGACAAGTGGAAGGACGGGGCGACCAACTACCTCGGCATGTTCGTCGCCGGATTCCCGAACCTCTTCATGATCCACGGCCCCGGCAGCCCCGGCGTCCTGGCGCAGATGATCGCCGGGGCCGAGTGGCAGGTGCAGTACGTGCTCGACGTCATCCACGACCTGGACACGCGTGGCGTCCAGCGGATCGACACCACCGCGGAGTGGGAGAACAAGTGGGACGCCGAGGTGCAGACCGCCGCGTCGTACACGCTGTTCGGCGGCACCGACTCCTGGTACAAGGGCGCCAACATCGAGGGGAAGCCGAAGTCCTTCATGGTGTACGTCGGCGGGTACGACAACTACTCACGCCGTTGCCGGGAGCAGGTCGACGCCGACTACGAGGGATTCGTCCTCAGTCCCTGATGGGACACCCCTTGCGAACTCAGTAGACACGGTGTCTACTGGGCACCCTGGACTCGTGAGAGAGCGCGGTGCCCGTATGCAAGGGTTGTTGCTGAGGTTTTCGTCCCTGGACGCCAGGGCCGAGAACGCCATGCGTGTGGTGGGCTTCTTCGACGCCCTGATCGAGCAACGTTCTGACATCCAGACCGTGCTCTCCCAGGCCGGCCGGTTCGCCGAGGGCTCGGTCGGGATCGCCGAGCCCGGCGAACGCTGCCCCGAGCACGCCTCGACCCGCCTGCTCGTCACCGGGCACACGGTGTGGATCTCGCGCAGCCCGCAGGAGGCCTTCCCCCTCGACGACGTGCTGCTCGAGAGGTTCGGCCTGGCCTGCATCGCGGCGCTGGGCAACCCGGGAGCATCCACCCTGCGCATGGACGACCCCGCGCTCCTCGAGCTGATCCTCGGGCGAGTGGCCTCGAGCGCCGACCGCTCCCGTGCGATCCAGCTCCTCGGGATCACCCCCTCGACCCCGGTCACCATGCTGGCGGTGCACGGCGACCGCGCGGCCGCGGCGCACGTCGTCGCGCACCTGCCGACCCATGCCTGGCGTCGGATCGCCCAGCTGGACGGCATCACGGCGATCGCGACCGCGGCTCCGCCGGAGCGCGACGCGGCGGTGCCTCCGGGGACCCACGTGGGCGTGAGCCGTCCGTTCCGGGCGACCGAGGTGCAGGAAGCCTGGCAGGGCGCGATCAACGCGCTGCGCTACGCGTCTGACGGACCCGCGAGTCGCAACCTCATGTTCCAGGCGGACCTCGGGCCCTACGAGCTCCTCGCCGCCAAGCTCCGCCCCGAGGACGTCGCAGGCGTGGCCGACGTCCAGGCGCTGGAGCGGCTGGGCAAGACCTCGTCCGGCCAGGACGTCTTGCGCACCGTGGAGGTGCTGCTGTGCGTCGGCTCGTTGCGCGAAGCGGCTCGACAGCTGCACATCCACCACAACTCCGTCGCGGCGCGGGTCGCCCGCGCCGAGGCCGAGCTGGGCTACTCGATCACGACTGCCCCGGGGTTGACCCGGGTGACTCTCGCCCTCGTGCTGCACCGGCTCGGGCAGAACGACTACCTCGCGCACTGAAGGCGACTTCCGATTCGGCGATTCGCGGACGAAGTCGGCATCCGACCTCTAGATTGCTCGCAGTCTTCAGTGAAGGGAAGCCCATGCTTCGATCCGTGCGCAACGTTGCCGTCACCGTCACCCTGACGGTGCTCGCCGCGCTCCTCCTCTCCCCCGCCACCCAGGCGCAGGCCGCGGCAGCCGCCGACCCACTGGCCGGTGCGCCGCGGGTGAACCAGTGCTTCAACGTGCAGCTCTCGGCCGCGAACAGCTCGGCGTCACTCCCGAGGGGCCCGGTCTCGTGCGCCACCAAGCACACCCTGAAGGTCATCGCCCGCGCCGCGGTGCCGTCGGACATCCCGCTGGACGGCTCCAACGCCCGGTTCCGCAACTTCGTCTCCTCGAAGTGCCGGCCGGCGATCAAGCTGGTCCTCGGCAACAACACGATCAGGTACGCCGAGTCGGCGTACGACAACTGGATCTTCATCCCGACCGCCGCCCAGCGCGCCGCGGGCTCGCACTGGGTGATCTGCACCCTCGGCGTCCAGGGCGGCGTGACCACCCTCGCAACGTCGACCACCGGGCGCCTCACGAAGGTGACCACCACCCTTCCGCAGCGCCTCCGCATGTGTGGCACGCGCTACGCGCAGCGCGTGAACTGCGCGCAGCCGCACATGTTCCACGTGGCCAAGAGCAAGCTCGTCTACTCGGCGTACAGCTACACGCGTGCCAGCCGTATCTCCTCCAGCTTCTGCCCGAGGTACGTCGGCACGGGCTCCTACATGTGGCTCGGACGCGGGCTCGGTCCGAACTCGTTCGTGCTGACCTGCCTGAGGCGGTAACAGCGTCGGCTATCTGGGCGGCAGCTCGCGGACGACGATGTGTGCGCCGGGCTCACCGGTGGCGGGCTGCTTGGAGGCCATGATCCGGTCCACCCGTACGTCGTCCGCGGCGATGCGCGAGCCGGTGCCCGGCAGGCGCCCGAGCACCTCGTCGAGTGCGTCGATCGTGGGCGTGACGAGGTTGTCGAGATCGGGTTCGTTGAGCCCGGTCTGGTGTGGCGCGAGCATGAACGCGAGCTCGATCGCCACCCGACAGTCCTTCGGCAGCGCGCAACCCCTGAACGCGGTGCGGACGGCCTGCTTCCACACGCGCTCGCGTTCCTCGCCGCCGTACCCCGCGGGGCGGCCGATGACGGTGCGCCCGAAGGTGGCGACGAGACGGTGGTCGCGAGTGGCCGGCGAGCCGTCTCTCTCGGGTGGTGGCGGCGCCACGATGTAGCCCTCGGCGAGACTCCCGTAGACCCTGAGCTCATCCGGCCGGTGGTGCCACAGCCATGCGAGGTGAGCGCACAGGATCGCGTCGATCTCGTCCTCGATCACTTCCAGGTGCACGTGCCGGGTCGCCTGGTCCACGGCCGTGCGGATCTCCTGCCACCGGCGCACGCTCGACAGCTGCAGCTCATGGACCGCCTCGAGGTGATCCATCAGCTCGCCGAAGGTCCCGCGCCGCGCGTCCGGCGTGCGTCCCCGACCCGACTTGTAGGGCAGCACCTTGCTCAGGCCGAACAGGCTCACCATCGCCGGGTGCGGATAGACCTCGATGCACACCGGGCTCTCCGCGCTGCCCCGCTCGCCGGGATCCACCGACCAGCCGAACCGGTGCGCCAAGGACTCGGCGCGCGGCGGATCGAACATCGGGTTCGCCCGGTTCGAGGGGTACGGCGACGCGTGGTAGCTCGCGAACGCCCTGGCCACGAGGTTCTCCCCGACGCGCTGACCGGTCGCGTTGGGCACGACCAGCGGCGCGTCCACCGCCACGACGACAGGCTTCGCCGCATGCATGGCCAGCCAGTCGGCGATCTCGTCATCGCTCCGCACGACTCCCGACGTACGCAGCCGACCGGACTCGTCGACCACCGCGATGCCCGTGCGGTTGGCCGGCTTCCACGCCAGGTCGATGCCCACGAAATGTTGCCCGACCTCCATACGTTCGACTCTAGTCCGGGATGCCCCGTCGAGCGTCCGGCGTCAGCGCCGCTCGGTCTTGATCGACTCGACGATCATCGTGGTCGACGAGTCGATCCGACCGATGTTCTTGCCGTGCCCGCCATTGACCAGGCGTACTGGGCGCTCTCCATGTGCATCGTGCTGTACGTCGTGAGTGCCGCCGTGCGGATGCGTGACATGGCTTTCCCGTCCAGGGCGAAACCAGTGGACTAGTCCGCTTTGTCCCCAATTTTCAGGGGATTACGTCGTTTCATGTGGTTCTCGAACCGACGGCATGAGACTTGGTGAAACCGGGGGCGGTCACGGAGGTACGGCGATGGCTCGTTCCAGGCGCGTGCTCGGATTTGTCGTCGTGGCCGCGCTGGCGGCGTTGCTGCAGGTGCCTGCGTCCGCCGACCCACCGCCGGAGCCCTATCGGATCGCCACCGGCCTCGAGGGCGCGGTCAGCGCCGACAGCGTCGCGATCGGCGACCGAGTCTTCTGGCTGCTCCACGGCAACAGTGGCACCGTCTCGCAGGACACCGAGCTGTGGACCTCTGACGGCACCGAGGCGGGCACGCACGAGTTCTTCGATCCGAACCCCGACGGGCTGGGCCGGGTCGTCTCACTCCGCGCCTTCGACGACGGCCTCGTCTTCACGGCGGACAACGGCACTGATGGCCAGGAACTCTGGCACTCCGACGGCACCGCGGCCGGGACAGCGATGGTGGCCGACCTGACGCCCGACGGCGCCACGCAGCTCCTCGGCGCGGGACCCGGCGCCGTGTACGTCCAGGCCGACGACGGCACGCACGGCGCTGAGGTGTACCGCTGGACCGGGCCCGGCTCGACGCCGCAGCTCCTCGACATCAACACCACTGTGCTCATGACGTCGGACCCTGAGCTCGAGGGCGAATGGAGCACGTCCTGGACCGATGCCAACCCGATCTCGCTCGGCATGGTCGGGGACACCCTGCTCTTCACTGCCGACCAGAGCATCCGCACGGCCGCCGTCAATGAGTGGGGAGACCACTACGTAGCGCTCTCCGGCACAGGGCGGGAACTGTGGAGGGTCGGCCCCAGTGGTCTGCCCTCCTTGGTCAAGGACATCAGCACTGAGGAGCCGCAGCAGAGTACCCGGTTCCCGTTCATGACAGGAACGGCCTCGATGGGCGGTTCGCTCTATTTCCTCACCGAGGGCACGGACTCCGACTTCGCGGGCCCGGAGCTGTGGCGGACCGACGGGACCCCCGGTGGGACGAGCCTGGTCGCCTCGCTCCGCATTGCCTTCCTCGGAGACCACTGGGACTTCGAACCGGTCACCGCCGGGGGCAAGCTCTTCTACTCTTCGTGGAACGGCGACTGGGACGGCCTGTGGGCCACCGACGGTACGAGCGCGGGGCAACGGGTGAGTCTTCCCGGCGACGCCGGCTCCGCGGTGGCCCTGGGCACTGGCGTGGTCTTCTCGCTGACACAGCCGGCCACCGGCCGCGAGCTCTGGCATTCCGACGGCAGTACGTCGACCTTGCTGGGAGACCTGCGCGCCGGAACGCCCGGCTCCAATCCGTTCCCGTTCGAGGCGTGGGGCTCCCACGTCTATTTCGGAGCCAGCAACAGCACCGGGCGGAACCTCTTCCGCACCGACGGAACCGTCGCAGGAACCGAGCTCGTCCACGACCTGCCCAACCTCGCCGGCGCGGTGACGGACGGGCCCATGGTCTTCTATGGCGCCGCGAGCCGGCTCTACTTCATCAACAGCCCCGACAACGATCGCAACGTCGGAAACGAGCTGTGGGCCTTCGACCCGAATCGGGTCGTCGAGCAGAAGGCGAGCTCGACGACCCTGCGGGCGCCTGCCGCGATCGCGTACGGCGCGGGCGGCACCGTCACGGTCACGGTCAGCGGCACGAGTGGACCGCCGACTGGCACCGTGACGATCAGCGACGGCGGCCAGGTGCTGGCAACTGTCGCGTTGGTCGCGGGAAACGCGACCTTCACGCTGCCCAAGGACCTCGCACTCGGAGCGCACACGCTGACGGCGACCTACTCGGGCAGCAGCGCGTTCCTGGCCTCGGCCTCCACGCCGGTGAACGTGGCGGTGAAGGCCGCGACGAAGCTGACCGGACGCGTGACCGATCTGGTGTTCGGCGCGCGGGAGAAGATCCGGGTGACGGCGCGGCTCACCACGACGCCGGCGATCAACGCAACCGGGCGGCTCACTCTTCTGATCGACGGCAAGAAGCACCTCACCGTGAACCTCACGGCGGCGAACGGCAACAGGCTGACCCTGGTCGGCAATCCGGTCAGGATCGGCCAGCACCGGTTGCAGGTGACGTTCTCGAACTCGCCGAACGCCATGAACGCCAAGACAGGCATCGCCACGATCCAGGTCATCCGGTGATGGCTCGTCACCGAGCGACTCGTCAGACCGACTCAGACAAGGCAGTTGAAGGAGGGGCACCGATGAAGATGCGACGAATGACGATGGTCGCGCTGCTCGTGAGCGCGCTCATGCTGGCGTTCACCACGTCGGCCGCGGCCGGCACGTTCAAGACCACCGCGAAGTGGCGCAACTGCGACACGTACAAGTCCGCCATCTCGGTGCGGGTCACGTTCTCCGACCCTGCAGACCTGTACGGCAAGGGAAAGTACATGGTCAAGCGCTGGGTCAAGTGGCAGTACTACAAGGGTGGCACGTGGCGCACAGCGGATCCACGCCACACGGAGTCAGGCTGGTTGCAGATCAACAACCTGAAGTACGACTACATCACCACTGCCGCCGACCGGACGAACTGGCTTGGCCTCTACTACAGCCACTGGCGCGCCGAAGTCACCGTCCAGCTGCTCAAGAATCGCCCCGGGCCCAGGGACAGAAAGGTCGACGAGGTCAAGATCTTCCCCACCAAGGGCTCGTTCCGCGAGATCGGCTCGAACTGCGGCTACGAGTTCTGAGTCCGCTCCTGAGCGGTCACGTTGCGGGAATGTCGAGCGGGAAGACCAGCAAGGTGCCGGAGGCGGTGGCGACGGTGCGGCCGTCCTTGTCGACGACCTCGCCCTCCGCGAACGTGACCCGGCGACCGGGCTTGGTGACCCGACCCGTGCAGGTGAGCGGTCCACTGTCGGAGGTCACCGGGCGCAGGTAGCTCACCTTGAGCTCGATGGACGTGTAGCCCGTGCCCGCCGGCAGGGTCGTCTGGGCCGCGCAACCGAGCGCCGAGTCGAGCAGCGTGCAGACCAGCCCGCCGTGCACCATGCCGATCGGGTTGTAGTGCGACTCGTCGGGGTGGCAGCGGAACGTCACCGTCCCGGGCTCGGCCTCGACCAACTCCATGCGCATGTGCCCGGCGATCGGTGCCGGCGGCAGCTCGCCGGCCATCATCTGCTTGAGGAAGTCGAGGCCGTCGAGCTTCGGCAGGGCGGCAAGGGCCTCTGAGTTGTCGCTCCAGGTGACGACTGTCGAACGCTCCGACATGTCAGTTGCCGCCCTTGTCGTCGTACGACGGCAGCGGCAGGTTCTGCAGTCTCAGCTGTCCGCGCGCCAGCACCTTGCCGGTCGAGTCGTCGGTGATGACGACGTCCCACAGCTGCTGGCTGCGGCCCTGGTGGAGGGCGTCGGCGACGACGGTGGCGCGGCCGCCGGTGGTCGAGCGGAGGAAGTCGGTGCCGTTGTGCACGCCGACAGCGAACTGTCCGCGCTCACCCACGGCATGGCTGGCGCCGATGCTGCCGGCGCTCTCGACGATCGTCGCGTAGACGCCCCCGTGGACGACTCCCCAGGGCGTGTGGTGTGACTCGTCGAGGTCGACGTGACCCTGCACGTGCGTGGGCGTGACCTCGTCGACGACGAAACCGGACGCCGCGACGAACGCGCTGGCGGCCGGCAGCGAGACGTCGGGGCCCTGCGTGTGGGTGGTCATGGGCGACTCCGTTCGTAGGCTGACTGTGTTTCTCGAAGTTAGACTACACTGGCCGCGCCGACACAACGAGAGACAGGTGACGCCGTGCAGTGGCTCGACTACGACACCGACAACTGCTCGATCCAGCGCACCCTCGACGTGATCGGCGAGAAGTGGACGATCCTCGTGCTGCGCGAGGCCTTCAACGGCGTACGGCGCTTCGACCAGATGCGCGACCACATGGGCGTCTCGGACCCGGTGCTCGCCGACCGACTGCGCAAGCTGGTCGCCGCGGGCGTGCTCGAGGCGCTCCCCTACCGGGAGCCCGGACGCCGCACGCGCCACGAGTACAAGCTGACCGAGAAGGGCCTGGACCTCTATCCGGTGCTGATCTCGCTGCTGAACTGGGGCGACCGCCACCGCGCGGACGACGCGGGGCCTGCTGTGGTGGTCACGCACCGCGACTGCGGCGAACCCGTCTCGGTTGCGGTGGAGTGCGCCGCCGGGCATCGGCTCGAGTCGGCGCGGGAGTCGCGGAGTGCTCCCGGTCCCGGCGCGCGGCAGGTCAGTCCCGGCGCCTGACCACCTCGGCCAGCACCTCCAGCTCGTCGCTGATGATGCCGTTGACCCCGATGTCGACCATCAGGTCCAACATCGTCAGGTCGTTGATCGGCCAGGTCATCACGACTTCGACATGACGCCGGAGCTTGGCCACGACCGCCCCGTCGAGCAGCGAGTTGTGGACCGAGACGCCATGGATGCGGCCGCCGCCCACCTTCTCCCACAAGCCGCCTAGCTCCCGTGCATTGCGGGCGGAGAGCACCGGCTGCACGTGCTCGAGCACGGCCACCTCCTCGACCGCGCGCCAGTTGCGACCGCAGACGAGGACCGGCCGGCGGTGTCCGCGGGTGCCCAGCAACCGGGCCACGGCGGCACCGACACCGGTGCCGATGCCCTTGAGGTCGAGCATGAACGTGGTGCCGTGCCGATCGGCCTCGAGCAGCTCGCGGAGCCCGAGCCGTGGCGCCGTCACGGGGACCAGCTCCCAGCGGTCCCAGAGGAACGGGAACGGGCCGGCGCTCTTGAGGTGGGTTGCCTCGAGACGGTTGCGGTGCCGGTGGATGTCGCACTCGATCACGTCGACGCCGAGCCGGTTTGCCTCGTGGAGCCCGGTGAGCGAGTTGCCGGCCCGGTGCGCGATCGCGAGCAGGCTCACGACGCCACCCGGAGGACGCGGCCGGGCGACCGACGTACCCGTCGATGCTCTAGCGCGACGCTCGCCGCGTGGCCGATGAGCGCCAGGAGCAGCCCGGCCGCCACGTCGAGGATGAAGTGGTTGCCGGTCACCACCACGGCCACCGCCATCAGCACCGGCATGGCGAGGCCGAAGGCTCGGAGCGCCACCGAGGAGGAGGCGCTGATGATCGCGATGCCGATCAGCAGGTCCCATCCGGCGTGCAGGCTCGGCATGGCGGCGTACTGGTCGACGAAGGCAGGCGGCTGGAGCACGCGGTAGGACAGCGACCGCTCGCTCACACTGTCCATGAACCCGAGGCCGGCCAGCCGGGGCGGCGCCACCGGGTAGAACACGAAGATGGTCATGCCCAGCAGCCCGGAGACCAGCATGGCGTCACGGAGCCGGAGGAACACGGCGCGGTGCCAGATGCCGGTCCAGAGCATCGTCGCACCGATGACCGGCCAGTGCCCCCAGATGTAGACCCAGTTGGCCAGGGTGGCCAGGAGGGCGGACTCGGTGAACGGCGCCTGGAGGGTCTTCTCGACGTAGATGCCGAGGGCCTGCTCCCACTCGACGATCAGGTGGGCGTGTTGGATCGCGGCGTCGACCGAGCCCTCGGTGGCTCCCCGGACACCGAAGTAGGCCCCGACGCCACTGACGACGAGGATGGCCTGTTTGAAGATCCACAACCAGCGAACCACTGACCCTCCCTGCCCCCAGTGTGCGCGAAGGCGCGCCAGGTTTCCTCCCGAATAAGAGGGAGGACTGCAGGTCAGGCAGCTGCCGTGTGGCGGATCATCCGTCGGGTCGCGATCAGGCTGGCGCCGCCGAGGGCCAGGGCGGGCAGCCAGGCGACGGCCGCCTTGAGGGTGACCGCAGCCGCGGCCGCGGTCCACGGGACGCCGAGGGCGACCAGGCCGACCACGAGCGCGCCGTCGCGGGGGCTCGCACCGTTGGGACCCGGTACGGCGCCCGCGACCTGGCTGGCGCCGAACGCACCGAGCAGCTCCAGCGGCGAGAGCGTGTAGCCAGTCGCGCCCAGGGTGCCGAGCAGCAGCATGGCGATCGACGCCTGATAGGCGGCCGAAAGGGCCAGCGCGTGCGCGAACCTCTTCGGCGGCGGCAGCGGCCCGAGCGGGAGCAGCTTCGGGCGGACGCGCCTGACCACGAGGAAGCCCACGACGAACGCCAGCCCGATGCCCAACGCGGTGAGCATCATGCGCCACGGGAGTGCCGACCCGGCGAACACCACGAACATCGCCAGCCCCACCGCCCCCACGGTCCGGTCGACCGCGACACTGGCCACCGCGTCACCGCGTGGGACGTCGGCGTGGGTGAGCCTGCGGATCCGCCAGAGGTCCGCCCCGACGTGGCCGGGTGTGAGAAGTCCGAGCAGCTCGGACTCGGCGTACGCACGGAGGAACCAGCGGCGACCGAAGTCGGCGTTCGTCAGGGCGCGCCACCTCAGCGGACACAGGACGTACTTGCCGATCATCCAAGGCAGCAGGCCGAGCAGGATCGGCCAGGGCGAGACCGACGGCAGGCGCGGCAGCGTGACGGCCGGCACGGCGAGCGCGACAGCGACGCCGAGGAGCAGGACCGTCTTGGAGTGGACAATGGTGCGCAGATGCTTCAAATCTCTTCGAGCTCGCCTTCCAGCACAAAGCCGGGCGAAACTGCGTTGGTCCAACCCGTGGTGTGATCCCCGTCCCTTCGAAGGTAACTCCGCCACCGGGCCCGAAACCACAGAGTGTGACGTACTCCCGTCAGCGCAGGCGGTGCAGTGCGCCGGCCGCGGCTCGTCGTACGGCGTCGGTGAGCGCGTCGAGGGCGGGGCTGTCGAGTCGCCAGCGCTGCCAGTGGAGTGGCACGCCGACCGCCTTCGCACCGGGCAGGCGGACCAGGTCGCCCGCCGCCAGCGCCGGCTCGAGCTGTGGCTCGGGGACCGCTCCCCATCCCAGACCGCAGAGCACGGCCTCGTGGAAGTCCGCCGAGCTCGGCACCCGGTGCACCACGGCCGGACGAGTCGCCCCGTGGGCGGCGAGCACACCGTCCTGGAGCCGGTCCTTGGCGTTGAAGACCACGACCGGAGCCCTCGACCAGTCGAAGCTCCTCCCCCGCCGGTGCCGCTCCACGAACGCGGGCGCCGCGGCGGGGACGTATCGAAGCGTGCCGAGCGGCTCGACCGAGCAGCCCTGGACCGGTTGGGGTTCGCCGGTGACGGCCGCCAGCACCTCGCCCCGACGGAGCAGGTCGTGCGACAACGACTCGTCCTCCACGAAGAGTCGCAGGGCCGTCGTCGGCAGCTCGGCCACGGTCGCGAGCACCGGCCGGAACCAGGTCGCCAGGGAGTCGGCGTTCACCGCGACCGCGAGGTCCACGACGGCGTCGTTGCCCATCGACGCGGCGGCCTCGGCGGCGAGGAGGCGCATCTGCCGACCGAGTCGCATCAGGGGTGCCCCCGCGTCGGTGATCTCCGCCGGCGACGTACGCCGCACCAACACCTGCCCGGCAGCCCGCTCCGCCGCGCGCACCCGCTGACTGACCGCACTGGGCGTCACGTGCAGCCGCCGGGCCGCGGCGTCGAACGATCCCTCCTCGGCGATGGCGAGGAGCGTCTCGAGCTGGGCGGGGTCGAAGTGCATCTGACCAGTGAAGCACTTCTTCATCAGGTGAAGAAACATTCGCTGTTCTACATTGCGTTCGGCGCCTACGGTCGAGGGCATGTCTGCTTCCGCCCTCGCCGGCTTCATCACCGGTGGATCCCTCATCGTCGCCATCGGCGCCCAGAACGCCTACGTGCTGCGACAGGGGCTGATCCGCCACCACATCACTGCCGTGGTGGCGATCTGCGCGGTCTCGGACGCCGTCCTCATCATCGCCGGAGTCAGCGGCATCGGAACCATCGTCGACCGCGCCGAGTGGCTCATCGACGTCGTCCGCTGGCTCGGCGTGGCCTTCCTCCTCTGGTACGCCGCAGGCTCGTTGCGCCGCGCCTTCCACACCGAGTCCCTGCACACCGACGGACTCGCCCAGGCCCGCGGCGAGGCCCGCCGTACCGTCGTCGGCCGTGCCGTCGCACTGACCTGGCTCAACCCGCACGTCTACCTCGACACGGTGCTCCTGATCGGCTCGATCGCGGCCACCCACAGCACCCACGGCTCAGGTGTCGTCGATGGCCGCTGGTGGTTCGCACTGGGGGCGGTGGTCGCGAGCGTCGTGTGGTTCAGCGGCCTCGGGTTCGGCGCTCGCCTGGTCGCACCGGTCCTCGAGCGCCCGCGGGCGTGGCAGGTCCTCGAGGTGCTGATCGCCGCGACGATGCTGCTCGTGGCCGCGCGACTGGCCCTCGGCTAGCAGCCCGTTAGTCTGGCCAACATGGCGGCCACTGCTCATCCCGGAGTCGACAGCTACATCGATGGTCTGCCTGCATGGCAGCAGGAGATCTGCAGGAGCCTGCGCGCGATCATCCACGAGGCCGAGCCCGCGATCGAGGAAACGATCAAGCGCACGGTGCAGCCCTACTTCGTGCTCGACGGCAACGTCTGCGCCCTGCTGGCCACCAAGGACCACATCAACCTCTTCGTCTACGACCCGACGATTCCCGACCCCGACGGCATCATCAACCAGGGGCACGACAACGCGACCGCGCGGGCGATCCAGATCTATGAGGGCGACCCGATCAACCGGCCGGCGCTGATCACGTACCTGCGGGCCATCGTGTCCAACAACCGGGCCGGCGGGTGGCGCAAGCTCAGCCGTTGAACCAGGTCGTCCCGGATTCCGTTTGCGCGTCGCTGCCCGGGGAATAGAGCGTCCGTGCAGGATGCCATCAAGCAGCGGCTGGGCCGCACGCTCCCATTTGTTCCTCTGGTCCTCGGGCTCGTCGTCCTCGCACTCGCCGTCGCGGTGGTGGTCGTGAAGAAGTCCGACGACCGACCGCGCGCGGAGGTCGGCGACGTGTTCGCCAACCCCGGCGGCGGTGCGGTGAAGCACCGGGGTGAGGTCTTCCTGCCCTGGATCCGGCTGGACGTCGGGGCCGGCGAGCCACGGGACGAGCTGCCCGACCTGCTCGGTGCCGACGCCAACGTGCGAGCCCCGAAGGGTGGCAGCTTCGTGCAGGTCCAGGCGAGGAACACAGGAGGCGTCCTGCTCTCCACCGTCACCTGGCCCTACACGGCCGACGTCGAGCTGCTGCTCCGGGCCGACGGCACGGACTACTCATTGTCGGGGCCGGGCGGGCTCAACTACACGGCCGCCGATCCCAACAGCACCAGCGAGGAACGATGGGTCGCCGTCAAGGGGCACCCGAAGGACCTCGCGGTCGTCGTACGCATCGGCGACGAGGAGCAGGTCGTCGACGCATCCGACGGGTCCGTCGAGCTGGGCCGCGCCGCCGAGCTGGCGGCCCTGCCCACCGTCCAGGAGCACTTCCAGAACCGCAAGGACATCGGGTGCGGCAGGTTCCGTCGTACGGACGACTCCCCCGTCCAGATCGACTACCCGAAGTCCGTGGAGTGCAAGGTGCAGCAGACCCTGCGCACGCCGTACGTCGACGGCATCGGCTGGGCCGAACCGGGGCACGAGTTCCTGGTCGTCCAGATCGAGCCGCCGGACTACGTGGACGTGTCGGTTCCCGACGGTGCGCCGACGGCCACGAGCTTCCAGGACACGCTCAGTCATTCCGCCGAGCTCGGTGGCAGCGCAAGCCTCTCGGAGCCTGCTGACACGAAGGCACTCGGGCAGTACGTCCTCGGGCCGACCGCCGTCCAGTTCGTCTTCGACGTCGCCAAGGACAAGCCGGCCGGCGCCCTGACCATCACCACGCACATCCGCGCCCGGGGCCAGCGCGGCTTCGCGTTCCGGACCGAGCACGCCGGCATCGAGTGGACCGTCCCGGGAAGGAAGCTCGCATGAGCGCCCAGACGCGTCCCACCTGGGTGCCTGTGGTCCTGGTCGTGCTCAGCGTCGCACTGGTCATCGCGGCGGTCAGGCTCGGCACGCACCTGGCCGACGAGTTGCGCGACGACCCCGTCGACGTCCTGGCCGCGGGCGAGACGCTGCTCCTGGAGTCACCGCCGTACGCCGAGATGCACACGGTGATCGTGCCCCTCAACAAGGTCGACGTCGCGGTCGGTCGGCCACTCGACTCGCTCGACCACGAGTTCATCGCCTACGACAAGGACGACTCGAGGCGCAAGACGCAGCGTGCACTGCACGCCCCCGAGGGCGGCAGTCTCGTTCCGGTGTCATGGAGCATTCGTCCCACGGGCGGGCTGGCCTCCGGACTCGCCATTGCGACAGAGATCCGCCTGGTCGCCGGGGGCGAGAAGGTGACCATCGGCTCCGTCAGGCTCGGCGACCCGTCGACCGGCCAGACGTCCTACGAGCAGCACGATGTGGTGGTCGCACTGCCCGGAGACCTGGACACCGACGACCTCAAGATCGAGGTGGAGTTCGGCGGCCAGACCCAGGTGCTCGACGTGGCGACCGGCGAGATCGACGCCGGGGTGGCGCAGGCACTCTATGAACCGGAGCCCAACTTCGATGCCAGCTGCCACGCGGTGGAGGACAACTGCCAATACGTCCCGGCCAGCGCCGACCAGCAGTTCCACCCGATTCAGGGGCGCTTCACCGCCAGCCAGGTGACGCTCTACCCCTGGGACGCCGAGCTGGGCTGGGCGGACGAGGGCACCCTGTGGGCAGGCGTGCGGATCTCCTCGTTCAGCGCGCTCGGCACGGACGCCGCAGGCAACGTGGTGATCGACCGACGTCAGGCACCCCCGCGAGTCACCCTCGACGGCCGGCCGCCGGTTGGCCGTGAGGGGCTCAAGGGCGGCGAGGGCAGCACCTCCGGTCGCGCGATCCTGCGCGTGGAGGCGGACGACGAGCCGAAGCTCCTGCGCATCCAGACGGTCATCACCTTGGGCAACGGCGTCAAGATGCCGGTCGAGGCGCGACTCCCCCTGCAGCCGGTCACCGCAGGCTGAACGCTCACTGGCCGTCGATCACCTCGACGACGCAGCGGGCACCCGCACCCTTGGCGAGCCGTCGGTCACCGGTGACCAGGGTTGCGCCCAGGGAGACGGCCAACGCGACATACGTGGCGTCGTACGCCGTCAGGGTTTCGCGCAGGCTCCAGATGCCGGGGAGCAGTCGGGCATGCGGAACCCGCTCGAGGGGGAATGCAGCGAGTGCGGCGACGGCCCGATCGGCCTGCTGGTCCGTCAGCCTGCGGGAGCGGACGAAGCCGCGGAGCAGACTCGCTGCCTCCACGTCGATCAGGTCGGGAGCGACCACCTGCTCGACAGCGAGGCGCTGCCGGATGGCGGAACTGAGTGGGTCGGGCCCGACCAGCGCGGCCACCAGCACGGAGTTGTCGATGACGATCATCGGCGGCGGTCAGCGCGCTGCGCCTCGACGATGTCGGCCATCGGTGGGACGTCGGTCCACGCGAGGTCGGCGCGGGCCGCGGCCAGTGCCTCCTCGACGGTCGGCTCCGCGGCCTGTCGCTCGAGGGTGAGCCGCAGGAACTCTTGGAGGGAGCGTCCGGAGGCGGCTGCCCGCCGCTTGAGCACGGCATAGGCGTCGTCGTCGAGGTTGCGGATCTGCACGGTGGCCATGCATGCAGATTAGCGCAGATTCTCCGCTGAATCCGTTGCATGTCGCTTCGAACAGGCGTACGATGATTCTTGAGCTCGAGTCAATAGTCCGGCACTGAGGACGACGAGCTCGGCCCGCCCAGGCGGGTCGCCCTTCACGGGTCTGCGTGTGCCGGGCTCGTCAGTTGCCAGGGCGGAGCGCAGTTCCCTCCGGGGGTACGCCGTCAGCGGCGAGGACTCGGCGGCATCCATTCACCGTGCACAGCCCTTGTCGGGTGGTGCGTCCTGATCGGAGCCCCGAGGCCATGACGACCAGCTCCTCCTTCGCGGACGAGTTGGTGGCGCGCCTCCACGACGACCTCACCGATCTCGCCACCATGGCGCTCTCCCCCTTGGACGACGCGCAGATCGCCCAGCTGCTGGAGACCCTGACCGCCTTCGGCGACCGGCTCACCCACGCCACCTCCCGGGTCATCGTCGAAGCCCACCAGCGAGGCCTGGCCGACAAGACTGGCGCTCGCCACACCGCCCACTGGTGGGCCAAGCGCGACCTGCTCACCAAGTCTGACGCGATGAAAAGGGTCAACCTGGCCCTCGGCCTCGACAAGCCCGAGCACGAACCCATCGCCACCGCACTGGCCGACGGCGACCTGCACACCGACCAGGCCCGCGTCATCCTCGAAAGCCTCCATGACCTTCCCAAGGACCTCGAGTCGGCCCTCTACGACAAGGCCCGCGACATGCTCCTCGGCTTCGCCCGCCAGTTCGACGCCTCGGACCTCGCCAACCTCGGCAAAGGGATCCTGGAGAAGCTCGACCCCCAACGTTTCGAGGACGACGAGGCCAAGCGTCTCCAGAAGGAAGAAGACGAGGCCAACGCCAAGGCCCGGATCACCTTCAGCAACGACGGACACGGCCGCATCCACGGCCGCTTCAGCCTCCCCGTCGTCCAGGGCCAGCTCCTGCGCAACCAGCTCCTCGCCCTGGCCGACCCGCGCCGTCAGCTTCCCGGCGACCCCGACACTGGTGGCGCGTCAATCACCCCCGAACGCATGGGGCAGGCGTTCATGGAGCTCATCGAGATGTTCCCTGCCGACAAGCTGCCCACCCACGCCGCAAGCAGCGTCGCGCTGGTCATCACGATCGACATCAACGAGCTGCTCAAGAAGCACGGCTACGCCACCCTGGTCAACGGCGGCAAGATCACCGCCGGCGAGTTCCGACGCCTCTCGTGCCGCACCGGCTTCCTGCCGGCCATGCTCGACGGCCCCAGCGAAGTCCTCGACCTCGGCCGACTCCGCCGCTTCTACTCCGCGGGGCAGTACCGGGCACTGGTCATCCGCGACAAGGGCTGCACCGCCCTGGGCTGCGGCATGCCCGCCTCGGTCTGCCATGCCCACCACGACGACCCCTGGTCGCAGGGCGGACCCACCGACTTGGCCAAGGGCCGGCTCCTGTGCCCGCACCACCACCGGCTGATCCACCACCCCGGCTACAACCACTCCATCGGCGGCGACAACTCGGTCAGGTTCCGACGAATCCAGGCGCACTAGCCGCCCGCCTCCGCCACCAAGAAGCCGCTGACCGCCACGCATCCAAGCGTCGCGGTGCACCGGCATGCCTTCCTCAGCGGGCGAGCGTTCCGTCCAGGGCTTCGTTGAGCTCGGCGAAGTGTCGTTCGGCTCCGGCCTCTTGGTACATCGAGGTGTCGGCCATCGTGTAGCCGTGCGCGGCACCGGGATAGACCGCCGTCTGGTGTCGTACGCCGTGGGCACGCAGGGCCTGGTCGAAGGCGGCGATCTGCTCGGGTGTGTTGGAAGCATCGCCGTCGGCGTGCCCGGCGACGACCCTGGCCGCGATGTCGGGCACGAGGAGATGCGGGCTGTCCGGAGCGTCCGTCACGATGCCGCCGGTGTGGAACATGCCGACCACCGCGACGTCGTCGGGTCGGTGCGCGGCGGTGACAAGGGCCAGCCGCCCACCGAAGCAGTAGCCGGTGGCAGCGATCGGACCTTCGGCGACACCGGGACGGGAGCGCAGGGTCTCGATCCAGACGTCGGCATCGGCGCGGATCAACTCGGGCGTCAACGAACGCACCCGGTCCATCACGCCGGTCGCGAAGAACGCCTCGCGACTGCCCGGCGCCGTCAGGTCACCGGCCGGGGCGAGGTCGACGGCCAGTCCGTCGCGCCAGAAGACGTGCGGCGCGAGGACGACGTACCCCCAGGAAGCGATGCGGTCCGCCATCCGTTCGATCTGCGGGCGCAGGCCGATGGCGTCCATGTAGAGAAGCACTCCCGGGCCGTGGTCGCCCGTCGCGTAGGCCTCGGCCGTCTCTCCCTGCATCGCACAGGAAATGCGCTCACCCATTCGCTCCACCTCTCGTCGTCACCATTGCCTGCTGCAGGATCGCGCGGGCGTTCGACCGGAGCACGTCGGTCGCCTCGGCCGGCGCGAGCCCGGCGACGTCGATCAACCAGACCCTCGCCTCGATGCCGACGGCACTGCGAATCGCCACCGCGAGCCGTCGTACGCCGTCCTCACCGAGATCGTCGACGAGCACCGACAGCGCCTCGGCGAACCACCCGACCGCACGCCCCTGGCGCAGCGGCAGCTCGGAGGTGTCGGTGGCCGACTCCAGTGAGAGCCGGAGCATGGTGCGCTGCTGCGTCTCGGCCTCGGCGATCATCTCCGTGAACTCGGCGACGGCCGCGTCGAGACGCTCGACCGGGTCGTTCCCAATGCCGTCGGGCAGCAGGGAGCTCGCGGCGACCTCGGGGTGCGCCGCCACGAGGAGGTCCCGCTGGGTCGGGAAGTAGCGGTAGGCCGTCGTGCGGGAGATCGAGGCTTCGTTGGCAGCCTCCTCGATGGTGGGCGCATCGCCCCCGCGGGCGATCAGGTCCCTGGCGGCCCGCACCAGCGCGTCGCGCGTGCGCTGCTTCTGGTTGGTCCTCCCGGAACCGACGTAGCCCGTTGACATGACGGACACGGTACCTTAGTTTCGTTATGGGACTCTTGTCCCATGTAGCCCGAGGGGGCACCCATGAAGACCTCCACCTCCACCGTTCGCGCACCGGGCACCGGCGAACGCCGCTGGTTCTGCGGCGGCGGCATGCACACCTGGTTGGCGACCTCCGCCGAGACCGACGGCAGCTTCCTGCTCTTCGAGGACAGCCTCGACCTGGGCAAGGTCACTCCCCTGCACCGGCACCCTGATGCCGACGAGACGTTCTACGTGCTCGACGGCGAGATCTCCGTCCACATCGACGGAGAGCTGCACCCGCTGGGAGCCGGCGGGATCGCCGTCGTTCCGCGCGGTGTTCCGCACGCGTTCATGGTCACCTCACCGCGGGCCAGGATGCTGTGCCTGCAGACCCCGGGAAGTGGGGAGGCGTTCTACCGGCTCGCCAGCGACCCGGTCGTGGAGGGAGCCGACCCGACCGGTCTCGACATGGCGCGGGTGGGTGCTGCGGCCGCGCAGACCCACGCGATCGAGATCCTCGGGCCGCCGCCCTTCGCCTGAACCAGCCTGGTCAGGACCTGCGGCCGCCGAGGCGCTCGACCCATGCGGGGTCGCGGTGGTCGAAGAACGCGGACTCGCCCCGGTCGAGCGTGCTGATCTGCTCCTGCTGCCCGGGGGTGAGCTCGAAGCCGAAGACGTCGAGGTTCTCGGCCATCCGCTCGCGGCGTACGGACTTGGGGATCACCACGATCTCGCGCTGGATCAGCCAGCGCAGCACGACCTGCGCGACGGACTTGCCGTGCGCGGCGCCGATCTCGCTCAAGAGCGGGTCGGTGAACAGGTTGTGGCGGCCCTCGGCGAACGGGCCCCACGACTCGATCTGCACGCCGTTGGCCCGCATCAGGTCCTGGTCGGCCCTGCGCTGGAAGAACGGGTGCGTCTCGATCTGGTTGACCGCCGGGGTGATCTCGTTGTGGTTCAGCAGGTCGAGCAGCCGGTCGGAGTGGAAGTTCGAGACGCCGATCGCCCGCGCGGCGCCGTCCTTGTTCAGCTGCTCCATGGCCCGCCACGAACTGTAGTAGTCGCCGAACGGCTGGTGGATGAGGTAGAGGTCGACGTACTCCAGGCCGAGCTTGGCCCGGGACTCCTCGAAGAGCGCCGTCGCGTTCTCCTCGCCCTGGTCGTTGACCCACATCTTGGTGGTGACGAAGAGCTCGTCCCGCGCGATGCCACTGGAGGCGATGGCCCGGCCGACGGCTTCCTCGTTGCCGTACGCCGCTGCGGTGTCAAGGTGGCGGTAGCCGACCTCGAGGGCGGTGGCGACTGCCTGCTCGGTCTCCTCCGGCGGGATCTGGTAGACGCCGAAGCCGAGGATCGGCATCTCGACGCCGTTGTTCAGGGTCACGCTCTGCATGGAATGTCCTCTCGACGAGTCACTGCCGAGCGTAGCCACCGGTGGTCGTCCAGGGCTTCAGCAGCGACCGGTGAACACGTAACAGCGCAGCCGCGGCTCGGCCTTCACCATCGGCGCACCTGCCGTGTTGACGTAGGGCAACAGCGTGCTGGCCAGGTTCGGCAGTGCCACCAGCATGGGCACGTAGTCGAGCTCGGCGGGGTCGACGTACGGCATGTGGAGCTGGCCGCAGACCACGCGGTCGATGCGCGCCGGATCGGCCGGGCCCCTGTGGTTGAGCGCGTCCATCACCAGGGCGTACGCCGTCGGGTCGATCGTGCCGACCAGGTTGTGCTCGTAGACGTCGAGCGGGCAGATGTCCTGGACCGGAACGTTCGCGATCCGGCCTGCGCCGGTGTGCAGGAAGGACGATGACATCGGCGTGACGACCTCGTCCGTGCGGCTGGTGATGTTGGTGTAGCTGATCCCGCGGAAGGTCTCGGCGCGACTGTTCAGCGCCCGGATGAAGCGGGCTCCGGCCTGCTGCTGCCAGACCGCCGGCGTGCACGTGGTCACCCCGGGGATGCAGGACGGGATCGACTCGGTGCCGTGGTTCGAGGGCGCCATCCCGATCACGTCGTCGACCATCGCACGGGTGTCGGGCCAGAACCGGAGTGCCCAGCGAGGGTTCATGCCCCCTTGGCTGTGGCCGACGATCGAGATCCGCTTACCGGTGCGTCGGAACATCGTGCGGATCGCGTGGACGTGGTACTCCCCCGCCCCCTGGATGTCACCGAACGTGTGGTGCGGCATGGTCACCGCGCACCAGTAGCGGCCCTGGGCGGTGAACGCCTTCATGTAGTTCCAGGCGTAGTTCTCCCTCGGCGTCACGCTGGTGGCCGGGCTGAGCAGCACCGGCCGCTTCGTCGACGCAGGCGATCCGTGGCACTCCAGGGACGCACGCAGCCTCGCCGCCGGGACCGAGAGCTTCGGTCCCGGTCGGTCGAGAGGGGCGTACGACGGCACCGAGGTTGCAGCCTGGACCGGACCGACCGGCGCCAGGCCGACCAGACCCAGGGCGACGAGAGCCAGACTGACCAGCGCGGGCATCAGGACCTGCGCGATTCTCTTCACGCGCGTCACAACGACCAGCCTTCGCACGGGTTACTTCGCGACCCGTCAGCGGAAGGCGGCCTCACCGGTGAGCGCGCGGCCGATGACCAGCTGGTGCACCTCGGAGGTGCCCTCGTAGGTCAGCACCGACTCGAGGTTGTTGGCGTGCCGCATGATCGGGTACTCCAGCGTGATGCCGGCGGCACCCAGGATGGTGCGCGACTCACGGGCGATCGCGATCGCCTCGCGGACGTTGTTGAGCTTGCCGAGCGAGACCTGCTCGGGGGCGAGCCTGCCCTCGTCCTTGAGCCTGCCCAGGTGCAGGGCGAGCAGCATGCCCTTGCCCAGCTCGAGCGACATGTCGGCGAGCTTGGCCTGGGTGAGCTGGTAGGCGGCCAGCGGCTTGTCGAAGATGTCGCGCTCCTGCGCGTAGGCGATCGCCGTCTCGAGGCAGTCGCGCGCTGCACCCAGGGCACCGAACACGATGCCGTAGCGGGCCTCGTTGAGGCACGACAGCGGACCCTTGAGGCCGACGACCTCGGGCAGCACCGCGTCGGCGGGGAGACGCACGTTGTCGAGCACGAGCTCGGAGGTGACCGAGGCGCGCAGCGACATCTTCTTCTTGATCTCCGGCGCGGAGAAGCCGGGGGTGTCGGTCGGTACGACGAACCCGCGGACGCCCTCGTCGGTCTGTGCCCACACCACGGCGACGTCGGCGACCGAGCCGTTCGTGATCCACATCTTGTTGCCGTTCAGGATCCAGTCGGTGCCGTCCTGCTTCGCGCGGGTGACCATCCCGGCCGGGTTGGAGCCGAAGCCCGACTCGGTCAGGCCGAAGCACCCGATCGCCTCGCCGGCGGCCATCCGGGGCAGCCATTCCTGCTTCTGCGCCTCGGAGCCGTGCTTCCAGATCGCGAACATCGCGAGGGAGCCCTGCACGGACACCAGCGAGCGCAGGCCGGAGTCGCCGGCCTCCAGCTCCATGCAGGCCAGGCCGTACGCCGTCGCCGACGTACCGGCGCAGCCGTAGCCCTCGAGGTGCATGCCGAGCACGCCCAACGAGCCGAGCTCACGCGCCAGCTCACGGGCGGGGATGGTCGCGGACTCGTACCAGTCGGCGAGCTGCGGCTTGACCTTGTCCTCGACGTACTTGCGGACCGTGTCGCGGATCGCGCGGTCCTCCTCGCCGATCAGGGCATCGGTGTCGAAGAGGGCGAGTGGCGTCTTGGGCGTCGGGCTGGACATGGTGTGGTTCCTAACGTGAGAGGGACGACGATGAGGAGGGTCGACTGTGAGTGGCAAGGGGTACGTCGTGGGCTCGTCGCCGTACCTTCGAACGGGTACATACTCCGTCATCGAGGAGTGCCTCGGTCATGAAGCACCCCCGATGAGCTTGTCGATCTCGGCGTCGTCGTAGCCGATCTCGGACAGGATGTCGCGGCTGTGCTGGCCCAGCGTGGGAGGAGCGCTGCGCAGGACCGGGCGCTCGCCGCGGAAGTTGACCGGGAAGCGGATCTGCTCGAGCGGTCCGACGACCGGGTGGTCGACGGTGTCGATCATGCCGAGCACCTTGGTCTGCTCGGACTCGTAGATCTCGTCGAGGGAACGGATCGGGGTGACCGGCACCCCGACCTTGCCGAGCAGGTCGCACCACTCGTCCACCGTGCGACCGGCGAGGGCGGCCTCGATCTCGACGTTGAGCGCCTTGCGGTTGGTCACCCGGTCGGCGTTGCTCGCGAAGCGGGGGTCCTCGAGCAGGTCGGGGCGGTCGATGTTGTGGCACAGCTTCTGCCACATGCTCTCGTTGCCGACCGCGATCACGAAGTAGCCGTCGGAGGCCGGGTAGGCCTGGTAGGGCACAAGATTGGGGTGGCCCGAGCCCAGTCGCTTCGGCCGTTCGCGGGTGGCGAAGTAGCCGGTCGACCAGTTGATGTGCAGCGCCAACTGGGTCTCGAACAGCGACGTGGTCACGTACTGCCCGCGACCCGTGCGACCCCGCTCGACCAGGGCCGCGAGGAGGCCGATCGTGCCGAACAGCGCGGCGCTGAGGTCGGCCATCGCGAACCCGGCCTTGAGCGGCGGGCCGTCGGGCTCACCGGTCAGCGACATCAGTCCGGCCGAGGCCTGGGCGACCATGTCATAGCCGGGCTCGAGCTTCATCGGGCCGGTCTCGCCGAAGGCGGAGATGTTCAGCACGACGAGCTTCGGGTACTGCTCGGAGAGGCGCTCGAAGCTGAAGTCGTCGGCCAGCGAGCTGCCTGGACGGAAGTTCTCGACCACCACGTCGGCGTCCTCGATGAGCCGGTGCACGGCCGCCTGGCCCTCCGGCGACTTCAGGTCGAGCGTCACCGACCGCTTGTTGCGGTTGGCGGCCAGGTAGTAGGTGGCGTCGGGGCCGTTGAACGGCGGGCCCCACTTGCGGGTCGGGTCACCGCCGTCGGGGTGCTCGACCTTGATCACGTCGGCGCCCATGTCGGCCAGCGACATCGTCACGTAGGGACCGGCCAGGATCTTGGAGAGGTCGACGACGCGTACGCCGGCGAGCGGTCCGGTGGACTCAGGCACGGGTGCTCACCTCGGTGGTCGACGGGATGGCGTCGTACGCCGCGCGGGCCAGGTCGGCGGCGACCTCGCCACCGTCCGCGATCTGCTCGAGCGCGGTGAGGGCGGGGGTCTCGACAAGGCGTCCGGCGACGATGCGGTGCAGGGCGGTGTGGGCCAGCAGCAGCTTGCGGTGGCCCAGCCCGACCACGATTTCGCGCTGCGCCTGCTCGAGCAGAAGGGTGGCCATCACGGTGTGGCACAGGTCGTCGACGTACGCCGCGATGCCGACCTGCTGGCGGTCGGCGTCGGCCGCGAGCAGCGCGTCACCACAGGCCCGCAAGGCCCGGAACCGCAGCGTCAGGTCGTCAGCCATCGGCTTGACGGCCGGCTCGTCGAGCGCGGCGAGGCGGTCGAGGTAGGTGCCGGTGACGACCTGGTGGCCCTGCTCCTTGCGCATGCACCGGAGCACGTCGAGGGCGATGACGTTGGAGGAGCCCTCCCAGATCGAGCCGAGGTGGGCGTCGCGCACCAGGCGGGGGTTGACCCAGTCCTCGATGTAGCCGTTGCCGCCGCGGATCTCCATCGCCTCACCGGTCACGGTGCGGGCCCGCTTGCACACGGTGTGCTTGGCCAGCGGGGTGAGGATGCGGATGAGTGCGGCGGCCCGCTCGTCGCCGGCGTCCGCGGCGTCGAGTCGCTCGGAGGCCTCGAGCACCAGGCCCAGCGAGGCCTCGGCGTCGAGCATCAGCGGCAGCAGGGTGGCCCGCATCAGCGGCTGGTCGAAAAGGGTCTTGCCGAAGACGACCCGCTGGCGGGTGTGGTCGATCGACTCGCGGACGGCGCGGCGCATCAGGGCGCTGGCGCGCATCGCGTTCGAGAGCCGGGAGACGTTGAGCATCTCGGCCATCTGGAGGAAGCCACGGGTCAGGTCACCGACCGGACGGGCGTAGGCACCCTCGAGAGAGACCTCGCCGCTGGCCATCGACCTGGTGCCGAGCTTGTCCTTGAGCCGCTCGATGCGGAAGGTGTTGCGGGTGCCGTCGGGACGGAACTTCGGCACCATGAACATGCCGACCCCGCGCGTGCCGGTCCCCTGCCCCGGGACCTGGGCGAGGGTCAGGATGACGTCGGCGGAGACGTTCGAGCAGAACCACTTGTGGCCGGTCAGGGTCCAGTGATCGCCGTGGTCGGTGGCCACGGTCTCGGTCTGGCCGATGTCGGTGCCCGCCTGCTTCTCCGTCATGAACATGGCGCCGGTGGCGAGCGTGTCCATGTCGGTCGAGCTCAGCGCGTCGATCTCGGCGGCGAAGCTCTCCGGGTCGAAGAGCCGCAGCACCCGGGCCGCGGAGTCGGTCATCGAGACCGGGCAGGCCAGGCCGAACTCCGACTGCACGAACAGGTAGGACACGGCGTACTTCACCAGGTGCGGGGTCCTCGTGGGCCACCCGAAGACCCCGGAGCGGTGTGACATCGCAGCCAGGCCGAAGGTCTCGAAGGCGATCTCGCTCATCCGCTGGTACGCCGGGTGGTACTCCACCTCGTCGACGCGGGTGCCGTCGGCGGCGAACTGGCGCAGGGTCGGCGGGTTGCGGTCGGCGGTGGCGGCGAGCGTGTCGAGCTCGGTGCCGGCCAGCTCGCCGAGGTCGTCGAGGACGGTCTCGAGGCGGGCGCGGTCGTCGGCGGGCATGAGCGCGTCGAGCAGCGGGCGGAGGGCGGGGTCGCGGTCAGCGAAGTTCATCACGGTGCTTTCTTTCGAGAAGGGTGGTCGGCAGTCACGCGGCGACTGCGACCGGCGTACGACGCCAGGAGGTGCGGGCGATCAGGGCGAGGACGCAGACCACGGAGATGAGCACGTAGCCCAGGCCGAGGACGATCACGCTGATGATCGAGCCGGTCTCGTTGAGGAGGAACTGCGAGACCAGGGGCGCCGTACCGGCGAAGATCGTCGTGCAGAGCTGGTAGCTCACCGAGATGCCGGTGTAGCGGATCTCGGCCGGGAAGACCTCGGACAGGATGCCGGCCAGCGCCGAGTAGTACATCGCGTGCGGGGCCGTGGCGAGGGCCATGCCGACGATGGCCCACACCATCGACCCGGTGTTGATCAGCACGAACATCAGCGGCAGCAGGACCAGCTCGGGCACCAGCATCAGCAGGATGGCTCGCTTGAGGTCGATCCTCGTGGCGAGCACGGCGCCGAAGGGCTGCACGAGCACCTGCACGACCAGCGAGATGGCCACGACGACCAGGAAGTCGGAGCGGTTGAAGTCGAGCTCGGTGGTGGCCCACGACAGCGCGAAGGTGGTCTTGACGTAGGTGACGGCCACACCCGCGGTGACGGCGCCGACGCCGAGGAGGACGATCCCCATGTGGTTGCGGAGCAGCTCCATGATGGGCATACGGGCCGTGCGCTTGCTGTCGAGGAGCTTGGTCATCTCGGGCGTCTCGCTGAGCCTGAGCCGGATGAACAGGCCCACGAAGACGAGCAGTGCCGAGAACAGGAACGGCAGGCGCCAGCCCCACGAGCCGAAGGCCTCGTCGGAGAGCTGGGTGACGGCCAGGAAGGCCAGGGTGGCCAACAGGTTGCCGACCGGCGAGCCCTGCTGCGCGAAGGCGCCGTACAGGATCTTCTTGCCGGGCGGTGCGTACTCCGTGGCGATCAGGACCGCTCCGCCCCACTCGCCACCGACCGCGACGCCCTGGAGCATGCGCAGAAGGACCAGCAGGATCGGTGCGGCGACGCCGATGGCGCCGTAGCTGGGCAGGAAGCCGATCGCCAGGGTGGCGAAGCCCATGATCATCAGGGTCGCGATCAGCGACTTCTTGCGGCCGTACCTGTCCCCGAAGTGGCCGAAGACGACGCCACCGAGCGGGCGGGCCAGGAAGCCCACCCAGAAGGTGCCGAAGGCCGCGAGCGTGCCGACCGCGGACGACGTGTTCGGGAAGAAGACGTCACCAAGGACCAGCGCAGCGGCCGAGCCGTAGATGTAGAAGTCGAACCATTCGACGGTGGTGCCGACGAAGGCGGCGATGCCGGCCTTGCGAGCGCCGGCTCGCTGGGCGCGGTCGTCGTGGTCGACGCTCGCTGTCGTGCTCGATGCCATGAGGAGCTCCTCGTTGCGGGGGCGGTCACGTGGGGCTACCTACGATGGCGATGAAATTGATACGCGTCCAACACTAAATTGGACACTCGGTATGACGGATTCCGTCTTACCCCACGGTAGGCAGAACCTCCTCCGCCACCCGCAGCACCTCCCGCAGGGCACCGGAGTTGTTGCTGGCCCGCCAGGCCAACGCGATCGGCAGGGCGGCCGACTTCTTGCGCAACGGCCGGAAGGCCACGTGCTCGAGCTGGATGTGCTGCGAGGAGCCCACCACCAACGCCACGCCGACACCGGCGCCGACCAAGGTCAGCAGGTTGTAGGCGTCGGGCGCCTCCTGGGCCACCATCGGCGTGAAGCCGGCGTCGAGGCACAGCCGCGTCGTGGCGTCATGGATCGCCGAGCCGTGCGAAGCCGGGAAGGTCACGAACGGCTCGGTGGCGAGGGCGTTGAGGTCGACCGTCTTGCGGCGGGCGAGCGGATGCGCCTTCGGGAGGGCGACGACGATCTCCTCGTTGCTGATCACCCGCATCTCCAGGTCGGGCCTGGTCGTCAGGGCGACGAAGCCGAGGTCGAGGTCGCCCGACGCGATCTGGCCGAGCGCCTCCCCGGAGTAGATCTGGCTCCTCAGCACCAGCTGGATGCCGGGCAGCTGGGCGTTCACCTCCTGCGCGAGGCGCGGCAACGCGTCATAGCTGCTGGCGCCGGCGAAGCCGATGCTCACGCGTCCGACCTCGCCCAGTGACGACGCCCGCACGGCGCGACGTGCGACCGCCGCGGCGGCCAGGACGTCGCGAGCGGGGCCCAGCAGTGACTCCCCCGCCGGGGTGAGCCGGACGGTGCGCGTGCTGCGTTCGAACAGGGTCGCGCCGAGGTCGCGCTCGAGCAGGCGGATCTGCTGGCTCAGCGGTGGCTGCGCCATGTGCAGTCGTGCCGCGGCCCGACCGAAGTGGAGTTCCTCGGCGACCGCGACGAACCCCTCGAGATGACGTAGCTCCATGGGTCAACTCTCGCAGAGGGTCCGCAGCGCTACGGCAGTCGCAACCAGGAGTCGAGGGTGTCGAGCCACTCGGCCAGCGTCGGCACGACTCCGTCACCGAACGCGGTGTCGTAGCCGGCGTACCCCATGCCGACCATGACCAGCGAGGCCAGGGCGAGGAACAGGCCGGCCGGCACGAGTGCCCGGCCGGCGACGTTCGCCCGACTGGTCGCGGCCATGCCGAACAGGACGAAGACCAGCGCCACCACACCGGCGATGACCGAGACCGCGCGAACCGCCGTGAACGGTGCCGTGAAGATCGCGACCAGGCCGGCGAGGAACGCCAGCTCTGCGGCCGCGGACGTGCGGACCCCTCGGTCCGGTGATGCATCGAACAGGCCGTTCAGCCCGTCCTCCCCAGGTGCTGCCCCCATTGTCGTCATGCTCCAATTCTAGGAGCGGGTACGACGCAACACCGACCGCCACTCAGGCGCATTCACGACGAGTTTCACGCCGCGTTTCCGACCGGCCGAGTGGGGCGATCAGTCGAGCGACTTCCGGAAGTGCACGTCGGCCGATCCGGCCGTCGGAATGCCCTCGGTGCGGGCGAACTCGACGTACCCGCGGCTCTCGTAGAAGCCCGGCGCCTGGAAGGTGAACGACGAGACCAGCATCTGCACGCAGCCGCGGTCACGGGCGACCTGCTCGGCCTCGTCGAGGAGACGACCACCCCACCCGCCGCGACGTACGTCGTCACGGACCCACGTCATGCCGATGCCGGCGGCGGTGCCCCAGGTCCAGCCACTGACACCCGCAGCCAGCTCGCCGTCCGCGTCCTTGACGGCCACCGTGAACTCCTCCGCGTCGGGGACTCCCGGGGTGGCCGCGCGGTTGAACTCGGTCAGGCCCGCGTCGAGCCGCTCGTCGAGCGAACCGTCGGCGCCGCCTCTGTGCAGGGTGAACGTGGCTGGATCAGTCATGGACCCGAGTCTGCCGCACCCCCGTTTGCGGTGGTGCGCACTCGGGAAGGAACAGCCCGTGAACGACGACGAGTCCGGCGCGGACCGCCCTCCTGTGCGGCGGCGCCTCCTGCCCCTGCTGGCCGCAGTGATGGCAGTCGTCGTCGCGGCGCTGGCCCTCACCCTGGTCGTGGTCAAGAAGGACGACCTCCGCCCGCGTGCCGAGGTCGGCGACGTGTTCCGGGCGGCGTCGCCCGCGGAGGACCTGCCCGACCAGGCGACCGTGTGGATCCCGTGGGCCCGGCTGCACGTGGCCGCAGGAGAGCCGAAGGAGACGTTGCCCGACCTGTCCGGTGCACCGGCCAACCTGCAGGCACCGGACGGCGGCAGTTTCGTCCGCGTCCAGGCCACCGTCGAGGACAAGATCCCGGTGGCCACCATCGCCACGCCCTTCGTGATGGAGATCGAGGTCGTGCTGCGTGCGGACGGGAAGGACTATCCGTTGAGTGGCCCCGGCGGCCTCGGCCTCGATCCCAACGGCCCCCTCGATCAGGGCGGCGAGAGGTGGGTCGCAGTCGAGGGCCACCCGAAGGACATCGAGGTCCGCATCACTGTCGACGACGAGACCCAGCTGGTCGACGCCTCCGACGGATCGGTCGACAACGGGAGGGCCGCCGCGCTGGCCGACAACCCGAGCGCAGAGGAGCTCGCGAACCTCGACGACTTCGGCTGCGGCCGCTTCCGTCAACGCCCCGCGCTTCGCGGTGACGACTCCCCCTTGCGGATCAGCTATCCGGAATACGTGACGTGCACGGTGTCGGTGAGCCTGCGCACGCCGTACGTCGACGGGATCGGGTGGGCCGAACCCGGCCGCGAGTTCCTGGTCGTCCAGGTCGAGCCGCCGTACGAGGTGAGCGTGCACACCGAGGCCATTGCCTGGTGGCGTTCCAGCTTCACCCTGTCAGCGAGTCTCGAGGGACGACCCAGCATCAGGCGCAGTGACCTGAGCGCATTCGACAACGGCTACCTGAGCAGTCCCGACGGAGACCAGTTCGTCTTCGACGTGGCCGACGGCGAACCTGCCGGAGACCTCGCCCTCTCCGCCCGCGTCCGGGCACACGTGGGCGACGCGATCGTGACCGAGCGCAAGCGGACCGTGATCACCTGGACCGTCCCGGGAAGGAAACTGGCATGAGCGAGACGGAGATCCGGACCCGGCCCAACCACCGGCGCACGGCACTCGCGATCGTGACGGCGGCCCTGATGGTCGCGGCCGTCGTACTGTCCGTGCGACTGGCGGGCGAGCTCCGCGACGACCCGGTGGACGTGCTCGAAGTCGGGAAGACCCTCCCGTTGGATGCGTCGCCGTACGGCACCGAGCAGACCGTGCTGTTACCGGGAAGCGAGGTCACGGTCAGCGTCGCGGACCCCACCGATGCGCTGGACCACGACCTGGTCAGCTACGACTTCGACGATCCACGCAGCAGCAGGTACCGGGACCTGCACGCCCCGAAGGGCGGCAGCCTCGTGCCGGTGACGTGGAGGATCCGCGCGATCGGCGGCTTCGGTCGCGAGAACGACCCGAACCCGATCGAGATCCGTCTCGCCGCCGGTGACCAGCGCGTGACCGTGGACTCGGTGAAGCTCGAGGATCCCAGTGACACCCTCGACGCCCTCGACCCCCAGTTCGTGGTGATCGCGCTCCGCGGCAAGCTGGCGCCCGACGACCTGCGCATCGAGGTCGAGTACGACGGCCTCACGCAGGTCGTCGACGTGGCCTCCGGCACCATCGATGCCGGAGTGGCACAGGCACTCTACGAACCGCAACGGCACTATGACGCCGGTTGCACCGAGGTCGAGGACGACTGCAACGTCGTTGCGGCGAAGCCCGGTCAGGCCCTGCTTCCCGCCGGCGCCGGATTCACCGCGAGCTACCTCACCCTCTACCCCTACGACAGCGATCTCGGTTGGGCCGACGAGGGAAGCCTGTGGGCCGGCGTGCTCCTGCAGATGTTCGGCGGCTATGCCGAGGACCGGGCCGGCAACTCCTTCTACGTCACTCGCCAGAGCGGCCCACTCTTCACTCTGGACGGGCGTCGGGCCGTGCACCGGCAGAGGCTCAGCGGCGGGCGGAGCACCACGTCCGGGCGGGTGGTGTTCCGGGTGGACGTCGACGCCGCGCCACGCGAGCTCGCCTTCCGACAGGTCTTCACGCTGGCGGAGCGGGCAGGCACCTTGTCGGTCCGGGCCCGCCTGCCGCTGCGGCCGGTCGACGGCAACTAGCGCAACGCGCCGACGACCACCAGGCCGACCGCCTCGAGGTCTCCGATCATCAACAGCAGGCCGAGTGCGACGAAGAGCCCGGCAATCACGGTTCGCACCGCAAGAATCCACGGTTCGGGGCGCAAGAATCCACGGTTCGCGATGTATTGCAAGAAGTGTTTCGAAAGAGTAGTTTCGACGCATGCGACAGGAGACGAGGCGACTGACCGACGCCGGGGCGCTGCGGGCGCTGGCCCACCCGGTGCGCCAGGAGATCTACGAGCACATCGTGCTGCGTGGTGCGCTCACCGCCACCGAGCTGGGCGACCTCCTCGACGAGACGCCGGCGAACTGCTCCTGGCACCTGCGCAAGCTCGCCGAGCACGGGTTCGTCGAGCCGGCCGAGGGCGGCAAGGGACGGCAGCGCCCGTGGCAGGCCACCTCGCGCGGACTCAGCTGGGGCGGAGCGGAGGACGACGACGAGACCCGACGTACCGGCACCGCAATGACCCGCATGATGGTCGACCGCGAACGCACCCGCCTCGACCACGCTCTCGAACGCCTCCGCACGGACGACCCCGTCTGGGACGAGGCGGCGAACGTCAACCAGTCGCTGCTGTGGCTGACCGCCGACGAGCTCGCCGAGATCAACGAGACGCTCAAGGAGATCGCCACCCGCTCCCTCGACCGGCACGACGACCCCTCGCTGCGGCCGCCCGGTTCACGGCTGTGCGCGTTCCTGGCCTGGGCCGTGCCGACGTACGACGTGATCGAGCCGACGCCCGACGACGATGCACCTCACGCGGACTAGCCATGCGCGCCGCGTTCCGCTCCCCCGGCTTCGGTTGGCTGTTCGCCGGCACGACCACCTCGATGCTCGGCGACTCGATCATGCTGCTCGTCTTCAGCCTCTGGGTGAAGACGCTGACCGACTCCAACGGCCTGGCCGGACTGACCTTCCTCTTCATGCTCCTGCCGACGCTGATCGCTCCCCTGCTCGGGGCGACGATCGACCGGATGCGGCGAAAGCCCTTGCTGGTCTGGGGAAACGTCGCCTCCGCGGTCATGCTGACTCCCCTGCTCTTCGTGCACGACGCGAGCCACGTCTGGATCATCTGGAGCGTCGCGTTCCTCTACGGAGTCTCGATGGTGGTGCTGCCGGCCGGTCTCAACGGGCTCCTCAAGGAGCTGCTCCCCGATGAACTGCTGGTCGACGCCAATGCCTCGTTGCAGACCGTCAAGGAGGGCTACCGGCTCTTCGGCCCCCTGGTCGGCGCCGCCCTCTTCGCACTCACCCACGGGTGGGGCGTCGTGGTGGTCGACATGGTCTCGTTCCTGGTCGCGGCGGCCTGCATCGCGCGGATCAGGCTCACCGAGGACCTGCCCGAGCGCGAGGATGCCGACTTCTGGTCGGAGATGACGGCCGGCGCCCGCCACCTCACCCAGGAGCCGGTGCTGCGCCAGGTGGTGATCTCGTTCGCCATCCTGCTGCTCGTGCTCGGCTACGCCGAAGCGTCGATCTACGCGATCACCGACGCCTTCCACAAGCCGGCCGAGTACGTCGGGGTGCTGGTCAGCGTGCAGGGCGTCGGCGCGATCGTCGGCGGGCTCTGCGCCAGCCGGCTGGTGCGCTCCCTCGGCGAACCGGCCTCGATCGCGCTCGGCCTCTTCCTGATGGGCACGTCGTTCCTCGGCGTCTCCCTCGCCCCCACGCTGACCCTGTTGTTCGTGCCGATCATGCTGATGGGCTTCACGCTGCCGCTCACCTTCGTCGCGTTCACCACGCTGGTCCAACGACGTACGCCGCAACGCCTGATGGGCCGGGTGTCTACCGCCATCGAGGTGCTGCTCGGCACGCCGCAGGCCCTCTCGCTCATCGTCGGTGCCGCGCTGGTGACGCTGCTGAGCTATCAGGTGATCTGGGCGTTGATGGGCGCCCTGACGCTGGTCGCGGCGGCCTATCTGGCGGCGCAGCTGCGGCGTCCGTCGATGCGCGAGGCGCTCGCCCTGTAGGACACCTAGGCTGGACCGACCGCCGTCGTACTGGAGGACTCCTTGCCGTCACCACCCACCACCACCGCCGTCGTGACCCTGCCGTTCCCGGTCAGCCGGCTGCAGGATCCGCCGGCCGGACTGACCTACAACGAGTTCCGTGAGGGCATGGATCCCGAGGTGCTGAGGACCACCACGTTCTGGGTCACGCCGTACACGGCGAAGCTCGACTACCAGCACCTGATCCCGCGCATGGAGCACCTCCAGGTCATCCAGTCGCAGAGCGCCGGTGTCGACGACATCGCCCCGTGGGTGCCGGCGGGTACGACGCTCTGCAACGCCCGCGGGGTGCACGACCCCGCGACGGCGGAGATGGGCGTGGCGCTGATCCTCGCGTCGATCCGCCAGCTCCCGCGCTTCGTGAAGGCCCAGGCGGAGCGCGTGTGGGACAGCGACAACGCCGGCCCGTCGCTGGCCGACAGGCATGTGGTAATCGTCGGTTTCGGCAGCATCGGCCAGGCACTGGCGCGTCGACTCGAGGGCTTCGAGTGCACGGTGACCGGGGTGACGCGCAGCGGACGCGACGGCTCCGTGCCGATGACCGAGCTGCCGCGACTGCTCCCCACCGCCGACGTGGTCGTCCTGCTGACTCCGCTGAACGACGACACCCACCACCTCGTCGATGCCGCGTTCCTCGCCCGGATGCACGACGGCGCGCTGCTGGTGAACCTGTCGCGCGGCCCGGTCGTCGACACGGACGCGCTGCTCGCCGAGGCCGGCCGTATCTCGGCGGCGCTCGACGTCACCGACCCCGAACCGCTCCCGGGAGACCACCCGTTGTGGACCGCGCCGTCGGTGCTGATCACTCCGCACTCGGCCGGCGGCACCACCGCGATGCTGTCGCGGGTCGACCGGCTGGTCGAGGCCCAGCTGGCGCGGTACGTCGCCGGAGAGCCGCAGCTCAACGTGATCCAGCTCTGACTCGGGCCACTCAGCCGAGGTCAGCCAGCCAGCCGACCAGCGAGACCAGGAACGGGATCACCCCGAGCACGAAGGCGACTGCGGAGACCCGCAACGCGACGCGCGAGACCGGGTCCGGGTGCGTGACCGCGATCCGCGGGTAGTGCCACCACCGGGCCCGCCGGAACTCGAGCGCGATGCCGGCTCCGGTGTCCTCGGCGTAGTCGGTCAGCACCAGCCAGCCCGACCAGTCGATGACGAGGTCGCCCCGAGCGCCGCCGTACGACAGCGTCGGGTCGAAGGTGAGCACCCGGAAGATCGAGCCGCCGGACTCCTCCGCCGAGATGCGGTACCACCGGCCGGTCGACCTGCGCCGCCCCTTCTTCTCCGCCACCCACCGGTGCGAGATCGCGATCGAACCGGCGGTCGCACCGGCCGCGTGCTCGCGCGTGGGCAGCCGCTCGAACCGGCCCCGGATGCTCTCCACCTGCTGCGTCGGCATGGAGCGACTCTAGGGCGTGGTGGCCGAGCAGGCCGGGCACACACGCGCCACCGGCCCTGACCGAACCCCGACTCCGGCCTCGGGGTGCAGTCCGGGGCTCGCCCCGATGTGGCGGGCCCACCACGCGTGGTCCGGTGGACAGGTGACACTTCTCGACCGACCCACTGCCGTTCCGGAGCAGGCCACCACGCCGCCACCGCACACCCGCGTCGGTTTCGTGCTCCGGCAGCTCGTGCTGCTGGCGGTCGCGGCGGCCACCTACTTCGGCGTACGCAGTCTCACGGTGGGCGACGCCGCCACGGCGACGTCGAACGCGCACGACCTCGTCGCGCTCGAACGCAGCCTCGGCATCTTCGTGGAGCAGCAGGCCCAGTCCTTCGCGATGGACCTGCCCGGCCTGATGACCGTGGTCAACGCCATCTACATCTACGGCCACTGGCCGGTGATCGGGGCGGTCTTCGTCTGGCTGGCGTGGCGCCGCCCCGACGCCTACCCGGTCTACCGCAACGCACTGCTGATCTCGGGCCTGGTGGGGATGGCGATCGTCGCCTTCTACCCGGTCGCCCCGCCGCGCCTGATGGACCTCGGCTTCCTCGACACGGTGACCACCCAGACCAACGCCTACCGCGTGTTGCAACCACCGGCGTTCACCAACCCGTACGCCGCGATGCCGAGCTTCCACGTCGGCTGGGACCTGCTGGTCGGCATCGCCCTGGTCCGCGAGTCCGGACATGCCTGGGTGCGGATGGCCGGCAGAGTGCTTCCGCTGCTGATGGTCGCCGCCGTCGTGCTGACCGGCAACCACTACTTCCTCGACGCGGTGGCCGGCGACACGATCGTGCTCGCCTCGCTTGCCGTGGCGACCTGGTGGTCGATGAGGCGCCGTCAGGACGGGATCACGATCTGCTGGAACGCCCAGCGGTTGCAGTCCGGGTCGGTCAGGTAGACGAAGCGGCCCCACGGCTGGTCGTCGACGCCCTCGCACTCGATGCCACGCTCGCGCAGGTAGGCCAACGTCTCGTCGGCGTCGTCGACGACGACCTGGATGAACTGTGAGGAGCCCTCCGGCATCATCTGGAGTCCGACCCCGAAGCAGAACGAGCAGGCCGAACCGGGCGGGGTCACCTGCACGAAGCGCAGCTCGGGCGAGACGGTCTGGTCGTGGTCGATGCTCCAGCCCAGGCCCTTGCCGTAGAACTCGATCGAGCGGTCGACGTCGGCCACCGCGAGCGGAATGAGTTCGATCTTGAAGTCCATGACTCTCCTCGGGATCCAGCCCCGAACTCTCCCGAGGCGACGGACTTCAGGCTATGACCGCATCAGGCCAGGTGTTGACCGCAATTCCGATCTCAGTCATCGAGGTCGACGAGCGCCCGGTGGTCCGCCGCGACGCCGTGCAACGGGCACGGCTGGCCGGGCGGGCGCGGGCACAGCACCCACACCTCGTCGGCGACCACGCGATAGAGCCGGTACGGCGAGGGCTCGGTCATCTCGTCGCGCGAGGAGGCAGCGTGCAGGCGCTCGGCCGCCCGCGGGTAGGCCTCCAACGCCTCGTCGAGGTCGGGCCCGGAGAGCGGAGCGGCCTGGCCGACGGCGTACACCGCCCGGCCGTGGTACGGCGCGACCGTCGAGTCGAAGACGGTCAGGCTGACCCTCGGTTGTCGCTCGAGATTGCGCGAGTGGACGGAGTCGGTGGCCGACTGCCAGAAGAACTCACGCACCCCGCGCGACGAGAAGTAGACCGGCGACGTCCACGGATGGCCCGCGTCGTCGACCGTGCCGAGCACCAGATAGCGAGTCGCGTCGACGATGTTGAGCGCATGCACCCGAAGGTGGTGGTTCATCAATGCCTCCTCGTCCGGTCATCACCGATCATGCTGCGCCGATCCACCCGCGTCCACCTTCGGGTCGGCATCAGTGGAGTCAGGTGAGCCGGGCCAGCCGCACCACTGCGCGGTCGAGGCGTCCCTCCTCCGCGACGATCGCGCGCTGCCGGGCGGCGCCGGTGCCCCGGGAGAACACCCGGTCGACGCCTTCCTGGACCCGTGCGGTGTCACCCGTCGCCTCCAGCGCCGACGCCACATGGGCGACCAGTGACTCCACCACCTCACGGGCCGGCTTCGGCCGGTGGGTGACCGGGTCGAGGAGGTCACCGGAGGTGCCGCGCTTGCCTGCCTGCCACATGGCCAGCCGCAACAGGGCGACGGAGGCGGAGTCCGGCTCGACACCCCGGCGCCAGTCGGCGGCCGCCGTCGAGACCAGCCCCCGGGCCAGCGCTGCGACGAGCACGGCGTCGCGCGGGTCCAGGCACACGTCGGCCACCCGCACCTCGAGCGTGGGGTACCTGCGTGACGGCCGGGCGTCGAAGTAGGCCATTCCCTCGTCGAGGGGCACTCCGGTGTCGGTGAGCCTGCGCAGGTGCTCGTCGTACGCCCGTCCGCTGCCGAAGACCTCGGTCGGCCCGTTGGTCGGCCACCGGGTCAGTGCCTGCGACCGGTAGCTGTCGTAGCCGGAGTCGGTTCCCTGCCAGTACGGCGAGTTGGCGCTCACCGCGAGCAGCACCGGCAGCCACACCCTGATCCGGTCCAGTGCGCCGACTGCCTCGTCGTCGGAGGAGACCGAGACGTGCACGTGGCAGCCGCAGGTGAGCTGCTCGCTCGCGGTCAGGCCGAAGCGGTCCGCCATCTCGGAGTAACGCTCGTCGTCGAAGGTCTGGGGTCGCACCGGCAGCGGGGTGGTGCCACTGGCCAGCACCAGCGTCCCGGACTCGGCCGCGGCCGCACGTGCCTTCTCACGCCACGTGCCCAGCTGGATCTCGAGCAGGCCGAGGTCCTCCTCGGGAGGCGTGTCCGTCTCGACCTGCTGCTCCTGGAGCTCCGGTCCGACGGAACCACCGACGTCGTCCGCGTCGGCCTCACCGTCGCCGTGCCGGGCCGCCACGCGCAGCACGTGGCTGGCAGTCGACCGTGGTGCGCCGGTCTCGGCGTCCACGAGCAGGAGCTCCTCCTCGACCCCGACTGTCCTGAACAGATCCGGGGTACCTGTCCTGGAGCGTTCGTTCATCGCGCTTCGCACCTGCCCTTCGTCGGCCGGAAGGTCTCCCACCGCCATGTGTCGCCTCTTCGGATACGTCACCCAGTCCCCGTGCTCGGTCGCCGACCTGCTCGGCGAGGAGGGCCTCGCCGCGTTCACGTCGTTGACCTCGGTCCACTCCGACGGTTGGGGCATGGCGTGGCACGCAAAGGACGGCACCACCCGCACGTCCAACTCGCCGCGCTCGGCCGACATCGACGAGACCTACGGAATGCTCGTGCGCGAGCCGCTCTCCGGTGCGGGTCTGGTGCACCTGCGCTGGGCGACCGGAGGCCTCGAGGTCCGGCCCGAGAACACACATCCGTTCTTCGCCCACGACGCCGCGTTCGCGCACAACGGCCACATCCACCCGATCGCCGAGCTCGAGGCCCTGTTGACCCCCAAGACGCGGTCGATGCTGCGTGGCGACACCGACAGTGAGCGCTACTTCCGCTTCGTCCACCAGAGCGTCGAGGAGCACGACGACGAGGCGGTGGGCGTGACCACTGCCCTCAGCACGCTGATCAAGAAGTTCCCCCGGTGCAGCCTGAACGCGCTGATGCTGACACCGACCCACATGTTCGCCATCCACATCAACTCGCGCGCCGACTCGCCACTGCGGGCACTGCGCGAGCTCTTCGACGACGAGGGCGAGATCCCGCCGCGGCACACGACGGAGTACTTCGCGATGGACTACCGCGAGCACGACGGCCGGCTCGAGATCGTCTCCAGCGGCCTGGGCCAGCCCGGCTGGACACCGGTGCCGGCGGACACCGCCGTCATGGTCGACCTCGCCACCCTGGAGGTCACCCGCCTGGATCCGATCGCCATTCTCGATGTGGATGGCATCGACGTCGACGGCTCCTGAGCCCCCGTCGTACGACGGCCTGCCGTTCATGGTGCTACCCGGTCAACTCGTGGCCGGGTACGGCGACTTCGCCAGCAGCCCGGCAAGGTGAGACGCATTGAGTGCCAGCGTCCTGGTGGTCTCGACGGTCTTCTCCGGGGTGGGCTGCTTGTCCTTGTAGTCGACGCCCTGCATCGCTTCCCCCACCCAGTAGGTCACCGCATTGGCGGGCAGGCTGAACCCGACATCGCTGAGCGCCTGGCAGAGCTCGGCGGTCACGTGGTGGGCGCCGTCCTCGTTGCCGACCACGCCGATGCCGGCGACCTTGTCATAGGTCAGCATGCGGCCGTCGTCGTCCGTCTCCGAGAGCTCGGCATCGAGGCGTTCGAGCACCATCTTGCACACCGACGACGGCTGGCCCAGCCAGATCGGGGTGACTAGCACGAGGATGTCGGCGGCCAGCACCTTCTCGCGCAGCACCGGCCATTCGTCTCCGTCACCCTCGTCGGTGCTCACCCCGAAACGCACGTCGTGGTCCACGACGCGCTGCATCTCGCCGGTCACCCCGTGGTCCAGCAGCGCAGCGAGGACCTGTGATCCGAGGAGCTCGGAACTGGACTCGGCCGGCGAGGACTTGAGCGTGCAGTTGAGGATGAGGCAGCTGAGGGAAGTCACGGAGGTCAGCTCCCCGGCCAGTCCCCGGTGACCCTCTCGAAGGCCCGCGCTCCCCCGCGCTCGGTCAGGGCACGCACCACTGCGTAGATCGCGCCCTGGACCACGGCGGCAGCGAGGATCTCCTTGAGCGCGTACTCGCTCTCGAGGGGCTTCGGGGGATCTGCACGATCGCCATGGGCGGCGCGCTTCCACACCCACCGGAAGACCGAGCTCGCCAGGAGGCCGGCCACGACGGACGTGACCAGCCCCACTGGGCGGTAGAGCACCTTCGCGGAGGTGCTGCCGCTGCGTTCGTTGGCCATCTCTACGTGAAGAGGCTGACGCCGCCGGGTCCGACGAGCAGTCCGACGATGATCAGGACTGCCCCCCAGAGGATCTGTCCTCGCACCAGCGAGACGATTCCGCTGACCACCAGAATGACGGCCAAGATCCACAAGACGAGTGCCATGTGACCCTCCCAAGTCTGCGACCGGCCGGATGCCGGGTCGCGTGGCCGTCCCGGTACCCCGAACCGACGGTTTCACCCGTCCGGTTGCCGAACGAGCCCTAGTCGCCACCAGGTTCAGGCTCCAGCAACCGCTCGAGCCCGACCCTCATGTGCATCTTCTCCAGGCGGGTCAGCTCGTCCTCCGCGCGGCGCAGGAGCTCGTCCAGTACACGCTCGTCGAGCCGCGAGTCATGCGGCGCCAGTGCGCGCAGCAGCTGCCAGCCGCTCCGCTTGCCGGAGACCGCCGTACGCAACATCTCCAGCTCGAGCACGTCGGTGAGCGGGGAGCGCCGGACGATCCGCCCGTTCGGCTTGAGGCGACCCAGCAGCTCGGCGAGACGAGCACCGGTGGCCGCGACGGATGACGGTTTCCCGCCGACCTTGAGGATGATCTGTCGCAGCGCTTCACGATCGTCGTTGACCGCCGCCGCCATGAGCCGGATCTCCGCGGCCACCTCCGGATCGCCGTGCGTGCGTCCGACGCGCTCGAACAAGGCGACGCCGGCGCTCGAGCCGGCCCAGTGGTGCTGGAGCTGTCCGAGCAGCAGGTCGTCGTCCATGGGTGTCCTCGATTCGTAGGGGAACCTGCACCCCGGTACCCGTTCGCAGGAAAGGGACCCCCGGCACCGGTAGTTTGGCGCCGTGAACGGATCCACGCCCGCCGTCGTCGTCATCGACATGCAGGACGCCTTCTTCTCCTCCGGCCCGCTCGCACCCCGGGCAGGCGATCTCGCCGCACGGTGCAGCGAGCTGCACCACTGGGCCGGGCGCAGAGGTGTCCCGGTCTTCCAGGTGCGCACCGAGCATCTCCCTGACCGGTCGACCTGGACCCTGAACATGCTGGAGGACGACATGGGCTTCCTCATCGCCGGGGACAGTGACGCACAGCCGCTCCCCGGGCTGGCCTCCGACGGCGCGATCGAGGTCGTGAAGACACGCGACAGCGCGTTTCACGGGACCGACTTCGAGGCCCGGCTGAGCGCACGCGGCATCGACCTGCTCATCGTCGCCGGGGTGTCGACGCACACCTGTGTGGCGGCCACTGCAGCGGACGCCTACGCCCACGACCTCCACGTCGTGCTGGTCGAGGACGCGATCGCCTCGCACCGACCGGAGCTGCATGAGCCGACGCTGGGGATGCTGTGCGACGAGTTCAGGTTCCGAAGGCTCTGCACCTCCGACCTGCTCACCGGTCCGGACAGCCTGATCTCACGCACTGGCTGACCTCGACCACAGGGCATACGGGGCCACGCGGCGGGTACCGCGCGGCACATGCGCACCTCCCAGACCCCGGCCGCCCGGCAGCTCACCTTCGGCGATCTCACGATCGTGTACGACGAGCGCGTGCTCGAGCCACGTCCGTGGACCGCGGCGCAGTCGGCGTGGGCCGCGGAGCTGGCCCTCGCCGTACCGCCGGGGAGACTGCTCGAGCTCTGCACAGGTGCCGGTCACATCGGCCTGTTGGCGATCGCGAGCACCGGACGCGACGGCGTGCTGGTCGACATCGACGCCGTGGCCTGCGACTTCGCGGCCGGCAACGCGGCCGTGGCCGGCCTGGCCGAGCGGGTGGAGGTTCGCCGACGGCCGGTGGACGACTGCCTCGACGCGGACGAGGTCTTCCCGCTGGTGATCGCCGACCCGCCCTGGGTCCCGGCAGTCCACACCGATCGCTTCCCGGAAGACCCGCTGGTCGCGATCGACGGTGGGGATGACGGGCTGGCACTGGCCCGGGCCTGCCTGCTCACCATCGACCGTTGCCTCCACAGCGATGGTCTCGCGGTGCTCCAGCTGGGAAGCGTCGCCCAGGCCGACGACCTCGGGGACTGGATGGTCGGCGAGGTCGACCTCATCGCATCGGAGGTCCGCGCCTTCGGGAAGCGCGGTGTCCTGGTGCTGCTCCGTCGACCCGGCTGAGACCGGTCCCGGCGGGTACCGCAGCGGCCCGCTCATCCCATGGAGGTCACCCATGCAGCTGCCCGCACCGCGCGGTCCACTGAGCCAGCAGGTGAGGCTGGTCCTGTCCGGACGGGCCACGCAAGGCTCCATGGACTGGTCTTCGGTGACCTCACTGCCGCGCCCTGCCGACCGGATCCTCCACGACGAGGACTTCCAGCTGGCGTTGTGGATGCTCTTCGAGCTGCACTACCGCGGTTTCGACGCGGTCGACCCCGATCTCGAATGGGACCCGCTGCTGATCCACTCGCGCGGCATGCTCGAGGCCTCCCTGGAGAGCCTGCTCCGCGACCTCACCGCGGACGACGTACGACGGGCCAACCGCGCCGGTGGCTGCTTCACGAACCGACTGAGCGGCCTCATCGACGAGCTCGACGGCGGCTCGCTGGCCACGTTCCTGCAGCGGCGCGCCACCTCGGAGCAGTTCGCCGACTTCATGCGTCGACGCAGCATCTACCACCTCAAGGAGTCGGATCCGCAGAGCTTCGTGCTCCCCCGCATCGACGGCCCTGCCAAGGTCGCCCTGGCCGAGCTCCAGTACGACGAGTACGGGGCCGGCCGTGCCGACCGACTGCACGCCGGGCTCTTCGCCGACGCGCTCAACGCGCTGGGTCTCGACAGCACGTACGGCGCCTACATCGAGGAGGCGGATGCCACCACGCTCGCGGTCAACAACGTGATGTCGATGTTCGCGCTGCGCCGTCGGCTCCGCGGTGCCTCCCTCGGTCACCTCGCGGCGTTCGAGGCGACCAGCTCGGCACCGTGTCGACGCATCCTCTCCGGCATCCAGCGCCTCGGTCTCCCTGCCGCGACGGCTCTCTACTTCGACGAGCACGTCGAGGCCGACGCCGTGCACGAGCAGCTCGCGATCCGCTCGATCTGCGCCGCCATGGTCGAGGGTGAACCCGGCCTCGCCGACGACGTCCTCTTCGGCGCCGCGAGCTGTCTCCGGGTCGAGGCGATCGCCTCCGAGACGCTGGTGGAGACCTGGGAGTCGCACCAGCTCGTCGAGGCGCCGGCATGAGCGAAGTCCCCACGGCCGACGCGCAGGACGTGCGCACGCAGGCATGCCCTGGCGGGCCCCTCCTGGTGCGGGGAGCAGCCACCTGGGTCGACAGCGACGGGATCGAGCATCCGGTCACCAGGCCGGTGGTGGCGGTGTGCCGCTGCGAGAGGTCGCAGCGCCTGCCGTGGTGCGACGGCACCCACAAGTTCGTGACACGGACCGCCCCCTCGGTCGCGTGACACCACCGGCTGACGGCATGGACTTCGGCGGGCGGGGTACGGGAGGACATGCTCCGTCTTGTCTCGCTGACGCTGTCCGGGCTGCTCCTGTGCAGCGCGTGCAGCTCCGGCCACGAGGACGACGTACGACGAACGGCCCGCGAGTTCGAGCAGGCGGTCGAGGCCGGTGACTGGGCGCGGGCCTGCGCCCAGCTCGCGCCGACCACCCGCGACGACCTCGTGCAGTCTGCCGGTGCGCCGTGTGACGAGGCACTGGCCGACGAGCGGCTGCCACCACCGGGCAGCGCAAGCGAGGTCGCCGTGTTCGGGACCACCGGCCAGGTGCGCTACGACCACGACACCCTGTTCCTCTCGCGCCACGACGGCGACTGGCGGGTCGACGCTGCCGGCTGCACGGTCCGGCACTCCAAGCCCTACGACTGCCAACTCCAGGGAGGCTGAGATGCGCGTCGTCTTCGTGGCATACCTGGCCATGATCGCCGCAGGGCTCGCCTACAGCCTTGCCATCGCCCTGCGGCACCAGTGAGGTGAGATGACGATGCGTCGTTTCGTCAGGGAGAACTCACTCAGCATCTTCTTCGCCGTCCTGTTCCTGGCGGCGTTGGTCGGTCAGGCGTTCGCCGGTTGGCACCAGGTCAACGACCAGCAGCTGGGCGAGGGCGCGGACCGGATCCCGATCGGCACGTACCTGACGTCGGCCGACTTCGCGGTGGACGTGATGGAGAACTGGCAGAGCGAGTACCTCCAGTTCCTGCTCTACATCCTGGCCACGGTCTGGTTCCTGCAGAAGGGGTCGCCCGAGTCGAAGGTGCTGCACAAGGCGGGGCTCGAGTCCGACGAGGACCAGAAGGTCGGCCCGTACGCCACGGAGGACTCGCCACTGTGGGCGCGGGTCGGCGGCCTGCGCACGACGATCTACTCGTGGTCGCTGGCCCTCGTCATGGCCACGGTGTTCTTCCTGTCGTGGTTGGGACAGTCGATCGGCGGCTGGGCGGCGTACAACGAGACCCGGCTCGGCCAACGCCGTGACCCGATCTCCTGGCACGCCTACCTGGCGAATGCGGACTTCTGGGCACGCACCCTGCAGAACTGGCAGTCGGAGTTCCTGGCGGTCGGTTCGATGGCCGTCCTGGCGATCTACCTGCGGCAGCGGGGGTCACCGGAGAGCAAGCCGGTGGGCTCGGCGCACACCGCAACCGGCATCGAGGGCTGACCCTGCTGGTCAGCCCGCCGCCTCGCGCAGCGCGTCCAGCAAGGGCCGGGCCGCCTCGTCGAGGAAACGGTCGTTCGTGGACCCGCCGACCTGTACGACGGCCACGTCGGTGAAGCCGGTCTCCCAGAACGGTCGGACCGAGTCGACGATCGCGTCGAGGTCGGGGCCGCACGCGATCGAGGAGGCGACGTCCTCCGGCCGCACGAACTTCGAGGCCCCCGCGAACCCGGACGTCGTCGGCAGGTCGCTGTTGACCGCCCACCCACCGCCGAACCAGCGGAACTGCGCGTGCGCCCGTGCCGTCGCGGCGTCCGCGTCGGTGGGGTCCCAGCTGATCGGGAGCTGCCCGATGCCGCGGGCGCCGTCGGTGCCGATCTGCGCGGCTCCTTTCGTGCGGTTCCACGCCGCGACCAGCTCCGCGTCGGGCTCGACGCCGATCAGGTGGTCGGCCAGGGGTGCGCAACGCTCAGTGACCTGCGCACCACCGACCGCCAGCCCGATCGGCACCCGCTGGTCGGGCAGGTCCCAGAGCCGTGCCGCATCCACCTGGAAGTGCATGCCGCGGTAGTCCACGAGGCCGCCGTCGAACAGGTCGGAGATGATCTCCATCGCCTCGGCCAGCATCTCGTGACGCGTGTCGACCGCAGGCCAGCCTGCGCCGACGACGTGTTCGTTGAGGTTCTCCCCGCTCCCGACCCCCAGCGTGAACCGCCCGCCCGAGAGCAGCTGCATGGTCGCTGCCTTCTGGGCCACCACGGCCGGGTGGTAGCGCATCGTCGGGCAGGTCACGTAGGTCATCAACGGGATCCGGGTGGTCGCCTGGGCGACCGCGCCCAGCACGCTCCAGGCGTACGGCGCGTGGCCCTGCTCCACGAGCCACGGCGAGTAGTGGTCGCTCATCACGAGGAAGTCGAAGCCGGCCTCCTCCGCCGCCACCGCGTGGCGCACCAGGTCCACGGGGCCGGCCTGCTCGGTCATCAGCGTGTAGCCGAACGACACCATGGCTCGACCCTCAGCGCCGACGGCGCCAGATGACCAGTGCGGTGAGGGTGGCGGCCACGGCCGCGGCCACTGCCAGCTGCGGGACGTGAGATCGCGCCTGCTTCTTCACGTCGAACTTCTCGCCCAGCTGCTCCAGGGTCTGGCCCAGGCGCTCTCGGGTCTCCTCGATGTCGCGCTCGAACTCAGCCTCTCCGACGGGTCCACGGGTCTCGTCAGTTGCCATGGCCGGCTCCCTTCAGCTCGTTGATGTCCTGCTTGACGCTGGCCACCGCCTTGTCCGGCGTCGGCGGCGTCCCCTCGGCGACCTGCTTCTTGCCCACGATCGCGGCCACGCCGGTGGCCGCGAACAGCACGAGCGTCACCACCAGGGCGGCCAACCAGGCGTCCATGGCCAGCGCCAGGGCGAGGATCGCGGTGGTGATCAGGGTGCCGAGACCGAACAGGCCGAGAATTCCGGCGGCCCCGAAGAGCCCGGCGCCGATGCCGGCACTCCTCGCCTTGCCGGTCATCTCCGCCTTGGCCAGGCCGATCTCGTCGCGCACAAGGCGACGGGTGTCGTCGGAGAGCTGGCGCAGGAGTTCGGCGGTCGACGGCGTCGCCGCCGGATCAGGATCGGTCATCGGAGCCTCCCGAGGATTGCGTGAGGACGTGCCGGGTCACCCACGCGGTACCCACCGTGGCGAGGGCCAGACCCCGGCCGACCTACTCCTCGAAGACGTGCATCGCGGCCTCCTCGGCGGAGGCACCGGCTCCGTCGATGCCCTCGTCGTGGCCGACCAACGTCGACTCGTCGTCCTCGCCCATGCCCTCGTCGGGACTGGTCAGCCGTCCGGCGCGCTCCTCACCCACCTCACCGGTGACCGGGCCGTCGAGGATGTCCGCGTCGACCTCGGCCTGCACGCCGTCCCAGACCTCGGGTTCCTCCTGCGCGAGTCGCTCGTCGATGGACTCGCCCTCGAGCTCCTCGCGGGCGGTGACGCCCTTGGCCGTCACGCCACGTGGTCGCTCGGGGGGCGAGATGCCCTCGTCGAGGATGTCGTCCACGCCCCTGTCGTCGAGCGTGTCCTCTGGCTGCAGTTGATCGCTCATGTCCCGACGTTAACCCGCTACCCGGGAGAACCCCAGCGCCAGCGGTTCGGCGACGTACGCCGTCAGTCGGCGATGGCGACGAAGCGGCCGTCGGGCGTGACCGGGTGGTCCTCGTTGATCGCCTCGACCGCCTCGGTGAGCTCGGGCGGGGCCTCGAGCGGACGACGGTCGAGATGCACGCCGGCGATCATGCAGCGCACCGATCCGCCGGCGAGCTCGATCGTCGGGATCTCGACGTCGACGATCTCGCACGACTCCTCGATCGCCTCGACCTGCTCGGGCGAGAGGCTGCGCCGGGCCCGGGCGGACATCGCCATGATGTAGCGGCGCTTGCCCTCCGGCGTACGACCGCACAGCTCGACGGCGTTGCCGGCGAACTCCCGGACCTGGTGCTCGGTGATCTCGACGACCCTGCGGCCGTTGACGGAGAGCCGTTCACGAACCTCTTCGCGGCGGCGGAGGTCGGGGATCATCCCGAGGGCGAAGAGTGCCACGTCCGTGCCCACACAGCCGATCACGTTGGTGTGGTAGACCGGCACGCCGTCGGAGTCGACCGCGTCGAAGGCCATCGGCTCGTAGCCGAAGTCGGTGCAGAACCGCTCGAGGACATGGGTGTCGGCACGGTGGCTGCGCGCGGTGTAGGCGACCCGCGAGACGTGGTCGAGCACCATCGCACCGGTGCCCTCGAGGAAGATGCCGTCGGGCTCGAGGCCGGAGTAGTCGATGATCGTCTGCACCCGGTACGACGACTTCAGCATCTCGAGCACGTCGGCCCGTCGCTCGTGGCGGCGGTTGGAGGCGTACATCGGATAGACCGCGATGTTGCCGCCGGCGTGGGTCGAGAGCCAGTTGTTCGGGAAGACGCTGTCGGGCCGGGTGTGGTCCTCGTCCTCGAAGACGTGCACCCGCACGCCGGCATCCTTGAGTGCACTCGCCAGGGCGTCCATCTCGGCCAGCGCGCGGGTGGCGGTGGCGTCCTCGGACTGCCCTGCGGGCGCATCGGACTGGAAGGCGTTGTCGGCCGCGGTCGCCGGGTTCGGCGTGAAGCGCTTGGCTCGGATCAGGATCACTGCGGAAGGGGCTTGGGCACTCACCCAGCGGAATCTAGACCATGCGCCGCACGTGCGCCGAAACCACCCGTTTCGGTGATGCCACCGGCGCCTTTGCCGATCTACGTTGGAGGGGCGGGGGTCATGCCCCGATGCGGAAGAAGGACCCGCGATGAGCACCACGACACGTGCGCTCGACGAACAACTGCTTGAAGCACTGGCGGGCCAGGCGATCACCGACATCGGCGCCGCCCTGAACGGCGCGCTGGTGATGATCGGCGACCACCTCGGCCTGTGGCAGGCGATGACGGACGGTGCGCCGACCAACCCCACGATGCTCGCCGAGCGAACCGGCGTCCCCTCGGCGTACCTGCACGAGTGGATGGCCGCCCAGGCCGCCAGCGGCTACCTGGAGTACGACGAGGCATCCGACATGTTCACCCTCTCCCCCGAGCAGGCGATGGTGTTCGCCGACGCCAACAGCCCGGCGTACATGGTCGGCGGCTACCACATCGTGTCGTCGGTCTACCGCGACTACCCGCGGATCGCCACAGCCATGAAGGAGGGCCACGGCTTCGGCTGGCACGAGCACGACCCGGAGCTCTTCCTGGGCACGGAGCAGTTCTTCCGACCGGGCTACCGCACCAGCCTCACCACGGAGTGGATCCCGGCCATGGACGGCATGGAGGAGAAGCTGCGCCACGGCGCGAAGGTGGCCGACGTCGGCTGCGGGCACGGCGCGTCGAGCACCCTGATGGCCAGCGCCTACCCGGCGTCGACGTTCCACGGTTTCGACTACCACGAGAGCTCGATCATCCGCGCGGTCCAGGCCGCCGAGGAGGAGGGAGTCAGCGGCAACACCGAGTTCGCGGTTGCCAGGGCGAAGGACTTCCCGGGCACCGACTACGACCTGATCTGCTTCTTCGACTGCCTGCACGACATGGGCGACCCGCTCGGCGCACTCGAGCACGCGCGCGCGGCACTCGCCGACGACGGCGCAGTGCTGCTGGTCGAGCCGTTCGCGAAGGACCGTCTGGCCGAGAACATGAACCCGATCGGCCGGGTCTTCTACGCCGCCTCGACCGTGATCTGCACCCCCTCGAGCCTCTCCCAGGAGGTGGCCACCGGCTTGGGCGCCCAGGCCGGTGAAGCCAGGCTGCACGAGATCGCCACCGCCGCCGGGTTCACCCGGTTCCGCAGGGCCACCGAGACGCCGGTCAACCTCATCCTCGAGCTGCGCCCCTGATCAACAACACCCACATCCCCACCACTGCAAGGAGGCATCACATGTTCATCCAGATCATCCAGGGCAAGTGCACGAGACAGGACGAGCTGCACGCCATGGCGGACTCGTGGCGCGAGGAGCTCGGCCCGACGGCCCGTGGGTTCCTCGGCGGCACCTACGGCTTCACCGACGACGACATGTTCATCGGCGTCGTCCGGTTCGAGTCGAGAGAGGCCGCGATGGAGAACTCGGCCAGGCCCGAGCAGGACGCGTGGGCCGGTCGGATGATGGAGCTGATGGACGGGCCCGTGGAGTTCCACGACTGCGACGACGTGACCCTGATGATGGACGGCGGATCCGACACCGCCGGCTTCGTCCAGGTGATCCGCGGCAAGGTCGAGGACCCGAGCCGACTCAAGGCGATGATGGCCGACACCGAGATGCTGCACCAGATGCGGCCGGACATCCTTGGCGCCACCCTCGCCCTCGAGGACGACGGCACCTTCACGGAGACGATTGCGTTCACCGACGAGGCCAGCGCCCGCGAGGGAGAGAAGATCGAACCGCCGGCCGACGTACGCGAGGCGCTCGACTCCGTCATGCAGGGAGCCACGTTCTACGACCTGCACCACCCCTGGTTCGAGTCAGCCTGAGCAGTCCAACCTGAGCGATCCAACCCGTGGGGCCCGTCGATCGGTCGGCAACGGCCGGTCGACGGCGGGCGCCCCACCCTCTATCCCAGCAGTGACCGGACCTCGTCGGAGGCGTAGAACGGTTCGAGCCGCGCCCGGATGATCCGCTCGAGCTCGCCGGACTCCTGCATCGCGTCGACCACGGCGGGCGCGATGCGGACCAGGTCCGCGACCAGGTCGTCGCCGGTCAGGTCGAGCTCGTCGAGCAGCTCGGTCGGCGTGAACCCGCCGAACCGGTCGAAGAACGCGTCGACGACGACCTCTCCGAGGCGTACGACGTGCGCGTCGCCGACCGTCGTGATGACCAGGTCATGGGCGGCGTCCACGATCCCCGAGATCTCCTCGCGGGTCGCGTGCCGCTCCACGCCGGCGACGGGTTCGGCGGCCACGAGGTCCCAGACCTGAAGCACGGCCTCGCGGGTCGTCGGGTCCTGAAGGGTCTCGATGATGATCCGGTTGAGGCGGCGTACGGCGAACGTGCCGCTCTTGCCGACCGCGTCGCCGATCAGCCCCTCGAACTGCTTGTCGGCAGCGCCCATCACCTTCGAGGCGGCGCTGGTGCCGAACGACATCAGCGACCCGAGCCCGGGCACCTTGTCGGCGACCGCCTTGTTGGCCTGCAGCACCTCGCCGACGATGCGTCCCATGAACCGTGACGCGACCGTGCCCACCTGCGGGCTGTCGGTCAGGCGCTCCAGTGCCCGCTCGAGGACCGGGGTCAGCCCGAGCACCTCGTCGAGCAGCGCCTCCACGCGTTCACGGGCGACCACGTCTCCGACGGGGAACGGCTCGGCCGGGCCGTCGTACGCCACGGAGACGGCCAGCTCGACGATGCCACTGACGGCGGCGCTGCCCGGAACCGTGACCAGGGCGCGCGCCACGATGGCCTTGACCGCCTCGCGGTCGACGAGGTCGGCCAGCTGGTGCTGGCCCGCCGCGGTGAAGAGGTCGTCGGCAAGCTCCGAGACCGTCTCCGCGAGCCGGTCGCCGGTCAGCTGGTCGAGGTGGAAGCGCACCTGCGCGTCGAGGAGCTTCCCGGCGAGCTCGGCCGGCCCGGATTCATTGGTGGTCACGGGCAGAACATACGGCGCCGTCCTGCTGGTGGTGTGGGCAGGTGGCGTGCAGCAGTCCGTCCTGATGACGCCGCCGATGTCACCCGGCACAATCGACGACATGGGCACACCGCAGATCACTCCGGTCCGGGGCGACATCACCACGCTCGACGTCGATGCCGTGGTCAACGCGGCAAACAACCGCATGCGCGGTGGTGGCGGCGTCGACGGTGCGATCCATCGCGCAGGCGGGCCACGGGTCCTCGCCGACTGTGTCGCCAGGTTCCCCGACGGCCTGGCCACGGGCGACGCGGGATGGACCACCGGTGGCGACCTGCCGGCGCGCTGGGTCATCCACACCGTCGGGCCCAACCTCACCGCCGGCCAGAGCGACCGGAGTCTGCTCACGTCGTGCTACCGGCGATCCCTCGAGGTCGCCGACGAGCTGGGTGCGCGCAGCGTGGCGTTCCCCCTGATCAGCGCCGGGGTCTACGGCTGGCCGCGGCGCGACTCGATCGCCGCCGCGATCGAGGTGTTCGAGTCGACCCCCACGTCCGTGCAGGTCGTGCACCTGGTCGCGTTCGACAAGGGTGCGTACGACGACGTCGAGGCCGAGCTGGGGCTCAGTCGTTGAGCTGCCAGACCCCCGGCTGGTCAGCGCTCAGCAGGCCCGTGTTCACCAGCTCGAGGCGGGCCTTGCGGGCCGCCGTACGCCACCGCAGCTCGCCCTGAGGAGACCTCTCGAGGTCGCCGGGACGAAGCTGGTCGGCCATCCGCTCCTCGATCCTGGCCAACGCGTCCTCGGTGGACAGCGCCTGGCCGGCCTCGTCGAGCACGGCCACGATGTGCGGCATGAAGTCGGCGGGTGCGGTCCAGCGTCGCGCTGCGCGCGGCGTACTCGTGGTGACCCGCGCCGGAGAAACCTTGTCCGCATCGGGCTTCTCAGGCTTGGCGACCCGGGGCTTGCGCACCGCCTTCGGCGGCTCCGCAGACGCCACCGGCTTCGGCATTCCGTGGACGCAGTTGCTGAACTTCAGGTCGCAGAGTTCGCAGTAGTCGTCTTCCCTGTCAGACATCTGATCCTCCGGTTACCTGGTGCACGACCCCATCCTTCCACCCCGTGCGTTGCCGCTGTACACCCGAGGGTCCCTGAGGAGTCCGACCGTAGGATGCGGACCACACCATGAGCCCTTCCAAGATCCCCACCGAGCCGGGCGGCCGCCGGCTGTTGCTGGCCGTCGACGCGCCGTCGTTGCTGCACCGCAACCACCACGCCCGCGCCGAGACCGGCCTGGTCGACCGCGGCGGGCGGCCGGCGTGGGCGCTGCACGGCATGCTGCGCCAGATCATCGAGGCGATCGAGCAGTTCGCCCCCGATGCCGTGATCTTCGGCATCGACGACCGGGTCTCGTCGGTGCGTGAGTCGTTCTACCCGGAGTACAAGGCCGGCCGCGCACCGAAGGACGCCGCACTCGTCGACCAGCTCGAGCGGGCCGGCGCCCTGCTCGACGCCCTCGGACTGGCCACCCTCACTCCCCCGGGCCTCGAGGCTGACGACGTCAACGCGTCGGCCGCCACCTGGGCGCGCGACAACGACTGGAACTGCGTGATCGTCACCAGTGACCGCGACTCGTTCGCGCACATCAGCGACCACACGCAGGTGCTCCGGTTGATCAACGGCGGCATGGCCAACTCGCCCCTGCTGAACCCGACCCGCCTGCGCGCGCTCTACGGTGTCGACGCCTCGAACTACCTCGACTTCGCCGCCCTGCGCGGAGACGCCAGCGACAACCTGCCCGGCGTACCGGGCATCGGGGAGAAGACCGCCCCGATCCTGCTCGACGCGATGGGGTCGATGGACGCGGTGTGGGCCGACATCGACCACTGCGAGGGAGCCACGATGGTCGCGGCACTGGACTCGTGGGCCGAGGAGCACGGCGTACGGCGACTCGGCGCCACGTTGCTCAAGCGGCTGACCGCGCCCGGTGCCCGGGAGCGCTACGACTTCAACGTGAAGATCATGGGCGGCCAGGACGACCTCGACCTCGGGCTCACTCCCGACGTACCCGGCACTCCGGGGTTGCTGCCGCTCGACGTCGAACGGGTGGCGCGGGTGCTGGGGCACCTGAACGTTCCGGCGACCACGACGATGGCGATGCGCGTGCTGACCGGCGCGCCTGCATCGTCCGCGGCGCACTGGACCTGACCGGCCGTTTCACCTGCGGTTCCCGGGGCCGGCGTCCCGTGCGACAGGTAACCAGCGGCTCCGGCGCCACCGTTCACGCTCGTCCCTGCATCGTCCGCGTCCACTTACCTGTCGGACGGGACGCCGCAGCTCTGCGGGACGGGGCACGCTCGCCTCGGCGGGTTCTCCACAGGCCGCGGCCATGGGCTTCCGGAGAGCGACAGCAGTGCATAGGCTGCCGGTGGTTCTCTCGGGAAGGACGCCACATGACGGTTTTGATCGCTTCTTCTGCTCGGCGGGTGCTCGCGCTGGTCCTGGCGCTTGCGCTGGTCCTGTTCGCCGCAAGTTGTTCGGACGACGACCCCGACTCCAACGCGGACCCCACGCCGTCGCCGAGCGACACGACGACGCCTTCCCCCACCACGAGTACGACGGCCGATGCCGAGCCCACCGAGCCTCCCGAGCCAGACGGCATGGGCGAGGACAGCAAGCGCGGCGCCGAGTTGCTGGTCCGCTACTACCTCGAGGTTGTCGACTACGCCCAACTCACAGGGGATGTGAGGAAGCTGAAGACTCTGGCGCGCCCGGGCTGCGAGGCTTGCAACACCGTCGCAACGGGGCTCCACAAGATCTACAAACAGGACGGCTTTGTCCGTGGCGGTCGGCACACCATTCAAGAGCTGAAAGTAACGCGGCTAGACAGTGGAGAACATGCGGCATTCAGGGTCGATCTCACTCTGCATAGTTCTCGCCAAACCGCTCGGGCGTCAGCCGCAGCAACTTTGGATACGGTCCCCAAGTCAGTGGATGACTTCCTGTTCGCGTTAAGCATGGATACGGACGGTCAGCTCAAGGTTGACCTGTGGCAGACCGAGTAGATCCCATGAAACTTCTTGCGCCTCTCCTCGCCGCAGTCCTCCTCGCCGCCGTTCCGACGCTCGCCTCTGAGGCTGACGCATTCCACGCCACGTCCTGCAACCAAGGCTCGACAAGTTCGGACGCTAACAAGAACACCGATGTCGTGTTTACCAAGGGCGGACTCCAAGGCGTTGGCGAGAGCCAAGCCAGGCAAGAAGACGCACCGGCCTCATCGGGCTGCAAGACTGAGAGCAACGGCTCGTTCCGGTATGAGCCGATGTGCGGCCCAGGTCAGACCGGTGGAGTCTGTGGCGTGGCCGCCCAGTGCGGCGATGACGGCGAACTGAAGCGGGAGTTCTACACGCCGTTCGGCGGCGCGGAGCAGGACAACGGACTGAAGTGCCTCGACGGCAGTACCGCCACCGAGCCGATCACCCAGACACTCATCCTGCGGGCGATGAAGCGGATCCAGCTGCCCAGGCCCAAGATGATCGTGCAGCCGCCGGGCGGCAGGACGCTGGTCAACTTCGACACCCTGTTCCGCACCGAGGCCGAGCCGATCCACCGCACCATCGGACTCCTCGGCCGCCGCGTCGAACTCGTGATCACGCCCTCCTCCTTCACCTGGCACCACGGCGACGGCACCACCCAGACCAGCACCTCCCCCGGCCTGAAGTACCAACCCAGCATCCCGATGGATTCCTACATCTCCCACCAGTACGTCGACGCCCACGTCACCGTGCAGCCCAGCGTGGACGTCGATTACTCGGCCCGCTACCGCGTCGATCGCGGGCCGTGGCTGACCGTCACCGGCACCGTGACCATGCCCGGCAACGGCGTCGACCTGCGCATCGTCGAGGGCCGCCCCACCCTCGTCGACAACTGACTGCACCCGCGGAACACGTCGCACGGGACCGCTGACCGTGCGCGGCATCGTGGCTCGACCGGACGACCTGTTCACTTGGACATGCAGTTCGCCGGCGGAAGGGGCCACAGCCACGCTCAAGGAGGGCCGGCGTACGACGAACTGCCTGTTCAAATGAGCATCGCGGCGGCGCCCGGACGAGCCGACTGTTTGAACCAGACCCCACAGGCCATGCTTGGGCACATGAGACGCCCCGCAACGCTGATCGCGCTGCTACCGATCGCACTCGCCGGCCTGGTCGCCTGCGACTCCGACGACGCCGCGGACCAGCCGAGCATCGCGGTCGCTGACATCCGCCGGATCGCCGAGACAGCGGGCGACAGTGCGAAGACCTGTCCTCTCGACCTCGAGCTGTCCGAGGCGCTCAACGGTGGGGGCGCCGAGGGCGAGATCACCACGACGAGGGTCGACGTCAACCACTCGAGCACCGAGGAGCCCGCTGAGGACCCGGTGGCGGCGCAGCTCGAGGACGGGCTGAGCCCGCTCGACGCCGCGGCCGGGGTCTTCATCGAGTGCGCGTTCACCGTGGGCGACGAGGACCTCGTGGTGACGCTGATCGCCGCGAAGGCCGGCGAACAGGCAGCGTTCAACGTGATGCTCCCAGGTCTCGGCCGGGCCGCCGAGCTGGACGAAGAAGCCCTCATGGACTACGCCGAGTCGGGCCCGTCCGTCGGCGAGGTCGAGCTGGCGGGCGAGGACGTCACGGTGCTCCGCCTGGACGTCACCGGCACCGGCGACGCCGCTCTGATGGTCGCGGGCACGGCCCTGTCCGGACTGTCCGACGGCGAGCGCCGTACGACGACAAGGAACCTGGCCCGCCAGGTCAGCGAGTCCTGATTCGAGACGACCAGGCCCGGGTGCGACCCGCACGACCCGTCAGCCCGGCAGTGCGATCAGCAGCTCGACGACCAGCAGCGCGGCCGTGACCGCGGCCAGCACGGCGAGGAGCCCGCCGTGCGCGATCATCCGGTCGTACGCCGGCTCGTCCGCATGCGCCACGGCCGAGGTGTGCCGCCATTCGCGCACGACGGCGAAGCCGACGACCAGCCCACCGGCCAGCGCCACCGTTGCGCCCGACCACAGGCCGTCGTACGACGCATGGACGGTGACGAAGATGCCGGCCACGGCGACGCTGAGGCCGGTGCGTGACCAGGCGAGCTGGGTGCGCTCCTGCTGGAGGCCGGAGTCGCGGGTCACCCGGTGAGCTCCGCGAACACCGAGCCCACCCCGACCAGAACCGCGACGATGCCGACCCCGAGCAGCAGCACGAGGTGGGCCCGACCGCCGGGCAACGGGGCGCGCAGCCGCAGGGCGCGTTCGACGCTGGCCCAGCCCAGCCAGGCGAAGAGCACGCAGGCCAGCCCGGTGAGAGCGAGGATCGCCGCGGCCATTCCGGAGAGCCACTGCGGCCAGTCGAGGTCGATCGCGTTGATCGCACCAGCTCCGGCCAGCAGCGCGAGCGCCGTCCGGATCCAGGCCAGGAAGGTGCGTTCGTTGGCCAGGGTGAACCGCGGGTCCGGCTCGTCGCCGACACCGAAGACGCGGGAGGGGAAGCGGGCCATCAGGAGTTGCTGAAGATCGCCGAGCCGTCGGCATCGGGCCCGCGCTGTGCCCAGGTCCAGGCGTAGGCGTCGTCCTCGACGGCGACCCCACCCTCACCGAGCTCGAGCGGGGCGAAGGTGTCGACCATGACCGCGGACTCGTCGAAGAACTCCGCACCGAGGGAGGCCTCGATCGCCGAGGGCTGCGGACCGTGGGCGTAGCCGCCCGGGTGCAGCGAAATCGATCCCACGTTGATGCCGGAGCCCTTGCGGGCCTCGTAGTCACCGCCGACGTAGAACATGACCTCGTCGGAATCCACGTTGGAATGGTAGTACGGCACCGGCACCGACAGCTCGTGGTAGTCGACCTTGCGCGGCAGGAAGTTGCAGATCACGAAGTTGTGCCCCTCGAAGACCTGGTGCACCGGCGGCGGCTGGTGGATCTTGCCGGTGATCGGCATGAAGTCGTCGATGTTGAACGTGTAGGGGTAGAGGCAGCCGTCCCAGCCGACCACGTCGAACGGGTGCGTGGCATAGCGCATGCGGGTGCCGACCACCCGGCCACCGACACGGTGCTTCACGAGCACGTCCACGTCGGTCGCCTCGACCGGCTCCTGCAGCATCTCGGGGCCGTGCAGGTCGCGCTCGCAGTACGGCGCGTGCTCGAGCAGCTGGCCGAACCGGGACAGGTAGCGCTTGGGCGGGTGGATGTGGCTGTTCGCCTCGATCGCGTAGAGCCGGCTGCTCTGGTTGGGCACCCACCGGTGCGTGGTCGCCCGCGGGATGACGACGTAGTCGCCCGATCGGTAGCGCAGGCTCCCGAAGACGGTCTCGACGACGCCCCCGCCCGACTCGACGTAGACGCACTCGTCGCCGATTGCGTTGCGGTAGTACGGCGACGCATCCTCTCCGGTGACCACGTAGGAGATGCGGACGTCACTGTTGCCCAGCACCAGGCGTCGCCCGGTCACCGCGTCGCCGTTCTCACCGGCCACGAACAGCGTGTGCAGGCGCAGGTGCCGTGCCTTGAGCGGGTGGTTCGGTGTGGTGGTCAGGTCGGGCAGCTCCCAGACCTGCGAGTCGACGAGCGCCGACGGGACGCCGCGGTGGTAGAGCAGCGACGAGTCGGAGCTGAAGCCCTCCTCCCCCATCAGCTCTTCGTAGAAGAGGTTCCCGGCGGCATCGCGATGCTGGGTGTGCCGCTTCGACGGGATCTCGCCGAGTCTCCGGTAGTAGGCCATACTGAACTCCGAATGGTCGATATTCGGACGTTTGCGTCCGAAAATGAATCTTCCTCCGACACGCTGCGACCTGTCAACGCTGGCGCACGGCGCTGTCGGGAAAACGTCGTCGCAGACCCTCAGGTCTCGTCGTTGAGCCGCAGGGTCTGCAGCCGACGCCCGGCGTACACCGTCGCGGCGACGGTGACGACCACGAGCAGGGTCAGGCCGGTGCCGAGGCCGACGGCAGCGTCGACGCCCAGCCGGGACGCGTCGTCGCCGAGAAGGCGCTCCACCACCGCGAGGGACCACTGCTGGATGCTCAGCGCCTGCGCGCCGGGCACCAACCCACCGACCAGTGACTCCCAGATCAAGGCGTAGATGAGGCCGAGCACGACCGCGTTCCGGCTGGCCACCGCGAGCAGCAGGAACACCGCCGCATAGGCGACACCCGCGGCGAGCGCGCCCACGGTGAAGGCCACTGTGACCGCGCCGACCTCACCGGTCAGGACGACCCCGGCCACCGCCACCGGCAGCACGCCGAAGCCGACCACCACTCCGACGGCCACGACCAGCTTGGTCACGATGATCGAGTAGCGGTTCAGCGGCTTGGCCAGGAGGTAGACGATCGAGCCCTCGTCGATCTCGGGGCCGATCGCGCCGGTGCCGGCGATCAGGCCGAGCAGCGGCATCAGGATGGCGATCCCGAACGCGGCCAGCAGGTCCGGCGCCAGGCGTCCGGAGAGCTCATGCTCGATGCCGGAGTCGATCCCGCCCAGCACACGCGCGAAGATGCACAGCGCCAGGAGCGCCAGCGGCAGCAGGGCGAGCACGAGGGTCCGCTTGCGGCCGAGCAGGCTTCGCCGGGTCAGGGAGGCGACGGTGCCGTTGAAGGCGAGCCCGCTCATCGCGACACCAGGTAGGAGAAGACGCTCTCCAGGGACTCGTCGGCCGGGTGCACCTCGAGCAGCCGGATGCCGTGGCGAGAGGCGAGCCGCGGCAGCGCGTGCACGAAGGCCGAGTAGTCGGTGGCCTGCACCTGTACGGCGCTGCCGCCGTCCGGGTCGACGGACAGCTCGACCCCCGACGTGCACGGTTCGGCGATCATCACCGACGCCAGGGCGCGGTCGTCGCTGGAGCGGATCGTGTATTGATGCGGCCGCTGGGTCATCAACCGCCTGATCTCGCGGAAGTCGCCCGACGCGGCATGCCTCCCCGAGACCATCACCTCGATGCGGGCCGCGATCTGCTCGACCTCCTCGAGGATGTGCGAGCTGAAGAGGATGGTGCGGCCCTGGTCGCCCAGCTCGTGCAGCAGCTCCATCAGGTGCATGCGCTGGCGCGGGTCCATGCCGTTGAACGGCTCGTCGAGCAGCAGCACCGTGGGCTCGTGCACGATCGCGGTCGCCATCTTGATCCGCTGCTTCATGCCCTTGGAGTAGGTGCGGATGTCGCGGTCCTGTGCGTCGGCCATCTCCACGGTCGCGATCGCCTGCCGCGCGGCGGACTCGGGGTCGGGCAGCTGGTGCAGCTTGGCGTTGGCCAGCACGAAGTTCCAGCCGCTCACTGCGTCGTACATCTCCTCGCGCTCGGGCACGAGGCCGACCTCGCGGTAGATCTCCGGGTCACGGTAGAGCGGGCGCCCGTCGAGGGTGACCGTGCCGGCCGAGGGCGCCAGGAAGCCGGCCATCATGTTGATCAGCGTCGACTTGCCTGCCCCGTTGGGGCCCAGCAGTCCGGTGACGCCGGTGTCGAGCCGCATCGTGACGTCGTTGACCGCGACCACGTTGCCGAACCAGCGGGAGACCTTGTCGAGCTCGACGACACTCACGACCCAACCCCTCTCATGACAGGGCCTTCCGGTAGCGGGCCAGCAGCACGACGTAGCAGACCACGACCAAGAGCACGGCGACCGCGGTGAAGACCAGCGCACCGACGGCGCCGGGCGGGCCCTCCCCGAACGACGAGTCCGCACCGAAGACGCCCGCGGTCACGCCGTCGACCAGCGGGTACGGCGACAGCAGCCCGGCGTACCCGGTGAACGTGTCGTTGCCCAGCTCGCCCGCCAGGGCACGGACGGTGGCCTGGATGCCGGACAGGACCAGGAGTACGCCGACCACCGCGGCGACCCCGACCCCGCGTCGTGGCGTCAGCGCGGCGATCACGAGGCCGATGCCGGCCAGCACGAACGCGAAGACCAGCACGCCGACCATCGCCCGCAGGTAGTCGGGCAGCTGCTCGTCGAGGGGCAGCTTGGAGAGCAACGCACCGGCCAGCAGCAACGTGAGGGGCAGGCCCATCAGCACGACCAGCGCGGCGACCATGCCGGCGTACTTCGCCTGGACGTACTGGCTGCGGCTCAGCGGGCGCGAGAAGTAGAGCGGCGCCACCCGGAACCGCAGGTCGCGCGACATCACCACCGGCGACTGGGCGCCGAGGAACACCGTGACGACGACCTGCAGCGTGACGACGTACTCGGTGTAGCCGAGCGGCAGGGTGTCGAAGCCGATGTAGCTGGTCACCACCGTGACCACCAGCGCCGGCAGCACCATCACGGCAAGCAGCAGCAGCGGCATCACCTTCGAGCGCGCGGACCGGCCCAGGCCGAAGGCGCCGCGCAGGGTCTCGAGGAAGAGCGCGCGACGGATGTACGCCGGGCCGAGCCGCGGGCCGTCGTAGTGCCGGTAGCCGATGTCGTGGATCGCGCCGGCCGGGCCCCTCTGCTGGTCAGTCATCGCGCGGGCCGGGGCTCGAAAAGATCTCGGTCATGTGATGGCGCTGGCGCTCGAGCCGGACCAGGCCCAGGTCGAGCTCGGCCACGACGTCGCGCACCAGGTCGTAGGCGGTGTCGTCGCCGACGTCCACGGTGAGCAGCTTCCCGTCGACCCGGGCGGCCACTCCCGCGTCGGCCAGCCGGGCCTGCAGGGCGGTCGGCTCGCCGTCGACCTCGACGGTCACCATCGGTGTCTGGGCGGTGACCGACGCGGTGGTCGAGTGCCGCAGCAGGCGGCCGCCGTCGATCACGACCAGCCCGTCACAGACCCGTTCGAGCTCACCGAGCAGGTGGGAGGTGACGATCACGGAGATGCCGAACTCGGTGCCGATGCGCTGGATCAGCGCGAGCATGTCGTCGCGTCCGGCCGGGTCGAGGCCGTTGGTCGGTTCGTCGAGCAACACCAGACTCGGGTCGTGCACCAGTGCCTGTGCGAGCTTGACCCGCTGCCGCATGCCGGTGGAGTAGCCGCCCATCGGCCGGTAGCGCTCCTCGTATAGCCCGACGTGGCGCAGGATGTCGGCAGCCCTCTCACGCGCTGCCGTGGTGGGCAGGCCCGACATGCGGCCCATGTGCACGACGAACTCCGTGGCCGACACGTCGGGTGGCAGGCAGTCGTGCTCGGGCATGTAGCCGACCAGCTCGCGGATCGCGGGCCCGTCCGTCGTCACGTCGAGACCGAGCACGTGCGCCGAACCCTTGGTCGCTGGCAGCAGTCCGAGCAGGATCTTGAGCAGCGTGGACTTTCCGGCACCGTTGGCCCCGACCAGCCCGGTCACGCCGGTCGACACGTCGATGCTCAGGGCGCTGACCGCCGTGACCTGTCCGAACTGCATGGTCAGGTCGTGGGTCTGGATCAGCATCACGATGCCCCCTCCGGTCCCGGCTCGCGCCGCCCTTACACCTTAGGGGCCGGAGGAAATCAGGCCTCGCCAGTTCTGGGGAACTCTCGCCTTTCGACACCAGCTCGGTCAGGCCGCGGCGTGCTCGATGCTCTCCTCAGCCCGGCGGCTGGCGCCGGTGGGGATGGACAGGGCGATCAGCGCGGCCACGAGCGCCACACCGGCACCCATCAGCAACCCCACCCGGAGACCGTTCTCGGTGGGCAGCGACACGGGTCCGAAGTCCGTGCTCATCTGGGCGAGCACGACGCCGACGACGGCCGCGCTCACCGACGTACCGACCGAGCGCATCAGCGTGTTGAAGCTGTTCGCCGAGCCCGTCTCCGACAACGGGACCGAGCCCATGATCAGGGCGGGCATCGCGCCGTACGCCAGGCCGACGCCGGTGCTGCAGATGCAGACCGCGACCATCACGCCCCACGTCGACCCCATCAGGAGTACGGCGGAGAAGTAGCCGACCGAGACGATGAACGCACCCAGCGCGAGGGTCACCTTCGGACCGCGCAGGTGGGAGAGCTTGGCGCCCATCGGCGAGACCAGCATCATCACCAGTCCGCCGGGCATCATCCAGAGGCCCATCTCGAACATCGACTGGCCGAGGCCGTAGCCGGTCTCGGTCGGGATCTGCAGCAGCTGCGGCAGGATCAGCATCTGCGAGTACATCGCGAAGCCGATGACCAGCGACGCCGCGTTGGTGAGCAGCACGACCGGGCGCGCGGTGACCCGGAGGTCGACCAGCGGGTCGGTGGTGCGCAGCTCGAACCAGCCCCAGGCCAGGAAGGCCACCACCGAGACCACGAGCAGGCCGACGGTGAGGCCGCTGCCCCAGCCCCAGTCGGCGCCCTTCGAGACGCCGAGCAGCAGGCAGACCAGGCCGATGCCGAGCCCGACGGCGCCGACGTAGTCGAAGCGGGCACCGATCGCGGTGATCGGGGTGTGCGGCACGAGCGTGACGATCAGCACCGAGATCAGCGCGGCGAGGGCGGCCGAACCCCAGAAGAGGACCCGCCAGCTGGTGTGCTCCGCCACGCCGGCCGCGATCGGCAGGCCGAGGGCGCCACCGACACCGAGCGAGGCGCTCATCAGGGCGATCGCGGTGCCGAGGCGCTCGGGCGGCAGGACGTCGCGCATCGCGCTGATGCCGAGCGGGATCAACCCCATACCGGCCCCTTGCAGGCAGCGGCCGATGATCATCGGCGCCACCGAGGAGGCGAGCGCACACACGACCGAACCGACGATCAGGGCGAAGGAGCAGAGCAGCATCATCCGCCGCTTGCCGAAGAGGTCGCCCAGTCGGCCGCTGACCGGCGTCAGCACGGACGCGGTCAGCAGCGTCGCGGTGATCACCCAGGATGCGTTGGAAGCCGACGTGTCCAGCAACCTGGGCAGGTCGCCGATCAGGGGCACGACGAGGGTCTGCATGAGGGCGGCGGTGATGCCAGCCACCGACAGCACGAAGACGATGGCGCCGGAGTGGACCGGTGGTGTGGAGGTCTGCTCGTCGGCAGCAAGGGTCGTGGACATGACTTGTATCCTACACACGATGTGCATGATGCACATGTTGTGTGCGTTACACTTTTGACGGAGGCTCCGCTGCCCCTTGGGTGGACCGGACGTCTCGCAGGATCAGTTCCGGCAAGGAGGACACGTGGGCGACCGGCTCAAGGACATCGAGCGCGAGGCACTGCTGCTCGGGAGGTACCTCTCCCCCGTGCGTCACGACGAGACCGGCCGCAAGCGGCTCGACCGCAGCGCCTACACGTTGCTGACCCGGCTGCACGCCCAGGGGCCGATGTCGATCGGCCAGCTCACCGAGGCGTTCAGCCTCGACGCCTCCACCCTGAACCGGCAGACCGCCGCGATGATGCGCAACGGCCTCGTCGAGCGGATCCCCGACCCCGACGGCGGCCTGGCCCGCAAGTTCCTGGTCACCAAGGCGGGGCGCGACCAGCTCCTCGCCGACCGACGCGCCAACATCCGTGGCCTGCGCCGGGTGCTCGAGGACTGGCCGGAGGACGACGTCGCCACGTTGGCCGACCTGCTGCGCCGCTTCAACGGGGAGATCGAGGCGCGCGACGGTCGGCCCTGGCCGCGCCGCTGATCACTCCCCCTGTTGAATGGTCCGCATGGTCGAACTCGTCGCGGACTGCGGCAGCTGCGCGGGGCTGTGCTGCGTGGCCCTGCCATTCACCCGCTCGGCAGACTTCGCCTTCAGCAAGGAGGGCGGCGAGCCCTGCCGCAACCTCGACTCCGGCTTCGGCTGCTCGGTCCATGACCGGTTGCGGCCGCTGGGCATGGTCGGCTGCACGACGTACGACTGCTTCGGCGCGGGCCAGGCCGTCACCCAGCGCCTGTACGACGGGCAGACCTGGCGGTCCCACCCCGAGCAGTCCCGCGACATGTTCGAGGTCTTCGGCAGCATGCGCCGGCTGCACGAGATGTTGTTCTACCTCAGCGATGCGCTCGGCGCACTGTCCGACGACACCGCCACCACCGACCTGCGCGCACGACTGACCGCGATGGTGGCGACCACCGAGGCGCTCACCCACGGCACGCCGTACGACGTCCTCGGGGTGGACGTCGACGCGCACCGGCTCGAGGTCGCTCCCCTGCTCCGGGAGGCCAGCGACTCGGCCCGCGGGCAGCGTGCCCGGGGTGCCGACCACGCCAGGGTGCGTCGGGACGACCTGGCCGGTCAGGACCTGTCCGGCCTCGACCTCCGGGCCGCAGACCTGCGCGGCAAGCTGATGATCGGCGCCGACCTGCGCGGGTCCGACCTACGTGGAGCCGACCTGCTCGGCGCCGACCTGCGTGGCACCGACGTGGCCGGTGCCGACCTGAGAGACGCCCTGTTCCTCACGCAGATGCAGGTCAACGCCGCACGCGGCGACGCTGCCACGCGGTTCAGCGAAGCGCTCACCCGTCCGTCGCACTGGTCCTGACCGGGCTCTCAGGAACCTCTCAATTCGGCTCCGTACGGTGATCGTTCAATTGTCAATCACCTCGGAGGTAGACCGCATGAAGTTCCCACTCGGGACCCGTTCCACCACTCCCGGCCAGGACGCCGTCCTGCTGCTCGTGAGATTCGTCCTGGGGACGGTGATGGTCGCGCACGGCTGGCAGAAGCTCGACCAGCAAGGGCTCGCCGGCACGGCCGACGGCTTCGCGGCGATGGGGATTCCCTTCGCGAGTGCGGCGGCAGCCTTCGCCATCGCCCTCGAGATCGGCGGCGGTGTCCTGATTGCCCTGGGGGCACTCACCCCGGTGATCGGCGCGCTGTGGGCGCTTCACATGGCCGGCGCCTGGTGGTTCGTGCACCGGGACGCCTTCTTCGCGGCCGAGGGCGGCTACGAGCTGGTGCTGGTGCTCGGCGTGCTGGGGCTCCTGCTGGCCGGAATGGGAGCCGGACGCCTGTCGGTCGACGGCCTGCTCATGCGTCGACGGCCGGTCGACCGCCAGCCGGAGCTGCGCGCGAGCTAAGCCGTCACCGGTGCACCGTCGGCGGGTCACCGGGCCAGCAGCACCAGAGCTGCCAGCGCCACCAGCCAGCTCGCGAAGCTGCCGACCAGGAAGTACTCGGTGAGCTGGTGGATGCGCACCTGGTCCTTGCGGGAGGAGAGCTCGGGGAAGCGCAGCAGCCCCTTCGCGGCCACCACGATGCTGGCCGCGGTGACCTGCCCGGCCAGACCGAGGGAGAGGATGAACACCCGCTCCATCGGGCCGAGCAGGCGGCCACCCTTGAGCTGCACCTCCGGGTCGGACGCGGTGCCGTGCTTGGCCGGGTTGAGGGTGCCGGTCACCGCGAGGACGAGGCGGACCAGCACGTTGCCGGTGCTCAGCTGCACGCCCAGGGCGCCGAGCAGCAGCAGCGCCCGGTCGGCGTCCATGCCGGCCAGCAACGGCAGGCGTACGTCGTCCAGCCAGCGCTGCAGCAGCCCGCCGGCCTCACCGGCCAGGCTGGAGAAGAGGATCGCGGCGGCCAGCGCACCACCGAGCACGAGCAGCGGCACCGCTGGTCGGCCGCGACCGAAGCCGAGGGTGACCGTGCGGCCCCAGGCCAGCACGACTCCCGCGATGACCACCAGCGCGACCAGGTCGAGTGCTGAGGTGAGCCCGGCGACGAGTCCGAGCACGACCACGGCGAGGGCGCCGAGGCCTTCGGGCAGCCAGGCCCGCGGGCGGATCGAGAAGGACAGGTCCGCGAGCGCCACTCCGATGAGCAGCAGTCCCAACCAGCTCACTCGATTCCTCTCAACTGTTCGTCGATGGCCACCACCAGGGCGATGCCGTCGTGGCGCACCCGCTGGGAGACTGCCGAGGCGGAGACGCCCTCCGTCTCGGCGACCTCTCGTTGGGTCTGTCCGGACAGCAGACCACGCAGCACCGACAACGACCGGGCCGACATCGCACCGACCAGGCCGTCGCGCCCCAGCAGGGCTGCGTTGATCGCCGCCGCGTCAGGACGGGCGGCGTCGTCGGCCACCTCGAACGCCGTACGCACGCGACCCAGCGAGGCCCGGCCCGCGTCGGTCGACACCCGCACGATCGCCTTGCGTGCCGCCCACCAGCCCGGGCCGTCCTCGATCCGCGGGGACGTGCCGAGCACCGTGACCGCACCCCAGCCGAGTCCGTGGCGCACGTCGAGGTCGGGCAGCAGGGCCAGGCGCAGCCGCAGCGTGGCGGCGAGCGCGTCCCCCAGGCGGGCGAAGGTCGCCTGGTACTCGTCGCCGGCCGTGATCCACAGCGGCACGGCGGGCGTCAGCTCCGTGTTGACGTCGGCCAGGGCCTCCTCGAGCCGGGCGTGCACGACCGCCCGGTCGTCGGGGACCCGCGAACCGACCACGTCCCCGATCAGCGTGACGGTGGCGTCCTGCTTCATTCCGGCCATATGAAGAAGATACCTTCTTTTTCACGGAATGCAGCATATTGCTTCACTGTCGAGGGTAGGGCGCCCGGGACTCAGTTGAGGGTGCGCATCGTCGGCGGTACGCCGCCTCCGGCGTGGACCGCCTCGACCAGCTCCTGGAGAGCCGTCAACGCCACCCGCTGCGACATCGGGCCGTAGGACACCCGGGCCACGCCCAGCTGCTCGAGTCGCGCCAGCGCCGGACCGCCCGGGATGCCGATCAGGGTGAGGCGCTGCGGGCCGAACGCGTCGACCAGTGCCGAGACCTGCTCCTCGTCGAGCTTGCCGGGCACGAACACCACCGGCGCACCCGCGTCGAGGTAGGCGCGGCCCCGCTCGATCGCGTCGGCCAGCACCTCACCCTTGTCGCGGTCACCGGCCTTGACGAACGCGTCGGTGCGGGCATTGAGCACGAAGTCGACACCCTCGTCGGAGGCCACCTTCATGATCGCCTCGACGTTGGCCGCGGCCTCCGCCAACGGTCGCATCTGGTCCTCGATGTTGGCGCCCACGACACCGACGCCGATCGCCTTGCGGACCGTCTCCGCCGGGTCGCCGTAACCACCCTCGAGGTCGGCCGAGACCGGCAAGGACGTCGCCGCGACGATGCGGCGGCACTCCTCGACCATCTCGTCGATCGGAATGTTCTCACCGTCCTCGTAGCCGCGGGAGGCCGCGATCGAGTGGCTCGCGGTGGCGAGCGCGGTGGTGCCCTCCACGCCGGCGACGGCCTTCGCACTGATCACGTCCCAGACGTTCACGACGGTGAGCAGCTTGGTGTCCTGGTGGAGGCGCAGCAGCTCGGCGCCCCGGTCAATTGTGGTTTGGTCAGCCATGGCGCCGACGCTACTCCGACGCACCCAAGGTTGGCTCGCGGCTCAGTGGGTTCCACCACCTCCTGTCGCGGGCGTGCCGATCCGGAACGGCAACACCAGCACCGGGTTCTCGAACTCCGACAACCGCACGCTCACCTCGACCTTCCACTCCCCCGGCTTCGGCAGGGTGACGGTGCCTCTCCACCGGCCGCGGCCGTCCGGTGTCAGGTCGAGGGCCAGGTCCAGCCCGTCCGTCGTGGCGCGCACCCGCGGGTCGGCGTACGGCGTGACCGGTGTGCCGGCCTCGTCGAGGACCTCCAGCCGGAATCCGGTCGTGCCGGTGACCACGCTGTCCAGCGTCATCCGCAGCGTGTGCTCCGACGCCGACGCCTCGGCCACCGGACTGCCGCCCGGTTGACCGGTCGCCTCGGACGCCGCCGGGCCCGGCACGGCGAACGCGGCCGGCGTCGCCAGGGCCAGCACCAGTGCGGCGACGAGTGCGGGCCGCCGGTTCGGGCGGCGTACCGCCGAGACCGCACCGGCGGCCGCCACCACCGCCAGGGCCACCAGCAGTCCGCGCCAGGTCAGCCAGCCGTCGACCCAGTGCGTCCAGTCGCGCAGGCCGGCCCAACCGGCACCGTCACGCACGGCAGCGAGGGGTACGACGAGCACGGCGGCGGCCAGTGCGACCAGCCAGCAGGCCTCGAGCCACCGGCCGGCGCGACCCAGCAGGAGGAGCGCGACCAACCCGAGCACCGCGAGCGCACCGGCTGCGAGGGTCAGGCCGTGGGCGAACGACAGCCCGGTCGTCACCGGTGCGGCGAACGCGTCGTTCGCCGTGCTCCCCGGGGTCGGCGCGCCCACCGCGAAGGTGAGCGAGCCGTTGACCTCGTGGCCGTCGGCCGAGGTGACCGCCCAGGCCACCACCACCGTGCCTTCGGGAAGCTGACCGGTGGGAGTGATCTCGACGTCGCGGTCGACCGTGTCCACGTCGACCGCGACCTCCTCGCCGGTGCCGGTGAAGACGTGCGTCTCGGCGGCACGCGCCACCACGCGCTCGTTGAACTCGAGGGTGATCCTCGCGGGGGCCTGCGCCACGACCGCGCCGGACCCGGGCGTGCTGGCGACCAGCTGGGCATGGGCCGAGGCCGGCCCGGCCCCGAGCGCCACGGTGGCCAGCGCGAGCGCGGCGGTCAGCAGTAGCCGGACCACCCGGCCACGCCCCCCGCGGGAGGCGGGCGTGGACCGGTCGAGTCGTGCGTTCACGCCTTGCGGCTGCGGGACAGGGCGGTGCCACCGGCGAGCAGGCCGAGCAGCCCGACCACCAGTCCGGCGATGGCCAGTCGGCTGACCCCGTCGTCGGATTCCCGGTCCGACGCGTTGCCGGAGTCGGCGTGCGACTCCGCGTCGGTGATCACGACGTTGGGTGCCGGCGCCTCGAGCTCCTCGGCGTCCTGGCCGTCCGCGGGGACCTCGGTCCAGGCGGTCTCGCCCTTCACGCAGGTCTGGATGGTCGGGAAGTCCAGGGTCTCGCCTGCGGCGTCGGGCAGCTGCACCGAGACCTCGAAGGTGTCGCGCTGGCCGTCGGGCAGCGGCGTCTTGGCGGTGTAGACGATCTGGCCGACCCGCTCGGTGATCTCGTTGCCGTGCCCGTCCTTGATCGGGGCGTCCAGCTTCTCCATCACCTTCTCCACGTCGTAGAACGGCTGGCGGGTCGGGGTGGCGGCCACGATCTCCTCGGGCAGCTGGATCGCGACCTTCTTCGTCGGTGATCCGTCGCAGCCGTGCGGAACGCTGAAGGTGAGCACCGTGTAGGCGCCGGCGGCAGTCTCCGAGGCGGTGACGCTGACGTGCGCCGAGGCCGCGCCGGCCCCGAGCAGGAGGGTCGCCCCCACGGCGGGCAGCAGGGCGAGTCGGGCAATCGTGCGTGAGAGTTTCATGTTCTTCCTATCGGGGAGTTGAAGAGGGGGTGGGGATGGGCGCTGTGTCGAAGAAGCGGGACAGCGCGGGCACCCGGCGTACGAGCAGGTGGTCGAAGGCGAGCACCACCAGCAGGGACAGGCCGAACAGCGGCAGCAACAGGCCGAGTACGACGACCGCGACCAGCAGGAACGGCGAGGCCCGTAGTGGCATCCGGCCGCGCGGGGCTCCGACCGATCCGCCCGGACGACGTCGCCACCACATCAGGGGTCCGGTGATGCAGGACGCGATGATCGCCAGGCACATCAGGGCCGAGCCCCAGAACGACCAGAGGCCAAGGCTGCGGCCCTCGTGCAGGCCGATGCCCTGGGCGACGACCTTGGCCAGCGCCGGGTAGTCGTCGTAGCCGTAGGTCGACTCGACCTCTCCCCCGAAGCGCCCGACGTGCACGGTCCTCTCGTCCGACGGGGCGTCGAAGGCGTAGCCGATCACCGAGTAGACACCGTCCTCGGAGGCAGGGAGCGCCACGGTCATGGGGTGCCGCAGACCCTGCTCCGAGGCGATCTCGACGGCGGTGTCGAGGTTGGCCCGGCTCGAGCCCTCGTGGCCACTCGACCTCGGGACCTCGGTCTTGCCGCTGCCCCACGGCACCTCCTGCGCGTGCGAGTGCGGCAGCGACTCGTCGAGCGTCGAGGTGGGGTCCGAGACCGCGCCGGGGTCGGTGCTCCACATGGAGGTGCCCCGGTCGGTGGCCAGCTCCTGCACCTTGGCGCCGAAGATGCCGGTCCAGGGCAGCCCGGAGGCCAGCAGGAGCAGCAGTCCCACCCCGGCGACCAGGCCGATCCGGCCGTGCCGGGAGCGCAACGAGCGGGGTCGTCGGCGCCGCGCGGCCCGGCCCTTCCAGTAGAGGTAGTAGCCGGTCAGGGCCATCACGAACGCCCAGCTCGCGGCGAGCTCGATCAGGTGGTCGCCCCACTTGCCGACCATCAGGTCACGGTGGATGCGGACGGCGTAGCCGCTCAGGGTGGTGTCGGGGTTGATCGCGCCGAGCACCTCGGCACCCCATGGGTTCACGTAGACGTCGCGCGCCTCGCCGGAGCCGGTGACGATGGAGAACCGCGTGCTCCGGCCCTCGTCGTCGGGCTCGGTCATCGAGATGATCGTGGCGTCCGGGTAGGCGCGTTCGACGGCCGCCTCCTGGGCGGAGTACGGCTGGGTGAAGTCCATGTCGGCCGGCTGCTCGACCAACATCACGTCGGCGTGCAGCAGCGGTTCGAGCTGGAAGCGGAACAGGTAGATCAGGCCGGTGCTGGCCAGCACCAGCAGGATCGGCGCGACCAGGAGGCTGGCGTAGAGGTGCCACCTCCAGAACGCCCGGAACCATCCGGGCGAGGCAGCGCGCGCGGGTCGCCCCCGTGGGGGGTCGCCGTCGGGGCGCGCTGCAGGTGGATCGATCTGCAGGGTCATGTCTCTCCTCAGGGACACGTGCGTACGCCGCCGCGGCACCGGGTCGTCGTACGACGACATGGCGGTGCACGGGCGCGCGGGTGCGCAGGAAAGGCGCATCCGTCGGGATGCGCAGGGTCAGGTCAGGCCGGGAGGAGAGCCGGCGGACCGCGGCGTACGACGCTGCGCGCCAGCGTCGTCAGGTGAGGAGGAGCCGACCGCTCGAACGCGGCCGGAGCGGCAGCGAGCGGTGCCGGCAGGGCCAGCCCGGCCAGCAGCCGGCGCAGGGACGGTACGACGACCGCCGCGGCAAGGGCGAGAAGGGTCCAGATCGCACGTTCACCGACGGCCAGCCACAGGCCGACGAGGGCCGCGGCGCACAGGTGGAGCACCATCATCGGGGCGTGCGCGCCGGTCATGTCGGCGATCAGGTGGTGCAGGGCGTGGGGCAGGGCGAAGTCGGACTGCACCTGCGGGCGAGCGGCGGCGTACTGCTCCATCGGCGACCCGGAGCCGACCAGCGACTCGGGCCGGGCCGGCGCGACCGGGGCCGTGCCGACGGTGTGCGCAGCATCGCCGGCGTGACCGGAGGTCATCGTCAGCATCGCGTGCACGACGGTCTGGCCGCCGACGGTCAGCGCGACGATGCGCAGCGTGGTGGCGGGTCGACGCAGGAACCAACCGAGCCCCACGGCTGCCAAGAGATAGAACGCGACCAGGGTCGGCACCGAGGGCAGCAGGCCGTTCGCAGCCACGTGCGCCACGACGCCGGTGCTGAGGGCGACGAAGGCCAGCACGGCGCCACGCACCCGCCGCAGCAGCGGCCCCGCGGTCCCGTTCACGTCGCGTATCCTCCCACAGCCCGAAAGTCCCTGACGTGTCCGTGGGTGTCAGCAGGTGGGCGGCGAGGCGAGGTCACGGTCGACCGACTTGAGCAGGAAGACCCGCACGTGGCAGTCGTCGTAGACCAGGTCGTAGCGGTCGAGGATCACACCCCCGATGCGTTCGGCGGGGTCCAGGCCCCAGGCGTGCAACGGGAAGACCTGCATCAGCCAGGTCGGCGGGTCGTCGCCCTGCAGCACCCCGATCAGCTCGTCGAGGTCGGGGTCGAGCACCCGGATCGGCAGGCTCCACAGGTGTTCGTACGGCGAGCGCAGCCCGCTGGCACGTTGGGCATCTGCGCGACCGTAGAGCGTCGTCGCGGTGTCGCCAGGCTCGGCCGAAGCCGCCACGAACTCGCCGAGCACGGTCAGCCGCGGCGTGCCGTAGTCGGCCATCTCCTTGGCCTCGGTCGGCGTCACCCAGAGCGCCGAGCCGATCACGTAGACGACCACCGGGAGCACCAGCCAGCGCCTGCGCGCGAGCGGCATCGTCAACCCGACCGCCAGCGCGAGACCGGGCGCGAGGCCGAGCAGGTAGTGCGTCCAGAAGTTGCCGCCGACCAGGATCCCGACAGCCTCCACCGCGATCATCGCGGCGACCGCCCACCCGAGCGCACTGCCCCGGAACCGACCGACCAGCGCCACGACGACGAGCACGATCAGCATCGGGATGATGCCGGAGAGCCAGGCGTCCTCCACGATCGCCGCGGTGCGGTTCTCGATGCCGGTGCGGTAGCCCGCCCGGATCAGCGACGACGCGTCACCGCGGAAGCTGATCGCGGCCACCCACAGCCCGTTCACGCCCGTGGGGGCGCTGAACGCCCAGCCGACCATCATCCCCACGCCGCCCGCGATCCCGGCCAGGCCGGCCAGCAGTCGGCGTGCGACGTCGGGCCAGGTGCGTTCCTTGCGGAGACCGGCGACGACCAGCACCACGAACGCGAAGACGAGGCCCTCGGCGAAGTTCTGCTTGACCGCAATCGCGAGCAGGCCGACCAGCCCGGCGGCGGCCGACCAGGCCAGCCCCCGACCGCCCTCGTGGCGTGCGGCGATCGCCGCGCAGAGCACGCAGCCCATCACGAACGGGATCGCGAACGCCTCGCCGTTGGCGACCGGGGCCCCGACGGCGGGCGTGATCGAGAACGCCGCGGCGACCAGGGCGGCCCAGCCTGCGGCACCGCCGAGTCGGCGTACGGCGCAATAGGTGAGCACCACGAAAGCCAGGAAGAACGCGGCCACCATCCAGCGGATCGCCTCCACCGTCCCGATCGCGGCCGCCACCATGAACAGCCAGATCAGCATCGGTGGCCGGTCGACCCAGTAGTGACCGTAGAGGCCGTCACCGCCGCGGTGCAGCAGGTCGTCGGCGACGAGGTAGAAGCCGGACTCGTCGGGGGTGATCGGCCAGTCCCACAACACGATGCGGCCCGCGACGACCACCAGCAGGGCAAGCCACAGCGGCCAGTGGCGGCGCAGCGCACCCACACTCGATGTCAACACGTGTCCCCCGTCTTGGTCCCGGCGCAGGCCTCGTCAGCGGTGAGGTCAGCCCCAGAAGATCCGCTCGACCACACTCCGTGCACGGCGTGTGGTGCGCAGGTAGTCGTTCACCATGGCGTCGGATTCACCCGCAGAGTAGCCGAGGACCGAAGCCACCGCCGCACGCTCCCGCGGGTCGCGCGGGATCTGGTCGGAGGCCTTGCCCCGCACCAGGGTGACCGCGTTGCGCATCGAGCTGACCAGGCGCCAGGCCGCGTTGAGCGCCTCGGAGTCGTCGGCGTCGAGGAGCTCAGCCTCGGTGGCGGCCCGCAACGCGTCCAGGGTGCGCGGGGTCTGCAGGCCCTCGTGCCGTCCGGCATGCAGCATCTGCAGCAGCTGGACGGTCCACTCGATGTCGGCCAGTCCCCCGCGGCCCAGCTTGAGGTGGGTGTTCGGGTCGGCCCCGCGGGGAAGTCGTTCGTCGTCGACGCGGGCCTTGATGCGGCGCACCTCGATGACGTCGTCCTCGGTGATCCCGTCGACCGGGAAGCGCAGGGGGTTGATCAGCTCGGTGAAGCGCCGACGCAGGTCCTCGTCGCCGACGACCGCGTCCGCACGCAGCAGGGCCTGGAACTCCCACACCCGCGACCACTTGGCGTAGTAGCCCCGGTAGGACTCCAGGGTGCGCACCAGCGGCCCCTGCTTGCCCTCGGGTCGCAGTCCGGCGTCGACCTCGAGCGGCGGGTCGGAGGCCGGTACGGCGAGCATGCGGGTCAGCTCGATGACCACCGCCTGGGCGTACGACGCCGCGACCTGGGGCTCGACGCCCGGCGCCGCCTCGTGCACGAACATGACGTCGGCGTCGCTGCCGTAGGACAGCTCGAAGCCGCCGTACCGCCCCATGCCGATGACCGCGATGGCGCTGGCCGGCGCGTCGAGGCCACGCTGCGCCACGACCGCGCGATGTGCTGCGGAGAGGGTCGCCTCGAGGGTGGCGTCGGTGAGGTTGGAGAGGCCCGCGCCGACCGCGACCACGTCGAGGTTGCCGACGAGCTCACCGGCGGCGATGCGCAGCAGCTCACGGCGCCGGATCGCCCGGATCGCCAACGCGGCCTGGTCGGGGCTGTCCTTGCGTCCGGCCGAGGCCAGCATCTCGGTGGTCAGCGCCTCGGCGCTGAGCGGGGTGAGGTCCGTGCCCAGCAGCTTGACGCCGGTGGGCTCGCGCTCGAGCAGGTCGGTGGCGAAGCGCGAGGTGGCCAGCAGCTGCGCCAGCCGCTGGGCGACCTCACCCTCGTCGCGCAGGGTGGCGAGGAACCAGTGCGTCGCGCCCAGGGTCTCGCTGATCCGCCGGAAGCCGAACAGCCCGGCGTCCGGGTCGGGGGCGTCGGCGAACCACTCGAGCATCGCCGGCAGCAGGGTGCGCTGGATCGCGGCCGTCCGGGAGACACCGTTGGTGAGGTACTCCAGGTGCCGCAGCGCAGCCTTCGGGTCGAGATATCCCAGTGCAGACAGGCGTTGCTCGGCCGCGTCGGCAGAGAGCCGGATCTCCTCGCCGGGGATCCGGGCCACCGCGCTGAGCAACGGCCTGTAGAAGAGCTTCTCGTGCAGGCGCCGCACCTCGCGGCGGTGGTGGCGCCACTCCTTGTCGAGCTCCACGACCGGGTCCCGCAGGTAGCCGATCGAACGTCCCAGCCGTCGCAGCGAGGGTTCGTCGTCGGGCAGCACGTGGGTACGCCGCAGCTGGTGCAGCTGGATGCGGTGCTCGAGCTTGCGCAGGAACGCATAGGCCTCGTGCATCGACTGGCCGTCCTCGCGCCCGACGTACCCGCCGCGGGTCAGCTGCGCCAGCGCGCTCAGCGTGGTCGGCGCGCGGACACCCTCGTTGGTGCGGCCGTGGACCATCTGCAGCAGCTGGACGGCGAACTCGACGTCGCGCAGCCCCCCGGAGCCGAGCTTGAGCTGGCGTTCGGCCTCGTGGCTCGGAATGTGGTCGAGCACCCGGCGACGCATCGACTGGACGTCCGTGACGAAGCCGTCTCGGCTGGCAGCGGACCACACCATCGGGGCGATCATCTGCATGTACTCGCGACCCAGCGCGAGGTCACCGGCGACCGGTCGCGCCTTGAGCAGGGCCTGGAACTCCCACGTCTTGGCCCAGCGCTCGTAGTAGCCGCGGTGGCTGGCCAGGGTGCGCACGAGCGGACCCGACTTGCCCTCGGGGCGCAGGTTCGCGTCGACCGGCCAGATGGTGCCCTCGGCGGTGTGGTCGGAGCAGACCTGGATCAGCTGGGCGGCGAGCTGGGTGGCCGCCCGGTTGGCCACTCCCTCGTCGGCTCCCTCGGCCGGCTCGAAGACGAAGATCACGTCGACGTCGGAGACGTAGTTGAGCTCGTGGCCCCCGCACTTGCCCATGGCGATGACCGAGAGCCGGGCGGTGGCCGCGGTCTCGCCGACCCGGGCGCGGGCGATGGACAGTCCGGCGTCGAGGGTGCCGGCGGCCAGGTCGGACAGCTCGGCGGCGATGTCGTCGACGCCGACGCCGTGGGCGAGGTCGCGGGCGGCCATCCGCAGCAGCACCCGGCGGTACTCCACCCGCAGTGCGTCGACCGCCTCGGTGTCGTCCATCGCCGAGACCGGTTCCGCGTCGGCAGGGTCGGCACCCACGGCGCGCAGCAGGGCCTCCCTCACGGCGTACGCCGCCGGGCGGGTGTTGCCCAGCGTCGGGTCGGTCAGCTCACGCCAGTGGTGGGGATGGGTCACCAGGTGGTCGGCCAGGGCGCTGCTCGCGCCGAGCACGCTGAGCAACCGCATCGCGGTTCCCTCGTCGTCGACCAGCTCCTCCAGGAAGTCCTGGCGGCTCTCGCCCGCGTCGCGCTCGACGGCGTCGGCCAGGTCGACCAGGGCGTCGAGTGCCGCGTCCGGATCAGCGGTGCGGTTCAGGATCGCCAGCAGCGGTGGGCCCTGCTCCCCCAGCTCGGCCAGTCGCGCCGCCGAGGTCTCCGGGTCGCTGAATCCCTGCCGGATCAGCTCGCCGCGTCCGACTGCCCGCGGCGTCATCCCGCCGACCCGTCGCCAGTTCTTGCCGACCCGTCGCCAGTTTGGCGTCGATCCATCCGCTCGCGCGCCAGCTGCGTGAAGTGCTCGGCCATCGGGCGCCAGGCCGCGTCCAGCTCGGCCCGGGCATCGGCGATGGAGCCGATCAGTGCCGTCTGGTCGAGGCCACGCGCCAGATGCGCCTCACGGTCGCCGTCCGCCCAGGCCGCCACGATCTGCTCGTCGGCCTCGGGGTGCAGTTGCACGCCCCAGACGGAGTCGGCGAACCGCACGACCTGCACCTCGTCGTCCGGGGTCGCCGCCAGCAGCACGGCGCCGTCGGGCAGCTCCGAGACGATGTCGTTGTTCCACTGGATGCCGCGCAGCCCGTGGGGTCGGCCGAAGACCCGGTCCTGCGCCGCGGCAGGCAGCCATCCGACCGGCAGCACGCCGACCTGCTGTCCCCGCGGGTTCACCTCGACGCCTCCGCCGAGGGCGACCGCGACCAGCTGATGGCCCAGGCAGATGCCGAGGGTCGGCACCCCCGTGTCGGCTGCGTCGCGCACCAGGTGCTTGAGCGGCGGGAGCCACCAGTACGCCGCATCGTCGTCGGCTCCCATCGTGCCGCCGAGCACCACGAGTGCGTCGTACGCCGCGAGGTCGGGCAGTGCGTCACCGACGTACGGGCGGCACACCTCGACCTCGGCGCCGGCCTCGCTCAGCCATGCGCCGAGGTGCCCGGGCGGACACATGGCCTCGTGCTCGATGGCGACAATGCATGGAGTGGTCATCGACGGCTCTCCCATGACTCGTGCAGCCCGGACAGCCCGGACAGATCCGTTGACGCAACCCGACGTGGCCACCTCCGCGCGAGCGTGCCGAGCACGGCCACTCCGCAGGTCCCGAACACGACCGCGAACGCGATCCCGATCGGCATGTAGTACATCTGTGACTCGTCCTCATGGAACGTGCCCACGACATCGAATTCCTGTGCCGACGTGACGATGGTGACCAGGAGGAAGACGCTGATGCCCACGCAGACCAGTCCGGTCACGGCCAGCAGACCGGCCGACACCAGGGATCGCAGGGGCCGCACGGGCGGGTCAGCAGCGCCGGACCGCAGCACCAACCAGCCGGCCACGACCACTTCGAGGATGCCCACGCTTAGGGGTAGCCACACGAAGCCCTTGCCATCGTCCTCCAGCAGCCTCCACACGGGTGCGGTGAGCAGGGTCGCGACTCCCGTGAGAAGTGCAGCGGTCGCGGCCACTCGCGAGCGGGCCTGCACAAGCAGCGTCGTGCCGGCCCCGAGAAGCACCAGAACCGTGGCACAGCCCAGCGCGATGGGCGTGATCCCCACAGCCACAGGCGCGTAACCATCGCCGTCGACGACGCGATCCTCGAGTGAATCCAGGAAGACCATCAGCCAGGTCGCACCGACTGCTGTCGTCGCGATCAACAACGGCGTGAGCAGTGCTCGAGGGACGCTCAGAGTCATGGGATCAGATGACCGGCAGCATCTGGTCCCGCTCCCAGGCCGAGACCTGGCCGCGGTAGGCCTCCCACTCGGATCGCTTGTTGCGCAGGAAGTAGTCGTAGACGTGCTCGCCCAGCGTCTCGGCCAGCAGCTCGGAGTTCTCCGCGACCTTGATCGCCTCGGCCAGCGTCTTCGGCAGCGGCTCGATGCCGAGGCTGTTGCGTTCGCGCTCGTTGAGCGACCACACGTCGTCCTCGGTCTCGCGAGGCAGCTCGTAGCCCTCCTCGATCCCCTTCATGCCGGCGGCCAGGATCACCGCGAACGCCAGGTAGGGGTTGCAGGCTGGGTCGATGGTGCGCAGCTCGATGCGGGTGGACTGGCCCTTGTTGGGCTTGTACATCGGCACCCGGACCATCGCCGAGCGGTTGTTGTGTCCCCAGGTGATGTACGACGGCGCCTCGCCGCCGCCGATCAGCCGCTTGTAGCTGTTGACCCACTGGTTGGTGACACAGGTGATCTCGCTGGCATGGCGGAGCATCCCGGCGATGAACTGCCGGCCGGTCTTGCTGAGCTGGTACTCGGAGCCGGCCTCGAAGAACGCGTTGCGGTCACCCTCGAACAGCGACACGTGCGTGTGCATGCCCGAGCCCGGGTGCGTGGTGAACGGCTTCGGCATGAAGCTGGCCCAGATGCCCTGGCTCAGTGCCACCTCACGGATCACCGTGCGGAAAGTCAGGATGTTGTCGGCGGTGCTCAGCGCGTCGGCGTACCGCAGGTCGATCTCCTGCTGGCCGGGCCCACCCTCGTGGTGGCTGAACTCGACGGAGATGCCCATCGACTCGAGCATCGTGATCGCCTCGCGACGGAAGTCGGAGCCGTGCGACTGCGCGGTGTGGTCGAAGAACCCGCTGCGGTCGACCGGGATCGGGTCGTCACCGGAGTTGGGGGTGTCCTTGAAGAGGTAGAACTCGATCTCGGGGTGGGTGTAGAACGTGAACCCCTTCTCGGCCGCGGCGCTCAGGGTGCGCTTGAGCACGTAGCGCGGGTCGGCGTACGACGGGCTGCCGTCGGGCATCATGATGTCGCAGAACATGCGCGCCGTCGCGGGCCCCTCGCCGCCACGCCACGGCAGGATCTGGAACGTCGACGGGTCGGGCAGCAGCAGCATGTCTGCCTCGTAGACGCGGGCGAATCCCTCGATGGCCGAGCCGTCGAACCCGATGCCCTCGCTGAAGGCGCCCTCGAGCTCGGCCGGAGCCACCGCCACGGACTTGAGGAAACCGAGGACGTCGGTGAACCAGAGGCGGACGAACCGGACGTCGCGTTCTTCGAGTGCGCGCAGCACGAAGTCTTCCTGCTTACCCATGGACCCAACTATGGACCATCGCCTGTTACACGCGTGTGACACGCCACCAGTTGGTGCACGCGGAACATCCCAGTCACCTGATGACTGGGATGTTCCGCGTAGAGGTCGGGCGCGGGGGTCAGCGTCAGCGCACGGGCTGCTGGAGCTTGATCACCCAGTCGGCGGAGGGATCGGCCGGCGACGAGAGGTAGAGCTCCCGGCAGGTGCCGGAGGCGTGCAGGCCCTGCTCGGTCAGGTGCGCGCCCAGGGCCTGCCAGCCTTCGGCGATGCGGTCGATCGGCCCCGTGTACGTCGCCACGACGGCACGCGGCACCGCAGGCAGCGTGGCCGGCTCGGCACCCTCGACGTCGAGGCCCGCCGGGCCGCAGGCCGCGAACCGGATGCCCTCGTCGCCCACGTCGTACCAGGCGACGCTCGGGTCGAAGCCGGTCCCCTGCCCTGCAGCCGCCGACGCGAGTCGCACGAACAGCGGTCCGATGACCGGTCCGATCTGGGGCTGCTCCGCCACCGAGGCGGTCAGCTGGGTGACCTCCAGCTCGGGCAGGGTCGTTTCCGTGCAGTTCATCTCCATGATGTGTCCTTCCATCAGTCGGAGACGCCGCTCCACCTCGTCGAGGCGGGTCCGGTTGGCGGTGATCTCGTCGGCCAGCTCGGTCCGGCGCTGTTCCAGTCGCTGCTGGAGCAGGTCGGGCGGGCCGTCGAGCATCTCTCCCACCACCTCGAGACTGAAGCCCAGCTCCTTGAGGGCCACCAGCTGGTGCGCGCGCCGCAGCAGCGACTCGTCGTACCGCCGGTAGCCCGAGAAGGGGTCGACCTCGGACGGGGCGAGCAGTCCGACCGCGTCGTAGTGACGCAGCATCCGCACTGACACCCCGGCGAAGCGGGCGAAGTCTCCGATGTTCAACATGACGGGATCACTCCACGGCCTGACACGGTGTCAGGGTCAAGAGCCTTCGCGCGGAACGTTCTCCAGCTCGGCCAACCAGGCAGTCGGCGACGCGTCCGACGGCATCCGCCAGTCACCGCGCGGCGACATCGTGCCGCCCGCGGAGACCTTCGGGCCGTTGGGCAGCGCCGACCGCTTGAACTGCGACGCGAAGAACCGAGTGATGAACACCTCGAGCCACCTGCGTACGACGGGCAGGTCGTAGGCCGCACGACGGTCGGGCGGGAATCCCGGCGGCCACTCGCCGACCTCGGCGTCCTGCCACGCATGCCAGGCCAGGAACGCGATCTTGCTCGGTCGGGCGCCGCCGCGCAGCGTGTGGAACAGCGAGAAGTCCTGCAGCGCATAGGGGCCCACGGAGTCCTCGGTGGCCTGGGGCTTCTCGCCCTCCTCGGTCGGGATCAGCTCGGGAGTGATCTCCTGCTCGAGGATCTCGCGGAGCACGTCGTTGATCTCGCCGCTGGAGTCGTCGGCGGCGAACTGGCCGCTGTCGATCACCCAGCGGATCAGGTGCTGGATCAGGGTCTTCGGGACCCCGGAGTTCACCGTGTAGTGGGACATCTGGTCGCCCACGCCGTACGTGCACCAGCCCAGCGCGAGCTCGGAGAGGTCGCCGGTGCCGAGCACGATGCCGCCACGGTGGTTGGCCAGCCGGAAGAGGTAGTCGGTGCGGAGGCCGGCCTGCACGTTCTCGAACGTGACGTCGTAGACCGACTCGCCGTCGGAGTACGGATGGTCGAGGTCGTCGAGCATCTGCGTGGCCGCGGGCTTGATGTCGAGCACCTCGAAGGTGACGCCGAGCGAGGTGGAGAGCCGCGTGGCGTAGGACTTCGTGGTGTCGCCGGTCGCGAAGCCCGGCATGGTGAACGCGTGGATGTCGGTGCGCGGCCGGCCCAGCCGGTCCATCGCCTTGGCCGCCACGATCAGTGCGTGCGTGGAGTCGAGCCCGCCGGAGACCCCGATGACGACCTTCGGCTGCCACGAGTCGCCGCCGATCGCGCGCAACCGTTGCTCGAGGCCGGAGACCTGGATGTTGTAGGCCTCGTAGCAGTCCTGGGCGAGCCGTTCTGCGTCGTCGGGCACGAACGGGAACCGGTCGACCTTGCGCCGCAGGCCGATGTCACCGGTCGGCGGCTCGAGGGTGAACTCGACGGTCCGGAACGACGAGAGCCGGCCCTCGTGCGTGCGCCGGTTGTCGTCGAACGTGCCCTGCCGCAGCCGGTCCTGGCGGATCCGGCCGAGGTCGACGTCCGCGACGCTGCGCCGCGCGCCCTCGGGGAACCGCTCGGTCTCCTCGAGCAGCTCGCCGAGCTCGTAGATCATCGTCTGGCCGTCCCAGCTGAGGTCCGTGGTCGACTCCCCCTCACCCGCCGCCGCATAGAGGTACGCCGCCAGGCAGCGCGCGCTCGCCGAGCGCACCAGCAGCCGGCGGTCCTCGGCCCGGGCGACAGTGATCGGCGAACCCGACAGGTTGGCCAGCACCGTCGCGCCGGCCAACGCGGCCTCGGCACTGGGCGGGACCGGCACCCACATGTCCTCACAGACCTCGACGTGCAGCTTGAGGTCAGGCAGGTCGGCAGCGCTGAAGATCAGGTCGGGACCGAACGGCACCTCGTCGCCACCGAGCGTGATCCACTCGTCGCGGCGGTCGTCACCCGGTGCGAAGTGGCGGCGCTCGTAGAACTCCCGGTACGTCGGCAGGTAGGACTTCGGGCTGACCCCGAGCACCGATCCACGGTGGATCACCACGGCGCAGTTGAGCACCCGCGTGCCCTGCACGAGCGGGGCGCCGACCACGATCACCGGCAGCAGGTCCTGCGAGGCCTCGACGATGTCGTCGATCGCGGACAGCGTCGAGGCGAGCAACGTGTCCTGCAGCAGCAGGTCGTCGATGGCGTAGCCGGTCAGGCACAGCTCGGGGAACAGCGCGACCGCGACACCCTCCTGGTGGCATTCCGTGGCCTGCGCAATGACGGTCGCCGCGTTGGCCGCCGGGTCCGCGATCGAGACGGGCACGGCGCAGGCGGCGACGCGCGCGAAACCCTGGGCATAGGCAGAGTAGAAGTCCACGTCCGTGAGTCTATGGGGTGGCTGCCGCTTCCCGGCGGCACCTCAGGCGGGCCCGAAGTTCCCGCATTTCGGTGTCGCCACCGAGCATCAGCGGTCCTAGCGTCGGGACATGCGAACGGTCGCCGTACTCGGAGGGTCCGCCGTCGGCTCCGTGACGGCACTGCTGTTGGCGCGCACCGGCTGGCAGGTCACCCTGGTCGACGACGAGTTCGACCTGTTCTCCACGCCGTCACCGCAACTTCGGGCACGTCCGGGAGCACCTCACACCGTGCAGGCACACGGGTTCATGGCCCGCACCCTCCACGAGCTGACCACCCGGCTGCCCGACGTACGACAGGCCCTGCTGGATGCCGGCGCCCCGCTGATCACCTTCGCCTCGATGGTGCCGCCGCACTGGGTCGACGGCGGGCGGCCGGGTGACGAGCAGCTGGACTGCCTGCGGGTACGCCGACTCACGCTGGACCGGGTGCTCGGTGAAGCCGTGGCCGGTCAGTCCGGGATCAGGCGGGTCGACAGCCGGGCCACCGGCCTTCTGCTCGACGAGTCCGGACCGGTGCCCACCGCGACCGGCCTCGGGCTGGAGGACGGGAGCTCTGTCACCGCCGGCCTCGTCATCGACGCCGGCGGACGCCGCTCGCCGATCAGCCGGTGGCTGGCCGATGCCGGCATCGTCCAGCCCCAGCGGGTCGACCCGTGCGAGGTCATCTACTACACGCGTCACCACCGCGTCGTCGGCGATGCACCGAGGCTCAACGCAGGCTTCGCCCAGATCCACCAGTTCCCCAGCTTCATCTCGCTGCTGTTCCTGGGCGACAACGACACCGGCATGCTGGCGATGTCGACACACGGCAAGGACCCACTGCTCAAACGGCTGCGCCACGATGCCGCGTTCTCCGCGGTGATGGCGGCGATGCCCGGCTTCGAGGAGTGGGCCGTCGCCCTCGACCCGATCGGCTCGGTGTTCTGCCTTGGCGCACTCGACAACCGGATGCGCTTCCTGGTCCGCGACGGTCGGCCCGTGGTCCGGGGGCTGCACCAGGTCGGCGACGCGCTGTGCATGACCAACCCCACCCGTGGCCGAGGTCTCTCGATGGGGCTGGCGGCAGCCGGTGCGCTCTGCGACCTGCTCGGCGACGAATCACTCGACCCCGACGACCTGGCCCTGGCATACGACGCGTGGCAGCAGCGCGTGCTGGCGATCTACTACCGGGAGACCGCCGCGAGTGACGTCACCCTCGACCGTCAGCTGCGGGCCGGGCTGGCCGGTCAGGCGATCCCCCGCAACGCTCCGGGGATCGAGCTGCCCGAGGGACATCCGGTGACCTCGGAAGACCTTGACCGCGCGGCGGACGCCGATCCGGACCTGCTGAGAGCCACGTTCCGGGCGACCATGTTGCTCGATGACGAGCGCGTCATCGCCTCGGAGAGGGTGGCGGCCCGCACCCGGGCGGTCCTCGACGCGCTCCCTCCCTCGCCCGGGAGGCCGCCCCCGCCGACGGACGGCTTGCACGACCGGTCAGTGCTGGAGGCCGTGCTCGCCCCCTACGCCTGACGACCGCGCCCTCAGGAAAGCGACGTACCGGTGGGCGCCCGCGGGCCCGGCACCACGGCCGCCTCCGGCGTCCGGTGCTGGCGTACGTCGATCAGCCGCAGCCCCACGCCGCGCACCGCGTCGATCTGGAGCGGACTGTCGAGCTCGTGCAGCTTGCGGCGCAACCGCTTGACCACCGACTGCACGTGTGACCGGTCGCCCAGGTGGTCGTTCCCCCAGACCCGTCGCTGCAGGTCGGCGAACGGCTGCACGTGCCCGACCTCCTCGAGCAGGCAGAGCAGGAGATCGTGCTCGAGGGGTGAGAGACCGACCTCGCGGTCCTGCCAGGACGCGACCCGCCAGTCCGAGTCGACCTCGAGCCCGAACAGGGCCGGTGCCGGACGCGACGGGGCATGCGCCGGGCGCATGGGCAGGGCCTGCGGAGGAACCGGCGGCACCGACCGCAGGGCCGGCTCGACCGCCGGGAGGCCACCGAGGATCTCGAGGGCCTCGGCCCGGGTGGCGACCATGACGACGGCGGCGCTGGTGCCGATCGCCTCGGCGATGCGGAGGCGGTCCTGGGCGGACGCGGCGATCGCGAGCACGACGGGCGCAGCATCAACTGGCGACGGGTCGTCCTGACCCACCACCCGGATCGGCCCTTCTCCCCGAGAGAGAGGCATCCCCAGCCTTTCGTCAGTTGCATGACGCTGCTGCTTCACCTTCACCGAACGTCTCGCTGAAAGTCAAGGAAGCACGAGGTTCTTCCGATAAACGGGCGCTGTTCCGGAAATGCCCACGTGCTGCCCACGTTCGACCCTGACCTGCCCGGATCCACGCGTTGTGGCCGTCCCGGTGCGTCCCTAGCGTCTGATTGCACCGGCCAACTTCTCACGGGTCCCATTTTTCGGGGTTCCGTCTGGCCGGTGCACACGAGCTCATCCGGGGACGTGCTCGCGCCCCCGGCCAACTTCTCGGAGGGACGCACCATGTCATCGACAAGACGTCGGTCCCTGCTCCGGATTCGGAGCGGACCGGCACGTGCCCTGGCCACAGGGCTGGCGACCATCGCAGTGGTGGCCGCGTCACTGAGCCTGATCGGCACGGCCGCCTCGGCCACGCCGGCGGCTCCTGACTCGGACAAGATCAAGCCCAAGCTGAGCAAGCAGCTGGACGAGAAGGGCGAGGCCACCTTCTGGGTGCGCTTCGAGATGCCCGACCTCAGCGCTGCCCAGAAGATCAAGGGCTGGGACAAGCGCGGGCAGGCGGTCTACGACACCCTGACCGCCGCGGCCGAGTCCAGCCAGAAGGACGCCCGCGCGATCCTCGACAAGGACGGCGCCGACTACAAGTCCTTCTGGGCCACCAACGCGATCCGCGTGCAGGCCGGCAGCGAGGACCTTGCCGCCGAGCTCGCCGCGATCAAGCAGGTCGACGGCCTCTACCCGACCTTCGACTACCGCCTCGAGAAGCCCACGAAGGGTGAGCGGATCCACGCGGCCCAGGCGGTCGAGTGGGGCGTGGCCAACATCAACGCCGACGACGTCTGGAACGAGTACGGCGTGCACGGCGAGGGGATGGTCATCGCCAACATCGACACCGGCGTCCAGTTCGACCACCCGGCGCTGGTCAACCAGTACCGCGGCAACAACGGCGACGGCACGTTCGACCACAACTACAACTGGTTCGACGCGCAGGGCACCTGCGACGGCGCACCCTGTGACGTCGACCAGCACGGCACCCACACGATGGGCACGATGATCGGCAGCGACGGGGCCGACAACCAGATCGGTGTCGCACCCGGTGCGAAGTGGATCGCGGCCAACGGCTGCTGCCCGTCCGACGCGGCGCTCATCGAGTCCGGCCAGTGGATGCTCGCACCGACCAACCTCGAGGGCGAGAACGCCGACGTCACCAAGCGTCCCAACATCGTCAACAACTCGTGGGGCACGCAGGTGCCGAGCAACGACCCCTTCATGGAGGACGTGCTCGAGGCCTGGGCGGCGTCCGGCATCTTCGGGACGTGGTCCAACGGCAACAACGGGAACGGGTGCCAGACCAGCGGTTCGCCGGGAAGTCGCACCTTGAACTACTCCGTCGGCGCCTACGACGTGAACAACACCATCGCGGGCTTCTCCAGCCGCGGCGTCGGCCAGGACGGCGAGATCAAGCCGAACATCTCGGCCCCGGGCGTGAACGTGCGCTCGAGCCTGCCGGGCGGCAACTACGGCGCCTTCAACGGTACGTCGATGGCGGCACCGCACCTCGCGGGTTCCATCGCACTGTTGTGGTCGGCGGCTCCCTCACTGGTCGGTGACATCGACGCCACCCGCGCCCTGCTCGACGGTTCCGCCGTCGACAAGGCCGACTCCCAGTGCGGCGGCACCGACGACGACAACAACGTCTACGGCGAGGGTCGTCTCGACGCCCTGGCCCTGGTGCAGGGCGCTCCGGTCGGCGAGACCGGAACGGCGACCGGCACCGTGACCGACGAGGCCACCGGCGACCCGATCCAGGGTGCCGACGTCACGCTCGAGGGCGCGACCAGTCGGTCCCTGACGACCGGCGCCGACGGCACCTACTCGGCCCGCCTCACCGCGGGCGACTACACCGCGACGGTGGCCAAGTTCGGCTACCAGACGGCCACCGCCGACCTCACCGTCACTCCAGACACCACGACCACGCAGGACTTCGCGCTGGTCTCGGCGGCAGCAGTGACCCTGAGCGGAACGGTCACCGACGGCAGCGGCCACGGTTGGCCGCTCTACGCCAAGGTCACCGTTCCCGGGGCCGACCCGGTCTTCACCGACCCGGCGACCGGCGAGTACTCGATCGAGGTGCCCGGCAACGCGTCGTACGACGTGTCGGTCGCCGCGCAGTACCCGGGCTATGTGGCGGCCACGCAGACCGTCGAGGTCGGTGGCGATGACACCACCGCCGACATCGCGGTCGAGGTCGACTCCTCCACGTGTGCCGCCAAGGGCTACGCGTTCAACACCGACGGTGTGACCCAGGACTTCAACACCGGAGAGCTCCCCGACGGCTGGACCGTCGAGGACGCCGCCGGCACGGGTCAGGTCTGGGAGTTCGACGACCCGGGCGGCCACGGCAACCTCACCGGTGGTGACGGCACGTTCGCGATCATCGACAGCGACAACTACGGCAGCGGCGGCACGCAGGACACGTCGCTGGTCAGCCCGGTCGTCGACATGAGCGACGTGACCTCACCGGTGGTCGGCTTCAAGCAGGACTACTACAACCTGGGTGACACCGCCGACGTCGACGTCAGCATCGACGGTGGCGAGAGCTGGACGAACGTGCTCAGCCAGTCCGACTCCGCCCGGGGACCGCGTGAGGACGTGATCCAGCTGCCGACGGCCGCCGGACAGTCCGCGGTCCAGGTCCGGTTCCACTACTACGAGGGCAGCTACGACTGGTGGTGGCAGGTTGACGACGTGTTCGTCGGCAGCCGCACCTGTGACCCGGTCGAGGGTGGGCTCGTGGTCGGCAACGTCTCCAACTCCAACGACGGTGACGCCATCAACGGCGCATCGGTCACGAGCCAGGACAATGCTGCCGTCAAGGCGACGACCAAGCCGACGCCGGACGACGAGAGCCTCGCCGACGGCTTCTACTGGTTGTTCTCCCCCGACACGGGCAGCCACGAGTTCGACGCCACCGCGAGCGGTTTCGAGGTCGTCACCAAGACGGTCGACGTGGCCGCGGACGGCGCCGTACGCCAGGACTTCGAGCTCGGCTCCGGTCACCTGACCGTCACCCCGGGCAAGGTCCAGATCGAGAAGCAGCTGGGCAAGCCGGCGGTCACCAAGCAGGTCGAGGTGACCAACGACGGATCGATCCCGGTGCACCTGGAGTTCAACGAGCTCAAGGGCGGCTTCGTGATGCTCGGCGCCGACGGCAGTCGCACCAAGGCTGCCGACCTGATGAAGGCGGACGGCGCCCCGCTCCAGCGGATCAAGGCTCCGGTCTCCTTCGGCAGGACGGCGTCGAAGAAGATGTCCACGAACTCGGTGGCACCGCAGGCCGTCGCTCCGCACGACGACCCGTGGACCGACATCGCCGACTACCCGTCCAACGTGATGGACAACCGGGTGGTCCACGTCGACGGCATCGCCTACTCGATCGCCGGTGGCGACGGGTCTGCGTCGTCCTCGTCGACGTACGCCTACGACCCGGCTGCCCTGGCATGGACCGCCAAGGCCGACCTGCCGGGGGCCCGCAACGCGGTGTCCGCCGGCGTGGTCGACGGCCAGATCGTGGTCACCGGCGGGTGGGCGGACGGCGGTCCTTCGGCCTCGACGTGGGCCTACGACCCGGGTGCCGACTCGTGGACCGCGAAGGCCGATGCCCCGGTCGAGCTGTCTGCCTCCGGTCAGGCGGTCGTCGACGGCAAGCTGTACGTCGTCGGTGGCTGCACCACCGACAGCTGTACGCCGATGTCGAACGACGTGGCGGCGTACGACCTGGCCAGCGACACGTGGCAGACCCTGGCCGACTACCCCTCGGCAGTGGCGTTCGCGTCCTGCGGTGGTGTGGACGGCAAGGTCTACTGCACCGGTGGCAACGGCGGGGCTGCCGGCACGGCCGACAGCTACGTCTACGACCCGGCCGCGGACGCGTGGACCGAGCTCGCGGATGCCCCCGTCGACACGTGGGCCAGCCAGTACACCGTCGCGAACGGGATGCTGGTCGTCAACGGCGGCGTGCAGGCGGGCGCGATCAGCAACCGCACCTTCGCGTACGACGTCGCCGGCGAGGCCTGGGTGGACCTGCCGAACTCCAACACCCCGCGCTACCGCGGTGGCGCGTCGTGCGGCGTCTACAAGATCGGTGGCTCCTCGGGCAGCTTCAACGCCGAGGTGGACAGCGAGATGCTGCCCGGCATGGAGGACTGTGGCGCCAGTGCCGCGGACGTCGAGTGGCTGTCCGTCTCCCCGGCCGTCGCGATCCTGGCTCCCGGCCAGTCGGTCAACCTGAAGGTCACCATGGACCCGAACGTCGCCCAGCCGGGCACGTACACCGCGGGTGTGGCGATCAAGGAGGACACCCCCTTCAAGGTGGAGCCGGTCGACGTGACCATGGTCGTCAGCCCGCCCCGCTCGTGGGGCAAGCTGGCCGGTCGCGTGACGGGCAGCTCCTGTGCAGGTGAAGGCGCACCACTGGCCGGAGCCACCGTGCAGGTGAACTCGGGTGAGTCCGCGTGGACGTTCGAGAGCGCCGGCGACGGCACGTACGCCTACTGGTTCAACTCGATCTACAGCCCGCTGCAGCTGATCGCCGCCAAGGACGGCTACCAGCCGCAGGTCCGCAAGGTGAGGATCCGGGGCGGGCAGACCACCGCCGCCGACTTCACCCTGAAGAAGGCGGGCTGCTAGTCATCCATCAGTAGACAGTTGGACAGTTCGACAGGCCCGTGCACGCGCCAGCGTGGGCGGGCCTGTCGCCAACCGGCAGTTGTTGCGTCGCGAGCCTGCAATTGTTGATGCGCGAACCGTGGGTTCTTGCGCTTCGAACCGTGGGTTCTTGCGGTCGTACGCCGGTCGCACGCCGGTCAGCTGGTCGCGCGGCCGCGTTGCCGGGCAGCCAGCAGGTAGGCCGCGGCCAGGCCGAGCTCGACGCCGACGAAGACCCTGGTCAGCGGCCCGGTCTCCGGTTCGATCACGGCCGACACCGCCCGGCCCGAGGCCATCCCGGCGCTGAGTACGCCGATCGCGGCCGGCGACTTCAACCCGACCGCGGCGATGGCCAACGTGAGGCCGCCGTACACCGCCCGGATCTCGTTGCGGGATTCGGCCGTGGGCGCCGTGCCGCCGAAGAGCTCGGGAACCATGGACGGGCGGGCGAGCGCCACGACGCCGATCGCCGCGTAGCTGGCAGTGCCGAGGGCAAGGAGTCGATTCACGACGCCCAGTCTGGCGCGGTCGGGCACGGATCGCCACCACCGCGTACGTCGCATCGAGTGCGGGCCCGAGGGTGACCACGGCCACAGTGCGAAGTGCCCGCGGAGGTCTAGCCTTGTCGTGGTCCGGGGACTCAATCGGGAGCCTCGAGAGCACAAGGAGTCTCACCTCATGAGCGAGCAGAACGTAGAAGTGGCCGCGCCGTACGGCGGAGGCGCAGCAGACGCCAAGCCGTCCACGCCGGCCAAGCGGATCCGCACCCATCACCTGCGCGAGATGAAGGAACGCGGCGAGAAGATCTCGATGCTCACCGCCTACGACATGTACACCGCGCAGACCTTCGACGAGGCCGGCTGCGAGCTGCTGCTGGTCGGCGACTCGGCCTCCAACAACGTCCTCGGCAACGAGACCTCGCTGCCGATCACGGTCGACGAGCTCCTCCCCCTGACTCGTGCGGTCAGCCGCTCGGTCAAGCGCGCACTGGTGGTCGGCGACCTGCCGTTCGGCTCCTACCAGGCCTCGCCCGAGCAGGGTTACCTGACCGCCGTACGTTTCATGAAGGAGGCCGGCGCGCACGCCGTGAAGCTCGAGGGCGGTGCCGAGATGGCGCCGGTCATCGAGAAGCTCACCCATGGCGGCATCCCGGTGATGGCACACATCGGCTTCACCCCGCAGAGTGAGCACACGCTGGGCGGCTACCGCGTGCAGGGCCGCGGCGAGAGCTCCGACCGGGTGATCGCCGACGCGCACGCCGTGCAGGAGGCCGGCGCGTTCGCCGTCGTCATGGAGATGGTGCCCGGTGACGTGGCCGGCCAGATCAGCAAGGAGCTGGTGATCCCGACGATCGGCATCGGCGCCGGCAACCAGTGCGACGGCCAGGTCCTGGTCTGGCAGGACGCATTCGGCCTGCGCACCGGCCGCATGGCGAAGTTCGTCAAGCAGTACGCCGACCTGCACGGCGTCCTGCTCTCGGCTGCCGAGGAGTACGTCGCCGACGTCCGCGCCACGACCTTCCCCGGCCCCGACCACACCTTCTGACCCACCCCTCCTGCGCGAACCGTGGGTTCCTGCTGCGCGAACCACGCGTGATTGACGCGCGAACCGTGGATCCTTGATCCGAGCACGACAAGGATCCACGGTTCGGCGCGCAAGAATCCACGGTTCGCGACAGGTACGTGGTGGTCAGGTGCGTGCTCCTGACGGGTGAGCGGACAACCGGGCGCAGCACTCGGGCGTCCAACGAGTGTCACCTCACCCACGGGAGCCCACCATGAACGCCATCCGCCGTACCCGACCCGCCTCGGGCCGCCCAGCCCGCCGCTCGACCCGACGCGGCGCCCGACTGATCGCCGTCCTCGCCTCGATGCTGGCCCTGGTGTTCACCACCGTGAGCACGCCCTCCGCCACCGCACTGCCGGCCTGGCGCGACACGGGCGCGTCGTGGAACAACCCGGTGGACGGTACGACGAGGGTCGTCGGCCTGCGCTACGCCACACATCCCCACTTCGACCGCGTCGTGATCGACCTCCGCGGCATCATCCCGGACTGGAGCACCAACTACCAGCGCATCTTCCGCTACGAGGGCAGTGGCGCACTGGTGCCGATCAGGGGCGCGTCGGGCCTGAACCTGACCATGATGGCGGCCGGCCACACCTACTCGGGCCGCAACGTCTACACCGGTCCCCGGATCGCCCGACCAGGCTTCGTCACCCTCAAGGCACTCGCCCTCACCGGTGACTTCGAGGGCTACGTCAACTTCGGGTTCGCCCTGCGGCACCGGGCGTCGTACCGCATCTTCGCCCTGCACAGCCCTCAACGACTGGTGATCGACTTCCGCCACTGACGCGTCAGGACCAGTCGAAGAGGATGCTGCCGCCGAGGAGGGCCACGAACCAGAAGGCGATCGCCACCACGGCCAGCACGGGCAGGCGCTTGGGGTGCGGGGTCCACCACACGCAGGCGGTGACCAGGAACCCGACCCAGACCAGGAGCAGCACGACCACGGCCCACCAGGGCGCCACCAGCCCGCTGGCGCCGTACAGGAACAGGGCGCAGGCCAGTCCGCCCATGCCGACGAAGGGCCAGGGGGATGCGGGAACGTTGCGACTCACGGCGCCGAACCTACCGTGCTGCCCGGGCGGTCGACGTGACCACCATGGCCTGCCATCGGTCGATCAGCACCCGGCCCGGCGTGCTCGCGACCAGTGGCGACGAGGTCAGTCCTCCCCGGCGTCGTCGTTCCACTTCGGGTCGTTGTCCCACGACTCGTTGCGCTCCTCGACCTTCTCCAGGGCCCGCGAGGCCTCGGCCGAAGTCGCATAGGGACCGAGGCGGTCGGCGTTGCGGCAACCGTCCTCGCCCTCGACGGTGTGGTGCTTCAGGCAGAACCAGTACTCGTCGCTCATGTCCCTGAAACTACACTCGCCGCCATGGCCGCAGTAACCCCCGGAGTGATTTCTCCCCGTCGTCCCGTCCCCGCCTCGATCCCGCGGCCCGAGTACGTCGACCGCCCCTCGCCGTCCCCGTTCACGGGCGAGGAGGTGAAGGACGCCGAGACCATCGAGAAGATGCGCGTCGCCGGAAAGCTGGCCGCCCAGGCCCGCGAGCTGGTCGGCGCGGCGGTGGCTCCAGGAGTCACCACCGACGAGCTCGACCGCATCGGGCACGAGTTCCTCTGCGACCACGGCGCCTACCCCTCGACCCTGGGCTACCGCGGCTTCCCGAAGTCACTCTGCTCGAGCGTCAACGAGGTCATCTGCCACGGCATCCCCGACAGCACCGTCGTGCAGGACGGCGACATCGTCAACATCGACATCACCGCGTTCCTCGACGGCGTGCACGGCGACACCAACGCCACCTTCTTCGCCGGCGAGCCCGACGAGGAGACCCGGCTCCTGGTCGAGCGCACGAAGACCGCCCTCGACCGCGGCATCAAGGCCGTGAAGCCCGGCCGGCGGATCAACATCATCGGTCGCGTCATCGAGGCCTACGCGAACCGGTTCGGGTACGGCGTGGTCCGCGAGTTCACCGGCCACGGCATCGGCACCCACTTCCACAGCGGGCTCGTGGTGCCGCACTACGACGACCCCAACTACGACGACGAGATCCGCGTCGGCATGACCTTCACGATCGAGCCGATGCTCAACCTCGGCACCCACGAGTGGGACATGTGGGATGACGACTGGACGGTGGTCACCAAGGACCTGCGTCGCAGCGCCCAGTTCGAGCACACCCTGCTGGTCACCGCAGACGGCGCCGAGGTGCTGACCAACCCCTGACCCTCAGGTGAGGTCGTCGTACGAGATGACGCCCGCCTCGGCGAGCTCCCGCTCCACCCGGAGTACGGCGGTCTCGTGCTCGGGGTCGGCGCTCATCGCGGCGGCGAGGCGCAGGTGTGGCAGCGCGTCGGCAGGTCGTGACTGTCGCTCGAGCGCACGCCCGAGCGTGTGCCGCGCCCAGACGTCGGAGGGGTCTCGCTCGACGAGGACTCGCAGGTCGGCCTCGGCCTTCTGCAGCTGGACCCGCATGTAGTAGGCCCAGGCCCGCAGCGTCAGCAGCGAGTTGGCCTCCGGCTCGGCCTCGATGGCGGGCTCGAGGATCTCGAGGGCCTCGCGGGGAGCGCGCTGCTCGAGCAGCTCCCAGGCCCGGTGGTAGGCGTCGGAGGGGTGCGAGGCCTGTCCCGGGAACATGATCAGCGGGATGGGGATCTCCTGGTCGTCCACTGCTGCTCCTTCGTCGTCGCTGTGGCTCACCCACCCAACATCGCCCATCCGGCCCGCATTCCTCTACCCTTGAGGCGCGGATGGGCTGGCCGGGCGACCGCGTTCGTCTCCTCACGGAGGCGGCCGAGGAAGGTCCGGGCTCCACAGAGCAAGGTGGTGGGCAACACCCACCCGGGGTGACCCGCGGGAAAGTGCCACAGAAAACAGACCGCCCGCTCTCACGAGCGGGTAAGGGTGAAACGGTGGTGTAAGAGACCACCAGCGTGCCGGGTGACCGGTGCGGCTAGGTAAACCCCACCTGGAGCAAGATCAAGAAGCCACTCCCCTTCGGAGGAATGGTGCGCACACGTTCGAGGGCTGCTCGCCCGAGTGTGCGGGTAGATCGCCCGAGGCTGTCGGCAACGGCAGCCCTAGATGGATGGTCGCCAACCGGGGCCACGCAAGGAACCCCGGCGAACAGAACCCGGCCTATGAGCCAGCCCGTCCGCCCACCAGCCACCACCCTGTGGCGGCTCAGCCGGTGACGAACCGGATCGACCGGGACTTCAGGTCCACGGACTCGAGCTTGACCGACACCTGCTCGCCGAGCGGCAGCGCGCCGGACGCCGAGGTGACGCTCGCCTCGATCGCCGGATCCTGCACGGTGATGTCGCCCTTGTGGTCGTCCTTGTCGTCGATCTCGACCACCACGGCGTCGAAGGACTCCCCCACGCGTGGCTGGAGTACGGCGGCCTCCACGAGGTTCAACACGGCATTCTCGTACTGGTTGGCGATCCGGCCCGAGTCACGCATCGTCTCGGGCACCTCGGTCAGCTTCTCGATCACCCAGGCCGGCACCTCCTCGTCGGCGCACAGCGCGACACAGATCTCGCCGGCGTACCGGTCGACGAGCCGGCGCAGCGGCGCGGTGACGTGGGCGTACTCCGACGCGATCGCCGAGTGCCGCGGCTGGGCGGGCAGCTCGCCGTTGAAGCCGACGTACCCGCTGCCGCGCAGCAGGGAGGTGCAGGCCACCACCATGGCCGCGTGGTTGGGCTTGGTCGGGTCGAGGCTGCGGATGAACTCGGGGTACTCGAGCTCGGCGGGCCACTCGATCTTGAGGGCCTTGGCGGTGCGGTGCAGCCGCTTGACGTCGCGCGGGTCAGCGGGAGGCAGCGTGCGCAGCAGGCCGACCCGGGCGTAGACCATCAACGACGCGGCGGCCATGCCGGTGAGCAGCGAGATCTGCGCGTTCCACTGCTCGACCGGGTGCTGGGCGCGGAACTCGAGCCGCCACTGGTCGCCGTCGATGTCGATCTCCTGCTCAGGCAGGGGAAGGGACACGCCGCCACGCGCGGCTTCACGCTCGAGCCGGAGCTCGCCCACCTCCTTGAGCAGGCCGAAGACCTCGTCGGCGCTCCCGTCGTCGATCGACTTCTGGACGTCGGCGTAGTTGAGCTTCGCGCGCGACTTCACCGTGGCCCGGACCACCTCGACCTTGGTGCCCTCGCCGGTCTTGTCGACGTCGATCCTCCAGAGCAGGGCGGGCCGCACCTGGTCGGGCAGCAGGGACCCGGCGTCCTCGGAGATCACCTTCGGGTGCAACGGGATCTTGGAGTCCGCGCCGTACAACGTCTCGCCGCGTCGGTTGGCCTCGACGTCGACCGGGTCGCCGGGCGTGATGAACGCGGCCAGGTCGGCGATCGCGTAGAACACGCGGTAGCCGTCGCCGTCACGCTCGATGTGGAGGGCCTGGTCGAGGTCCATCGCGCTCTCGGGGTCGATGGTGATGAACGGGATCGCCGTCTTGTCCAGCTCGGGCAGGCGCGGGTTGGCCGCGGCCTCGGCCGCCGCCTTCTCGACCTCGGGCGGGAACTCCGCAGAGACATGCATCTCCGCCTGGATCGCCGCGATGCCCTCACGGAGGCTCTGGGCGGCGACGCCGTCGTGGGTGGACCGGACTCTCACAACTCTGCTCGGCATGTGGCCACCCTAGCCATCCGAAGAGTCTGGAAAGGGACGTGACGCGGTCGCGAGAGCCCCGGTGACCGGCGTTACGGCGCAATCGGGCGTGATTCCCTACGCTGTGCGGGTGCTGATCCTGCTTCCGCCCAGTGAGGGCAAGACCGCGCCGCGACGCGGCAAGGCCCTCGACCTCGCCTCCCTCGGCTCCCCGTCGCTCACCTCCGCACGCGAGCAGGTCCTCGACGCCCTGGTCTCCCTGTGTGCCGACGGACAGGATCCGGCCACCCCGGTGCAGAACGGCCTGCTCGTCGAGCGGGCCGCCGCCACCCTCGGCCTCGGCGCCACGCAGCTCGACCTGGTCGCGCTCAACGCCGGCCTGCGTACGGCGCACACTGCCCGCGCCGACCGCATCTACACCGGCGTGCTCTACGACGCCCTCGACTTCGCCAGCCTCTCGACCGCGGCCAGGCGTCGCGCAACGTCACGGGTGGGCATCATGTCGTCCCTCTTCGGACTGGTCCGGCCGGGCGACACGATCCCGGCGTACCGCCTCTCGGGCGACGCCGTACTCCCCCAACTTGGCTCTGTGGCAGGGTTCTGGCGCGAGAACCTCGAGCCGACGGTGCTCGACGCCCTCGGGTCAGGCCTGCTGGTCGACCTGCGGTCCGGCATGTACGCCGCGTTCTGGAGGCCGTCCCGCGACCTCGCGAAGCGCGTGGCGACCGTCCGCGTGCTCCACGAGCACAACGGCACCCGCAAGGTGGTCAGCCACTTCAACAAGGCGACCAAGGGCCGCATCGTCCGCGCGGTGCTGGAGGACGGCGGCAACCCGCGGACTCCGGGGGCCTTCGCCGATCTGCTGCGTGACCTCGGCTGGAAGGTCGAGGAGTCCGCACCCGGCGCCAAGGGTGTGCAGCTCGACGTGGTCGTCGACGAGATCTGACGCGCTCGTCCGAGCGCCGGTCAGAGGCGTGAGGGCGGGAGCACCTCGGCGCCGGGACGCGCGTTGTAGAGCCGCATGGATGCCATCCGCTCGGCGCCGTCGGGGCCGCCGTCGAAGAACGACAGCACCGTCACCGAGGCCGGGGTCAGCTCCATGCGGTAGACCGCCTCGAGAGGCGCGCCGACCACGTGGGCGACCAGGGTCTTGATCGGCGTCACGTGGCTGACCACGACGACGGTCTTGCCTCCGTGGTTCGCGATCAGCCGGTCGAGGGCGGCGAGCACCCGCTCCTCCACCTGGCGGAACGACTCCCCGCCACCGGGGGCGACGTCGAGCGAACCCAGCCAGGCGTCCATCTCGTCCTTGTGCCTCTCGGCCACCTCGGCGAAGGTCAGGCCGTCCCAGGTGCCGAACTCCATCTCGGCAAAACCGTGCTCCTCCTCGATGTCACGCCCCAGCACCTCGGCGACGATCTCCGCCGACTCACGCGTGCGTCGTACCGGCGAGGCGACCACGGCGGCGATGTCACCGGCCAGCGGTTCCAGCCACTCGGCCGTCGCCCGGACCTGCTCGCGGCCCAGGTCGCTGAGGCCCGGGTTGGAGCTGGCCAGGCCGCCGGAGAAGCGCTTGTCGACCGTGTGCGGGGTGACGCCGTGGCGCACCAGGATCACCGTCGTCGGCGGACCACCCGGGTGCGACCAGCCGCGGTGTCCGGCATCGTCGGAGGCGGGCGCATCGGAGGCCGGGTCCTCGATCTCCTCGATCAGGGAGTCGGCAGGCCCGGTCCCCGGAAGCTGGTCACTCACCGGCCAGACCCCACGGACCGGCGCCTCACAGACCGGACTCGGCGGTGCGCACCAGGATCCGCGAGCACTCCTCGCAGCGCACGACCTCGTCGGCGGGGGCCTTGGCGATCACGCCGAGGTCCGCGGCATTGAGCTTCATGTTGCAGCCGCCGCACTGGCGGGCACGGAGCTCAGCGGCACCGACGCCCTGCTTCTCGCGGATCCGCTCGTAGAGGGCGAGCAGGTCGTCGGGGAGCCCGTCGATGGCTGCGGCACGGTCGGCCACGAGCACCTCGAGCGATGCGTTGACCTCGGTGGACTTGGTGTCGCGAGCCTCGGACAGGGTGACCAGCTTGGCCACCACGTCGGTCTCCTCGCGCTCGGCCCGGACCAGCTCGGCCTGCGCCTCCTCGAGCTTCTCCATCACCTCGAGCTCTTCGTCCTCCAGGGTGGAGATGCGGCGTTCGAGGGACTCGAGCTCGTGGTTCATCCGCTGCAGGTCCTTGGGGTTGGTGATCAACCCCTGCTCCACACGGGAGCGGTCGCGCTCGCGCCGGGTCTTGACCTGCTCGACGTCGAGGTCGGCCTTCTTCTGCTCACGGGTGAGGTCGTCGACCAGGATGCGGGCGTCGCGGACCCGGTTGTTGAGCGCACGCTGGGTGGACTCGATGGCCGCGATCTCCTTGATCTCCGGCATGGAGGACACCTGGTGGCGCAGCTGGGCCACCCGCGCATCGAGTGCGGCTACGTCGAGCAGCTTCAGTTGGGAGGACGGATCGGCTTTCAGCGGAGGCTCCTAGGTGCGGGCGGTACGACGTCGTCGGCGCCTGGCGTGTGAAATGCGTGCGTATCAGAGGGCGTTGGTTCAGATGCGGAAGGTCCAGGGGTCCGTGCGGACCTCGCTCACCCGGGAGTCCACCGTATCCCCCAGCGCCTCGGCCAGCCGCGCCCGGACCACCGGCAGCCACGTGGACTCCGCGGCCCAGTGCGCCACGTCGATCAGCGCCGGCCCGTCCTTCTCGAGGAACTCGGCGGCGGGGTGGTGCCTCAGGTCGCTTGTCACGTAGACGTCGACGTCGCTCCCGGCCAGTCGATCGAGCAGGAAGTCGCCGGCCCCGCCGCACACCGCCACCCGTCGTACGACGCGCTCGGGGTCACCGCCGACGCGCACGCCCTGCTCGGTCTCGGGGAGGGCCTCGGCGACCACCTGGGCGAAGTCGCGCAGCGTGGTCTCCTCGATGACGCCGACCCGCCCGGTGCCGGTCGTGGCCAGGCCGGGGTCGGCGAGCTCGGTGACGTCGTACGCCGGTGACTCGTAGGGGTGGTTGGCCAGCATCGCGTTGACGACCTCACCGCGTCGGCGGCGTGGCAGCACTGCCTCGATGCGGTGCTCGTCGACGACCGCGATGTCCCCGATGGTGCCGACGGTCGGGTCGGAGCCCTCGAGCGGGCGGAACCTGCCCTGGCCCTCGGTGGTGAAGGAGCAGTGGTCGTAGTTGCCGATGAACCCGGCACCGGCGTCGGCGATCGCGGCCCGCACCGGTGCTGCGGCGTCGTGCGGCACATAGACCACGAGCTTGTCGAGCGACTCCCCCTCGGCGCCGAGGATCGGGGCGAGTTCCTTCAGGCCCAGTGCGGTGGCCAGCGCCTCCGAGACTCCCGAGTCGGCCTGGTCTGCGTTCGTGTGGGCGGTCAGCAGCGCGCAGCCGCCGGCCGCCAGCGTGGCCAGGGTGCGGCCCTTCGCGGTGGTCGCCGCGAAGCCGTGCACCGGCTTGAGGAACAGAGGGTGGTGTACGACGAGCAGGTCGGCGCCCCACGCCACGGCCTCCTTCGCGACCTCGGGCGTCGGGTCGACCGCGAACATGACCTTCTTGACGGTCGCCGCCGGATCGCCGTACACGAGACCGACGGCGTCCCAGTCCTCGGCGGTCCCGGGTGGGTACCAACCGTGCAGGAGCTCAACCACGTCACCAAGGGTCGTCATGGCGACAGGTTAATGGGCAGGTCTCAGTGCATGTCACGCCGCCGCAGGCCGAGTACGCCGACCGCCCCGAGCGCGACACTGACCGCGAGCACCACGAGGTAGGGGCCGGCGGCGAAGGACTCGGCCGGCACCAGGGCGAGATGGCTGAACGGTGAGACGTCGATCAGCCAGTCGGGGAACTTCAGCAGTGGCCCGAACATCATCACGACCACGCAGAACGCGAGTCCGAGCCAGGCCGCGGAAGCGAGACGCGGCACGAAGCCGGTGAGCAGCACGGCGAGTCCGACCAGCACCATCACCCCGGCACCGGCCGAGACGGGAGCCATCATCAACCGACCGAAGGAGTCCCACTCCCCGGTGGTCATGGCGTAGCCGGTGCCGAGCCCGACCGCGGAGGCGAGCAGCACGGCGACGGAGCCGAGCACGGCGATCAGCGTGTGGCCCAGGAACCAACGCACCCGGGGCAGGGCGGTCGAGAGCAACGGCTCGACACGGCCGGAGTCCTCCTCGCCGCGGGCGCGGAGCGAGGCGGAGACGGCGTACCCTCCGGCGAGCAGGGCCAGCATCAGCCCGGCGGCGCCGTAGAACCCGTCGACGAGGTCGGCGCTGCCCGCCGCCAACACCTCACGGGTGGCCTCGGAGTCGCCGATCAGGTCACCGATGTCGTTGCCCATGGTGCCGTAGGCCAGGCCGGTCACGAACAGGCCGAGGGTCCAGCCGATGAGGCTGCCGCGGTGCAGCCGCCAGGCCAGGCCGAGGTCACTGTGCAGTCCGGCGCCGGCCCGCGCCGGACCCGGCCGAGCTGCCCAGACACCGGACCCGATGTCACGCCGACCGAAGACGGCGTAGGCCGCGGCCAGGGTCACCAGTGCGACACCGAGGAGGAGGACGAGGGGCCACCAGCGTTCGTCGGCGTACGCCCGCAGGCCCTGGTACCACCCGATCGGCGAGAGCCACGACAGTCCGTTGTCGCCGACGTCACCGATCGCGCGCAGGCCGTAGGCGGCACCGAGCGCGGCTCCGACGATGCCGTACATGGCGCGGGCGCCCTGGGTCAGCTGCGCGGCGACCAGGGAGATGCCGGTGAAGCAGAGACCGGTGAGGATCAGCCCGATCCCGAGCGCCCAAGACCCGGCCGCGGGCAGTCCGTAGGCCAGCAGGCTGGCCGAGACCGCCAGGCCGACCACGGCGTTGGCCAGGGCGGTGACCATGAGGGCAGCGGTCATCGGAGCATGTCGGCCGATCGCCCCCGAGCGGACGAGCTCGTCGCGCCCGGTCTCCTCCTCGACGCGGGTGTGCCGGCCGACGAGGAACATGCTCATCAGCCCGACCATGACCGCGCCGAAGGCGGTGGCCTGCCAGGCGACCTGGCCACCGACGGTGTTCAGGGCCCGCGCCGGTCCGGCCATCGCGATGAACGCGGCATTGTTCTCCATGCTGGCCGCGGCCTTGTCGAACTCGGCCTGGGTGGAGTAGAGCCCGTCGACGCTGACCGCCTGCGACCAGTAGAGGATCGTGATGCCGATCGTCCACCAGAAGATCGCGAGCAGGTCGCGTCGTACGAAGGTGCGGAACAGGATGCCGGCTCCGGTGACGGCCCTCATCGTTCGGCCTCCGGCTGGGGCTCGACCTCGTCGCCGTAGTGGCGCAGGAACAGCTCTTCGAGGGTGGGCGGCTGGCTGGTCAGGGTGAGGATCCCGAAGTCTCCGAGCCTGGCCACCGCGGCGCCGAGCTGCGCCGTGTCGATCTCGAACTCCACGCGCTTGCCCTCGACGACCAGGCCGTGCAGGCCGGTGAGCTGGTCGAGTCCGATCGGGTCGGAGGCCAGCTGGGCGGAGACCGCCGTGCGCGTGAGGTGGCGAAGGTCGGCGAGGGTTCCAGTCTCGACGGTGCGGCCGGAGCGGATGATGCTGACCCGGTCGCACAGCCGCTCGACCTCCGCCAGGATGTGGCTGGAGAGCAGGACGCTGCGCCCGTCGGTGCGGAACTCGTCGATGCACGACTGGAAGACCGACTCCATGATCGGGTCTAGGCCCGACGTCGGCTCGTCGAGCACCAGCAGCTCCACGTCGGAGGACAGTGCGGCGACCAGGGCCACCTTCTGCCGGTTGCCCTTGGAGTAGGTGCGGCCCTTCTTGGTCGGGTCGAGCTCGAACCGGTCGAGCAGGTCGGCGCGACGCTTCTCGTCGAGGCCGCCGCGCAGCCGGCCGAGCAGGTCGATGACCTCACCGCCGGACAGGTTCGGCCACAGGTTCACGTCGCCCGGCACGTAGGCCAGGCGGCGGTGCAGCTGGGCCGCGTCGCGCCACGGGTCGCCGCCCAGGAGCCGGGTGGTGCCCTCGTCGGGCCGCAGCAGGCCGAGCAGCACGCGGATGGTCGTGGACTTGCCGGCGCCGTTGGGACCCAGGAAGCCGTGGACCTCGCCGGTCGCGACGGACAGGTCGAGGTGGTCGAGAGCCGTGGTGGCGCCGAACTTCTTGACCAGCCCCGAGATCTCGATGACATCACTCATGCCCGTCACGCTACTCCTAATTCACGAATTTGTGAAACTTCCGAACTACTTGAATTTCGGATAGTCTGAGGCCATGGCCGACGCCCCTGATCCCGCGAGTGATACGCATCCGCGACAGTTCGTGGAGGACCTCGCCTCCATGCTCAGCGGCATGGGCTTCCCCCGCATGCCTTCACGCGTCTTCGCTGCCCTCCTCGGTGCGCCGGGCGCGGGCATGACCTCGCGTGAGCTCGCCGAGTCCCTTCAGGTCAGCCCCGCCGCGATCAGCGGCGCGGTCAACTACCTGCTGCGCGTCCATCTCGTGCGCCGGCGCCGCGATCCCGGCGAGCGCGCCGACCGGTTCTCCACCGAGGCGGACCTCTGGGCCGACGCCATGATGCTCGAGATCAAGGCGTACGACGCCCTGGTCAAGCTGATGGACACCGCCCTGTCCTCGGGCGACCTCTCCCCCGACGCCGAGACCCGCATCACCGACACCCGTGACTTCTTCGTCTTCATCGGCAACGAGCTGCCGAGTCTCTACGCGCGCTGGCAGGACGAGCAGAAGTCTCGATGAGGGTCTTCTCATCCGGGTCTCACGAGGACCCCACGATGAGGCAGGATCATCCAGGTCATGGGCAAGTGGAAACTGATCCTCGCGGCAGCGCTGGTGCTGCCGATGCTGGCCTACGTCGCCGGCTCTCTCGCTGCCGCCGGTGACGCGCCCGGCGACCGCAGCCCGATCCGGATCGACGAGCCGACCGGAACGAGCGGTACGCCGACCGACCTGCCCAGCCGCACGCCGAAGCCGCCGAAGAAGTCCGACGGCCCGCGGACCGTGACCGCCGTGCCCGATGACCTTGACGACGCCACCGACGACGACGGTCGTGACGACGACCGGCACGACGGTCGCGACGACGACGGGCCGGATGACGACGACGGTGGCGATGACGACTGACTCCCGTGGCGGACGTCGATGACTGCCGCCGACCCCACCACCCGAGATGCCCGGCGACGCCCGGGCATCTCCGTGCGCGTGCGGATCACCGCCACGGTCGCCGTACTCGTCGCCCTCGCCCTGGCCGGCGCCGGTGCGATCATCTACGCCCTGGAGTCGGCCCGGCTCGAGAACGCAGCGTCGGCCCAGGCCGACCAGGAGATCGCCGAGTTCCGCCAGCTCCAGGAGAAGGGCAAGGACCCCAACACCGCGAGGCCCTTCGCCAGCGTCGAAGACCTCCTGGTCGTGTTCCTGCAGCGCAACGTGCCCAGCGACAACGAGCTGTTCTCCGCGTGGATCGACGACGAGTCCAAGTTCGAGTCGACCTCCGACCACTCCGGGTTCAGCAGGTCCCCCGAGTTCGAGTCGGTCGTCCGCCAGCACCTGCGCAAGGGCGGGGAGGAGCTCTTCGACTCCGAGGTCGGTGAGGTGCTGGTGACCGTGCAGCCGGTGCAGGGAACCCGCACCGGGGGCGCCCTGGTGGTGATCACCTTCCTCGACGACTCCCGGGGCGAGCTCAAGGAGCTCATCGAGACCTACACGATCGTCTCCCTGCTCTCGCTCGGCCTGATCACCGCACTGGCCGCGTGGCAGGCCGGCCGGCTCCTCTCTCCCCTGCGCGAGATGAGCGAGACCGCCCGCGAGATCAGCGAGACCGACCTCTCGTTGCGGCTCACCGAGACCGGCAACGACGACATCACCTCACTGACCCGCACGGTCAACGACATGCTGGCCCGGCTCGAGGCGTCGTTCACCAACCAGCGCGAGTTCCTCGACGCGGCCGGCCACGAGCTCAGGACTCCGCTGACTGTGCTGCGCGGACACCTCGAGCTGCTGGACGCTCACAATCCTGAGGAGGTCGGCGAGACCCGGGCGCTGCTGCTCGACGAGATCGACCGCATGTCGCGACTGGTCAACGACCTGATCCTCCTCACCAAGAGCGCCCGGCCCGACTTCGTCACGACAGGACCGGTCGACCTCGGCGCGCTCACCGACCTGGTGCTGACCAAGGCCCGCGCACTGGGCGATCGCGCGTGGGTCGACGACGGTACGGCGACCCGCACCGTGCACCTCGACGAGCAACGCATCACGCAGGTGCTGCTGCAGCTGGCCGACAACGCGGTCAAGCACACCGTGCCCGGCGACACGATCGCCATCGGTTCGGCCGACAAGGGCGAGCGGGTGCTGCTGTGGGTGCGCGACACCGGGCACGGCGTACGACCCGAGGACCGGGAGCGGATCTTCGAGCGGTTCACCCGCAGCACCGTGCTCCGGGGCGACGACGGCTTCGGACTCGGACTGTCCATCGTGCGTGCGTTGGTCGAAGCGCACGGTGGCACGGTCCACGTCGAGGACGCCGATCCGCCGGGCGCCCGGTTCGTCGTCGCGCTGCCCGCGGCGACGACGGGCCCGGCGTCCGGCAGCGGCTCCTCGACGGACCTGCCTCCCGACACCGGCCATGCCGACACGATCAGGTTCGAAGCAGTCCGACCCGACGTCGAGGAGCGCCCATGGCCAGCATCCTGATCATCGAGGACGAGGCCCGCATCGCCTCGTTCGTCGCCAAGGGGCTCACCGCGGAGGGCCACCAGACCACCATCGCCGACGACGGGCCGACCGGCCTCGACCTGGCACTGGGCAACGGCTTCGACCTCGTCGTCCTCGACATCGGCCTGCCCGGTATCGACGGCTTCGAGGTGCTCGACCAGCTGCGCTCGCAGGGCTCCCGTGTCCCGGTCATCGTGCTGACCGCGCGCGACTCGGTGACCGACACGGTCAACGCCCTCGAGGGCGGTGCCGACGACTACATGCCCAAGCCGTTCCGGTTCGCCGAGCTGCTGGCCCGGGTCCGGCTCCGCCTGCGGCAGTACGACGACCAGGGCGCGGCGCGTGACGACGTACTCCGGGCCGGCGCGGTCAGCCTCGACGTCCGCACCCGGCGGGCCACCGTCGACGGGACCGAGGTGGACCTCTCCGCGCGCGAGTTCACCCTGCTCGAGATCTTCCTGCTCAACCCCGGACAGGTGCTGTCGCGGGAGCAGCTGCTCGACCACGTGTGGGGCTTCGACTTCGACCCGGGATCCAACGTGGTGGACGTCTACGTCGGCTACCTGCGCAGGAAGCTCGGCGCCGACCGGATCGCCACCGTGCGCGGTATGGGCTACCGCCTCGTCCCCTGATCGTCCCACCATCGACCTGTCGCCAGTTCCTGCCGACCCGTCGCGAATACCGGTTGACCCGTCGCCAGTTCTCGAACTCACGACGGGTCGATCCGAACTAGCGACGGGTCGATCCGAACTAGCGACGGGTCAGCGGCGGACCTTGAAGCCGGCAAGGTGACCGCGGGGCTGCCGCTCGAGGACGGGCTGCAGCGCCTCGGCGATCTCGGGCGGCACCCGCTCGGGCAACGCGCCGGGATCCGTCACCAGCTAGTTGACCTGTTTGGCCTGGTCTGCCCAGTAGGGCTCACGCAGCTTGAACTTCTGCAGCTTGCCGGTCGCCGTACGCGCCAGCTCCTCGCGGAACTCGATCGAGGTCGGCGCCTTGTAACCGGCCGCCTTGTCCTTGCACCACGCGATCAGCTCGGCCTCGGTGACCTCGGCGTCCGGCGCCAGCACCACCAACGCCTTGATCGTCTCGCCCCACTTCTCACTCGGCACGCCGATCACCGCAACCTCAGCCACCGCCGGATGCGAGAACAACACGTCCTCCACCTCGATGCTCGAGACGTTCTCACCACCAGTGATGATGACGTCCTTCTTGCGGTCACTGATCGTGAGATACCCGTCCTCACCGATCACCCCACCGTCACCGGTGTGGAACCACCCACCAGCCAGGCACCGCTGCGTCTCCTCCGGGTTCTGCCAGTACCCCTCCAACACCACGTTCGACCGGGCCAACACCTCACCCTCCGCATCAGTGGACAGGCGTACGCCGATCGCCGGCGCCCCCGCACGCACCAGGTTCGACGCCCGCTCCAACGGGTCCAGGTCATCCCACTCCGCACGCGACCGGTTGATGGTCAGCAGCGGCGACGTCTCGGTCAACCCGTAGATCTGGATGAACTCCCACCCCAGCTCGGCCTCCACCCGCGCCACCGTCTTGGTCGGCGGCGGCGCACCAGCCACGATGATCCGCACCCGGTCACGACCCGGGATCTCCCCCTCCCACTCGGCCGCAGCCTCCAGCACCGCGGCCACCACCGCCGGCGCCGCACACATCACCGTCACCCCATGCTGCTCGACACGGCGCAGGATCTCCGCACCATCGATCTTGCGGATCACCACCTGCGGCACCCCCATCCCCGCCATCGCGAACGGCATCCCCCATCCATTCGCATGGAACATCGGCAACGTGTGCAAGTACACGTCCCGATCCGAGACCCCGGCATGCAACCCGAACGTCACCGCATTCACCCAGATGTTGCGGTGCGTGATCTGCACACCCTTCGGACGCGCCGTCGTACCCGAGGTGTAGTTGATGCACGCCGTGGCAGCCTCATCCGGCTCCCACACCACCGGCTCCACACCCTCAGCTGCATAGATCTCGTCATCGTCGCCGATCACGAACTTGAACTCCGCCTCCACCCCGGCCAGCGACTCCTCCAGCTCCGGGTCGACCAACAACACCCGGGCCCCCGAATGCTCCACGATGTAGGACACCTCATCAGGGCGCAGCCGGAAGTTCACCGGCACCAACACCCGCCCGAACCCCGCCACCCCGAAGAACGACGTCAACAACCGCGCACTGTTGTGCGAGACCACCGCCACCCGGTCACCGAAGCCGACACCCAGCTCATCGAGCTTCGCCGCCTGACGACGCGCGTTCGCCGCGATCTGCGCATAGGTCAACGAACCCAGCGACGGCGCCGGCTGATCAGGCTCATCGACCACCCCCACCCGATCGCCGTACACGACAGCGGCACGATCGATGAAGTCTGCAACCTGGAAATTGACGTGCATGAATGCTCCCTCACTGGTGACGGTGATCTCACCCTAGCCAGCAACGGTTGGCCCGCGGGAGTGCCCGACCCTCGACTTGAGACGGACGGCAGCGGTGCTGCGACGAAAGGCGATCGCACGCCGACGGGCGGCCAAAGCGGCCGCCGGGGAGCAGGCGGACAGGCTGGGTGCGTCGGGACGGTTTCGAACCGCCGACCGCTCGGGTGTAAACCGAGTGCTCTACCGCTGAGCTACCGACGCATTGAGGCGCGGGAAAGACTACGCGATCGCGCAGTCGGCCCCTAACTCGCGGACACCAGGAGGACTCCCCGAAATGAGCTGCGACCGCCGGCGTCTCGGGTCACCAGCGGTCGCAACAAGGACAATTCTGCGGCGTCTCCGGACTGAGCGTCAGCGGTTTGAGAAATATCCACAAAATTGGAGACGGCGGTCCAGACCAGCCCCTGCGGAACAGGTCCGGGCAGTGCGTTCAGACCAGCGCGTGCAGCTCGCGCAGGTGTTCGTCGAGGTCGCGCCCCTCGGGCATGGCGTTGTGCACCGCCCACGAGATGCGGCCCTCCTTGTCGATGATGTACGACGACCGCCGGGGGCATCCCTTCACGTCGTCGAACACGTCGTACCGGCGCGTCACCTCGCCGTGCGGCCAGAAGTCGGCCAGCAGCGGGAAGTTGAGCCCGTCGCGATCGGCGAAGGCCCGGATCGAGTAGATCGGGTCGCACGAGACCGCCAGCACCTCGGTGTCGAAGGTCAGGAACTCGTCGAGCCGGTCCCGGATGCCGGTCAGTTCTCCGGTGCAGATTCCCGAGAACGCAAATGGGTAGAAGAAGAGCGCAACTGCCTTGCGGCCACGGAAGTCGGAGAGGGACACGTCCTGACCGAACTGGTCCCGAAGGGTGAAGTCAGGTGCCGTGTCGCCGAGCTGGAGGGGTGTCACCGAGTGCCTGTCCTAGGATTCATCGTGTTAGCGACCAAGGGGTGTTTCATGTCTGACCGTCATCTTCGCACCAGCGCCCTGGCGCTGGCAGCCGGCCTGCTGCTGCTTGCCCAGGCATGCGGCACCAACACGGGGACGACCGAGCTGAATGCGGCGATGGGAGAGCCCGCCGAGTCCCCCGAACCCGAGCTCGACCCGATGGCCGGAGCCCCCGTGGTCGGCTCCTGCTACAGCATGAGCCGCACCCAGTCCGTGTCGACCACCAACACCAAGAAGCCGGTCTCCGACTGCTACGAGAAGCACAACACGCTGACCTACCACGTCGGCCTCTTCAAGGCCGGCACCACGAGCTCGGACTACGCCGTGGTCACCAAGCAGTGCAAGAAGCACCTCCCGGAGGCGACCGGTCTGAGCAAGGGCAGGCTGCTCGGCTCGGTGCTGGACTGGATCTGGTTCGAGCCGACCACCGCCCAGTGGTCGGCCGGCGCCCGCTGGTTCCGCTGCGACCTGGTCGCCGAGTCGGGAGACAAGCTCAAGCTGCTCCCGGAGACCTCGAGGACGACCGACCTCTTCGCCGACGGGCTCGAGGACCCCTACGCCCGCTGCATCCGGCGCGGCTCCGACACCAACGACGACGGGGAGGACGACGCGATCTACGTGACCTGCGACAAGCCGCACGGCTACCGCTGGGCCGGGTGGTTCGAGGCACCGGTCGGCAAGAGCGCGAAGTACCCCACCGACGCACAGTTCGAGAAGTTCGCGAACGCCAACTGCGGCCGCATCGCCGGCACCGACAGCTGGTGGGTGACCTGGCCCCTCGAGGCCTGGTGGCGCGACGGCGAGCGCCGGCTGTCCTGCTACAAGTTCACGTCGTCCTGACGGGGGCGCCCGCGCTCAGGGCTGCCAGTCGAACAGCTCGCGCTTGAGCACCTTGCCGGTGGCGTTGCGTGGCAGCTCGTCGAGGACGTGGATCTCGCGAGGCACCTTGAAGCGCGCGAGGTTCGCCTTGACCCAGTCCTTGAGCTGGTCCTCGTCGACGTCACCCGTGATCACGACGAACGCGCGCAGCCGCTTGCCGAAGTCGGGGTCGTCGATGCCGATCGCGGCGGCCTCGACGACGGCCTCGTGGCGACAGAGGCAGTCCTCGACCTCCTTCGGGAAGACGTTCTCGCCTCCCGACACGATCATCTCGTCGTCGCGGCCCTCGACGTACAGGCGGCCGTTGGCGTCGTACCGCCCGACGTCACCGCTCGACATCAGCCCGTCGATGACCTCCTTGCCGCCACCGCCGGTGTAGCCCTCGAAGAGCAGCCCGTTGCCGACGAAGATGCGGCCGGACTGCCCCTGCGGGACCTCCTTGCCCTCCGGGTCGAGGATGCGTACGACGGTCGCGTGCGGCGGCTTGCCGGCACTGTCGGGAGCAGCGCGCAGGTCTTCGGGTGTGGCGATCGAGGCATAGGCGATCTCGGTCGAGCCGTAGATGTTGTAGAGGGTGTCGCCGAAGGTGTCCATCCAGTTGAGGGCCAGGTCGCCCGGCAGTGCGGAGCCGGAGGCGGCGACCACCTTGACGGTGGAGAAGTCGTAGCGCGACCGGGTCTCCTCGGGCAGCTGGAGGATGCGCTGCAGCATCACCGGGATCACCACGAACGAGTCGCACTTGTTCTCGGAGACCACCTTGAGCGCGGTCTCCGGGTCGAAGCGCCGGGTGAGTACGGCGGTCGAGCCCAGCAGCATGCCGAGCGCCAGGTGTGCGAAGCCCCACGTGTGGAACAGGGGTGCGGCGATGTGCGAGCGCCACTGGGCCCGCAACGGCATCCGCGAGAGCAGGGAGACCGCCGCGTCGATACCGGCCTCGTTGCGGGGGGCGCCCTTCGGCGTACCGGTGGTGCCGGAGGTCAGGATGATCGTGCGCGAGTGGCGGTCCGGCGGCTGGAGGTCTGCGGAGGAACCCGCGGCGATCAGCTTCTCGACGGTGTCGAGGTCGGTGTCGGCGTCTGTCCACGCCAGGATGCGGTTCTCGACGTGGGCGCCGTCGAGGAGCCCGGTGAACTCCTCGTCGTGGATCACCGCGATCGGCTTCTCACGGGCCAGGACGTCCACCAGCTGGGGGCCGGCGAAGGCGGTGTTGAGGTAGAGCACGTCGGCACCGAGCTTGGCCACGGCCAGGCTGGCGTCGACGAAGCCGCGGTGGTTGCGGCACATGATGGCGACGCCGTCACCCTCCTTGACGCCGCGGGCGCGCAGGCTCGACGCGAGGGCGTTGCTGCGGCGGTGGATGTCGCCGAAGGTGAGCGTGCCGAGCTCGTCGATCAGCCCCGGGCGGTCGGGATGGCGCACGGCCAGTGACGCGAACCCGCCGGCCACGCCGGTCCCCCAGGTGACCACGGTGCGGGCCAGCCGGGCCAGCTTCAGTGGCGAGTAGGGGCGAACGACCCCGGATCCGGCAAGCACCTTGACGGAGGTTGCGCCCGACTTGAGGCGTTCACGACCCTGTCCCATGGATGTTCCTTTCGGCCGCCCGCACGGCAGCAGCTGGTCTGAGGGACCCAGCCTGCCAACTCGCCGGTAACAATGGGAAGGTGCTCAGTGGGCGGACTTCGGCGCCACCAGCCGCGTCGCGGCCCAGTCCTTGCTCACGGTCGCGGTCGTGGTCTGCGACAGTCCGGCGATCGGGGCCGCCTCTGCGATGTCGGACGGGTCCACGGCACCGGGGCGTCCCACCTTCGGGGTGAGCAGCCAGATGACACCGCCTCCGACGAGGTCGGTCAGTGAGTCGACGAGCGCATCGACCAGGTCGCCGTCGTCGTCACGCCACCACAGGAGGACCGAGTCCACGACGTTGCCGTAGTCCCCATCGACCATGTCCGCGTCGATGCAGTCCTCGATCTGAACACGCAGGTCGTCGTCGGTGTCGTTGTCCCAGCCGAGTTCCTGGATCACGAGCCCGGGCTTGAGCCCAAGGCGTTCGGCAAGTACGGCATTCTGGGCGGCCGGGCCACCCGCGGTCGAGCTCAAGAGACTCCTCCAGTCACGCGTCACGGAAAACAGGTGCCCGTAGTCCACCGGACATCGCCCCGCTGCGCAACCCTGCGCCCCCGGAGGTGGGCACCCGGGGTCTACCCCTCGGTAGATTTCCTCCCCTGTGGGCGCGTGCCAAGATGGCGGAGTGACCGACACCACCAAGCCCTTGAATCCACCCGTAATTCATGAGGGCCTCCCGACACAGCTGCCTGACATCGACCCCGAGGAAACAGGCGACTGGCTCGCGTCCTTCGACGCCATGATCGATGAGCGAGGCCGGGAACGCGCCCGTTACCTGATGCTCCGCCTCCTCGAACGTGCCCGCGAGAAGCAGGTCGGCGTACCTGCCCTGCGCAGCACCGACTACATCAACACCATCCCGCCGGAGCGTGAACCGTGGTTCCCCGGCGACGAGGAGGTCGAACGCAGGATCCGTGCGTTCATCCGCTGGAACGCCGCGGTCATGGTCTCCAGCGCCAACCGCAAGGGGCTCGAGGTCGGCGGCCACATCGCGACCTACCAGTCCAGCGCGAGCCTCTACGAGGTCGGCTTCAACCACTTCTTCCGCGGCAAGGACCACCCCGGCGGCGGTGACCAGCTCTTCATCCAGGGCCACGCCTCCCCCGGCATCTACGCCCGCGCGTTCCTCGAGGGCCGGCTGACCGAGCAGCAGCTGTTCCGGTTCCGTCAGGAGGTGCAGCACGGCAAGGGCGCTGGGCTGCCTTCCTACCCGCACCCCCGGCTGATGCCCGACTTCTGGGAGTTCCCCACGGTGTCGATGGGCCTGACCGGCATCGGCTCCATCTACCAGGCACGGTTCAACCGCTACCTCGCCAACCGCGGCATCAAGGACACCAGCGAGCAGCACGTCTGGGCCTTCCTCGGCGACGGCGAGATGGCCGAGCCCGAGTCCCTGGGCGCGATCCGCATCGCGGCCCGCGAAGAGCTCGACAACCTGACCTGGGTGATCAACTGCAACCTGCAGCAGCTCGACGGCCCGGTCACCGGCAACGGCAAGATCATCCAGGAGCTCGAGGCCAACTTCCGCGGTGCCGGCTGGAACGTCATCAAGGTGGTCTGGGGCCGCGAGTGGGACGACCTGCTGGCCCGCGACGTCGACGGCGTCCTGGTCAACCAGATGAACACCACCCCGGACGGCGCGTTCCAGACCTTCTCCGTCGAGAGCGGCGCCTACAACCGCGAGCACTTCTTCGGACCCGACCCCCGGTTGCGGACGATGGTCGAGCACATGACAGACCGGCAGATCGAGAAGCTGCCGCGCGGTGGCCACGACTACCGCAAGGTCTACGCCGCCTTCGACGCCGCGACGAAGCACGTCGGCCAGCCGACGGTGATCCTCGCCCACACCGTCAAGGGCTGGACGATCGACGCACTGGAGGGCAAGAACGCCACCCACCAGATGAAGAAGCTCACCCAGGAGGACCTGAAGAAGTTCCGCGACCGGCTCTACCTGCCGATCAGCGACCGCGACCTCGAGTCGGCGTACGAAGCCACCGGCACCGCGCCGTTCTTCCACCCGGGCGAGAACTCCCCCGAGATCGAGTACATGATGGAGCGGCGCAACCAGCTGGGTGGCTCCATCCCGCAGCGGGTCAACCGCGCCAAGATGCTGACCCTCCCCGGCGACGGCACGTACGCCGAGCTCAAGAAGGGCGCCGGCAAGAACAAGGTCGCCACCACGATGGCCGCGGTCCGGTTGCTCAAGGACTGGATGCGCGACCCGGGCATCGGCGACCGGATCGTGCCGATCGCACCCGACGAGTACCGCACGTTCGGCATGGACGCGATGTTCCCGTCGGCGAAGGTCTACGACCCGGCCGGCCAGACCTACGAGTCGGTCGACCGCAACATGCTGCTCCAGTACAAGATGTCGACGACGGGCCAGATGCTGCACGAGGGCATCTCCGAGGCCGGCGCAATGGCGTCGGCCACGGCCGCCGGGTCGTCGTACACGACGCACGGCGAGCCGATGATCCCGTTCTACATCTTCTACTCGATGTTCGGGTTCCAGCGCACCGGCGACTCGATCTGGGCGATGGCCGACCAGATGGCGCGTGGGTTCCTGATCGGCGCCACCGCGGGGCGTACGACGCTCACCGGCGAGGGCCTCCAGCACGCCGACGGACACTCACCACTGCTCGCCGCGACCAACCCGGCCGTGGTGCACTACGACCCCGCGTTCGCCTACGAGGTCGGCCACATCATGCGCTCCGGCCTGGAACGCATGTACGGCACCAGCGAGCAGCACCCGCAGGGCGAGAACGTCATCTTCTACATGACCGTCTACAACGAGCCGGTCGCCCAGCCGGCGGAGCCCGAGGGACTCGACGTCGCCGGCCTGCTCAAGGGCATGTACCAGGTCTCGACCACGGACGCCGAGGGCCCGCGCGTGCGTCTGCTCGCCTCCGGCGTCGGCTTCCCCTGGATCGTGGACGCCCAGCGGATGCTCGCCGAGGACTGGGGTGTGCAGGCAGAGACGTGGTCGGTCACGTCGTGGAACGAGCTGGCCCGTGAGGCCATCGAGGTCGACAAGTGGAACCTGCGGCACCCGCAGGAGAAGCACCGGTCGGCGTACGTCACCGAGGTGCTGGCCGACGGCCAGGGTCCGGTCGTCGCGGTGTCCGACTACATGACGGCCGTGCCGCTGCAGATCGCCCGCTGGGTGCCCGAGGACTACCGGGTGCTGGGCGCCGACGGCTTCGGCTTCGCCGACACCCGGCCCGCGGCACGACGGTTCTTCCACATCGACGCGGAGTCGGTGGTCGTCCAGGCCCTCGGCGCGCTGGCCGATGCCGGGGAGATCGATCCGGCGCGGGTCACCGAGGCGCTCGATCGCTACCGCATCGACGACCCGACGGCCGTGGCCGGCGTGCTCCAGGAGGGCGGCGACGCCTGACCTGCTTCGTCCGCGCGGGGTCGGTCAGGCGAGGGCCTGGCCGACCTGCGGGTCGGTCTCGAGCGCGCGGAGCGGGGCGATCGGTGCCTTGCCGGCCAGCGAGCTCTGCACGTCGATCTCGCCACCGCGGGCGAGCAGGTCCCGGAAGACGGCCCGGTCGTAGACGGCCGGCTGGGTGCTGCCCATGAAGCCCTGCACGATCCTGACGAACCGTTCGGGGTGGTCCTTGTGCGGGAAGTGCCCGCAGTTGGCCAGAACCTCGACACGGGACCCGGGCGCCAGGGCGGCGGCGGTGTTGGCGTGCCGCACCGGGATCACCATGTCGTTGCGTCCCCAGATCACGCAGACCGGGACGGCCTCGGTGAGGTAGGCGCGGTCGCTCATCGTGACGACCTGACCGCGCCAGTCGACCACGGCGCGGGTGACGTGCCTGATTGCGGCCCGGGCTGCCGGATCCTTGAACGTGTCGACGATGTCGGCGACCTCGTCGAGGTCCCGGGCCCAGGTCTGGCCGGTCCCGGCGAGTGCGCGCAGGGCCGCGGTGGCCAGGTGGCGTACGCCGGGCAGGGTCAGCACGCCCAGGGCCGGGTCGGCGCCGGGCGTCGTCAGCGCGCGGATCGCCGGGGTGACCTCGGGGCCGAAGCCGCCCGAGGCGACCAGGATCATCCGCTCGGTCCGCTCAGGGAACTGGTAGGCGAACTGCATGGCCACCCCGCCACCGAAGCTGTGGCCGACCACGGTGGCCCGGTCGATGCCGAGCAGGGTCAGCAGGTCGCGCATGCCGTTGGCGTAGCCGCCCAGCGAGTAGTCGGCCCGGGGCTTGGCCGAGCGTCCGTGGCCGAGCAGGTCGGGGGCGATCACGGTGTGGTTGCGGGCCAGCTGCCGGATCACCGGCTCCCACGTGGTGTGGTCGCAGCCCAGGCCGTGGAGGAGCAGCAGCGCCGGACCGGACCCCGTGCGGACGAACGCCCGCCGGTGGCCGTGCAGGGTGACGTACTGGACGTCGAGCTTCTGCGCCGTCATCACCGCTCCTGTCTGGTCACGCCCGTCTGGCCACGCCGTCTGGTCACGGCGCCCTTCGTCTTGACAGTCGTCAAGTGAACCAGACGACCGGCCGATTTCGGAGACCACCCGCCCGACCTCTTGCCCACTGGACCGGGTCTTGACAGAACTCTCCCTCCTGTCCATTGCAGTCATGTGACGCCGTGGTCACGATCGGCACACGCAGTGGCCGTCGCCGAGGTTCGTCGGGCCACCCGGCGAACTTCGACGTCGTCCACTAGCCTGCGAGCGTGACCCGGCCGACCACTCCACGCGAGGACGCCTCCGCACTGCTGCAGCGTGCGGTGGGTCCGCTGAGCACGGCAGCGATGGCCGGCATGGACACCGAGAAGGCCTGGTTCCGCGACCTCTCCGCGGAGAATCGGTCCTGGGTCGGCATGATCGTGCAGGCCGGTATCCGTGGCTTCATCTCCTGGTTCCGCGACCACGCCGATTCGTGGGATCTCTCCACCGAGGCCGACTCCCCCATCGCCGCGCAGGTCTTCGGGGCTGCTCCCCGTGCCCTGGCCGGTGTGATCACCCTGCAGCAGACCGTCGACCTGGTCCGCCTCACGATCGACGTCGTGGAGGCCAACCTCGACGACCTGCTCGGCGCCGAGCTGGCACCCGTCGTCCACGAGGGCCTGCTGCGCTACGGCCGGGAGCTCGCCTTCGCCACCGCCGAGGTCTACGCCAGGGCCGCCGAGTCGCGCGGCGCGTGGGACGCCCGGCTCGAGGCGCTGGTGGTCGACTCGGTGCTGCGCTCCGAGAGCGACGAGACCGTGCTCTCCCGCGCCAGCGCGCTGGGCTGGGGCGGCTCGGGCGAGGTGGTCGTGGTGCTGGGGCGAGCCGCACCCGGCTCGACGGTCAACATCTTCGACGACGTACGCCGGTCCGCCCGGGCGCACCACATGGACGCCCTGTGCGCCGTACAGGGCGATCGCATGGTGGTGATCCTCGGCGGCGTCGAGGAGCCGGAGTCCGCGGTGCGAGCGCTCAGCAAGCACTTCGCCGAAGGGCCGATCGTGTTCGGACCGGTGGCACCCGACCTGGGCAGTGCCCACCACTCGGCGACGGCGGCCCTGGCCGGCTTCCGGGTGGCTGCGGCGTGGCCGCAGGCACCACGTCCGGTCGCCGCGCGCGACCTGCTCCCCGAACGCGTCCTGGCCGGCCACGAAGACGCCAGGCGCCAGCTGATCGAGGAGGTGTACCTGCCGCTGAAGGAGGGCCGCGGCACCCTGATCGAGACCCTCGACGCCTACTTCGGGCACGGTGGCTCGGTGGAGGGCACGGCCCGGTCGCTGTTCGTCCACCCGAACACGATTCGCTATCGCCTGCGCCAGGCCGCGGAGCTCACCGGGCTCACCGCCAGCCAGCCGCGCGACGGCTACACCCTGGCCGTCGCGTTGACGTGCGGACGTCTCTCCGAAACATGACGTTAACCTGGCGCCGACAACTCACTGGCGGGTAACAGGAAATTGTGGGAACCCGACAAGGAACCGCCCATGTATTTCGTGCGTGGCACCCCTCGGTCCACGGCCCGGACACGGCACAGTTGACGACGTGCTCGTCATTGTCGCTCCAGGCCAAGGTGCCCAGTCCCCCGGATTCCTCTCCCCCTGGCTCGAGGACCCCGTGTTCAGGGGTCGCTTCGAGTGGCTGTCGACAGTCGCCGGCCTCGACCTGGTGCACTACGGCACCGAGGCCGACGCGGAGACGATCCGCGAGACACAGATCGCGCAGCCGCTGCTCGTGGCCGCCGGCCTGGTCGCTGCCCTCGAGCTCTTCCCGAGCCCGGCCGACGCGTTCGGCAAGATCGGTGCCGTCGCCGGCCACAGTGTCGGCGAGCTGACCGCCGCCGCCGGTGCCCGTGCGATCACCGCCGAGCAGGCCATGGTGCTGGTCCGCGAACGCGGCCGTCTGATGGCCGACGCCGCCGCGCAGCGCCCGACCAGCATGACCGCTGTCCTCGGTGGCGACCGTGAGGAGGTCCTCGCATCGCTCGCCAAGCACGGCCTGACCCCCGCCAACGACAACGGCCCCGGCCAGATCGTCGCCGCCGGCACCGTCGAGCAGCTCGCCGCGCTGGCCGAGGACCCGCCCGCCAAGGCCCGCCTGATCCCGCTCTCGGTGGCCGGCGCGTTCCACACCGACCACATGGCACCGGCCGTCGAGCGCATGGGCAGCCTGGCCCGCTCGGTCTCCACCCACGACCCACGCACGGTGATCATCTCGAACGCCGACGGCCAGGTCGTCCACGACGGCCGCGAGGTGCTGGCCCGCATCGTCAAGCAGATCAGCCAGCCGGTGCGCTGGGACCTCTGCATGGACACGATGCTCGACCTCGGCGTCACCGGGATCCTGGAGATGCCGCCGGCCGGCACTCTCACCGGTATCGCCAGGCGGGCGATGAAGGGCGTCGAGACGTTCGCGCTCAAGACCCCCGACCAGCTCGACGACGCCCGCGCCTTCTGCGAGAAGCACGGCGAGGCCTCCCAGATCGACACCAACCCGACCTGGCGGATGGTGGTCAGCCCCGCGAAGGGCACGTTCCACCGCGACGCCGCAGCGGCCGACGCCGTCGAGCTCGGCGAGCGCGCCCTGATCGGTGCCGTCGCCAGTCTGCGTGACCGCATAGACGTCACCGCCGCCCACGGCGGTACGGTCGTGGAATGGCTCGTCGAGGACGGCGACATCGTCTCTCCCGGCCAACCTCTCCTCCGACTCCACCCGACGGGCGCCGCCTCATGACCGCACTCCGCAGTTCCACCGGCTCAGCCGAGGCGACGATCCTGGGCGTGGGCGCCTACCGCCCGCGCCGCGTCGTCCCCAACTCCGAGGTGGTCGAGGCGATCGACTCCAGTGACGAGTGGATCCAGCAGCGCTCCGGCATCAAGACGCGTGGCTTCGCCGAGGACGACGAGACCGTGCCGATGATGTCGGTTGCCGCCTCGAAGCAGGCCCTCGAGCAGGCCGGCGTCGCCGCGGAGCAGATCGACTGCGTCATCGTCGCCACGGTCAGCCACCTGATGCAGACGCCGTCCGCGGCGTCGCTGATCGCCCACGAGCTCGGCACCAACGGCGCCGCGGCCTTCGACATCTCCGCCGCCTGCGCCGGCTTCTGCCACGGCGTCTCGCTGGCCGCCGACATGGTGCGCGGCGGCTCGGCCGGCCACGTGCTGGTCGTCGGCGTCGAGCGCCTCTCCGACATCACCAGCCCGACCGACCGCGGCACGGCGTTCATCTTCGCCGACGGCGCCGGTGCGGTCGTGGTGGGCCCGTCCGAGGTGGCCGGCATCGGCCCGGTGGTGTGGGGCTCCGACGGCGAGCACTACGACTACATCCGGCAGAACGTCGACTGGCGCGACGTGATCGCCTCCGACGACCCGCAGATGCCGCACCTGATCATGGAGGGACGCTCGGTGTTCCGCTGGGCCGCCTTCGAGATGGCCAAGGTCGCCCAGGAGGCGCTCGACCGGGCCGGGGTCACCGCCGCCGAGCTCGACGTCTTCGTGCCGCACCAGGCCAACATGCGCATCACCGACGCGATGGCACGGGCGATGAAGCTGCCCGACACGGTGCGCATCGCCCGTGACATCGCCGAGCAGGGCAACACCTCTGCCGCCTCGGTCCCCCTTGCCCTCGAACGCATGATCACCGAGGGAGAGGCGCGCAGTGGCGACACCGCACTGCTGATCGCCTTCGGTGCCGGCCTGGCGTACGCCGCCCAGGTCGTCACCGTTCCCTGACCTGCACGTCAGACTGCACAATCAGACTGCACCACCAGAAATAACCCAACCCAAGGAGAACCCGGCATGGCCACCACTGAAGAGATCCGCTCCGACCTCGCCGAGATCGTCAACGAGGTTGCCGGCATCCCCGCCGACGACGTACAGCTCGACAAGTCCTTCGTGGACGACCTCGACGTCGACTCGCTGTCCATGGTCGAGGTCGTCGTGGCCTGCGAGGAGAAGTTCGGCGTCTCGATCCCGGACGACCAGGTCAAGAACCTCAAGACGGTCGGCGACGCGGTCTCGTTCATCGAGAACGCCGCCAGCTGACCCTCCCCCGTTCATCCCGGCCCCTCTGGGGCCAGCCCCCTCGAGGGCCCGCTTCCCAAACCGCGAAGGAACCGCATGTCTCTCAAGCGCGTGGTCGTCACCGGACTCGGCACCACCAACCCTGTCGGCGGCGACGTCGCCAGCACCTGGTCGGCGCTCCTGGCCGGCACCTCCGGCGTTCGCCACCTCGATGACGAGTGGGCACAGGACATCCCGGTGAAGATTGCCGGCCGGATTGCCGTGGAGCCCGGCGAAGTGCTCGACCGGGTCAAGGCACGTCGCCTCGACCGGTCGGCGCAGTTCGCCATGATCGCTGCCATGGAAGCCTGGCGGGACGCGGGCCTCGAGGGTGTCGAACTGGACGGCACCCGCACCGGTGTGGCCGTCGCGTCCGGCATCGGCGGGGTCACCACCCTGCTGGCCAACTACGACACACTCAAGGAGAAGGGCGCCCGCCGGGTCTCCCCCCTCTCCGTCCCGATGCTGATGCCCAACGCACCGGCCGCCAACGTCGGCCTGTACGTCGGTGCACGCGGCGCGGTCAACGCACCGACCTCGGCCTGCGCCTCCGGCAACGAGGCCATCTCGATGGCCCTCGACCAGATCCGGCTCGGCCGGGCCGACGTCGTGGTCGCCGGTGGCACCGAGGCCGCGATCCACCCGCTGCCGATGGCCGCGTTCGCCCAGATGATGGCGCTGTCGAAGACCGGCAGCGAAGAGGGCGGCGACCCCACCACGGTCTCCCGCCCCTGGGACACCGCCCGCGACGGGTTCGTCCTCGGTGAGGGCGCCGGCATCCTGGTGCTCGAGTCCGAGGAGCACGCCCTGGCCCGCGGCGCCCGCATCTACGCCCAGGTGATGGGCTCGGGCATCAGCAACGACGCCCACGACATCGCCCAGCCCGACCCCGAGGGCCGTGGTGGCACCCGCGCCATCCAGCTCGCGATCGACTCCGGCGACTTCAGCCCGCGCGACGTCGTACACGTCAACGCCCACGCGACCTCGACGCCGCAGGGCGACGTGGCCGAGGGCCTGATGCTGCACGCCACGCTGGGCGACCAGGTCGACAACTGCGTGGTCACCTCGACGAAGTCGATGACCGGCCACCTGCTCGGTGGCGCAGGCGCCCTCGAGGCCGTCGCCTGCGTCCTGGCCATCCGCGACCGGGTGAGCCCGCCGACGATCAACCTGGACAACAAGGACCCACGGGTCGACCTCGACATCCCGACCAAGGCCCGCGACCTGCCCCAGGGCGACATCGTGGCGCTGAACAACTCCTTCGGGTTCGGTGGCGCCAACGTGGCCGTCGCCTTCGGCAGCATCTGATGACCGCGGTCGCCACCACGGGGACCAAGCCGAGCCGGGTCGACGACTCGCGTCACCCGCTCAACCGGATGGGCGCGTTCTTCGACGAGGGCACGCTCGAGACGCTGACCGAGGACGACGGGTCCGGCATGCTGGCCGCCCGCGGCCTGGTCAACGGCTCCCCCGTGGTCGCGTTCTGCTCCGACCCCACGGTCATGGGCGGCGCGATGGGCGACGAGGGCTGCAAGGCCGTGCTGGTCGCCTACCGTCGGGCCCTCCAGGACGATGTGCCCGTGGTCGGCCTGTGGCACTCCGGTGGCGCCCGACTCGCCGAGGGCGTGCTCTCGCTGCACGCGGTCGGCGAGATCTTCCACATCATGACCCAGGCCTCCGGCAGGATCCCCCAGATCTCGATCGTGCTCGGCGCCGCCGCCGGTGGCGCCGCCTACGGCCCCGCGCTGACCGACGTCGTGATCCTCGGCCCCGACGGCCGGATCTTCGTGACCGGGCCCGACGTGGTGCGCTCGGTGACCGGCGAGGACGTCGACATGGCGCGCCTGGGCGGTCCCGAGCCGCACGGACGACGTTCCGGTGTCGTCCACATCCTCACCGAGACCGAGGCCGAGGCGCTCGACCGCGGACGACGCGTGGCCACCCTGCTCGGCGCACAGGGGTCGATGGACCTCGACACGATCGAGGACCGCGACCTCGCCGCCTGCCTTCCCGAGTCGAAGAAGCGCGCCTACGACGTGCACCCGCTGGTCGAGGAGGTCCTCGACACTGGCACGATCCAGGAGCTGCACGCCCGCTGGGCACCCAACATCGTCACCGCACTCGGCCGCATGGGCGGTCGCACGGTCGGTGTCGTCGCCAACAACCCGATGCGCCTGGGTGGCTGCCTCGACTCGGCCTCTGCAGAGAAGGCCGCCCGGTTCGTGCGCATGTGCGACGCGTTCGGCGTGCCGCTCGTGGTGCTGGTCGACGTACCCGGCTACCTGCCCGGCGTCGGCCAGGAGTGGGACGGCGTCGTACGCCGCGGCGCGAAGCTGCTGCACGCGTTCGGCGAGGCCGTCGTGCCGCGCGTGACGCTGGTGACCCGCAAGACGTACGGCGGCGCCTACATCGCGATGAACTCCCGCTCCCTGGGCGCCACCCGCGTCTTCGCGTGGCCCGGCGCCGAGGTGGCCGTGATGGGCGCCGTCGCCGCGGTCCGCATCCTCCACCGCCGCAAGCTGGCCGAGGTCGCCCCCGACATCCGAACGCAGGTCGAGGCCGAGCTGGCCGTCGAGCACGAGCGCATCTCCGGTGGCGTGCAGAAGGCCGTCGAGATCGGCGTGGTCGACGAGATCATCGAACCCGACGTGACCCGCAGTGCCCTGGCCCGGGCGATCGCCGGTGCCGCCGAGATCCGCGGCGACCACGGCAACATCCCCCTCTGACCCTCCCCCTTCCCCGTGTAACGCCCTGTCCACGACACTTTGCACCCCCTGCAGGGTGCAAAGTGTCAACATGGGCGCACAAGAGCCGTCGTACGGCAGCGGATAGCCTGCGGGCATGACCTACGAAACGCTGCGCTATGACGTCGCCGACGGCATCCTGACGCTGACCCTGGACCGGCCCGAGCAGATGAACTCGTTCACGGTGACGATGGCCGACGAGCTCGAGGCGGCGTTCAACCGGGCCAGCCAGGACGACGATGTCCGCGCGATCGTGGTGACCGGCGCGGGCAAGGCCTTCTGTGCCGGGATGGACCTCTCGGTCGAGGGCAACGTGTTCGGACTCGACGAGAGCCAGACGCCCACCATGGCGGACATGCAGGACCGGCTCGGGGACCCCGAGATCGCCACCGGTGTGCGCGACACCGGTGGCCGGGTCACGCTGGCGATCTTCAACTGCACAAAGCCGGTCATCGGCGCGATCAACGGTGCGGCGGTCGGCATCGGTGCGACCATGCTGTGCGCGATGGACGTGCGCCTGGCCTCGGAGAAGGCGCGCATCGGCTTCGTCTTCGGCCGGATCGGGATCACGCCCGAAGCCGCATCCACCTGGTTCCTGCCCCGCATCGTCGGCATCTCCCAGGCCCTGGAGTGGGTCTACTCCGCCGACATCCTGACCGCCGAAGAGGCCCGCGAGGGACGCTTCGTGAAGTCGGTGCACCCGGCCGACGAGCTGCACGAGGCGGCGTACGCCCTGGCCCGCAAGTTCACGACGAACCGCTCGCCGGTGGGCACCGCGCTGGCCCGGCAGATGATGTACCGCAACAGCGCGGCTGCGCACCCGCTCGAGGCGCACCGGGTCGACTCGCTGTCGATGTTCTACACGAGCATCGGCGACGGCAAGGAGGGCGTCGCGGCGTTCCTCGACAAGCGCGACCCCGAGTTCACCGGCAAGGCCTCGGAGATGCCGCCGTTCCACCCCTGGTGACAGCGCCGGTCTCGGGACGGACCTCAGGCCCTCTCAGCTGAGGGTGCGGCGCAGGAACCTGACGGTGCGCTCCATCGAGAGCGTCCACTGGGGGCCGAAGGCGTGCTCCTCGCCGGGATAGACGTGGAAGGTCACCCGCTTGCCGTAGGCCTGCAACGCCCGCACCGTACGACGACTCCACGGCAGCGGGCACGAGTCGTCCGACGTGCCGTGGTGGATCATCAGGGGTTCGGTGACCCGGCCGAAGAACGTGCGCGGACTGACGTTGCGCCAGAACCTGCGATGGGTCCGCGGCTCGCCATACCTCGCCAGGATGCGGGTCGCCACGTCGCCGCGCTCCGGACGGGTCCAGCGCTCGAAGTTGTCGACCGTGTCGGAGCTGACCGGTGCGAAGACGACGGCCGCGTCGACCAGACCGGGCTGCACCGTCAACGCGTTGTAGATGACGCCGCCGCCCATCGAACGACCGACCAGCCCGATCCGGTCGTCGTCGACGGGTCCGCGCCACCTGCGCAGGGCGAGCACCGCGTTGATGACGTCCTCGGTGTAGCCGAGCCGGAGCGACTCCTCCGCGCGCGGCGCCGGGTCGGAGAACGCGTGGCCGCGGTAGTCCACGTGCAGGGTGACGTAGCCGGCCCGGGCCAGGTAGTCCTGCTCGCGCCGCATCCCTTGGCCGTTGTCGTAGTAGGCCGGGTCGATGTAGCCATGGGCCAGCACCAGCGCCGGGAACGGGCCCTTGCCGGTCGGCACGTTCATCAGCCCGGACACCTTCATCGTGCCGCTGAGGTAGCTCACGGTGTGCTGGGTGTACGCCGAGGTGCTGGCCCCCTCGGCGCCCAACGTGAGGGCGCGCCCGTCGTACGACTTCTGCATGAGGGCCGGCAACGAGACCGGATGCGGAGGCCTGGCCGGAATCGTCGGAGCGGCGCCGGGTTCGGGAACCGGGGACGTCGACGAGCTCGAGGTCGGCCCGTCGTCAGCCGAGTCGTCGGAATCCTTCGAACCTGACGTGTCGGAGCACGCCGTGAGCAGCCCGGCGCAGAGCACCGACGCCAGCCAACCGGCCGACGTGGTTCTCGAACCCTGTGCGGGAGCGACGCTCACATCTCCAGTGTGCGCTAGACGACCTGGTGCAGCCAGCGGACCGGAGCACCGTCACCGGCGTGCCGGAACGTCTCGAGCTCGTCGTCCCACGGCTTGCCGAGCAGCTTGTCGATCTCGTTGAGCACCGTCGTGTCGCCCAGCGCGGCCTTGACCACGGCGGCCTTGAGCCGGTCCTCGGGGATCATGATGTCGCCGTGCAGGCCGGTGACGGCGTGGAAGACACCCAGCTCGGGCGTGAACGAGTAGCGGCCACCCTCGGTGCTCGAGGTCGGCTCCTCGGTGATCTCGAAGCGGAGGTGGTTCCAGCCGCGCAGGGCGGAGGCGACGGCAGCAGCCGAGCCGGCGTCTCCGGTCCAGGAGAGCTCGGCCCGGTAGGTCCCGGCCTGGGCAGGTTGCGGGGTCCACTCCAGGCTCACGGCAACACCGAGTACGCCGCCCACGGCCCACTCGATGTGCGGGCACAGTGCGGACGGCGCGGAATGGACGAAGAGGATTCCCCTCGTCGTCTTGGTGTTGGTGCGCGTTGCAGTCGTGGTCACTGTGACCTCCTCCATCTCAGGCGTCGAGATACGCCTTCCCCAGCGGTCTACGACAAATCGAGATGAAGTCACACAAGTGACACATGTGTAGTTATGGAGCCATTGTGACCCATGTTGCCGCTGAATACCAGCGGATCAGCAGATCACGTGAAGATTGTTCAGGAGGTGCGGACCGCAGCCGGGTCGACGACGTTCGCGAGGTCGCGCACGGCCCCCAGCAACACCCCGTCGCCCACGACGCGCGGACCGTCGATGACGTCGAGCACCACGCAGGTGATGTTGTCGACGCCGCCGGCCTCGAGGGCACGCTCGACGAGGGTGGCCGCGGCGGACTGGGGATCGGCGACCCTGAGCCCTTCGGCGATCTCGTCGTCGGTGACCAGGTCGCTCAGGCCGTCACTGCACAGCAGCAGCCGGTCACCCAGCTCGACCTCCAGCTCGAGCACGTCGGCGTCCTCGACCTGGCCGATCTCAGCGCCGGGCAGCGCGCGCAGCACGACGTTCTTCCACGGGTGGATCCGCGCCTGCGCCGCAGTCAGGTGGCCCTGCATCACCAGCTGATGGACGTAGGTGTGGTCGGTCGAGAGCTGCGCCAACCGGCCCTGGTGCAGCAGGTAGGCCCGCGAGTCCCCGACGTGCGCCATCACCACGCGGGTGCCGTCGGTGGCGACCGCGGTGAGCGTGGTGGCCATGCCGGTGCGGCGTACGTCGTGGGCGACGCCCTGGAGCAGCTGGTTCCGGGCGAACGTGACCGCCTCGCCGAGCACCTCGACCGGATCGTCGTCGGGGCGTGCGATCGCCTGCGCAGACACGGCGTACGTCGTGGTGGCCGAGGCGATTTCGCCCGCGGCAGCACCACCGACACCGTCAGCGACGAGGGCGACATAGGGACCGACGAAGGCGGAATCCTCGTTGTGGTCGCGCACGAGACCCACGTCTGTCACACCGGCACCCGAGAATCGCAACATGGGAGGCACCCCTCTCCTTGGCTAGGAGGAAGTAGAGCGGGTGACGAGTGAAGTCGTCAAGACCGACATTCGCCGTGACAATCTTCTCCCCGTGTGCCAAACCGGGTGTTTTCCGACTGCGTCCGCTTACCCTGAGCCCCATGCAATCCGTCCCGGAGACCGGCTCCGGCCTCGAGGTCTCACGCCGCCGGTGGCTCCCCTGGCTCTGGCTGCCGGCCGTGGTCGCACTGGTCGCCGTCGCTGTCTGGTGGGCCCGACACCCGGCACCGCTCCCGCTGACCGACTCCACGGTGACCGCCTCGCCGAAGGTCGGGCAGCGCGTCTACCTCGGTGCCACTCCGAGCGACCTCGAGGCACGCGACCTCGCCATCAGCAGTACGTCGTTCCGCACCGCGGACAGCTCGACCGACGGGCTCGACGTCGACGGGCTCGAGGTGGAGGCGTGGATCTGTCGCGACGGGGCGATCTCGCAGACCACGGACCCGAGCCGGTTCTGCGCCGACGTGCTGCCCGCGGAGGGCAACACGCTGCACCTCGGCGGCGGGGACCAGCTGATGCTCAGCGTCGAGTCGCCCACCCCCGTGGCACTGGTCCTCGACCCTGTCGAAGTGGCCTACCGCGACGGCCTGCAGTGGGGCACGGACCGGATCGGCTCGGAGTTCGAGGTCGTCGTCATCGGCTGAGGACCGACTTTCCCCACCCGGCGTCTAGGATTCGCGGAGTCGAGGAAGGGGTTTCGTGAGCACATTGATCGCAGGGCGCTACCAGCTCGATCGGGAGATCGGACGCGGTGGCATGGGCGCGGTCTGGCTCGCGCGCGACGTCGTGCTCGGTCGAGACGTGGCGCTGAAACGTGTGGGGCTGCTGCCCGGCACCGACAGCGCCGACGTCGAACGGGTCCGCCGTGAGGCCCGCGTCTCGGCGATGCTCAACCATGCGCACGTGGTGGCGGTCTACGACCTGGTCACCGAAGGACACGACCACTGGCTGGTCATGGAGCACGTCCCCTCACGTGATCTCGGCGAGATCATCAGGCAACGCGGCCCGCTCTCCCCTGACGAGACGGCGCACCTCATCGGCCAGGCGGCCAAGGCCCTCGCCGCCGCCCACCGGGCCGGCATCGTGCACCGCGACATCAAGCCGGGCAACATGCTGGTCACCGACGACGGCAGGCTCAAGCTCGGTGACTTCGGCATCGCCCGCACGAAGAACGACCCGACCCTGACCCAGACCGGCATGGTCACAGGCTCCCCCGCCTACCTCTCCCCCGAGGTCGCGTCGGGGTCGAGCGCCAGCCCGGCCAGTGACATGTGGTCCCTGGGCGCCACCGTCTTCCATGCGGTGACCGGTTCCCCGCCGTACGACGCGAGCGAGAACCTGATCGGGGCCCTCTACCGCCTGGTGCACGACGAGCCGCCGCGCACCGACCGCGCCGGGTGGTTGGCGCCACTGCTGCTGGCCACGATGCACACCGATCCGGCGGGCCGATGGAACGCCCAGCAGGTGGCGCAGTTCCTCAGCGCGGGGCCGTCGGTGTCCGCACCGCCGATCCCGGTCGCCGCACCGGCCCGCCCCTCTCCCGCGAGTCCGCAGACGGCCGTCATCCCGGCCGCACCGGCGCCGGCCAACCAGCATGCCGCGCCGCCGCCCAGCGCGCTCCCGCCGACTCCACACCGCCGCAAGCGCTCGTGGGGTGCGATCGTCGCCGTGGTGGCCATCGTGCTGGCACTGGCCGGTGTCGGCGGCTGGCTGGCGACCCGCGACAACGACTCTCCGTCGGGCAACGCCTCCGACGGCAGTACGTCGACCGACACCGGATCCGAGTCGCCGGCCGACGAACCGACCGCCGACGGGATGTCGCAGTTCATCACCACGTATCTCGACACGGTCACCTCCGACCCGGCCAGCAGCTGGGAGATGCTCACCCCGAGGTTCCAGGACGCCAGCAACGGCTTCGACTCCTACACCGGCTTCTGGGGGACGGTCGCGAAGGCAAGCGTCTCCGACATCGTCGCGGACCCCGACTCCCTGGTGATCAGCTATCACGTCGACTACACGATGAAGGCCGGCAAGAACCGCAGCGACGACGTGCAACTGCAGCTTGCCTACCAGGACGGCACCTACCTCATCGACGACGAGTTCTGAGCCACGTGACCCACCTCACACTCATCCCCGCGTAACAGGTCCGCCCTTCCGGTGCTCTCTCCATGTGCCGGGCCCGATCGGGTCCGGCCAGGGGGGAAGGACACCGGGGGGTGTGGGAACAGTTGGTCGAGCACAGCCGAGGAAGCCAGCGCGTGGTCGCGCTGGTCCCCGCGCACAACGAGGGCGACCGCATCGCGGCAACACTGTCGTCGTTGTCGGAGCAGTCCCGTCGGCCCAACCGCATCCTCGTCGTGGCCGACAACTGCACGGACGACACCGTCCAGGTCGCGCGCAACCAAGGGGCAGAGGTCGTCGAGTCGACGGGCAACACGCACAAGAAGGCGGGCGCACTGAACCAGGCGCTGCACCGCCTGCTCCCCACTCTCGACGACCGCGACCTGGTCCTGGTCGCTGACGCGGACTCCACCCTCGCGCCTGACTTCCTGGAGGTCGCGGTAGGCACGCTCGCAGGACGACCCGAGGTCGGCGCGGTCGGCGGGATCTTCCTCGGCGAGCCAGGGGCCGGTCTCCTGGGGGCACTGCAACGCAACGAGTACGCGCGCTACCAGCGCCAGATCCGTCGCCGTCACGACGACGCCCTCGTGCTCACCGGCACCGCGACGCTGCACCGGGTCGACGTGCTGCGCGGTCTTGAGCGCGACCGTGGGCAGGTCTATGACACCTCTGCCCTCACCGAGGACAACGAGATCACGTTGGCCATCAAGCACCTCGGCCTGCGGTGTGTGTCACCGCGAGAGTGCATCGTGGAGACGGAGGTGATGCCCACCTGGGGCGACCTCTGGCGGCAGCGACTGCGGTGGCAGCGCGGTGCCCTCGAGAACCTGTCCGCCTACGGCCTGACCCGGGTCACGTTTCCCTATGTCCTGCAACAGGCCGGGATGACCCTGGGCTTCGTCGCCATGTGGCTCTACATCGTCTACACCGGCTACCTGGTCGTCTCGGGAGAGTTCGGGTGGCACCCCTGGTGGACCCCTCTCGGCCTCCTCTTCGTGCTCGAGCGCATCGTCACCGTGTGGCATGCCGGCCCCCGGGCCAGGCTCCTTGCCGCCGCGTTCCTCGTGGAATGGGTGTACGACCTCTTCCTCCAGGCCGTCCTCGTGCGGTCGGCAGCCGACGTTCTCCTGCGCCGTCCGGCGCACTGGCACCACCTCTCGGGCGCACCACAGACCTGACCGAATCCACAGAAGGAAATCATGTACGGCACAACGCACATCGCCATGCCCGGAGCCGTTGGCGCCGGTGTCCTCTCCGGCACCCTCGAAGGTGGTGCCGCACCGACCTCCGGCGTCCTGCCCAACACCGGCGCACCCACCACCACCCTGTTGGCGCTCCTTGCGGCAGTCACCCTCATCACCGTCGGTGTCACGCTGATGCGCCGGAAGCACGAACCGCGCCACCGCCGCCGCCGCCCCGTCGGGGCCCTGGTCCTCGCCGGCGCCACCCTCGCGGTCATGGGTCTCCTGGTCACCTCGGCCGTGGTCGACGGACGGACCGGCAGTGGGTGGGGCGCTACCGGCCTGGCCGTCGCGCTGTTCACCATCGGCTACCTCGGGCTGGCGGTGCGGAACCTGCTGCCGGCGGGTGTGGCCCCGCGATCATGACCACGCTCCCCGAACACTCCCGCCTCGACGAGCTGACGACCGCGCTGGCCAGTGGCCGTCGAAGCCAGGGGGTGATAGCCGAGATCGCGCGGGAGTACGCCGTCCAGGGCGAGCCCTTCGCGGTCTTCCTCGAGGACCTGGATCTGGCCTGCACCCAGGCAAACCGACGGCGGGCCGGAGTCGCGGTTCTCCGAGCCGCGGCACTGGCCTGGTCCGACTCGGTGCTCGAGCGCACCCACGCCTCACGCTGCGAGGACCCTGCCACCGGCCTGGCGACGCTCCAGCACGCCCAGACCCAACTCTCGGCGTTGTACCAGGCGTCGGCCCGCACCGCCGCGACCGGAGTGCCGGTGAAGCAGTCGCACGAGCTGGTTGTCGTCGAGCTCCGGCGTCCTGCGCCGGCCACGGCGTGCGTTGCTGGTCTGCAGCTGGCCGCGGTCGGGGAGTCGCTGCGCATGGTCTTCGACGGCGACGAGGTCATTGCCGGCATCGGCCCGCACCGGGCTGTCGTCATCGCCGAACGGACCGCGAGGCTCGCCCGCGCCTGTGTCCAGGTCGCCGAACTGCTGGCCGCACCCCGCCAGCGACTGAGAGTCGGCCTGTGCCGGGTCTGGCTCGAACCACTTCCGGCTCGACACGAGGCAGCCCAGTCCCTGCTGGGCTGCCTGGCCGCCTCGAGCACGGAATGACGTCATGAAGCATCGTCCCGACCGTCCCAAGGACGTCATGACAGTCGCCACGAGGCCCAGCGCCGCAGTCCTCAGCGACCAGGAACTCATCACGCTGGTGCGGGGCGGCAAGCTGGAACACTTCGGTGAGCTGTTCGCCAGGCACGGTGAGGCGGCCCGCCGGGTCGCGTCGTACGTCGGCGGCAGGTCCCACGCCGACGACCTGGTGTCGGAGGCCTTCGCGCAGATCCTGCGCGCCCTGCAGAACGGCAAGGGGCCCGACATGGCCTTCCGGCCCTACCTCTACACCACGATCCGCCGCCTGCACTCCCGTCGCAGCCAACAGGACGCCCGACAACTCCTCACCGACGACTTCGAGGTGTTCGGCGAGCACACCGTGATCCCCGATGACCTGAGCAGTCGGCTCGAGAACGCGGCCGTCGAGCGCGCCTTCCGCTCGCTCCCCCAACGCTGGCAGGCGGTCCTCTGGTACACGGTCGTCGAGGGGCTCCCCCTGGCCGAGGCAGGTCGCCACCTGGGGCTGACGCAGAACGGGGTGGCCGCGCTCAGCTTCCGCGCTCGCGAAGGCCTGCGACAGTCCTACCTCGCCGATCACGCGGCAGACACTGCCGATGCACACTGCCATGACGTCGTCTCCGTTCTCCCGGCGTACGTCCGAGGCGTCGCGCGCGGCACCAGGGCCGGCCTCGTCGAGCGACACCTCCCCGGATGCCGGGCATGCACTGCCGTCTTCCTGGAGCTGCAGCAGATCAACGACAACCTCGCGGCCCTGCTGGCACCGATGGTGCTGGGCGGCGCGGCCGTCGCCGTGTCCCCGCGGGCGTGGGACTCGACAGGTGGGTTCACCGCCACGGTTGCCCGCGTCGTACCGTTGGTCGGCATCGTGGCGGCCGGCCTGATGATCGGGACCACCGGGGTGCTCACCGTCGTCGATTCCGTCGTGGACGAGGCGGGAGCCTCCACCGAGCGGTGGCTGTCGAATCGGCCCGATGCGCCACTTCCTCGGGCAGAGGCCGGCCCGAGGACGGCGCCGCCCACCTTCCTACGCCCCGAGCGACCCGACGAACGGCCTCCGTGGACGAGGATCCCCGCCGCGCCCGCACAGGAGGCGCGCACTGAAGCAGGCTCTGGGGAGACCGGCACCTCCAGTGCGCGCCGGCGTCCGCCGCGTGCCCCGGTGACGCCGAGCAGCCGGGCCGACAAAGTCCCGGCAGCCGAGCAACTGCTCACGGCACTCCCTTCAGCGCCCGCCCTGCCCTCCGAACCGACCGCGCCACTCGGCCCTCCCACGACCACCGTCGATGTGGCTGTGCAGCCGCTGAGGAGCAGCACGTTCGTCCAGGACGGCCAGTCCTGGTACCACGTCGAGCTCGACGTGGTGGCCGCACCGACAACCGAGGTCACCGTCCACGTCGACACGTCGGCGAACGTCGAGGTGCATGCCGCCGGCAGGTACGCCGTGTGGGCGTGCAACCCGCCGACCCGTGGGTCCGAGGTCGTGATGTCGTGCCGCACCAGCAGCACTCCCGGCACGCAGAGCACGCTCGCGTTCGACCTGCTTCTCGCGGGGCAGGCGACCGTCACGGTCACCTCGAGCAGTCCCGGCAACGACGACCCCAACCCCGCGAACGACGGCTGGGCGCAACAGCTCCCCGCGCCGTGAGCGTTGACGCCTCGAGCGTTCGACGGGCTGCTGACAGGACATCAACTTCCTGAGCGGACCATGCCGGATAGTCCCCTCGGGCCATTTGGCGTCATTGCGCTGCGGACGAGTAGCACCGCTGCCTAACCTCGGGACTTCATTCCGTTCTTTCCTGGGGGATCCTCGTGCAACGCTCCGTCCTTGTTCCATGCCTTCTCGCGCTCGCCCTGGTCAGCGGCGTGATGGCCCTCTCCGCGCCGGCGTATGCGTTCGTCGACCGCGACTGCTCCGACTTCTCGACCCAGCAGGCCGCGCAGACGTTCTTCGAGAACAACGACCCCGCCTCGGACCCGCACCGTCTCGACGGCTCCGACAACGACGGCCGGGCCTGCGAGTCGCTCCCCTGTCCCTGCGGCAGCACCGGCTCCGGCCAGACCGGGACGACGGAGCCCAAGCCCAAGGCCACGTTGCGCCAGCTCGCCCGGATCACCAAGGTGGTCGACGGTGACACCGTGAACGTGCGCCTCGGCAACGGCCGTCGGCGTACGGTCCGGATGATCGGGATCAACACCCCCGAGGTCTACGGCACCGTCCAGTGCGGCGGCCCCGCGGCGTCACGGGCACTCAAGCGCATCCTGCCGGTCGGCACCCGGGTGCTGCTGCGTTCGGACCCGACCCAGGCGTACGCCGACCGCTACGGCCGCGACCTGCGGTACGTCGTGAAGCGGTCGACCGGCAAGGACGTCAACCGCATGCAGGTGCGACGGGGACTGGCCCGGGTCTACGTCTACAACAACAAGCCGTTCCAGCTGACCCGCAACTACCGACTGGCCCAGGCGGCCGCGAAGAACGCCCGGCTGGGCAACTGGCGCACCTGCTGAGACCAGATCCCCTGGCCCGCTGAATCGCTGGCACACTCGGCTACATGGAGATCGACGCCGTCGCCGAGCTGGTGGCCGAGCTGCCCGAAGGGGTGGTGGTGACCGGCGCGGCCGAGGTCGAGAAGTACCGCGAGGACTTCGCGCGCGACGGCTCGGCCGGGCTGCCCGCCGCCGTGGTCCGCGCCGAGACGGCCGCTCAGGTGCAGCAGGCGGTCCGGTGGGCGGCCGCCCATCGGATACCCGTGGTGCCCCGCGGTGCCGGGACGGGACTGTCGGGCGGCTCCTCCGCCGTCGACGGGGGGATCACGATCTCGCTGGACCGGATGCGCGCGATCGAGATCGACTCTGCCTGCCAGGTCGCCGTGGTCGAGCCGGGCGCGCTGAACGTCGAGGTGAAGCGGGCCGCGGCCGAGCACGGCCTCTGGTACCCGCCCGACCCGTCGTCGTACGAGATCTGCTCGATCGGCGGCAACCTCGCCACCAACGCCGGCGGCCTGTGCTGCGTGAAGTACGGCGTCACGACCGACTACGTCCTCGGGATGGATGTGGTGCTCGCCGACGGCACCCTCGTGACCTTGGGCGGCAAGCAGATCAAGGACGTCGCCGGGCTGTCCCTGCTCAAGCTCTTCGTGGGCAGTGAAGGCACTCTCGGGATCATCACTCGCGCGATCCTGCGGCTGATCCCCGCACAACGGGCGGGGGCCACCCTGGTCAGCTCCTTCCCCACGATGACGGACGCGTCGCGGGCCGTGGTCGCGATCCGCAACCGCGTGCGGTCCTCGATGCTGGAGCTGATGGACAACGCGACGATCAACGCCGTCGAGGACTGGCGCTCCCACGGACTTGACCGGTCGACTGGCGCGCTGCTGATCGCCCAGTCCGACGCCCACGGTGCGTCCTGCGAGGCCGAGATCGACGTGATCCGCCAGTGCTGCGAGGAGGAGGCTGCGACCGAGGTCTTCACCACCACCGACGCGGACGAGGCCGACCTGTTCGTCTCGGCCCGACGCAACGCCTTCCTGGCCCTCGAGCACCGCGGAAGCGTGCTCTTCGAGGACGTCGGCGTCCCGGTCCCGTTGCTGCCCGACCTGATCGACGGCATGGCCGTCATCGCCGAGCAGTGCGGTGTCGAGATCGCCGTGGTCGCGCACGCCGGCGACGGCAACACCCACCCGATCGTCGTGTACGACGCCGCCGACCCTGCCGCCGTGGCAGGGGCGCGCAAGGCCTTCGACCAGGTCATGGCGCTCGCCATCGCGCTCGGCGGCACCATCACCGGCGAGCACGGAGTGGGGCGCGCGAAGAAGGGCGCGCTCCCCGACCAGCTCGGCGCCGACGTGATGGCCCTGACCAGGCGCGTGAAGGATGCCCTCGACCCCGATGGCATCCTGAACCCGGGCGCCGTGCTGTAGCCGCAGTCCCACAGAGGAGAACACATGACATCGATCGTCCAACGCCACCTGTTCGGCCCCGGCCCGAGCAACCCCTACCCCGAGGCCACCGAGGGCCTGGCTCGACCGCTGCTCGGCCACCTCGACCCGGCGTTCCTCACGATCATGGACGAGACCTGCGACCGGCTGCGCGTGGCGTGGGGCACCGACAACGCGCGGACCCTCCCCCTGTCCGCGACCGGTTCGGCCGGCATGGAGGCCGCCTTCGTCAACACGGTGCACCCCGGCGACGTCGTCGTGGTCGCCGTCAACGGGCTGTTCGGCCAGCGGATGTGCGAGGTGGCCAGCCGCTGTGGCGCGGAGGTGGTCCCGGTCGAGCACACGTGGGGCACGGCGATCGACCCCGAGCGGGTGCTGGCCGCCCACCCCTCCCCGAAGATCGTGGCTGCCGTTCACGCGGAGACGTCAACCGGCGTCCGCTCCGACATCGCCGCGCTGGGCGACGCGGTCCATGCCTCCACCGACGCCCTCCTCGTCGTCGACGCGGTCACCTCGATCGGAGGCATCGAGCTGCGGGCCGACGACTGGGGCATCGACGTCGGCTACGCCGGCACCCAGAAGTGCCTGGGCGTCGCACCCGGCCTGGCCCCCTTCACCATCAACGACCGCGCGTTCGCCCGGCGGGTCGAACGGCCACAGTCGTGGTACCTCGACCTGGGCCTGCTCGGTGGGTACGTCGGCGAGGCCGGCGCCAAGGGTGGCGGCCGCACGTACCACCACACCGCGCCCGTGGCGATGATCAGCTCCCTGCACGCCGGACTGGGCCGGATCCTCGACGAGGGCCTGGAGAACGTGTGGGCGCGCCACGCGGCCGCAGGCCAGGCACTCCAGGACGGGCTCGAGACGATGGGCCTCGAACTGTTCGCGGAGAAGGGCTCTCGGCTTCCCGACCTGACCACGGTGCGCGTCCCGGACGGCGTCGACTCCGCCGCCGTACGACGCACCCTGCTCGAGCGCTACGACATCGAGATCGGCGGCGGGGCGGGCGAGTTCGCCGCGTCGGTGTGGCGGATCGGCCTGATGGGCCCCAACGCCCGGCCAGACGCAGTCGCGCTGCTGCTCGCGGCACTGGCCGAGACGCTGGGGCGGTAGGCCTCGACCCTGACCCAGAGAGAGACGACGTGATGGATCGCACGCACCCGGTGCCGGCGATCCACCACGTGGTCTTCAGTCGTGCTCGAGTAGGGCGGGTGGGGCTCGAACCCACGACCCAAGGATTATGAGTCCTCTGCTCTAACCGACTGAGCTACCGCCCCTCGGCGGGTGAGCCTACTGGGTGCGCGGCCGGACCGTGGTCGTCGGTACCGAGTGGTCCCACCTACTTGTGCTTGTCATAGGTGTGGACGGCGACCAGCATGCCGAGAGCGAGCAGCAACATGACGCCAATGGTCGTGCTGAGGAACCAGATCATCGTGGTGGACGTGGACATGGATGGACCTTTCCGGCGATCAGGCCAGTGCGACGTACGTGGCCGCTGATTCCGGCCCCCGATGACGTCGAGCAGCCACCCTTCGAACATACGCCTGCCTGGTCGGCTCACCACGGGACCAAGGTCCTCAGCTGCCGGCCTTCTTGGTGCGTCGGGTGGCCTGTGCCGCGCGCGGGTCGTCGGGCCACGGGTGCTTCGGATAGCGGCCACGCAGCTCGGCCCGCACCTGCGGGTAGCCGTTGTCCCAGAAGGAGTCGAGGTCGGCGGTCACCGCGGCCGGGCGGCGGGCAGGCGAGAGAAGGTGCAGGAGGATCGGCACGCGGCCGTCGGCCAGTGCCGGAGCCGAGGTCCAGCCGAACACCTCCTGCAGCTTCACGGCGAGCACCGGCTGCTCGCCTTCGTAGTCGATCCGCACGTTCGATCCGCTGGGTACGGCGACCCGCTCGGGTGCGAGCTCGTCGAGTCTCCCGGCCTCGGGCCAGGGCAGCATGCGTCGCAGCGCGCTCGTCACGTCGATGCGGCGCAGGTCCTTCGCGCCGCGGACGCGGGCAAGGTCAGATCCCAACCAGGACTGGAGATTCTCCGTCAGTGCGCCGTCACTGACGTCTGGCCACGGCTCGCCCAACGATCTGTGCAGGAAGGCGAGACGCGCACGCAGCGAGACCGCCGAGTCCGACCAGCGAAGGACGCCGAGTCCGTCCGTGGCCAGGCCGTCGCGGACTGCCGCCGTCACGAGTTCGACGGGCGGGTCGCTGATCGGCACGGAGCTCAACTCGATGGCGCCCAGGCTCGTGCGTCCACGGGCGACCACACGGCCGTCGGTCCAGAAGACCTCGTCGTCCTCGGTCCACAACGACGCTGCCGCCTCGAGGGCGAGGTCCTCGGTCAACGGCGCAGCCGAACGGATCGTGGCCTCACGCCTTCCGGGCCGCCGGTCGGCATCGGCGATCGCCAGCCACTCGAGCCCGGCAAGGGGTCCGGGACTCCGCGGGTCGAGTTCCGCGCCGGTGCCGGACGCCATCAGGTAGCCGGCCGATCCCTTGCGCTTGCGGGCGATCCGGTCGGGGTGAGCGAGGGCCACGACGAGCCCCACGGCGACGTCGTCGGTGAGCTGCGCAGCGGGCGTCTGGAGAACTCGACCCGGCTCGTCCGGACCGGCGAGCCCCTGGAGTCGTCTGACCTGTGTCTTCCAGGCGCCGGCATGGTGCCCACCGCGTAGGCCGCGGAGGGCTGCGACCAGGTCGCCTCCGGGGGCGCGGACGTCCTCCGCGAGCATGGCGACGATCTCGGCACTCCGGCGTGCGCCGACCAACGGTGCACCGTCGATCAGGGCTCGTGCCAGTCTGGGGTCGGCCGGGACGTCCGCGATCCGTTGGCCACGCACCGTGACGCGGCCCGCGTCATCGACGGCGCCCAGCTCGAGCAGCGTGGCCCTGGCCGAGGCCATGGCGTGCACCGGCGGCGGGTCGAGCAGGGCGAGCCCCGAGGCGTCGGCACTCCCCCACCGCGCCACCTCGAGGGCGAACGCGGTGAGGTCGGCGGTGGCGATCTCGGGCTCGGGATGCGCCGCCAGATGGGCGTGGTCTGCCTCCGACCAGCACCGCAGCACGGCACCAGGCCCCAGGCGACCGGCTCGCCCCGCCCGCTGTTCGGCGGACGCCCGACTCACCGCCACCGTGACCAGTCCGGCCAGCCCGCGCCGGTGATCGGTCCGTGGCTCGCGGGAGAACCCGGCGTCCACGACGACCCGCACACCAGGGACGGTCAGCGACGACTCCGCGACCGCGGTCGAGACCACCACCCTTCGTCCGGGCCCCTCGGTGAGCGCGCGGTCCTGCTGCGCCGTGGGCAGCCGACCGTGCAGGGAATGTACGTCGACACCGGTGCCGGCGAGTCGGCGTACGGTCTGGTCGACCTCGGCGACACCGGGCACGAAGACGAGCACGTCACCGTGGTGCTCGGCCAGCGCCCGCCGTACGGTGGCGGCCACGTGGTCGTGGAAGGCCGGGGTGATGCCGCGGTCGTCGGTGCGCCGCTGGCCGGGCGGCAGCGGGCACCAGACCTGCTCCACGGGGTGCAGCGCGCCCGGCACGCTCACCACCGGCGCAGGTGCATCACCGCCGAGCAGGGTCGCCGTGCGCTCTGCCTCGATCGTCGCCGACATCGCCACCAGACGGAGGTCCTCGCGCAGGTTCTGCCGGAGGTCGATGAGCAGGGCGAGCGCGAGGTCGGCGTCCAGGTGACGCTCGTGCACCTCGTCGAGGATCACCGCATCGACGCCCGGGAGGGCCGGGTCGTGCTGGATGCGCCGCAACAGCAGCCCGGTGGTGACGACCTCGATCCGCGTGGACGGACCGACCCGGCGGTCACCGCGGACGGCGTACCCGACGGTCTCGCCCACCCGCTCTCCGAGCAGCCCGGCCCGGCGCCGCGCCGCGGCACGTGCCGCGATCCGACTGGGCTGGGTGACCACCACGCGTCCACCGACGGCTGCGGCGACGCACGGCGGGACGAGAGTGGTCTTGCCGGTGCCCGGTGGGGCGTGGACGACCACCAGCCCGCGCGCCCTCAGTGCCTCGGTGATCGCGGGCAGCCCAGCCACGACCGGCAAGTCGGGCGGGTCGGCAAGCAGTCGCACGATCGACGGAGTGGACGGAGACGGCACGCCTGCAGTGTGCCCGACCCGTGTCCAGACGTCGGAGGTGCCGTGGGCGCCGGCGACCGATCCTTGATCGCCCCGCCGACCCCTGTCCTCAGGGGCCGTAGACCTCCAGCTCGGCCAACTGCAGCCGGTAGAAGCCTTGCGATGACTCGTCCGGGGCGCTCCGCCCGAGCTTGGTCACGTGTATGCGCACGAAGCGGCCCTCACCCTCGACGTCATAGCCCATCCCCCGGCTGCCGTCCGAGGTCTCTCCAGTGAGGCTGCGTAGCGTCGACCAGGTGACCCCGTCGTCGGAGACCTCCACCGCGAAGGTGTCGGGATAGCCGGCACCACCGTTGCCGACCGGCTCACCGGCCGTCGCGGTCCGCGGCCAGAGCCACACGCTGCTCAGCTGCCGTACCTGCCCGAGGTCGACCTGCACCCACTCCACGTTGTCCGGATCACTGCGCGGCGGGTCACTGGTGTAGCCGCGGCTCGACGGGGTGCTGGCGCGGACACCGTCGACGAGGTTCGCGTTCCCCCACGCGCAGCAGTTGAGCGTGGCGCGCGCCACGACCGGCCGTCCAGCTGCCAGGTTCAGCGACTGGCTGGGCGGCGGCTCTGCGGCATCGAGGCCCACCTGGTCGATCTGGAAGTTGCCCGGCCACACACGGTCACCGGCAGCCCGGAAGGACACCTCGATCGACACCAGGTCCACACCGGCCCAGTCCCCGAAGGGCACGCGGACCTCGGTCCAGGCATCAGGGCTGATGGCCTGGGTCTTCTCGAGGGTCGACCCGGTGCTGTCCCGGAGCACCACGCGGGCCTGGTACGGCCCGCTGGGTGCACCTCCGTACGCATTGACGTGGACCACGAGCGCGTTCGCCCCGCCCAGCGGAACCCTCTCCGGCTCGCGCACCGAGACCGTGCGCCACGCGTCGGCCGGGGTGTTGGCGGCGGCGGTCGCCTCGAGCAGTCGCCTGCCGAGCCGGGCAGTACCGGGGCTGTTCGCCATGCTCGGCACCGAGCTTGCCGAGGTGACGTACTCCCCCGCGATCCACCCCTCAGTACCCTCCTCGAAGTTGTGGAGGAGGGTGAAGTCCGTTGTCAGACAGGCCTCACCGCGGGGGTCGAGGTCGCAGCCCGCGCCGCGAACGAAGGCTGACGTACGCGCCTGCGCCCACTCCTGCCCGCTGGAAGAGGCGGACACCACGATGTCGCCACCAGACGCGGACTCCGCGGTGCGCTGGAGGGTCAGCGACGCGCTACGAGTCGCCCCGGCCGGGATCTCCACCGCCGTCGTTCCTGGCGCCGTCCACCCCTCGGGCGCGTTCTCGACGGCCAAGGTGACCTGGACCGACTGCTGCGACCGGTTGGACATCGTTGCGCTCACCACGGTGTCGGTGTCCTCGGTCTCGAGCACGCGCGGCAGGGCACGGACAGTGTCGATCGACACCGGACTCCGCACCGATACCGGGAGCCTGACGGGCACCCGCAGCCGAGTGCCGTTGCGGGCCGCGGAGAAACTGCCCTCCAGCACCACCTCTCCGAGCGGCTGCGCGAGCGGCACCGTCACCCTGAAGACAGCCGTGGCGGACTGACCTGGAGAGATCGCGCTGGGCAGCGTTGAGTCCGTCCGCACGGCCCAGCCGTCAGGGGCCAACAGCAGCGCTGCGGCCCGGGTGAGCGGCTTGGTCGAACCGTTCGTCACCACCAGGCGAGCGTCGAAGGCGCTCCCGGTGACCGCGTCGTCGACCGGTTCCAACTCGACGGTGATGCCGTCGGAGCGGGTGACGAGCGTGGACAACTCGCCGCGAGCCTGCTCGAGGTGCCGGCGTACCTCCGCCGCGGCCGCGCCAGTGAGCTGGCCGTCCGCCTCGAGGTCGTCGACATGGACCGCCAGCACGTGCAAGCGACCGAGCGCCTCGGCGGCGAGCTCTCGCACCCGGTCGAGGGACGCACCGCCCATCCGGGCATCGATGGCGCCCTGGACGTCCCGGCGTGCCAGGCCCACGTCGCGAGAGAGCTTGCGGGTTGCCGCAGCTGTCACGCCCGGCCCGTCCAGCCGAGTGTCGAGCGCTCTCAGGGCGTCGTCGGCGCTGCCGAGCATCCCGAGCACGGCGTCCGACCTGAACTCGTAGGTGCCCGATCCGACGGTGACCACGACCCCGTCAGAGGTCTCACGCAGGCTGTGCACGCCGACGGCGTCCTGGGCGTACCCCGTTCCTTCGAGCACCGACCGCGCCGAGTCGGCCGGGACGGTCACCTCCGAAGTGGTGTTGACCGGCACGGTGACGGTCTGGACCAGACGCCCGCCGACGTGCTTCCAGGCGCTCGAGAGGGTGCCGTACGGCGTGGTGACACTGCCGTTGCCCTGGCCGAGCCGGTCCGTGACCTGGGGAGCCACGACGGAGTGCTGGTAGCCCGTCGACCCCGGCGCCTGGTCGATCCCGGCGACCGAGTCGTAGAGCCAGTTGTCGATCGAGGTGAACATCGGGTGGTTGAGGGACGAGGCCCCGCCCCAGTCCTCCCAGATGGTCCCCGGTCCGTTCTCCAGCATGTAGCCCCAGCCGGGATACGCGGTGTTCGTGACCACGTCGAGGACCACGTCGGAGTGGCCGTGCAGGGCCAGCGCCTCCGGGATGTACTTGATCCCGGGCAGGCCGCCGGTGAAGTGACCGCCACGTTCGTCGACGACGTCCCGAACGAGATTGTCGACCACCCCCTCCACGTGCCCGTCGGGCACGATGTCGAGGACCAGGGGAAAGGCGTTGGCGAACTGGCTCGAGCCGTAGGACTCTGCCTCCTCGTCGAAGTACCGCTCGTTGATCGCGGACGCGACTCGATCGGCTCGGTCGTCCATCTGCTCCGCGTCGTCGCCCTTGTCCAGCTGACGTGCCGCGTCGGCGCCCTCACGCAGGGCCCAGAGGTAGAAGCCGCTGCGGAACAGCACCGAGTCAGTGTTCTCCAGCGCCAGCCAGTCGTTGCCCCAGGTGTTGACGGGCGAGGTCAGCAGATCGCCGCTGGTGGTGGTCTCGAGGTAGGCGAGGTAGTCGCGCAGTGAGTCGTAGTGCTCGGCCAGGACCCGCGTGTCGGCGTACCGCTCGTTCACGTAGGCGGGGATCAGCACGTGGGCAACCGCCCAGGCGGGGTCGGACCGGGTCTCCCACGCGCCGGCGGGCTCGGTCGGGACGATGTCCGGCACGCGGCCGTCCCCCTGTTGTGCGGAGCGCATCTCCTCGACCCAGTTGGAGTAGAAGGCAGCCACACCGAAGTTGTTGATGACCGCTTCGGCGGCGATGTGGGCGTCGGCCATCCAGCCCCGCTTCTCACGGGTGGGGGTGTCCTCGGGCACTGCGTGCAGGCCGTTCGACTCTGTTTGGACGTTGGCCTTGTGCAGGCGGTTGAGCAGGTCGTTGCTCGAGGAGAACGTGCCGGTGGGCTCAACGTCGTTGTGGACCTCGCGGGCCACGATCGTCCCGGGTGCCGGGGCACCGGGCAGCCCGGTCACCTCAACCCAACGGAAGCCGGCGTACACGAACGACGGTTCCCAGGTCACCTGGCCGCCGGCAGCGGTGTAACGGCTGGTCTGCTGGGCACCGATGATGCTGTTGTCGACGCGGCCGTTGGAGAGTCGCTCGCCATGCTTGAGTGTCACCGTCGCGCCCGCCGGCAGATCCAGGGACATCTGGGTCCAGCCGGTCAGGTTGGTCCCGAAGTCGAGGACGTGGACACCGGGGGCCGGCGACGTGACGGCGACCGGCTCATGGGTGCGGACCACTCGCATCGGTTCGAACGTCGCGGCATCGAGCCTTCCCGTGACCGTGCTGCTCACGCGCACCGGCTGCCACGTCGTTGACGGCGCCATGTCGACGGTCGACCAGCCGGTGATCTCCTTGCGGGCGTCGTAGGTCTCGCCGTGGTAGCGGTGCGCGCGGATCACCGGACCGGGGGCGGACGTCCATGACCCGTCGGTGCCGAAGTCGAGCACCTCACCGTCAGTCGTGGTCACCCGCAGTTGGGCCAGCACATCGGAGTCCTCGCCGATCAGGATGCCGAGAACGTTGTCGCCGGCCGTGAGTAGGTCGGTGACGTCGTAGGTGCGGTAGAGCGCGCGCACCCGGGTGTCGACCATGGTCGACTCCACCTGCGAGTCGGAGACCCGCTGGCCGTTGATGTGGGCCTCGTAGACGCCGCGGGCCAGGCCGAACTGCTGCTCGCAGCAGATCCCCTGCCCGTCCGGCCCCCGCTCGTAGTTGCCTCGGCCAGAGACGTAGAGCCGGACCTGCTCCACATCGGTTGGGAGGTTGATCTCCGAGCGCAGGTAGGAGCCACCTTCGCGGGAGATCGCCGGCGCGACCCACTGGGCGACCCAGTCCTCAGCCTCGAACAACCCCGTCTCGAACGTGCTGATCTCGCTCCAGGCAGATGGACCAGTGTCCTCCGCCGACCAAGCACGGACACGCCAGTAGTACCGCGTCGCGCTGGTCAGTGCTTCCCCGCCGTACTGGACGTTGACCGAGTCGTTCGTCGGCACCCGGCCGGTGTCCCACACAAGGGCCTCACCGGCCTCCAGGTTCCCCTCGCCGGTGGCCACCTGCACTTGGTACGCCGCCTGCGTGGCGTCTCGCCGGTCCGCCTCGAGCGTCCAGCTGAACCGCGGGCGGCGAGCGTCGAGCCCGAGGGGCTCGTCGAGGTACTCGACGCTCGTTCCGGCCACGACCAGGTGGTCGTTTTCGCCAGTCACGCTCGGGGACAGAGCCGCCGCCGTGGCAGGCCTGGAGATGGCTGGCCCGGACATGCCTGCCAGGACCCCGCCGGTCAGGAGTACGAACGCGCAACCCGTGACGACGAGTTGTCGTCGCCGCGAGCGTCGGCTGACACCGGAGGTGATGCTGCGGACGTGGGAGCGTGACACAAGCAAGGGAGTCTCCTGAATTGCAACGTTTCAGGCGACTCTAGGCGTGGGGTGTGACCGACGCCACAAATGTGACAGGATCCGGTCAGGAACACCTGAGGGAAGACCCTCGGGCGCGTGCTCAGGACTTCTTGGCCTCGAAGTGCTGGTAGTCCTTGAGCGAGTGCCAGTCGCCGCCCCAGTCGAACCCGCGCTTCTTGAACGCCTTCACGACCGGGTCGTTCTTGGTGATCATGCCGGGGCGTACGTCGTCGCGGTCGAGGAACTCCTCACCGGCAGGCGGCAGCACCAGGTCACCCTTCACATAAGGGTTCTCGATGGTGTTGATGTCGATCGCCTTGCCGTAGGAGTGGATCGAGAACCTGCCCGGGCTGCCGGTGATCGGACGGCAGTTGAACGACGACGTGTTGTCGGCGGCCATGGACGCGTCGTCGGAGCCGTCGTACTCCTCGATGAGCTCCATCCGCCTGATCGGGAACTGCGCGTCGTACATCTCGCCGAACGCCTCCACGACGTCGGCGGCCACGTCCTTGTGCACCATCAGCTGGCCACCGTCATGGACCGTGCCGTCGAAGCCCCGGTAGTTCATCTCGATGATCCGCAGGTCGTCGATCGGCACAGGGCAGCCCTCCTCCCAGGAGACACCGATCATCCGGTCGCGGTACTCCTCGGAGATCGTGTGCACCGACGCCGAGAACTCCGGGTCGGCGGACGACATCTGCTGGACTGGTACGGCACTGGCCGGCGCGGTCACGGCGAGGCTGACGAGCGAGGCCAGGGCGAGTCTGACGAGCATGGGGGTCCTCCCGAGAGGTGCGGCTGCTGGACCTTCAACCTGTCACGGATGGACCGCACGCTCAACGCCTCCAACACCCTTCGAGGGTTGCAGCTCGTACGACTTCACCCAGGCGGCACGTACGAACTGCAACTCTCGCGTGCTCCGGCAGGAAACTGCAGCACGCGCCGCCGTACGGCCACTCGGCTCATCGTCGACTCCTCCCCTGCTGGTCCGCCGCCTGGTTCCCGCGGATCAGGGCAGCGGCGGCCACTCCGGCAGCAACCCCGATCACGGTGTCCACCCCTCGCGCCACGATCATCGTGGCCGGTTCGCTGGGGGCCGCCAGCTCGGTCATGATCATGATCAGTGGCGTGAAGAACCCGAGCGCAACCCCGTAGTGGCGGCTCATGAACAGCTCGGTGGGGAACAGCAGCACCATCACGGCCGAGGCCAGCACCACCGGTCCCGGCTCCGGGAGCAGGACCAGTGCGGTGACGGCGAGGCCGACCAGTGTGCCTGTCACCCGCTGCACGGCGCGGTGCACCACCGCGTCGAGGTCGAGAACCTCTCCGATGGCGACGACGGCCAACGGAACGGCCGCCGCGGTCATCGCCCAGTTGGCATGGTCGACGCCCAGCATCACCCCGCTCAGTCCGGCGACTGCGGTCGCCAACGCATGGCGCAAGGCGTGCACGCCTGTCCCTGCAGGCAAGGTGGTCTTGCGGACACGCGACCACTGCACGGTCGGGATCTCCTGCAGGAGTCCCGTTCCTCCCGTGGTCAGCCTGGCCAGTCCGAGGGCAATGGACCAGGCTGCGGTCGCTGCACAGAGGGTCACGGCGCCCCAAGGACTGACCAGTCCGGGGCTGATCGTGGCCGTGGCGCCGAACGCGAAGATCCCGAAGAAGGGCCCACCCGGGCGGAGCCGGAGCCAGTCGGTCAGCAGCGAGCCGACCGCGGCGAACGTGGTGATGCCGAGCACGAGCACGACAGCGGGAACACGCGCCTCCGAGAACGCCACCCCCAGTGCGACCCCGGTAACCAGCATCCCGGCGCCATGGAACTGGTGACGCAGTCGGCTCCGTGGGGCCTCGAGCCTGCCGTACATCCCGGTGAAGGAGCCGAAGACGGCGTACAGGATGAGTTCTGGCCTGCCCACCGCGAGGAGCACCACTCCGGGGACCATGAGGCCGAGGACCACGCGCGCGGCGTGCCCGTGGTCACTGCGCCGGTCGGCCTGCAACGTGCCTGCCGTCGGCCGCCCGGCTCCGTGCGGGGTCATCTCAGGACGCGACCGGCACGCCGGCGGCGCAGGGCTCCGGCGGAGCGATTCTCGGCGCGTTCACGACACGAGGTCGATGCGGTGCTCGCGGCCGCCGAAGTTGAAGGTGTCACCCACCCGCAGACCCTCGACCGACGCGTAGATCGGGGAGTCCGTCGAGATTCCCTCGTAGGTCACTCCGTCGCACTCGAAGGCGCTCGCGACGACACCGACCACGTAGCGGTCGCCTCCGAAACCGACGATCGCGCCCGGTCCGACAGTGTCCTTGGGGCCGAAGTCGAGGTCGTCGATCCGGGCCAGTCCCGCCTGCTGATGGTCTTCCGCAGCGCCGAGGAGCCCTGAGAGCTCCCCCTGTTCGTCCGACTGCGACAGGTCGTCGACCGAGTGCGTCGCCTCCTGGTCCAGCTCGGCTGCGGACCGCTCCTGCCTGACGGTGTTCTCGAAGGACCGCAGGTGATCCGCAGCCCTGGCCTCGAGAGCTTGTCTGACTCGCTGCTTGGCAGCCTGGTCGAAGCTCGCCGACTCATTCATGGGGATCGCCTCTCTCGGAACACACGTCGAATGCACGGCTCATTGACCTGCACTGTTCTTGGACATTGTGCCCCGATGCGCTCCGCAGCCACCCCATCCGAACCTCTCCCCACTTGCGGGCAATGAAGCGCTGGCGCATATTGAACCGTCATGAGCGGGGACGAACGGCACAGCGGGTCCAGCAGTGGCGGCAGGCTGCCCGTGGCGGCGATCCCGCGGGTCATCGGGTCGGTGCTGCTGGGTGCCGTCGCGGGCGTGGCCTGCGTGCTCGCACTCAACATCCCGCTCAGCATCCTGATCGGAGTCACGGTCACGCACGTCGCGTTCGCCGTGGGCGGGTGGATGGTGCTGTGGCCGCTCGACGCGCATGTCACGGCTGCCAATGCTCGACGTGAGGACTTCCGCCCGGTGCTCGAGGAGCTGCTCGTCCTGCTGATCTCGCTGGGCGGGCTGTTCGGCATCGTGGCCGTGCTCGTCCTAGGACGCTCCGACACTGGCGACGCGGCCGCTGCGACGGCCCTGTGCGGGGTCTTCATGGCCTGGGCCGACCTGCACCTGATGTACGCCACTCGCTACGCACACCTCTACTACGGGGCCGCGGGAGCCAAGGACGGTGGGATCGACTTCAACTCCGACGAGTCACCGGCCTATCGCGACTTCTTCTACTTCAGCTACAACCTCGGGATGACCTACCAGGTCTCCGACACGGACGTGTCGAGCTCGACGATCCGGTCGGTGGTGTTGCGACACTCGCTCCTCTCCTACCTGTTCGGAGCCGTCGTCACACCCAGCGCCTGGTGCGCGTCTCGGCTCTGCATCCTTTGCGCATCCTTGCGGCGACCGAAGGGATCAATGGGACGCCTTGAGCACCTCGGCGGCTCAGCCCTGGGCTTCCGCAAGCTGACCGACTACATCGCCCAGTCCCTACTGGAACCCGGAAACTTCAGGCCACAACTACACCCTGAATTGTGAAGAGCCAGTTCCACACCAGTCCGCTGAAGCCACACTGAACAAACACATCCGATGCGGCGGCATTCAGGCTGGATTCAGCATCTATCCGGAACAGTGGGTACCTGTTCCACCACGTCGCATCAAAGGAGAAGGATCATGCGCAAGCGCACCATGAGTGTGGCGGCCGCAGCCGTTGCGGTCGCCGCGGGCAGCACCGGGGTCGCAGTAGCCGGCAACGGCGACGACGACGGGCCGGGCAGCCACGACTACACCCAGGAGCAGGCCGACGCCGCGACCGAAGCGGCGCTCCAAGCCACCGGCGGGGGAAAGGCGAACAGTGTCGAGACCGACGACGAGAACGGCGCGACCTACGAGGTCGAGGTCACCAAGCCGGACGGCACTACAGTCGACGTCCGCCTCGACGAGAACTACCGGGTCGTGGTGATCGAGGGCGACTCCGAGGAGTAGGACCCGGGTCTGGCCTCACAAACCGAAGGCGGCGCGCAGGTCAGCGGCGTCGCGCGCTTCCCGCGGGGGCGTGGCGCCGACCACCTCTGCCAGGAACCGGGTCAGCGAGTAGTGCGTGAGCGGGGCGGCGACCACCTCGTGTCTGACGTCGACCTGCAGCACCGCAGTGAGCACCGTGTTGCCGTGCTTGCGGTCATCTTCGTCAGCAGTCACCACCACGGCGAGCCGACCGCTCCTGAAGTCAGCGCTCCGCAGCACCGGGCCCAACTGCTTCTCCAGCCACGCGTCTGCCTCAGAAAGGGAGGCGTCGTGGGCATCGTGGGTCAGGTCGGGGATCAGGAAGCCGACGTTGGGCAGGTCATCAGCGGCAACGTCGGCTGCGAAGGAGGTCAGGTCCACGTCATTCCTCAGGCACTGCTCCCGCTCAGCGGTGAAGTAGACCCATGGGTTGTGCCGCGCCGCATAGATCGGCTTCCCGACGGTCTTCTCCGGATGATCTTCCCCGTGACAGTTCTCGGGCATCGACTCCGCGTAGGTCCGGGCGGTCTTGCCAGCGTCGAGGGCCAGCCCGAAGATCGACTGCGCCTCACCGACCTTGTGGGCGTTCACGGACGGCGGCGCGTCGTCCTTCACACCAAAGGTCGACCCGCCCACGATGGCGAGGTAGTTGGGCTCACTCGGATGCGTCAACGCCGTCCACCGCGTCGCATAGCCGTATCGCCCGACCAATGAGGCCAGATACGGCATACCGCCTCGCATCTCGTCCAGCGAGTGGTTTTCCTCGATCACCACCAGGACCTTGGTCACCGGTGCCCTGGTCTCCCCCTTGACATGCGGCACCACTCGCGGCGGTTTACGATCGTGAGTGGTCTCCGTCGTGTTCTGGCACCCGGCCAGGGCGATCGCGGTCAGGCAGGCGAGCAACGCCGAGGCGAGCCGATCTGAGCGCAGCCTCACGGCGTCACCCCTTTCGCGTCCGGGGATGGAGTCATTCGGCAACCTACGCCCGCCCACCTGAACGCGACCTGAACAAGAACAGGTCCCATGGGCGATGCCGGTCGCTACGCTCGACTCGACCCAGTTTCCATCGTCGAGCTAAGGGGGACGAGCATGCGCTTGAGCGTTGGCGTGTGCGAGGACGACCCCGCCGTGCGGAAGGTCCTGCGTGCCGCTCTCGCGCGTGATGGTCACGACGTCGTGGTCGCGCACACGGGTGGCGAGGCGATCAGGATTCTCGGACCCGGCACCCGGCTCGATGTCATCGTCGTCGACATCGGCCTGCCCGATGCTGACGGCCGCGACGTGTGCCAGGCACTCAAGGCGGCTGGTCAGGGTGCGCCGGTGCTGTTCCTGACCGCACTGGGTGCGACCCACGAACGTCTCGCGGGATTCGGGGCGGGCGGTGACGACTACGTGGCGAAGCCCTTCGAGATCAAGGAGTTGCTTGCCCGGATCACCGTTCTCGGACGACGCGGGCGACAGCTCACCAACAGGGACGAGACCAGCGGGCTTGTGCTGGACCCGGCAGGGCATGGTCTGCGGGGCAAGGACCGTGCCGTGCTCCTGTCCCCCACCGAGTTCCGCATGCTGGCCGCGATCGCCGCATGCCCCGGCGAGGTCGTCCGCCGACGCAGTGTCATTGCCGCAGCATGGCCAGACGGTGCCATCGTCAGCGACAACACCGTCGACGCCCTGATGCGCCGGGTGCGCGCGAAGATGACTGAGGCAGGTGCCACGGCCATCATCGAGACGGTCCGCGGCGTCGGCTACCGGCTCATTGCTCACGACGACGTGCACGCACCATGAGGCACAGAGAGGTCCCTGCCCTGGGTCGCGGCGGATCGTTTCGTACCCAGCTCCTGGCGCTGACCGTTTCGGTCACGGCGCTCGGCGTGCTGGCGCTGACCGTCCTGGTCCAGGTCGTCCTCGCCCGATCGACGAACCACAACCTCGACACTGTCCTCGCCGATCGCGCCGAGGCGGTGATCAGCTCCGCACGAACAGACACCGATGGCAGGCTGGATGTCCCGGACGCTCGCCTTGATGCCGGTGTGGCCGTCTACGACGGCAGCGGCCGGCTGATCGCCGGCAACGCTCCGAGTTCCGAGCAGGGGACGTACGACGCTCTCTCCCGAGCCGACAGGCCCCGCACGGTCAATGGATCCAGCACCGACGAGACCCGGGTCCGCGCTGAGCCCTTCACCGTGCCGGGTGGCGCATCGGGTGTGGTGGTCGTGACGGAGAGGTTGGCTCCCTATGAGCGCAGCGAGCGCCAGGCGCTGTTCGTGTCCATCGGCGCAGGACTGCTGATGATCGGATTCGCCGCGGCTCTGACTCACTGGGTGACGCGCCGGGCCCTAGCTCCGGTGACGGCGATGGCGAAGGCAGCCGACGACTGGAGCGAGCACGACCTGACCCACAGGTTCCACCCCGGGGACGGGCGGAACGAGATCGCGTCCCTCGGCCGCACCTTCGACGGCCTCCTTGAGCGCGTTGCCGCGACCATCCGCTCGGAACAGCGGCTCACCTCCGAGTTGGCGCACGAGCTCCGGACGCCACTCACGGTGATCCAGGCCAACGCCGATCTGGCACTCATGGAGGACCCACCTCCACACCTGCGGGAGCTCCTGGACGAGATCACCTCTGCCTGCGCACGCATGGGTTCGGTGATCGAGAGCCTGCTCGAACTGGCACGAACCGACAACGCGCGAGGAGTGGCCGCAACCTGCAGCCTTCGTGACGCCGTGCTGGAGGCGATCAGCACGGTCGGCAGTGCCGACGTCCGGGTGGAGATCAGCCCGATGCAGCGGGTCCGGCTGCCCACGCACCTCGTGGTCAGGGCGACGGCCCCGGTGCTGGAGAACGCTGTCCGACTTGCCAACCGGGTGGAGGTGTCGTCCGCACCCGGTCTGCCGGGGTTCATCGAGCTGTGCTTCGACGACGACGGTCCGGGCATCGCCGAGGCTGACCGGGATCGCGTGTTCGAACCCGGACACTCCACCGGAAGCGGGGCCGGGCTCGGCTTGTCGCTGTCCCGCCGGATCGCACGCAGCATGGGCGGAGACGTGACCATAGGTGACCCGAGCCTGTCGACTCGTCTGGTCGTCACACTGCCTTCGGCCTGAAACGCCCACGGATTGCTGTCAGGGACGTTCAGGTCCGTGTCAGGTGCGCCCGACAATCCTCCTGTGCATGACCACCACTGCCAACACGCGCGGTCGTTCCGCACCGCGGCTCCTGCTCAACAAGGTTCCCGAAGTCACCCTCTGGTTCTGGGTCATCAAGATCCTCTGCACCACCGTCGGTGAGAGTTTCGCGGACTACATCAACATGACCCTCGGCGTCGGGCTGGTCCCAACCGCTGTCATCTTCACGATCGCCTTCGTGGCCGTCCTCGGGCTGCAGATGAGGTTGCGGACCTACGTTCCAGCGGCGTACTGGCTGACCGTGGTGGTGGTGAGCGTGACCGGCACGCTCTACACCGACATCCTGACCGACCAGGTGGGCGTTCCACTGTGGATCAGCACCACCGTCTTCGCCAGCATGCTCGCCGGCGTGTTCGGCCTCTGGTACGCCCGCGAGCGCACCTTGTCGATCCACAGCATCGTCACCACCCCACGCGAGGCCTTCTACTGGCTCGCCGTCCTGGTGACGTTCGCACTCGGTACGGCGACCGGCGACTGGACGCTTGAGCTCACAGGTTGGGGCCCCGGCCAATCGGTCCTGCTTCCGCTCGGCCTCATCGTCCTGCTCATCGGACTGTGGCGCTTCGGAGCGAACCCGGTGCTCACTTTTTGGTTGGTCTACATCCTGACCCGCCCGCTCGGCGCCAACATCGGTGACTGGTTGGCGACGCCGGCGGACGAGCAAGGTCTTGGGCTCGGCACCTTCGGGACCAGTGTCGTGTTCCTGCTGGCGATCCTGGTGGCCGTGGCCTACCTCTCGATCACGAAGGCCGATGTCATCGATGGCGCGACTCGCCCGGAGATCCCTGACCATGCGACGCCTTCGGGTGACCTCACTCGTGAACGCGCATCCCTGGTCGCCATCGCAGGCCTGGCCGTCGGCACCGGACTGCTGCTCACCTACGCCAACAACCAACCCCACATCAGCGCACTCGACGAGGAGGCGACGACCCCCTCCTGCTCGGGCGACCCGGCGTCCCTCAGCGCGACCGAAGCACACGACCATGTGCAAGCCGCGTTCTCCGGCGACGACGTGGACCAGTTCCGCACGCTCGCGCAGGACACCCTGGGCATGGTTGAGACCGGACAAGTGGCCGAGGCCAAGTCGCGGGTGACCGACCTCGAGAGTGCCTGGGACGACGCCCAATCGCGTCTCGTCTCCAAAGACTGCGTGACCTGGGCCTACGTCGACGGTGAAGTCGACAGCGCCCTCACCGCGGTCCGTGCACCCCACCCCGACCCCTCGACCGAGTCCGGCACACTCACCACCCTCATCACCACCCTGCGCTGAGTTCATCCACGCGCCGGCCGCGGGCAAAGAAGAGTAGCGAGCGTCGAGCGTCCACGAGGAATACCGTGAACTGCTGGGCCACCCTCGTGCCCACCAGTCGACGGAGGAGGTCAGCCGACAATGAGGATCCTGGTTGCCGAGGACGACGTACGACTGGCGGCGGTGCTTGAGGAGTCACTGGTGGAGGCCGGCTGGACGGTCGACGTCGTGCACGACGGCCGGTCCGCCTATGACCGCCTGCTGCGAGACGGGGCGTACGACGTGGCCCTGCTCGACTGGATGCTCCCCCGACTGGACGGCGTCAGCGTCGCCCGCAGGCTGCGCGACCTGGGTGTGGCGTCGACGCCGATCATGATGCTCACCGCACGCGGAGACGTCCGCGACCGGATCGAGGGGCTGGACGCCGGTGCCGACGACTACCTTCCCAAGCCCTTCGACCTCGACGAACTGCTCGCCCGTCTGCGTGCCCTGCGCCGTCGGGGCAGCCTGGCCAACCGGGCCCCCGTGCAGGTGGGGAACCTGGTGGTGGACCCTGTGGCGCGCCGAGTTGCCCGCGGCGGCGTTGACCTTGCCCTGTCGGCACGTGAGTTCGACATCCTCTACCTGCTCGCCACCCATGCCGGTCAGGTGGTGACCCGCCTCATGATCCTCGACGAGGTGTGGGACGGGGAGACCGATCTGCGGAGCAACGTCATCGACGTGCACCTGGCCGCGATCCGGGCCAAGGTCGACAAGCCCTTCGACACCGACACGATCTCCACGCTTCGCGGCGTGGGCTATCGGCTCGAGCCGGCAGCGCCGCGATGAGGCGGCTGCCGCTGCGGGTCCGACTCGTCGCCGGGTTCTCGGCGGCCATGTTCGTCGTCTTGCTCGCGGCCGGCGCGTTCGTCTACTCGCGGGTGCACTACGCCCTCGACCGAGGACTCGACAGTGACCTGGCCAGGGCCACCGAGACGTTGACTCCACTCGTCGGGCCGACGGGCACGATGACGAACCGCGCCAGTGCCGAGGCCACCGGGGTGGCGTGGCAGGTGCTGGGCGCCGACGGCACCGTCCTCGACCACGGAGGACCCGCCGGATCCTCGGCCATGGTCTCGACCCGAGTGCTCCGCGAGGTCGACTCGAACCCGTCCACCGTCGACGTGGGCGACCTGCTTCCGGCCTCGAAGGACCCCTACCGCGTCCAGATCGTCAAGGTCTCCGGGACGCCGACCCGCTACGTCCTGGTGGGCGTACGCCGCGACCACCGCGACGAGGCGTTGCGTGAGCTCCTCCTTCAGCTCGCCCTGGCTGGATTCGGAGCGCTGCTGGTGACCGGGTTCGTCGGCGAGCGCCTGGCGAGAGCCGCCCTGAGACCGGTCGAGCGCTATCGCCGACAGGCCGCAGACATCGCTGCCGGCGCGACCGACCTGCGACTTCAGGTCCCCGCCACACGCGACGACGAGGTCACCCGTCTGGGCCACACGTTCAACGACATGCTGGCCAGCCTCGAGCGGTCGCTGGACCGGGAGCGACAGTTCGTCAACGAGGCGAGCCATGAGCTCCGCACGCCGGTCACCCTGATCGGCAGTCGCATTCAGCTCGCCAGACGGCGCTCACGGTCGGTGACCGAACACGAGCGGATCCTCGACGAGCTCCAGGTCGACGTGGACCGGCTGGCCGACCTGGCCGAAGACCTGCTGCAGCTGGGTTCCGCCGGCGCACGGACGGGCACCGGCGACCTCGCGACGATCGCGGCCAGGGTGGTCGACCAGCGCCGCGTCGTCGATCCCCGACATGCGGTCGAGGTGAGCCTGAGTTCTCTGGTCTCCACCCTGCGGGTGGCGCTCGATGAGCTCGCGATCGAACGGATCCTGACCAACCTCCTCGACAACGCATCGGCCCACGGCGCACCGCCTCACGACGTACGTCTCGACCACCCCGACCCCTCATGGGCACGACTCCAGGTGACGGACGGTGGCGATGGCATGCCGCCTGACCTGCTGGCCACCGCCACTCGACGCTTCACGCGGGCGGGCGAGGCCAGGTCACGACCCGGCGCCGGTCTGGGCCTGGCTCTCGTCGCGTCGTTGACCGTGAGCTGTGGCGGCGAACTCCGGCTCTGCTTCGACGGGCACCATGTCTCACATGGCCTGAGCGTGCCGGTGCCCTGCGTCCACGGCCCGGCGATGACGGCGACCGTCCTGCTCCCCACGGCGTGACCGGGAGACGCTTCATCGTGGCTTCATGTCCGGCTCCCTACGGTCGTCGCCATGACCCCATCACTCGCCGTGGATGCCCAGCGCATCACCAAGTGCTTCGGCGAGATCCGCGCCGTCGATGACATCTCGGTCCGGGTGGCACCCGGTGAGGTGTACGGCGTGCTCGGGCCCAACGGTGCCGGAAAGACTACGTTCCTGCGCATGCTCTTCGGCCTGATTCGCCCGGACTCTGGCAACCTGCGGGTCTTCGACCGCACCTGGGAGCGTGACGGGATCCGAGTGCTCGAGGGCGTCTCCGGGTTCATCGAGTCGCCGCGGTTCTACCCCTACCTGACGGGTCGGCAGAATCTGGTGGGCCTGGCTCGCCTCGACGGTGGTGTTCGCCGCGGCAAGGTCGACGACGTGCTCGAGACGGTCGAGTTGACCGATCACGCCGACCTCAAGGTCGGCGGTTACTCCTACGGGATGCGGCAACGGCTCGGGGTGGCGGCAAGCCTGTTGCGGGAGCCGAAGCTGCTGGTGCTCGACGAACCCGCCAACGGCCTCGACCCGGCTGGCATCCGCGACATGCGGGCCCTCGTCAAGCGGTTGGCGGACAGCGGCCTGACCGTGCTGCTCTCCTCCCACAACATGGAAGAGGTCGAGGAGATCTGCAGCAACGTCACCATCATGAACCGAGGAGGGGTCGCCTTCCACGGCAGCATCACGGACCTGCGGGCGATGGCACCGGACCCCGGCTACCTGCTCGACACGGACGACAACGAACGAGCCTCCGTGCTCGCCGACCGACACCCCGGTGTCACCCTCAGCGTCGACCACTCGACGCTGGTCGCGTCCGGTGCACACGAAACCGTGAGCGCGTTCGTCGCCGACGTCGTCGGCAGCGGCGTACGGCTTCGTCAGTTCACCCCGACCCGCACCCCACTCGAGTCCTTGTTCTTCATGCTCACCGATACGGAGTCGGCTCCAGGTCCCGCGGAGGAGGTCGAGAGCAGATGACACTCACAGCCACCGACCATCGCCGGGTCGAGGCCACCACGGATCGTGCCGGCTTCGGCGCAGCACTCGCGTTCGAGGTCCGCAAGCTACGCGCCCAGGTGCGAGTCAGAGCCGTGCTCGCCGGCGCCCTGCTGGCACCCGTTCCGATCGCACTGATCATCCACGCCCAGGGCAACCCGCCCAAGGACACCCTCTTCGGACGCTTCGCCACCACCAACGGCTTCGCGCTGACGCTGCTGGTGCTCGGCTTCGCGGGACAGTGGCTGCTGCCCCTGCTCACCGCCGTCGTGGCCGGTGACATCTTCGCGAGCGAGGACCACCACGGCACCTGGAAGACGATCATGACCAGATCCGTCAGCCGGGCGTCGCTGTTCGGTGCCAAGACCACGACCGCACTCGGCTTCGCCGCCCTCGGACTGGGGGTCCTCGCCGCCTCCACGATCGTGTCCAGTGTGCTGATCGGCGGCCACGGGACGTTGACCGGACTGTCGGGGCAACTGGTGCCGCCGGCAACGGCCTGGCGACTCGTCAGCGCCAGTTGGCTGAGCACACTGCCACCCAGCGTCGCGTTCACCGCACTGGCCATCCTTCTCTCCGTGTGGTCACGCAGCGTCGCAGTCGGCGTGGCCGCACCCACTGTCATCGGAATGGTGATGCAACTGGTCGGTGCCACGGGTGGTGCCGAGGCCCTGAGGCCCTACCTGCCCACCACCGCCTACGAGGCCTGGCACGGGTTCCTGGCCACCCCGGCGTTCACCGGCCCGTTCCTGATCGGGCTCGTCGCCTGCTCAGTGTGGACCGTCCTGACCCTGGGGTTGGCCCTGGCCATCACCGTTCGTCGCGACATCACCGGAGGCTGACATGCGACGCATCATCACCATCCTTCTCACCACCGTGGTCGTGCTGGCCGGCCTCGGTCTCTTCGCCCGGGCCACCAGCGGCGGCAGCAGTGTCACCAAACCCCGACTCGAGCGATCGATCGCTGTGTCGTTCAGCAACGTCTACAGCCAACAGGCCGCACTGCTCGGGCACAAGGGCATCTCGCCGAAGTCTCTGCACGCACAGGCGATGTGCGACAAGGGGCCGGGCGTGCCGCAGAACGGACCCGGCACCTCGTGGGTCTGCCTGATGAGCTGGGACGACCCCAACGTGCCCATGCCGACCACCGGCTACGGCAAGTTCGAACTCTCCGTCCACAGCAACAGCTGCTACACCGCCGGAGGCCCCTCCTCGCTGATCGGCTACCAGACCATCGCCGCCGCAGACGGAAAGACCGTGACCAACCCGGTATACGAGTTCGACGCGTGCTTCAACCCGCAGTCCGACAACACTCCGACGCACGTCACCTTCCCGTCAGCGGTCAGGATCACCAGCACGACCGCCACCCCCGACGATTCGGGACGACTCCGCGTGGACCTGGCCTGCGCCGAGGGAGCCGGAGGCTGCAGAGGCACGCTCACCGGCACCGCCGACGGTAGTTCCCTCGGGGCGGTCGACTTCTCCCTCACCGAGCAGGCAACCGATTCGCTGAACCTGCCCCGGGCACTGCCTGCGAAGGCCAAGAACGTGACCTACACAGTGACCACCACCGCGGGCGTGGCACCGCCACCACCGACGCTGCCGGTCCAACGCTGACGACCTTCCCGGACTACCCCGACACGCGACAAATCGCGCGGTGGTAAACGGCCCGGGGCGCTCGTTGGCGATCAAACCCAGCCGGCAATTTGCGTCGTGAATGTCGCGCCGCGGATCTCGCGCACACGTCTGTTGAGGGGAGTCGCTCAGGCAGCGAGGTCCTGCACTCCCCCGTCCCATGTTTGCCCCCGCCAACGCCCACTAGCGGGTAGGACGAGTCGTCACTGCCGCTTGCAGAAAGCCCCTGCCCCGCTGACACATGTGGAACCGTCGATTGAATTCGATGAGGATGGCGAAGCGCCCGCACTTGAGTCTGGACCGCTGGCGCACCTTGCACGGTAAGTTAGTGCGCAGAGAGCCCCAACCTCCGACGGATCACGTCGTCGGCTCCTCCCGAACTGGCGCTCCACAGCTGGATGACTGGCTCGAAAGCTTCTCTCCACGAGAGATCTTCCCACCCGAGGTAGTTCTCTAGATGCTCACCGAGGCCTGCGAAAGCGAGCAGCGCGGGCATTGCGTGGAACGCGATTGACTCAGTCCGCATTGCGACAATCTGCTTGTCGCGGGGCGACACTTCGTCGAGATACATCAGCCCGGATGATCTTGAGTGCGCGACGTCAGACAGTCCCTGCCACATCGATCTGCCGAGGTCGGCTGTCAAAACGGTCTCGATCATCTCGATTGTGCTCGATCGAGGCTTCCCGTCCTCCGACAGCACCTTTGGCGATCGGTAACGCTCACTGGGCTTCACCCTATGAACTTCGAAGCCGACCGATTCCGCAGCACATAAGACAGCCTCACGGTGCACTCTGGCCTCTTCCCAGCCATCGTTGTCGCGGAGCGCTTCTTCCGTTAGCTGCTCGCACTGGAGATTCCAGAGTCGCCGGATCCGCTCAGCAGGGGACACCTTGGAATCGGTCAAGTAGCAGGCTGCTGCGCACGCTTCGAGCGCCGCGCGGCTAAGGACAGCGGTTGCTCGAAACCCGACATCGTTTTGCACGAGATGCCCAAGAGCCTCGAGGTGATCCATTGCTGCGCGTACAAATCGCTGGACAAAGTCCAGCGTGCACCTAACCGGATCAACTAAGGGATGCGCTAGATAGACGATGGGATCGCCGTCCTCATCCGTCGGGACGTCGAACGACAGGTGGTCTGACAGCCAGGCGGCGTCCTGATCCGCCATTGAGCCTGTCATGTATCGAAGTCCGTAGTCCTCGTCGGGGTCTTCGCCGCTGGTTAAGAACACGACGTTGCGGCTAGCATCCATAACCCTTTGCGACAGACTGACCGACATCGCCAGGACTTCGCCTATCTGTCCGGCAGTCGGTCGTTCGGCTTCAATCAGTCGCCGTTGGCGCTCTGACTCCGTCAGATCGCGCATCAGCTTCTGGATATCTAGGGGAGCAGATTCATCGGACACGTCTGCCATTCTCCCCGCGAACTGTTTCCGCCAGCATTCGCATTGGGACATCGCGCGGCGGTGGCAGACTCAACAAACCTGAATGCAGGCAATCCCTACGGAACCAGTACCGTCAGATCCCGCCGGGTGGGTGCGACATTCCGCCGCCTGGCGGACACTGCGGAACCGGCGGAATCACTCGCGTGGCTCATCTGCGACGGCGTCCCAATACACCGTGTGGCCCGTGGGATAGGGCGCTCGCTTTGTCCTTGCGTTGAACTCGTGCGCCCACTTCTCTTGGATCTCCGGCCCTGCAGCGTCTCTTAGCTGACTGGGGTCCACTCCTATCAAGGCCTTCATCAAGCTGGCTCGGACAGGCTCCAAGACGTCGTCGAGGCGACGCTCCATCTCCTCGATCAGTCCACGGAACTCGAGGACCATCTGCGCCGGAGGTGGGACCACGACCGTCAACCCAGCGACGTCTCGAACCTTGAGGGTGCGCGAATCGAGGACGCCGACCGCGTACGTGACCGCGAGTTCGGACTGCGAGTGCGCAACAGTCGCGTTCCTGTACACCCGCACCTGATCGTGGACGTCGGCTAGCTCTTCTGGAACAGCGACGTGATCCGTCATGCAGCCACGAACATTCGAGTGCTGGACCGTGCGGCAGTAGGCGATCACGGCAAGCCCCACCAGGTGATGGCTGGCATCAGCGAGCACCGATCCCGCCTCAAAGCCTTGGATGGCCAGATCTAGTGCGTTGCGGGCCTCGGCAAGGTCCGATCCGAAGCTCGACAGTTCGATGAATAGCCGACTCTCGAGAGAGTCCCTAACCGGGACCACCACGAAGGGCTGCGTCTCCTCATCGCTTCCCATATGGCAAGTATCGCCGCCCAGGTTCCTCTGCGCTTAGCGATGCAAGAATGAAGTCGCGTCTTTCCGCCGCCTAGCACGCACACATCGGACGGGGCCATAGCCGGGGACTCGGGCCAAGGTCTGTCGGTGGCGTCGGCAGGATGCCTGGTGTGCTGATTGCCGAACACCTTCTCGCCGCGTACGACGCCGAGCGTCCATCCGCGAAGGTCGCCCCTTCGGGGTTCACCGAGCTCGACTCGCTGACGGGTGGCATGGTCCCGGGCCGGGTCTGGCTCCTGCTCGGTGTTCCCGGTGAGGGGAGGACCACGCTCATGACGCAGTGGGCCGCGGCGGTCGCCGGTGAGCCCGGTCAAACTGTCCATCTGGTCACCCCGCGTGAGGCACCTTGGGTCATCGTTTCTCGTTTGCTGTCCCTGACTGGGTTGTTGCCGCTGGATCGTCTCAATGAGGGATCCTTGGACGACTCGCATCAAGGGAAACTGGGCCGTGCTCGCGAAAAGGTCCAGGCGCTGTCGTTGTGCCTGTATGCCCAGGGCGAGGACGTCTACGTCCCCGAAGTACACCCCGGTCACGCGGCGATGAAGCCGACCGCTGTGCTGATTGACGACGCCGACCGCGTCGCTGGCCTCACGCCGACGTCCCTGGCCGCGTACGCCGCCGCAGGGCTGTTCGTTCTGATCTCCCTACCCCGCCACCACGTGATAGGAGAAGACGGCGACCTGGATTCCACGTGGGCACGCGTCGCCGATGTCGTCCTGGAAGTGAGGCACAGGGGCCTTCCGACTGGTGATCAGAGGCCCGGGGAAGCGGATCTGCACATTCACAACAACCGGTGGGGTCCCACCCGCACGATCCCCACGTTGTATCAAGCCCACTTCTCACGATTCGTGGACTCTGCGTCGTGACCTACAAACCCCATTCCGGAGATATCTCGTTCGTAACGTGGCGTAAGCGGAGACATGCGAGGGTCCTCCCATGCGACTGCCACAACTCCTGCAGGACTCTGATGATGGGCCCGCCCGCGAGGTCCTGTATCGCTATTACGGCCTCGGGTCATACCGGCAGGCCAGCCCTTTCACTGGGGCAAGATTCGACACGTGGGACAACAGCGGAACTCGGTCAGTTGACCGGGACCGCTTCACTGCCGATGACTTGGTAGCCGTCACGCTCCTCTCCGTACATGTTCCTGCGCTTGCCGCAATCCTGCTTCTCGAAACCCGAGCGGGGCGGTTCACGGAGTTGCTCGAGGCGCTGGGTGAGGATCGGGATCTTGTCGAGGAGCGTGCCCCGTGGAGCGCTGACTGGGCAGGGACGAAGCTGTGGAAGGAACTGACCAGCCTGCCCGACGTCGGCGCGACGATGGCCAGCAAATTGTTGGCGCGCAAGAGACCACGCCTCAGACCGATCTATGACTCAGTCGTTGCGGATGTGATCGGCTCGAAGCAGTTGTGGAACCACTGCGAGCGCTCCTGAACGCTGACCCTGATCTTCACGAGCGTCTGCTCAGGCTCCGGCGTGATGCGGGTCTACCCGAAGCGGTCTCAGCCATCCGGGTGTTCGACGTTCTGACCTGGATGGAAGGCAAGCAGTACGTCCCTGAGTCGCGTCGGAAAGGACCACGCGTGATCCGATGGCTGCACTCCAAGCTGTCCTGTCAGGAAACATCCTGAGGTTGTCGGGGTGCTGGATGAGCCAGTTCGTCAATGAGGACGTTCCCCCCTTCTTGGACCCGATGATCAGGTAGTCCGGCAGCGGACGGCGAGCAGCCGTCTGCTCGCCGTACCGCCGGACCAGGGAACGAACAGCCAGTTGGGCGGGCCGAGGAGTCCTGNNTCGTCATGGTCATGACCGTGTGCGTCCTCTCACGGAGCCCTGAGGAACAGGGCCCCAGTGCTCCAGTCGTGGCCGTCGACGGAAGGGCCGCTGAGGGTCTGGACCGTTCCCGGCACCGCCCCGTCCTGCCACTGCACGGTCTGCAGCGTTCCGTCGCTGTTGCTGAAGTGGAGCTTGCCGTTGGCCAG
>NZ_LMGG01000004.1:1347271-1368252 GCF_001427925.1 Nocardioides sp. Root151
ATCGTCATCGACGTTGCCCAACTGGAAGGCGTCACCTGGGAGGCTGCCGGTGTTGTCGGCGGGAAGCACCTTCCCGTCGACCAGCGGCATGAGCCCGATCCGGCCAGCCGGCTCACCGCCGAGGGTGTCGCCGTCGTGGGCGACCCAGAGGCCGGCGGCGGTGGAGACGAAGCGCATGACGCCCCAGTTGAGCGGCAGCTTGCCGGCGTTCCAGGTCAGCGGGAGCCCGTTGCGTACGTCGAGTGCGGCCATGCCCGAGCGCTTGACCGTGCCGGGCCCGATGCAGTCGGCGCAGTAGGGGTTGTTCGTCCACCGGAAGTGGCCGCCGATGTAGACCGCGGAGCCAGTGATGTGGACGGCCGTGCCGGAGTCACCGCCGAGGTAGTCGACCCAGGTCGGCTGCTGTCCGGGACCACTGCGGTTGGTCTCCCAGCGGGCAACCGAGTCGCACAGGGTTCCCGAGTTTGCGCCGCCGTTGAAGGCTCCGCCGCTCGTGATCGCAAAGTACGATCCGTCCGGCGACGTGTCGACACCGGTGGTGTAGGTCGGGAAACTGCGACTGCACGCCATCGAATAGCGTGTGGTCGACCAGTCGGTCACCGTCGCCGTGGCGCCGCTCGTGTCCATCATGGCGACCTGAACCCTGCTCTGACCGCCGACCGTGCGGAAGTTGCCGATTGCGATCAGCCTGGACCCGTCGGGAGTGAGGGCGAAGCGCTCGACACCCACCCCTGCGTTCCCGGTCGGCGTCCTGGGCCGGTCCGTGTCCAGGAAGACGTCGGCGAAGGTGATGTTGAGGTGGTTCGTGAGAGCACCACTGTCCGGATCGAGCGCGACCATCGCTGTGTGGGGTTGTCCACCCGCGACGCTGAAGTAGCCGCCCACGTAGAGCCGATCATTCTTCAGCTCCAGGTCGATCACCTTGCCGTTGAAACCGGGCGACCGGAACGTGGTCATCACCTGGCCGGTGTTGACGTTGATGCGGGCGATCCGGTTCGTCCTGGCGGTGCTGCTGACCGAGCCGAACTGGCCCCCGACGAACACGCTCTGGCCGTCACCGGCGGGGACGACGTCCCAGACCCGGGCGGCGATGGTGGGGACGAAGGAGGTGCTGATGTTGCCGTTGGAGTTGAACGCGAAGATGTTGTTGCGGGTGACTGCGTTGGCCGCACCCCGCGCCCGCACCCGGGTGAACGATCCTCCCACCACGGTGACGTCGCCCACCGTCGCGGTGCCGAACGCCCCGGCGCCGTCCTCGACGATGGGTGTCCAGGCGACCGGGTCGTCGGCGACGACCCGGTCATGGTCCTCACCGGCCGTCGTTGGTGCCGACAAGGTGGTCACCAAGAGCGCGGCCACCCCTATTCCCGTGCAAACCCGTGTAGACCAGCGCATCCCCAGCACCCCTTGGCTCGAGGGACGCTCGTACGCCCCAATGAAAGCCCGCCAATGGATGGCTCCCCGGGACGCCCCGGCGGTTGGGAAAACTGTGTCCCGGATCAGCGCGGGGGCGCGTGCCCAACGTTGATGAAATCGGTCAGCGGTCACCGGGCGCTCGGAGCCCTCCGCGCCCGGCCGAGGTCGTCGGCAGCGACCGCGACCGCGATCTCGACCCGCGCCGCGCCGCGAGAAGCGGTGCTCGCCGCAGGTCGTTGTTCGGTGGATGGTCCGGCCGGTTCAACCGGTGCGAACGACAATCCATCTCACAGGAGGAACACATCGCTCATGACCATCGTGGCAGACAACTACCGCTTCGTCGTCGGGGTCGATACCCACGCCGCGACTCACCACTACGTGATCATCGAGACCCGCACCGGCGAGCTCATCGACGACGCCGAGTTCCCCACCGACACCAAGGGCCTCGCCCAACTCGCGGACGCCCGCGCCGGACAGACATCGACCACCCTGCAGATCCTGCTGACGGCCCGGACCTCGATGACCAGCGAACGGACCCGGGCGATCAACGCACTCAACGCTCTCCTGCGCACTCACGCGCTCGGCGTCGATGCCCGCCGCAAGGTCAACCGGCCCACCATCCGCACCATCGCCGTGTGGCGACCCCGCAAGAACGACGGCGTCCTAGCGCCAATTGAAGGTGCGTCCTTCCACCGCGAGCGAGCAGCGGGCGCCGAGGTCCCGGCACGAAGGTCGCAACCCGGTGGCCGCGAGCAGTCTTGAGGCGAGCGGGTGGCTCGGAATCGATGCCGTCGTTAACGTGGGGGCCCATGGAGCTGTACGACGTGATGCGCACAACCGCGGCTGTGCGTGACTTCACCGACGACCCACTGTCCGACGCCGTGCTCCACACGATCCTCGACAACGCCCGCTTTGCCCCGAGCGGCGGCAACCGCCAAGGCACCCAGATCGTGGTGGTCCGCGACCAGGTGACGCGCGAGCGCCTGGTCGAGATCACCGGACCGGGCGCACAGCGATACCACGCACAGCGGGCCGCGGGCGAGACGCCATGGAGCGCCTACACACCCAGCGCGATCACCGACGAGCAGGTGGCGAAGACCCGCGTCCCCACATCGGTCACCGACCCGATCCGCACGGCACCGGTGATTCTCGTCGTCTGCGTCGACCTGCGCGTCGTCGCGGCACTCGACCAGAACCTCGATCGGGTTGGCATCGTGGGCGGCGCGTCGGTCTACCCACTGGTGTGGAACCTCCTCCTGGCCGCACGCAACGAGGGGTTCGGTGGCACGATCACCACCATGGCCGTCGCCGAGGAGCCGGCGCTGAAGCGCCTGCTCGGCGTCCCGAACACGTACGCCGTCGCGGCCGTCGTACCCCTGGGAAAGCCGGTCAAGCAGCTCACGCGCCTCACCAGGGTCGGGATGGACCAATTGACCCACCTCGAGCACTGGGACGGTGGCCCGCTCCGCCCGTAGTCTGGAGCCCATGACGGAGATCGACCTCGCGGCCATCGATGCCGAACGCGAGCGTATTCGGGCGACGTACCTGCAGCCGGAGCCGAGCCGGCCGGCGTCGAGCGCCCGGGGGCTCCACCATTTCGCCCTGGTAGCCCGCGACGTTGAGGAAACCGTCCGGTTCTACCAGGAGCTGCTGGAGTTCCCGTTGACCGAGATCTTCGAGAACCGCGACTACCAGGGCTCGAACCACTTCTTCTTCGACATCGGCCACGGCAACCTGCTGGCGTTCTTTGACTTCCCCGGGTTGGACGTCGGCCCCTATGTCGAGGTGCTCGGCGGCCTTCACCACATCGCGATCTCCGTGGAACCGTTGAGGTGGAACCACCTCAAGCAGAAACTCGACGACGCCGGGGTGGAGTACCTGAGCGAGAGCGGCACTTCGATCTACTTCCGGGACCCGAACGGCGCGCGGCTCGAACTCATCGCCGATCCGCTCGGAGAGATGTACGGCACCAAGGTGCTGTGAAGCGCGGGCACGTCGTCTGACCCACGGCCAGGAGTGAAGACTACAGAAGTCTCTTGTGCCCGATTGATCGCTCCCCCGCGCCGTGCGCCCTTAGGTGAATAGGAGACGCCTGCACCTCCCGGGCTGTTCTCGCCCGCCAAGTCGCAAAGAGAGCGTGCATGGTCGGGCGACTCCCCGGGCGGCCTACCGACCAACCGTGTCATCAGATCGTGCAGCAGTCCCGCTGCCGCGATCTCTACTCGGTGAGTCATCGGGTAGTCGCCGATGCCCCTGAGCGTGAGCGCGGTCCTTTGCCGACGATTGCGATCACAAGAGGAAACTAGCCGCTGACCTGCGGGTTCATCGACAACGACCCTCGTCGCGTCGGTTCCACTTTGCGCCCGTCCGCGATCCAAAGCGAGCCCAATCCGAGTCCCTTGTCATGTCCGGCGTCACGTCTTTTGCTCGGACATGACCCCGAAAGACCATTTGGGCTGGAGTTTGCTTTGCATCCTTTCGATACACGAACCGCACACGTCTCAAATCGCTGTCACCCGACACAGCGGGGCGGCACGGCTGTCAGTTCGGCTCAGCGCCTGGGACTGCAGGTCGTTTGTAGACGGCGGTCAGCAGACCATTCGGATCGAGTCGTTCCAGGAGCGCCGCCGCGATGTCGTGCAACTGGCTCACCTGATCTCGGGTCAGCGCATCGATGACATGGCGGCGGACGTTGTCGACGTGCCCGGGTGCGGCCGCCTCGATGGCCGCCAGACCCCTGCTCGTCAGCCGCGCGTTCGTCGCCCGTCGGTCATCGGGACACGGGGAGCGTTCCACCACTCCGCGCTCCTCGAGCCGGCGTACGACGTGCGACAGTCGCGGCAGCGTCGCATTGGTCTGCTGCGCCAACTCCGTCATCCGCAGCGTCCGCTCCGGAGCCTCCGAGAGCATCGCCAGCACGTAGTACTCGAAGTGCGTGAGCCCGGAATCACGGCGCAGTTGCGCGTCGAGTACGCCGGGCAGCAGTTCGACCACCGCGACAAGACCCACCCAGGCGCCGAGCTCGTCCTTGTCCAACCACTGTGTGTCCACGGTCACAATCTCCTGAATTAGTTGAAGGAACAACTAAATGCCTGTACGTTGTTACTTGTACCAACAACCAAACTACCTCAGGGAGCACGTCATGTCGCACATCTCCATCATCGGTACCGGCAACATGGGGCAGGCCATCGCTGGCGTCTTCGGCAAAGGCGGCCACACCGTCGAGCTGGTCGGCGAGAACGACCAGGCAACCGCGGTCAGTGGCGACATCGTCGTCCTCGCGGTCCCCTACCCGGCCCTCCCCGCTGTTCTCACCGAGCGCGGCGCCAGCCTCGCAGGCAAGATCGTCGTCGACATCACCAACCCGCTGAACTTCGAGACCTTCGACTCCCTGGTCGTCGGATCCGACAGCTCCGCCACCGCCGAGCTCGCTGCCAAGCTTCCCGAGTCGCACGTCCTCAAGGCCTTCAACACCACCTTCGCGGGCACCCTCGTCGCCGGCACCGTCGGCCCGAACACCACCACCGTGCTCGTCGCCGGCGACAACGCCGAGGCGAAGTCGACTCTGGTCGGCGCCATCACTGCGGGCGGCGTGGACGCGATCGACGCCGGCTCGCTGAAGCGGGCCCGTGAACTCGAGGCGGTCGGCTTCCTCCAGCTCACCCTGGCCGCCAACGAGAAGGTCTCCTGGACCGGCGGTTTCGGCGTCGTCGCCTGATCCCCGTCCACAACACGAGCCAGAGCAAGAAGGAGCGCACGATGACCGTCAATGCCGTCCGCCTCAACCACGCCGTCCTGTTCGTGGCCGATCTCGAACGCAGCATCACGTTCTACCAACAGGCCTTCGGCATGGAGGTCATGGCGCGCGAACCCCGTGCCAACGCAGCCTTCCTCCGCCTCCCCCTGTCCGGGAACCACCACGACCTCGGCCTGTTCGGCGTAGGAGCCCAGCCGTCTCGCCCGAGTGGGTCACTCGGCCTCTATCACCTGGCTTGGCAGGTCGACACCATCGAAGAACTCGAGGAGGCCCGCCTCACCTTGGCGAACCTCGACGCCTTCACCGGTGAGTCCAGCCACGGTGCGACCAAGAGCGTCTACGCGAAGGACCCCGACGGCAACGAGTTCGAGGTGATGTGGATGCTCCCGAAGGCCGAGTGGGGCGCCTATGAGACCGCGGCTCCCGTCGACCGGCTCGACCTGCCCGGCGAAGTACGCCGCTGGGCCGGAGTCCGCACCGCCGCCGAACTCGTTCCAGTGGTGGCGTCATGAGTGCCTTCGCGCCAGCCGTCGTCACGACGTACGGCAACCCGGACCCGTCCGCACCCCTCGTCGTGCTCCTGCACGGACGCGGCTCCCACGAGCAGGACATCATCGGCCTGGCCGCGCACCTGCCCACCGGTCCGGCCTACGCCGCCGTGCGAGCGCCGATCGCCGAGGGCGGTGGCTTCGCGTGGTTCGCCAACCGGGGAATCGGTCGCCCGGTTGCCGAGTCGTTGCGTGAGACGATGGGCTGGTTCCGTGGCTGGCTCGACGAGGTCGCCCCGGCCGGACGTCCGGTCATCCTGGTCGGCTTCAGCGGTGGTGCGGCCTTCGCCGGCGGACTCGTGCTGGACGACCCGTCTCGGTACGCCGGTGCGGCCATCCTCTACGGCACGATGCCGTTCGACGCGGGCCTCCCGGTCGAGGCCGGACGACTGGCCAATCTTCCGGTCTTCGTCGCACAGGGCGACGGCGACCACGTCATTCCGCGCGAGCTCCTCGACCGGACCTGGACCTACCTGCTGTCCGAGTCCGGGGCGCCCACGGTCGCCCAACGCCAACCGGGCGGCCACCAGTTGACCGCTGCGACCGCCACCGAACTGGGCAGCTGGATCGCGTATCGGCTGAACTACCTCGGCACCCACGGCTCCCACCCGGCCGGACCTCGAGGCGAGGTCAACTGGTCCACGCTCCCGAGCGGCACACTGCCCGAACGATCGGGCCCACGGCCTGACGTCAGTTGGACCATCCCCCAGCAACAGGAGTCACAGAACGCGCCCGGCGAACTCCAGGAGCGACTCTTCGCCGAGATCGCCGACCTGCCCGGCGTGGCCGGTGGCCCATCACACATCTCGGTCCCCGGCGCCCGCGCCTTCACCCTCGACCACGGCTCCTCGGACCCCGAGGCGTTCCTCGTTCCCGGGTTCGGAGAGTTCGCACACCTCCACCCGTCATACGACGGATCCCTGCATCTGGTGCTGCCCGCCGACCTCGCCGCCGACGTCACCACCAAGGGCTGGGGCCGCCCCCACATGTGGGCCGGCACCCGCCTGTCCCCAGGCTTCACGCTGGTCCACGGCCCCCGCGACGACGACGAACTCGTCACCGTCCGCGGCATCGTCGCGGCCAGCCACGCCCATGCGAGCGGCACGGGCCAATGACACCCACCGAGGCCCACGCGGTCCTCCTGGCCGCACGACACGACCGGCGCACCCTCGAACCGTTCACCAACACTGACCCGACCCTCACCGAGCAGTGGGGGTACGACATCCAAGCTCTCGACCGCGCCCAACGCATCGAAGCGGGCGAGCACGTCGTCGGCGCGAAGCTCGGCCTGACCAGTGCCGCCAAGCAACAGCGTATGAACGTCGGTCAGCCCATCGTCGGCTTCCTGACCGACGCCATGCTGTCCACGGCTGACTCGCTCGCCGACGACCTGACAGAGTGGGCCCAACCGCGCATCGAGCCCGAGATCGCGTTCCTCACGAGCCGACCCATCACAGCCGCTCTCACACTGGACGAAGTTGCGCACAGCATCGAGGGAGCAACGGTCGCCGCCGAGATCATCGACTCCCGCTACTCCGGGTTCCGGTTCCGCCTGTCCGACGTCGTCGCCGACAACACCAGCGCCGCAGGCTTCGTGATCGGGACCTTCAGACCTCTCGCAGAGCTCGGCGACTTGACGGTGAACCCGTGCGCCCTCACGGTGGACGACTCGCTCGTGCACTCGGCGACCGGCGCCGCGATCCTGGGCAATCCGCTGACCGCGATCGTCTGGTTGTCCGAGCACCTCTCCCGGCACGGCCAGAGCCTTCCGACCGGCTCCGTAGTCCTCGCCGGGGCCCTGACCGACGCCGTACCTCTCGTCACCGGCAGCCACTACTCGATCGACATGGGAGCCCTGGGCTCCTTGTCCATCCGCACCTGACGGCCCTTCGAAACCTCAGATCCCGCTCAGCGTGCGCAACACTCCGAGCGTGCGAGCCAGCAGTACAGAGCGGTCGTATGCCCGGGTGGCGACCAAGAGGTCGATCCCCGCGGGTGGCCAGAGGCCGGTAGCACGCATCGGCGTCGGTAGCCGAGACCGCGCACGGTCTGCAGGGAGCCCGCGCCGAACGGTGTGTCGAGCTTCGCGCCGACGACGTTGGAGCTCACCTCATGGTCGCCACCCCAAGCTTGTGCGAGCCCCAACACTTCCTCGACACACCGGCCAGTGACGACACCTGCTCAGGCGGAGCGGTCATTGACGGGCTTACGAACTCCTCCCACAAGTCAACGAGCAGCATTCCTCGACGTAGGCGAGTACGTCCCCGGGGGCCGCCCTCGCGGAGTATGAACTCGTAGAGGCGAGCCCGTTTGCGACGATCACGCAGGTCGTAGTGTCGGCCACGGTCGGACCCGTTCAGGTTCAGGGGACGCACGAATGTTGCGAACGCACGATCGATCGGGAGGCTGGGCAGGACGGTGGGTACTCGGATCGGCCGGCCGCGAAGTCCCAGCACGGTCGGCCAGGGCAGCCCGCGACAGACCCGCCGCGTCGCGGGCCTGCTCGAGGAGATTTCTGATCGCCATGAATCTTGGTATCTGGTCGGATACCCAACGGCCAGCGAACTCGATCCTCGACAGCGAACAGGCGAGGGGTTTCTGGCCTGTTTCTGGACACCTCCAACGACTGATCGAAGCCCGTCGACACCCTCACGCGGAGGCGTCTTCGCAGGTCAAGCGACCGATGAGTCCCGAGGTAGGAGAGACTCGAAGTAGAGAACCGTAGGCCACAAACCTTCAAATCTCGAAGGGCCTCTGATCTGCGTTTCCGCAGACCAGAGGCCCTTCGTTGGCTCCCCCGGTTGGACTCGAACCAACAACCCTCCGATTAACAGTCGAATGCTCTGCCAGTTGAGCTACAGGGGACCGCTAGGCAGCCCGGGAAGAATAGCAAGGACGCAGCGGAGGTGCGAAATCAGCCCCTCCCTTCGCGCCTGCGAGCGACTACAGGTCGTGGCCGACCTCGCCCCGCACCACCTCGAGGGCAGCGGCGGCACGGCGCCGCACCTCGGGATCGTCGGGGTCGACGCCCTCCTCGAACTCGTAGACCCACTGCACGGGCTGGTCGCCCCGGGGGGCCCTGCGCGCAATCACGAAGACGCCGCGGCGGCCGCGGATCGGCACGTGCCGCTGGAGTACGACGCTCGCCGTGACCCGCTCACGCACCAGCTCGAGCAGGCGCCCGGGCTCGTCCAGCGGGACCACGTGCACCGGCCTCACCTCACCCCAGGAGCCGACCTCGGTCACGGTCAGGGTGGAGGCATCCTGGGACCAGTCGGCCTTCTCGACCGTCTCCCACGGGATGCGCCGCTCCCCGACGTACAACGCGTCGCGGGTGCCGACCAGCACGACGCCGTCCGTGCCGACCGCGCCGGCCAGGGCCTTCTCCCCCGTCGGCAGGTCCGCCGCGCGCACCTCGTCGGGCAGCGCGTTGCCGAACAGCCTCATGTGCCCATCCCCGCATCACGAAGGGTGCGACGCTGCGCCTCGAGGGTCATCAGCTCGCCGAACAGTGCGTTGTGGTTCTCCGCGTCATCCGGGTTGGTGCGCTGCAGCTTGCTCTTCACGTCGGCGATGCTGCGCAGCACGGTCAGCTCGCGCAGCCGGTAGACGTGCGCGTGCACGTAGGCGAGGTCGGGTTCCTTCTTGGACAGCAGCGGCTCGACGCTCAGCTCGGTCAGGGCCGCGGCGACGGCCGGCTCCTTCACGTGGTCACGCAGCCCGGCCGCCCAGCCGTCCTTCGCGCTCTCGGGTCCCCCACCGGCCTGGATCGCCTCCCACACCCCGCGGTACGTCGGGTGCGTGAAGTCGGCAGGTGTGACGTCGCGGGCCGAACGCACCACGACCTCGGGGTGGTGCAGGACGAGCTTGAGGGTCTCGCGCTCGATCGCGAAGCGCGGGTCGCGCAGGTTCGGCAGCGGCGGCGCGGCGGGCTGCTGCGGCTTCGACGGGTCGTTGACCGGCGCCGCGGTGCGCTGGGGAGCACCCGAGGCCCGGCCCATGGCGCCGCCCGGTGCCTGCTTCTGGACCCTCCCCTGCCGCGCGGCTGCCCGGCGTACCTCTGTGCGGGCCTCGTCGACGTCGACGCCGATGGACGAGGCGATCTCGCGGGCGAACGCGTCGATCTTCGACTTGTCGCGCACGCTGCTCACCAGGACGGCAGCCTCGCGCAACGCATCGATGCGGCCGTCGGCGCGGTCGAGGTCGTAGCGCGAGAGCACGTTGCCGAGCACGAAGCGATAGAGGGGTACGCGACCGGAGACGAGATCCCGGACCGCCTCGTCGCCCTTCTTGATGCGCAGGTCACAGGGGTCGAGGCCGTCGGGCTCGATCGCGACGTAGGTCTGGGAGACGAAGTTCTGGTCGCCGCCGAAGGCGCGAAGGGCCGCCTTCTGGCCGGCGGAGTCACCGTCGAAGGTGAAGATGACCTCCCCGCGGAACTCGTCGTGGTCGTGGAGGAACCGGCGCAGCACGCGCGCGTGGTCGTCGCCGAACGAGGTGCCGCAGGTGGCCACCGCCGTACCGACGCCGGCGAGGTGGCAGGCCATCACGTCGGTGTAGCCCTCGACCACGACGGCCTGCGAGGTGCGGCCGATCTCACGGCGCGCCAGGTCGATGCCGTAGAGCACCTGGGACTTCTTGTAGATCGGTGAGTCAGAGGTGTTGAGGTATTTAGCCTCGATGCGGTCGTCGTCAAAGATGCGGCGGGCACCGAAGCCGATCACGTCGCCGGACGCGTCGCGGATCGGCCACAGCAGGCGTCCGCGGAACCGGTCGTAGAGTCCACGCCCACGACCGACCAGGCCCCCGGTGACGAGCTCCTCCTCGCTGAAGCCCTTCTGCCGCAGGTGCTTGAACAGCACCTCGCCGCCGTTGGGGGCGAACCCGACGCCGAAGGTGGCCGCGGCGTCCTGGTCGAAGCCGCGGCCGTCGAGGAACTGACGGGCCACCACGGCGTCGGGGGTGGCCAACTGCTCGGCGTAGAAGAGCTGCGCCTGCTTGTGGGCGTCGATCAGGCGGCTGCGCTGCGGGCCACGCGGCGGGGTGGGTGCGCCGCCGTCCTCGCGCCGCAGCTGTACGCCGTACTTGTCGGCCAGGCGCTCGACGGCCTCGCTGAAGGTGATGCCGTCGATCTTCATCAGGAAGCTGAAGACGTCGCCGCCTTCCTGGCAGCCGAAGCAGTGGAAGAACGCGCGCGCCGGGTTCACGTTGAACGACGGGGACTTCTCGTCATGGAAGGGGCACAGGCCCTTCATCGAGCCGCCTCCGGCGTTGCGGAGCGTGACGTAGGAGGACACGACCTCGTCGATGCGAGCCTTCTCGCGGACCTCCGCGATGTCGTCGTCCCTGATCCGTCCTGCCACGTCGCGGAGTCTACGTCGGGGACCGTACGACGCACTGGCCGGGCGACGGGAGCTGTGGAGAATCGAGGGCCCGGCCCAGCGGACCGTCAAGGGTCCCGAGGGCCTGCTTCGAGGGTCTCAGTCGCCGATGGCGAAGCGGCGGTGCCAGGTGAGCGCCGAGGAGTCCGTGAGCGAGGCGACCTGGTCGATCACCACCCGCAGCCGGGCGGCGTCGTCGGGCGCCTCGGCGTGGTCGTGGGCGAACGCGGCGTCCAGCCGGTCGGGCCGGTCGACGAGCGCGGCCACCAGCTCGGCCAGCAGCTCACGCTGGCGAGCCATCACCTCGAGGCGCTCGTCGGACCGCATCACGTAGTGCGCGGCGATGCCCTTGAGCACGGCGATCTCGAGGAGGGTCTCGTCGGGGATCACCAGGTCGGCGCGGTAGCGCACGAACGACTCGGTGCCGTAGGCCGCCACCATCGCGGTCTGCACACTGCCGCAGAACCGGCCGATCAGGTCGCTGGTCAGGTTCTTCAGGGCGGCCAGCGACCGACGCGAGCCGTCGTACGGCGCCTGCGGCCAGCTGCCCTGCGTCTGCATGCGGGCCAGCGCCCTGCCGAGGGCGTCGTCGGAGACATCGGAGAGGTACCACTCGCGGGTGGTCTGCCACACCTCGCGTCGCGCGCCCGGGTCGGCGAGTGCGGTCAGGTCGATGCGGTCGGCGACGATGCCGTCCTCGACGTCGTGCACGGAGTAGGCCACGTCGTCGGCGAGGTCCATCACCTGCGCCTCGACGCAGCGCCGCCGGTCGGTGCGACCGTCGCGCATCCACGTGAAGACAGGGAGGTCGTCGGCGTACGCCCCGAACTTGGTGCCCGGGCGCTCGCGCAGCCAGGGGTACTTCGTGCAGGCGTCGAGCGTGGCGCGGGTCAGGTTGAGCCCCACCGAGTGGTCGTCGGCGTCGAACGTCTTGGACTCCAGGCGGGTCAGCAGTCGCAGCGTCTGGGCGTTGCCCTCGAAGCCTCCGCACGGCTCACTGAGCGCGTCGAGCACCTGCTCGCCGTTGTGGCCGAACGGCGGATGGCCCAGGTCGTGGGCCAGGGCAGCGGTCTCGGTGATGTCAGGGTGACAGCCCAGCGCCCGAGCCAGGTCGCGGGCGATCTGGGCAACCTCGAGAGAGTGGGTCAGCCGGTTGCGGACGAAGTCGTCGCTCTGGGGGCCGACGACCTGGGTCTTGGCGGCCAGGCGCCGGGACGCCGCCGCGTGGACCACGCGGGCCCGGTCACGCTCGAACGGCGTACGCACGGGTGCGTCGACCCGCTTCGGCGGCTCCGGGACGAGGCGCTCGCGGTCGCGCTCGTCGTACTCGTTGGTCTCCATCACGGCCCGAGAGTAGTGCCACCCGCCCACGGTCGGGGGCGCGCCGGTGCGGAAGTCGTGCACCCCGGACCACAGACCGGTCGAACGGACCGTCGAACAGGTGACCTCTGCATCTCTCATGTCCTCGCACGCTCAGGAGAGGACATCCGGACCCCGACTTACCCGTCGGATGGTCCGCGGCCGGGCTCGCGACGCCCGAAGAATGACGAATGGCCGCGGCCCACGAGGGCTGCGGCCATTCGGCGGGGTCAGAGATCAGTACGTCGTGACGTGCACGTGGTCGTAGTGGTTGGCCGTGGTCGAGCCACGGTCCTCCATGCCACGCCAGCCCTCGCCCGACCGGTCGACCGACCAGATCTGCTGGGAGTAGATGATGTAGTTCACGCCCAGCTCGGCGTAGTGCTCGCGCACGAAGTCGCGAACCTGGTAGCCGCGGTCGCCGCTGACCATGATGTCGACGGCGAGGCCCTGCGAGTGCTCACCGTCGCCGCGGAACGTGCCGTAGGTCGTGATGTCGGGGAACGCCGCGCACACGGCCGCGTGCACCTTGACGATGTTGGGGCTCACGCCGCTGGGCACGGAAGTGCCGTTGGTGCACTCGCCGCCGATGCCCTCGACGGGCTTCTCGTCGTCGAGGTAGTCGGCGGTCACCCAGCGCGACTGGCCGCCGACGACGATCTCGGTACGGCCGTTCTGCTCGCGCCCGGTGACCAGCACCTGCTTGCCGGCGTCAATGCTGCCGACCTGGGTCGCACCGTCGGTGGGCGCGTCCCAGAGGTTCAGTTCCTCGGTGGTCCACAGCTTGGAGTCGGCGGACTTCACCGCGCGCTGGGTGGCGAGGCGGTTCGCGCTGCGGGAGTACGTCGCGGAGGCGCTCAGCTGGTCGAGGTCGAGGCTGGCCCGACCGCTCGAACGGGAGACTTCCTGCTTGCGCTCGGGGGCAGCACCGCCGATGGATGCCTGGTTGGCGCTCACGACCTCCTTGATCTCGGGGTCGGATCCGAGGACTCCGACGCCGACGACGGCGAGGGTGGCGAGCGTGGAGACCGATGCTGCGATGGTCACCAGGCGGGGCTTGCTGCGGGCATTGGTGTCCCGCTTGTGGCCATGATTTGCCACAGCGCTGATCCTTTGCGATAGCTGACAGGGTCTGTGTCCGAACGGGGTGTCCGTCTGGGCACGAAGATCGAGTGAAACATAAACGAACCGGAAATGTCCCATTTGGGGACACTGTTCACAGGGTGTTCCGAGTCACCCGATCCTCACCTGATCCTCACCCGCCCGAGGCCGCGGACAGGTCCTCCTCCATGCCGCAGCCGGCCCCGTCGGCGTCGTCCAGCCACCCCTCGGGCAGCACGACCCGCTTGCGTGGCGTGCCTTGGCGCCCCCGTGGAGCACCCAGCTCGGCGACCGGGAAGACGGCGTCGGGGTCGAGCTCGCCAAGCAGGACGTCGAGGGTGGCGAGGCTGTCGATCAGGGCCAGGGAGTGACGCAGTGCACCACCGGCCGGGAAGCCCTTGAGGTACCACGAGACATGCTTGCGGAACTCCTTGCAGCCCCTCTCCTCCCCCATGTGCGAGCTGAGCAGCTCGGCGTGGCGACGCATCATCGCGGCCACCTCACCCAACACGGGGAGCGTAGCCACGGTCTCGCCGGCGAAGGCCGCGGCCAGGTCGCGGAACAGCCACGGACGGCCCAGGCAGCCGCGGCCGACCACGACGCCCGCGACACCGGTCTGCTCGACCATCCTCAGCGCGTCGGCGGCCTCCCAGATGTCGCCGTTGCCGAGCACCGGGATGTCGACGTGCGCCACGAGCTCGGCGATCGCCTCCCAGTCTGCCTGGCCGGAGTAGGCCTGCTCGACGGTGCGGCCGTGCAGCGCAATGGCCGCACACCCCGCCTCCTGGGCGATGCGTCCGGCATCGAGGTAGGTCAGGTGGTCGTCGTCGATGCCCTTGCGGGTCTTCATGGTGACCGGCACGCCGTACGGCTCGGCGGCGCGGACCGCGTGCTCGAGGATCTCGCCGAGGAGCCCGCGCTTCCACGGGAGCGCTCCCCCGCCGCCCTTGCGGGTCACCTTCGGGACCGGGCAGCCGAAGTTGAGGTCGATGTGCGCGACGCCGTACTCGGCGCAGAGGATCTCCGCGGCCTTGCCGACGTAGACCGGGTCGGTGCCGTAGAGCTGCACCGAGCGGGTGGTCTCGAGCTCGTCGAAGACCAGCATCGACCTGGTCATCGCGTCGCCCTCGACCAGGCCGCGTGAGGTGATCATCTCGCAGACGAAGAGCCCGTCGGCGCCCTGCTCGCGCATGCTCTCGAGGCACAACCGGCGGTACGCCGCATTGGTGATGCCGGCCATCGGAGCCAGGACGACGGGCGTCTCGACGGTCAGGTTGCCCAGCTGCATGGGCTCCATTGTGAACTGCCACCCCTCGAATGCGCGAACCGTGGGCTTTCGATGCGCGAACCGTGGATCGTTGATTGCCGAGCTGGGGGTCCTTGCGGTGCCCGTCAAGGATCCACGGTTCGAGGCGCAATCTTCCACGGTTCGCGCATCAATGACGCACGGTTGGCGCATCAAAAAGGCACGGTTCGCGGTTGGGTCAGCGCTTCTTCTTGGCGCCCTTCTTGGCCTTCGCGCCCGGCGCGGTCACGTCACCGGTCCAGTCGATCTGCTCCTGGGCCTCGTCGGGGCGCAGCGCGACGGTGCGCAGCTCGGTCTTCGCCGGGGCCAGGAAGACCATGCACAGCGAGGCGGGCTTGGCGTTGGGCCCGAACTTCTTCGGCAGCAACCGGTCGGCGCACGGGGCGAACCCGCTGATGTGTGCGGCCGGGTAGAGGATCGAGGAGCCGTTGTCGAGGAACACCGGCGGTTCGAAGCCGCCGAGGTTGGACGTGCCGGCGTTCTTCACCCGCAGGTGCACGTAGTAGGGCGTCGACTTCTTCATCGCGTCGCTCAGCTTGAAACCGCTGAACGCCTTGATCGGCGCCTTGTCGATGCGGGTGACGGTGACCTCGGCCTGGCCGGACACCTTGGCGGTGGCCTGCCACTTGAAGGTCGCCGGCTCGCCGAGCTCGAGTGCCGATCCGGGGTCGGTCAGGCCGTCGTCCTCGGGCGTGCTCGAGCCGTCACTGCTCTGCGACGAGTCGTCCTTGGAGTCCTTGTTGTCCTTGTCGTCGTCCCCGCCTCCACAGCCCGCGAGGGCGAGGACAGCGACGAGGGACAACGCGGCGAGACGAAGAACTCCGGATTTCATGGCGTCATTGTGCACCGACGGTGCGGTCGTCGTACGACGAAACACTGGTCAGGAGCCCAGCAAACGCTCGGCGAAGTACGTCGAGATGCCGTCGAGGCTGATCCGCTCCTGCGACATCGAGTCGCGCTCGCGCACCGTGACCGCGTTGTCGTCGAGGGTGTCGAAGTCGACGGTGACGCAGTACGGCGTGCCGATCTCGTCCTGGCGGCGGTAGCGGCGACCGATCGCACCCGAGTCGTCGAACTCGACGTTCCAGTTGCGGCGCAGCTCGACGGCGAGGTCCTTGGCCTTGGGCGAGAGGTCGGCGTTGCGGCTCAGCGGGAGCACCGCGACCTTGACCGGCGCGAGGCGCGGGTCGAGGCGCAGCACGGTGCGCTTGTCGACGCCGCCCTTCGTGTTGGGCGCCTCGTCCTCCTGGTAGGCGTCGACCAGGAAGGTCATCAGGCTCCGGCTCAGTCCGGCCGCCGGCTCGATGACGTAGGGCGTGTAGCGCTCGTTGTTGGCCTGGTCGAAGTAGGAGAGGTCCTGGCCGGAGTGCTTGGAGTGCGTGGTCAGGTCGAAGTCGGTGCGGTTGGCGATGCCCTCGAGCTCACCCCACTCGGAGCCCGCGAAGCGGAAGCGGTACTCGATGTCGGTGGTGCCCTTCGAGTAGTGGCTCAGCTTCTCCAGCGGGTGCTCGAAGTGGCGCAGGTTGTCGGGATTGATGCCCAGGTCGACGTACCACCTGGTGCGCTCGGCGATCCAGTACTTGTGCCACTCGTCGTCCTCGCCGGGCTTGACGAAGAACTCCATCTCCATCTGCTCGAACTCGCGGGTGCGGAAGATGAAGTTGCCCGGCGTGATCTCGTTGCGGAAGCTCTTGCCGATCTGGGCGATGCCGAACGGCGGCTTGCGCCGGCTGCTGGTCACCACGTTGGCGAAGTTGAGGAAGATGCCCTGCGCGGTCTCGGGGCGCAGGTAGACCAGGCCGGACTCGTCCTCGAGGACACCGACGTGCGTCTTGAGCATGCCGGAGAACTCGCGCGGCTCGGTCCAGGCACCACGGGTGCCGCAGTTGGCGCAGGCGACGTCCTTGAGATCGACGTCGTCGGGGTTGTCGATGCCCTTCTTCTCGGCGTACGCCTCCTGCAGGTGGTCGGCGCGGTACCGCTTGTGGCACGACTGGCACTCGGTCAGCGGGTCGTTGAACGTGTCGACGTGGCCGGAGGCGACCCAGGTCTCGCGCGGCAGGATGATGCTGGAGTCGAGGCCGACGACGTCTTCGCGGCCCTGGACCATCGCCTTCCACCACTGGCGCTTGATGTTCTCCTTGAGCTCGACACCGAGCGGGCCGTAGTCCCACGCGGAGCGGGTGCCGCCGTAGATCTCACCGCACGGGTAGACGAAGCCTCGGCGCTTGGCGAGGGAGACGACGTTGTCGACGGGCGAGGGGGGCGGCTTGGCCACGGGAACTCCTGGGAAGGTCGGCCGACTGGCTGTCGGTCTTGAAGGATCAAGCCTAACGAGCGTGTCACCTGACTTGTGTGTCGGGCCGCGGCGGTCAGGTCTCGCGGGCCAGAGGCTCGTTGAGCTCGCCACCCGGTTCGACGACCTCGTAGGCGCTGGGCTCGTCGAGTGCCGTGCCCAGCAGCTCCCAGGCCCCCAGCTTCACGTCGTACGACGACAGGGCGCGGCGGTAGGACCCGACGTTGGCCCAGCGCGTGGTGAGCAGCCAGAGGTCGGGCTGGTCGACGTTGCGTCCGACCGTGCCCTCGACGTACCCGGCGCAGGCCGCGAGCAGCGCGTGCGCTTCCTCGACCCGCGCCCGGAAGCTCGCCACGTCATGCTCGGACGCCCGGAACCTGTTCACGACCAACACGTCCCCCAATCTCCCATGCAACGCGGGGTTACGGTCGCTCCACACGCGTCCTGCCACGGGCGAGCCGTCAAGAAGGCCGCACAGGTTCAGCCCTGCCCGGGGAACTCGATTTGACAACCATTCTCATCTTGCTGAGAATCGTTCTCATGAACTTGCCTGCCGCGCGCTTCGCCGTACCCCTCGTTGTCAGTGCTTCGCTCTTCCTTGCCGGATGCGGTGCACTCTCGGGCGACGGGGACGTCGACGAGCAGAAGGTCTCCGCGGCCTTCTACCCGCTGGCCTACGCCGCCGAGCGCGTGGCGGGCGACCACTTCGAGGTCGAGAACCTGGTCCAGGCCGGCCGCGAGCCCCACGACGTCGAGCTGAGCGTGCGCCAGACCGGCGACGTCGCCGATGCGGGACTGGTGATCTTCGAGACCGGCTTCCAGCCCGCCGTCGACGACGCCGTCGAGCAGAACGCGGAGGGCGAGACCCTCGACGCGGCCAAGGTGATCGACCTGCACGAGAACGGCGAGGACGCCCACGCGCACGAGGAGGAGGGCCACGACCACGAGCACGGTGACCACGACCCGCACTTCTGGCTCGACCCCCTGCTGATGGCCGACCTCGCCGACGCGATCGCCGACAGGCTCAGCGGCATCGACCCCGACCACGAGGACGAGTTCACCGCCAACGCCGAGAAGTTTCGCGGCGAGCTCGAGACCCTCGACAAGGCGTACGCCGACGGGCTGGCCGACTGCAAGGTCGACACCGTGGTGGTCAACCACGAGGCATTCGGCTACCTCAGCCGCTACGGCCTCCACTTCGAGGCGATCACGGGCCTCTCCCCCGGCGCCGAGCCGATCCCGGGTGAGCGGGCGAAGCTGGAGAAGCTGATCCGCGACGAGCACCTGACCACCGTCTTCTCCGAGGCCCTCGGCAGCAAGAAGTCGGCCGACTCGCTGGCAGACGACCTCGGCGTCGAGACGGCCGTGCTCGACCCGATCGAGGGCCTGAGTGACCAGACCTCCGATGAGAACTACCTTTCACTCATGGAGAACAACCTCACCGCACTCAAGAAGGCCAACGGTTGCTGACCGACCCCACCGACCGCGACCGGACCGTCCTCGAGATCGAGGACGGTTCCGTCGCCATTTCCGGGCGTCCCATCCTCCGTCACATCGACGTGCGCATCGAGCGTGGCGAGTTCGTGGCACTGATGGGCGCCAACGGCTCCGGCAAGTCGACCCTGGTCCGTGCCATGACCGGCCTGCTGCGGATCGGCGGCGGATCGGTGACGCTGTTCGGCGCGCAGCTCTCCGACTTCCACGACTGGCATCGCATCGGCTTCGTGCCGCAACGCGCGACCGCCGCGAGCGGCATCCCTGTCTCGGTCTGGGAGGTCGTGGCCTCGGGCCGGCTCACCCGACGTCGCCTCCTGCGACCGCTCCTGCGCAAGGACCGCCAGGCCATCAAGGACGCCCTCGACGTGGTCGGGCTACGCGATCGCAGCCACGACGGCATCAACACCCTCTCCGGCGGCCAGCAGCAGCGAGTGCTGATCGCGCGCGCCCTGGCCGGCGAGCCCGAACTGTTCTTCCTCGACGAGCCCACCGCCGGCGTCGACCTGCCCAACCAGCAGGCCCTGGCCCTCGCCCTCGAGACGCTCAAGTCCCGCGGCGCGACCGTCGTGCTGGTCGCCCACGAGCTCGGCCCGATGACTCCGCTGGTCGACCGCGCGATCGTCATGCGCGACGGCCGCATTGCGTACGACGGCCCGCCGCTGGCCGACCACGAGGTGCACGGGCCACTGTTCGGCGCCGGCCACAGCCACCACCACGTGGTGCCCGTCGTCGATGACCACACGCCGCAACTCGGCCTCAACCGCCACCGGGAGCACCACTGATGGACATCCTGGGCTACGACTTCATGATCCGCGCGATGATCGCCGCGGTCTTCACCGGACTCGCCGCGCCGGTCGTCGGCACCTACCTGGTGCAGCGCCGCCTCGCCCTGATGGGTGACGGCATCGGCCACGTCGCCGTCACAGGTGTGGCACTCGGCCTGCTGACCAACACCTCACCGACCTGGACGGCGGTCGTGGTGGCCATCCTGGGCGCCGTACTCATCGAGGTGATCCGCGAGAAGGGTCACGCCAACGGCGACGTCGCGCTGGCGTTGCTGTTCTACGGCGGCATCGCCGGTGGTGTGATGATCACCGGCCTGGCCGGACAGAGTGCGGCCCGCCTCCAGGAGTTCCTGTTCGGGTCGATCACCACGATCTCGCCACAGGACGTATGGGTGACGATGGCGCTCAGTGCCATCGTGATCCTGCTCGGGGTCGGACTCGCACCCCAGCTGTTCGCGGTCGCCCAGGACCAGGAGTTCGCTCGGGTCGCCGGGCTCAACATCCGCGTCTACAACGTGCTGGTCGCCGTGCTGGCCGCGGTCACGGTGACCGTGGCGATGCGCACTGTCGGCCTGCTGCTGGTCTCGGCGCTGATGATCGTGCCGGTGGCCACCGCCCAGCAGCTCACCCGCAGCTTCCGGGCCACCCTGCTGGCCGCGATGTGCCTCGGCGTCGGCGCGTCCTTCGGCGGACTCATGGTCTCGGCAGTCGCCTTCGACGTGGCGCCCGGACCCACCATCGTGCTGCTCGCGCTGGCCTGCTTCGTGCTGACCTGGCCGGTGGGCATGTGGCTGCGTCGACGTCGCCGCCAGCGGCAACCGTTCGACGAGCTCGCGCCGCTGGCCCATGACGCGATCGACGAACACCCCCACGAACACGGTGAGAACTGCGGGCACACCGCCGTACCCCACGGTGACCACGTCGACTATGTCCACGACGGTCACCGCCACGCCCCCCACGGAGTGCACTATGACGAACACTGAGCCGAAGACCGAGCCCACCACCGAGCCCCGCACCACCCCGGTGGCCGGCGGGCGCCCGACCAAGCAGCGCCTGGCCGTGGCCAACGTGCTCTCCACGTTCGGCGACTTCCGCAGTGCCCAGGAGATCCACTCGCTCCTGACCGACTCGGGCGAGAAGGTCGGGCTGGCCACCGTCTACCGCACCCTGCAGCTGCTCGCCGACAGCGGCGAGGTCGACGTGCTCCGCACCGAGGACGGCGAGGCCGCCTACCGGCGCTGCTCCGACTCACACCACCATCACCTGGTCTGCCGGTCGTGCGGCGCCACGGTGGAGGTCGAAGGCCCGACGGTCGAGCGGTGGACCAAGGCGATCGCCGCCGAGCACGGCTACCGCGACATCAGCCACACGCTGGAGATCTTCGGCACCTGCGCCGCCTGCTCCTGACGGTCGCCAGGCTCGGTACGGCGTTCGAGACGGCCGCACTTGTGCGCCCTTCTTGACACTTTGCCCCCGGCTAGGTCAATCGGTCTAAGCAACGGTCATGCTGCTGCCGGTTTGGCGAGCAGCGCAGC
>NZ_LMGG01000005.1:0-120916 GCF_001427925.1 Nocardioides sp. Root151
CGTCGACCAGGCCACCGGTGACGCGGTCGCCACCGCGACCAACGGCATGGCCTTCGCCGGCGGTGCCACCGAGAAGCGCTACCCGCTGCCCACGGACAACGGCATCATCTGCGCCGCACCGGTGGACCCGGAGGTCACGCAGTCCACGGGCTGCGAGGTCGAGGGCACCCTGACCGTCCCGGCCACCGAGGGCGTCGTCTACGCCCTCGACGGCACGACGGTCGCACCGGGGACGTACGCCGGTCCGCTGTCCGGCACCCTGACCGCCACGGTCCTCGCCGGCTACGAGAACACCGACGCCTACTGGACCTTCGAGGTCGACATCCCCGCAGCCCCGAGCTGCCTGGAGGTCCCGGCACAGCCGGCCGAGCTCGACGTGTGCAACCCGGGCAACGTGACGAACAACGTCAAGTGGGACACCTTCCCGACGCTCGAGAACGTCGCGTGGTCCGTCGACGAGGCCACCGGTGAGGCGGTCGCCACTGCGATCAACGGCGCGGCCTTCGGCCCCGGCGTCACCGAGGTGCGGTTCCAGCCCTCCGCCGACTCCGGCGAGGAGTGCACGCTCGAGCCGGGTGCGATCGAGTCGACGTGTGTCGACGCCGTGCCCTACCTCAGCTACGCACTGATCCTCGAGGAGGGCTACGTGGGACCGACCGACGTGACCATCACGTTCGTCAACCCCAGCGGCAAGGACTACGTCGTCACCGGGCAGCCGCTGTCGGGCAAGCTCCTGTGGCCGGGTGCCTCGGTGGATCCCGCCGGCTGGCCCGGCTGGGTGCGCAACCCGGACGGCAGCTACACGGAGACGACCGGCAACTACGCCTGGACCCGAGACGGAGTGAAGGTGACCTTCGAGGTCAACCCGCACTACGAGCTGGTCGTCGCGTACCCGCAGGCGACGACGGCGTGCGCCAACCCGCAGCAGCCCGAGACCGGGCCGGAGACGCACGACGGGCCCAAGACCGACGGACCCAAGACCCACGCGGCACCGAAGACCCACGACGGCGTCCTGCCCAACACTGGCGCACCTTCGGGTAGCGGCCTGTACGGCGTGGTCGGCGGACTGTTCGTGGTCCTCGGGGCCTGGCTGATGATGCGCGAGCGGAGGCGCCGCGCCTGATCCAGCCCGCACAAGCCCAGCGGCCCGTGTCCAAATGTCCCCCATTGGACACGGGCCGCTGTTTTCCCTGCGCATGAGTGCGCCCGGCCCGCGCTTGAGTGCGCCCGGCTAGGGTTGCGCGCGTGATCCCCGACCTCCTGCATCCGTTGCTGCTCGGCATCAGCTGGATGGACCCCGAGTGGCTGCTCGACAAGTTCGGCCAGGAGATGTTCTGGGTCAGCATCGCCATCGTCTTCGTCGAGTGCGGACTGCTCTTCCCGATCCTGCCCGGTGACTCGCTGCTGTTCAGCGTGGGCCTGTTCATCCACCGCTCCGGCGCCGGCGAGGCCGGCATCGACGTCAACATCGTGGTGGCCTGCGTCCTGCTCTCGGCCGCGGCCCTGCTCGGCAACATCACCGGCTATGAGATCGGCCGGGCGATCGGCCCGAAGATCTACGAGCACCGCGGCCGCTTCCTCAAGCAGGAGCACTTCACCAAGACCGAGGCGTTCTTCGACAAGCACGGTGCGAAGGCGCTGGTCCTGGGGCGCTTCGTGCCGATCGTGCGCACGTTCATCACGCTGGTGGCCGGTGTCGGCAAGATGGACCGACGACACTTCTTCCTCTGGTCGGCCGTCGGTGCCGTCCTCTGGGCGACCGGCATCACCGTGCTCGGCTACTTCCTCGGTGGCGTCGAGTTCCTGCAGCACAACATCGAGGCGGCGATCCTGGTGATCGTGGCGATCTCGGTGCTCCCGATGCTCTTCGAGTGGTGGCGTCACCGGAGTGCCAAGGATCCCGTCTAGCGCGGCGTGCGTTCCTTGAGCACGCCGAACGCCACCAGTCGTTCGTCGGTGTGGAAGAGCTCGGCACAGGTGGTCAGCGTGATCAGCTTCTGGCCCTGGCGCTGGTCGGGCTGGACGCCGCCCTTCTCGGGGTTCTTCGGGAGCGCGTCGAGCACCCACCCGTCCTCGAACGACACCGTGAGGTCGTCGCCGCCGGTGGTCAGCACATAGGTGTACGTCGCGTCGCGGGTCTCGACGACGACCTCGTCGCCGGCCTCGAGATTGGGCATGTCACGCAGCGGTTCGCCGTGCGTGATGCGGTGGGCGGCCAGCGCGAAGTTGCCCGCCTCCCCCGGCCCTGCCGTGTCGTCGAAGTGCCCGAAACCCGACGACAGCACGTCGTCCGAGGTGCCCTCGAGCACCGGGATCACGTAGTCGTCACCGAACTCCGGGATGCGGATCAGCGCGCTGACGTTCCCCTCGGGCACCTCGACGACGTCGACGCTGTCGGCCTCCCACTTCTTCTCGACCTGCTTGACGATGCGGTCCTGGGCGCGGTGCGAGACCCAGTTGGTGCCCCAGAACTGCCAGGCCACCCAGCCGAGGACGGCCAGCCCACCGACGAGCAGCACGAGCCCGGCCCACCAGGTTCGGGAACGGCCGCGCGGCAGGGTCGTCGAGGTCATGCCGCGATTGTGCCCGACTACCCTGAAACGCATGGCACGCCCAGCGAAACGACTCGACGGCATTCCGACCACGATCTTCACCGAGATGTCCGCGCTGGCGGTCGCGACCGGTGCGATCAACCTCGGCCAGGGCTTCCCGGACGTCGACGGCCCAGCCTCGGTGGTCGAACGCGCGGTGACCGCCCTGCGCGCGGGAGAGAACCAGTACGCCCCCGGCAGCGGCATTCTCCCGTTGCGTGAGGCGATCGCCGCCCACCAGGCGCGGCACTACGGCCTCGAGCTCGACCCCGGCCACGACGTGGTCGTCACGACCGGCGCCACCGAGGGCATCGCCGCCGCGCTGCTGGCCTTCGTCGACCCGGGCGACGAGGTCGTCGTCCTCGAGCCCTACTACGACTCCTACCTGGCGATGATTGCCTTCGCCGGCGGCGTACGACGCCCGGTCACCCTGCGTGCTCCGGACTTCCGGCTCGACGTAGACGCGCTCCGGGCCGCGGTCACCGACCGCACCAAGCTCCTGCTGGTCAACACTCCGCACAACCCGACCGGCACCGTGCTGAACCGCGACGAGCTGCAGGCGATCGCCGACGTGGCGGTCGAGCACGACCTGCTGGTGGTCACCGACGAGGTCTACGAGCACCTGGTCTTCGACGACCACGAACACATCCCGTTGGCCACCCTGACCGGCATGTTCGAGCGCACGGTCACGCTCTCCAGCGCCGGCAAGATGTTCTCCTTCACCGGCTGGAAGATCGGCTGGGCCACCGGTCCGCGCGATCTCGTGCAGGCGGTGCTGGGGGCGAAGCAGTGGCTGTCGTTCTCGAGCGGCACGCCGCTCCAGCCCGCGGTCGCCCACGCACTCGACCACGAGTCCGACTTCTATGTCGGGTTGACCCGCTCGCTCCAGGACCGGCGCGACCAGCTGTGCGCGGGGCTCGACAAGCTTGACGTCGACGTACGCGTCCCGGAGGGCACCTACTTCGTGACCACCGACGTACGCCGACTCGGCTGGGCCGACGGCGACGCCTTCTGCCGGGCCCTCCCCGAGCGCGCCGGAGTGGTGGCCATTCCGGGCCAGGCGTTCTACGACGACCTCGAGGAGGGACGGCACCTGATCCGCTGGGCGTTCTGCAAGGAGCCCGACGTCATCGCGGAGGGGATCGACCGGCTGTCCGCGGCGGACCTGCGCGCCTAGGTGCCCTGCTAGCGCTTGCAGAACTGCGTCGACGGCGGCCTCAGCAGGAGCACGACAGTGGCCACGCAGGCCGCCGTGACCACGAGCAGCACCGGCGAGCTGATCACCAGCACCAGGCTGAGCAAGCCGGCCACGGAGCCGGAGACGACGAGAGTGATCCGCGCCCAGTTGTGGCCGTTGAAGACGAACAACGCCAGCACGATCGCGACGGCCGACCATGCGGAGAAGACCAACGCCATCACGATCGAGGCGACCTTCAGCTGGCTGACGCTGACGCCGGACTCGCCGAAGCGGGAGTCACTCTCGTAGACGTCCTTGAGCAGATCGGGCGTCGTGAACAGGCCGATCACGACGATCGCCATGCCGAGCAGCACGACACCGCTCATGATCCAGGTGATGATGCACGCCTGCAGCAGCTCACCCGGTCGCACCGGCCGGGCAGCCGGGAACGGCGGCATCGACTGCATCGACACCGGTTGCGTCGGATCGCTGGGACGGGTCGGCTGTGACTGGCCGAAGCCCTCGAAGGCGCGCGGCTCCTCCGGGGGCGGCGGTGGTGTCACCGACGAGGAAGGCTGCTCGGGTTTCCGGGCCGGTGGCTCCGGAGTGACGCCGTTGAACCAGTCGCGGGCCGGACGGGCCCACAGCAGCACGACCGAGACGGCGATCATCGACGAGAGGAACGGGCTGGCCACCAGGCCGGTGAAGAAGAGGGGCAGCACGAGCACGCTCAGCGCGATGCGGGCGTGGTGGTTGCGCTGCAGGGCGAACCAGCCGAGGATCGCCGTGGCCGCAGCACAGGCGCCGGCCACGAGGGACGCGCCGTGCAGCATGGAGAGCGCCTGCTCGAGGTCGATGCCCATGCCCTTGAGCGGGTCCCGGGAGAGCGTCTTCGCGACGGCTTCGCGGTTCTCGATGGTGCGCAGCTGGGACACGTAGGTGAAGACGTTGACCAGCATGAAGAGCGATGCACCGACCGTCATCCATCCGGCCATGGTCACCTGGGGCGGTCTCGCGGGGGCGCTGCTCTGCGTCATGCGGCCCAGTCTCTCAGGGCGACCAACACGCACCTTCCGGCGGGCGTCAGACGATCCCGTGGTCGAGGGCGAAGCGGACGAGCTCGGGCCTGCGCCGGCAGCCGGTCTTGTCCCGGATCCTGTCCAGGTGCGAGTGCACGGTCTTCACACTCAGGAAGAGTCGTTCCGCGACCTGCTGGTCCGTGCATCCTGCCGCCACCAGGCCCAGCACCTCGATCTCGCGTGCGGACAGGCCGGTCTCCATGCGCACCCGGGAGGCCGCCGGCCCACCGGCCTCGACCGTCTCCTGCTGGTCGTCGCCGTCGCCCACGAGGCTGAGCACGAACGGACCGATCCGCACCCGGTCCGCGGCGGTGAGCAGTGCGCTCCCTTCGACTCTCTGACCGTTGAGGAAGGTCCCGTTGCGGCTGCCGGCGTCCTGGATCTCGAGCCCGTGCTCGGTGGACACGACGAACGCGTGCACGCGCGACACCGTGGGGTCGCCGGGCAGCCGTACGTCGCACTCGGCTGAGCGGCCGATACGGGCCGGGAGTCGCTCCACCTCCAGCAGATGGTGCTGGGTGCCGTCCTGGAGGCTCAACCGGATCATCGTTCCGATCCTGTCACACGCGACCCCGCCGACTACCCACATGTTTGGGGTCGATCCGCCCATGGCCGGGACCGGGCCGATGACCGAGGATGTGGTCCATGGAACGCATCGGCAGATACCGGATCAGCGGGATCCTCGGCGCGGGCGGATTCGGCACCGTCTACCGTGGCTCCGCCCCCGGCACCGGCGAGACCGTCGCGATCAAGGTGCTCAACCTGCCCGGTGACGGGCGGCTGCGGGCGATGTTCCGTTCCGAGGCCGCGGCGATGCTCCGGGTCGACCATCCGAACGTGGTGCGGGTGCGCGACGTGATCGACGAGCCCGGCCTGGCCGCGATCGTCACCGACTACGTCGAAGGCGCCTCGTTGCGACAGGTGCTCAGGCAGCGCGGTCGGCTCGACGGACCCCAGTCCCTCGGCGTGCTGTACGGCGCCCTGCACGGCCTGGCCGCCGTACACGCCGCCGGCCTCGTGCACGCCGACCTCAAGCCGGACAACATCCTCGTGGACTCCAGCGGCACGTCCCGGCTGATCGACTTCGGGCTCGCCGGCCCACCGCGCCGCCTCGACGGGCCGGGCACGTGGTCGGGGACGCCGGCCTACATCAGCCCCGAACAGGTGGCCGGCAGCCACGTCGACGCGCGCAGCGACATCTACTCCACGGCCGTGGTCCTCTTCGAGCTGCTCTGCGGACGGCAGCCCTACAAGGGCGAGACGGCCGACCTCACGGCCCAGCTGCACCTCACCCAGCCGGTCCCGGATCCCCGGGCGACCGTGCCCGACCTCGGCGAGGACCTGGCCGGCATCTGCCTGCAGGACCTCGCCAAGGACCCATCGGTGCGGCACCAGAACGCGACGGCCTTCCACAACAGCCTCGAGCACGCGGCCCGTGCGAAGTACGGCCCCGCGTGGCTGGCCGGTGCGAGCCTGGGCGGCGTGATCGGTGCCGTGATCGCGGCCCTGCCCGCCGGTGCCGGCATGCTCGGCACGGCGGCCGTGGTGGGTGGAGCGGCCGGTACCGCCGGGGTCGCCGGGTCGGCAGGTGGAGCAATCGGCGTGGCGGGAACCGCAGGCGGCACGGCGGGTGGAGCTGCAGGTGGAGCCGCGGGTGGAGCGGCTGGCGGAGCTGCAGGTGGAGCCGCGGGTGGAGCGGCGGGTGGAGCTGCAGGTGCCGGTGGCGCCAGCGCCACGATCGGCGGCATCGGCGTCGCGAAGGTCGCCGCGATCGGCGTCGCCTCCGTGGTCGCCGCCAGCACCGCGGCCGGCGTCTACGTGGCCAACCGTGACGAGGACGGCTCGGCGACCCAGCAGGTCGCCGTGACGCCCGACGTGTTCGCCTACGCGACCGCCGGCCAGATCGTGGTCATGAAGGACGGCAAGCGGGTCACCGCGGTGAAGACCGCCGCCATGCAGGCGTGGGAGGAGCCCGCGATGGCGTGGAGCGACGACGGCAGCCGACTGGCGGTGGCAGACGGCGCGACACTGACCCTGGTCGACGTCGACAAGGGCACCACGAGACGGACCCCGTGCGCCGAGTGCGCGCCGACGGCCGCACTGCCCTGGGACGACAAGGTCATCACCGTGGACCAGGGCGTGACCTATCCGGCGCTCCAGCCGATGCAGTGGCGCCGGCTCGGGTCCCTCGACACCACGGAGGACTTCACCCCCAAAGACTCGCTCGGGGTCAGTTGGTACACCGTCGCCGCCGCCGGCGACCAGGTGCTGGCCTCCGGCAACAACGAGGAGGAGGCAGGAGCCCACGGCGCGGCGGACCTCTACCTGTTCGACGAGGACGGCACCGCCACCCAGGTCGGCGACACCCTGGTCGGCAGCTCGGTGGGTGACATGGCGTACGCCGGCGAGACGGCGTACGGCGGTCCGCGCGCGGCCGTGGTGGCCTACGGCAGCGGCGGCGCCTGCACGCAGGGCGCCGAGGTGCTCCTGGTCGATCCCGCCAACCCTGCGAAACCTCTGGAGACGGACACCTCCGCGATGTTCCCCGAGTCCGCCCAGGACTTCATGTACATCGAGACCATCGACGACGTGTGGTTCGGGGACGACGGAGTGCTGCGCGCCAGCTCCCACCGCCTCGACTGCGACTGGGAGGCCGGCACGACGCCCGAGATCCCGATCCAGCAGTGGCGCCTCAACGGTGACACGTGGGTGCTCGACGACGGGCGGCCCGTGCTGGGTGCCCGCGACCTGCCCTCAGGTGCACACGTGGAGCTGGTCGCCGACTCCGGCGCCCCGCCGTCCGGCCAGTCCCAGGGTCAGCGGGCCACCGGAACGCTGACCCTGGTCGGTGATGGCGGGAGCACCGAGGTGGCCGACGGCGTCATCGCAGTCTCGGCGCCCGCGCCGTGAGACTCAGCCCGCTGTCAGCACGAGTCCGTCGTCGCCGACCGACACCGTCACCGAGCCGCCGTCGGCGACCTGGCCACCGATCAGCAGCCGGGCCAGCGGGTCTCCGATCGTGGTCTGGATCAGCCGGCGCAGCGGACGGGCGCCGTACGCCGGGTCGTAGCCCTGGTCGGCCAGCCAGGTCCTCGCCTCGTCGGTGACCGAGATCGTGATCCGGCGGACCGCCAGCCGCTTCTCGAGCAGCGCGAGCTGGAGGTCGACGATGTGGGTCAACGCCTCCTTGCTGAGCGACTCGAACATGACGATCTCGTCGAGCCGGTTGAGGAACTCCGGCTTGAAGTGGCCGCGTACGACGCCCATCACCGACTCGTGCTTCGCCTCCGGGGACAGCGACGGGTCGACCAGGAAGTTCGAGCCCAGGTTGCTGGTCAGGATCAGCAGCGTGTTGCGGAAGTCGACGGTGCGACCCTGCCCGTCGGTCAGCCGACCGTCGTCGAGCACCTGCAGCAGGACGTCGAAGACCTCGGGGTGCGCCTTCTCCACCTCGTCGAGGAGCACGACGGAGTAGGGCCGACGCCGCACCGCCTCGGTGAGCTGGCCGCCCTCGTCGTACCCGACGTAGCCGGGAGGGGCACCGACCAGGCGCGAGACCGAGTGCTTCTCGGCGTACTCGCTCATGTCGATGCGCACCATCGCGCGCTCGTCGTCGAAGAGGAAGTCGGCCAGCGACTTGGCCAGCTCGGTCTTGCCGGTGCCGGTCGGGCCGAGGAACAGGAACGACCCGGTGGGCCGGTTGGGGTCGGAGACGCCAGCACGCGACCGGCGTACGGCGTCGCTCACGGCGTTGACGGCGGCCTCCTGGCCGATCAACCGCTGGCCGATCTCGGCCTCCATGTCGAGCAGGCGTGAGGTCTCTCCCTGGAGCATCTTGCCGGTGGGGATGCCGGTCCAGGCCTCGACGACGTCGGCGATCTGCTCGGCGCCGACCTCCTCACCGACCAGCGGCTCGATCTCGGCGGTCTCGGCAGCCTCCTCGGACTCGGCGGTACGGATCTGCTCCTCCAGTGCCGGGATCCGGCCGTAGAGGATCTCGCTGGCCTTGTCGAGGTCACCCTCGCGCTGGAGCTTCTCGGCCTCGCTGCGCAGCTGGTCGAGCTGGCGACGCAGCTCGCCCTCCCCCTCGCGTGAGGTCTTCTCGCGCTCCCAACGGGCCTCGAGCCCGCGGAGCTGCTCCTCGGAGTCGGCGAGGTCGGCGCGCAGCTTCTCGAGCCGCTCGACACTGGCCGGGTCGCTCTCCTTCTCGAGGGCGAACTGCTCCATCTTGAGCCGGTCGACCGAACGCCGCAGCTGGTCGATCTCCTCGGGCGACGACTCGATCTCCATGCGCAGCCGCGAGCTGGCCTCGTCGATCAGGTCGATCGCCTTGTCCGGCAGCTGGCGCCCGGTGATGTAGCGGTCGCTCAGGGTGGCCGCGGCGACCAGGGCGGCGTCGGTGATGCGGACGCCGTGGTGGGCTTCGTACTTCTCCTGGATGCCGCGCAGGATCTGGATGGTGTCCTCGACCGACGGCTCGCCGACGAAGACCTGCTGGAAGCGCCGTTCCAGGGCCGGGTCCTTCTCGATGTTCTCGCGGTACTCGTCGAGCGTGGTGGCACCGATCATGTGCAGCTCGCCGCGGGCCAGCATGGGCTTGAGCATGTTGCCGGCGTCCATCGACCCGTCGCCAGTTCCGCCGGCACCGACGACCGTGTGCAGCTCGTCGATGAAGGTGACCACCTGGCCACCGGCGTCCTTGATCTCCTCGAGGACGGCCTTGAGCCGCTCCTCGAACTCGCCGCGGTACTTCGCACCGGCCACCATCGCGGCCAGGTCGAGGCTGAGCACGCGGCGTCCCTTGAGCGAGTCGGGCACGTCGCCGGCGACCACGCGCTGGGCCAGGCCCTCGACGACGGCGGTCTTGCCGACGCCGGGCTCGCCGATCAGGACGGGGTTGTTCTTGGTGCGCCGCGAGAGCACCTGGATGACCCGGCGGATCTCGGCGTCACGGCCGATGACGGGGTCCATCTTGCCGTCGCGGGCATCTGCGGTGAGGTCGACGGAGTACTTCTCCAACGACTCGTACGTCGACTCCGCGTCCTGGCTGGTCACCCGACGGTTGCCGCGTACGGCGGTCAGGCCCTCACGCAGTCCGTCCTCGGTGAGGCCGGCGTCGGTCAGGAGGGTGCGGGCCTGGCTCTCGACGGTGGCCAGGCTGATCAGCAGGTGCTCGGTGGCGACGAAGTCGTCCTTCATCGACGACGCCAGGTCGATCGCGCCGGCCAGCACCCGGGTCAGCGCGGCGGAGGCGCCGGGCTGCTGCACGGTCGCACCGCTCGCGCTGGGCAGGGCGGCCATCGCCTGCTCGGCCTTCAGGGTGAGTGTGTTGACGTCGGCGCCGGCCTTGGTGACCAGGTTGCGCGCCGTGCCCTCCTGGTCGCGCAGCAGCGCGACGAGCAGGTGCAACGGGTCGGTCTGGGAGTTGCCGGCCGTGGTCGCCGACACTTGCGCGGCCTCGATCGCCGCGCGGCTCCGGGTGGTGAACTTCTCGGCACCGAAAGTGCTCATAGGTCGAGGGCCCCCTCATGCGTGAGTGTGACGGCACCCAGTGTGTCCGTCATTCATCTCAACGCGCCAGAAGTTGAGTCTGTTCCACTCAACTTTGCCCTTCTCCAAATATTTTGACGTGTCTCAGGCGAGCACGGACGCCTCGTGATCCCCCTGCACCCCGGCCAGGGCGAGCACGCCGTCGAGCTCGGCGTTCACCACGTCGGGCGCCTCCTGGGCCACCATGTGGCCGATCCCTTCGAGGCCGACCACGCGGGCGTCCCCGACGAGGCGGGCCAGTTCGAGCTGGTCGGCGTACGGCACCAGGCGGTCGGCCTTCCCGGAGACGACGACCACGCGGGTCGGGTCGAGCGACGGCACGGCGTCGCGCTCGTCGTGGGTCATCACGGCCTTGAGCATCCGTCCGGCGACCGGCAGCGGCGTGTCCCACAGGCCCTGCGCGGTGACCTGCTTCGCCGACTCCGAGCGGCTGCCGACGGCGAGCAGGTTGCCGAAGAACAGGTAGGGCCCGACGCCGAGCAGGCGGGCCATCGGCCGCGGCATGAAGCCGAGCAGGGTCAGCATCGACACCGCGTGCCGGCGCACCAAGTGGTGCAGGGGCCGCATGGATTCCGGCAGGCCCAGGGCCATCGACTCCGAGAGCGGCCCCGCGGCGGTGCCGCAGAACAGCACGCCGTCGACCCGCGACGCGACGACCTCCGGGTGCCGTTGCGCCGAGGCCATGATCGTCATGCCGCCCATGGAGTGGCCGACCAGGACCAGACGACCCGTCGGCGCGGTCGCCGCCACCACTGCGTCCAGGTCGTCGGCCAGATGGCGCACGCCGCGCTCCCCCTCGCCCATGCCGATCCAGTCCGAGCGGCCGTGGCCACGCTGGTCGTAGTAGACCGAACGCACCGGCCTGCCGGCCAGGTGGCGACGCTGGTGACGCCACGCGCTGAGCTGGCAGGTCCACCCGTGCACGAACACGACGGTCACCTCGGCGTCGTCCGGCCCGTCGACCTCGACATGGAGCCGGGTGCCGTCACGCGAGACCACGGACACCTCCCGGCCGCCGTGCCCGGACGTGTCGGTGTGCGCGACGCGACCGTTGCCCGTGAAGTGTGCCCACACCAGCAGCGCGCCGACGCACACCAGTCCGAGTCCGCCCCCGGTCAGGCCGACGGCCGCGACCGTGCGGCCGTCGTACACCTGCGCCAGGGCGAACCCGGCACCGACCACGATCACCGCCACCCACAGGGCGCCGATGGCCAACAACGCCACCAGCTCGACCAGTCGACGCCTCTGCGTCCGGACGTGCTCGCGTACAGACATGTGCTTGCTCCCTCGATCCGTCCGGCCCTCCCAGACACGGACTCCCACATTGCTTCGCAGCTCTGCTGCTGCCGCCGCTACTCCAGGTCGTTCGGCGCCTGGTGCACGGGCAGGTCCTCGGGCGGCACCTCTTCCTCCAGCAGGCAGGTGCGGCAGAAGTCCTCGCCGAACGGGGTCAGGTGGATGCTGCGGCGGACCAGCTTCGCCGAACGCACCGAGTGCATCGCAGCCAGGACGTCGGGCTGCGCCTCGACGACCTGGTAGTCGAGCGGGTCCTTCAGCTGCTCCTTCGAGAACCACACGAGGCCGAGCCGGAACAGATTGTTGAGGTAGGACGGCACCTGGTCGACGTAGCGCGTGCCGGCCCGCGGACCGATCATGTTCAGGCCCGGCGCGATCAGCGTCGAGCTGACCATGCCCACCGCACCGCCCGTGCGTACGTCGACCATCGGCTGCGGACCGCTGCGCAGGAGCAACATCAGGATGCGGCCCTCGTCGGGGGCCAGCTCGGTCAGGATCCGGGCGTACGCCGGGTGGCCGGTGTCGTTGCTCCACACGTCACGGGAGCGCTCGAGCAGCTTGGCGCCCTGTTCGCGCAACGAGCTGCGCAGGTCGGTGCTCTCGACATCGCGGTCACGCCCGTTGTGGAGCTCGACGGCCCTGCGGTCCGACGTACCACCGAGCGAGGCGGCGACCTGCTGGATGGCCTGGGGCACGGACTCGCCGGAGCTGACCGCCTTGGCGATGTCGGCGACGATGCCCGAGGCCGCGGCGGCGCCCTGGGCCAGCTCGACCGCGGTGTGCGGGTCGGTGGCCGCCTTGAGCATGCGACGCCCGGTGCGCAGCCCGGCGACCACGCTCCACTCCGCGGTGCGCACCCACGACGACGCGGCGATCCGGATCAGCCCGGGAATCGCGTCGAGCGCCGGCGACTGCTCATGGTCGGCCCGCTCCAGGCCCTTCTCGTCCGTCATCCTCCACCTACTCCGAAGATCGCGAGGTGGATGAACCCACCCGCCAGTCCCATGATCGCGCCGTGTGCGTAGAGCATCCACTCGTCTTCCTTGATGGCCGAGCGCATCATCTCGACGAAGTCGTCAGGGTGCAGCTCCTTGGTGCGCTGCGAGACCATCGCCCGGATCTTGTTGGACTGCTGCCTGCTGAACTCGGGGTCCTTGAACGGCGTCAGGGTACGCCCGACCGCCTCCTTGGCGAACGACTCCCGGATCCGGCGATAGTTGCCGCGCCCGATGACCACCTTGGCCGCGCCGAGGGTCGGTCCGGCGGCGCGGTCGATGGCCGGGCCGAGGGCCACCGCGAGCATCTGCCGGGTCCGGTCGCCGCGCGGTCCGTCGAGCAGGAAGTCGCCGATGCGCTCGAGGGTGATCACGTCGTCGGCGATGATCTTGGCGTAGACCTCGGCGGCCTCGTTCTGACGTCGCAGGAACAGTCCCTGGAACGTGATGCCGAACTTCTTCGTCGGCACGGTCGGCTCGAAGATCAGCCACATGCCCAAGGCGTTGGTGATCCAGCCGACCCCGATGCCGAGCACCGGGAGCAGCCACCACTGGTGGAACCAGTGGTCGGCGAACGCGACCGGGATGCCGAGCAGGAAGCCGAACAGCAACCCGAAGGTCACCATCATGTTCAGTTCCTTCTGCCCCACGTCCTTGAAGACGCGGACCACGAGCTCGGGGTGCGTGCGGAAGTGGTCGATGACCATGATCTTCGGGTCGAGGAGCTGGTCGATGTGCGTGCCGATCTCGTCGGTCACGGTCTTCACGACGGCGGGCAGCTGCGCCTGGACCCGTGCGATCACGGCCTTCTTCGCCGCGTTGGGCAGGTCGCGCCACAGGGCCGGGTGGCTCTCTCGCATGACCTCGTCGACCAGGGAGGGAATCTCCGGGGTGAAGATCTTCACGATGTGCTCGGCGATCTGGTCCGGCTCGAGCTGCTGGTAGAACTCGCCGGGCGTGCCGAGCTTGGCGATCGCCTTGTCGACCGCGATGCTGCCCATCTTCGCGGCACGCGCGGGCACGATGCCCTGCCAGCCCACCCCGCCCTGCAGGACGCCCGGCACCTCCTGGAGCTTTCGAGGGGCCAGGCGGGCCAGCTCGGCCATGCCCGGGATCTTGAAGCCGTGGAAGTGGATCGGGTAGAAGAGCATGATCAGGCCGGTCCAGTTGATCAGCCAGCCGATGACGGCCGTGAAGAGCGGGATCGAGACGAGCGCGACCCACTCCATGGGCTCGTCGACGTCCTGGAAGAACCAGTCGACGTGACTGAAGTAGTCACCCAGTGCGTCCAGCGAGTTCCTCACACCCTTACTCAGTCACCCGTCCCTGACGCGTGAGCCTATCCATGTGCAACAGTTCTTGTAACGATGTATCACGCACCGGGTTCCGGTCAGCAGCTCAACTCTTTTGCAGACGTGCGTACGCCGAGCGAGCTGAGGCGCAGTCCGCCGTCCAGAACGATCCCGTGGGTCTCGAGGTCGAGATCGCCGAGGGTGATCGCGTCCGGCCCCGGTTCGGTGCGCGCCTCGAACCCGGCGCCGAGTCCCATCGTGGTCCGTGGCGTGTGCAGTCCGCCGAGCCTGGCCCCCGAAGCAGCCAGCGTGACGTCGCCGAGGGTCACCGGCGCGGCGCTCCTGATGCGGATGCTCAGCAGGTCACCCACGAGGGGCAACTCCACGCGTGGCACCAGGCAGAGGTCGTCGAGGTGCGTCGTACCCATGCGCACCATCGCGGCCGCCGAGTCGCCGGCCAGCGCGTCGTCGTCCTCGACGATCGTGCCGACGGTGCCCACGCCGAGCACCATGCTGTCCGACGTACCGCCGGAGCTGGCCATCGTGATCGGCTGGGTGCTGGTGATCACCACCGAGACATAGCCGAGCACGGCCAACGCTCCGATGCCCAGGCTGATCACTGTGGCCGGCCCGGTGACCAACAGGAAGCGCCACAGGCCGACGCCGCCGGCGCCTCTCACGTTCGTCATCAGTCGGTCCACGGCCATCAGTCAGTACACGATCGGGATGTTCTTGCAGCCCGCGGTGGCGGCGCTGGCGTGGAGCACCTCGATCTTCAGGTTCTTCAGGCTGAGCGGTCCCTCGATGACGGCGTCGTACAGCTCACCCTTGACGTTGTAGAGGTCACCCACGTCGGAGTCGATGCCGAAGAGTCGTCCGTTCGTCCCGGCATAGGTCTCCGGCGCGTCGAGCGGGTTGACCGCATCGACACCTCCCGCGTCCTTCCAGGTGGTGATGGTCTGCGGCGTCACCCCGAGCGCCACGTTCCCGCGGAGGACGATGCCGTTGCCGCTCGTGTTCGGAGCGCTCGACGAGGTCACGTTGCTCACGTCGAACTGCACGTTCTTCCCGCTGACGTCATTGACGTTGAGCTGGTTGTCGCGTGCGGTCAGGCGGATGGTCCAGTCCTGGCCGAGGATCGACTCGGTCTGCGAGACACAGAACCCGTCGAGGGTTCCGCCGGCGAACCCCATCCGCAGGGCGTACTTCGAGGCAGTCTGGGACGCGGCGTCGCGCAGCTGGATGGGCACGACGCCGATGCCGACGTTGGTGGTGCTCAGCTTCGCGCTGCTGAACTGCGACTGCTTGCCCGAGAAGACCAGTCCGGCACCGAGGCCCATCACGGTTCCGGTCCACAGCTGGCTCACCATGTAGGCGAGCAGGCCCATGCCGACCAGGTTCATCCCGGCCGCCCGGCGCCAGCGCACCCCCATGCGGGGGGCCTCCTCCACCTCGTCGCTCACGGCGTGACCTGGATGTTCGTGTTGGGCAGGTTGAGCGTGGTGGGCGTGCCGGTGCAGTCGCCGCCCTTGTTGGTGTTCATGTAGTAGACCCACGCATCGAGCTCGAGGCCGGGGATGTCGTCGCCACTCGCGATGGACGCCAGGATGCTGCCCCACAGGCTGTCGTCTCCGGCCAGGGACCCCACGGAGGTGTTGATGCCGAAGATGTTGACCTTGATGTGCGTGTCGGCCCGCAGCCACAGATCGGTGTAGACACAGCCGTCGCCGATGTTCCAGCCGGCGCTGCCCTGGTTGGCCGGGTTGAAGGTGAGCTTGTACTCACCGGTGCCCGCGGCCGAGGGGTTGTCGGGGGTCGCCTGCGGCACCACCGTCATGTAGGCGTTCCGGTTGATCTGCAGGTTCTTCAACCGCATGTGCACAAGCATCGCGTTGTCATTCTTCGCGAACGAGGTCGACCAGCCGTTGTCCTGGTAGAGAGTGCGGTCGAACGGGCACGTGCCGAACGCGCCCCACTTCGAGCTGGTGGCGACGTTGCTCGGTCCGGCCGACTGCGTGCCGTCGGCAAACTTCAGGATCGTGGGCTTGGCGATGGTCGAGTCGTTGCGCTGGAAGGCTCCGCAGCTCGTGTACTTGCGGGTGAACTTGCCGTCGGGGAAGGTGATTCCGTCCGTGGTGAACGCGGTGCTGCTGCCAGTGGCGCCGCCGGTGCCGCCGTCGCTGTAGCCGATCCGCATGTGGATGGGCGCGTTGGGGATGCACGGCTTGACGGTGGTGCCGTTGCCGAGAGTGAGCGTGTTCCCCGTGACCAGGCCCGCGAGCGCCTGCGCGTCCCTGCCGCAGTCCGCCACGGCGGCGTGTGCCGCCTCGGGACCGCCCGAGCCGATCGGTTGCGTCCCGATCGCCTGCACGAAGCCGAACAGGGCCAGTCCCACGAGGAGCCGTTGCTTGCTCTTCGTCAGGTTCATCGATCGTCGGTGCCTTCGGCTGTCTCGGCAACCTCGGCGATCTCGCGCTTGCGAGTCCGGTCAGCCTTGGTCTTGCGCGGCTTCTTCTCGCCCCAGGCCCAGATCATCGAGCCACCGAAGATCGCCAGGAGGGTGCCGATCAGGAAGCCACCCAGGTTGGCGGCGATGAAGGCAGCCAGGCCGAGCAGCACGCCGACGATTCCGACCAGGCTGCGGTAGAGCGGCGCGAACAGCGCGACCAGGGCGAACATGACCATGCCGCCACCGAGGATGTAGCCGGCCGAGGAGTTCCAGCCGCCACCGATCACCATCGTGATCGGCGAGCGGGCGAAGTGGATGATCACCAGGCCGCCCAGGGCGAGCCAGAGCGCACCCCAGAACGGACGAGTACGCCGGAACGCGCGGAACCAGCGGCGGGCCAGCCCGATCCCGCGCCACGTCCTGGTCGACAAGCTCGTCTTCGCAGTCGACTCCGTCATCTTCATCGCCTCAACGCTCATGATGCACAGTCCGCCTTCGTCAGCTCACGGGGCAGGACCCGGATCTTGAGGTCGGGCAGGTTGATGTTGCCCTTGAGGTCGATGCCGTAGGAGTCGCCGTCCAGGTTGGCGATCTGCATCAGCTCGGCCTGGAGACCGAAGGCTCCGGGCGTGCCGGGGTTGGGGTTGCCCTCGCCCATGGTGAGGGTGTCCGCCGACTGGCCCAGGGTCATCTTGGAGATGTTCTCGCCGTTGCCGGTCAGGGTGTTGCTGGCCATGAACAGCTGGTTCGCGGTGATCTTCTTGCTCGGGTCGGTGACCGTCCCGTTGACCGGCTCGCCGCCGGTGACGAGCAGCGAGACCGGCACCCCGCCGATGGTCTGCTTGGCGATCGCACAGAAGCCGAAGAGGTCGGCCTGCTGGAACCCGATCTGCGCCACGGCGGTCGACCCGCTCTGCTGGGCCTGCGAGCTGAGGTAGCCGGCGGCGTACTGGCCGACGACCCGGTCCGTGTAGATCTTGTAGGACTGGTTGGCCGACGTGAAGTTCACCGCCAGCACACCGCTGCCGACCATGCTGAACATGGCAGCGAGCGCAGCCACCCCGCCGAACAGCGGCGCAAGGGCGCGCCGCCGGGTGCCTCGACGCGTCGATTCGGCCTGCTCGACCATCGCATCGATGTTGCTGCGCGCCGAGTCGAGTCTCCCTCCCAGGACCTCACCGACGCGCGACCGCACACTGCGGGCATTCTTGTGGCTGCTGCTCACTGCCATTCCCTCCCCAGGAAAAGATTGATCAGGCGCTCGCGGCGCTGCCGGACGTGCTGGCCGATGAGCTGCCGGACTTGCGCAGGGCCTTGCGCTCGGCGCGACGTTCCGCGCGGGCCGCGAACTTCGCGAGCTGCTTGTCGCTGTACGGCGCCCAGGCGAAGACCATGCCGGCCCCGACGATGCCGAGGAACATGCCGATCAGCCAGCCGCCGAGGTTGGCCAGTGGCAGCGAGGCCACCGACAGCATGGTCGCGATCAGGGCCGGGAAGTGACGCTGGGCGGGCAGCACGAAGGCGATCAGGGCCGCGGCGATCATGCCGCCGCCGAGGATGTAGCCGGACACCCCACCCACGCCGAGCTCGAGGGTCATCGCAGCCGAGCCGATCACCGGCTTGAGCACGAACCAGCCGCCGAGGGCCAGGATGATGCACCCCCAGAACGGGCGGGTACGCCGGAAGCGGTTGACGGAGTGGACGATCGAGCCGAGACGCGAACGCTCTGGGTCGGTGCCGGCGTGGTTCTGGTCGATCTCACGGTGGTTCGGGTCAGTGTCCGTGTGGTTCGGGTCGATCTCGTTCGCGACGCTCATGTGCTTCTCCAAAGTCATGCGGGGTGCTGCGACTGGTGCATTCGGGGGCCGCAGGTGGAGCGGGCGGGCCGGGGTCACCGGCCCGCCCGCTCCCTCAAGCGGTCATCGGGGCGTTGCCTGCAATCAGCAGGTGGCCGTGCTCCGCGAGACGCCGATCTCCAGCGAGCCGACGTCCAGCCCGTTGTTGAGCGTCAGCTGGTAGGCCGTTGCGTTGAGGTCGGCGAGCTTGACGGCCGACGCGGCCGCCTCGTCCGTGCCCTCGACACCGGTGGTGTCGTTCGTCTTCAGGCCGAAACCACCGACGTTGCTGGCGGCGACGTTCTGTCCGGTCTCGCCCGCGGCCACACCGATGGTGGTGGAGGGCAGGTTGGCGGTTCCGGTGTTGACCTGCGAGGCGTTGAGGTCGATGGTGCCGACTCCGACGGTGCCGGTGGGCACGCCGAGGGTCAGGCTCACCTGGCCGATGACCGGCAGGCTCTGGTTGACGGCCAGGCACATGCCGTCGAGGTAACCGTCCTCCAGCGTGACCAGTGCGGCCTCGGAGGCCTGACCGGTCGCGTCTGCCTCGTTCTGGGCGACGTCGGTGCTCGCCAGCGACATCTTCATGCCGTCTGCCCGAGCCGCGTCACCGCCGACCTGGAAGCCGCCGGCCGACGACACGGACGCCGACACCATGCCGGTGACGATGGCGAAACCGAGACCCAGGCTTGCTGCCGTGGCGGGGACCGTCACTGCTGCGAAGCGGCCGAGGCGCGTACGCCCCATACCCTTTTCCTTCATGCTTCCCTCCCAGGAAGAACACGACGATGGCACGCTCGCACCATCGGATGTCCCAACTCCCCTTGCACCCGGCGACATCGATCGCCGACCCCGAGAACGCTCCGCACCGGGCCTCCCAACCCTGCATGCGAAGTGGGCGACAAGCGCCCCGGTTCGTCATGACGTGGGACACCATATGTCCGAAACAACACCTTGTCGACAGATACCGTCCAAGGTCTTTCTGCTTTACGTTGACCAATTCATGTAAACCCGGCCACCCGGGAGTAGATTTCGCTCGACCCCTTGCCCCACCACCGAAATCAGGCACCCTCATGGCACTCCGCGACCGCGACATCGGACGGGCAGGCAGATTCCTCGGCTTTGTGTTGATCGCCCTTGTGCTGTTGGCAATTCTCGTTCCCGTGGGAGCGTTCACCTTCTCCGTGAAGGTGCAGGGGCACAGCATGGAACCGACCCTCGAGCCGGGCGATCGCCTCTTCACCAACATCCTCGGACGCGGCGACATCGACCGCTTCGATGTGATCGAGGCCACAGTCGACGGCAACAAGGTGGTCAAGCGGGTGATCGGAGTTCCCGGCGACCGCATCGTCGTACGCCAGCGCGACCGCAAGCCCGTCGTACTCCTGCGGCCCGCGGGAGAGAAGGCCTGGCAGGAGGTCGTCAGCGACGCCTGGGCCAGCCAGTACGGCGACCGCGTCGGTCAGAAGTGCTGCTCGGCCGACGGCGTGATGGAGAACCGTGCGAAGGCGTTCACCGTGCCCGACGACCACTACTGGCTGATCGGCGACAACTGGGGAGGGTCCGACGACTCCCGGGTCTTCGGTGTCGTCGCCGCCGACGACATCGGAGCGATCATGAACCGCCGCATCCAGCCGTTCAGCCGGATGGGCACGGTCGACAACCCCGCGTCACTGCAGCCGGTCGACGACTAGGGTCGCTCAGCCCGGAGCGCTCACTCCGGGCAGGCGCTGGTGTCGCGCGGACACCTGACCACCTCACCGACGTAGCGGCGGATCGCCTGGGAGTAGTCGGCCGTGCCGACCGGCGCGTAGTAGAAGATCAGCGCGCCCGCCTGGTAGGTCACGCGCGTCTTCTCCATGGCGTCGTCGGCGAAGATGCGGTGGTCCTCGCGCAGCCAGGTCTCGGCCGGTGCCTGTCGGGACAGCGCGACCATGTAGAACGCGCCGTTGGTGCGCACTGACTTCGGCGAGTCGAGGTTGCTGACCACGCCGAGGAGCTCGAACTGCTCCGCGTCGGGGACGGTCACCGACTTCTTGAGCGCCTTGAGGGCGGCGGGGGTGAGCGTCGACCTGCGGGAGACGACCGTGGAGCGCTCCAGCAGGGTGGCCCGCCAGTCGACGTCGGTGCTCAGGTCGAGGCGCTTGGCGACCGCGGAAAGCCTCGGCGAGATGGGGGCCGTCGGGTCGACGACAGTCACGTAGTCGAGCGGGTCGTCGGAGTCGGGGACCAGACCACTGATCTTGCTGATCACGATCGGCAGCAGGAGTGCGAGCACGACGCCGGCGACGAGGCCGGCAGCGAAGACGCCGACCTCGCGGGTGCGGTCCCTCATCTCGCGGATGCCGGGATCTGGATGTGCTTGGCCATGGTGACCATCGCGTCGACCATCGCGACGCGGTCGAGATCGGTGGGGGTGATGATCTGGCTGAGGATGAACCGGACATACATGTCCGACACCACCTCGACGGCGGACGCGTCGGCCTCGGGCCAGCGCTCCATCGCGATGCGGGTGAGGGTGGCGCGCACCGGGGTGATGATCATGTCGGAACGGACGGTCAGCACCGGGACCAGCCCGTCGCCGCCGCCGGACCTGGCGTCGGTCACCATGCGACCGAGAAGGGCGTGGTCGGTGACCTCGTCGAGCATCCAGAGAAGCGCCCGGCGGATGCCTTCCTCGAACCTCTCCGAAGAGGCCAGCCGGGTCTCGAGCTCGGCAAGGACCCGCTGGAGCTCCCGGTCGAAGAGGGCCAGCGAGAGCTGGTCCTTGGTGCCGAACTCGTTGTAGATCGTCTGCCGGCTCACGCCGACGTCCTCGGCGATGTCGGCGATGCGGACCTGCCCCCACGACGCGTGTGTGGCCCGCGCCCAGGCGGCGTCGAGGATCGACTCACGCAGCAACCCGTGCACCTTGTCCTTGAAGGACTCGGCACCCTTGGCGCGACCGCTCGACTGGCTCATGCGGCAACTTTACATGACCCCAAGAACGTCAAAGACTTCGACGCCCGAATGTCGGGGTCGACGTGGTGCTCACGGCTTGTTGCGGCGCCACACCACGACCTGGCCGGTCGAGGGCGACCGGAGGACCGGCAGGTTGCCGGCCGCCGCGGCGCGAGAGCTGCCGAGGAGCCCGCGCAGGGTCTCGCGCAGACCCATGACCTCAGCGGCGAGCTCTTCGTTGCGCGCCGAGAGGGCGAGCACCTGGTTCTCCAGGTCGAGGATGCGGCGGACCCCCTCGATGCCGATGCCGTGGGAGGTCAGGTCGGCGATCACCCGCAGCATCTCGATGTCGTGGTGCGAGTAGCGACGCCCGCCGCCACCGGTGCGGCCAGGAGTGATCAGGCCCATCCGCTCGTAGGTGCGCAGCGTCTGGGGGTGCAGCCCGGCCAGCTCGGCGGCCACGCTGATCACGTAGACACCGACTGTGGGGTCGGGGGTGACCATGCTCAGACTTCCTCGAAGAGGCCGCCACGCAGCGGCTTGCCGACCATCGCCGCGCGGTAGGCCTCGACGGCCTCACGAGCCGCCGTGTCGAGTACGGCGGGCACCTGGACCTCAAGGGTGACCAGGAGGTCGCCGTTGGTGCCGTCGGCCTTGCGGGCACCCTTGCCGCGGACCCGGAACGTGCGGCCGTTCGGCGTACCGGCCGGCACCTTCAACGTCACCGGCCCGTGCTTGAGGGTGGGCACCTTGATCTCGGCACCGAGCGCGGCCTCGTCGAACCCGACCGGCACGTCGAGGGTGAGGTTGTCGCCCTTGCGCCCGAACAGCCGGTGCGACGTGACCTTGACGTGCACGTAGAGGTCACCGGCCGGGCCGCCGTTCTCGCCCGGGGCACCCTTGCCGCGAAGGCGGATCTTCTGCCCGTCCTTGACCCCGGCCGGGATGCGGGCCTGGATCGAGCGCGCGGAACTGCCGCGACCGGACCCGTGGCACGTGGGGCACGGCTCGTCGTACACGAGCTGGCGACCGCCGCAGGCCGGGCAGGTCTCGTTGAGCGTGAACGCACCGCCCGCGGTCGAGGCGACCATGCCGGCGCCCTCGCAGACCATGCAGATGTGGGGCTTCGTGCCCGGCTTGCCGCCGGTGCCCGAACAGCTCGGACAGGGCGCGTCACTGGTCAGCCGCAGGCTGATCGTGACGCCCTCCATGGCGTCCTCGAAGCTGATCGTCGCCGAGCTCTCGACGTCGGCGCCGCGCTGCGGCCGGGCCTGGCGTGGGCGCCCGCCGCCGAAGAGGTCACCGAACATGTCACCGATGCCTCCGCCGCCACCGCCTCCACCGCGCTGGCCGAAGAGGTCGCTGACGTCGAAGCCCCCACCGCCGCCACCGGTCGGGAACCGGGGCGCGCTGCGGATCTCGTCGTACTCCTTGCGCTTCTCGGGGTCGCCGACGACGTCGTAGGCCTCGGCCACCGACTTGAACTTCTCGTGCTTGGCACTGTCACCCGGGTTGGAGTCGGGGTGGTTGGCGCGCGCGAGACGACGGTAGGCCTTCTTGATCTCGTCGGCACCTGCGTCCTTCGAGACCCCGAGCTCCTTGTAGTAGTCCTTGCTCGCCCAGTCAGCCTTGCCGCTCACGCGCGCCTCCCTTCGTCAGTTCTCGATGTGTTCAGTGGTGGGTCAGCCGTCGGTGGCGTCGGGCGCCGGGTCGACGACCAGCACCTGGGCCGCGCGCACGACGCGGTCACCGATCTTGTAGCCCGCCTTGGCCACCACCTTGACCGTGGTGACCTCGACCTCGGCGTCTTCTCCCATGTGGGAGAGGGCGTCGTGGAGCGACGGGTCGAAGGCCTCGCCCGGGGCGCCGTAGCGCACCAGGCCCTGGCCCGCGACGACCCGCTCGAGCTGGTCGGCGACGGCCCGGAAGCCTTCGTCGAGCGGCCCGTGTGCGCGGGCCCGGTCGATGTTGTCGAGGACCTCGGTGATCGGGGCCAACGCGGAGAACGTGGCGTTCTCCTTGATCAGCTCACGGTCGCGGTCGACCCGTCGCTTGTAGTTGAGGAACTCCGCCTGCAGGCGCTGGAGGTCGAGCGTGCGCTCCTCCAGCTCCATGCGGGCGACGGCCAGCTCGTCGTCGGCCGGGTCGGAGCGCTCCCCCGACTGCTGGGGCTCCTCGACCTCCGACTCGTTGGCCATCTCGGCGGCCGCCTCGCCGAAGGAGTGGCCCGCGATGGGCTGCTCCTCGGGCGCGGCGGACTGCTCGGAGCGCTCCTCAGCAGCCGGGTCCTCGGGGGACTCGTCACCAGGGCCTTGGGTCACTTGGACTCACCCTCGGCGCCCTCGGCAGGCTCCTCGTCCACGATCTCGGCGTCGACGACGTCGTCGTCGGCCTCGCCGGTCGCGCCGGTGGTTCCACCGGCGGCGGCCTGGTCGGCCTCGGCGGCGGCGTACATCGCGGCACCCATCTTCTGGCTGGACTCACCGAGCTTGGAGACACCGGCCTCGAGCTCCTCGGCGGTGGCCTCGGCGTTCTCGAGGGTCGCCTTGAGCGCGTCGACGTCAGCCTGGACCTCGGTCTTCACGTCGTCGGGCACCTTGTCGCCGTTGTCGGCCAGGAACTTCTCGGTCGTGTAGACGAGACCGTCGGCCTGATTGCGGGCCTCGACGGCTTCCTTGCGCTTGCGGTCCTCGTCGGCGTACTGCTCGGCCTCCTTGACCATGCGGTCGATCTCGTCCTTGGACAGGGCCGAACCACCGGAGATCGTCATCGACTGCTCGCGGCCGGACGCGTGGTCCTTGGCGGAGACGTGCACGATGCCGTTGGCGTCGATGTCGAAGGTGACCTCGATCTTCGGCACGCCGCGCGGGGCCGGCGGAAGGCCGGTCAGCTCGAAGTTGCCGAGGCCCTGGTTCTGGGCCCACATCTGGCGCTCGCCCTGGGCGACCTTGATCTCGACAGACGGCTGGTTGTCGTCAGCGGTCGTGAAGATCTCGGAGCGCTTGGTCGGGATCGTGGTGTTGCGCTCGATGAGCGTGGTCATCACGCCGCCCTTGGTCTCGATGCCCAGCGACAGCGGGGTCACGTCGAGGAGCAGGACGTCCTTGACCTCACCCTTGAGCACGCCGGCCTGGAGCGCGGCACCCACCGCGACGACCTCGTCGGGGTTGACGCCCTTGTTGGGCTGCTTGCCGCCGAGCAGGTCGGTGACGACCTCGGTCACGGCGGGCATGCGGGTCGAGCCACCGACGAGGACCACGTGGTCGATGTTGGCGATCGCGACGCCGCCGTCCTTGAGCACCGACTGGAACGGCGCCTTGGTGCGCTCGAGCAGGTCGGCGGTGAGCTTCTGGAACTCGCTGCGGGTCAGCTTCTCCTCGAAGTGGAGCGGGCCGGACTCGCCGTGAGTGATGTAGGGCAGGTGGATCTGGGTCTCGCTCGAGCTGGACAGCTCGATCTTGGCCTTCTCCGCGGCCTCCTGGAGGCGCTGCTTGGCGATCTTGTCGGCACCGAGGTCGACGCCGTTGTTGGCCTTGAACTTCGCGATCATCCACTCGACGATCTTGTTGTCCCAGTCGTCGCCACCGAGGTGGTTGTCGCCCGAGGTCGCCTTGACCTCGACGACGCCCTCACCGATCTCGAGCAGGGACACGTCGAACGTGCCGCCACCGAGGTCGAAGACGAGGATGGTCTGGTCGTCGCCCTTGTCGAGGCCGTAGGCCAGCGCGGCCGCGGTCGGCTCGTTGACGATGCGGCTCACGTTGAGGCCGGCGATCTCGCCGGCTTCCTTGGTGGCCTGGCGCTGCGCGTCGGAGAAGTACGCCGGGACGGTGATGACCGCGTCGGTGACGGGCTCGCCCAGGTAGGCCTCGGCGTCGCGCTTCAGCTTCTGCAGGATGAAGGCGCTGATCTGCTGCGGGGTGAAGGACTTGTCGTCGATCTGGGTCGTCCAGCTCTCGCCCATGTGGCGCTTGACCGAGCGGATCGTGCGGTCGACGTTGGTGACCGCCTGACGCTTGGCGACCTCGCCGACGAGGACCTCGCCGGACTTGGCGAACGCGACCACCGACGGGGTGGTGCGGGCGCCTTCTGCGTTTGCGATGACGGTGGGTTCGCCACCTTCGAGGACGGCGACGACGGAGTTCGTCGTGCCGAGGTCGATGCCGACCGCTCGTGCCATGGGGAGTACCTCCGGTGTGTGTTTCTGGTGGTCCCGGGCGTCCTGGTCGGACCGTCCGGGGAGTCTGAGTGGGGCCCATCCTGCGCCGCCGCAGGAAGTGTGGCAAATAAGTTGAGTCGAATCAACTCAAGTTTGCTCACTGAGCCCAACACAGGACTTCGGGGGTTCATTCCCGACGCTTCAGGGAAGGAGCGTTCGGGAAGGCCGTCGCAATGTCCTAGGGTCGTCCGCATCTGATCGCACGAGGGGGAGGGTGCATGTTCACGTCGCTGCGCCCCGGCACCCTGGTCGGCGGGCGCTACCGCATCGAGGCCGTCGTGGGCTCCGGCGGGATGGGCGTCGTCCATTCCGCACGTGACGAGCACCTCAACCGTCGTGTCGCCCTGAAGGTGATGACCGGACACCTGGCCGAGGACCCGACGTTTCGCCAGCGCTTCGTCCGCGAGGCGGCCGTGCTCGGCCGTCTCGACTCCCCGCACATCGTGCAGGTCTTCGACCACGGAGACATGGACGGCCATCTGTGGATCGCGACCCAGCTCGTCGAAGGGGGCGACCTCGCCCGGCTCGTCGCAGAGCGGGGGCCACTGTCGCCGCGACTTGCCCGCCACATCTGCGCCCAGGTGGCGGACGCACTCCAGGACGCCCACGCGCGTGGCGTCGTCCACCGCGACGTCAAGCCCGAGAACATCCTGCTCGCGAATCCCGGGGCCGCCGAGCCCCATGTCTTCCTGACCGACTTCGGTCTGGCCCGCGAGATCGGCGACGACGTCACCGCCGTGCGCAGCACCGCCGGCACGTGGGACTACCTCGCCCCGGAGTGCGGCACCGGCAGGCCGGCCACCGCCGCCAGCGACGTGTACGCCGTCGGGTGTCTGCTGTGGACCTGCCTGACCGGGCGTCCGCCCTACGCCGGCACCATGGCGCAGGTCGCCCTGGCCCACGCCCGGAACGCGCCTCCGACACTGGTCGCCGGTCCGTCGGTCACCGCGGCCGACGCCAGCGAGCTGAACACCGTCATCACCAAGGCGATGAGCAAGGACCCCCACCGGCGGCAGGCGTCCGCGGGCGAACTTGCCGCCGACGTGCGAGGCCGGGTCACCGGGCGGGCTCCCGGAACGCGCCGGAGGCGTCGGAGCACGTTGTTGGCCGTGGCGGCAGTCGCAGCCACGATTCTCGGGGTCGGTCTGGCTCTCAACCTGCCCGATCCCGGCAACCCGCCTCCCCAGGCCGATGCCACACCACCGACCGATGAGCAGAGCGAGGCTGAGTCCGCGAACCCGGTCAAGGTGACCGGCCGCCCGATCACCGGCGACCAGGACGACGACGGCTTCGGAGACGTCTTCATGACCAGCGACGACTCGGTCAAGTCCGCGCGACTGATGGTCTCGGACGGGAAGTCGCTGTCCTCGGCGGAGACGTGGGCCCGAGGGGCCGACCTGCTGATGCAGGCCGATGTCGACGGCGACCGCACGTCGGACCTCGTGTCGATCGTCACCACGGGCTTCAACGACGCCTTTCGCGTCACGGTGACCCACGGCGGCACGAAGAAGGTCGAGAAGTCGGTCCTGAGAGCACCCGGTGAGGCCCTGGACGTCAAGTCGGCACTCGGCGACTACGACGGTGACGGTCGCGACGACCTTGCGGTGGTCACGCAGAACGTCCGCTCCGGCGAGCGGGCACGGATCTGGGTCAGCCGCAGCACCGAGAGTGGGTTCGGCAGGCTCCGCACCTGGCGCGAGTTCGAGGACGAGGAGGTCCGGCCGGTGCCGGGCGACTTCGACGGTGACGGTGACGACGACCTCGCGCTGGTGGCCGCCACCAGCATCAAGCTGCTGGAGTCCGACGGATCGTCCTTCGCCGGCGTCGGCGTCCAGGAGATGCCCCAGGAGCTCGGCCCGCTCGCGGCCGGCGACTTCGACGGCGACGGCACGGACGAGCTCGTCGGAGACAGCCAGGCCGGAGGAGCAATCATCGTGTGGCGACATGTCCGCAACCAGTGGAACGCCCGGGTGAGCAGCTCGGACGAGAGGGACCCCGGCGTTCATCAGAACGCGGCACCGGCGGTGGCCGATGTCAACGGGGACGGCCGGGACGACGCCCTCTTCCTGGCGGGCGAGCTCAACGACGCGCCGAATCTCCTCGTCGCAGTCTCCAAGGGAAGCACGTTCGCGAATCGGGAGACCTGGCTGCATCCTGCCTGGGACCGTGACCTGGCGTTCGTGGGAAGGACAGGCCAGTGAACGACCAACCAGGAGCGGGTCCGCAAGTGTTCGGACGTTTCGAGGTCGGCCGACGACTCGGCGCCGGTGGCATGGGAGCGGTCTACGTCGCCACCGACACACGCTTCGACCGCCTCGTCGCGCTCAAGGTGATGTCCGAAGACCTCGCCGGCGGCATCGAGTTCCGCAAGCGCTTCCGGCGGGAGGCCGACGTCCTCGCGCGTCTGGACTCCCCCCACGTCACCGCCATCTACGAGCACGGGGAGGACGACGGCACGCTCTGGATCGCCACCCAGCTGGTCCGGGGCGGCGAGCTGGGCAACCTTCTCCGGCTCCGTGGCCCACTCCCACCGCGCAAGGCCGTGCGCGTGTGCGGGCAGGTGGCCGAGGCATTGCGCGCCAGTCACTCGGCAGGGGTGTTGCACCGCGACGTCAAGCCCAGCAACGTGTTGCTCCGGGACCCCGACGCCGCCAACCTGCACGCCTACCTGTGCGACTTCGGCATCGCCGACACGGGCAACGACCGGTTGACGGCTGCCGGCGGGCTCGCCGGCACGTGGCAGTACCTCGCACCCGAGCGGGGTGGCGGCGCTCCCGCCACCCCGGCCACCGACATCTATGCCGTCGGCTGCCTGTTGTGGGCCTGCCTGACAGGCCATCCTCCCTACTCCGGCTCGGGAGTCGAGATCCTCGTCGGACACCTCGAAGGAGACATCCGACAGCTTCCGGGGGACGGACCCGAGCAGGCCGGGCTCAACGAGGTCCTGCGGCGCGCCATGGCGAAGGACCCGGCCGACCGATACTCCTCGGCGGCCGACCTTCGGGACGCCCTGGCCCGACTCGAGGCCGAGTTGCCGGCGTCGATGCCCCCGCTGCGCCCCTCCGCTCCGTCCGAGCCCACAGCGCGACCCCGACGCCGTGGCCGCATGATCGGGGCCGCAGTCCTGGCGCTGTTGCTGGTAGGCGGTGGCATCGGCGCTGCATGGGCACTGCGTGATGACGACGGGGACCGCTCCGACGGCTCCGCCTCCCCCAGCGCGTCCGGCAGCCCGTCCGCCAGTCCGTCCGACGGGGGAACGTCGCCGTCAGCCGAGCCCTCCCCGTCCGCATCCGCGAAACCGGCCCCGCCGGTCCGCGATCCGTCCACCAAACAGGCGGTCACCTTCGACCTCAACGGCGACGGGAGAGGTGACCTGGCATTCCACGATGCGTTCGACGCGACGCCCGCCGTCATGATGGCGAACGGCGGCGGCTTCTTCGCCGCACCGGCACAGGTGCTCAGGAAGGGCCTGACGATGGTGGTGCGGGGCGACCTCGACGGTGACGGAGCCGAAGAGATCGTCGGCGTCGAGAAGGGTTCGGAATACTCTGCTGACGGCACCAAGGGAAACACGACGATGACCGTCACGGTCGGTTCGGCATCCGGTACGCCGCAGGTCCTGAAGGCGAGAAGCGCAATGGGTGTCCAGTCGGACTGGTCGGGCGGCGCGATGCTTGCCGATCTCGACGGCGACGGGCGCGACGACCTGGTGCTGGCCACGGCCAATGCGGAGTACGCCGAGAGCTTCGACGTCTGGGCCGCGATCAGCACGGGCGACGGGTTCGAGCGACTCAAGAGGTTGTACAGCGGGCCGGAGGTCGTCTCGCACGTCGAACCTGCCGATGTCGACGGGGATGGAGACGACGACCTGGTCCTGGCCGACGAGAGCGAAGGGAGCCTGGCCGTCCTCGAGTCGGGCGGAGGAACCTTCACGCCGACCGACTTCGAACAGACCCTCACCACCGTCGACGAGTTCATGATCGGCGACTTCAACGGCGACGGTGCCGACGACGTGCTGACCCTCGACGGCGTCGACAGCAAGGCCGTCGTCCTGCAGCGCAAGCGCGGTGCCTGGGATGCGCAGGTGTGGCTGACCGACAAGTCCGGGGCGTTCGGGGTCGGGTGGTCGCAACCGGGAGCCGCGATCAGTGACGTGAACGGAGACGGCAAGGACGACCTGGTGCAGTTCGCGGGCACGACCGATCCTCAGTCGCGCACGATCCGGGTGTTCGTCGCCTCACGCAAGAAGTTCGCGCCGCCGGTCGACTGGGGGACCTACACCTGCGGGTGCGAGGACTACACGGCTCCCATCGCTCCGCGAGAGAACATGTGACCGATCCCTGCCCGATCGGTTGTCTGGACCAGCCCTTTCGGATGGTTCGCTGATCAGATCCCCCGCTTCGCCGGCTGTCGGGGCGAGCCCGGGGGCAGGATCGCGAACATCCCTCCCGAAGCGAGGGCACTGTGCGAGTCCCCGGGGGTCCCGGGGCGGGGACCACGCCAGGGGGTTCCAGCAGGAAGAGGGCTCCGCATGCGAGTCTCCGAGAATCACCGCCGCGCCCGGAAGCAGCTCGCCCGGGCCTCGACACTCACCGCGCTCACCATGTCGGCGGCACTGGCCTTGAGCGGGGTCGCCGTCGCCGACGACATCACCAACGACCTCGACCTGACCGTCGACACCGCCGCCGAGGTGCTGCCGCTCAACGTCGGCGGCGCGAACGGCACCACGTCGCTCTACGTGAAGCCACAGGGGGGCGACGGGAAGAACGGCTGCAACCTGACCGGCGGCACCGCACTGACCCTCGCCGTCTCGTCCTCGGACACCGCGGTCGCCACGGTCAGTCCGGCGTCGGTGACCTTCACCTCGTGCGGCACCGTCCAGCAGTTGACCGTGACGCCGGTGGCCGAGGGGTCGGCAACCGTGTCGGCCACCCAGATGACCAACACCAGCCAGGGCTCGTTCAACATGTCGCCCGCGACCTTCACGGTCACGGTGGCTCCGCCCGCCAACTCCGCACCGTCCCTCTCGGTCTCCGGCATCGAAGGCGGCGCAAGCTACGCGAAGGGCGCCGTACCGGACGCCACCTGCGAGGTCGCCGACACCGAGGACGGCCCGTCGTCGTTCCCGGCCACACTCAGCGCGGTCACCGGCCCCTATGCCGTCGATGGCATCGGCACGCAGACCGCCAGCTGCACCTACACCGACGGCGGCGGACTGGCAGCCTCCGCGTCAGAGACCTACTCGATCGTCGACCAGAGTGCTCCGGTCATCACCTACACGCTGGACCCGGCCACGCCGGACGGCGACAATGACTGGTACCGCTCCGACGTCTCGCTGACCTGGCACGTGTCCGAGCCCGAGTCGCCGGGCTCGGTGGCTCTCACTGGCTGCGTCGACCAGCTGGTCACCACCGACCAGTCGCTGACCGGCTACACGTGCTCCGCGACCAGTGCCGGCGGCTCTGCTGCCGAGCAGACCGTCAGCCTCAAGCGCGACGCCACAGCACCGGTCGTCGACAACGACGTCACGGTGTCAGGCACCGCGGGACACAACGGGTGGTACACCTCCGACGTGGCCGTGACGTTCACCGCGACCGACGTACTCTCCGGTCCGGCCAGCGCCAGCACGACGGCGACCTCCTCCGGCGAGGGCGCAGCGATCGAGGTGGCCAGCCCGGCCTTCACCGACGCCGCAGGCAACACCACGCCCACCGGCGCGGTCACGAAGTCCTACAAGGTCGACAAGGCCGCGCCGACCACGCCGACCCTCGTCGGCGGGCCGGACGGCAGCTACTACTACGGCGACGACCCGTCCGCCCCGACGTGTGAGTCCACGGACGCCACGTCGGGCCTGGTCGACTGCGTGGTCACGGGAGGCGGGACGAGCGTCGGCACGCACAGCTACACCGCCACCGCCACCGACGTGGCCGGCAACTCGTCGACCTCGACACTCACCTACACGGTGCTGGCGTGGACCCTCACCGGCTTCAGGCAGCCGGTCGACATGGGCAGCGTCTGGAACACCGTCAAGGGCGGCAGCACCGTGCCCCTGAAGTTCGAGGTGTTCGCCGGGCCGACCGAGCTGACCGACACCGCGGTCGTCGCCAGCTTCCGCACCGCCAAGGTGAGCTGCACCTCCGGCACCGGCACCGAGGACCCGATCGAGATCCTGTCCACCGGTGGCACGTCCCTGCGCTACGACACCACCGGCGGCCAGTTCATCCAGAACTGGAAGACCCCGACCGGCGCCGGCACCTGCTACACCGCCACCATGACCACCCAGGACGGATCCTCGATCAGCGCCCGCTTCAAGCTCAAGTGAGCTAGGCGTCGACCTGGGCGACCACGGCGCCTCGATCGGTCCCCGCACCTTCTAGGGTGTGGGGACCGATCGAGACGACGTGCCAAGGGGGACGCTGCATGTTCGAGTCGCTGACACCGGGCTCCGTGGTCGGGCGCTACCGGGTCGAGGGAGTCATCGGCTCGGGAGGCATGGGCGTCGTGCACGCCGCGCGCGACGAACACCTCAACCGTCGGGTCGCGCTGAAGGTGATGTCCGGCCACCTTGCCGAGGACCCGACGTTCCGGGCCCGCTTCCTGCGCGAGGCGACGGTGCTGGGGCGGCTCGACTCCCCGCACATCGTCGAGGTCTACGACCACGGCGAGCAGAACGGTCACCTGTGGATCGCCACCCAGCTCGTCGAGGGCGGCGACCTCGGCCAGCTCATCGCGCACAACGGGCCGCTGCCCGCCGCCCTGGCGATCCGGCTGTGCACCCAGGTGGCCGACGCGCTCCAGGACGCCCACTCGCGGGGAGTCGTCCACCGCGACGTCAAGCCCGCCAACATCCTCGTCTCCTCCCCGGGCTCCGCGGAGCAGCACGCCTACCTCACCGACTTCGGCCTGGCCCGTGAGATCGGCGCCGACCTGACCGCCGTACGCGGCGCCACCGGCACGTGGGACTACTTGGCCCCCGAGTGCGGCTCCGGGCAGCAGGCGACCCCCGCGAGCGACGTGTACGCAGTCGGCTGCCTGTTGTGGACCTGCCTCACCGGGCACCCGCCGTACGACGGCACCGAGATCGAGGTCGCCCTGGCCCATGCCCGGCAGGCGCCACCCACCCTTCGCCCGGGACGAGGTCTGACGGCCCCGCTGGCGCGCCGGCTGAACGCCGTCATCGGACGGGCGATGAGCAAGGACCCCCTGCAGCGACAGGGATCCGCGGCCGAACTCGCTTCCGAGCTGCGCGCCGCCGGGGCGGGTCTGCTGGCTGCTGCTGGCCAGCCCGGGCGTACGCCGGGCAGGCGCCGCGGCCTCCTGGTCGGAGGCGTGGTCGCCCTGGTCGCGGTCCTCGGTGCGGCCATCGGGATCAAGGCGCTGACCTCGGACGACGCCCCGGCCGACGCGACCTCAGACGAGCGGAGCACCGCTCCCCCGGCCGACGAAGCCGCCGAACCGGTCGACCGACCGATCACCGGCGACGTGGACGGCGACGGGTTCGGCGACCTCATCGTCAGCCACCTCGCCGACGTGGGACAGGACGTCGAGCTGTTGCGTTCCTCGGACGGCACCACCCTCGGCGAGCCGCAGCCCTGGGCCGAGGAGGTCGGCGTCCCACTGCGCGGTGATGTCGACGGGGACGAGAAGTTCGACCTCCTCTCTGTCGAGACGGCCCCGGGGGCCGACCTGGAGTACCGCATCTCCGTGCTCCGGGACGGGGTCGACGGTGTCCAGAGCACCGACCTGGCAGCCCCGCGGGGGTCCAGCTCCCTCTATCCGGCGCTGGGCGACTTCGACGGGGACGGCAACGACGACCTGGCCTTGGCCAGCGACGGAAGCGTCACGGGCTCGCAGGGCATCTGGGTGAGCCTCAGCACCGGTGACGGGTTCGCCGAGTTCACGCAGTGGTACACCTCCGACACCGAGGTGCCCCGACCGCTGCCCGGAGACTTCGACGGCGACGGCGACGACGACCTGGCCCTGCTCGACGGGGCCGACTCGCTGGGGTTGCTGGTCTCGAACGGCTCGCAGCTCACGGCCACGACGCCCCAGGGGCTGGCCCAGGCCTCCGGCCTCCTGGCGCCCGGCGACTTCGACGGCGACGGCACCGACGAGCTCGTCGGCGTCCCCTCCACCGGCACGGGAAGCGGGCTGGTGGTGTGGACCTACGCCGACGAGCAGTGGGAGGACGACGTGCGGGGAACCCTGCAGGCCGACACATTCGTCTCCAGCATCAAGGCCCCGTCGGTCGCGGACTTCGACGGCGATCGGCGCGACGACGTCCTCCTCTTCAGCGGCGAGTACGACGCGCCGTCGTACGACTTCAAGGTGGCCCTCTCGAGCGGCCTCGCCTTCGAGACCGTGGAGTCGTGGCGCGAGTACGCCCACGGCGCGGAGGACTACCCGCAGTCCGTCGGCCCTGCGCCGACCGAGTGAGCTTTCGCCGAACGGCCTGAGAGTTTCCGGTGAGGCGGCGTAGGGCAGTGTGGGCGCGTGCCTGAACAACCACAGCGCTTCGTCGTCGGCCAGCGTCTGGGCGCCGGCGGCATGGGAGCCGTCCACATCGCCACCGACACCCGGTTCGACCGCCTCGTCGCATTGAAGGTGATGTCGGACCACCTCGCGAGCGGGGAGGAGTTCCGGGAGCGCTTCCGCCGCGAGGCCGACGTGCTGACCCGACTGGACTCCCCGCACGTCACGACGATCTACGACCACGGGGAGAGCGACGGGCACCTGTGGATCGCCACGCAGTTGATCCGCGGGGGCGAGCTCGGCGACCTGCTCCGGGCGCGTGGCCCGCTCCCGCCACACCGCGCCGTGCAGGTCTGCGGGCAGGTCGCGGAGGCGCTCCGGGCGACCCACGCGGTCGGCGTACTGCACCGTGACGTCAAGCCCAGCAACGTGCTGCTGCGCGATCCGGATGCGACCAACCTGCACGCCTACCTGTGCGACTTCGGCATCGCCGACACCGGGAACCGGCTCACCGTGGCCGGCGGTGTTGCCGGGACGTGGCAGTACCTCGCACCCGAACGCGCCTCGGGCAGTCCGGCTGCTCCGACCACCGACATCTACGCGGTCGGGTGCCTGCTCTGGGCGTGCCTGGCCGGCCAGCCGCCGTACACGGGCTCCGACGTCGACGTGGCGATCGGCCACCTCGAGGGTGAGCTGCCCCAGGTGCCGGAGACCGGCCCCGGGCTTGCCGCCCTCAACCGCGTGCTGCGGCGCACGATGGCGAAGAACCCGGCCGACCGGTTCCAGACCGCGGCCGAGCTGCGGGCCGCGCTGGCCGCGCTCGAGGCCGAGATCCCTGCTGCCATGCCACCTCTGCGGCCGGACCCGCCCACTGCACCGCGCCCACCCGGGATGGATCCGAGCGGTCGGCGCGGTCGGCTGGTGGGCGTGCCGGCGCTGGTCGGCGTACTGGCGCTGGTCGGGGTGCTGGTCGCCGGTGGCATCGTGGCTGCACTGGCACTGCGCGGCGACGACTCCGGCAACAGCGAGTCCGCGACTCCCGGGGGCTCGACGAAGAAGGCAGTGACCGGCGACCTGACCGGCGACGGCCGGGGCGACCTGACCCTCCACGACTGGGACGGCGAGGCGATGCGGGCCGTCGTCATGGCCAGCACCGGCTCCGCGTTCGGTCCGACCGAGCAGGTCATGTCGGGGGCCTTCTCGGTGATCAAGGGCGACATCGACGGCGACGGAACGCAGGAGCTGGTGGCCGTCGCACCCGGCTCGGGTGGCAGCGAGGTCACGGTCGCGTCCGTCGGCGGCAAGCAGCGCACGATGGAGGTGGGGGTCGACGACGCCGACCAGCCCGACTTCACCGAGGGCGCCATGATGGGCGACCTGACCGGCGACGGGCGCGACGACCTCGTGATCGCACCCGCGAACAACGCCACGGGTGACGACTTCGTGGTCTGGCTGGCGGTGAGCACGGGTGACGGGTTCGAGGACCTGCAGCGGGTGCACAGCTCCTCGGACGCCGTCGCGCAGGCGGTTCCCGCAGACGTCGACGGTGACGGCGACGACGACCTCGTGCTGGCCGAGCCCGATGCGGAACAGCTGGGGGTCCTGGAGTCCGACGGGAAGGCGCTGACCTCGACCGGGTTCATGGCCACCAACACCACGGCCTACGACATCGTCGTCGGCGACTTCGACGGTGACGGTGCCGACGAGGTGGTCGAGGTCGACGGCGTCTCGCAGAAGATCGTCGTGCTCCGCCGCGAAGGCGACGCCTGGGACTCCGAGATCTGGCTCGACGACACGAAGGACGCGTTCAACCTGCTCGACTCGAACCCCAACACGTCGGTCTCCGACGTGAACGGTGACGGCAAGGACGACCTCGTGCGCTTCTCGGCCGGCGAGGGCCCCGTCGAGCGCCGGACGATGGTGTTCGTGTCGTCGGGCAAGGACTTCGCCGCACCCGCCGACTGGGGCGGCTACACGTGCGAGTGCGACGAGTACTTCGACCCGGTCGAGAGCTTCAAGAACTGATTCGACGGTTCGACCCCACTAGTGTCGGGCCATGCATGATCGCGGCAAGGAGATCGAGGACCGGCTCGGGCGTGTCATGGAGGAGCGGGTCAGACCCGCCATCCATCGCGGGATCGCGGACCTCCGGGTCGAGGTGTGGCACGTGCCGCCCTCCCCTGACGGCACGGTCGGCGAGCCGGTCGGGTTCGACGTGGCGCGCGCGGCGACGTACGCCCCGGCTTCGGTCGGCGACCGGTGGGGACCGGCCTGGGGCACCAGCTGGTTCCACCTGGCCGGCACCGTGCCTGCCGATCCCGCGACCACTGACGTGGCGACGCCGGAGATCGTCTTCGACCTGGGCTGGTCGACCCGGCGCCCGGGCATGCAGGCCGAGGCGCTGGTCCACCGACCCGACGGCAGCGTCGTGAAGGGCCTCAACCCGCAGAACTCCTGGATCGCGGTGACGCCCGGCGAAGAGATCGACCTGTACGTCGAGGCGGCGGCGAACCCGACCATCGGCCCGGGCTACACGCCAACCAGGGAAGGCGATCGCGACACCTCGACCCGCGAACCGCTCTACCGCATCAGCCGGGCCGAGATCTGCACCCGCAACGTCGACGTCTTCGAGCTGAACGCCGACGTCGACGTGCTCGACGGACTCCAACGCACTCTCGGTGAGGGCGATGCCCGCCGCTGGGAGATCCGCTACGCCCTGGAGCGTGCGGTCGAGGCCCTCGATCCCCACGACGTGATCGGCACTGCTGCCGCGGCACGTGCGGAACTGGCCGACGTGCTCGCGCGGCCGGCACACGCCAGCGCGCACCGCATCACCGCGATCGGGCACGCGCACATCGACTCGGCCTGGCTGTGGCCCGTGCGCGAGACCGTGCGCAAGGTGTCGCGGACCGTCGCGAACGTGACCCACCTGCTCGACACCACCGACGACCTGCGGCACTGCATGAGCTCGGCGCAGCAGTGGGAGTGGCTCGAGGAGAGTCGCCCCGAGCTGTTCGAGCGGGTCCGTGGGCACGTCGAGACGGGCCGGTTCATCCCGGTCGGCGGCATGTGGGTCGAGTCCGACACCAACATGGTCGGCGGCGAGGCGATGGCGCGACAGTTCGTGATGGGCAAGCAGTGGTTCATCGACAAGCTCGGCGTCGACTGCGAGGAGGTGTGGCTGCCCGACTCGTTCGGCTACACCGCCGCGCTGCCGCAGATCGTGAAGCTGGCCGGCTTCCGCTGGTTCCTCACCCAGAAGATCTCGTGGAACACGGTCAACAAGTTCCCCCACCACACGTTCTGGTGGGAGGGCATCGACGGCACCCGCGTCTTCACGCACTTCCCGCCGGCCGACACCTACAACGGCACCCTGGCCGCCAGCCAGCTCGCGCACACCGCGTCGAACTTCCGCGACAAGGGCATCGCCACGCGGTCGCTGATCCCGTTCGGCCACGGCGACGGCGGTGGCGGCCCCACCCGCGACATGCTCTCGCGCGCTCGTCGTACGGCCTCGCTCGAGGGCTCGCCGCAGGTTGCCATCGAGTCGCCCGCCGAGTTCTTCACCGCCGCCGAGGGCGAGTACGGCGCCGCCGCGCCGGTGTGGTCAGGCGAGCTCTACCTCGAGATCCACCGGGGCACGTACACCTCGCAAGCCCGCACCAAACAAGGGAATCGACGCTCCGAGCACCTGCTGCGCGAGGCCGAGCTGTGGTCGACGTACGCCGACCTGCTCGGCCTGGTCGACTACCCCTACGACGAGCTCCGGGCGATCTGGAAGACCGTCCTGTTGCAGCAGTTCCACGACATCCTGCCCGGTTCGTCGATCGCCTGGGTGCACCGCGAGGCCGAGCTCGAGTACGCCCGGGTCGCCGGTGAGCTCGAGGCGATCATCGAGCGTGCGATCTCCGCGTTGGCGGGTGCTGAGGCTGGTTCCGAGACTGGTCCTGGCGCTGGATCTGACGGGGCTGTGTTCGACGCTTCGCCGGTCGCCTTCCTGGGACGGGGTCTCGATACGCTCGCTGGCGCTCGCTACTCGACCGACGAGAGAGAGCGCTCGACCACCGAGCCGACCGGCCACGCAGTGCTGGAGAACGAGCACCTGCGGGTCGAGGTCGACGAGACCGGCGTCATCAGGTCGATCCGCGACCTGGGCGTCGGGCGCGAGGTGCTGCCTCCCGGTGGTGCGGCCAACCTGCTGCAGATCCACCCCGACTTCCCGAACAAGTGGGACGCCTGGGACCTCGACCGCTTCTACCGCAACCAGGTCACCGACCTGGCCGGGTCGGTGTCAGCAGGAACGGACGGGTCGCTCGAGGTGCACGGCGCATTCGGCGAATCGACGTACACGCAGGTGATCACGCTCGTCGGCGGCCGCGTCGACATCGAGACCACCGTCGACTGGCACGAGCGCGAGAAGGTGCTCAAGCTCGCCTTCGACACCGACGTGCACACCGACCGTGCGCGCTACGAGACGCAGTTCGGCCACGTCACTCGTCCCACGCACGAGAACACCACGTGGGACGCCGCCCGGTTCGAGGTCTGCGCGCACCGATGGGTGCAGGTCGAGGACGGCGGGTACGGCGTCGCGGTGGCCAACGACTCGACGTACGGACACGACGTCACCCGTCATCCCCGCACCGGTGGTGGCACCTTCTCCACGGTGCGCCAGACGCTGCTGCGGGCGCCTCGCTACCCGGACCCGGAGACCGACCAGGGCAGGCACACGTTCCGCTCGTCGCTCGTGCCGGGCGCGGGGGTCGCCGAGGCCGCGGCAGCCGGCTACGCGTTGAACCTTCCGGTGCGCCGGGTCGTCGGTGCGTCGGTGCCACCACTGGTCACCGTCAGTGGCGGGACGGCGTACGTCGAGTGCGTGAAGCTGGCCGAGGACCGGTCGGGCGACGTCGTCGTGCGCCTCTATGAGCCGCTGGGCGCACGGACCACGGTCACGCTGACGCCTGCCTTCGAGGCGTCAGCGGTGACCGAGGTCGACCTGCTTGAGCGACCGCTGCAGAACGATGCGCTGGCCGCGACAGAGCCGATCACGCTGACCCTGCGGCCGTTCCAGATCGTCACGTTGCGGTTGGCCCGCTCAGCCGGATAGTCCGCGCAACGCCGAGAGGGCCGCGTTGTGCCCGCCCATGCCGTGCACGCCGCCGCCCGGAGGCGTGGACGCCGAGCAGATGAAGACGCCCGGAACCCCGGTGGAATAAGGGTTTCGCGCGATCCTGGGCCGCATCACGAGCTGGAGTCCGCTGTTGGCCCCGGCAGAGATGTCTCCGCCGACGTAGTTCGCGTTGTGCGCCTCGAGCCCGGCCGTGTCACGCACGTGCACGTGCCGGACCCGGTCGCGGAACCCCGGAGCGAACCGCTCGATCTGCGCCGTGATCGCCTTGGTGGCATCCCCGGTCCAGGCGTTCGGGACGTGCGCGTAGGCATAGATCGGGTTGAGGCCGGAGTCGCCGCCGGAGCGCAGCGGGTCGACGAGGTACTGCTGGCCGAGCAGGACGAACGGCAGGTCGGGCATCTCACCGCGACCGACCTTCGCCTCACTGGCGACGATCTCCTCCAGGGTGCCGCCGAGGTGGACTGTCCCGGCCCTGAGCACGTCGGGGTTGGCCCAGGGGATGTCGCCCTCGATGGCGTAGTCGACCTTGAAGGCGGCCGGGCCGAATCGATAGCGCTGGTAGGCCTTCCGGGTGCCTGACGGGAGCTGGTCGCCCATGATCCGGGCGACCGCGTCGGGCGCCGTGTCGAAGATGAGGATGTCGGGGTCGCCCAGTTCGTCGTACGACATGACGCGGACGCCGGTCTCGATGCGGGCGCCGGCGTGCTCGAGCTTGGCGACGAGGGCACGCGTGATCGACTCCGTGCCACCCTCGGCGACCGGCCACCCGTAGGCATGGGCGGCGGCACCGAGCATCAGGCCGACGGACGCGGAGAGCGGAGTCGTGAGCGAACCGAACTTGTGAGCCGCCATCCCTCCGAAGAGGGCCCGCGCTTCCTCGGTCTTCCAGCGTCGGACCGCCCACGGCGCCGGCAGCAGCGAGTGGAGGCCGAAGTGGGCGAGCTTGAAGGGGTGCTTCGGCACGTGCGCGATGGGCCGGAACACGTCGGTGGCGAGGGCGTCGAAGTTGCGGGAGGTGCGGCCGAAGAGCCGCTGCCAGGCCGGCCCGTCGACGCCGAGCCCGGCCGCCGTACGCCCCACGTCGCGCCAGAGCAGCCCGGCTCCGCCGCCGTCGAGGGGATGGGCGAGCTGGATCTCGGGCCACAGCCAGCGGAGCCCGAGCTCCTCCAGGCCCAGCTGCTGGAAGTACGGCGAGCCCACGCCGGTCGGGTGGAATGCCGCGCACTCGTCGTGCAGCAGTCCGGGAACGGTCAGCTCGGAGGTGAGCGTGCCGCCGCCGACCCGATCCCTGGCCTCGAGCACGCGCACGTCGACGCCCCGTTCGGCGAGGGTCAGCGCGGCGGCGAGTCCGTTGGGCCCGCTGCCGACCACGACTGCATTGGTCACCCGAACAGCCTGTCACGTGGTTGGCTGTTCCCCATGAAGAAGCGCCTCGGGCCTGCCCTCGCCGTACTCCTGCTCATCACGCTGGCCGGGTGCGGGGGCCGACCATCCGAGGACGACCTGGCTGAGGCGCTGCAGGAGAAGGACAACAACTTCTTCGGATACCTGGGTGCGCGGTCGTTCGCAGAGGCCGACGACGAGGTCATCGACTGCATGGCGAAGGTCCTGCACGACTCCGACATCTCCGACGAGGGCCTGGAGCTGATCGCCGACGACAAGCTCGACAAGCCACGCATCGCGGGCTCGATCTCGGCCGCTGACGACGGCGAGTTCTCCGACGACGACGTCAAAGCGCTCGCGAGGGTCCTGCCCGAGGTCATGGACTGCGCCGTCTGACGGCTCGAGCGATCGCACCCTGACCACGCGGAACAATTGCACGCGCGTGGTTGTCTAGTAGGCATGACTGTTCCCTCCCTGACGCTCAACGACGGCCACTCCATCCCGCAGCTCGGCTTCGGCGTGTTCCTGGTGCCGCCGGACGAGACCGCCGAGACCGTGACCTCGGCGCTGGAGATCGGCTACCGCCACATCGACACGGCGCAGATGTACGGCAACGAGAAGGGCGTCGGCGAGGCGCTGGCCGCGTCGGGCATTGAGCGCGACGACCTCTTCATCACCACCAAGCTCGGCAACCCGAACCACAAGCCCGACGACGTACGCCGCACCTTCGACCAGTCGCTGACCGATCTGGGGCTCGACCACGTCGACCTGTTCCTGATCCACTGGCCGCTGCCCACGCAGTACGACGGCGACTTCGTCTCCACCTGGAAGGCGATGACCGAGCTCACCAGCGACGGGCGGGCCAAGTCGGTGGGCGTCTCCAACTTCGAGCCCGACCACCTGGCGAAGATCATCGACGAGTCCGGCGTACTGCCGGCGGTGAACCAGATCGAGGTGCACCCGCAGTTCGCCAACACGGCCGCCCGGACGGCCGGCCTCGACCGCGGCATCCTCACCGAGGCCTGGTCCCCGATCGGTCGCGGCGCCGTCCTCGACGACCCGACCATCGGCGAGATCGCAACCCGCCTGGGCAAGACCCCGGCGCAGGTGACGTTGCGCTGGCACATCGAACGCGGCGACATCATCTTCCCGAAGTCGATGCACGTCTCGCGCATGCAGGAGAACTTCGAGATCTTCGACTTCTCGCTCACGCCCGACGACGTGAACGCGATCAGCGCGCTCGATCGTGGCGACGAAGGACGGATCGGACCGGACCCGAAGGTGTTCGACCGGATCTGAGCTGATCTGATCTGAGCTTCGCCTGACCTGCTCATTCCAACTCGAGCAGCTCTCCCCATGCTTGGAGGATGCGGGCCAACCGGGCCCGGTCGATGTCGGGCAGACCCTCCAAGAGCTGCTTCTCGTTGGCGTAGTGCGCCTCGACCGCGCGGTCGATCAGCTTCCGGCCGGCCGGACTCAGGACGATCGTCCTGGCTCGGCCGTCGTGCTCCTGCTTGCGGCGTACGACGAGGCCGCGGGCCTCGAGCCGGTCGACCCGCTTGGTGATCGCGCCCGACGTGACCATGGTGGAGGCGGCGAGGTTGCTCGGACTGAGCTCGTACGGCGACCCGCTGCGACGCAGTGCGGCCAGCAGGTCGAACTCGCCTTCACTGAGCCCGAACTCGGCGTACACCTCGATGAGACGCTCACGGACGGCGTCGGCCACGCGGTGCAGTCGGCCGATGACGCCCATCGGGGCGGTGTCGAGGTCGGGGCGTTCGACCGACCACTGCTCGATGATGCGACCGACGTGATCAGGTTCATTCGCCATGCCGGGAATATACCTTCCTTGGAAGCGATTATACTTTCCATGGAAACAATGTGGCGCACCGTGATGCTCACCGCGATCGCTCCCCTCGCGTGGGGGTCGACGTACTACGTGACCGGAGCCTTCCTTCCTCCGGATCGACCGCTGTTCGCCGCGCTCATGCGGGCGCTGCCGGTCGGGCTCCTGCTGCTCGCACTGCGACCGACCCTGCCGACGGGGTCCTGGTGGTGGCGCAGCCTTGTGCTCGGCACCCTCAACATCGGCGCGTTCTTCGTGCTGATCTTCATCGCCGCCTACCGCCTGCCCAGCGGCATGGCCGCCACCCTGACCGCCACCGCTCCCATCGCGATGATGGCCGTCGCCTGGCTGTTGATCGGCGAGCGTCCGCGCTTCGCCTCCGTGCTCGGGGCAGTCGTCGGCGTGCTCGGCGTCTCCCTGCTGGTGCTCCGCGCCGGGTTCTCGGTCGACATGATCGGCGTCCTGGCGTCATTGTCCGCGGTGGCGATGTCGTCGGTCGGCTATGTGCTCCTGAAGCGCTGGAAGGCCCCGGTGGACCTGCTCACCCTGACCGCCTGGCAGCTCGTGGCCGGCGGGCTGCTGCTCCTGCCGGTGGCCCTCCTGGTGGAGGGTGCACCGCCCCGCGTGGACGGCCCCGCAGTGCTGGGCTTCCTCTACATCGGCCTGATCGGCACCGCGCTGGCCAACTACGTCTGGTTTCGCGGCCTGCAGCGCATGCCGGCCGCGTCGGTCTCGCTGATCGGCCTGCTCAACCCGGTGGCCGGAACCCTGCTCGGCGTCGCGCTGGCGCACGAGATCTTCGGCCCCGTGCAGGCGGCGGGCATGGCCCTGGTGTTGCTGGGCGTCCTGCTCGGACAGCCGGCGGTCGTGTCCGCCGTGCGCCGCAAGGTAGGTGGCGCGCGCCTTGATCCTGTGGCTGCCGTGCCCGTGACTGACCTGTCCGTGAGTGCCCTGCCGGTGACTGATTTGCCGGTGACTGACTTGCCCGCGACTGACTTGCCCGCGACCGGCCAACCGCAGCCGGAGTCTTCCAGGCCCCCGCTGGCCGAGCCGGCCTACCGGTAGCCGAGCGTCAGATGACGGGAACCCGGTTGGCGTGCTCGGCAACCGTGAGCGCGAAGCCCTTCTCCACCGAAGTGCCCTCGATGAGGGCGTCACCGATCGCCTCGTCGAGTCGGTGGGTGCCGTTCGTGTCGACAAGTCGGAAGAGGTTGTTCGGGGTCCGCCAGACATGGGTGCCTGGCCCGGGTTGTCGGACCTGGTAGCGCAGGTGGGTCTTGGCCCGATGGTGGAATCGGCCCAGTGGAGCGCAGTTGTGGGTGCCTGACTGGCCCGGCGGCGCGTCCTTGCCCAACTGCCCGTGCTGGAACGGCACCGGATGGTCGATGTCGACGTTGCGGCTGATTGTGGTGGCGTGCGGGAACGCATCGCGGGGACTGATCAGGTGGATGCGTTCACGCAACCACTGCGGGGTCTCATAGGCGTTCAGGGCGACCTTCTTGTTGAGGTCGATGACCGGACTGACCTTCACCTGGGCGTTGCCGAGCAGCTCGGCAAGGTGCTCGAAGAGGCGGGGACCTCCGCCGGCCTCGACGCGCGCGACTCCGTTGCCGACGCCAGCCAGGGCGGCGGCGTGCAGGTGGACGTAGACCACGGCCCGGGGGCGGGTCTTGGTCAGGTCGGCGCTGCGAAGGAGTTCGAGCAGGCGCTCGTTGATCCCGCGCAGCAGATCAGGGGCGGAGTGCTGGTCGCCGTGACCTGCGTCGTCGCCCTCGCTCCCCGGGGCACTGTCAGCGTGCGTGCTGCCGGACGCCGACTCGCCGTCCCCGTCTTCCGCGCCGTCCCCGTCTTCCGCGCCGTCCCCGTCGCCTTCGCTGTCACTGCCGGCAGGTTTCGCATCATCGACCGGCGTTTCTCCCTTGTCTCCCTTGTCTCCCTTGTCTCCCTCGTCGCCCTTGTCGCCGCCGAGGTCGCCCTGGTTCTCAAGCAGCAGCCTCAACAGTTCGGCGGGACGGGCCAGCCACCCAAAGGCATCGGAGCGAAGCCGGTCTCGGTCACGGTCGGTGCGCCCGGCCGCCTCGTCCTGGGCGGCGAGGATCGCAGCGATCCGGTCGATCATCGCGTCGACCCAGACCGCGTCACCGTGCTCGACCCGGGCGATCACATGCCGCAGACCGGCCTCGTCGACACGACCAACGCTCACGTAACGGCGGGCCCGTTCGGCACTGATCTTGTCGGCGTGTGCCTTCGGGTTGGCCTCGATCACCTTCGCCTCGAGCAGGTCGAGCACCCGGGCCGGCTGCTCCCCGGTCAGCGCCGCCGCGAGCGCCGCGTCGACGTACGCCGCCTCGGACGGGCTCAGGTCACGGGTCGCGCGGGCGATGCGGCGCGCCAGCCAGACCTCGGCCCGGCCGGTGTGGAGCGCCGCCCAGCACAACGGCAGCCGGTGCCGCAGGTCGAGGGCATCGGCAAGAAGCCAGCGCGTGGCGAGGTGGTGGGCCTGTCGACTGATCGCCAGCTCCGCGATGGAGAGGTCCTGCACCCGCGGTGTGCCCGCCCCACCGACGGTGACCAGGTGCGGCATGCCACGGTGTTGCCGATGCTCCGGCCACTCCTTCGGGTCGTCGGCGTGCAGGTCGGCCCACCGCAGGGCCAGTTCCAGGTCATGGACCTCGCACTCGCGGCGCTTGAGCAGCGTCTCCTCGACGAACAGCAACGTGCCGCCCGCATCGAGATCACTGAAATCCGCCATGAACCCATTGAAGCCGTCACCACCGACAGTCCACCCGACTCCCTGACAGGATGGCGTGGTGCCCACGATCCCGGACTACGTCACGCACTACCACCTGCCGGATCGTGAGCCCTTCCTCAATCTCTCCGAGCTCGACGAGCCGGCGCTGGCCGACGTACTCACGGAACTGGCAGCCGTGCCCGGTTCGGAACGGCGCTTCGGACCGCGCTACATGGCGCTGCGGCGCGCCACCGAGGAGCGTTTGTGGGCTCGGTTCGTCGAACGCGGCGGACGTCCCGAACGGCTGAGTCCGCACTACTTCGTGCTGGGTGAGTCCGCGTGGTTCAGGGGGTTGTACGCCGACGCGCGCGAGGTGCGCCTGCGACTCGAAGAGCTGCCGCGCGAGCAGACCAGCTTCACCGTCCCGGACAGCGTCACGTCCATGGGCCTGCTTGCTGACTTCGGCATCGAGGTCACCCCGCGGGCGCACCACGGCGAGGTCTTCCTGCTCGACGAGCTCGAGAGCGTCGCAGCGCGGCACGGACTTCCCGACAGCCCCAGCCCCGAGGACTACGCGGGGCACCAGCACGGGGACTTCGAGCACTACGTCGAGGTGCAGGTCTGGACCGACAGGATCCGGAAGTGACCGCGACAGACTTCAAGCTGCGCTCGGTCGCCTTCGAGGCCTTCGGTCCCACGATCGTGAGCTCGATCGGGCACGGCGCCGTACTGCCCGTCCTGGCCCTGCAGGCCAGGGACCTCGGCGCGGACGTGGGTACGGCGGCACTGGTGGTCGCACTACTGGGCGTGGGGTCGCTGCTGACCAGCCTGCCCGCCGGAGCGGTCGTCGCGCGGATCGGGGAACGCCGGACGCTGATCGCCTGCGGGCTGCTCGACTGCGTCGTCATGCTGATCGCCTGGCAGGCTTCGTCGGTGCTCCTGCTGTCGGTCGCGATGGTGCTCTCCGGAGCGTCCTGGACGGGGTTCCTGCTGGCCAGGCAAGGGTTCCTGATCGAGGCGGTTCCGATCACGCACCGGGCCCGGGCGATGTCCAGCCTCGGCGCCAGCCACCGGGTCGGCATGCTGGTCGGTCCGCTGATCGGCGCCGGAGTCATCGCCTGGCTCGGGCTCTCCGCGGTCTTCGTGCTGGCCGCGGTCATGTCGCTCGCCTCCGCGGTGATGGCCTCACTGATGCGCGACCTGGGCCACGAGTCGCGCGCCGAGCAGGGCGTCTCCGGTCACGCCAGCGTCGCGTCAGTGCTGCTCGCCCACCGCCACACCCTGCTGACCCTGGGCGTCGGGGTCATCGTGATCGGCGCCTCGCGCTCGATCCGCGCGGCACCCTGCTCCCCCTGTGGGCGGACCACATCGGGATGACCGGCTCCGAGACGTCACTGGTCTTCGCGGTGGCCGCCGCTGTCGACATCGTCTGCTTCATCCCGGGTGGATGGCTGATGGACCATCGCGGCCGTTCGGTCGTCGCCGTGCCCGTCGTACTGGCGGTCGCGATCGGCGCCCTGGTGCTGCCGCTGGCCACGAACGAACCGGCGGTGCTGGCGGTCGCCGTACTCATCGCGGCCGGCAACGGCCTCGGCTCGGGCATCGTGATGACGCTGGGCGCGGACACCGCGCCTGCGGCCGGGCGCTCGCAGTACCTCGGCGGCTGGCGACTTTGCGGAGACCTCGGCGGCACGTCGGGGCCCCTGTTGATCAGCGCAGTGACGCTGGTCGCGCCACTCGCGACGGCATCGGTCGTGTTCGGTCTCGCTGCCCTGGCCGGCACCGGTTGGGTCGGCTACTGGACCCGCCGACTCGACCAGAGGCGAGGGACCGGGATCAGCCCCCGTAGGTGACCTTGATGGCGTTCGACTTGAGCTTGCGGTCGCTGTCGACCACCCGCCACTCGATCTCGCCGGTCTGTGAGGTGTTGACGTAGGTGCTGAAGGTCGCGTCCGACACGTTGACGTCGACCGGGAAGTCGGCCCAGGCCCCGTCGTTGACCCGGATCTGTACGTCGAGCACGGCGCCCTCGCCCTGCGGATAGATGCCGGAGAGGTAGAGGTCCTCGCCCGGCGAGACCTGGAACGCCCCCTGGCTGAGGGTGATCTCCGCCTTCGGCTTCCTGGGCTTCCTGGTCGTCTCTTCGCTGGCCGTTTCGGAGGCCGCCGCGGACTCGGACTCCTCATCGTCGCTGGGCTCCAGCGTAATCAGGGGGTCGGACGCCCGCGTGGTGCGCTCAGGGTCGGGCATCACGAGGGAGTCACCGGCAGCCGGGTCGTCAGAGCCTCCACCACCGCCTCCGACCCCGAGCACCTTCGTGCCGATGATCGCCGCGATCCCGGCGAGCAGGCCCACCACGACGGCAACGGCAACGAGAGCCACCAGGCCGTTGACGACCGGCTTGTCTTCGGAATCGCTCACGGGCTCGCTCTCTCGGGTCGAGGGGGACGGTGCCCATTGTTACAGGCCGATGTTGGATCCACAGATTTGAAAGCGACTCAGCCAAGGCCGCGTCTCCCAGGGCCCGCTCAGGCAGTGCCGTTCTAGAAGCCACGCCTCCACTGCACGTCGTCGACGATCTTCGTCGAGCGCCAGCCGCTCGGCGTGCGCACGACGTCGTGGTGGTAGTAGCCACCCACCTCCCACAGCGACTCGTTCCCGTCGGGGTCGATCACCACCATCGGGTTGGTGAAGTACGCCGTCACGGCCGCCCGGTCCGGTCCCTCGAAGGCGCAGGAGATCTGGCCGAGCACGTGCTGGGTGCGCACGAAACCGGCCAGGCCCTTGGCGATCCACGGCACCACCTCGTCAGGCGGGCCGACCGGGCCGCCGGCACCGGAATAGTCGAGGACGGCGTCCTCGGTGAACACCGTGTCCAGGTCGTCGAAGGACTTCGTGTCCACGGCACGGGTGTAGCGGGTCAGCAGGTCGGTGATCTCCTGGCGGTCGCTGAGCTCCTGAAGGTCCATGACCAGACTCTGGCACAGCGCCAGTGGGACTCGCTCTGGCATGAAACAAGAACACGTTCTAGTGTGGGGTCCATGCGATTCACCTACGCCGAGGCGATGACCCGCGCCGAGTACTACGCGCCCCTGGCCCAGGCCGCAGAGCAGGCCGGCTTCACGAGCATGACCGTGGCCGACAGCCTGATCTACCCGAAGGAGTCGGACTCGAAGTACCCCTACACCGACACCGGCGACCGGGAGTTCCTCGAGGACAAGGAGTTCATCGAGACGATGATCCTCTGCGCCCACCTCTTCGCGGTCACCTCGACCCTGCGGCTGACGCCGTTCGTGCTCAAGCTGCCGATCCGGCCGCCGGCGCTGGTCGCCAAGCAGGCGTCGTCGCTCGCATTCCTCTCCGGCAACCGGCTCGGCCTGGGCGTCGGACTGTCGCCGTGGCCGGAGGACTTCGACGTGATGGGCGTGCCCTGGGCCAGGCGCGGCAAGCGGATGGACGAGTGCATGGACGTCCTGCGTGGCCTGACCTCAGGTGAGTTCTTCGGGTACGACGGCGAGTTCTTCTCCTTCGACCCGCTCAAGCAGTGCCCGGCCCCCACCGAGAAGATCCCGCTGCTGGTCGGCGGACACAGCGACGCCGCGCTGCGCCGCGCCGTACGCAAGGGCGACGGGTGGATGCACGCCGGCGGCGACGGGGAGGAGCTGGAGCGGTTGCTGGGCCGGCTCGCCGAGATCCGGAAGGAGGAGGGCGACACCCGCGACGACTTCGAGGTGCACGTGATCTCGTACGACGCCTACGACCCCGACGGCATCAAGCGGCTCGAGGACAAGGGCGTGACGGACTGCATCGTCGGCTTCCGGGTGCCCTACATCAAGGGACCAGACACCGAGCCGCTGGAGAAGAAGGTCCGGCACCTCCAGGGCTACGCAGAGAACGTGATCGGCAAGCTGTGAGCACAGACGCGTTCCAGCGGGCCATCGCCGAGGCCGAGCAGCTGATCCGCAACCCACCGTTCCCGATCAGCGAACAAGACCTCGCCGAGGGCCTCGACTACCTCGCCGGCTCGATCCGGTCGTCGTTGCAGATGGCCTTCGACTACGACCTCGAGCACCCGGTGCTGATCAACCCGACGCACCAGTACGCCCGCCAGGGTCTCGACAATCCCGACGCGATCTACTTCAACGCCTACCTCGACTCCGGGGCGTCGTACGTCGTGTCCGGGGTGCGCGGCACGACCACCGACCTGTCCTTCCAGGTAATGGACGGCAGCTACTCGGACGCGGGTTTCCCCGCAAGCGTTGCGGCCTTTGACGACCGTGAGCTCGAGATCGGCGACGACGGGTCGTTCGAGTGGCACTTCGGCCCGGAGCTCGGAGTCGGCAAGGGCGCGACGCTGATCGTGCGCGAGGTCTACGACGACTGGAACACCGAGGAGCGCGGCACCCTGCGCATCCAGCGGCTCGACACCGCCGGTGTGCCGCGCGGAGCACTGACGACCGAACGTGTCGACAAGCGGTACGGCGTCGCGGCGAAGATGCTGGTCGGCCGCATCAAGACGTGGTTCGCGTTCCCCGAGTGGTTCACCTACAAGGAGCCGGTCAACACGCTGACCGTCCCGGCCTCGACGCCGGGCGGGCTGGCCTCGCAGTTCTCCTCGATCGGCCACTACTCACTGAACGACGACGAGGCGATGGTGGTGACCGTGCCGGCCTGCGCCGATGCGCCGTACCAGGCGATCCAGATCGGTTCGCGGTGGTACGTCTCGACCGACTACGAGCACCACCAGACCTCACTGACCCGCGCCCAGTCGTACGTCGGGCAGGACGGCCTGCTGCGCTACGTGATCAGTGAACGCAACCCGGGCGTCGCCAACTGGCTCGAGGCCTGTGGGCACCCGGAGGGCGTGATGATGCTGCGCTGGCAGCGGGTCGCGCGTCCGCTGGGCGCCGACGACGGACCACGGGTCGAGGTCGTGCCGTTCGACTCGTTGGCGACCCGCGGTGACCTCGAGGACCAACGCGTCACTCCCGACGACTACACAGCCCGCATCGAGGCCCGCCAGGTCTGCATCGCGCGCAGGATGATCAGCTGATCACTCCCGATAGACCTGCACGATGCCGGGCCGTGGCTGGCCGTCGCCCAGGTAGGGGAAGTTGCTGACCACGTTCTCCGGGCTGGCGCCGCTGACCTCGCCCGGGTGCTGCACGGCGACCAGGACGGTGCGCTCGTCACCACTGATCACCGGACCGCAGCACTCGGCGCCGACCGGCACGGAGAGGAACTGCTTCAGCCTGCCGCGCTCCCGGCCCTCGAGCGGCAGCATGTAGAGGCCGTCGGCGAAGCCGAGCGTGCCGGGCATGCCGTCGGTGGAGATCCACAGGTTGCCGGCCTTGTCGAAGGTGACGTTGTCCGGGCAGCTGATCGGGCTGACCTGGTTGCGGTCGTAGCCGGCGAAGTACGTCGACGGGTCGGTCGGGTCGCCGGCGATCAGCACGAGCTGCCACGTGAACGTGAGGGCACCCGCGTCGTTGCGACGCTCGGTGATCTCGATGACGTGGCCGTGCTTGTTCGGTCCGCGCGGGTTGGCCTCGTCGACCTGGCCGGGCTGGCGGGCCGTGTTGTTGGTCAGGGCCGCGTAGACCTTGCCGGTCACCGGGTTGGCTTCGACGTCCTCGGGGCGGTCCATCTTGGTGGGGCCGACCAGGTCGGCCGCCTGGCGTGTCCAGACCAGCACCTCCTCGACTGTCCATCCGGGCACGTGGGAGGTGCCGTTCACCACCAGCGGGAGCCACACGCCGCTGCCGTCGTACAGGCCGTCGTCCGAGCCGTCGCCGGTGAACTTCGCGACGTACAGGTCGCCCTCGGAGAGCAACGTCAGGTTGTGCCGCAGGTTCCCGGGCTTGTGCTTCTTGCGAGAGATGAACTTGTAGATGTAGTCGTTGCGCTCGTCGTCACCCATGTAGGCGACCGCACGACCGTCGTCGGCCAACCGGATCGTCGCACCCTCGTGCTTGAACCGACCCAGCGCGGTGTGCTTGACGGGGGTCGAGGTGGGGTCCTGGGGATTCACCTCGACGATCCACCCGAAGCGGTTGACCTCGTTGGGCTCCGTCGCCACCGAGAAGCGGGGGTCGACGCGCTCCCAGCCGCGACCGGTCGAGGTGATCCCGTAGCGCTTGAGGTGCTGGTCGGGGTCGAGTGCGCCGGTGGTGTCGAAGTACTGGTTGAAGTTCTCCTCACCCGACAGCACGGTGCCCCACGGCGTGACGCCTCCGGCGCAGTTGTTCAACGTGCCGAGGACCTTCGTGCCGGTCGGGTCGGCGGAGGTCTTCAGAGCGTCGTGCCCCGCGGCGGGGCCGTCGACGGCGAACTCGGTCTCGCTGTGCAGCCGGCGGTTGCGGCGACCGTCCTGCTGGTAGCTCCACGGTGCACCGGCGCGCTCACGCCGCACCTCCACGATGGTCATGCCGTGGGCGGCCATCACGATCCGCAGCTGGTCGTCGGAGAGGTCGGCGGAACCGGCCACCCCGCGGAACATCAGCTCGTCGTTGGTGTACTCGTTGTTGAAGGCGAGGACGCCGCTGCGGCCGCCGCGCCCACGACCGTCGAGCAGCAATGCCGTGAAGTCGCAGTTGTAGCCGGCCTGGTTGCGCTGCGCCTCGACGTCCTGGTTGTCGAAGTCGAAGGCCGGGGCCTGACTCGTGATCGGGTCTCCCCAGGAGATGACGGGCGCCCAGGCGAATCCGCTCGGGACCACGAGTTCGTCGGTGGTGGCGGGGGTCGGCGCGATGCCGGTGAACCGCGAGAGGGGTCCGCTGCCAGCCGCCGCCGCGCGCGCGGCCGGAGTGGCTGCCGCCGGGGAGATCGCGCCCCACCCAGTGGTGCCGAGTACGCCGGCCGCGGCCGCGCCCACCGCCCCCGCACGAAGGACGGAGCGACGTGACACCGCACGGGCCACGACCTGCTCGAAGTGCTCGTTGCCGGACTCGTTCGGCACGGGGTGGGCGCATGCGTCTCCGCAGCGGTAGAGACAGGTCATCGAGCTGCGACCGCCGGCGTGGGCCTGGTCGACGAAGGGCAGGAGCTTGCGAGGGGCCATGCGTGCACGATGGTGGCGGCGGTTGACGGCCAACCGGCACCCCGGTGGCGCAGAGGTGACCAGTTGGCGAATCACTCGACTAAAACTGAAACACGTTCTACTCTGGTCCGCATGAATCTCCTCCAGGACTCCGCATGAATCTCCTCCAGGACTCCGCATGAATCTCCTCCAGGACAAGGTGATCGTGCTCTCCGGCGTCGGGCCCGGCCTCGGCCGCGCGCTCGGCGAGGAGGCCGCGAAGATGGGCGCCGACCTCGTGCTCGCCTCACGCACCGAGAAGCGGCTGGAGAAGATGGCCGCGGTGGTGCACGAGCTCGGTCGCCGGGCGCTCGTCGTACCCACCGACATCACGGACGAGTCGCAGCGTGCGGCACTGGTCGAGGCGGCGCTGGAGGAGTTCGGGCGCGTGGACTGCCTGATCAACAACGCGTTCGGCATCCCGCCGATGGACCCGATCAGCACACTCTCGCTGGAGAGCCTGCGGGCCGCGCAGGAGACCAACGTGTTCGCGCCGCTACGTCTCTCGTCGCTCTTCGCGGACGCCCTTGCCGAGACTCCCACCAAGCCGGGCGGCTCGATCATCATGGTCAACTCGTGTGTCGTGCACAGCTCGCAGCCGGAGTACTCCGGCTACAAGCTCAGCAAGGGCACGCTCAAGCACCTCGCCTCGTCACTCGCGACCGAGCTCGGGCCGCGTGGCATCAGGGTCAACAGCGTCGCGCCGTCGTACATCTATGAGGACGTGAACAAGGCCTACTTCGACTGGCTGGCCTCCGAGGCCGGGGTGACGCACCAGGACATCTACGACGAGAAGGCCGCGCCCACCGACCTCAAGCGCCTGGCCACGCCCGACGAGGTGGCGAAGGCGACGCTGTTCTTCGCCAGCGACCTGGCCACGGCGGTGACCGGCACGATGCTCAACGTCGACTGCGGCGAGTTCCATGACAACTAGGGTCCGGAACGACGTCGGGTCGTACGACGACATCGCGGCCGCCGCGGTGCGCACGACGGGGCTCTCCGACTTCGGCGGCACCGACCACGAAGAGGGTCTGCGGATCCTCGTGGACGACCTGAACGCGCCCGCCGCCGGCCTCACCGGCGAGGGCAACTACATGCAGCGCTCGATGGTGAAGAGCGCGCTGGTGGGTCGACTGCTCTCGCAGCTCGGGTTCACGCAGAACCCGTCGTACGCCGAGGTGCCGGTCGAGCGGCCGGTCTTCGTGGTGGGCCTGCCGCGCACGGGCACGACCGCGCTGCACCGACTACTCGCCGCAGACCCGCGACACCAGGGACTGGAGCTGTGGCTGACCGAGTTCCCCCAGCCACGGCCACCGCGCGCGACCTGGGCCGACAACCCGGTGTTCAACGGCATCAACGCGGCGTACGCCGAGCACCACGTCGAGAACCCCGAGTTCATGGGCATCCACTACATGGATGCCGCATCGGTCGAGGAGTGCTGGCGCCTGTTGCGACAGGCCGGGATGTCGATCGGCTACGAGTCACTGGCCCATGTGCCGACGTACTCGTCCTGGCTGGCGAAGCAGGACTGGACACCCGCCTACGAACGTCACAAGGCGAACCTGCAGCTGATCGGTCTCAACGACCCCGACCGGCGCTGGGTGCTGAAGAACCCGTCGCACCTGGTGGCGCTCGACGCGATCATGGCGGTCTATCCCGACGCGCTGATCGTGCAGACGCACCGTGACCCGGTGGTCTCGATCGCGTCGTCGTGCTCCCTGTCGGCCGAGGCTACGGCAGGATGGTCGACCACGTTCGTCGGCGACACCATCGGCCGCACCCAGCTCGAGATGCTGTCCCGCTCGTGGCACACCTTCGCGTCGGCGCGGACCAGCTACGACCCCGCGCAGTTCATCGACGTCGAGTACGCCGACTTCGTGGCCGACCCGGTGGCGACCACCCGACGGATCTACGAGGGCTTCGACCTGGGTTGGACGCCGTCGGTCGCGGCGGCCGTCGAGGCCATCGACGCCGAGTCCCGGCAGGGCGGCAAGCGACCCTCGCACCGCTACTCGCTGGACGACTACGGGCTGACCGAGGAGCAGGTCCGCGCCGCGTTCTGAGAGGGTGAACTTGGCCTGCGTGCATCTGGCTGCACGGAATTCACGCTCGTTTCCACAGGTCGCCGTACGACGCGTTGCCGGGGTGTTGACCGGTTCCTAGCGTGGTGGCCATGAGCGGATTCGAGATCGACCTCGACGAGATCGAGACACTGCCCGGGCCGATGCGCACCCATCAGGACCTGCTGACGGGCGGCAGCAGCGTGCCGTCGCCGGACACCGGCGTCAACACCACCAACACCCGAGACGCCATCGACCGTGTCGTCGTCACCGTCGGCCTGTTCGCGGCCGATCTCGGGGTCTGCGCCGACGGCCTGGACGGCGTGGTCGACGTCGTGAAGGACGCCGACGGCCAGGTCAACTGGGTCCTGGACCAGTACGCGGCGGTGGCGTTCCGATGAGCATCAACCTGGTCGTCGACGGGTCGCCCGCCTCGTGCCGGCAGGCCGCCCACGACCTGCGCGAGTTGGGTGGCCGGGTCACTGCCGCCTCCGACATGCTCGCCCGCGCGATGGGTACTGCTGCCGGCTGCTGGACCGGCGAGAGCTCCGACGCGTTCACCGACTTCGTGAAGGAGCGCATCCACCGCGCCGACGGGGTGGCCGACGAGATAAACCTCTTCGCCGGCGCACTCGAGGGGTTCGGCGCCGGGTTGGCCGACGTGAAGGCCGAGATGAAGAGAGCCCGGGCGATCGCCGTGGCGGCCGACCTTCCGGTCAGTACCTCGCTGCCGGAGGTCGGCGAGGTCGCCCTCAAGCCCGAGCAGGAGGGAGCGCTCGACCATGCGGTCGGTGTGGCCACCCGGGCCCACGAGCACGAACACCGACTGCACGAGGCCCTGCTGCTCGCCCTGGGCCAGGTGAACACTCTGGTCTGGCAGGAGTTCGACTACAGCACCCTCGGCAAGGCCGCGTCCGGCGGTTCCGGCAGCAAGCTCGGTGACCTGATCCCCGACCTGCCTGATCTGTCCAAGGTCCCGGTGCCCGTGGGTCCGATCTCGCAGCCGACCATCGGTCTCCTCCAAGGTGGGTTCACCGTCGGCAAGGAAGTGCTCACCCGAACCTTCGACGCAGGCATGAACGAGCTGGAGCGGCGCTACGCCGACGGCTCCCTCGAGCGCGACATTCGCACGCTCTACCGCTACCACGGGGAAATCGTCGGCATAGGCGCCGGGCTCTACTTCTGCCGGGCCGCAAAGGACCGCCTCGCCTATGCACGATGCGTGAAAGCGACCCAGGATGCCGGGAAGGTGTACGGCAAGGCTGAGGGCGACTTCCTGTTCTGGGCGGCTGAACGTGCTGCCCGTTGACGTCCCCCGCGGGTGGCGGTCGACCACTCTGCCGGGGCCCGGCATCCTGCTCACCGTGTCGCCGGAGACCATGCCGCCGAGCGGGTTCAAGCCGGTGATCACGTTGACCTCGCGGGCCACGGACCTCCGGATGCGCGAGCACCAGGCCACCCTGCGCGAGCTCGTCGCGAGCACCTTCGACCGCGTCGACATCGAGGACTCCGACATCTACGACTTCCAGGGCGCCGACGTGGGCTACCTCCGGTTCTTCCACCGCACTCCGCGCCACGACGTGATCGTCGAGGTCTGGAGCTGGCTGCGCGAGGGCCGGGTCTGGTCGCTGGCCTGCAGCGCGGACCACCGCGACCATCCCGACTTCAGTGATCTCTTCGACGACGTGGCGGCCACGTTCGACCTCGACCGAGCGGCCTTGGTCAGTTGATGCGCGCGGTCACCGCCGGGTCGCGGTCACCCTGATCGTCGCGCCCTCGCGCGGCACGCTGGTGATGTTGCGGACCTTCGGTTCGTCCTCGCCCACCGCCTCCACGTCGAACGCCGCGAACACCTCACGCAGCACGGCCACGCCCTCCATCAACGAGAACCCGGCGCCGATGCAGCGCCGTACGCCTCCACCGAACGGGATCCAGGTGTTGGCCGCCGGGCCAACCCGGTTGCCGTGCGGTTCGAGGAAGCGGTCCGGGTGGAAGCGGCCGGCCTCGGCGTGGTTCTCCTCGCGGGCGTGGGCCAGGATGATCGACGGCCCGACCGTGACGCCCGCAGGAAGGTCGACCCCACCGATCGTGGCCGGCCTCATCAACGTCCGGACCACCATCGGGATCACCGGGTGCAGGCGCATCGACTCCTTCAGCACCGCCTCCAACCAGGTGGTGTCGCCCTCACGGGCAGCGGTGCGGGTGCGGTCCAGCAGCTCCGGGTCGCGACCGACTTCGTGGAGCGCCCAGGCCAGGGCGGTCGCAGTGGTCTCGTGGCCGGCGAGCAGCAGCGTGACCAGCTGGTCGCGCAGCTCCTCGTCGCTGAGCCGGTCGCCCGCGTCGTCGATGAGGATCAGCCTTGACAGCACGTCGGTGCGCTCGGCCAGGTCGGGCGCGTCCCGTCGCTCGGCGATCTCGGTGTAGATCAGCCGGTCGAGGGCACGTTGGTTCTCGACCTGCGCCTTCCACGGCCCGTACTTCTGCAGCCTCGGCCATCCCCAGCCGAGCAGGATCACCGGGCTGATGTTGACGATCTGGTTCACCCGGGGGCGCATCGCGTCGAGCCGCTCGGCGTCAGTGACGCCGAAGACCACCCGCAGGATCACCTCGAGCGTGAGGGCGTTCATCCGGTCGAGGGAGCGGAAGGTCTCGCCGTCACGCCAGGTCGAGACCTCGTCGCGTGCGACGTCGGCGACCAGTGACTCGTAGGAGTGGAGTGCGGCGCCGTTGAACGCCGGCATCAACAGCTTGCGGGTCCGCTTGTGGTCGGCACCGTCGACCAGCAGCAGCGAGTGGTCACCCATGATCGGGCCGAGCACCGCGTTTCCCTTCCCTGCATGGAAGAACTCCGGGTTTCCGGCGAAGATCTCGCGGGCCGCCTCGGGCCGCGCGAAGAGCACCAGTGGCTGGCTCCCAGGGATCAGCCGCACAGTGAACACGTCGCCGAACTTCCGGTGCATCCACGGCACGAACCGGTGCCGGAAGCGGAGCAGCCCGACACTCTGCGCGAGGGCCGGCCACGGCAGGCTGGGCGGCAGCTCGTCGCGGCGGAACTTCCTGCGACTGCCGGAGCGGAGCGTGGTGCGCGCCAGTCGCTCGTCGGTCAGCCTGGACACCTGCTGGTCGGTGAGAGCCATCCTTGGATGCTACAAGCGCGTTGCTACCAGCGCCCGATCTCGACCCGGAACGCCTTCGTGGGCTTCGTCTTCGCATCGGCACAGCTCGCCCGCACCGGATCGCCCGGGGTCTCGGTCACGGTCACCCGGTGCAGGGTCGTCGATCCGGCGACACGGTGCCGGAACACCACGCTGCTGGTCGTGGCCCGCGCCGAGCTCGCCTGGGCCGGCGGGCTGACCTCGACCAGCTCGAGACCGTCGACCCGGGTCTCCCCGCGGGCCTCCAGCAGGGCGATCTCCGCGGCCTGCACCGGCGGGTCGTACGCCGTCCGGCCGCGCATGAGCGACGGCACGAGGCGGCCGGCGAGAGTCTCCGAGGCCACCCGTTCGGCCGACTCGACGTCGAGGCGACCGTAGGAGATGCCGTGCGGCAGGGTGAGCATGGCGCCGGCGAACCGGTGCCCGCCCAGGTGCGTGGTCTCCCAGGTCTCCTGCGGGTGCCCAGCACTCAACGCGGCCACGACGGGCCGGCCGAACTCGGCACAGCACGCGTCGCGGCGTCCGTTGGTGCAGACCAGGAGCAGCGGGTGCTCGACTGGTTCGAGGCCCGACGACCGGCCCTCGGCGAGCCCGTCGAGATCGAGGTCGAGCAGGTCGTCGGCCACCTCGAACACGGTGGTCTCGAGCCACGCGCGACCCGGAGCGGCGTACCCGAGGAACACCCGGAAGGCCTCGGTCGTCGAGGAGCGACCGTGCCGCCTGATCAGCTGGACGCGTACGCCGGCCGCGGCGGCGGTCTCGGCGAGACCTGTCCGTACGTGCTCGGGCAGGCCGCTCTCGGCGAGGGCCTTCTTGCCCCAGGGGCCGGTCTGCTCGACCAGGAGGTACGCCGCGTCGACGGCCGCCGATCCGGCCAACTGCTCGTCGAGTGCACCGACCGAGCACCGGAACCGGTCGGAGGAGACGTTCGCGGGGTCCGTCATGCGCCGAACACCCCGAGCCAGCAGTCGGCGAGCACGTCGAACCCTTCGGGCGTCGGGTGCACGCCGTCGCTGACGAGCGCGCGAGCCCCGACCGACGACGCGGCCTGCGCCATCGGCCCGTCGGTGGCCACCAGGTCCGCGTCGAACTCCTGCGCCAGTCGGCGCACCATGGCGATCTTCTCGTCGAGGTCGGCCCGCCACGACCACTGCTCGTCGCGCACCGGCAGCAGGAACGGCTCGAGCACGATGATGCGCTCGACGCCGGCAGCGCGGGTGCGGACCAGCAGGTCGCGATATCCGGTCTCGAACCGGGACACCGGCGTCGGCTCCTGACGGGTGTAGCGGCGCCACATGTCGTTGACGCCGACCATGACGGAGACGACGTCCGGGGCGTGCGCGAGCACGTCGCGCCCCCAGCGCTGCTGCAGGTCAGGGACCCGGTGGCCGTTGATGCCGGTGTTCAGCACCTCGTGAGCGGGCAGGGCCGCGGCGACGCGGGCGACGTACCCGGTGCCGAGGTCGGTCGGGTCGGTGAGGTCGCGGCCGGCCGCCGTGATCGAGTCGCCGGTGAGCAGGAGCCTCACGCGTCGGCCCTGATCTCCATGGCAAGGTCGATGTCGATGACCTCTGACTTGGCGCCGACGGTGAGCTTGCGGGAGGCGGCCCGACCGGAGTCGGCCCCGGCCGCGCTGACGATGTAGATGCCCGCCAGCGGCAGCGGCACGGTGAACTCGCCCTCGTCGTCGGCGTGGTCGGAGAGCACGAAGTCGCCGCCGCCCTGGTGCAGCGTGACCAGGGCTCCGGGGACGACCGCGCCACCGTCGGTGACCGTGCCCGACAGGGTCAGCTGTCGCTCCAGCGCGACATCGTGCTGCAGCGAGCCACCACGGAAGTCGAGCACCTGTGCCTGCGGCGCCCAGCCGCCGGCGTTGCCGATCAGGAGGTACTGCCCGGCGCCGGGCAGCGCCACCGAGAAGCGGCCTTCGTTGTCGCAGCGGGCCCAGTCGACCGGCCGGCCGTCCATGCGGGTGACCGTGACGATGGTGTGGGTCTGGCGGGGCACGTCGCCGCCGGGCAGGATCCGGCCGCGCACGACGGTCTCGCTGCGGTCTCCGGCGACCGCCACCGCCGGGACGCCCTCGCGTCCGGCAGCCACCGTCGAAGGCACCGGGATGCGGAGGATGACCAGGCAGGCGACGAAGCAGGCCAGCACGGAGAGCCAGAACATCAGCGTGAACGCGTGCTCGGCGGGAATCTGCCGCCCGGCGAAGCCGACCGTCATCGAGGTCAGGATCGCGGCGAGCACGGCGCTGGACGTCGACCCGCCGACCGCCCGCATCAGCGAGTTGAGGCCGTTCGCGGAGGCGGTCTCGGTGATCGGCACCGAGGCCATGATCAGCGTCGGCATGGCCGCGAAGGCGAACGCCGTGCCGATGCCGACGAGCGTCGCCCCGATGATGATCTGGAGCACCGACTCGTGCACGAAGATGCGGAACACGTAGCCGCTGGCCATGATCGCGGAGCCGAGGAACATGGTGCTGCGCCCGCCGTACCGGGCGAGCAGGATGCCGGAGACCGGGGACAGCAGCACCATCACGAGTCCCGAGGGCACCATCGCCAGCCCGGCGGCACTGACGTCGAGGCCGAAGCCGTAGCCGGTGGCCTTGGGCAGCTCGAGCTGCTGCACGGTGAGCAGCATGTTGACGTACATCGAGAAGGCGATCAGCACCGACGCGACGTTGGTCAGCAGCACCGGCTTGCGTGCCGACGTACGCAGGTCGACCAGGGGCTCGCCGACCCGCAGCTCGTAGGGGAACCAGCCCGCCATCACGACGGCGGACAACGCGAGGCAGCCGAGCACTTCGGGGCTGGTCCAGCCCCACTGTCCGCCGTTGGTGACCGCGAGCAGGAACGAGGTGAGCGCGACCGAGAGGAGGACGGCGCCGCGGTAGTCGAAGCGCCCCGGAGAACGGACGTCGGACTCGTCGACGAGCAGGTAGACGCCGGCCGTGACCAGCACCCCGAACGACGCCGACACCCAGAACAGCGAGTGCCAGCCGAAGTGCTCGAAGAGTACGCCGGACAACGGGAGCCCGAGCGCACTGCCGATGCCGAGGGTGGCGCTCATCAGCGCGACACCGAAGCCGACCCGGGCGGGCGGCAGCTCGTCGCGCATGATGCTGATGCCGACCGGGATCATCGCCGCGGCGAAGCCCTGCAGCGCCCGGCCGATCAGGGCGGTCAGGAACACCGTGCCGATGGCCAGCATGAGCGAGCCCAGCACCATGCAGACCAGCGCGGTCAGGATCATCCGCTTCTTGCCGAACATGTCGGCCAGCCGGGACACGATCGGGGTGGCCACCGCGCCCGTGAGCAGCGTGATCGTCACCATCCACGAGGCGTTCGCCTCGGAGACGTCCAGGATCTGCGGGATCTCGGGGGTGAGCGGGACGACCAGGGTCTGCTGCAGCGCGGCGAGCATGCCGGCCAGCGAGAGCACCGTGATGACCGCCCACGTGGGTGCCCGACGCGCGGCTGTGGTCAAACCCGGCTCCTGACGGTGGTGGTGGACACCCCGCAGTCTGCCAGCACCCGTCAGCCCCCGGCGATCAGTCCCGGATCAGTCCCGGATGAGCCCGCGTCTGCGCCCGATCGCCGCGGCCTCGGTGCGTCCGGACGCGCCGAGCTTGCCGAGGATGTTGGACACATGGACGCTGACCGTCTTCACACTGATGAACAGCTGCTTGGCGATCTCGCCGTTGGTGCGCCCGACCGCGACCAGGGTCAGGATCTCGGTCTCGCGGGGGGTCAGCGTGGTCGAGGCCGCCGACTCGGCCCGCACCGGCGTGGTGCCGAGCGACTTCAACGCGTCGAGGACAGGTTTGGCGCCGAGCGTCTGCGCGGACTCGCGGGCCAGGTCGGCCAGCTCGCGGGCTCCGGCCACGTCACCCGACGCCCGCAGCACCGACGCCAGGTGGGTGCGCGCCCAGGCCAGCTCGAGGGCGTGCCCGAAGTCCTCGAAGAGGATCACCGTCTCGCGCCAGATCTCGATGAGGTCGTCGACCGGCGGGGTGTCGATGCCGGCCAGCCAGCGGAAGCGCAGGATCTCGGCGTCGAGCCGCTTGCCCCAGGCCCGCCCCTCGGGACCCCACAGCACCGCGGACTCCGCGGCCGCGTCGAGGACGCGGTGCCCGACGGCGAGCAGCTTCTCGGCAGTGGCGGCGTACGTCGCCCGTTCGTCGGTGCTCATCACCGGGACCGACGCCGAGAGGGCGGCGATGGTGACCGTGGACAAGCGCACCCGGGCCTGGAAGAGCTCGGGCCAGTTGGGGGTGAGCGTGTCGATGACCAGGTCGTGGGTGTCGACCACGGCCTGCGGCTTGGCGGCCCGTCCGAGCGCCTCGATCTCGACCGGCGCCGAGATGATCGCCAGCACCCCGTCGCGCGCCCAGTGCTTGCGCAGCCTGCGCAGCTCGGTCGCGTGCGCCCCACCGCGGGCGGTGAGGACGGCCAGCCGCAGCGCGACCAGCATGTCCTCGGCCATCGTCGGCGGCGACTGCCCGGTCATGTCGGTGAGCGCGAGCACCGACTCCCACATGCCGACCACGTAGGCGATCTGGGCGTGCTGGAACCGGCAGTCGAAGGCGTACGGCGCCCACGGCACGCCGGCCTCCTTGGCCCGTGCGGTGCCCCGGGCGAAAGCCTCGCAGGCCTCGGTGAACCGACCACGGTCCTGATAGGCGCGGCCGAGCAGATAGAGCGCGCGCAGCTCGGAGTTGATCGCACCGGTCTCGAGGCCGCGGCGTACGGCGTCTTCGAGGGCGACCTCGAGCTCTTCCATCGGCACTCGTTTGTCGAGGCCGACCATGGTCACCGTCACGTCGGCCGCGGTCTTCGACAGGCTGTGCGTCTCGGAGAGCGCGAGCGCCTCCATCGCGGCCTCGCGGGCGCGCTCCTTGGTGTCGCTGCCGAGCATCACCCGGGCGAAGATGGCCAGCAGCTTGGCACGTCCGCGAGTCGGCTCGGTGGGGATCAGGGCATAGCCCTGCTCGGCATGCGCCTCCCAGTTGGCGTCGTTGTCGAACAGCTGGGCGGTCTGGGCAGCGGCCAGGTGCAGGTGGGCCAGCGCCTCGGGGTCGGTGTCGTCGGACAGGGAGGCCAGGTGTCGCTCGAGCAACGTCAGCCCGCGGTGGGGCTGGCCGACGGCGAGCAGGGCGTCGCTGGCCTTGACCACCAGGTCGGTCACGTCGATGTCGGCGGCGAGCTTCGGGTCGCTGGCGATCTCGAGGGCGTGCTCGTAGTGACGCGAGGCCTCTTGAGGCCCACCGACGGCCATCGCCTCGTCACCGGCACGGATGCTGGCATCGAGTGCGGTGGCGAAGTCGCGGGCCGCCCGGGCGTGGTGCGCGAGCTCGGCCGCCGTACCGCCGGCGCGACCGTCGCGCAGGGCCCCGGCGTACGACGCGTGCAGCCGGACCCGTTCACCGGGGAGCAGGTCGTCGTAGATCGCCTCGGCCAGCAGGGCGTGGCGGAAGGCGTAGGCGTCGTCGCGCGAGGTGACCAGGACGTGGGAGTCGACCGCGGAGCGCAGGGCGCGGTCGAGGTCGCCCTCGGAGACGCCACTGGCCTCGACGAGGAGGCGGTGGGAGACCCGGCGTCCGGCGACGGAGATGGCGCGCACCACCTGGCGGCCGACGTCGTCGAGCCGGTCGAGCCGGACCAGCAGCAGGTCGGCGAGGTCCTCGGGGACACGGGAGGCCCAGGTCGCGCCGACCAGCTCCTCGACGAAGAAGGCGTTGCCCTCGGCGCGGTCGACGATGTCGGAGACACCGGACTCGGTGAGGGTGTCGGGGTGCAGCTCGCGGATCAGCTCGCGCACGGCTGCCGGGCCGAGGGGGCTGAGCATGAGGCGCTCGACGCCGCGGATGCGGGACCACTCGGCAACCTGGGCACGCAGGGGGTGGCGGCGGTGCAGGTCTTCGGCGCGGTAGCTGACCACCATCGCGACCGGCTCGAGGAAGGGCCGGCTGCACAGGAAGCTGATCAGGTCGCGGGTGGACTGGTCGGCCCAGTGGGCGTCTTCGATCACCAGCAGCGTCGGGGCCTTCGCGGCGGCGGCCTCGAGCAGGGCGTGCACGGCCTCGAAGATGTCGGATCGGTCGACCGAGCCCTCTCCGGCGTCGCCGCTGAGCATGCGGCGGCCGGGTTGGAGGCGGCCGAGGCCAGGGTGCATGCCGGCGACGGTGTCGACCACGTCGGGCAGGTCGGTGGCAAGGCGGCCCATCACCTCGGAGAACGGGAGGTAGGGCAGGGCGCTGTCGCCGAAGTCGAGGCAGTGGCCGGCGACGACCTGCCAGCCCTCGGCGAAGGCGACGTCGCGCAGCTCGGTCAGCAGGCGGGTCTTGCCGACCCCGGCGTCACCGGCCAGGAGCACGACATTCGGTTGGGCATTGGACTGGGCAGTGGGCTGGGCGTTCTGGCGCGCCTCGACCCTCGGCGGACGGACTCCGAGCATTTCGCTGAGCTCAGCGAGTTCGGTGTCGCGTCCGACGAGGGCCTGTTGAGTTCCGAGAGACGCCACGTCCCCCATGATGCCGGGTTCGTGGGTGGTTTCGCTCGCGGGTTTCACCCGCACGGTGCTCAACTCGCGATGTCGTCGTCCAGTGGGCGGCGTACTGAAGGGATTCGGTCCGCGTCGCGCAGCTTGCGACGACGGCGGACGGGCTTCCACAGCTCACGGTTCCGGTTGTTGCGGTAGTCGATCTCGGCGTTGGCGTAGTAGATGCTGTTCGTGTCCATGCCACAGAGACTGCGCGCCTGAGGTAGGCCACCACATGGGGCGTGAGCCCTAGGTGGGCTCCTGGGTGCCTCAGATCCGGGGGGTCAGATTCGCCGACCCGCCACCCATGTCTCCTGCACAAGTGGTACGCCGGGCCGGTAGGCCAGGTGCAGGTGGTTCGGGGCGTCGAGGACGGCGAAGTCGGCCCGGCTCCCGACCGTCAGCGTGCCGACGTCGTCGCGGGCCAGCGCCCCGGCTCCACCGCGCGTGGCGGCGTCGAGCGCCTGGGTCGGGGTCAGCCCCATCTCGCGTACGGCGAGGGCGATGCAGAACGGCATGGAGCTGGTGAAGCACGACCCGGGGTTGCAGTCGGTGGCGATCGCGATCGACACCCCGGCCGCCAGCAGGGCACGCGCATCGGGGAACGGGTGCTTCGTGGAGAACTCGACCCCGGGGAGCAGGGTCGCGATCGTGCCGCTCTGCGCCAGCGCGTCGACGTCGGCGCGACTGAGGTAGGTGCAGTGGTCGACCGCGGTGAGCCCGAGCTCGCAGGCGAGCTGCACGCCGGGGCCCTCTCCGAGCTGGTTGGCGTGCATGCGGCCCCGCAGTCCGGCGGCGATCCCGGCCTCGAGGACGGTGCGGGCCTGGTCGGCGTCGAAGGCGCCGGTCTCGCAGAACACGTCGACCCATCTGGCGTGTGGTGCCGCCGCGGCCAGCATCGGGCCGGTGACCAGGTCGACGTACTCCTCGGGAGTGGTGCCGTCGGGCACGACGTGGGCGCCGAGGAACGTGGTCTCGTCGGTGAACTGTCGCGCGACGGCCAGCGACCTGGCCTCGTCGAGGACGCTGAGTCCGTAGCCGCTCTTGATCTCGAGGGTGGTGGTGCCCTGCCGGCGCATCTCCTGCACCAGCCGGCCCACGTGGGAGGTGAGCTGTTCGTCGGTGGCGGCGCGCGTCGCACGCACCGTCGTACGGATGCCGCCGGCGGCGTAGGCCTCGCCGGCCATCCGCGCGGTGAACTCCTCGGCCCGGTCGCCGGCGAAGACGAGGTGGCTGTGGCTGTCGACGAAGCCCGGGATGACCGCCCGGCCGCCGACGTCGTACGTCGTGTCGGCTTCCGGTGCGTCGATCGCCGGGCCCGCCCAGGCCACCTTGCCGTGCTCGATGACCATCGCCGCCCGGTCGAGGGTGGGCCGGTCGTGCTGCCAGGTGACCAGCTCGCCGATGTTGGTGACCAGGGTGCTCATCGGACTGCTCATCGGACTGCTCATCGGACTCCTTCGATCGCGGCCTGCAGTTCGTGGCCGATCTCGTGACGGGTGGCTGCGGTCTCGTGGAGCACGCCGTCGACCATCACCGAGCGGACGTCCTCGGCGACGGCTGCGAAGACAGCCGTCTCGGGGCCGGCGCCGGTGCCGGCGGTGCGTGGACTGGCCAGGTCGAGGGTGACCAGGTCGGCGCGCTGCCCGACCGCGATGCGGCCGGCGTCGGGGAAGCCCAGGCTGACGTGGCCCTCGTGGGTGGCGGCGTGCAGCAGGTCGATCGCCGTCCAGTGGCCGCGCTTCTGGGTGGCCAGGCGCTCGTCGAGCTCGACCGCGCGCATCTCCTCGAACGGGTCGATCACCGCGTGGCTGTCGGACCCGAGGGTCAGCCGGGCGCCGTGGTCGGCCAGGGCGCGGGCCGGTCCGACGCCGTCGCCGAGGTCCCGTTCGGTGGTCGGGCAGAAGCAGGCGCGGGCCTGTGACCCGCCGAGCAGGGCCAGGTCGTGGTCGGTGAGGTGGGTGGCGTGGACCGCGCTGGTCATCTCGCCCAGGGCGCCGGCACCCTCGAGCAGCTCGGTCGGCGTGCAACCGTGGGCGGCCAGGCACTGCTCGTTCTCGGCGACCTGCTCGCTGAGGTGCACGTGGAGGGGTTTGCCTCGTGCTTGGTGGGAAACGGTCGGGATCTGGTCCTTCGGGACGGCGCGCACGGAGTGGATCGCGGCACCGATGACGGTCGAGTCATCGCCCTTCAGTGCGTCCACACGCTCCGCCCAGCGGTCCGCGTCACCGTCGGAGTAGCGCACCTGCACGCCCTCGGGCTCCTTGCCGATACCGGACGCGAGGTAGCACGTGTCGAGCAGCGCGATCCGGATCCCGGCGTCCCTCGCCGCGGCGATCAGCGCGTGGCCCATCTCGTTCGGGTCGGCGTACGCCGTGCCGTCGGGCTGGTGGTGCAGGTAGTGGAACTCACCCACCGCGGTGATGCCCGCGGCGAGCATCTCGCGGTAGGTGGCCCGGGCCAGTTCGTAGTACGTCTCCGGGGTCAGGCGCTCGGCGACGGCGTACATCTGCTCGCGCCAGGTCCAGAAGCTGCCCAGGCCGCCCCGCGTGTGACTGCCCTGCGTGTGGCCGCGCAGGGCCCGGTGGAACGCGTGTGAGTGGCAGTTCGCCAGCCCCGGGAGGCTCAGCCCGGCCAGCCGGATCGGCCGCGCGTCCCCGTCGCCCGTGTGCCGGGGGAGTACGTCGACGAAGCGGCCGTCCTCGACCGTCACGACGACGTCGTCCTCGACCCGATCGCCGACCAGTGCCTTCTCCAGCAGGTAGGACGTGCTCACCCGGCCGCACCCTCTCCAGCCAGTCTTTCCAGCGTCGTGGCGAGTGCCTCGACGCCGACCAGGCAGTCGGCGGTCTCGGCGAACTCGGCAGGCGAGTGGGAGACCCCGGTGGGGTTGCGGACGAAGAGCATCGCGGTCGGGATGCCCGCGGCGGAGAGGACGCCGGCGTCGTGGCCGGCCTGGGTCGGGATGATCGGCCAGTCACCGACAGCGTGGCCGGTCGCGAGCCGCCTGGCCAGGTCGTCGTCGAAGTGCACCGCCCCGGAGACCGACTCCGCGGTCACCGCCAGCACTGTGCCGTCGAGTCCGGCCCGGTCGTGGCCCATCCGCTCGATCTCGGCCATCAGCGCCGCCAACGAGTCGTCGGTGGCGCAGCGCGCGTCGAGCCAGGCGGTGACCCTCGAGGGCACGGCGTTGGTGCCGTTGGGGACGGCCTCGATGCGGCCGAACGTGGCCCGCTCCCCCGACAGCCTGGCCTGCTTGTTGGCCGCCAGGGCGGTCATCGCGTAGGTCAGCATCGGGTCGTGCCGGTCCTCCATGCGGGTGGTGCCGGCGTGGTTGGCCTCGCCGGTGAAGTCGAAGCGGTAGCGCCCGTGGGGCCAGATCTCGCTGGCCACACCCACGGCCGCGCCACGGTCGACGAGGTCGCGGCCCTGCTCGACGTGCAGCTCGACGAAGACCCCGACGTTCTCGAGCAGGTGACCGGTGCCGAGCTCGGGCTCCAGACCGGCCGCCGACATCGCGTCGAGCAACGGGACGCCGGCGCGGTCACGCAGCTCCCGGGCCTGCTCGGGAGTGGTGGCACCGGTCATCAGGCGCGAGCCGAGACAGGCGAGCCCGAAGCGTGAGCCCTCCTCCTCGACGAAGGCGCCGATGCCGATGGGACGCGCGGGCACGAAGCCACGGTCGCGCAGGTGATCGATCGCCGCGAACGACGAGACCACGCCCAGCGGACCGTCGTACGCCCCGCCGTCGAGCACGGAGTCGAGGTGGGAGCCGGTGAGGACGCCCGGACCCCCCGCCGACGCGGCGCGCCACCAGCCGATCGTGTTGCCGTTGCCGTCGGACTCGACCTCGAGCCCGCGGGTCGCACACTGCTCGAGGAACCAGGCGTGGCACTCGCGCTCTGCGGATCCGAAGGGTTGTCGGAAGTAGCCGCCGCTGCTCGCCGAGCGTCCGATCGGGTCGAGGTCACGCCACAGCTGCTCGAAGGTCACCCCGACAGTCCACCGGTCGCGGGTCCCCGGGTCAACGCGGCCCGCCCGCGACGCGTCTCGGATCCGAGACGTGGGATGCTCCCGCCCATGGAGTTCAGTGAGGTCGTCCGACGACGGCGCATGGTTCGGCGGTACGACGACCGCCCGGTCGACCCGGCCGTGCTGGACCGGATGCTCGAGCACGCCACCCGCGCACCGAGCGCCGGATTCACCCAGGGCTGGGCGTTCCTGCGTCTGGACACCCCCGAGTCGGTGGCGCGGTTCTGGCGCGCCACCAGCCCCGACGAGGGCGCGAGCAACGACTGGCTGGACGGCATGCGCACGGCGCCGGTGGTGATCGTGCCGCTGTCCCACAAGGACGCCTACCTGACCCGCTACGCCGAGGAGGACAAGGAGTCCTCCCACCAGCGCTGGCCGGTGCCCTACTGGCACATCGACACCGGCATGGCGGCCATGCTGATCCTGCAGACCGCGGTCGACGAGGGCCTCGGTGCGTGCTTCTTCGGCATCCCCGACGGGTGCACGCAGTCGTTCCGCGACGAGTTCGGCGTACCGCCGGAGTTCAAGCCGATCGGCGCGATCACCGTCGGCCACCGGCTCCCCGACACCGGCTCGAAGGGATCGCCCTCGCGGCGCAGGCGAAGGGCAGTGGACGAAGTCGTGCACCGCAACGGCTGGTAGCGCATAGGGTCGCGCCATGGGAGACCCCAGCACGCCGATCGGGCGGCTCCAGGCACTGATCCGCATACCGACGGTGTCGTACGCCGACCGCGCGCGCACCGACACGACGGCGTTCGAGGAGTTCGCCCGGCAGCTGGCCGAGAGCTTCCCCCTGCTGCACGCGAAACTCGACAGGACCGTCGTGCTCGACCACGGCCTGCTCTTCCACTGGCGAGGCGCCAGCGACGCCAGGCCCGTCGTACTCATGGCGCACATCGACGTCGTCCCCGTCGAGGAGTCCGACACCTGGCAGCACCCGGCATTCGGCGCCGAGATCCACGACGGCGTGCTCTGGGGCCGGGGCACCCTCGACGACAAGGGCTGCCTGGCCGGCATCTGCGAGGCGGTCGAATCCCTGCTGGGGCAGGGATTCACGCCCGCGCAGGACGTCTGGCTCAGCTTCGGCTGCGACGAGGAGGTGATGGGCAAGGCCGCCCCCGAGGCGGTCCGCATCCTCACCGAACGTGGCGTCGAGCCGTGGTTCGTGCTCGACGAGGGCGGCGCCGTCGCCTACGACGCCTTCCCAGGTGTCTCGAAGCCACTGGCCGTCATCGGCGTCACCGAGAAGGGCATCACCAACGTCCGGCTCACCGTCGAGGGCCGCGGCGGGCACGCCAGCATGCCGACGAGGATGGACACCACGGCCCGTCTGGCCCGGGCCATCCTCCGGCTCGACCAGAGCCCGTTCCCCAGCTCGGTGCCCGAGCCCACGGTGGAGATGTTCCGACGCCTGGCGGCGCACCTGCCGCTGCCCCTGCGGCCGATCGCCCGCAACGTCGACCGGCTCAGGCCCGCGCTGGCCCGGGCACTGGTGGCGGCCGGCCCCGAGTCCGCCGCCATGACGCGTACGACGACCGTGGTCACCACGCTGAGCGGATCGCCGGCCAACAACGTGATCGCCTCGCGGGCCACCGCAGGCATCAACGTGCGGATCATGGTCGGCGACACCGTGGCCGGGGTGGTCGACCGGATCCGCACGGTGGTCAACGACAAACGGGTCAAGGTCGACATCGTCGAGAGCAACGAGCCGAGCCCGCTCTCCCCGACCGACGACGACGCGTTCCGGCTGCTCGAGGCCACCATCGCGACCACGTTCCCCGACGCGGTCGCGACGCCGTACGTGATGATGGGCGCGACAGACTCCCGCTTCTTCACCGCGATCTGCCCGCGGGTCTATCGGTTCGCGCCGTTCCGGATGACCAAGGCGCAACGCGAGTCGATCCACAGCTACGACGAACGCATCGGGGTGGACGACTACCTCGAGGGTGTCGGCTTCTACCGGCGCCTGGTCGAGGGACTCCGATGACGCAGCCGATGGCACCGGCGCAGCAGAAGGGCCCGGTCGTCCCCGGGCTGTGGGCGATCGTCGGCTTCCTGGTCTGCGTCGAGCTGGCCAGCGGCGTCCTGCAGGGCTACTACACGCCGATCTTCAGTGACATCGCCGACCACCTCGGCATCCGTGACGCCGACGTCAACTGGTTCGAGGCCGCCCAGCTGATCCTCTCCGCGCTCGTCGTACCGCTGCTGGCCCGCCTGGGCGACCTGATCGGCCACCGCAACGTGCTGCTCATCTCGACCGCGGTGACCGCGTTCGGCTCGTGGATGCTCGCTTTCTCGCCGTCGTTCACCACGTTCCTGATCGGCTGGGCGCTCCAGGGCGCATACGTCGTGTGGTTGCCGCTCGAGGTCGCGATCATCCACCGCCGCACCGCCGCGTCGGGCCAGCAGACCGTGCTCACCCGACGGGCCGCGGCGTTCCTCGTCGCGGCGCTCGAGACCGGCGTGATCATCGGCGCGCTGACCAGCGGCGCACTGGTCGAGGCGACGTCCATGACGTTCCTGCTGTCGCTGCCGGCGATCGTGGTCACCGCGTGCTTCTTCGTGATCTGGTTCGGCATCGAGGACGTCCGCGGGGTCTCGTCCGGCGGCGTCGACCTGCCCGGCCTCGGCCTGATCACACTCACCCTCGGGCTGGTGATGGGCGGCCTGATCGTGGTCCGCCTCCAGGGCGTCGACAGCCTGCTCGCCTGGGGCCTGATCGTGCTGGGCGCGCTGAGCCTGGTGCCGTTCATCCGCTACGAGGCAGGCCAGTCCGAGCCGTTGATCGACGTACGCCTCTTCGCCCGGCCGGACCAGTGGCCGATCCAGCTGACCGCGTTCCTGTTCGGCATGTCGGTGCTCGGCGCGCAGATCCCGCTGTCGACGTTCGCCCGCACCGAACCCGCGGAGGCCGGCTACGGCCTCGGCGCCGACGCCGGGTTCGTGTCCACCCTGATCGGGTTGTACGTCGTCGCACTGGTGATCGGAGCCCTCACCCTGCCGCTCGTGGCGCGCGTGGTGGGTGCCCGCGGCGCGATGATCGTCGGCTGCCTGCTGGTGGCCCTCGGCTACGCCCTGTTCCTGCCGTTCCACGACTCCACCGCACAGGCATTGATCAACATGGCGGTGGCCGGCATCGGCTCCGGCGCACTCGTGGCGGCGCTGCCCGCTGCGGCCGCGGCGGCCGCACCACCCGAGCGCACCGGCTTCGCCACCGGCATGACCAATGCCACCAAGACGGTCGGCGGGGCCATCGCTTCGGCGGTCTTCGCGATCGCGCTCTCGGCAACCGGATCCCTCGAGGGGCCCGAGGAGGGGCATGCCGCCCTCGGCGGCTACCTCACCGTATGGTCGGTGTGCGCCGCAGCCGCCCTGATCGCGGCACTGGCGCTCTTCGTCATCCCCAAGGAGCCCCAGGAGCCAGAGTGACCGATGAACGACGCCGGACCCACGTCCCTCGCCTTCCCGGTCCGCTCACCTTCCTGCTGGTCCTGATCGCCGCACTGCTGCTCCCTCTCGCCCTGGTCAGCAGCTGGACCGCAGCGGTGGTCACCGACACCGACGAGTACGTCGAGACCGTGACGCCGCTGGCCGAGGACCCGCACGTACTGGCCGGCGTACGCCGCGAGCTCGAGATCGCAGCCGTCCGGGCGATGGCCAGGACCCCGGCAGCAGGCCAGCAGACCACCCAGGTCAACCGGGTGATCAAGCAGGTCACCTCCGACAGGCGCTTCCGCACCGTCTGGGCCAGCGCCAACCGCACCGTGCACCAGCAGGCGATCGCCGTCCTGGAGAACGACAACAGCAACGTCGACACCTCGGGCAGCTACGTCACCATCGACCTCGAGCCGCTGGTCACCTACCTCGAACGCGACCTCGACCGGTCGGGCATCCCGACGCCGCGGGTGGCGGGCGCGACGTTCATCAACGTCATGAAGACCTCCGACCTGGAGAAGTTCCGCAGCGGCTACGTCGCGATCGACCGGCTTGGCTACTGGCTGCCGATCGCCTGGGTGGTGCTGGTGATCGTGCTGCTGCTGACCGCGCGCCGCCGCCTGGCGACGCTCGGCCGCCTGGCCGTCGGGTCGATCATCACGCTGTTGCTGCTCGCCGCCGTACTGTCCGTCGCGCGCGACCGGGTCGTCGAACGCTCGCCGGACGAGGACCTGCTCGGCGCGGTGTGGGACACGTTGGCGTCGTCGCTCTGGACCAGCCTGTGGACGCTGGTGATCGTCGCGGCCGCGACGCTGCTGGTGCGCATCGTGGTCGGTGTCGTGCTGAGGACGCGGAACCGGGGCCACGCGCTGCCCCGGTGACGCCCGAGAGGCCACCGGGGTTGCGCAGCACGCACCTCTTGCCCCCTCGGTGGCACCCCAAACCCACGTAGTCTGGAGCCGGAGCTCCCGTCGACGAGGAGGTGGTGAACGTGTCCGCGAGTGAGAACCAGCCCGAGGACCGACCCGAGAGAAGTACGCCTGAGGGCAGTGCTGCCGCGGCTGCCCGCATGCGCGAACCGCACCTGTGGGTCGACCTGCAGGTCAAGCAGGCGATGGAGCGCGGCGAGTTCGACGACCTGCCCGGCGCGGGCAAGCCGATCGACGACCTCGGCGAGCACCACGACCCCGACTGGTGGCTCAAGAAGCTGGTCGAGCGCGAGAAGATCAGCATCCTGCCGCCCGCCCTGGCGCTGCGCAAGGAAGACCTCGAGCTCGAGTCCGTGCTCGACAAGCAGGCCGGCGAGAAGCAGGTCCGCTCGACGCTCGAGGACTTCAACCGCCGTATCGTCAACGCCCGCCGGCAGCTCGAGGGTGGCCCGCCGGTGGTCACGGCCCTGCGTGACGTCGAGGCCGAGGTGGAGGCGTGGCGCACTCGTCGTACGGCGAAGCGCGAGGCTGCCGCGGCCCGTCAACGCGAGACGGACGAGGCCCGACGACGCTGGTGGCGCAGGGGCTGATCTACGACCCTGCGTCGGCGAGCCGGTCGATCGCCGCTGCGCGTGCGACGTCGTCGGCGGGCAGCCTGACCTCGCGGACGATCTCGGCGCCCTCGCGACGCCACACGTCGGCGGCACCGACCACGCGCAACGCGGGCTTCTCCCAGTCGGCGTTGTCGATCACGACGTCGGCCAGCCCGACCGGATCGCACGTCTCGCGGTAGATCTCCTGGGCGCGCAGGTAGCGCTGCTGGTCCGGGTGCGCGAGGTCGGCCGGCGTGCCGTCACGCTCCGACATCCGGGCCACCGTCACCTCGGGCGGCACGTCGAGGTAGACCGCGAGGTCCCACCGGCCCACCAGCTCGGGACGCTGCAGGAAAACCCCGTCGACCACGAGGACCCCCTGCGCAGGAACGCTGGCCGGCTGTGGGTCGACGTACGCATCGGTGTCGACGTCGTGCCAGACCGGGGTGTACGTCGACCCCGGGCCGACGCGCCACGGGTCGAGCAGCTCGCGGTGCATCGCGCGGTAGTCGAAGTGCCGGCCCCACACCGCTTCCGGCGTCCGCCCGAGCGCGTGGCGGTGCTCGCGGGGGTGGTGGAAGTGGTCGACCGACGAGCGCGCCACGGGCCGGCCGCGAGCCGCGAGCTCGTCGACCAGTGCCCGGGCGAAGTGCGTCTTGCCGGAGCCGTCCGGGCCGTCGATGCCGACCAGCACCGGCCGGCGTACGTCGGCGACGAGGTCGGCGACCGCTGCCACGACCTCCCGGGACTCACTCATCCCGTCATCCTGCCAGCAGTGCTGGCAGTGTTTCTGGAAGCGGTCAGGACTCCTGCATCGGGATGCGTACGTCGCGTTCGGCCGCGACCTCGGCGGCCAGCTCGTAGCCGGCGTCGACGTGGCGGATCACGCCCATGCCGGGGTCGTTGGTCAGCACCCGCTCGATCTTCTGCGCGGCCAGGTCGGTGCCGTCGGCGACGCAGACCTGCCCGGCGTGGATCGAACGGCCCATGCCGACGCCGCCACCGTGGTGGATCGAGACCCAGCTCGCGCCGGACGCGGTGTTGACCAGTGCGTTGAGCAGCGCCCAGTCGGCGATCGCGTCGGAGCCGTCCTTCATCGCCTCGGTTTCCCGGTAGGGCGAGGCGACGGAGCCGCAGTCGAGGTGGTCGCGTCCGATCACGATCGGCGCCTTGAGCTCGCCGGAGGCGACCATCTCGTTGAACTTCAGGCCGGCGCGGTGGCGGTCGCCGTACCCGAGCCAGCAGATGCGGGCGGGCAGGCCCTGGAACGCGACCCGCTCGCCGGCCATGTCGATCCACTTGTGCAGGCGGGCGTACTCCGGCTTCTCGTCGGCCGGGAAGAGCTCCTTGATCGCCCGGTCGGTGGCCGCGATGTCGGCCGGGTCGCCGGAGAGTGCGGCCCAGCGGAACGGGCCCTTGCCCTCGCAGAACAGCGGGCGGATGTAGGCCGGCACGAAGCCTGGGAACTCGAACGCCCGGTCGTAGCCGCCCTTGCGGGCCTCGTCGCGGATCGAGTTGCCGTAGTCGAAGACCTCGGCACCGGCGTCCTGGAACTCCACCATCGCCCGCACGTGCGTGGCCATCGAGGCCTGGGCCTCCTTGGTGAAGCCCTCGGGGTCTGCCTCGCGCCGGGCCTGCCACTCCTCGAACGGCACACCCACCGGCAGGTAGAACAGTGGGTCGTGGGCGGAGGTCTGGTCGGTGACGATGTCGATGGGGGCGCCCTGCTCGAGCAGCCGGGGCAGCAGCTCGGCCGCGTTGCCGAGCACGCCGATCGACAGCGGCTTGCGGGCGTCGCGGGCCTCGACGGCCAGCTCCAGGGCGTGGTCGAGGTCGCGGGCCTGCACGTCGAGGAAGCGGTGCTCGATGCGGCGGGTGATGCGGGACTGGTCGCACTCGATGCAGATCGCGACGCCGTCGTTCATGGTGACCGCCAGCGGCTGCGCGCCACCCATGCCGCCGAGTCCGGCGGTCAGCGTGATGGTCCCGGCCAGCGTGCCGCCCTCTCCGGCGATCGAACTCGTCGAGATCTTGTCCGCCACCGCGGCGAAGGTCTCGAACGTGCCCTGCAGGATGCCCTGGGTGCCGATGTAGATCCACGAGCCCGCGGTCATCTGGCCGTACATCGTCAGCCCGAGGTCCTCGAGTCGACGGAACTCCTCCCAGTTGGCCCAGTCGCCGACCAGGTTGGAGTTGGCGATCAGCACCCGCGGCGCCCACTCGTGGGTGCGCATGACGCCGACCGGCTTCCCGCTCTGGACGAGCATCGTCTCGTCGTCCTCGAGGGTGCGCAGCGTGCGCACCAGGGCGTCGTACGCCTCCCAGTTGCGGGCCGCCTTGCCGGTGCCGCCGTAGACCACGAGGTCCTCGGGGCGCTCGGCGTTCTCGGGGTCGAGGTTGTTCATCAGCATCCGCAGCGGGGCTTCGGTCTGCCACGACTTCGCGGTCAGCTCGGTGCCGTGCGGTGCGTGGATCGGCAGGCGCGGGTTCTGCTCAGTCACTTGAGTTCTCCGATCACTGATTCGGCGGCGGCCAGCACCGCTCCGGACTGGACGAGCGAGACGGCGGTCTCGATCTCGGGCGACAGATGGCGGTCGGGGCCGGGGCCCTGCACCCCCGCGTCGCGGAGGAGTCGTACGACGGCACCGGTGGCCGGCGACGGTTCGAGCGGGGCCCGCATGTCGAGCGCACGGGCGGCGGTGAGCACCTCGATGGCGACGACCCGGGTGAGCCCGTCGACGGATCGGCGCAGCTTGCGGGCGGCCGACCAGCCCATGGAGACGTGGTCCTCCTGCATGGCGCTCGACGGGATGGAGTCGACCGATGCCGGGTTGGCCAGGCGCTTGAGCTCGGAGACGATCGCGGCCTGGGTGTACTGCGCGATCATGTGGCCGCTGTCGACGCCCGGGTCGTCGGCCAGGAACGGGTTCAGCCCGTGGTTGCGCGCCTTGTCGAGGAACCGGTCGGTACGGCGTTCGCTGATCGAGGCGACGTCGGCGGCGATGATCGCCAGGAAGTCGAGCACGTAGGCGACCGGGGCACCGTGGAAGTTCCCGTTGGACTCGACCCTCGCGCCCTGGCCGTCGCTGGCCGCGAGCACGACGGGGTTGTCGACGGCACTGGCCAGCTCGCGGCCGGCCACCTGCGCGGCGTACTCGACGGTGTCTCGGGCCGCGCCGTGCACCTGCGGCGAGCAGCGCAGCGAGTAGGCGTCCTGCACACGGTTGCAGTCGGGCCCGCGGTGCGAGGCGACGATGCCGGACTCGGCCATCAGCGAGGTCAGGTTGGCCGCCGACAGCGCCTGCCCGGGGTGCGGGCGGATCGCCTGCAGCTCGGGGGCGAAGACCCGGTCGGTGCCGAGCTGGCCCTCGACGGACATGGCGGCCGCGATGTCCGCCGTACGCAGGAGCATGCGCAGATCGGCGATCGCCATCACCAGCATGCTGAGCATGCCGTCGGTGCCGTTGATCAGCGCGAGGCCCTCCTTGGCCGCCAGCTCGACCGGCTTCAGCCCGGCGGCGGCGAGCGCGTCGGCGGCGGGCATCAGGGTGCCGGCGGCGTCGCGGACCTCGCCCTCGCCCATCAGCGCGAGTGCGCAGTGGCTCAGAGGTGCCAGGTCGCCGGAGCAGCCGAGGGAGCCGTACTCGTGCACGACCGGGGTGATGCCGTGGGTGAGCAGGTCGGCCATCAGCTGCGCGGTCTCGAGGCGGATGCCGGTGTGCCCGGTGGCCAGGGTCGAGAGCCGGAGCAGCATCAGCCCGCGGGTCACCTCGCGCTCGACCTCGGGGCCGGAGCCCGCGGCGTGCGAGCGCACGAGCGACTTCTGCAGCTGGGCCCGCATCTCGGTGGGGATGTGGCGGGTGGCCAGGGCCCCGAACCCGGTCGAGATGCCGTACGTCGGGGTCTCGCCGGCGGCCAGCTCCTCGATCACCTCGCGGGCCTGGTTGATCGCGGCCTGCGCGTCCTCGCCGAGGGCGACCGCGGCGCCGTCGCGGGTGACGGCGACGAGCTCTTCGAACGAAACCGGGCCGGTGCCCACGGTGATACCAACTGCGACGGTGTCCATGCCGACCATCCAACTCCGGTCCAGCACCCCCGACCAGTGCCTACCGCCGCCCACAGTCTCGAATCCCAGACTCCCCCTCCCTCCCCTCCGCGAACCGTGGGTTTTTGATGCGCGAACCGCGTGTCGTTGATGCGCGAACACCGGATTCTTGTTGCGCGACACAAATCTCGACAAGAAGGTGCAAGACCGGATCGGACGGGTACCGGACACCCTTGGGCGGCGCCTGCACCCCGGGCGCGCGCCACCCGCCAACAGGTTGGAGATTCCCGTGGAGACCAGCACGATCATCTGGATCATCGTCGCCGTAGTCGTCGTACTGGCGCTGGCGGCCGTGATCGCCGCACTGATCAACAAGCAGCGGGCCGAGTCACGTCGGGCCCGGGCCGACGAGTTGCGCCACGAGGCAGCCGGCCGGGCCGGCAGCCTTCAGAACACGGACCAGGAAGCGCGAGCCGCCCAGACGGAGGCCGATCAGGTCCGACTCGAGGCCGAGCGTGCCGAACAGCGGGCCGCCGAGAAGCAGCGCGCCGTCGACCAGCAGCAGGCCGACGTCGAGGGCAGGGTGCGCGAGGCAGACCGCCTCGACCCGGACGTCGACCACAAGGCGAAGGACTACTCACCCACCACCCCGGACCCGACGCCCCAGCCGGGCTCGACCACCCACATGGGCACGACTCACTCCGCCGGAACGGGCGACCCGAGCCACGCGCCGCAGCACCCACAGGGCACCCTCGCGAATCCCGACGGCACGCTGACCTACCCCGACGGGAGCCTGCGCAACAGCGACGGCAGCCTCTTCGACCTCAACGGGCCCAATCACCGCGCCTGACGCCTGCGCCACGGTTGGTCAGGCGGGAGCCAGGGCCTCGTCGGCGTCGGCGTCGGCGTCGGCGGCAAGCTGCTCACGAGCGAGGCGCTCCTGCTTGACGGCCCAGACGATGCCGCTGATCCAGGCCGCGGCCAGGCCCGCGACGATCGCCCAGACCGTGGAGGTCTCGAGGCCGAGCGACTCGAGGATCGTGCGCGCGTTGGTGACCACGATCAGGCCACCAGCGGCCACGCCGAGCACGCGGGCGGGGAGGACCCGCACGAGCCAGGCGGCGATCGGGGCGGCCACGACGCCACCAGCGAGAAGCGCCACGGCGTAGCCCCACTCGATGCCCGACGAGCCGAGCGCGAGGATGAAGCCGAGCGAGCCGCCGACCGCGACCACGAACTCCGAGGTGTCGATCGAGCCGATCACCTTGCGCGGCTCGAGGCGACCCGAGGAGAGCAGCGACGTCGTGCCCACCGGACCCCAGCCACCGCCGCCGATCGCGTCGAGCGCGCCACCGAAGAGTCCCATCGGGGCCAGGAACGCGACCGACGGCCGCTCCTTGAACTGCGGACGGCGACCGCCGAGCACCAGGAATCGCCAGATCACGTAGGCACCGAGGACCAGCAGGATCCCGCCGACGATCGGCTTGGCCGCGTCACCGTCGAGACTGACCAGGAACGTGGCTCCAGCGAACGCTCCCACGAATCCCGGTACGGCGAGGATGCCGACCGTGCGCCAGTCGACGTTGCCGAACTTCGCGTGCGAGGCACCGGAGACCAGCGACGTGCCGATCTCGGAGAAGTGGACGGCGGCAGACGCGGCAGCCGGGGCGACACCCGCGGCCAGCAGCAGCGACGAGGAGGTCACGCCGTAGGCCATGCCGAGCGAGCCGTCGATGAGCTGCGCAAGCAGCCCGACGACGCCGAGGACGAGGAGTTTCCGCATTGCCGGAGTCCCTTCGATAGTGGATCAAGGTGATTGGCTTTGTTTATATAGTAGACCAGTAGAAATTATCACCTTGGTACACGTCAAATCGACGCGCCGATCGGCTCAGCCTGCCGCGGCCTGGGCCGGGGAGGCCCCGCGCAGGATGGCCCGTGCCGGTGCCACCGCGGCAACCACCGCGATGACCACGCAGGAGACCCCGATCGACAGCAGGCTGCCCCACGGAATCGTCAGGGGTACGTCGTGCAGACCGTCGGTCATCGGCGCGCGGAGCAGCACCGCCACCCCCACGGTGATCAGGCTTCCGAGGAGCAGTGCCACACCCGCGACGAGACCCGCCTCGAGCACCACCAGCCGGCGTACCTGCTGTTCGGTGGCGCCGACCAGACGCGTCGCGATGAACTCGTGACGTCGCTGGAGACTGCCCATCAGCAGCGTGTTCGCGATGGCGATCGCGGCGTACACCCCGCTCGGGCCGAGGACCACGACCATGCTCAGCACGTTGTTGGCCCGGGTTTCCTCGTCGCGGTCGGCCACCCACTGCTCCGACGCCAGCACCTCCGCGTCCGGAAGGTCCCGTGAGAGGTCGCTGACCATGGCCGCGGGAGTCACGCCGCTCGCTGGGTCCACGAACCAGGTGCCCGTGCCCTGTCCCCCGTGTTCCTCCGCCAGGCGGCGCGGCACCAGCACGGACTCCTGAAGGGTGTTGGCATCGTCGACGACGGCGACCACGGTCAGCTCCAGCCTGGCGTCGTCGCCGAAGGTGACCGGCACGACGTCCCCGAGCGACACCCCGGCATCCCAGGCGAAGCTGCGGCTCACGGCCATGCTCTTGCCCGTCAGCGCCGAGAGATCGCCCCTGTGGGCCCTGGTTCCTCGCCCGGCAGCCGCAGCCTCCGGGTCGATGCCCTCGGCGGTGTCGCCCGACTCGAGACCATCGGCACCGATGCCCATCGGCACGAGGAGTCCGGTGTCGGCCACCCCGACGTCGTCGCGTGCGGCGAGCTGCTCGCCGGTCCGTTCGTCGCCGCCGGTCACGACCACCGGCGCCTGGAGCTGTTGCCTGGTGACCCCGTTGTCCCAGTCCGCGGCGAAGCTGAGCGACAGGATGACCGTCCCCGCGATCCCCGAGATGGCCAGGATCGGCGCCGCGAGAGACGTCGTACGGCGTGGCATGGCGAGCACGTTCTCCCGGGCCAGGGCCACCAGCACGTTGCCGCGCAGACCGAGGGTGAGCAGCCGTACGAGCAGGGGCATCAGGAGGGGCCCGACGCAGACCAGGCCGATCACGAGCAGCTGCGGCACGAAGATGGAGAGCGCGAGGGCCAGCTCGGCGTTGCCGGCCCTGATGCCGACCAGCATGACTACTGCTCCCACCAGGCAGAGCAGGCCGGTCAGCGCCCGCCCGATGCCGATCCTGGACCGCTCGGCGGAGGCCTCCCGCATCGCCTGGATCGCGGGGATCCGTGCGGCTCGTCGGGCCGCGATCCAGGCTCCGACGAAGGCGACGGAGACTCCGACGCCGGCCGCGATCACCATCGGCCACCAGGGAGCAGCAAGGGGGATCTGCCCGGGCGCGAGTCCACGACGGTTCATCGCCCACAGCGCCACCGGCGTCAGGAGCCAGCCCAGCACACAGCCGGCGACAGCTGCCGCCGCCGCGACGACCAGCGACTCCCCGCGCACCAACCGTTTCACCTGCCGGGGCGTGGCGCCGATCAACCGCAGGAGCCCCAGCTCACGCTGGCGTGCGGTGACCGCGAACCCGAAGGTGCTCGCCACGATGAAGATGGCCATGAATCCGGAGAAGCCGGCGACCACACCGAGCATCGCCATCGTGTCGTCGAGCGCCAGCAGGAGCTCCTCGTCGGCCGGGTCGACCGTGGCGGTGAACTCCTCCACCGACCAGATCAGCATCGTGCTGAGGGCGATCAGGGCCACGCCGAGGCCCAGGGCCACGAAGGATCCGGCGAAGAGCGCCCGGTTGCGGCGTACGTTCTGGCGGCTCAGTGACAGCATCATCGCTCGAGCTCGCTCATCGCAGCGGCGATCTGTGCGGCGTCCGCCCGGGCCAGGTCGCCGACCAGTCGGCCGTCCTCGAGGAACAGCACCGAGTCGGCGTACGACGCGGCCACCGGGTCGTGGGTCACCATGACGACGGTGAGACCGTCCCGCTCCACGGTCGCCCGCATCAGCTCGAGCACCTGTCGCCCGGTCGTGCGGTCCAGGGCACCGGTCGGCTCGTCGGCGAAGACCACCTCGGGGCGGGTCACCAGGGCGCGGGCAATCGACACCCGTTGCTGTTGTCCGCCGGAGAGCTCGGGCGGACGTCGACGGTGGTGGTCCTGGAGGCCGACCCTGGCCAGCGCCCCCATCACCTGCGCCCGTGTGGGCCGGTGACCGGCCAGCTTCAACGGGAGGGCCACGTTGTCGTACGCGGTGAGTGCCGGTAGCAGGTTGTAGGCCTGGAAGACGAAACCCATCGACTCACGCCGCAGCTCGGTGAGCCTGACCTCGGAGAGCCCGGCCAGGTCGATGCCGCCGATCGCGACGCGACCACGTGTGGGCCGGTCCAGCCCGGCCGCGCACTGCAGCAGGGTGGACTTGCCCGAGCCCGAGGGCCCCATGATCGCGGTGAACGTCTGCGGGGCGAAGGCGTGCGTGACGCCGCGGAGGGCATCGACCGTCCCGGCGCGGGACTTGTACGTGCGGGTGATGCCGTCGATGACGACCGCGTGGGCGCGGGTCGGCAGGCTCTGCGGGGGAATCCTGGTCTGGGTCATGCGTCCAGCCAATCCGGGATCCTGGGCCCGCACGATGGCCCGGGCGAGAGGTCGGGGGTAGCGCCTGCGCTACCGACACGAGTGCCGCAGGGCCCCTAGGCTCGGCCCATGCGCCGACCGACGACTGCCTGGGCAGCCCTGGCCGGGAACCCCCTGCGCTTCCTGACGTCGTCATGGCCGTGGCGTTCCTGGGCCTACCTCGCGGGCTCGTCCCTCACCGGGCTCCTCGCGCTCGTCGTCTTCATCGCGCTCGTCCTGGTCGGGATCGTGACCAGCCTGTTGGTGATCGGCCTGTTCGTGCTGGCCTCGCTGCCACTCATGGGTGCCGTGGTGGGCACGCTCGAGCGACGCCGCCTGCGGTTGATGGCGCCGGGGCAGCCGCTTGTGCCGAGCCCACACCCGCCGATCGTCGGGAAGGGCGTGCGCGCCTGGTTCCGACAACGGAGGCGGGAGGAGGTGCCGCGTCGGGAGCTCGGCTACACGGTGCTGCTCGCCGTGCTCCTGTGGGTCATCGACCTGGTGCTGTCGGTCAATGCCGTCCTCATCACCGTGATCCTGGCGCTCAGCCCCCTGCTGGCCCGGTTCGACCAGGTCAACGTCCTGATGTGGCAGGCGAACACGCCGCTGGAAGCGCTGCCGATCACGCTGGTCGGCGTACCGGTCGCGTACGTGGTGTTCGCCTACGCGTTGACGGCGGTCGCTGCTGGCCAGTCCGCGCTGGCGCGGATCCTGCTGGGTGCCACCGACGCACAGCTCGAGGTACAGGTCGGTGCGTTGCGTCGCTCGCGACTCGACCTGGTCGACGCCTTCGAGACGGAGCGGAAACGCATCGAGAGGCACCTCCACGACGGGGTGCAGCAACGCCTCGTCGCGCTGACCATGACGTTGGGCCGGGCCGAGCTCGACGTGCCCGACGGCCCGGCGCTCGACCTGGTGCGGCAGGCACACGGTGAGGCCGAGGCGGCCCTGGCCGACCTGCGCGAGGCCGTGCGCGGCATCCACCCGCGGGTGCTCGTGGACCTCGGTGTCGAGGCCGCGGTGCGGGAGGTCGCCGATCGCATGCCGATGCCGGTGTCGGTCGACATCGCACTCCCCCGGCGACTTCCCGCCCCTGTGGAGGCAGCGGCGTACTTCGTGGTCAGTGAAGCGCTCACCAACGTGGCCCGCCATGCCGACGCGCGGAGCTGCCGGATCACCGGCTGGATCCAGGGCGAGCAGTTCGTGCTGACCGTCGCGGACGACGGTGTCGGGGGCGCCGCGGTCGGCCGCGGCAGCGGTCTCGCCGGTCTCGTCACCAGGCTGGACGCGCTCGGTGGCACGCTGGGCGTGGACAGCCCTTCGGGCGGCCCGACGCAGATCAGGATGGAGTGCCCGTGCCGAATCGATCCCTGAGGGTGGTGATCGCCGAGGACCTCGCCCTGCTGCGCGAAGGACTGGTCGGCATCGTCGAGCGGGGTGGCCACGAAGTGGTGGCGGCGGTCGACACGGCCGAGGCCCTGCTGGCCTGGGTGCACAACGACCCACCCGACGTGGTGATCACCGATGTCCGGATGCCGCCGGGCCACTCCGACGAGGGGCTGAGGGCGGCCGCCACCATCCGTGCCGAACACCCGGAGACGGGCATCCTGGTGCTGTCGCAGTACGTCGCCGACGCCTACCTCTCCGCACTGCTCGAGGCGACCGGGAGCGGGGGCACCGGCTACCTGCTCAAGGACCGGGTCGGCCACGTCCGCGAGTTCCTGGAGAGCCTCGACCGGGTCGCTGACGGCGGCATGGTGGTCGACCCCGAGGTCGTCAGGCAGCTGCTCGGACGACGGCGCGACGACGGGCCACTCTCGGGCCTCACCGCGCGTGAGCGCGAAGTGCTCGCCCTGATGGCAGAGGGGCGCACCAACGGCGGCATCGCCGGCGAGCTGGTGGTGAGCGAGGCCGCCGTCCGCAAGCACGTCGGCAACATCTTCGCCAAGCTCGACCTCGAGCCGGGCAGCGACCGCCGGGTCTCGGCCGTGCTGACCTACCTCCGCGGGTGATGTCCCTGCGCGGGTGACCGGATTCGGCGCTGCCGATCTGTGCCAGCCCAAGGCCTTCCGGTCGCATTCCCGCGCGGCAACACTCGGTGACGCCCCGCGCCGGCAATGACGCCGGCCACGTCCGAAGGAGAATGTTCGTGCATCCCATCAAGTCCGGGCTCGCCGCCACCGGCGGCATGCTCGCCCTGGCCCTGGCCATCGCTCCCGCCGTACCCGCCTCGGCCGAACACTCTGCCGCAGGCGACAGGACCACCCCGGTGGCCCAGGAGTCATCGAGCCTCAAGGCCTCCGAACAGTCGAAGACCGCCGCCGCGAAGTCCGCACTGGGCCTCGCCTCGGGTGAGCAGCTGACCGTCAGGTCGGTCATCAAGGACGCGAACGGCGCCACCCACGTGCGCTACGAGCGCACCGTCAACGGCCTGCGCGTGATCGGCGGCGACTTCGTGTCGCACAAGGCCGCCAACGGTTCGATCAAGGACGTGACCTACAACTTCGGCCGGAAGTCCGTGACGCCGGCGTCGTTCTCCCCGAAGGTGAGCAGCGCGACCGCGAAGGCGAAGGGGCTGGCGACCGCACAGGCCACCAAGGGCGAGAAGGCCTCGGCAGGCGAGCTCGTCGTCTTCGTGACCGCGCAGGGCCCGAAGCTCGCGTACGACGTGTTGACCACCGGCATCCGGGCAGACAAGGTCCCGACCCGACTCCACACGTACGTCGACGCCGACACCGGCGCGGTGCTCGCCACCGACGACGAGATCAAGACCGGCGAGGGACACGGCATCCACCTCGACAACGTCACCATCGAGACCCGGACCCACACGGGCGGTGGCTTCGAGATGCGCGACACCCACGGCAACACGGCAACCGACGTACACAACCAGGGCGACCCCAACACGGGCCAGGGCCCGGCCGGTGACCTGTTCCTCGACGCCGACGACGTGTGGGGCAACGGCTCCTACACCGACCGTGCGTCGGCGGCCGTCGACGCGATCTACGGCGCGACGAAGACGTTCAACTACTACAGCACGCAGCTGGGCCGCAACGGGATCTGGAACGACGGCCGAGGCGCACCCTCGCGGGTCCACTTCGCCGACGAGATGTCGAACGCGTTCTGGGACGGCAGCCAGATGTCCTACGGCGACGGTGTGAACAACGCCGCCCCGCTGACCGAGCTCGACGTCGCCGGCCACGAGATGAGCCACGGCGTCACCGAGAACACGGCACGACTGATCTACTCGGGCGAGGCTGGTGGCCTCAACGAGGCGACCTCCGACATCTTCGGCACCGCGGTCGAGTGGTACTCCAACGCAGCCTCCGACGTGCCGGACTACCTGATCGGCGAGCTGATCGACATCCGTGGCAACGGCACTCCGCTGCGCTACATGGACAAGCCCTCCAAGGACGGTGCCTCGCGCGACTGCTGGTCGTCGACGCTCGGCGGCCTGGACCCGCACTACTCCTCGGGGCCGCTGAACCACTGGTTCTACATGCTCGCCGAGGGATCGGGCGCCAAGACCATCAACGGGGTCAGCTACAACTCACCCGTGTGTGGCAGTGCCCCCGCGGTCTCCGGCATCACCCACCAGAAGGCCGAGAAGATCTGGTACCGCACCCTGTCGACGTACCTGACCTCGCAGAGCAACTACGCCGCGGCTCGCACCGGAGCGATCAAGTCCGCCAAGGACCTGTACGGCGCCACGTCCGCGGAGTGCAAGGCGGTCGAGGCGGCGTTCACGGCCATCTCCGTCCCGGCCGGCACGGAGAAGTGCGATGGCACCACCCCGCCTCCCGGCGGCACGCTGACCAACGGCGGGTTCGAGTCCGGCCAGACCGGCTGGACCGGCACCACCGGACCCATCACGAACAACAGCGGACGTCCGGCACACTCCGGCACGTGGAAGCTGTGGCTCGGTGGCAACGGCCAGACCGCGTCCGAGAACGAGTCCCAGACCTTCGCCGTCCCGGCCAGCGCGTCCTCCCCGACGCTGACGTACTGGATCCGGATCGACACGTCCGAGGGCTCGACCTCCACGCCGTACGACAAGGCGACCGTGCAGATCAACGGGGTCACCAAGCACAGCTACTCGAACGCGTCGACACCGAAGGGCTCGTACGTGCAGAAGTCGATCGACCTGTCGGCGTACAAGGGCACGAACGTGACGCTGAAGTTCGCGGCGACCGAGGACTCCTCGCTCCAGACGAGTTTCGTGATCGACGACGTGGCCACCAACTTCTGAGGCAACACTCCCTGACAGAACACCCCAAGGCCCTTGTGGTCGCCGAGGCAGCTCGGTGGCCACAAGGGCCTGTCAGAGCCAGCCGCGCCGGCTGGCCTGCAGCGCCAGCTGGAAGCGGCTGCGCGCGCCCAGCACCTCTTCGAGTCGCGAGATGCGTCGGCCCAGGGTGCGGGCGCTGATGCCGAGGTCGCGGGCGATCGCCTCATCGGTGAGGCCGGCCGCAAGGTAGGCCAGCAGCTGGCGTTCCGCCTCGCTCGCGCCGTGATCGTGCACGTCGGACTCGGCCCCGAGGGGCACGCCCATCTGCCAGTAGCCCTCGAAGATCGAGACCATCGCGTCGAGCAGGCCGGACTCGTGGACGACGACGAGCGCGCGGCGCGACCCGACCTCTCCGGGCACCGAGAGGTAGCCGCGCTTCCGGTCGAAGACGGTCAGGTTGATCGGCACGTTCGAGAACACCCTCGCTTCCTCGCCCGCTGCCATGCACTGCTGGACGGCGGCGAACCCGAGCGAGTCGTTGAACACGCTGACGCCGTAGAGGGCGCGCACGTTCACGCCTCGGTCGATCGCCTCGTGGAATCCCGGATGCACGGTGGGTTCGGGGATCTGCATGCCCGGCGGCAGCCGCCTGGGCGCCACCGGTCCGATGCACAGGGCGTCGACGCAGGTCACGGCGTCGTCCATGAGCTCACGTTCCACGGTGTTGATCGCGCACTCGTCGGTGACGATCTCGACGAAGCTCTGCCGGTTGGCGGCTCGCGTCCAGATCTCGGCGAGCACGGAGCCGGTCAGCCGCGCGGCGTCGATCGCCCTTGCGTGCTCGAGCGCCAGGCGCTCCAGGGGCAGCTGCGGGGCCAGCGCCCGGACACTGCCGCCGGACAGCTCGACCAGTCCGACCGACTCGAGAGCCGTGATCTCGGGCCGGACCATGCCGTCGTCGAGGGCAACGTGTCTGGCGATCTCACTCACGGTCGCATCACCGAGATTCACGGCGGCCTGGTAGATCGGTTCGGCGAGCGGCGACAGCGACGGTACTACCCGAGAGTCCATAGCAGTGTCCTACACCACATGTCCGGTTCGTGCACCCGCCGGAGCGTCGGGTCAGAGCGTCAAGGTTCCCCTGATCAGCGTCCTGGCGGCACCGCCGACCCACTGGTCACCGGACTCATCGGTGGTGATGCGCACGTCGCCGGAGCGGCCCAGGGCGGTGCCCTGCCTGACGGTGTACGCCGACGCCGCGAGGCCGGCACCGATCAGCCACACGGCGAACCCGGCGTTGAGGGAACCCGTGACCGGGTCCTCCGGCACGGCCAGCTCGGGGCAGAACGCGCGCACCTCGTAGTCGGCCGGACCACCCTCGGCGTGCGGCCCGATCACCCCGAGGTCGAGGTCCCCGATCGCCGCGTAGTCGGGCGTCAACGCCAGCACGTCGTCCGCACTGTCGAGGAGCAGGCCCATCCAGCCCGGCCCGTTGTCGATCCAGTTGACCGCGCGCACCCTCTCCGGCGCCACACCGAGGGCACTCAGCGCGTGGTCGAGGGTGTCTTGGTCCACCTCGCCCGAGCGCAGGAACCCGGGAGCTCGGAAGGCCAGCACGTCGCCGTCCCGACGCAGCTCGACGAGACCGATGCCGCACTCCTGGACGACCATCTCGCTCGAGGCCGGCGTACCGCCAATCTCCAACCAGGCATGGGCGCTGCCCAATGTCGGGTGCCCCGCGAACGGGAGTTCGGCGGAGGGCGTGAAGATGCGCAACCGGTAGTCCGCGCGCGGGTCGGTCGGCGGCAGCAGGAAGGTCGTCTCGGACAGGTTGGTCCAGCGGGCGAAGGCGGCCATCTGCTCGTCGGTCAGGCCGGTGGCGTCGTGCACCACCGCCACCGGGTTGCCGGTCAGCGGAGCCGGCGCGAACACGTCCACCTGGGAGAAGTCGTACGTCGTCATGCGGTCAGCCTAGGAGGTCGCAGCCGTCTCGCACTCCAAGACATTTTCGTCCACATTTCGAGAATCAAACGGTCCGCCGTTGGACCGTGACGTTCACTGGGTGGGTGACACAGTCGTCCACCACCGACATCTCCGACGTACGCCGCTGGGCCATGCTCGCGGCCAGCACAGTCGCACAGGCCGCCGGCGCCGTGATGATCCATGGTCCCGCATTCCTGATCCCGGTGCTGCACGACCAGCGCGACATGAGCCTGGCCCGGGCCGGCCTGGTCGCGGCGTCGCCCACGATCGGCGTGATGCTGACCCTGGTCCTGTGGGGGCTGGTCGTCGACCGTTTCGGCGAGCGCTTCGTGCTGCTCTCCGGACTGGCCGGCACCACCGTCGCCGGCATCGCCGCCGTGCTGGTCGACAGCAGCGTCCTGCTCGCCGTGGCCCTGTTCTTCGCCGGGGCGGCCGCCGCGTCCACCAGCTCCGCCAGCGGACGCGTGGTGGTCGGCTGGTTCCCGGCGGGGCGGCGCGGCCTGGCGATGGGCATTCGCCAGATGGCCCAACCCGTCGGCGTGGGCGTCGCGGCGATCAGCATCGCCGTCATCGCCGACCGGCACGGCATCGCGGCCGCGCTCCTGGTGCCGAGCATCGCCTGTGGCCTGGCCCTGCTGGTGGTGGCGGCCGTGGTGATCGACCCGCCACGTCCCGAGCGTCGGGTCGGCGACGCGCCCAACCCGTATGCCGCCGACGGCTACCTGTCGCGGATCCACGGGGTGTCGGTGCTGTTGGTGGTGCCGCAGTTCATGGTGTGGACCTTCGCGCTGGTCTGGCTGGTCCAGGACCGCGACTGGTCACCCGCGGCGGCCGGCACGCTGGTGGCCATCGCCCAGCTCGTGGGCGCGTTCGGGCGGATCGCGGTCGGGCACCTCTCCGACGTCGTGGGCAGTCGGATGCGGCCCCTGCGGTGGGTCGCGATGGGGGCTGCGGCGAGCATGCTGCTCCTGGGCCTGACCTCCGGTGCCGACTGGTCGGTGGCCGTGGGCCTGATGGTCCTGGCCACCGCGATCACCGTGGCCGACAACGGGCTGGCGTTCACCGCGGTCGCCGAACGCGCCGGACCGTTCTGGTCGGGCCGGGCACTCGGCATCCAGAACACCGCCCAGTTCCTCGCCGCGTCCGCCGTACCCCCCATTGCCGGGCTGGCGATCACCGAGTGGGGGTACGCCGCGGCCTTCGCGACGTCCGCGCTCTTCCCGCTGGTCGCGATCGCGTTGGTGCCGGTGGCCGACGAGCGTGCGCTCAGCTGAGCGCACGCCTCGGCCGCAGAAGACTCAGAGGATGAGTCTGGCGAAGAACGCGAAGAAGATCGCCAGCACCACGAACAGCACGCCCAGGCATCCGTAGACCGCGAGCTGGGGCGTGCCCATCGGCGGCATCCAGGCCGACTGCTCCGGCGCGGCCGGGTCGTAGCGGATCGGGATCACGCTGCCGATCACCGGCGCGGAGAACATCGGGTCACGGCCGGGTGAGTCCCGTTCGACACCGTCAGGGGTGCGGTAGCGCCAGGTCACCAGGTAGCGCCGCTGGTTGTCGTTGCCGTTCCACGACTGCACCAGCTCGGCGCCGACCACCGTCGCCTCCGCCGGCACCCAGTCGCGCAGGCGGGTGCGATGCGCGCGGAAGCGGCGCGCCGCGATCACCGCGACCAGCACGAAGAACGCCAGCACGAGGACCATGAACACCTGCGCGATCGTCATGGCGGAAGCCTCGCAGGCTGCCCGGACTCACCGCCCACCGAGTCGGTAGGCACGGACCAGCGACTGCTCGAGAGTGTTGCCGTCCCGGTCTCCGACGCGCACCTTGAGCGAGACGAACTCCCCGTGGCGGGGGTGCCGGTAGTCCGCAGCGAACTCGCCGTCGCCGAGGGCCCGCGTGGGGGCGGCGGTCCACGTGGCGCCGTCGTCGTACGACACCCAGACCGCCATCGTGCCGATCTCCCCGGCCCCCGATCCACGCTGGTGCGTGGCCTTCAGGTGCAGGGTGACCTCCTCCCCTGGCCTTCCCGTGTTCTCGAGGTCGAGCGCCGGCGTCGGGCTGTCCCGTCGAGTGATCCCCGGGTAGTCGACGTCGAGCAGCGGCAGCACCTGCTGGGCACCGTTCCCGGCCGAGCCGAAGGTCCACACGCTCCGGGTCCGCGTCGAGAGCCCCAGCACGGTGCCGTCGTGCTCGGTGTCGGCCTCCAGGCGGTAGGTCGCCCGCTCGCCGGGCACCGCGACGCCCCCGGCGAGGGTGCCGGCGCGCTCCAGCAGCAGCTCGTCGCCGCGATAGAGGCGCAGTGACTCCGCGCTGCCGGCAAGTCCCTTCATCCAGTGGCCGGCCGAGTCGGTCAGCCCGGCCAGGTCGAAGCGCAGTTGCCCACCCGCCGTGCGCTCGTTGAGCATCTTCCAGTTGTACGGCGTCGCGGTGTTGTTCGCGATGCCGGGAGACAGCGGGGCGGCGAGCCAGTTCTCGGTCACCTTCTGCCCCGGCCGGAACACCGTGCGGTCCCTGGCGAAGAGCAGGTCGCCGGGCATGTTGTAGAGGAACTGCCAGGCGGCGTACGTCGAGGTGTCGGGGTCGGCGGTGACGTACTCGGTGCGGGTGTAGCCCAGCTCGGGCACGTAGTCGGTGGCCGTCGGGGTGCTGCACGCGCAGGGTGCCCACGAGCCGTAGCGAAGGCGCCACCCGCGCTCGCCGGTGCCGGTGGTGTGGAAACGCGAGGAGATCGTGGCCAGGTCGCGTTCGCGTACGTCGTACTCGAGATGCCGGGGGATCTCCTGCTGCTCGACGAACGTCAGGCCATAGGCGTACGGCGTCCGCGGCGTCCCGGTCAGCCGGAGCATGGTCGGTGCGTGGCCGTGTGAGAGGCCACGCAGCCTCTCGCCCTCTGCCCGGTCGACCGCGAGCACCGGTATCGGTCCACCGACCCACGGATAGAACACGCCGTCCTCGGCCGAGTAGAGCATCACCATCGGCGCGCCCGCCTCGATGACTGCCCGCACCTGCTCGGCCCAGGTCATGGTCGCGGACTCCTGCACCAGTGCCACCGATCCCGCCAGCCGGAGGCCGCGCAGATCGGAGGCGGTGGCGTGGCCGGCGTCGACCACGCGCAGCGTCCGGCTGCCGTCGATCGCCGGCCCACCTTCCTGCACGGCGTTCACCGTGTGGTGTCCGCGACCGGTCACCTCCGAGGTCAGCAGCGGAACGCCGGTCTCCCACTGCGAGAGCAGCGCGAAGGGGGCGTCGTCGACGTGCTCGGTCGGCGCCACGGAGACCTGTGAGGGCTCGCCGTCGGTGTAGTTCCAGTACCACTCGTCGGAGGTCGCCAGGTTGGTGCCGGGTTCGCCTCGCTGCAACTTCATGGTGAGCTCGCGCGGTGTCGAGGTGCGTGGCGTGCGCACCTCGACCGGCGTGGCGTTGCGGGCATCGAGCGTCACCGTGGAGTTGGGTGCCTGCACCGACACCTTGGGGTCGTGGACGATGCTCTGCTCCTCGACGAACCGACCGCTGGCGTCGAACGTGGTGATCAGGCCGAAGAGGTTGTACTCGCCCTCGGGCAGCCGCAGGGTCCACTCGGTCTGGTCGCCGGTCAGGTAGATGTTGTCCGGGTAGTAGCGGTTGTCCTTGGCGAGGTACGGCGTGGCCCGCAGCCTCGCCGTCGCCGGGCGACCATGCGCGTCGACCGCCCGGAAGGTCACGTCGACGGTGTCGTCCTGCTTGAGGAAGCCGATCGTGGTCCGCAGCTCGAGCCCTTCGGCGCCAGAAGCACCCGAGGCACCAGAGGCGACGACGAGGCCGGAGAACTCGGCGGCCTCGACCTCGGAGACGTCCACGTGCACGGTCGCGTGTGCCTGCCCACCGGCCGGCACCGTCAAGGTCGCCGGCGTGACCGTGAGGACGTCGCCGTCGACCGGGTCGCCGTGGTCCTCGACCAGCGTCGTGGACAGGTCGAGGGTGACGTCCTGGTCCGACGTGTTGGTGTAGTTGAGCTGCTTGTCGGAGGTCAGCTGCCCGTCGACGAACGGCCGGGCGAAGTAGCCCATGAACTGCATGCCGGAGTCGACGTACACGTCCTGGCGGGAGGCACGACCGACGTCGATGACGCCCGCGCCACGGTCGAACGCGTCGCCCGACGTGGTCGGCCGGGCGGTCGAGGTCAGGGCCGCCTTCACCTGCACCGGCGTCCAGTCGGGGTGCTGTTGCAGGAGCAGTGCCGCGGAGCCGGCGACGTGGGGCGAGGCCATCGAGGTCCCCGTCATCGAGGTGTACGGCGAGGTGCCGGACCCGGTGCCGGCGGCGCGGGCGGCGACGATGCCCATGCCCGGAGCCATCACGTCGGGCTTGAGGGCGCCGTCGCCCATGACTCCGTTGCGCGACCCCGACCACTTCGAGTCGGTGCGCGAGACGGCGCCCACGGTCAGGGCGCTTGCCGCCGCCCCGGGAGCGGTCACGTCCATCGTGCCGGGCTGACCGATGCTGCCGTTGCCGGCGGCGACCACGAACAACGTGCCGTCCCGGCGGGTGAGCTCGTCGACTGCCCGGCTGATCGGGTCGTCGCCCTTGGTGACCGGACCACCCAGGCTCATGTTCACGACGTCGGCGTCGTTGGACGAGGCCCATTCCATGCCGTCGATCACCCACGACGCGGCACCCGCCCCCGAGTCGTTGAGCACCTTGCCGATCATCAGGTTCGCGTGCGGTGCGACGCCACGGTAGGCGCCGTCGGAGGCCGCCCCCGAGCCGGCGACGATCGAGGCCACGTGGGTGCCGTGTCCGGCCAGGTCGTTCACCGAGCCGGTCTCCGCGAAGTCGCGGGTGGCGCCGATGCGACCGCTGAAGTCCGGGTGCGTCGCGTCGATGCCGGTGTCGAGCACGGCGACCGTGGTCCCGTCTCCCTCGAGCCCGGCCTCCCAGGCCTCGGGTGCTCCGATCTGCGCAGTGCTGCGGTCGAGCGTGGCCTCGACACGGAAGTCGAGGGAGACCCTGGCCAACCCGGTGGCCAGTCGCGCTGGTGCCCTTCCTCTGCCACTGACGGTGCCGGCCACGTCAGCCCAGAACTGTTCGGCATGCGCCTTGGCGGTCGAGACGGCGAGCGCGTCGATGCTCTCGAGCACCCGGTCCTTGGTGGCGCCCCGAGGAGCGGTTTTCCGGGCCAGCGGGGCCCGGTCGGTCGCGGCCGCGGTGTACTCGACGATGACCGGGAGCGTGGCCCGGTGGGCGTCGTCGTACCCCTGGCGCACGAGCGAGCTGACGTTGAACAGCTCGGGGTCCAGGCGCCCGGCCGCGATCAGCGTCGAGGCCGGCCCGGGCTCGACGTGCACGTCTCCCCCGGAGGTGAACGTGTGATAGCCGCCGCGCGGGTCGACGCGGCGTACGACGGTGGCGTGCTGGGTGCCGTCGGGCGCGGTGTCGAGGCGGACCACGTCTCCGGTGACCAGGGTGACCGTCGCCGACGACGCGGTCTCCTGCAGGTCCGGTCCGGGGGCCCGCGCCGCACCGACGGCGCCCGAGCCGGCCGAAGCCAGGCCCAGGACACTGACCGGGCCGACGACGAGCACCAGGATGGTGGTGCGCCAGAACTGCGTTCCCCGCATGGCAGAGCTCCTCGGATCGACAGGTGCGATGTCGAGGACATTAGGGGCGGCGGGCGGGCCGTGGGGGCCCGTGCGCTGGCCAGAACGGACATCGCCACTATCGGCCAGCCGACGGGCTCAGCCGGGGCTCACACCAGGCCGCGTGCCCGGGCCTGCACCCCTGCCTGGAAGCGGCTGCGGGCGTCGAGCAGGTCCATCAGTCCCGCGACCCGGCGCCGCACCGTGCGGGCGCTGACCTGCAGCTGCCGCGCGATCGCGTCGTCGCCCAGGCCCGCGGTCAGCAGGGTCAGCAGGGGCAGGTCGACGAGGTGCCCCTCTGCCGCCCCGGTGGCGGAGGGTGCGTCACCGCCGAACGCCGACTCGAGGGGTACGGCGCGCTCCCACAACGCCTCGAACAGCATCACCAGCGCGTCGAGCAACGCCGACGGCCCGATCAGCAGGCCGGTCGAGCCGACCGACTCGGCGTCCATCGTCAACGGGATCAGCGCCACCCGGCGGTCCGCGATCGACATCTTCAACGGCAGCCCGGCCAGCACGCGCGCCTCCTCGCCGGCGTCGGCCGCGGCGGCGAGCCAGTCGAGCTGCCCGGGCACGTCGAAGGCAGCCGTGTCGTAGATGCCTCGGCTGCGGGCGCCGCGGGTGAGGTGCTCGATCTCGTCCTCGTTGACCCCGAGCGTCGAGACGTACGGCGGCCGGTCGAAGGTCAGCACCTCCTCACGGGCGCCCAGCTGCAGCTGTCGATAGCGTGCCTGGAGCGCCGAGCGACCGCGCACGATGTCGGCCACTCCGTAGCTGGGCTCCTCGCGCTGCTCGGCCCGGAACTCGTCCGCGATCGACCGGGCCGCCAGCACCGCGCGCTGCAGCTCGCCCTCGCGCTCGGCCACCAGCGCGTCGATGGCCAGGTCGGGTCGCACTGCGCGCACGAGGTCGTCGGGGTCCCGGCTGACCAGGCCGAGCGCTTCGAGCCGTCCGATCGCGGCCCCCACGTCGGTGACCTCCTGGCCGACGGTGGTGCTGACGTCCATCAGGCTGGCCTCGCCGAGCCGCACGACCGCGCGGTAGACGGCGGTCTCCTCGGCGCTGATCCCGAGAGCTTCGAGCATGCTTCCTGCCTCGCACGTGGCCGGGTGGGTGGCTGGATGCTCCACACTAGTGCCGGGCTCGCGGGAGTCCACGTCATTAAATCGCGCGCGGAAGGAGTGCCCGATGAGCCAGGTCCCAGCAGCCACTCGGACCCTCCAGGTGTTGCGCTTCCTTGCCGCGCAGCCAGGTCCGGTGCCGCTCGACCGCATCATCACCGGCGTCGGCCTCCCCCGCAGCACGGCGTACCACCTGGTCAACACGATGATCGACGAGGGCTTCGTGACGCACCTGGCCGAGGAGCGGCGCTACGGGCTGGGCGTTGCCGCCTTCGAGGTCGGCAGTGGCTACACCCGCCAGGCGCCCCTGCAGCGGATCTCGCGCCGCCCACTGGCGGAGCTCGTCGACCGCACCGGCCAGAGTGCGCACCTCGCGGTGCTGCACGGCCGCGACGTCCTCTACGTGATCGAGGAGCGGGCACCCGGCCGGCCGCCGCTGGTCACCGACGTCGGCGTACGGCTCCCGGCCCACCTGACCGCCAGCGGCCGGGCCATCCTGGCCGCGCTGCCCGCCGCACAGGTGCGCGCCGCCTACCCGGACCGCGCCGCGTTCGTCGACCGCCACGGCAAGGGACCGTCGGGTCCGCGCCAGCTCACGGCCGTGCTGCAGGAGACCCGCCAACGCGGGCACGCCACCGAGGACGGCGAGGTCACCCCGGGGTTCGCCAGCGTCGCCGCGGCGGTGCTCGACCACAACGACTACCCGGTGGCGGGCGTCGCGATCACCCACCCGGGCGCGGAGTCCTCCGAGGCGTACGTCGACGAGGTGCGCCGCACCGCGCAGATCCTGACCGTCCGACTGCGCGGGTGAAGGCCGACTGCGACCGGTCGGACCGTCAGTAGACCAGCGTCACCGTGGCCCGGCGGTTGCGGGCGCGACCACTGCTGGTGCCGTTGTCGGCGACCGGTTGCCGCTCACCCAGGGTCACGACCTGCGTACGGACCCGGCCGGGCAGGTGCAGGGCATCGCAGACCGCCTTGGCGCGGCGCAGGCCGAGGCCGCGGTTGTAGGCCTCCGAGCCCTGGCTGTCGGTGAAGCCGGTGCAGATCACGGTGGTCACCCGTCCGACCTTCGTGCCCACCGCGCGCAGATAGGCGGCATCCGAGCTGCGCAGCGACTGTCCGGACACGGAGAACGACGGGGCACGCAGCAGCGTGAACCGCTTGCTGACCACCCGGGTCGAGGCACGGTCACGCAGCGTCTTGCCCTTCGTGGTCCTCAGCACCATGCGTCCCTGGAGGACCTTGCCGCCCGGTGTGGCGGCCACGGCACGGCCCACCGCGTTGAGCGAGACCGTCACGTTCCTGCCCTTCGCCTGGCCGTGCCCGACGCGGGTGAGGGTGCCACCCACGTTGGCGAACAACGTCACCGTGCAGGACCGGGTCGTGGCACGTCGTACGACGCAGGTCGCCGGCACCCGGGCGGTCCGACCGGACGCAACCTTGGTGAAGCCGGGCAGCCGGAGCGTGGCCCGCGGGTTGTCCGCGCCCGGGTTCGGGGGCACGACAGTGCCCAGCACGGTGGGCGTGTACGTCGACTCGGCGGTCTGGTTGTAGGCGTCGATGAGGCGGTACTTCACGGCTGTCGCCCGGCCGGTCTTCCCGGCGTCCGGCACGAACGAGACCGTGGAGGTGGCGGTGTCGAGGAGATAGGTGCCCTGGGGGACCGAGACCGTGGTCGTCTCGACACCTCCGGCATCGACGAGCGTCACCGATCCGCCGGTCGGCGGGGTGAGCGCCACCGACTGCACGCCGGTCCCCGACGTGGTCAACGGCGACGCGACCGGCCCGGCCGGAGGCAGGACGGTCGGCGTGTAGGTGCTCTCGGCCTGCTGGTTCCATGCGTCGACGATGCGGTACGTCGCGGGGGTGGGCGTACCGGCGTACCCGAACAGCGGCGTGAACGTGATGACGCCGGTCGGCCTGTCGAGCTCGTAGGTGCCCTGCCCGGGAATCGTGATGCTGTCGGTGAGGGTGACCCCGTCGAGCAGGCGCACCTCCTGCTGTTCGCCGACGGCGACGGTGGCCGACTGGGCCCCGATGGCCTCGGAGGTCAGGGGGTCGGCGACCGGCGGGTTGGGCGCGTCGGCGATCGGGGCGAGCGCGGCGCCGCCCGAGTAGCCGAAGGCGTCGTAGCTTCCCCAGGCATAGACCTGCACGCCGAACTGGTGCGGAGCGCTCAGGGAGTGCTGGCCGAGACTGACACTGAGCTGGGCCACCGAGTAGTTGGTCCCGGCGACCTCGTTGAACTGCGCGGCATCCACCGGCGTCCCGTCGAGGGTCAGGGCCCCGAGGTCGCGGGTCTGCACCAGCACGTTGATCCACGGCAGCGTTCCTGCGCCCGACGAGACGATGTCGGGTGTGGCCAGGGTGTACGCCGTGAGGTGCTGTCCGATCGGGGTGACCAGCACCATGAGCGGGTCGCCCGCCGAGTTGTCGTACCCGGAGCCGTTGCCGAACTGGGCAACCAGGGTCGGCTTGCTGGTCTTGATGACCACGGCGTCGTTGCCCGGGGCGGTCGCACCGTCAGGCAGGACCGCCTCGTAGAACTCGCCGGCGTTCAGCGTGGCGACCTGGGTGTCGCCGATCGTGACGACGGTGCCGTCCTGGTCGGCCAGCACGCGGTAGGTGTCGCCCTTGGCCCGCGTCGCGAACCGGTTCGAGATGAACTCCGTGCCGAAGGCCGAGGTCGGCGGAAGCTGCTGGATGATCGGGTTGCACGCGGGAGAACCGGTCGGAATGTTCACGCATGCGTTGCCTCCGTACACCGCGACCGGCGCCGTGGCCGTCACGGTGGTGCCGGTGACGTCCTGGCCGTCGCCGGACGTGCCGAGCTGGTAGGTCTCACCCTTGTCGAGGGTGACGGTGAAGGGCACACCGGCGGGTCGGGCACCGACCGTGGTGTGGGGCGTGATCGTCACGTCGGTGTCGTCGGCCGACCCGATCACTGTCAGTCGGCTCGAGAAGCCGCCGATGTTCTGGGTGTAGCTCAGCACGCGGTACGACGTGCCGAGCGCATCGACCGGGGTCGCCTGGAAGCCGGTGGACGCGGCAGGGTGGATCAGCGCGCCGTAGACCGAGATCGGCGTGGTCGACGTGACCTTCACACCGGCGGCTTCGACGCCGTCGTTCGAGGTCACCATCAGCCCGGAGGGCAGATCGACCTGGGCGACCGTGCCGGACGTCACCGGGACGGTGGCGAGGACGGTTCCGGCGCGGTCGGCGACGGTGACGGTGCCGTCGCTGGTGGGCGACAGGTAGACCCGCGTCTGGAGCGGGTAGCCCGGCAGGTCCGGGAAGGCCACCCAGAAGTCGGTGCCGACCGTGTCAGGGATGTCGGGCAGTGGCGTGATCAGCGACGGACTGTCCGGATCCGGCGCGGCAGGTGCTGCCGTGGCCTGGCCTCCGATGAGCACCGGCACGAGGGCCAGAAGAAGGAGTGTGCAAACAGTTCGAGCAAGCCGGTTCATGTGTCCCCACACCCATTCATCGAGCACCGAAGCGGCGCTCCGCATACCCAAAATAGGGGACGTGGAGGGGTACCGCAGTCGAATGGACATACCCGCCCACACGGGCCGGAGTGACCTGAGCCAGCCCCTTTCGTTGTGCCCTACATGAAGTGCACGCCGAACCGTCATCACCTGCGACTCCTGCTCGCCGGAGGGATCGCCGCGGGGCTGGTCGCCAGCGCGATCACCGTGCCGACGTACTCCTTCACCCGGACGGCCTCGACGCAGCAGGCCTACGAGGACGCGCGACCGGCGCAGGCGGCCGACGGTCATTGGCACAAGCACGACCCGGCCCGCAAGAACGACCTCAGCCAGTCCGACGAGCTCGCCGCCGACGCACAGGCCTCCGTCCGGGCGGGCACCCAAGACCCGACCACCGCCGAGCAGGCGCGCAGGAACGCGGCGTACGCCGCCGGCAGCCGGTCCAGCACCGACCCCACGCTGGTCCGCGCGACGCTGCGCAGCCCGCGGCTGACCGTGCCGGAGAACCGCTACGCCGTGGCCGGTGGCTGCTACACCCTGGCCGGCACGCCGGTGCGGTTCCAGGCCACCGACCTCGGGGTGAACCTGCTCTACACCTCGAACTCTGCGTTCCTGACCGGCACCCGGTCGGGCGCGGTGACCGCGGCCGCGAAGCCGTCCGCCGACGCCGAGTGGGTCACCCGCAAGACCTCGGCCGGCTTCACCTTCCAGCTGGCCGACGGCCGCTACCTCGCCGGCAACGGCACCAGCACGGCCACGACCGCGAAGGCCTTCGCGTTGCGCGCCACGACCGGTTGCCCGGCGTACCCCGAGGTCGACGTCGACGTCTCGGGCAACCCGCACGCCGGCACCACGTCGTTCCAGGAGGTGCGCGGCTACGTCGACGCCCACGTCCACGGCATGGCCTTCGAGTTCCTCGGCGGCAAGGTGCACTGCGGCCGGCCTTGGCACAAGTACGGCGCGCCGTACGCGCTGGAGGACTGCGCCGACCACAACCTCACCGGAGGCAAGGGCGCGCTCCTCGAGGCGGTGCTCTCGGGCAACACCTCCCACGACCCGGTCGGCTGGCCGACCTTCAAGGACTGGCCGGCGCCGGAGTCGCTGACCCACGAGGGCACCTACTACAAGTGGATGGAGCGATCGTGGCGCGGCGGCCAGCGGCTGCTGGTCAACCTGCTGGTCGAGAACGGCAAGCTCTGTCAGGTCTATCCGATGAAGAAGAACTCCTGCGACGACATGGAGTCGGCCAAGCTGCAGGCCAGGGACATGCGGGCGATGGAGCGCTACATCGACGCGCAGGCAGGCGGCCCCGGCAAGGGTTGGTACCGCATCGTCACGACGCCGTTCGAGGCGCGCAAGGTGATCAACCAGGGCAAGCTCGCGGTGGTGATGGGCATCGAGGTGAGCATCCCGTTCGGGTGCACGATGAAGCTCGACATCCCGCAGTGCAACCGGGCCTCGATCACCCGACAGCTCGACGACCTCTACGACATCGGCGTGCGCCAGATGGAGCTGGTCAACAAGTTCGACAACGCGCTCTCAGGGGTGGCCGGCGACGAGGGCGCGGTCGGGGCCGTGGTGAACCTGGCCAACTTCCTCGAGACCGGCTCGTTCTGGAACATGAGGCACTGCGAGCCCGCCGACGGCGAGTCCGCGGACAAGACGCAGCTCGCGCTCCCCGACATCAGCGGCGGACAGCAGGACGCCCTGTTCGGTGCGGTCGCGCAGGTCGCCGGGATCGGCCTCCCGGCGCTGCCGCTCTACGGCCCACCACTGCACTGCAACCAGCGTGGGCTGACCGACCTGGGCGGCTTCGCGATCGAGCAGCTGATGGCGAGGAAGATGCTGATCGACCCCGACCACATGAGCGTGAAGGGCCGCAGCGCCACCCTCGACCAGCTCGAGGAGGCACGCTACTCGGGCGTCGTGTCGAGCCACTCGTGGTCGACGCCCGACGCCTACCCGCGCATCTACCGGCTGGGCGGCTTCGTGGCGCCGATGGCCGGCGACTCCACCGGCTTCATGAAGAAGTGGAAGCGCCACCTCGGCTGGGCCGACAGGCGCTACTACTTCGGGTTCGGCTTCGGCGCCGACATCAACGGGCTCGCCGAGCAGGGCCAGCCGCGCGGGGCCGACGCCCCGGACAAGGTGACCTATCCCTTCGCCGGGCTCAACGGGGTCTCGATCGGCAAGCAGCACAGCGGCGAACGCGTCTACGACGTCAACGTCGACGGCGTGGCCCACTACGGTCTCTACCCGGACTGGATCGAGGACCTGCGGCGACTCGGTGGCGCCACCGACGGCGCGGCCATCGTCGAGGACCTGAACCGCGGCCCCGAGGCCTACCTCCAGACCTGGGAGCGCGCACAGGGCATCAAGCCCGACTCGTGCCGCAACCCCGGCCTGCGTCGTACGCCGACCGCGGTGAAGCGCCTCGTGCGCCCGGGCATGACGACGACCGCGGTGATGAAGGCCGTCGGTCAACCGTTCACGAGGCTCGGCACGACGTACGGCATCTGCGCCCGCACGTCGACCGAGCCCAACGTGCGCATGACGATCACGTTCACCAGGGCAGGACGGGTCAGCTCGGTTCGCTGACCACCCGCACGAAGCCCCGGGTGCCGTCGACCTCGACGGTGGTGCCGGTCGGCAGCGCCCTCAGCGCGTCGGGCAGGCAGGTCACCGTCGGGATGCCGTACTCCCGGGCCAGGATCGCGCCGTGGCTGAGCACGCCACCGGTCTCGGTGATGAGGCCGGCGATGATCGGGAAGACGCTGGTCCAGCCGGGGTCGATGTTGGAGGCGACCAGGATCTCGCCGGGCCGCACGGCGGAGAGATCGGCCAGGGTGGGCACCACCCTGGTCGGGCCCTCGACCAGTCCGGCCGACGCGGCCAGCCCGGGCAGCGCGCCCTCGGGGAGGTCGCCGACCGGAGGGATCCGCCCCTCGGTCGGGACCTCGTCGAAGAGGAAGGTCGCGGGCAGCTTGTTGCCGTGCAGCGCCCAGTGCGCGCGCGCCTCCTCGACGTACGCCGCCAGCTCGGGGTCGTCGACCGGCCCTGACGTCGCGAGCAGTGACTCCAGCCGGTCACCGGTGAGCAGGAAGATGTCCTGCTCGTGCGGAAGCGCACCGCGGGCGACGAGGCGCCGCCCCTGCTCGAGCAGCAGCTGGTGCACGTGCGACAGGAGGTAGTCGAGGTGGTAGCGCTGGTTCTCGCGGTAGACCGTGTACTCCTGGCTGAGCCTCAACACCTTGGTCAGCACCCGCTTGCGGAGCCGCCCGCTCAGGCCGCGACCCGCGGCCGCGAGCACCCGCTGTTCGGCATCGACCCGGCGCGTGGCCGCCTCGTGCTCGAACTCGGCGGGACTGGTGCCGGCCTCGAGCGAGGCCACCTGGGCACGGACGAGGCTGAGCACGAGTGAGGGCTGCTCGGCCCACCGCTCGGCGGAGATCTCACGGCTCGAGGACCGGTGGCCGTGGGTGGCGAGGAAGCCGTCGAACCCGGCCCAGAACGCAGAGTCGGCGGTGGCGTCGCGCACCTCGTCGTAGGACGCGTCGGAGCGCAGTGCCTCGAGCAGCCCCGGCTCCTGGCGCACCGAGGCGCCCAGGTCGTAGAGGTCCTGGTTGATCTCGGCGGTGCGGGTGCCGGGCAGGCCGCTGATCAGCCGCTGGAACGTGTCGGCCGGCTCCTCGGGTGCCCACGAGCGCAGCAGCTTGGCGAGCAGCGCGTGGATGATCGGCGCATGCTGGGCCATCCCCCAGCGGATCACCCGGAAGTGGTTGCGGCCGAGCTCGTGGATCAGGTCCAGCTGGCGCTGCCACTCCTCATGGGTGAGTGCCGCGAAGTCCTGGTCCATCAGCGGGACGACCTCGTTCTCGATCCGCTCGCAGTGCTGGTCCATGGCGCCCGGGTTGACCGTGATCGGCCCGCGGCCCTTGTCCTTGCGGGGTGCCCGCAGGGTGCCGAGCAGCAGCTTCGGCTCGAACTTAGCGGTCCGCACCTTGTCGGCCCAGGTCGAGTCGAACCAGGCGGTCAGCGGACCCTCGCGGTCGGCCAGCGGCACCGCGCGGGCCAGCTCGATCGCGTAGTCGCCGTTGAGGTAGATGTAGCCGTTGTGGCGGCGCAGCTTGGTCATCTCGACGATGCGCGCGCGGCCCTGGAGCGCGGCGACCTCGTCCATCTGGGGGCCGGTGATCCACGGGATCATCAGGTCGTTGCCCAGTGGGGACACGTAGTCGGCGAGGTACTCGTCACCGAAGCGGCGGGTCCACACCTCCTTCGGCTCGCGCGGCGGCAGCCCCGTGATCGGCCGGTCCTGCAGCACGTAGAGGTGGCCGCCCTCGATCGCCCACTCGATGTCGCGACGCGCACCGATCGCGGCGGTGACGTCGTGCTCGAGCGTGTGCAGCGCCTTGAGGTCACGCTCCTCCAGGCAGCGCACGGCGCGGCGCTCGGCAGGCACCTCGCGTTCGGCGACCCCACCGATCCCGGTCGGGTGCAGCTCGATCTCCTTGGCACCGATGCGCTCGGTGAGCACCTCGCCGGACTCCCGGTCGAGCACCAGGTGGTCAGGGTCGGTGCGCCCGGACACGACGGCCTCGCCGAGCCCCCAGGACGCGTCGATCACGATCTCGTCGTCGAAGGGGCGGAGCGGGTTCTCGGTGAGCATCACGCCAGCCACGTCGGCCCGGATCATGCGCTGCAGGATCAGGGCGATGCCGGAGCGCTCGGTGGCCTGCTGCGACCGGTAGGCCTCGGCGCGGTCGGTGTCGCGTGCCGACCAGCACTCCTCGACGGCGGCGGCGAGGGCGTCGACGGAGTCGATTCCCATCACCGTCTCGTAGACCCCGGCGAACGAGGCGTCGGCCAGGTCCTCGGCCACGGCGGACGAGCGCACGGCCCACTGCGAACCGGGGAACTCGGCCGTCGCCTCGGCCCACCAGTCGGGCAGCGCCTCCTTGAGGCAGGTCGCCCGGGCCTCACTGTCCAGCGACACCGGCGCGGGCACCACCCAGGCCTCGGGCACGTCGAGCTCGGCGGCCAGCAGTCGCACCAGGCCTGCCCCCTTGCCGCCGATCAGCTCCAGGTCGGCACCACTCTCGACGGTCAGCCGCGCGATCACTTGTTGCTCCCGCGCTTGGCCAGGGCGAACACCGGCAGCAGCCTGGGCAGTCGCTTGGCGATGCCGAGGTGGCTGACGTGGTGCGCGTGCTCGAGGACACCCACCCCTCGGCGTACGACCCCGTCGATCTCGGTCCGGAAGGACGCGTGGGTCTCCTCGATGAAGAGCTTGTTCTTCAGCAGGGGCACGCTGCCGAGCGCGGTGGCCTCGATGACGTACGCCGTACCGTCCTCGACGCTCACGTGCAGGGTGGCCGACTTCGGCAGGTGCGGGGCCAGCCACGTGTAGTCGATCTCGACGGCGGTGACGTGGCGGACCTGGCCGGCGTCATAGACGAAGCCGACCGGCGTGCTGGTGCCGTTGATGTCCGTCCGGGTCGCGTTGAAGGAGAGGTCGGGGCCGAACTGGCACGCGATCCAGTCCCAGCCGGTGATGCCCTCCCACTCCCGCACGCCCCACGACTTGTCGCGCTGGCCGAGCCCGTCGATCACGTGCGTCACGCCGTCGAAGGTGGCCGTGCCGGTGACGGTGCCGGACTGCTCGAAGTGGTGCTGGATCTCGTCGGCGTCACCGGGGAAGCCGTGGTGGAAGTCGACGATCGGGGTGAAGGCGGTCCACGTCAGGTCAAGGCGGTCGCCGAGCTGGATCCGCCAGGACCGGCCGGCCTCGAGCATCGTGTAGGTGAGGTCGCCGACCCGCAGTCCGCCCTCGGGTGGGCCGTCGAGCTGGCCGGGTTCGACGGTGGTGCCGACCGAGGCGTAGACGTGCTCGGCCTTGCCGTCGCGCTGGGTCACCACGACCGCATCGGCCTTGCCTGATGCGGGATTGAAGCCGATCCGGGTGAGACCGAAGGTGCTCTCGTCGGTGGTGGCCCAGTTGAAGTAGAAGCTCTCCTGCCAGTCCGGGTCGGTGCCGGGCTGGTGGAGGTTCTCGTCCTGGAGAGTGATCACGGGGTGACTCCGAATGCTTAGTTGACAGTCGTCAATTAATGATGTGGCAACTGTGCTGCGTTAGGTTGACATCTGTCAAGTAACTTCCCCGATAGAGTTCCGCCCGACCAGAGGAGAGACCACATGCGGCCACGCACCGTCGAGGACCCACAGCTCCTCGACCTGCTGCTCGAGGCCTTCGCGGACCTCGGGTACGACGGCACCTCGGTGCGCGCCCTGTGTCGCCATCTGGGGGTCAGCCACAACATGATCCACCAGCGTTTCCAGTCCAAGAACGCTGCGTGGCATGCCGCGGTGGAGCACGCGTTCGCCACCCTGAACGCGGCGATGTGGGACCCCGAGCCCGAGGTCGACCCGGCCGACCCACTCGAGGCAATCCGCGAGGTGATGGTCCGCTTCGTCGATGCCACGATCGCCCAGCCGGCCCTGGCCAGGATCATCCATCAGGAGGCGGCTCGCCCCGGCCCGCGCTTCGACCACATGCTCACGCACCACATCGAGCCGGTGCAGCAACGCGCGATCGACGCCTTCGCCCAACTCCAGGACGCCGGTCTCGTGCGCTCAGGCCCGGTGCCCGCGGCGTACTTCTTCCTGAGCACGTGGGGCATCGGCGGCATGGCGTCGTCACAGCAGCTGGCCAGGCGCGTCGGCTTCCCCGGCGACGACCCCGTCGAGTCGGCCTACCTGGCCGTCGACATCCTGATCAGCGGGCTTCGAGCTTCTTCTTCAAGCCGTTGATCATCGACCCGACGGCCAATGACAAGCCCTGCTTGACGATCACGGCACTCGGCCCGGCGAACTTGGCCACCTCGACCGCGACGGTCCAGGTCAGCTTCGACCCGGTGGGCGTCGACTCGACGACGTAGTCCTCGGCGAAGCGGCGGATGCCGGGCTTGGTCGACTCGGTCACCGCGAACGTCATCCGCTCGTTCTCGTCCCAGCGGTAGAACTTCTCACGCACGGTCACCGCGCCACCGACGGTGACCTCGCGGATCGTGCCCACGCCGTACGGCCGCTCGCCCTGCCACCGCACCTTCGTGGCACCCGGCCCCCAGGAGACGACCGCGTCGTCGGCGGCGAGCGCCTGCCACAACGTCTCGACGGGCACGGGAACCTCGATCACCTTTGTGGTGATCGCCGGGGCGGTGCGCAGGAAGGCGTCGTCAGCGGGGTCGAGGGGATACCAGGTCATTGGGCGATCCTTTGCGAGCTGGAGGACGGAGTGACGACATCTTCGTCGATGCAGGAGCGCAGGAAGCTGGCGGCCCGGCGGAGGGCTCTGCGCGCCTCCGGCACGACTCGGTACATCGTGACGTAGGAGTGCACCTGGCCGCGCGAGACGATCAGCTTGTTGAGCACGCCGGCGCGGGTGAGGCGCGCGTGCAGGGCCACCGAGTCACCGGCGAAGCACTCGGTGCCGCCGACATGGGTCTGGATCGGCGGGAACGTGCGCAGCAGGCGCAGGCTCGTCGTCAGGGGTGAGAGGCGCGGGTCGTGGTAGTCGCCGCCACCGGGGTGGAAGACCTCGGCACAACGCGCCGCGAAGGTCGGGGTCAGCACGGGATCCGGCGCCTGCGCATCGCGGCGTACGGCCTCGGTCAGCGCCGGGTCGAGAAGCGGGGAGAACAGGGTGACGCCAGCCGGCATCGGTCGGTTCTGCTTGGCGAGCGTGACCAGCAGGCCCATCGCCAGGTGACCACCGGCGGAGTCGCCCGCCACCACGATCTGGTCGGCCGGGTAGCCCTGCTCGAGCAGCCAGTCGTAGGCCGCGAGGGCATCGTCGAGGGCTGCCGGGAACGGGTGCTCGGGAGCCCGGCGGTAGCCGACGGCCAGCACGGGCAGGGCGGTCAGCACCGAGAGCGGCTCGGTCACGCACCGGTAGGCGCGCGGCGAGGAGGCCACGTAGCCCCCGCCGTGGAAGTAGATGACGGCGCCGTCGTCGGCCGTGCGGGCGTTGCGGGCCCGCACCCACTCGCCCGAGAAGCGAGCCGTGGACACCGGCTCGACCTGGGCCGTTCCGGGCCAGCCGGCAAGCACTCCGCTGGCGGCGATGGCGCCACGCAGGTAGCGCAGCTGCGCGCCCTCGAGTCGCAGATGGTCGATCTGCGGCCGCACGACGAGCCGCGCACCGGCGACCACGGCCCTGCTGGTGAGGCTCGGCCCCAGCAGCTTGAGAAAGCGGTTCACTGCTCCGACTCCGCGCGGGCCTCGAGGTCGCGCACCATCTCGTGCACCCGGCGGTCGCGGGCGAGCACCCGGTCGACACCGGCGTTGAGCACCCCGCGGAACAGGGAGTACGGCACCCAACGGGCCGGGGCGACCGTGGCGGCGGCGCGGCCGGCGATGCCGTCGGCGATCGACTCGGCGGCGGCGTCGGCCGAGATGCGGTGGTTCAACGGCCAGCCGAGCAGCTCGTCGAGACGGCGGCCCATCGGGTCGTCGTCGAGGGTCGCGGTGGCCAGGGGTGTGTCCACGAAGCCGAAGTAGGCCACGCCCGCGCTGGCCCCGTGGGGCGCGAGCTCGAGCTTGAGGGCACGGCCGATCTGCTCGGCCGCCGCCTTGCTCGACATGTAGCCGACGCCCCCGACGCCGGGCGAGAAGGCGGCGCACGAGGCCACCACGACGACATGCCCCTTGGCCGCGATCACCGCGTCGAGCGCGGGCTGCACGGTGTTGAGCACCCCGGTCTGGTTGATCGCCACGACGCGGTCGTAGTCGGCCAGGTTCATGGTGCGGATCGTGGCCGGCGGCGGGGTCACCCCGGCGTTGGCGACCACGACGTCGAGCCGGCCGTGGTGCTCGACCACGCGGGCCACCGCGGCAGCCATGGCGTCACGGTCGGTGACGTCGGCGGTGATCGGCAGGACCCGCGCACTCCCCAGGCCCAGTGCGGCTTCCTTGAGGCCGACCTCGTTCACGTCGACCATCGCGACCGACGCACCCTGGTCGTGCAGTCGTCGGGCCAGGGCCAGGCCGATCCCCTGCCCCACTCCGGTGATCAGCACGACCTTGCCGCGGACGTCGTACGCCGGCTTGCCGAAGAGGCCGCTCATGCCGGGACCCCTTCCTTCGCCACGCGTCGTGCGACGTAGTGGTCGAGGTCGACCGTGCTGGTGCGCGCCCGGAAGCCGGCGGAGAAGCCGGGGTAGTGGGTGAAGTTCCGACCGGTCGGGCTCAGGTAGTAGCTGTGGCAGCCGCCGGTGAGGAAGACCGACTTGCTGAGCCCCTTGTCGGCCCACTCGAGGAACTCCTGCTGCGCCTCGGCGGTCACCTCGAGTGAGCGAAGGTCGGCTCGTTCCATCTCGCGCAGGGCCTCGACTATGTAGTGCACCTGGTCCTCGATCGTGATCACCGCCGACGTGTAGACGCCGGAGTTCGGGCCGAGGATCAGGAACAGGTTCGGGAAGTCGTGCAGCGTCGTGCCGAGGTAGGCCGCCATCTCGCCCTCACGCCACCGGTCACCGATGCTGACGCCACCGCGACCGTGGACCAGGTCGAAGCCCGGGTGGTCGGTCATCCGGAACCCGGTGCCGAGAATGATCGTGTCGAGCTCGTGCTCGGTGCCGTCGGCCGTGACGATGCCGCGCTCGGTGATCTCGACGATGCCGTCGCTGACCACGGTGGCGTTGTCGGCGGTCAGCGCCGGGTAGTAGGCGTTGGAGAAGGTCGGCCGCTTGCAGCCCACGGCGTACGACGGCGTCAGGCGGGCCCTCAGCTCGGGGTCCTTGACCTGCTTCTTCAACAGCGCACGGGCCATCAGCTCGAGCGGCTTCTGCAGCTTCGGCTCGTGGATGAAGCCGGGCACGAGCGCCTCGAAGGTGAGCTCCCAGGCCTTGCGGGCGGCCTTCTGCGCACCGGGCACCCTGCGGTAGACCGTCTGTGTGACCTTGCTGACGGGGCGATCCGGGTGCGGCAGGATCCACGTGGGGGTGCGCTGGAAGACGGTCAGGTGACCGGCCTGTGGCTGCACGCGCGGGATGAACTGCACCGCGGAGGCGCCGGTGCCGATCACGCCGACCCGCTCGCCGTGCAGGTCGTGCTCGTGGTTCCAGGCCTGGGAGTGGAAGACGGTGCCGGCGAAGGTGTCGAGGCCCGGGATGTCGGGCACCGCCGGTGCGCTGAACGGGCCGATCGCGCCGACCAGCACCTGCGCGGTCAGGTCGCCCGTGCTGGTGGCGATCCGCCACAGTTGCGCGTCGTCGTCCCACGAGGCGTGGGTGACCTCGGTGTGGAAGCGCACGTGGGGCAGCACGTCGTGGTCGACGGCGCAGTGGTGCATGTAGTCCTTCAGCTCGGACTGCAGCGGGTAGAGCCGGCTCCAGTTCGGGTTCGGCGCGAAGGAGAAGGAGTAGATCAGGGACGGCACGTCGCACTGGGCGCCCGGGTAGTCGTTGATCTGCCAGGTGCCCCCGACTGCGCCGGCCTTCTCGAGCACGACGAAGTCGTCGATGCCCTCCTGCTTCAGCCGGATCGCGGTGCCGAGGCCACCGAATCCGGCACCGATGATGGCGACTCGCACGTGTTGGCTCATCAGGTTCCCTCGCTTCACAGGTCGATGGTGAGGCTGTCGCCAGCGGCGCGCGAGACGCAGATCAGCATCGAGTCGTCGCGCTCGGCGGGCCGCAGCTTGGTGTCGCGGTGCTCGACGTCGCCCTTGAGGACGGCGTGCTTGCAGGAGCCGCAGAAGCCCTGCTGGCACGAGTAGCGCACGCCCGGCACCTCGCGACGGATCGCGGCCAGCGCCGACTCCTCGGCGCCGACCGGAACGGTCACTCCGGTGCGGGCAAGGTGCACCTCGAACGGGCGGCCGCCCACCACGGGCGGAGCGGAGAACCGCTCGCTGTGCAGCGACCCGGTCGGGTTCAGCGTCGGCTGCAGAACTCGCGCGGCATCGATCAGCGGGGTCGGCCCGCAGACGTAGATCGCGGCGCCCTCGTCGGCGCGAAGGAGCAGGTCGGCGACATCGGGCACGCCGAACTCGTCGTCCGGCCGGAGCTCGAGCTGCCCGCCCCCGAGACTCCGCAATTCAGAGAGGAAGGGCATCGTGGCGAGCGAGCGCCCGACGTACACCAGCTTCCAGCTGGCGCCGCGGCGTGCGGCCTCGCGCACCATCGGCAGGATCGGGGTGATGCCGATGCCGCCGGCGACGAACAGGTAGGACTCGACGTCGATGAACGTGAAGGCGTTGCGCGGCCCGCGCACGGTCAGCACGTCGCCCTGAGAGAGGCGGTGCATGGCCAGGGAGCCGCCCCCGCCCTCGTCGATGCGGCGTACGGCGATGCGGTAGCTGGTGCGGTCGGCCGGATCGCCGCAGAGGGAGTACTGCCGCTGCACGCCCGGGGGCAGGAAGACGTCGAGGTGTGCGCCCGGAACCCAGACCGGCAGCGCCTCACCGTCGGGCCGGCGCAGGGTGAAGCTGACGACGTCGTCGACCTCGCGGGTGACCGCGTCGACGACGAGCTCGAGGTCGAAGCCGGTACGGCGGACGGGCTTCGACCGCGAGAGGTACGGCGCGGCAGAGCTGGCCGCGAAGAGTGCGGAGTAGGCCTGGGCGCCCCTGGCCAGGGCCCGGAGCCCGCGTGAGGGCTCGCTGGATCGCTCGGACGTCATCGTCGCCATCAGAGACCGCTCGCGGCGGGCGACTGGGCGAGATAACGCACGGCCTTGTCGATCGGGCCCATCTGCGACGGGTGGAAGCCGGGACGGAGGTATTGCGGGATCTCCTTGAAGATGAACTTCAGGCCGGGCATGAGGCCCCTGCGGGTGTCCTTGACGAACGCGATCGGCCACGCCCACTTGGAGCCCTTGACGTTGGGGTCGTTGGCATACATCCAGCTGGAGGTGTAGAGCCACAGCGCGAGCAGTCCGCCCGAGGCGAGCAGCGCCGTACGCACCCGGCGGGCGTAGCTTCCGTCGACGTACTGGAACACGTCGTAGGCGACGTTGCGGTGCTCCATCTCCTCGGCGCCGTGCCAGCGGAGCAGGTCGAGCATGGTCGGGTCGACACCGATCTCGTCGAACGTGCGGTTGTCGAGCAGCCACTCGCCGACGGTGGCGGTGAAGTGCTCGGCGGCGGCGTAGATGCCGAGGCGCTCGTGGAACCACGCCTCACCGGCGCGGCCCTTCAGGCCGTGGTCGCCGAAGACCTGGTCCATCAGGAACTCCATCAGCCGCATGATCTTGGGGATGTCGAAGCCGTTCTCCTGCAGATGGATCCGGAACGACTCGTGCGAGCTGGCGTGGGTCTCTTCCTGGCCGATGAAGCCGACCAGCTCCTCGGCCAGACGCGGGTCGTCGATCTGCGGCAGCGCGCGACCGAGCACGTCGGCCATCGCGCGCTCACCCTCGGGCAGCACCAGGTGCATGACGTTCCAGAAGTGCGTGGCGTAGGGGTGGCCGGGGATGTACTCGGTCGGCACGTCTGTCCAGTCGAAGGACACGTCTCGAGCGTGGATCGCCAGCGCTTCGTCGGAGTACGCCTGCTTCGTGGTTGACATCGTCATTCCCTCCAGATCAACGGGTCATCCGACTGTAACAAAGCAACACTTATTGTTGCAATGATTCAGGGAAGGTCGCGTATGCTCGTCGTCATGAAGGACGCCCTGAGCCGTGCCGTGACCGCGGTCGCCGACTCCGCGGGCCCTGACGACGCCGCACGCCGGTCGCCCGAGACCCAACGCATCCTCGACGCGGCACTCGAGCAGTTCGCCGAGTTCGGCATCAAGCGCACGACCATCGGCGACATCGCCCGCACGGCCGGCATCGACCGGGTGACGGTCTACCGCCGGGTCGGCAACAAGGACGCCGTGATCCAGGCCGTGGTCACCCGCGAGGCCACCCGTCTCTTCGAGCTGGTCGCGGCCACCGCGCGTCGCGGCACCACGATCGAGGAGCGCGTCGAGCTCGGTTTCACCTCGATGATGGAGCAGGTGCGCGGCAACGCGATGCTGGCCCGCATGCTGCAGGTCGAGCCCGAGACCGTGCTGATGCAGCTCACGACCGACGGCAGCCTGCTGGTCACCGGCGCCACGGTGGCCACCCTCGGCTTCTTCGACGAAGCCGTCCAGGACGGCCTCCTCGACTCCACCGACGGCATGGAGGCCGCGGCCGAGCTCCTGGTGCGCATCGTGCACTCCTACATGCTCACCCCGCGCGCCCTGGTCGACCTCGACACCCACCAGAAGCTGCGTGACTTCGCCCGCGCCCACCTCGTGCCGATGGTGCTGCGCGAGATGTCCCAGCGCTGACCTCAGGGCGCGCTCAGAGCCCGTGCCGGACCCCGAGCACCTTCTTCATCAGGGGCATGACGTGACCGGCCCTCCGCAGGGTGATCAGCTCGAAGCCGGGCAGCGCGAACTTCTGGCGGACGACGCCACGCGGCCGGGCGAACTCACGCAGGCCGTCGGCGCCGTGGACCCTCCCAAACCCACTGGCGCCGGCGCCTCCCATCGGCACCGCTCCCATGCCGGCAAAGGCGATCACCGAGTTGATGGTGACCTGCCCGGCGCGCACCCGATCGGCGATCTCGTCGCCGTGCGCACGTGAGAAGACCGACGCACTGAGCGCGTAGTCGTGGTCGTTGACGAGGGTGACCGCCTCGTCGAGGTCGTCGACGCGGCGGAGCGTCACCGTGGGGCCGAAGGTCTCCTCGCGTACGGCGACGGCGTCCTCGGGCAGGTCGGTGATGACGATCGGCTCGATCAGGCGCTCACCGATCGAGTCGGGTCCACCCTTGAGGAACGTCGCCCCTCGCTCGACCGCGTCCGCGACGTGCCGGCGTACGACGTCGACCTGGGCCGGCATCGTCATCGGGCCGTAGGTCGCGCCCTTCCCCGTGCCCGGACGCACCCCCTCGAGCTCGCGCAGCAGGGCCGCCTCGAACGCATCGGCCACGTCCTTCACGACGTAGACCCGCTCGACGCCGACACAGGTCTGGCCGGAGTTGGTGAAGGCACCCCAGGCCACGGCGCGGGCCGCAGCCTTCACGTCGGCATCGGCGGCCACGATCACCGGGTCCTTGCCGCCGCACTCGAGGACGACCGGGGTGAGCGTCTCGGCGCACTGGGCCATCACCCGCTTGCCGGTGCGGGTCGACCCGGTGAAGCCGATCTTGTCGACTCCCGCGTTGCACAGTGCCGCGCCGGTCTCGCCGAAGCCGGTGACCAGGGACAGCACTCCGGCCGGCGCGTCGGGGTTGGCCGCAGCGAACGCGTCGACGTACCACCGACTCACGGCGGGCGTGAACTCGCTCGGCTTCAGCACCACCGTGTTGCCGGCCGCGAGGGCGAACGCTACGGCGCTGTTGGGCGCGTAGAGCGGGTAGTTCCACGGACCGATCACGCCGACCACGCCCAGCGGGTCGTAGTCGACGCGTGCGGCGTAGTTGGAGAACAGCGGCCCGGGGTTGACCTTGTGCGAGCGCAACACCTTGCCGGCATTCCCGGCTGCCCAGTGCAGGTGCTCGACCGTGAGCACGACCTCGAGCACGGCGTCGTCGAGGGGCTTGCCGTTCTCCCGGTGGATCAGGTCGGCGACCTCGTCGACGCGGCGCCACATGTGCCTGCGCCACGCGGCCAGTCGCGCGGCCCGGCCGTCGAAGCCCAGCTCACGCCACCACGTCGACGCGGTGCGCGCCGTGGCGACGACGGCGCGGACGTCGTCCTCGCCCATCACCGGGAAGGAGTCGACCAGCGCGTCGTCGGCGGGGGCGAGCGAGTCGAGGCTCACGCGTCGGCCAGGTCGACGGATCGGGCGTAGGAGTCACGCAGCTCGCGCTTGAGCACCTTGCCGGCGCCGCTGATCGGCAGCTCACCCACGAAGTCGAAGCTGCGGGGCGTCTTGTAGCCGGCGATGTGCTCGCGCGAGTGGGCCTGCAGCTCCTCGGCGGTCACGGTCTTCTCGGGCGCCAGGACGACGCACGCGTGCACGCGCTCGCCGTACTTCTCGTCGGGCAGGCCGATCACCGCGACAGCGGCGACGGAGGGGTGCTTGCTGAGCGCGCTCTCGACCTCGGCCGAGTAGACGTTCTCACCACCGGTCACGATCATGTCCTTGATCCGGTCGACGACGTAGACGAAGCCGTCGGCGTCGATGTAGCCGCCGTCGCCGGTGAAGTACCAGCCGTCGCGCAGGACGGCGGCGGTCTCCTCGGGCTTGTTCCAGTAGCCCTGCATGACGTGGCCGCCACGCACGCAGATCTCGCCGACCTCGCCGGCCGGAAGGTCGTTGCCCTCGGCGTCGACGACCTTGATCTCGGAGTGCGGAGCCGCACGCCCACCGGAGCGGAGGTACTGGTCGTGGTGGTCCTGCGGCAGCAGCAGCGTCGCCACGGGAGCGACCTCCGTCATCCCGTAGGCCTGGGTCATCCGGATGCCGGGGAAGGCGTCCATGGTGCGCTGCAGGACGCCCTCGGAGATGACCGAGCCGCCGTACAGCATGCGGTCCATCGACGACAGGTCGTAGTTGGGCACGTCCGGGTGGTCGACGAGCATCTGGATCATCGTCGGCACCAGCAGGACGTCGGTCACCCGGTGCGTCTGTACGGCGTTGAGCACCGCCGCCGGCTCGAAGAACGGCACCATCACGTGGGTGCCACCCAGGGCGACCTGGCCGGCCCACGCGGCGAGGTCGGCGAGGTGGAACATCGGCGCCGCGTGCAGGAAGACCGCACCTTGGCCGAGGAGCTCGCCGCTGGCCACGGTGCCCAACGCCGACGTGGTCATGTTGGCCTGGGTGAGCATCACGCCCTTGGGGAAGCCCGTGGTGCCGCCGGTGTAGAAGATGCCGGCCAGGTCCTCGCCGGAGCGGCGGGCGTCCTCGACCGGCTCGGCCTCAGTCAGCAGGGATTCGTAGGAGAGCATTCCCTCCGGCGTCGGGCCGTCGCCGCAGTGGATCAGCACGGTCAGCTCGGGACAGTTCGGCGTGAGCGCCGGTGCCATCGGCGCGAAGGCGTCGTCGATCAGCAGCACCTTCGTGCCGGAGTCCTTGAGCGAGTAGGCGATCTCGGCCGGGCTCCACCGGATGTTGATCGGGTTGACCACGGCGCCGGCCCACGGCACGGCGAGGAGGTACTCGGCGTACCGGTCGCTGTTGAGCGACAGCATGCCGACCCGGTCGTTGTCGACGACGCCCAACGACTGGAGGGCCCCGGCGAGCCGCGCGATGCGGTCACCGTGCACGGCGAAGGTCCGGACCCGGTCACCGAAGATGGTGGCGGGCTTGTCCGGAGTGGCCTGGATGGCGCGGTGCAGTCCTTGGGTGAGGTACATGTCGGTCTCCTGTGTCGCGATTCTCGGTGGTGGTCTCAGTTGCCGTGGAACTTCGGTGTGCGCTGCTGCGCGAACGCGGCCATCGCCTCGTTCAGGTCCGCACTGGGGAGGAACGCCGCGTTCCACGTCGAGACGTGGCGCAGACCGGCCGAGATCCGGTGCTCACGCTCCTCGTTGAGGACCTGCTTGGTGCCCTGCACGGCCAGCGGCGCGTTGGCGGCGATGTCGTTCGCCATCGCCCGTGCCCCGGCCAGCAGTTCTTCGTGGGTGTCGAACACCCGGTTGACCAGGCCGATGCGTTCGGCCTCGCCGGCGTCGATGTCCTTGCCGGTCAGGGACAGCTCACGCAGGTGGCCCTCGCCGATGACGCCGACCAGCCGGTGCAGACTGCCGACGTCGGCGACGATCGCCACCTTCGCCTCGCGCACGCTGAAGACGGCGTTCGCACTGGCCAGGCGGACGTCGGCAGCACTGATCAGGTCGACGCCTCCACCGATGCACCAACCCGAGACGGCCGCGATCACCGGCTTGCGGCAGGCAGCCACCGAGGTCACGGCAGCCTGCAGCCGCCTGATCTCGCCCATGAACCTGGTGCGCGCACGAGCCCGGGCGCCGGCACCCGGGCCGAGGGCCTCGACCCACCGCGGCATCATCTCGTGCAGGTCGAGACCGACGCTGAACGACTTCGCGTTGCCAGTGAGGACGATTGCGCGCACGTCGTCGTCGGCGTCCAGAGCTTCGAACACGAGCGGGAGCTCGCGCCAGAACGCCTCCCCCATCGCATTGCCCTTGCCCGGACCGAGCAGCGTCACCTCGGTGACGTGCCCGGTCTGCTCGACCCCGAAGGCCTCCATCAGGGGGCCAAGCGGTCGTGCGGGAATGATTCGGTGCTCACGATGAGCGGTCCTTCCGTCGGGGGTCAGAGCGAGCGCGCGATGAGTTCCTTCATCACTTCGTTCGCGCCGGCGAGGATGCGCAGCACGCGCACGTCGGTGTAGATGCGGGAGATCGGGTACTCGTCCATGTAGCCGTAGCCGCCGAAGAGCTGCAGGCAGCGGTCTGCGACCTCGGTGGCCCGGTCCGAGATCCAGTACTTCGCCATCGAGGCCTCGGTCGCGTCGAGCCCTCCGTCGATGTGCTTCTCGATGCACTGGTCGAGGAAGGCGCGGTTGACCCGCGAGATGGTCTCGCACTCGGCGAGCTCGAAACGCGTGTTCTGCAAGGCCATCAACGGCTTGCCGAAGGCGTGACGCTCCTTGGTGTAGGCCACGGTCAGCTCCACGGACTTCTCGATCTGCGCCTGGGCGAGGATCGCGGTGATCAGTCGTTCCTGCGGGAGCTGCTCCATCATCTGGTAGAAGCCGTGGCCCTCCTTGGGGCCGAGCAGGTTGGCCTGCGGGACGCGCAGGTCCTCGAAGGCAAGCTCCGCGGTGTCCTGGTCCTTCTGGCCCATCTTGGCGAGCACGCGGCCACGGGTGAAGCCGGGAGTGTCGTCGTCGACCTCGGCCACGATCAGGGAGATGCCCGCCGCGCCGTCCTCGTCACCCGTCTTGGCGGCGATCACCAGCAGGTTGCACAGGTGGCCGTTGGAGATGAAGGTCTTGGCGCCGTTGATGACGTAGTCGTCGCCGTCCTTGACCGCGCGGGTCTTGATCGCCTGGAGGTCGGAGCCGGTGCCGGGCTCGGTCATCGCGATCGAGAGCACCCACTCACCGCTGCACACCTTCGGCAGCCAGCGCTGCTTCTGCTCGTCCGTCGCGTACGCCGCGAGGTAGTGGGCCACGATCCCGATCGAGACCGCGAAGCCCATGGAGGTGTCGCCGGTCCGCACCTGCTCCTCGAGCAGCACGGCCTCGGCCGCGAACGACGCGCCGCCGCCGCCGTACTCCTCGGGCAGGGACATGCCGACCAGGCCGAGCTCGCCGGCCTTGAGGTAGGCCTCACGGCTGGCGTGGCCCTGCGCGCGGTGTTCGTCGGCTCGGGTGAGCACCTCCTTGCCGAAGTACGTCGCCGCGAGGTCGCGCACGGCCTCGAGGTCGTCGGTCATCCAGTCCGGTCGGGTGGAACGGGAAGTCGTTGTTGTTGGCACGGCGCCAATAGTGCCCTACTGTTGGCAGTCGGTCAACAAGAACTTCGAAAGAGCGAAAGCAGGCAGGCCAATGAACACCCGCGAGTACGCCGACATCACCTACGCAGTCGAGGAGCGGATCGCCACGATCACGCTCAACCGCCCCCAGGCCCGCAACGGCTACACGCTGACCATGGCCGACGAGCTCAACGACGCGCTCAACCGCGCGGACCACAACGAGGACGTGCGCGTCGTCGTACTCACGGGGACCGGTGACCACTTCTGTGTCGGTGCCGACCTGTCGGGTGGAGGGTTCGACGTCAACGAGGAGGGCAGCGACGCGGGGGCCTGGCAGGAACCTGCCGGGCGGTGCTCGAAGCGGGTCCACACGATGGACAAGCCGGTCATCGCCGCGATGCGGGGCGCTGCCGTCGGGGCAGGCGTGACCATCACGCTGGCCTGCGACTTCCGACTCGCCTCGACCGACTCGAAGTTCGGCTTCGTCTTCGGCCGGCGCGGCATCTTCCCCGAGGGCGGCTCCGCCTGGTACCTACCTCGTCTGGTGGGCATGACCAAGGCCCAGGACTGGATGATCAGCGGCCGGGTCTTCGGCGCCGACGAGGCGCTCTCCTCCGGCCTGGTCACCTCGGTCCACGCTCCGGAGGACGTGCTCGAGGCGGCGTACGTCGTGGCCCGCGACCTCCGCGACAACACCGCGCCGGTGTCCGTCGCCGTGATCCGCCAGATGCTGAACCGGCTCAGCGGCGAGGCCACCCCCTTCCCCGCCCACGAGGTCGACTCGCGCCTGATCGCCGGCCTGCCGACCAACGTCGACGCCATCGAAGGCGTGATGTCCTTCCTCGAGAAGCGCCCGCCGGTCTTCACCAACACCGTCACGAAGGACCTTCCGGAGTGGCTCCCCTGGCTCGACGAGAACGCGACAGGGCAGACTGCTCCGGGTGAACATGGCTGAGCCGAGATGGCGCCGACTGGGTGCGGACCAGCGCCGCGAGGAGATCCTCGCCTGCGCCCAGCGCCTGTTCACCGAGCGCTCGTACGCCGAGGTGTCGACCACCGACATCGCCCGTGAGGCGGGTGTCGCACGGGGGCTGCTCAACCACTACTTCGGCACCAAGCGCGACCTCTACCTCGAGGTCGTGCGCGAGGCGGCGACGGTTCCACTCGTGGCCGTGGAGTCGATCCCCGAGGGGCCACTCGACGAGCGGATCGCTGCGGCCGTGGTGTGGTTCCTCGACGCCTTGCAGGAGCAGGGCTCGAGCTGGATCAACGTCGGCGTCGGCCGCGAGCCCGATCTCGACCGCATCCTCGCCCGGGCCGAGAACGACTCCGTCGACCGCCTGATGCAGCTGCTCGGCCTCGACACCGAGATCGAGCACCGCAAGCAGGTGCGGGCCGTGATCCGCTCGTTCGGCCAGCTCGCCCGCGGCGCCGGGCGCGAGTGGCTGGTTCGCAAGGCCCTGACCCGCGCCCAGGTGCAGCTGCTGCTCACCGAGAGCCTGCTGACGATCATGCGCGACGTCCTGCCCAATGCCTTCGGGACCTCGCCGCCCCGCTCGGGTCAGGCGTAGAACGCGGGCGGTTCCCCCTGCCGGCAACGTGGTTACCAGCAAGTAGGATCACTCTCACACAGCGGGACCACTGACGCGGGAGCAGCCGCGGGAATAGGGTGCCCGAGAACAAGGTGCACAGCGATGCGCCCGGGTGTGCCAGAGGTTTGACGACGAGGAGCAGTTCTTTCATGCAGATCTTCGCCATTGTGGTGTCGTTGGCCGTCACGGTTGTCGCCGTGGTGCTGACCACCCGAGCAGTCCGGGCCATGCTCGGCACGATCCGGATCGGCCAGCCGGCGCTCGGTCGCACCGACCGACCGGCGGCCCGCACCGTGACCATGCTCAAGGAGACCTTCCTCCACACGCGCATGTTGCAGTGGACGTGGGTCGGCATCCTGCACTGGTTCGCCTACGCGGCCTTCCTGGTGCTGTCGACCGCGGTGCTGCAGGCGTTCTTCCAGCTCTTCAAGGCCGACTTCGCGTGGCCGATCATCGGCCACTGGGCGCTCTACGAATGGGTCTGCGAGTTCCTCGGCCTGCTCGGCGCCCTGGCGATCATCCCGCTCTCGATCTACCGCCAGATCAAGCACCCCAAGCGCCTGGGCCGCCAGAGCCGCTTCTTCGGCTCCACGATGTGGCAGGCCTACTTCGTCGAGGCGATGGTGTTCTTCGAGAGCATCGCGATCCTGTTCATCCGTGGCGCCGAATACAAGTACGTCGACCACGCCGAAGCGTCGCACTTCCCGATCAGCCAGCTGTTCAGCCACCTCTACCCGGACTCCAAGTCCTCGCTCGAGAACATCATCTTCTTCATCGCGATGCTGAAGATCGTCTCGGCGATGGCCTGGCTGATCGTGATCTCCTCCAACCTCACGATGGGTGTGGCCTGGCACCGCTTCACGGCCTGGTTCAACATCTGGTTCAAGCGCGACTCCTCCGGCCGTACGGCGCTCGGCGCACTGAAGCCGCTGACCTCCGGCGGCAAGGCGATCACGCTCGACGACATCGATGACCTCGACGAGGACTCCCGACTCGGCGTCGGCAGCATCACCGACTTCTCGTGGAAGGGCATCCTCGACTTCACCACGTGCACCGAGTGTGGCCGTTGCCAGTCGCAGTGCCCGGCCTGGAACACCGAGAAGCCGCTCTCCCCCAAGCTCCTGATGATGGGCCTGCGCGAGCACGCCTACGCCACCGCGGGCACGATCAACGCCGGCACCGAGGGCACCGACGGCTTCGATGCGGAGGCTGCCGAGAAGTCCCTGATCGGCAAGGCAGAGCCCGGCGAGGGCGGCACCGTCCAGGACTGGTTCTACAACCCCGAGGGTGCCGACTTCGTCATCGACGAGGACGTCCTCTGGTCGTGCACGTCGTGTGGCGCCTGCGTGCAGCAGTGCCCCGTCGACATCGAGCACGTCGACCACATCGTCGACATGCGCCGCTACCAGGTGCTGGTCGAGTCGAACTTCCCCGCCGAGCTCAACGGCCTCTTCAAGGGCCTCGAGAACAAGGGCAACCCCTGGAACATGTCCGCCACGGCGCGCATGGACTGGGCCAAGGACCTGCCGTTCGAGGTCAAGGAGGTCGGCAAGGACCTCGAGGACCTCGAGTCCGTCGACTGGCTGTTCTGGGTCGGTTGCGCCGGCGCCTACGAGGACCGCGCGAAGAAGACCACGCGCGCTGTCGCCGAGCTGCTCGACATGGCCGGCGTGACGTTCGGCGTACTCGGCAACGGCGAGACCTGCACCGGCGACCCAGCCCGCCGGGCCGGCAACGAGTTCGTCTTCCAGGGCCTGGCCCAGCAGAACGTCGAGACGTTCAAGGAGTTCAAGGTCAAGAAGGTCGTCTCGACCTGTGCCCACTGCTTCAACACCCTCAAGAACGAGTACAAGGACTTCGGCATCGAGCTCGAGGTCGTGCACCACACGCAGCTGCTGAACCGCCTCGTGCGCGAGGGCAAGCTGACCCCGATCAAGGAAGGTGCCGGCGCCGAGAAGCGGTCGATCACCTACCACGACCCCTGCTTCATCGGTCGTCACAACGGCGTCTACACCCCGCCGCGCGAGCTGCTCCAGATCCTGCCCGGTGCCGAGGTCAAGGAGATGCCCCGCAACTCCGAGAAGTCCTTCTGCTGTGGCGCCGGCGGTGCCCGCATGTGGATGGAAGAGACCATCGGCGAGCGGATCAACGTCAACCGCACCAAGGAAGCCGTCGCGACCGGCGCCGACCAGATCGCGGTCGGATGCCCGTTCTGCCGCGTGATGCTCTCCGACGGCCTCACCGCCGAGCAGGCCAACGGCGGTGCCCGCGAAGAGGTCGAGGTTCTCGACGTCGCGCAGATGCTGCTCGCGTCGGTCAAGGGCGAGGTCGCCACCCGCGTCCGCAAGCCCGCCGCCAAGAAGGAAGCGGTTCCGGCCGCGAAGCAGGACGCCGCGACCCAGGCCGAGCCTGCCGCCGGCGACGTCACCCAGACCGCCAACACGGTCACCGACACCGAGGACGTCGGCCCGGCCGCGAAGGCCTCGGGCGGCTCGTCCCTGTTCGACACCCCCGCGGACAAGCCGGCAGAGAAGCCTGCCTCGGGTGGCTCGCTCTTCGACACCCCGGCCGACGAGCCTGCTCCGGCCGCGGAGAAGCCTGCCACGTCAGGAGGCTCGCTGTTCGACGTCGCACCCGACGCCCCGGCGGAGAAGCCTGCCGCCAAGGCGGAGCCGAAGGCCGAGCCGTCCAGCGGTACGACGGATCTCGGCGCCGGTGGCTCGCTGTTCGACGTCGCGCCTGACGCCCCGGCGGAGAAGCCGGCGGCCAAGACCGAGTCGGCACCCGCCGAGTCGGCTCCGGCGCCCGACCTGGGTTCCGGTGGCTCGCTGTTCGACATCCCGGCCTCCGAGCCCGCGGCTCCCGCGGCGAAGTCGGAGCCCGCGGAGACCGAGCCGGCGAAGGCCGAGGCACCCACCGAGGCTCCGGCAGCACCTGCTGCCGCGTCGACCGGCACCGCGTCGACCAGCACCGCGTCGACGCCGAAGACCGACGTCGACCTCTCCAGCGGCGGCTCGCTCTTC
>NZ_LMGG01000005.1:120931-121110 GCF_001427925.1 Nocardioides sp. Root151
GCGTCGAGAAGCCCGCAGCCCCGGCAGCGACTGAAGCTGAGGCGGCACCTGCCGCAGATGCCCCGGCCGACGAGCCCACCGAGGCACCCCCTGCCCCAGCAGCTCCGGCCGCCGCCTCGACCAGCACCGCGTCGACGCCGAAGACCGACGTCGACCTCTCCAGCGGCGGCTCGCTCTTC
>NZ_LMGG01000005.1:121122-232025 GCF_001427925.1 Nocardioides sp. Root151
CCGTCGAGAAGCCGGCGGCAGAAGCCCCGGCCGAGACGACGACTGTCGCCGAGGTCCAGACCGAGGCACCCGCCGAGGTCGCGACCGATGTTGCTCCCGCCGAAGAGCCTGCTGACCCGGTGGAGCCGGCTGCAGAGGTTGCTCCGGCCGAGGAGCCTGCCGAGGCTGCTCATGTCCCGGCAGCCCCCGCCGCTGCGACGTCCACAAGCGCGTCTGCGCCGACGACCGACGTCGACATCTCCAGTGTGGGCTCGCTGTTCGACATCCCGGCACCCGAGGCAACCACGGTCGAGAAGCCGGCAGCTCCGGCCGATTCGGCCGAGGAGCCTGCCACCGACGAGGCACCGGCAGAGGCGGTCGCGAGTGCCGAAGCCGAGCCGGTCGCCGAAGCGGAGCCGGTCGCCGAAGCAGCACCTTCCGGCGCCGAGGTGTCACAGGCGGCCAGCGCGGCTTCGCCCGAGTCGGCCGCGGAGACGGACCCGGAGACGATCCTCGACGCCGACGACGCACCGGCTGCAGAGGCTGACGTACCGGCGCCGGCGTCCGACGCCGGGGACGAGCCGGCCGAGGACGAGCCGGTCGAGGACGAGGGCGCCGAGGCACCCGCGAAGCCGAAGGGTGAGGAGAACACCCCGAAGCAGGCCAACATCAACGAGGCGAGCTCACTCTTCGACCTCTGAGGTAGCCGCAGCGCCACGATGGCACCGGATTCTTCCACCGACTGGAAGCGATCCGGTGCCATCGTCAATTTCACGGGTCCTGCCCTTGACGCGATCACGCGGACCCCACGGTTGGCCCGGGTTCTGCGGCGGGTTGCCCCACGGGGGCTGGTTCTGGTCGGACACAGGGGCCTCCGGAGGTGTGGGCGCCCAGCCACTGAATGCGGCGACGCCCGCTGAGTGTCCTTCACGAAGCCGGTTTCAAACCCGATGACCTTTGACCGCAACGCTCGTTGGACGTCGCAGTGGGTTCGTCACACCCGAAAGGTGCCCCATGCGCTCTCGTCGCACGTTCACGGTCCTGTCCACCGTACTGGCCGGCCTCTCGCTCACCGCGGCCGCGACGCTGGCCCCGGCAGCAGCCACGCAGGCACCAGCGCCTGCGCCTGCGCTCGCCCGGGCCGCCGACACGTGGACGCCTCGCGGTGAGGACTACACCGACACCGTCACCCTCACGGACCTGGCCATCCCCATGTCGGACGGCGTGATCCTGCGCGGCGACCTCATGGTGCCCGCCGGCCCCGACGGGAAGGCGATCGACGAGAAGCTGCCCGTGGTCGTCACCATCACGGCGTACAACAAGACCTTCCAGCAGTACGGCGGCGGGCTGGCCGGCGGCGACGCGTCGTACCTCGTCAAGCGCGGCTACGCCCAGCTGACCGTCGACGCACGCGGCACCGGCAGCTCCGAGGGCACGTGGCAGGCGTTCGCAGCACGTGAGAACAAGGACGCCGGCGAGGTCATGACGTGGGCCCACGAGCAGAGCTGGTCCAACGGCAACACCGCGATGACCGGGCCGTCCTACATGGGGATCAGCCAGATCTGGGCGGGCTCTGCGCAGCCGCCCGGCCTCAGGGCACTGTTCCCGCAGGTGCCGGGCGCCGACGTCTACCGCGACGTCGTGGCCTCCGGGGGACAGCTCGACGTCGGGTTCATCCCGCTGTGGCTCGGCCTGGTCACCGGCACCGGGATCATCCCGCCGGCCGTGACCGCCAGCGACCCGGCCTCCGGCATCGGCGCCCTGCTCTCACACCTCAGCGGTGCCCTCACCTTCACGACTCCGCTGCTGCTCGACGCGGTGCTCGGCCAGGAGCCGGCGTACGACGGGGAGTTCTACGAGGAACGCAGCTCGATCAACGTGGTCGACAAGGTCAATGTGCCGACGTTCTTCGTCTCCGGCGAGTACGACCTCTTCCAGCGGGGCACCCCGCTGCTCTTCGAGAACCTGCAGCAGCGCGGCGTGCCGACCAAGATGGTCATCGGCCCGTGGGACCACCTGCAGGGCTCGTCGGGCGCCGACATCGACCAGGCCGGGTACGGCGAGCTCGGCGAGCTGCAGCTGCGGTGGTTCGACCACTACGTCAAGGGCATGTCCGACCCGACCCTCGACTCGGACATCGCGCCGCTGACCTACTACGAGCAGGGCTCCGGCGACTGGCGCACCAGCCAGAAGTGGATCGGCCCGCAGCTGCAGGCGACCAGCTACCGTCTTTCCGGTTCGGCCATCACCGGCGCGAAGAACGGCGGTCTCACCACGGGTACGCCGACCGCCGGCACCGCCGACGTACTGCCCCTCCCGGTGGCCGGCCTGTGCACGCGCTCGATGAACCAGTGGACCGCCGGGCTGCCCAACGCGACCGGCCTGGCCAGCCCGTGCCTGGAGAACAACGCGCTCAACGACAAGGCGGGCGTGGTCTTCGAGACCGAGCCGGTCACCACGCCGGTGTCGATGCAGGGCCCGATCAACGCCCGGCTCTACGTGTCGAGCACCAGCGGCGACGGCATGCTGTCGGTGGCGGTCGAGGACGTCGCACCCGACGGCACCGTCTCTCGATTGACCGGCGGCTGGCAGGTGATCTCGTTCCGCGAGCTCGACACCTCGAAGTCGCGGTACCTCGACGGCAAGCTGATCCAGCCCTTCCACCCGTTCACCAGGGAGTCGAAGAAGAAGCTGCTCGGCGGCGCCGTCGAGCCGGTCGACGTCGAGGTCTTCCCGACCGGTGCGCAGATCCAGAAGGGCCACCGACTGCGGCTCGCCGTGCAGTCCTTCGACATCCCACACCTGCTGCCGACCCTGCCCGACCTGCTCGGCAGCCTGACCGTGATGAAGATCCACACCTCGGCGGCCTACCCCTCCGAGCTCACGTTGCCCACGATCAGGCCGTCCGCTTCCACCGCTGTCTCGCGGGTCCGCAGGTAGCGCCCACCGAGTGTGAGATCTGTGTCGGTCCCACAGCCGCTTCACGACACATTTCCCACTCTCGGCGCGCCATGACGCCACGGTGACACCAAGTGATGTCACGAATGTCTTGACTTGACGTCACGATGATGTCATCGTGGTGCGCATGGACATCACGCCGTACATCGACAGCCTCCGCCGGGACCTCGTGGCCGCGGCCGAGACCGGCGACGCCCAGGTGAAGGCGGCCGCCGAACGACTCGCCATGGCCCTCGACCCGGCCGCTCGCCTGGCGTTGATGGAGGCCATCTCCCACGCCGCCAACGAGATCACCGCCGAGATGCCGTCGGGCTCGGTCGACGTCCGCCTCAACGGCCGCGAGCTGGGCTTCGTCATCGACACCCCGATGGCCGCACCGGCCCCGCCGCCCCCTCCGCCGCCGCCCGCCGCCGACGAGGTCGAGGAGGACGGCACCGTCGCCCGCATCACGCTCCGCATCCCCGAGTCGGTCAAGGCCCGGGCCGAGGAGAAGGCGGCCCGCGCTGGCCACTCGCTCAACACCTGGCTGGTCAACGTGGTCCGCACCGCGACCAGCGACGACACCGCGATCAACGTCGACATCGACCTCTCGAGCCTGCCGTTCCTCGGTGGTGACCCGTTCGGTCGTGGCCCCACCCGCGGCAAGCGCCGCATGACCGGCTGGATCTGAGCACCCAGCAACTCCCATCAAACAAACTCACGCTCCAGCGCGCAGGCTGGAGCGGTGGACGAACACACCCTGGAGAGATCATGGAACGCATCTTCGAGACCCCCGCCTCCGTCGAGCTGTACGTCGAACTCGGCCGCGGCAGCCTGAACGTCACCGCCGCCGACGTCGGCCGCACCACGGTCAGCCTCACCGGCAAGAACGCCGACCAGGTCAGCGTCGAACAGAACGGCGACGGCATCTCCGTCATCGCACCCAAGGAGCGGAGCGGGTTCTTCGGCGGCAACGAGTCGCACGTCGACGCGGTGATCACCGTGCCGAGCGACTCGCGCCTGGTCACCAAGACCGGGTCCGCCGACCAGCACGCCGAGGGCCGCTTCGCGCTCGGCAACCTCAAGTCCGGCTCCGGCGACGTGTCGATCGGTGAAGTCACCGGCGCACTCGTGATCAACACCGGGTCGGGCGCGGTCACCGTCGGGCAGTCCGGTGGCGACCTGCGGCTCAAGAGCGGCTCGGGCGACGTACGCATCGAGCACGCGGCCGGCACCGTCGGAGTCTCGACCGGCAGCGGTGACGTCACCATCGCCGAGTCCGAGGGGCCGGTGATCCTGAAGTCCGGCTCCGGCGACGTGGCCATCGGCCTCGCAACGGGCGAGGTGACCGCGCAGACGGCCAGCGGCGACGTGACCGTCAAGGAGCTGGTGCGCGGCAGCCTCAACTCGAAGAACGCCTCCGGCGACATCCGCGTGGGCATTCCCGCAGGCATTCCGGTCTGGACCGACGTCAACACCGTCTCCGGCCGGATCGCCTCCGACCTGGCCGGCGCCGGTCAGCCCGACGGCGACCAGGACTACATCGAGCTCCGCGCCACCACCGTGAGTGGCGACATCACCCTCAAGCAGCTGTGACCTCTGAAAGGACAAAGACCATGGACATGACCAGCTACGACATCGAAGCCAGTGCCCACCGCGTCATCGACGACCGGCTGGCCCGCGCCGCCCGACCCAAGGCGCCCGCCGGCAGCAGCGTGCGGGTTCCCGGACCACGTCGCCGCCACGCGCTGGCCCGCCAGTTCCGCCGCTTCGCCGACGCCCTCGACGCCTGAGTCAGGAGCGCATCGCGACGCCGTGCCGCCAGTAGCCCATGAAGGCCACCTGGTGCCGGTCGACCTCGAGCTCCTTGACCAGGGCCCGGCGCAACGTGGTGACGACCTTCGACTCCCCCGCGATCCAGGCGTAGAGCCCGGCCAGGTCGTGGCCCACCACGACCGCGTCGCTGAGGTCCTCCCCGGACGAGGAGTGCGTCGGGGTCTCCCACAGGTCGGGGTCGACGGCCTCGTCGGCCACGAACTCGACCACCGGCGCCAGGCCGAAGTGCTCCCGGACCGCGGCGATCTGCAACTCCCCGTGGGTCGCACCCTCGCGCGGCAGCCAGATCAGCTCGACGCCGTCGGGCCCGTCCAGCTCCTGCACGTCGGCAGCCACGGGCACCTCGATGAACGCCGTGCCCACTGCCGAGACCGGCAGGTCGTGCAGGATCGAGGCGATCGCCGGCAGGGCCGTCTCGTCGCCGACCAGCAGCAGGTTGCGCGCCGTCCCGGGCTCGAACTCGATGCCGCCGAACGGTACGCCGCGGCGCGGGGCCAGGGTCACGAGGCGGTCGCCGACCTTGGCCGAGGCGGCCCACGCGGACCCCGGTCCGGTGGCACCCTCCGCCAGGTGCAGCACGAAGTCCACGACCAGGCGGGTCTCCGCACCGGATCCGCGCACCTCGCGCACGGTGTAGGTGCGGAGGTGTCCGCGCTCCTCGGTCGGGATGTCCATCCAGGTGGCGAACCACGACTCGTCGGCGCCCTCGAACGACGCCAGCTCGCCGGCGTCGTTGGGGAAGACCAGCTTGATCCGCTGGTCGTAGACCGGGCCGTCGACGCCGAAGTCGGCCAGCTCCGGGCTGGCCAGCTCGACCCGCAGGAAGGTCGGCGACAGGCGTTCCACCGCGCTCACCTCCACCTCGGCGAGGATCATCGGCAGCTGCTGGGCGGTCGTGGTCATGAGTCGGTCCTTCCGTGGTGGCGGCCCCTCGGGACCACCATGGGGGTGTGGGAGATCGGGTCGTTGATCACGCGGCTCTCGAGGCCGAAGACGGTGCGCACCGTCTCCTCGGTGACCACGTCGTGCGGACTTCCCTCGGCAGCCACTGTTCCCTCGCGCATCGCGACCAGGTGGTCGGCGTACCGGGCGGAGAGGTTGAGGTCGTGGAGCACCATCACGATCGTGGTGCCGCGACTTTGGTTCAGGTCGGCGAGCAGGTCGAGCATCTCGACCTGGTGGGCGACGTCGAGGTACGTCGTCGGCTCGTCGAGCAGCAACAGGTCGGTGCCCTGGGCCAAGGCCATCGCGATCCACACCCGCTGGCGCTGACCGCCCGAGAGCTCGTCGACGAACCGGTCGGCCAGGTGCGTCGTGTCGGTCAGCTCGAGGGCCTCGGCCACTGCTCGCTCGTCGTCGGGGCTCCACCGGCGGAACGCACCCTGGTGCGGGTGACGTCCACGACCGACGAGGTCGACGACGCTGACGCCCTCCGGCGAGATCGGGTTCTGCGGCAGCAACCCCAGGGCCCGGGCCACCTTCTTGGTCGAGGTCTTGTGGATCGCGTGTCCGTCGAGCAGCACGGAGCCCGCGGTCGGCTTCAACAGCCGGGCCATGCCACGCAGCAGCGTGGACTTGCCGCACCCGTTGGCACCGACGATCACCGTCACTGCCTGGTCGGGCACCCGCACCGACAGCTCGGAGACGACCGGGCGGTCGCCGTACCCCAGGGAGACGGAGTCGGCGACGAGGCGGGCACCGCCGGGTTGCGTGGGAGTCGGCCCGGGAGTCGTGTTCACGGCAATCTCCTCACGCTCGACGTGTGCGGGCTCGATCAGGGCAGTCATCATGCCTTCCTTCCGGCGCGGCCGACGGCCAGCAACCACAACAGGAACGGTGCGCCGAGGGCGCCGGTCACGACACCCACGGGGTAGTTCACGTCCGTGAGCATGTAGTCGGCCGCGTAGTCGGCGGCCACGACGATCACGGCACCGACGAGCCCGGCGCCGACCAGGGTGGTGCGTCCGCGGTTCAGGAACCGGGCGATCGGCCCGGCCAGGAACGACACGAACGCGATGGGCCCGGCGGCCGCGACGGCCGCGGCCACCAGGATCACGGCGAGCAGCAGCAGGAGGTCCACGCGACCGGGGCGTACGCCGAGTGCCGCGGCGGTGTCCTGCCCCAGCTCGGTGATGCGCAATGCGCGGGCCACCCAGAACACCAGGGGCAGCAGCACCGCGAACGCCACCGCGAAGAACCTGACCGTCGGCCAGTCGACCTGGTTCAGGCTGCCGGTCATCCACAGCAACGCCAACTGGGCGTCGTAGGTGTCGGCGCGGGTGAAGAGGTACTGGATGACCGACATCAGCCCGGCCGCGACGCCGATGCCGACCAGCACGAGGCGGTAGCCGAGCAGGGTGCCGGCGACGAGTCGCACCAGGATCGCGACACCGATCGCACCGGCCATCGCGGCCACGCTGATCCAGTTGCCGGTCTGGTCGAGCGCCACGATCGCGAAGACGGCGGCGGCGCTGGCACCCGTGCTGACGCCGATGATGTCTGGGCTGGCCAGCGGGTTGCGAAGAGTCGTCTGGAAGACCGCGCCACCGACGCCGAACGCGACGCCCACGAGCACGCCGAGGAGCGCCCGCGGCAGCTTCACCTCCATCACGATGTAGGAGGCCACCGGGATCTCGGTGCCGGTGATGATGCGGAAGAAGTCGGGGATCGTGATCGTGTAGTCGCCGAGCAGGACACGGGCGCCGAACACCACCACCAGCAGGGCACCGAGGCCGGCCAGGACCAGGCCCGAACGGCGTGCCGGCCTGCGTCGCGCGCGTCGTACGACGGTCACGTCGACGTCACGCTCGGGGGCCAGGAGTGCGGTCATCACAGGCCTCCCATCCGGCGGCGGCCGATCATCCAGAGGAAGACGGGGACGCCGAGCACGGCGGTCATGATGCCGACCTGCACCTCGGTCGGCGGCAGGATCACGCGTCCGACGACGTCGGCGGCGAGGGTGAGCACGGCACCGTACCCGACGCTGAACGGCAGGATCCGTCGGTAGTCGGAGCCGACCACCGACCGGACCAGGTGCGGGATGACCAGCCCGACGAAGGCGACCGGGCCGGCCAGGGCGGTGGCCGTGCCGGCGAGCAGCACGATCGCCAGCCCGATCACGATGCGGTCGAGCACGACCCGGCGGCCGAGGCTGCGGGCCAGGTCGTCGCCGAGGGCGAGCAGGTTGAGCAGCCCGGCGCCGGTGAAGGCGAGCACGGCGCCGACCACGAGGAACGGCAGACCGGTGAGGAGCACGTCGAAGTCGCGGCCGCCGAGCGTGCCGACCTGCCAGAAGCGGAAGACGTCGAGGGTCTTGCGGTCGGTGAGGAGGATCGCGGAGATCCAGCTGCCGAGGGCGGCAGTCAGTGCGGCACCGGCGATGGTCAGCTTCATCGGGGTGGCACCGTCACGGCCGAGCGACGCGATGGCGTGTACGGCGAGGGCGGCGACGGCAGCTCCGGCGAAGGCGAACCAGAGGCGCCCCTGGAGGCCGTTGATGCCCAGCCACGAGATGGCCAGCACCATCGCGAACGAGGCGCCGGCGTTGATGCCGAGGATGCCGGGGTCGGCCAGTGGATTGCGGGTCAGGCCCTGCATGCAGGCACCCGCCAGGGCCAGGGCGGCGCCGATGGCCAGGCCCAGGCAGGTGCGTGGCCACCGGGCAAGGGCGATGCCGTGGTCGACGTGGCCGGGGTCGAGGACAGCGGCCGGGGAGATGGTCACGCTGCCGATGAGCATGGAGCAGGTGGCGACGACGACCACCGTCGCGATCATGATCGCGACGGCGGTCGTCGTACCGGTCGGAACCGGTCCCATCCGGCCGGCTGTGGCGGTCCTTCCGGAGGGGGTCGCCAGGGTGGTCACGAGCCGGCGACAGCCTTGGCCACCTGCGGCATGAAGTGCTCCATGGCGTAGGGGATCGACAGCGGCGTCGGCGACGAGAGGCCCAGCGCGTCGGTCTTGTTGGTCGAGGCCAGGACGTGGCCGTCCTTGATGCCGGGGATCTGGCCCAGCAGCGGGTCGGCCTCGAACTTCGCCAGGTCGCCGTCGGTCTCGGCGTACGTGATGAAGACGTCAGCCTCGAGCTCCTTGCCGCGGTCGGCGGAGAGGGTGCCGTAGAACTGGCCGGGCTTGCTGAGCTCCTCGATGATCGGGGCGTTCACCATGCCGGTGTCGGTGAGCAGCAGCGGGCGGTTGTCCGCGACGGTGTAGTAGTCGATCTTCGACATGTCGGTGGTCGCCAGCGAGGTGAAGATGAACGACTTGCCGACGATGTCGGGGTTGTCCTTGCCGGCCTGGGTCAGCGAGGCCTCGGTCTGCTTCTTGACGTCGGCCGCGATCGCCGTACGACCCAGCGCCTTGCCGACCAGGTCGAGCGAGTCCTGCCACGACGTGAGCCACGGGTCGCCGGGGAAGGCGACGACGGGGATGCCGCCGTTGATCTTGGAGAGCTTCTTGTAGTCCTTCTCCGTGATGCCGGAGTTGGTGGCCAGGATCAGGTCGGGCTGGAGCTGGGCGATCTCCTTGAACGGCACGCCGTCGGTGTCGCTGAGGCGCTCCGGCTGCTCGCCGCCGAGCTCCTCGAGCTTGGCGTCGAACCACGGGGTCGAGCCCTGGTCGTTGCCGCCCCAGCTGATGTCGGTGGCACCGATCGGCACGATGCCCAGCGAGAGCGCGGTGTCCTGGTCGGTCCAGCCGAGGGTGACGACGCGCTTGGGCTCGGCGTCGATCGTGGTCTCGCCGTAGGCGTGCTCGACGGTGACCGGGAAGGCATTGGCGTCGGGCTCGGTGACGACCTTGGAGTCGTCCTTCTCCTCGCCGTTGGCGGAGCCGGTGGCGCAGGAGGTCAGGGACAGGGCCGCTGTCGCCAGCAGGGCGGCGAAGAGGGTGCGGGGGCGCGTCATGCTGCGTCCTCTCGGGAAGTTAGGGCATGCTTATTAAGGTCACCCTAACTCCGGCCCCCCGGAATTACGCAAGTGGGATCTGCCGTTAATCCACCGTGACCCGCACCACAGTGCCGACGAGCTCAGATCTCCGTGCGGTGAAAGTTCTGGAAGGACTTCGACGGCGTCGGTCCGCGCTGGCCCTGGTAGCGCGAGCCGTACTTCTCCGAGCCGTAGGGATGCAGCGACGGCGAGGTGAGCCGGAAGAAGCAGAGCTGGCCGATCTTCATGCCCGGGTAGAGCTTGATCGGCAGCGTCGCGACGTTGGCGAGCTCGAGCGTCACGTGGCCACTGAAGCCGGGGTCGACGAAGCCGGCGGTGGCGTGGGTGAGCAGGCCGAGCCGGCCCAGCGACGACTTGCCCTCGACGCGGGCCGCGATGTCGTCGGGCAGCGTGACCACTTCGTACGTCGACCCGAGCACGAACTCGCCGGGATGGAGGATGAACGGGTCATCGCCCTCAGCCTCGATCTCCCGGGTCAGGTCGGACTGGTCGGCCGCCGGGTCGATGTGCGGGTAGCGGTGGTTCTCGAAGACCCGGAAGAACCGGTCGAGGCGGAAGTCGATGCTGGAGGGCTGGACCATTGCCGGGTCGTAGGGCTCGACGGCGATCCGCTTCGCGTCGATCTCGGCCAGGATGTCGCGGTCTGAGAGGAGCACCCGGACAACCTACCGTCCGTCAGGCCGCCTTGTCGGCGCGGCGAGCGGGCTCTTCGACCCGCGGCCCGGCGTGCCCGGGAACCTCGGCACCGAAGGCCTTGACCGGAAGCGGCTTGTTCTTGTCCTTGAAGTACACCCAGGTGACCAATCCGTAGGTCAGTATGTTGACGAACAGCACGCCCAGCATGAACACCATCATGGTCAGCGCATCCATCTCGACCCCTCCTTTTCGATACACTGAATGTATCGAAATTTGGGGTGGAGGACAATTCGTACCGATGACCACCGAATCGCACAGCCCGGGACGGCCCCGCCGCGCCGACACCGACGACCTGATCGTTGCGACCACGCAGGAACTGATCCGCGAGCACGGCCCTTCCGCCGTGAACGTGGCCGCCGTCTCGGCACGCAGCGGGATCGCCCGGACGACGATCTACCGGCGCTACCGTGATCGGCAGGAATTGCTGGGCGCAGCACTCCAACCGATCACCGCGCGAGGAGGACCACCGCCCGGGGATGCGGTGCACGAGAAGATCGAGTGGGTTCTCGCGCGAGCCGAGGAGGTCCTCGACCGAGGCATCGGCCCGGGCGGTGTGGCATCCGTGCTGGCGGACTCCGACCCGGACTTCAGCGCGGCCCTCCGCGACTCGCTGCGCACGGGACTGCAACCGATCCTCGCCCAGGTGGAGGGGGACATCGCCTCCGGCGTGCTGGTCGAGGGCCTCGACGCCGACCTGCTCCTCGACCTGGTCGTCGGCTCCTACCTGGCTGCCCGTCTGCGGCGGGGCTCCGCGGACGCGCAGTGGCGGGTCCGCATCTCGGAGCTGTTGGCCGGCTCACTGTCAGGACCAAACTCCGACAGGACCTGACCGTCGGGAGGAGTTCGACCGGCACAATGTCTCCATGACCTTTCACCGGTACGTCGCGCTCGGCGACTCGTTCACTGAAGGCGTCGGCGACCCCGACCCGGCCCGTCCCAACGGCCTGCGCGGCTGGGCGGACCTGGTGGCCGAGCAGCTCGCCGTACAGGATCCCGACTTCACCTACGCCAACCTCGCCATCCGTGGTCGCAAGCTCGACGGCGTGCTCGCCGAGCAGATCGAGCCGGCAGTGGCGATGCGGCCCGACCTCGTGACGATCTACGCCGGCGGCAACGACATGCTCCGCCCGAAGGTCGATCTCAACGGCCTCATCAGGCGATACGACGACGGACTCGGCAAATTGGCTGCCACCGGCGCCCATCTGGTGCTCTGGACCGCCCACGACCCGAGCGCCTCACGGTTCTACGCGCCACTGCGCGGCCGGTTCGCGATCTACAACGAACTGGTCCGCGAGCTGGCCGACTCCTACGACGCCACGCTGATCGACTTCTGGCGATTGAGGGAGTACCAGGGCTGGGGCCTCTGGTCCGACGACCGGCTGCACATGAACTCGGCCGGCCACCAGCGGATGGCGATCGAGGTGCTGAACCGCCTCGGCATCGCCCACGCACTCGAGGTGCCGGACCCGGCGCCTGCCCCGGTGTCCGTGCCGCGCCGGGAGGCCCTGGGCCAGAACCTCCGGTGGACCCGGAGCGAGGCCCTGCCGTGGGTGCACCGTCGCCTGACCGGCCGGTCCTCCGGTGACACGGTGAGCCCTCGTCGCCCGGAACTCGGTCCGGTCGAGTAGCATCTTCCCCGTCCGACACTGCTCCGCGTGGACCCTTCCATGCGAGCCGGCCGGACACTGCGGACGTAGCTCAGTTGGTAGAGCGCGACCTTCCCAAGGTCGATGTCGCGAGTTCGAATCTCGTCGTCCGCTCCATTCTCTCCCCTTCGCTCTCTTCTTCTCCTTCTCCTCCTCCCCACGAACCGCGTGTTCTTGATGCGCGAACCGTGGACTCTTGAGCGCCCAACCGTGGATTCTTGACGCGGTCCACCAAGAACCCACTGGTCGAAGCGCGACAACCCACGGTTCGCGACGGATGAATTACAGGTTTGTAATTCGTACGGCGTGTCGCTGCGATGTTTCTCATGTGACTGATGGGATCCTTGACGATTCGTGTGATCTCTGGGAAGAGTGGTGCGTGGCCCACTCCCGAGCCCATCGAGGTCTTCCCCATGAATCGCCGTCGAAGTGCCGCCATCGGCACGTTCGCCATGGTCCTGATCAGCTACCCCCTCACGTCGGGCGCGAGTGCCACGACCGCCTCCCCCTCCACGACCGCGAAGCCACCCGCCGCGCCGGTCCTCCCGCTCAACGCCACCGCGGATCTCGGCAAGGTCACCCCGGAGATGCAGGCCGAGATCGACCGCGTGCTGGCCGAGGGCCGCACCGTCGCCTCCCGCCAGGTGGCCCGCACCGACGCGGCCACCCTGGTCAGCAGCCAGGTGCGCTGCGCCGACCTCGAGGGCCAGCGCTACTGCCTGGGCACCGGGTGGACCGACGAGCCCGAGTCCGAGGTGCAGGCCGAGGCCACCGCCAGCACCCGGGTCGGCCTGGGCCGGACCACCGCGCGGACCGCCGCCACTGAGTCCACCGGCGACCTGACGTTGGCCGACCAGCTGCGCCAGCGCGCCGCACTGCCGACGGCCCAGCGCCAGAAGGTGGAGCGTGCCGAGCTGGTCACGGCGGCCCGGTCGGTCGCCAAGGTCTGGCTGTTGCGCCACCAGCTCCAGGGCAAGCCGCTGCCGACCGGCTTCGTCGAGCGGCACCCCGAGATCCACGCCGACGACTCCCCCCTCAGCGCCCGTACGACGACCGCGACCGCAGGCACCACGACGGCGGCACCGGCCCGCAAGACCTCCGCGGACTACCCCGAGGCCTTCAAGATCCTCGACGAGCGCCGGGTCGCCGAACAGACCAGGACCTACTGGTGCGGTCCGACCTCGATGCAGATGATCGGATGGGGCTGGCGGGGGTACCGCAACTCCCAGATCTACTGGGCCAACAGGCTCGGCACCACCAGCAGCGGCACCGCGATCAGCGAGATGGTGCGGGTCACGAACGCGTACACCGGGTTCGACAACCCGAAGCGCGCCGGCACCTACGTCGTCCTCGACGTCGGCAACTGGACCTGGGGACAGTGGTGGCTGCTGCAGATGCGGCACATCTACGACTACCGCGCTCCGGTGATCCTCCACCCGATCCTGCTCAAGCGCTTCTACCCCTACCTCGACGACGACGCGAGCGGTCACTTCCAGGTCGGTCGCGGCTACGACAAGAACGGCAGCCGAGGCCGGCTGCTGAAGTACTTCGAACCGTGGAACCAGCAGCGCTTCGACCCGTCGGAGCCGTTCATCTCGCGCAACCAGACCCGCTACGCCTACCGGTCCTACCGCGCGAACCTGGCCCACTCGATGCACAACATCGGCGTCTGATGCGGGCACGCAGCATCGCGGTCGCCGTCCTGCTCGCCGCGACGCTCAGCGCGTGCGGTGGCGGTGGTGAGGACGACGAACCGCAGGGCATCGCCGACCCCTCCGACACGGGGAGCAGCGAAACGACGGCCGGGGCACCGACCGATGGCTCCACCCCGGACGGCTCCGACACCGACAAGGCGCCGGCAGACACCAGCCCCGAGGCCACCCGCAAGCTCCTCGACTGGCAGCCGGTGACCGGCACCGGTCAGAGCATCGTCCGCAACGCGGAGTGGACCCTGAGCACCGACGAGGCCCGCTCGCAGGCGACCCTGGACGGTCCCGAGACGGTCACCATCCCGGCCGGGGCGGGGCGTCAGATCTCCGACACGTTCCTCACCGACTCCTCGGCCGTCGTGGTCGCCCAGGACAAGGCGGAGACGAAGCCGCAGCTGATCACGCAGGTCGACCTCGCGTCCGGGAAGAAGACCACTCTCACCGATCCCGCGCCCGGCCCCGGCGGCCCGTTCGCGGCGTACGGCGAAACGTTGGCCTATGCGACGTACAAGCCCGGCAGCGACTACTGCCTGGCCACCGTCGACCTCGCCGCAGGGTCCGGCGCGAAGGGCTACTGCGCACCGAAGCGGCACGGGTTCACCAACGTGTCGGTGAGCCCCGAGGGCACCTCGATGATGACGTTCGACGCGAAGCGTCCGGTGGCCTGCCGCACGCTGGTCGATGTCGAGGGCGGCGAGGTCACCCCGATCGACGGCGTCGAGGAGTGCAAGGGCTGGGACGTGCTGGCCACGCCGTCCGGCCACGTCTGGTCGACGATCCCGAAGGAGAACCGGATCGAGGTCGGCGACATGCACGCCTCGGTCGACGGGACGACGTACGACCTCGGCGAGGCCACGACCGGATCCCTGCTCTGGTGCGGCGACTCGGCGTACTTCTCGCGCGACCGCGGCGCCGACGGCAACGCGGCACTGTTCCGCTGGACCCCCGAGGCGACCCTCGAGCTGGTCTACGAGGCACCAGGCAAGGGCGACTCGTTCCTGGTCACCCCCACCTGTGCCGGCAACGTCCTCACGATCGAGGCGTACGGCGAGGGCGGCGACGAGACCGTGTCGGCTACCGTGCCCGGATGAGAGAAGGGATGTGAGCACGCGATGAGTCCGGACGTCACCGACGCGCAGATCCAGGCGCTTGCCGCCAGCGCCAAGCCCTACAGCCTGGCCCAGCTCCACTGGGGCCCGGAACGCCACCGGGCAGATGCCGACACGATCGAGCGGGAGCACCAACGGCGCATGGTGTCGTTGCGCGCGGAAGGCGTGATCGCGATCCTCTGCCCGGTGTCCTCCGACACCGTGGCTGGCGTGGCGATCATGACCGAGACGCCCGAGCGGGCCCGGGAGATCATGGCGGCCGACCCGTGCGTGCAGGCCGGAATGATGACCTGCGAGATCCTCCCGTGCGCCGGCTTCCCGGGCGACTCACTGCCCGGGTGAGCGGATCAGGCGGTCACGCCTAGGCTTCGGTCATGGCTGAGTTCGCCGGGTTCCCCGTTGCCGCACTGGACTTCTTCGACGACCTCGAGGTCGACAACACCAAGTCGTTCTGGGAGGCGCACAGACAGGTCCACGCCGAGTCGGTCAAGGCACCGATGGTCGCCCTGACCGCCGCACTGGAGCCCGAGTTCGGCACCGCGAAGGTGTTCCGCCCCTACCGCGACGTACGGTTCGCGAAGGACAAGACGCCGTACAAGACCCACCAGGGCGCCTTCGTCGGGGTCGCCCCGGCCACCGGGTGGTACGTCGAGGTGTCGGCGCGCGGCGTACGGACCGGCGGCGGGTTCTACGAGGCCAGCGCGCAGCGGTTGGCCGCCGTGCGCGACGCGATCGACAACGAGCACACCGGCAAGGAGCTCGAGAAACTCCTTACCAGGTTGAGGAAACTCGGCTGGAGCATCGGCGGCGACACCCTGAAGACAAAGCCCCGCGGCTACGACGCCGATCACCCGCGGATCGACCTGCTGCGGCACCGTTCGCTCACCCTCGGCCGCGACCACGGCTTCGAGCCGGTGATCCACACGCCCGAGTTCGCCGACGTCGTACGCCGGGACTGGCGCGAGCTGCGACCCGTCGTCGAGTGGATCGCAGCCCGCACCGACACCCTGGAGTGAGTCAGCGGTACCAGCGCTCACTGCTGACGATGGCGGCGAGCTGCTCGGAGGTCAGCGGAGGCTCCACGGCCACGATGCCGTCGGACCCCTTCTCGGCACCGGTGTTGAGCGCCATCGAGTAGAAGCGGTAGCCGTCGACACCCCAGTAGGACGCGTCGTTCGAGACCTGGTTGGCCGGCCCCATGCCCTTACCCCACTGGGGAACACGGTTGTCCTTGCGCAGGTAGGAACCGTTCGGCGTCTGCTCGCAGTTCGCTGACTGCGCGCACTCGTCGTCGATCGCGATCGGCTCGTAGCCCTTGTCGAGCCGCCACTGCGGGTTGTACTCGTCGATGTAGATCGAGACCGACGCACCGTCGACGGTGAAGTTGATGCGGTCGGCAGGACTCTGCGGGTCGTCGGTGTCGTGGCGCACGGTCAGGTCGGTGACGGTGACACCGGCCGGCAGCAGTCGGCGTAGGACCGCCTCCATCTGGCCGGTCGGGATCAGCTGCCGCTGGGCCTGCACCTCGGGTGCGGCGGCCACGTGGGGCGACGTGAAGTCGTCGCGCGCAGACGAGGCCGCCGGCGTCGCGTCCTCGAGGAACTGGGGTACGACGAACGCGCCGGCACCGATGACGCCAACGGCGGCCACCGACGCGATCGTCGTACCCACCCGTCGGCGCTGCCTACGGGTCCGGCCGCGGGCGATGCCACCCGCGACAAGCGTTTCGACGTCCGGGGTGAGGTCCCCGGTCGCCCGGTGCAACAGGTCCTGGACGCCAGGTTCGTGGTGATTGGTCATGAGGGTTCCTTCAGGGGATGAGCAGATCGGGGAGTGACGTGCCGAGGACGTCCCGGATGCGGGACAGGGCGCGCATGCTGCGATTGCGCACGGCCCCGGGGCTCACGCCGAGCCGGTCGGCCACCTCGGCGACGGAGACGTCGTCGAGGTAGCGCAGCACCAGCACCGCGCGGTCCATCGGGTCGAGCGCATCGAGCGCGGCGGCGAGCGAGAGCCTCAGGCTCGGGTCACCGTCGGGCGTTCCCTGTTCCGGCAGCTCGCCGACGGGCCGCTCGTGCGAGCTGCGCCGGCGCTGATGGTCGATCCAGGTGTGGACCAGCGCCGTGTGTGCGTAGCCGGCCGGGTTCTCGAGTCGTCGACCGAGCTTCCGGGTCCAGCGCACGTACACCTTGGCGAGGGTGTCCTGGACCAGGTCCTCAGCCCGATGGGCGTCACCGCACAGCAACCAGGCCGTGCGGTAGAGGTGAGGAGTCCGCAGCACCGCGAACTCCTCGAACTCCTGGTCCTTCGACATGTCACTCCTTCGGACAGTTGGCGTCACCCCTCATGACGCATCGACCTGCCCGATCTGTCACAGACCTCTTTTCTACTCCTTTCGGAGTGACTGGTCCTTGCGGAGCGTCGCCATGGTCCGCTCGACCTCCCAGTGCGCGGCCATCGAGGCGATCAGCCCGTCGTCGGTGACCCGGTACGTGGCGATCAGGTCGGTGTCGGCAAGCGTGCCGTCCTCCATGCGGGTGCTGAACGTGCCGATGTTGGCGCAGGCGTTGCCGTTGGCGAACGAGTCGCGGATGGTGAAGCGGAACTCGGCGACCGGCGCGATGGCCAGGTCCCAGAAGGCGGCGATCGCCTCCTTGCCGCGATGGCCCTTGCCCTCAGCGTCGAAGAACGACGGTCCGACGGGGTCCTCGAGCAGCGCGTCGTCGGCGAAGAGCGCGAGCCACTCCTCCTTGGCCTTGCGCGACACGGCGTCGTAGGAGCGCTGCGAGAGGCGGCGGGCGGGGTGGTCGCCGTCGGGCGCCTCCCAGGTGATGGCGTCTGACTCGATCATGTCCAGCATCGTACGCCGCAACTGCAACGTGTTCTAGTTTGTGCCTCGACAAGGTCACATCCGGTCGCAGTCGACGTTCTCCCACCGTTCACCGCGTCGTCGGATCGGGATGCCACGGTCGCACCATGGCACGCAAGAAGAAGATCCTCCTGCACATCGGCCCGAACCCGTCGGAGCTCGCACGGACGCACGACGCGCTCGCCGCCGAGGCGCCGCTCCTCGAGACCGTCGGGTACGCCGTCGCCGGCGCGACCGGAGACCAGTTGGACGCCGCCGCCCACGAGATGCTCCGCAGCCACAAGTCGGCTGGCCTGAAGCGCAAGGACGTCGAGGGCTCCTGGGCTGCCGCCTGCCGGCGCATCGCGAAGGCGAAGGTCGACGCGGTCGTCAGCCAGCCCCGCTTCTGCACCGCGGACGGCGCGCAGATCGCACTCATCGTCGACGCGCTCGCCGGTCTCGACGTACACGTCGTGGCGACGCCCGAGGAGGGCGAGGAGCCCGACGAGCTGGTGGCCCGCTGGTCGAAGCACCTGAAGCCGGGCCGCACGCACGTCGCACCGCTCAGCGCGGACGCGGCGGCCGTCGACCTCGCCGAGGAGCTGGTCGGCATCGCGCTGTGCCTGCAGCAGCGGGACCTCGACGCGAAGATCACCAAGCTCAAGCAGCGTCGAAAGCTGGTGCGCCACCGACTCGCGCTACGCGAAGCCTTCTGAGGACATCAAGGATCCACGGTTCGAAGCACAAGAATGCACGGTTCGCGACGCAAGAATGCACGGTTGGTCAGCACCGCCAGGCATCAGTGCGGCTGCCAGGCGTCCTCGTCGGCCGTCCGGGAGGTGACCGCCTTGGGCAGCTTGCCATCAGCGAGCTGGGCGATCGAGACCTCTTCGAAGACGTCGCGCAGGGAGCGGCGGGCCGCGATCCAGACGTGCTGGAGCACCGACGCCTGCTCGTTGTAGGTGACCGCCTCGGGACGCAGTCCGTAGACCGAGACCAGCGGACCGTCGACGGCCCGGATCACGTCGGCGACGCTGACCTTGCTCGCCTCGCCACTGAGCCGCCAACCACCGGACTGGCCGCGCTGCGACACCACGACCCCGGCCCGACGGAGGTCGGCCAGGATCGCCTGGAGGAAGCCGTGCGGGATGTCCTGTCGTCGTCCGAGCTCTTCGGCGCTCACCGGGGAATTGTCGGTCCGCCCGGCCATCTCGATGAGGGCGCGCAGGGCGTAGTCGGACTTGGCAGAGACTCGCATGTGGCCAGTCTCTCAGATAGTTGAGCGAAGAACTCGACCATCCTCCAGGTGACGTGACGGGTCTCGCCTTGCATCCGGGCGGATCGCAATCCATAATTAAGTTACTGACGAGTAGAAGATCAGCCTCGTCGCTTCCCTTCACATGGAAAAGGTGGGTCAGTGAGCCACTACAAGAGCAACCTCCGCGACATCGAGTTCAACCTCTTCGAGGTCCTCGGCCGAGACGAGATCCTGGGCCAGGGTCCGTTCGCCGATGTCGACTCCGAGACCGCGCGGGCGATCCTCTCCGAAGTCGAGCGCCTCTCCCGCGAGGAGCTCGCCGCGTCGTACGTCGACAGCGACCGGAACCCGCCGGTCTTCGACCCCAAGACCAACACGGCACCGATCCCCGAGTCGTTCAAGAAGAGCTACCAGGCCTGGGCCGACGCCGAGTACTGGCGCCTGAGCATCCCCGCCGAGCTCGGCGGAACCCCCGCCCCGTCGACCCTGAACTGGGCGATCGGCGAGATGGTGCTCGGCGCGAACGCCCCGATCTGGATGTACGGCGCCGGCCCGGCCTTCGCCGGCGTGGTGTTCAACAACGGCAACGAGCGTGACAAGAAGATCGCCCAGCACATCGTCGACCGCCAGTGGATCACCACGATGGTGCTGACCGAGCCGGACGCGGGCTCCGACGTGGGCGCCGGCCGCAGCAAGGCCACGCTGAACGACGACGGCTCGTGGAACATCACCGGCGTCAAGCGCTTCATCACCTCGGCCGAGAACGACATGACCGAGAACATCATGCACCTCGTCCTCGCCCGCCCCGAGGGCGTCGAGGGTGTCGGCGGACCGGGCACCAAGGGCCTCTCGCTCTTCCTCGTCCCGAAGTTCCACTTCGACCACGAGACCGGCGAGCTGACCGGCGAGCGCAACGGCGCCTACGTCACCAACGTCGAGCACAAGATGGGCATCAAGGTGTCCAACACCTGCGAGCTCACCTTCGGCGACCCGCAGGTCGGTGGCGGCGAGGCCGCCCAGGGCTGGCTGCTCGGTGAGGTGCACAACGGCATCGCCCAGATGTTCCAGGTCATCGAGAACGCCCGCATGATGGTCGGCACCAAGGCCATCGCGACGTTGTCGACCGGCTACCTCAACGCGCTCGAGTACGCCAAGGAGCGCGTCCAGGGTGCCGACCTGAGCCAGGCGGCCGACAAGACCGCCCCGCGGGTCACGATCACCCACCACCCCGACGTACGCCGGTCGCTGATGACCCAGAAGGCGTTCGCCGAGGCCATGCGCGCGCTGGTGCTCTACACCGCGTCCTACCAGGACAAGGTGATGATCGCCGAGGCAAACGGTGAGGCCGACTCCAAGGAGGCCAAGCTGGCTGCCGCGGTCAACGACCTGCTGCTCCCGATCGTCAAGGGCTACGGCTCCGAGCGCTCGTGGGTGCTGCTGGGCACCGAGTCGCTGCAGACCTTCGGTGGCTCGGGCTTCCTCCAGGAGTACCCGATCGAGCAGTACGTTCGTGACGCCAAGATCGACACGCTCTACGAGGGCACCACCGCGATCCAGGGCCAGGACTTCTTCTTCCGGAAGATCGTCAAGGACCAGGGCCGCGCGCTGGGCCACCTGGCCGCCGAGATCGAGTCGTTCATCAAGAACGCCGAGGGTGACGCCGACGGCCGTCTCAAGGTCGAGCGCGAGCTGCTCGCCAAGGCCCTCGAGGACGCCAACGCCATGGTCGGCACGATGATCAACGACCTGATGTCGGCCGACGCATCGGCCGAGGGCGGCGACCTGCGCAACATCTACAAGGTCGGCTTGAACACCAGCCGCCTGCTGATGGCGCTGGGCGACGTGGTCTGCGGCTGGCTCCTGCTCAAGGGTGCCGAGGTGGCCCTCGGCAAGCTCGCCGGCGACGTGTCGGAGAAGGACCGCCAGTTCTACACCGGCAAGGTCGCCGCAGCCCAGTTCTTCGCGCAGAACAACCTGCCGAAGCTCTCCGCCGAGCGCGTGCTCTCCGAGAGCGTGGACCTGTCGCTGATGGACCTCGACGAGGCCGCCTTCTGAGGCACTGCTTGACCGCACGAACAGCCTGACCGCACGAGACAGGGCCGCAGCGAATCCGTTCGCTGCGGCCCTGCTCTGCGTCCGGTGGGGCTGCTTCCGCGCAATGGGGGTACGGATACGTACGTCGAGCAAGGGAGCAACTCATGGGTATCGGACTCGGAATCGTCCTGCTGGTGATCGGGTTGGTGTTCGCCCTCGGCGCCATCGACCTGCCGGCCAGCATCGACGACGTGGTGGCCAGCGAGACTCTCGGCTGGATCCTCGTCGCGGTGGGAGTCCTCGCGATCGTGCTGGCCCTGGTGATGAACGCGCAGCGCTCGCGCACCACGCACGTGGTCGACGACCGTCGTCCGCCGCCGCAGGTGTGATCCGCACCGCTCAGCGGCGTACGGCCTTCGACGGCGAGCGCCGTGTCCAGGCTCGCAAGAGATGGGGTCAGGAACCAATGCGGCGAGCGGGTCCCGGGCAACTACCATGGGGGCAACCCGGACCCCCTCAGTGAGGCCCTCGCTTGCTCGCGCTCGTCGCCGCCCATTTCGCACTGGCCGCGCTGTGCCCTGCCCTGGTGCGGCTGCTGGGTCGCCGTACGTTCCTGGTCGTCGCCGTCGTCCCGCTGATCACCTTCGTCTGGGCGCTCTCGCTGACCGCACGGGTCACCGACGGCGAGACGCTGACCCAGGACGTCGAGTGGCTCCCGAGTCTCCACTTCGACATCGCCCTGAACCTGGGCGTCCTGCAGTGGCTGATGACGCTGATCGTCAGTGGCATCGGCGTGCTGGTGCTGGCCTACTGCGCGTGGTACTTCGAGGACGACGACCCGTCCCTGGGCCAGTTCAGCGGCGTCTTCGTCGCCTTCGCCGGTGCGATGCTCGGCCTGGTCCTCTCCGACGACCTCCTGCTCCTCTACGTCTTCTGGGAGCTGACCACGGTCTTCTCCTACCTGCTGATCGGCAACGACCCGGCCAGGCGCGCGAGTCGACTGGCCGCCATGCAGGCCCTGATCGTCACCACCCTCGGCGGACTGGCAATGCTGGTCGGCATCCTGATGCTGGGCCAACTGTCGGGCACCCACCGGGCAAGCGAGCTGGTGTCACACCCCCCGGACGGCACGGTGGCCACGGTGGCGGTCGTCCTCATTCTCGTCGGGGCACTGAGCAAGTCCGCGCTGATCCCGTTCCACTTCTGGCTTCCGGGCGCCATGGCGGCTCCCACGCCGGTCAGCGCCTACCTCCACGCCGCGTCGATGGTGAAGGCCGGCGTCTTCCTGGTCGCGCTGCTGGCCCCCGGGTTCGCCGACGTACCCGGGTGGCGGGCCACGGTGCTCACCCTCGGCGTGCTCACCATGCTGCTGGGCGGATGGCGGGCGCTGCGGCAGTACGACGTCAAGCTGCTGCTCGCCTACGGCACGGTCAGCCAGCTCGGCTTCCTCCTGGTGATCTTCAGTGTCGGCACCCGCAACACCGCGCTGGCCGGCCTCGCCATGCTGCTGGCCCACGCCCTCTTCAAGGCCACCCTGTTCCTCGTGGTCGGCATCATCGACCACAACGCCGGGAGCCGCGACCTGCGTGAGCTCTCCGGGGTCGCCCGGAAGATGCCGGTCGTTTTCGCGGCCGCCACCGTGGCCGCGGCCTCGATGGCCGGGCTGCCGCCCCTGCTCGGCTTCGTCGGCAAGGAGAGCGTCTTCGGCGCGCTGGTCGAGGACACCAACGCGGCCGTGGTCGCCGGGGTCGTCCTCGGATCCGTGCTGACGATGGCCTACAGCCTGCGGTTCATGTGGGGCGCCTTCGGCACCAAGCCCGGGGTCGCGGAGACCTCTGTCGAGCCAGTCGCTGCCGGTTTCGCGGCGTCCCCGGTGATCCTGGCGGCGCTCACCCTGGCCCTCGGTTTCCTCGGGCCGGGCCTGACGCACGCCTTCGAGCCCCACCTCGACCAGTTCCCCGAGACGCACCACCACGCAGAGCTCGCCCTCTGGCACGGGCTCGAGCTCCCCCTGCTCCTCTCCGCCGTCGCCGTGGGCGTCGGGCTCCTCCTGTTCTGGAAGCGCCGACTCTTCGCCCAGCTGCAGGCACTCACTGCCTCGACCTGGAGTGCCGAACGGGTCTACCGCGCCGGCATGAGGGCCGTGGACCGCAGTGCGGTCGAGGTCACCGGTCTGACCCAGCGCGGCTCCGTGGCGGCGTACCTCGCGTTCATCCTGCTCGTCGTCCTGGCACTCCCCGGGGCGGTGATGGTGATCAACCTGACCGACGACCTCGACGTCGTGCTGTGGGACTCCCCGGCCCAGGGCGTGGTCGGTGCCCTGGTCGTGGTCGCGGCGATCTTCACCGCCCGCTCGCGGCGCCGGCTCCGCGCGGTGATCCTGGTCGGCACCACCGGCTACGGCACCGCCATGCTCTTCCTGCTCCACGGCGCCCCCGACCTGGCCCTGACCCAGATCCTCGTCGAGACCACCAGTCTCGTCGTCTTCGTGCTGGTGCTGCGCCGTCTTCCCGAGTACTTCACCGACCGGCCGTTGAGCGGACGGCGCTGGCTCCGGATGCTGCTCGGCCTGGCCGTGGGGCTGGCCGTGGCCGGCTTCATGCTGCTGGCCACCAACGCCCGCAGCGGCGACCCGGTCTCGGTCGACTACCCCGAGCCCGCCCTGGCGTACGGCGGCGGCCACAACATCGTGAGCGTGATCCTGCTCGACATCCGGGCCTGGGACACCATGGGCGAGATCTCGGTGCTGGTCGCAGCCGCGACCGGCGTGGCGAGCCTGATCTTCCTCGACACGCGCCTCTCGGGCATCCGCCGGGTGCGCGAGATCCCCTATCCCGAGACGGTGGAGAAGCTGCCCACGTCACCTGGTCGCCGCGTGTGGCTGCCCGGGCCCCGCACGCTGAGCCCGGACCGTCGCTCGATCATCTTCGAGGTGGTCACCCGACTGATGTTCCACACGATGGTGGTGCTCTCGATCTACCTGCTCTTCGCCGGCCACAACCACGTCGGCGGCGGCTTCGCGGCCGGCATGGTCACCGGGCTGGCGCTGATGGTGCGCTACCTCGCCGGGGGCCGCTACGAGCTGGACGAAGCCGCACCCGTCGACGCGGGCATCCTGATGGGGACCGGCCTGTTCGTCGCGACCGCCGCGGCGCTGGCCCCGATCGCCTTCGGTGGGGTCGTCCTCCAGAGCGCCCAGATCGACTTCCACCTCGGCCCGCTCGGCGACCCGCACCTGGTCACGTCGGTCTTCTTCGACCTCGGCGTCTACCTGGTCGTCGTCGGCCTGATCCTCGACCTGCTGCGCACGTTCGGCTCCCGGCTCGACCGCCAGATCCTCAGCGAGGAGCGCGCGGCAGAGAGCGCGGCCGCCGGAGGTGTCCGCCTGTGAACGCGAACCTGACCCTGATCCTGACCGCATCGTTCCTCTGCGGCACAGGCGTCTACCTCATCCTGGAGCGCAGCCTGACCCGGGTCCTGGTCGGCCTGCTGATGCTCGGCAACGGCGTGAACCTGCTCTTCATGGTCGCCTCCGGCCCCGCCGGCGAGCCGCCCATCATCGGCTCCGCGCACGCCGAGGACATGAGTGACCCACTCCCGCAGGCCCTCGTCCTCACTGCGATCGTGATCGCGCTCGGCACCACCGCGTTCCTGCTCGCGATGGCTCACCGCAGCTGGCAGCTCAACGGCCACGACGACGTGCAGGACGACGTCGAGGATGCCGCGATCCGGTTGCTCGCCCAGGCCGACGAGGCCTCCGACAGCCACGACCTCTCCCAGGAGCTCACCACGGACGACCCCGGTGAGGACACGTTCGAGGAAGAGGGAGCAACCACATGAGCGTCGACACGACCACCCTCATCCCGCTGCCCGTCGTACTCCCCCTGCTCGGGGCCGGCCTCACCTTGATGCTCTCCCACCGGCCCCAGGCGCAGCGGTTGGTGACCATCTCGATCCTCACGAGCGTCGTCGCGATCGCCTCGATCCTCGTCGTGGAGGCCGACCGCAACGGCCCGCAGGTGCTGTGGATCGGCGGCTGGGCCTCCCCGCTCGGGATCGCGCTGGTCGCCGACCGGCTGTCGGCACTGATGCTGCTGGTCTCCGCGGTCGTCACCCTGCTGGTCCTGCTCTACTCCCTCGGCCAGCGGATGACCGACGACCAGAAGGAGGCGCCGGTCTCGATCTACCACCCGACGTTCCTGGTGCTGGTCGCCGGAGTCTCCAACGCGTTCCTCGCCGGTGACCTGTTCAACCTGTTCGTGTCCTTCGAGATGCTGCTCTTCGCGAGCTACGTGCTGCTGACCCTGGGCGGCACCGAGGCGCGCATCCGGGCCGGCACGATCTACGTCGTGGTGAACATGCTCTCCTCGAGCCTGTTCCTGATCGCGCTCGCCGCGGTCTACGCCGCGACCGGCAGCCTCAACTTCGCCCAGCTGGCCGTGCGCCTGGACGAGGTTCCCGACGGCACCAGGCTGATGCTGCAGCTGCTGCTGCTCACCACCTTCGCGATCAAGGCGGCCATCTTCCCGCTGTCGTTCTGGCTCCCCGACAGCTACCCGACCGCCCCGGCACCGGTCACCGCGGTGTTCGCCGGATTGCTGACCAAGGTCGGCGTCTACGCGATCCTGCGCGTCCAGGTGCTGCTCTTCCCCGACTCGCCGCTCTCCGGGCTGCTGATGTGGGCCGCGCTGCTGACCATGGTCATCGGCATCCTCGGCGCCGTCGCCCAGTCCGACATCAAGCGCATGCTCTCCTTCACCCTGGTCAGTCACATCGGCTACATGGTCTTCGGGATCGGGCTCGCGACCCAGGCCGGCACCTCCGGGGCGATCTTCTACGTCGCCCACCACATCACCATCCAGACCGCGCTCTTCCTCGTCGTGGGCCTGATCGAGCACCGAGCCGGGAGCACCGGCCTGATGCGGATGGGCGGCCTGGCCCGGTTGTCACCGCTGCTGGCGGTCCTCTTCTTCGTCCCGGCGATGAACCTGGCCGGGATCCCGCCGATGTCGGGATTCATCGGCAAGGTCGGCCTGCTGCAGGCGGGCCTGGCCGTCGGGACTCCGCTCTCCTACGCCCTGGTCGCGGCGGGTGTGGTGACCAGCCTGTTGACCTTGTACGCCGTCGCGAAGACGTGGGGCCTGGCCTTCTGGCGCACGCCCGAGCAGGCGCACGAGATGATGCGCGCCCTGCCCGGTCTCGAGGACGACCTCGACGACAGCCACCACCAGCACGGCTTCGTGATCCACCGCCAGCACGTGCACGTCGGTGGCACCGCGTTCGGCACCCAGGAGCTCGCCGAGGCCCGCCGGGTGGTCGACGAGGACCAGCCCGACCGTGACCTGCACCAGCGACTCGAGGACGGCTCGCTGCCGGCGCGTCTGCCGCTGGGCATGGTGCTGCCGACCGCGGCGCTGATCGCGTTCAGCCTGGCCCTGACAGTCGTCGCCGGACCGCTCTACGGCTACACCGACCGTGCCGCGCACGACCTGCAGGAGCGTACGCCGTACATCTCGTCGGTGCTGGGGGACGACAGATGAGCCCGACCCGCATGCCCCGCCACCGCACCCTGCAGGTGCCGGTACTGCTGTGGCTGACCCTGGTCTGGCTGATGCTGTGGCGCGACTTCAGCCTCGGGAATGCGGCATTCGGCTTCGTCGTCGCGCTCGCGGTCTGCCTCTTCTTCCCACTGCCCCCGTTGCGGATGCACCTGCGGGTGCGACCGCTCCCCCTGGCATGGCTGGTGCTCCGCTTCCTCTGGGACGTCGTCGTCTCCAGCCTGCTCGTGGCCAGGGCGACCCTCGGCCCGACGAAGAACCTGCGCAACGCCGTCGTCGAGGTGAACCTGAAGACGCCCTCCGACTTCGTGCTGACGGTGGTGGCCGAGATGATCTGCCTGATCCCGGGAAGCCTCGCGGTCGAGGCCCGGCGCTCGACCCACACGCTCTTCTTCCACGCCTTCGACGTCCGCGACGAGGCGGGAGTCGAGGTCTTCCGGCAGCGGGTCCTCGCCCAGGAACGCCGTGTGGTCAAGGCGTTCGGGACCCGCATCGACCACCTCGAGGAGGCACCCGCATGACCGTCGTCCTCTACATCTGCGCCGGCATGCTCGGCCTGGCCTCCCTCCTGCTGCTGGCCCGCATGACGATGGGCCCGACGATGCTCGACCGGACCGTCGCCCTCGACGTGCTCACCGCGGTCGGCATCTGCGCCCTCGCGCTGGAGGCAGCCCTGAACCGCAACACCACGACACTGCCGATCCTGTTGGTGCTGACCCTGTTGGGCTTCGTCGGATCGGTGAGCATCGCCAGGTTCAGCCGTGGCAGTGACGACATCGATGCGGAGGATCCCTGATGAGCTGGACCACCGTCGCCGACGTCATCGCCGCCGCCTGCATGCTGAGCGGCGCGACGCTCGCGCTGATCGCGGCCATCGGTGTGCTCCGCCTGCCCGATCTCCTGAGCCGGATGCACGCCGCCACCAAGCCGCAGGTGCTCGGGCTGCTGCTGGTGCTCACCGGCCTCGGCTTCCGGCTCCGTGACCCCGAGGCGATCGGGATCCTCGTGCTGGTCGCGCTCTTCCAGCTGGTCACCTCACCGGTGGCCAACCACATGGTCGGTCGGGCCTCGTTCCGTGCCGGACAGGTCGAGGTCGACCGTCTGATCGTCGACGAGCTCAGCGACTGCCTGCCCCATATGGACGAGCCCCGCGGCGCCCCCTGATCTGTCGCCAACCGCGTCCTCTTGATGCGCGAACACTGGGTTCTTGACGTCCGAACCGTGGGTTCTTGCGGTCTCGGGGATCAAGAATCCACGGCTCGCGCATCAACGATGCGGTGTTCGCGCATCAAGAATGCGGTGTTCGCGCATCAAGAATGCGGTGTTCGCGCATCAAGAATCCACGGCTCGCGCGCCAAGGGGGAGCACCAGGTCGGCCTCGCCGTCGGGCGTGATCCGGACCGGCACACCCCAGTCCTGCTGGTGCATGTGGCAGGCCGCACCCTCGCCACCGTCGGCGTCGCAGGACGCGGCACGCGCGGCCACGTGCAGGACCCCCTCACCCACCATGGGGTCGAGCTCGAGGGTGCGCACGAGATCGGTGGTGCGTCCGTCGCCGCCACGGATCAGGGACGGCGGCGTCGCGGTCACGATCAGCTGACTGGACGGGCCGAACCGGTCGTCGACCTTCTGCCCGGGCGGCGGCGTGAACGGGACGCGCAGCTCGACCGTCGCGCCGATCTCGGTGACCGGCCGCTGGGTGCGGGCCTCGAAGCCCGTGTCGGCGCCGGTCGACTCCAGTGACACCTCGACGACGCGGTGCGCGGCCGACTCGACGACGTACGCCGTGTCTCCGTCGACCAGCAGGCCCGACGGCTCGCCGAGCCCGGTGGCGATCGTGGTCAACTGACCCGTGGCCGGGTCGAAACGGCGCAGCGCGCCGTTGTAGGTGTCGCAGACGCCGATCGTGCCGTCGGGGAGTACGGCGACGCCCAGTGGGTGCTGGAGTCGTGCGTCGTCGCGCCCGCCGTCCTTGAAGCCGAAGTCGAAGAGGCCGTGGCCGATGGCGGTGTGCACCTCCCCCGCGTCGACGTACCGCAGTGACGAGGTCTCGGCGTCCGCGAGCCAGAGTCGCTCGCCGTCGGCCGCCAGTCCGCTGGTCTGCGCGAACCAGGCATCCTCGAGTGGTCCGTCGAGCAGGCCTTCGTTCGTCGTACCTGCGGCGACCGCGACGTCACCGGTGCGCGGGTCGAAGGTCCAGAGCTGGTGGATGCCGGCCATCGCCACCCAGACGTTGCCCTGCCACCAGGCGACGTCCCACGGGCTGGAGAGCCGCTCGACGCCGTCGCCCTGCATGGCCTGGGTGCCGTCGCCGGCCAGCGTGCGGACCTCGCCGGTGGCAAGGGTGAGGCCGGCCAGCCGGTGGTTCACGGTGTCGGCGACCACCACGTCGTAGCCGACCTCGGCGGCCACGTCGTCGGGCAGGAGGCACAGCCCGTTGGGCTCGCGGAAGCCGTCGAAGCGGCGTACGACCACCTCGCCGTCGAGCTCGACGACCTGGTGGTGGCCCGCGTCCGCGACGAGGAGGTGGCCGTCGGGCAGCGCGATCGCCCTGGCCGGGAAGCGGAGGTCGGTCTGCTCCGGCTCCGGCGGGACGTACGGCGAGTCGCCCGGCTGCAACGTGCCCTTCCCACCGTGCGTCTCGACGAGCTCACGGACCATCGCGGAGATCGCATGCGCATGGCCCTCGCCGGCGTAGTGCGCGACGACGTAGCCCTCGGGGTCGATGAGCACGAGCGTCGGCCAGGCCCGGGCGGTGTAGGCCTGCCAGGTGACCAGCTCGGGGTCGTCGAGCACCGGGTGCGCCACGGCGTACCGCTCGACCGCGGCCGCGAGAGCGTCGGGATCTGCCTCGTGTGCGAACTTCGGCGAGTGCACCCCGATGATCACCAGCTCGTCGGCGAACTCCTCCTCGACCTCGCGCAGCTCGTCGAGGACGTGCAGGCAGTTGATGCAGCAGAAGGTCCAGAAGTCGAGCAGGACGATGCGGCCGCGCAGGTCGCGCAGGGTCAGCGGTCCATCGGTGTTCAACCAGCCGCGGCCCCGGAGTTCGGGGGCGCGGACGCGCGGACGGCTTCCCATGCCGCCCATTGTGACAAGCGGCTCAGAGGCCGGACGCCGTCGGGTGCCGCCGATAGGCTCGGCCCCATGACTGACGAGCAGCGACTTGCCGGATACGTCGAGGCCTGGTGGCAGGCGATCGGCGACTTCACCACCCTGTTGGAGGAACTCGACGAGGTCGACTGGAAGCAGGCGACCGACCTGCCCGGCTGGAACGTCCAGGACGTCGCCGCGCACACCGCCCACCTCGAGGCGATCCTGGCCGGCGCCCCCGAGGAGACCATCGACATCGGCGAGCCCGAGCACGTCACCGGGCTGATGGGGCTCTACACCGAGCAGGGCGTCGTGGCCCGGCGCGACCGCACGCCCGACGCGCTGATCGACGAGATCCGCCAGTCCACGACGAAACGCCGCACCGAGCTGCTCGCGGACCCGCCGACCGACGGCAAGGCCAAGCCGTCACTGGTCTTCGGCGGCGTCCCGTGGGACTGGAACACCCTGTTGCGCAACCGGCCACTAGACGTGTGGATGCACGAGCAGGACGTCCGCCGGGCCACCGGTCGCCCCGGCGACATGGACACCTCACCAGCGCGTCACACCACCGACTACATGCTCGAGGCGCTGCCGATCATCGTCGGCAAGCGGGTGGCCCCGGCGACCGGCACGACGGTCGTGATCGACGTGGCCGGCAGCGAGGAGAAGGCCGTGTCCGTCGGTGACGACGGTCGGGCCTCCGTGGTCGACGTGCCGTGGAACCCGACGTCCCGGATCACCATGGGCCGCGAGGCGTTCATCGTGATGGCCGGCGGTCGTCGTACTCCCGAGGGCATCGAGCTGCACGGCGACGCCGCCCTCGGCCAGGCCGTGGTCGACGCGTTCCGGACCACACCGTGAGCTGGGACCTGTCGCAGATGCCTGACCAGGCAGGCCGCACGATCCTGGTCACCGGTGTCACCAGTGGGCTCGGCACCCACACCGCCCGCGAGCTCGCCCGACGCGGCGCCCGCGTGGTCCTGGCCGCCCGGTCCGCCGACAAGCTGGCTGCCACGCGTGCCGCGCTGCTCGAGGAACTGCCCGAGGCCGCGTTCGAGGAGCTGGTCGTCGACCTCTCGTCACTGGAGTCCGTACGCCGGGCCGCCGCCGAGGCCGAGCGGTTCGGTGCACTCGACGTGCTCGTGCACAACGCCGGCGTGATGGCCACGCCCGAGCGCCGTACCGTCGACGGCCTCGACCTGCAGATGGGCACCAACCACTTCGGCCCGTTCCTGATGACCGGCCTGCTGCTGCCCCAGCTGATCGCCTCGGGCGACGGTCGCGTGGTCAGCGTGGCCTCCAACGCGCACCACCTGACCAAGGTGGCGCCGTTGTGGGACCCGCGAGAGCCGCAGGGCAGGTACAAGCGCTGGGTGGTCTACTCGCAGTCGAAGCTGGCGAACCTGCTCTTCACCTACGAGTTCGACCGTCGTGCCCGGGCAGCCGGCATCCCGGTGCGGGGCCTGGCCGCGCACCCCGGGTACGCCGCGACCCACCTGTTGTCCTACGGCCAGACGCTGAAGGGATCCGGCGGGTTGACCAGCATCCTGGACGCCGCGATGAAGGCCGGTGCCCAGTCCGCGGAGATGGGTGCCCTGCCCACGCTGATGGCGACCACCGACGACCTTCCCGGCGGCACCTACTGCGGACCCGGCGGCCTGCGCCAGATGCGTGGCCTGCCGCGGGTCGTCGGCTCCAACCGGCTCTCCCGCGACGAGGAGAACCAGCGCCGCCTCTGGGAGATCTCGGAGGAGACCGTGGGCCTCACCTACCCCTTCTAGATAGTGCGGCCCAATTGGGTCAATGCCCCGCCTACTCGGTCCGATCGGACCTAGTGTGCGGCCTACTCGGTCCGATCGGGCCGGAGCGCCGAGTGCTCGCCAAGGTGCCCGATGCCTAGGGCCGCGGCGCGCTCCGGGGCGGCCCTCGGTGGTCGCGGCCGTCGCGAACAGGCGCCGAGAGACGCAGTTTGGCTCTGACGGAGCCGTGTACGGGTCCAAACTGCATCTCTCGCGGTGGGCGCCGCCGGAGGTGCGTCGCCCCGGAGGCTCGTCCCGAATTCAGCAGCCTCCTAGACGTGGCGGCGGGACTGCACGATCCGGAAGCGCGAGGCGACGTACGCCCCATCGGTGTAGGACGCGTTCGCGGCCGGGTTGGCGCCGGTGCCGTGGAAGTCGGAGAACGCGGCCGACTGGTTGACGAAGACACCGCCGAGCAGGTTCTCGCTCAGCGCCACTCCGGCATCCAGAGCGGCGTCGCGCATCGACGCGATGACGGCGTCGTCGGTCGAGTAGACCGCCGCGGTCATTGCGCCGTGGCGCTGCACCGTGTCGCGGAACAGGTCGATCGACTGGGCGGTGTCGGCGGTCGAGATCAGGTAGGCGACCGGCCCGAAGCACTCGCTCTCGTAGACGTCGGAGTCGTCGGCGCTCAACCCGACCAGCGTGGGCGTGCGCACCGTCGCGTCGGCGTACGCCGGGTGGGTGACCTCGCGGGACGCGACCAGCACGTCACCACGCTCACCGGAGCCCGCGCCGGCCAGGCGCTCGAGCACGCCGGGGTTGACCACGCCACCGAGCAGCTCGACCGCGCGCGCGTCGTCGCCGAGCAGCTTGCCGAGGGCAGCCTCGATGCCGGCGGACACCTCGGCCGGACTCTTGGTGCCCTCGTCGGTCGCGATGCCGGCCGAGGGCAGGTAGATGTTCTGCGGGGCGGTGCACATCTGGCCGGAGTAGAGGGCGAACGAGAACGCCAGGTTCGCGCACATCGCGCCGAAGCTCGACGTCGAGTCGACCACGATCGTGTTGACGCCGGCCTTCTCGGTGAAGACCGTGGCCTGGCGGGCGTTGAGCTCGAGCCAGTCGCCGAACGCGTTGCCGCCGGTGAAGTCGATGAGCCTCACCGCGTGGTGCAGGGCGAGGTTGGAGGCGAGCTTGTCGGCCGGGTCCTCGGCGGCGAGGGTGACGAGATTGGCGTCGAAGCCGGCCTCGGCGAGCACCTCCCGGCAGACCTGCACGGTGATCGCCAGCGGCAGCACGGCCTGCGGGTGCGGCTTGACCACGACCGGGTTGCCCGTGACCAGCGACGCGAAGAGCCCGGGCCAGGAGTTCCACGTCGGGAAGGTGTTGCAGCCGATCACCAGTGCCACGCCGCGGGGCACAACGGTGAAGGTCTTCTCCATACGCAGCGGCTCGCCGCGACCGGGCTTCTCCCACAGCGCCGTCGCCGGGGTGCGGGTCATCTCGGCGTGCGCGTAGGCGATCGCCTCGAGGGCACGGTCGAGGGCGTGTGCGCCACCGGCCTGGAAGGCCATCACGAATGCCTGGCCGCTGGTGTGCTGCACCGCGTTGGCCAGCTCGAAGACGCGCGCGTGCAGCCGGTCGAGGATCTCGAGGCAGACGCCGGTGCGGGCGTCGGGGCCGGCGTCGCGCCAGGCCTTCATGCCTGCCGCAGCCGAGGCGAGCAGTGCCTCGACGTCGTGGGCGCGCGGGTAGCTCACCCCCAGGTCGAAGCCGTACGGCGACCGCTCGGTCGCCACCGTTCCCTCCGCACCGGGTGTGGTCAGCGGGAAGTCCGTGCCGAGCCACGCGTCGAAGGCGGCCTTGCCCTCGGCGGCGGCGTTCTCGCCGTAGACCTTGGGCGAGGGCGACTCGTTGAACGCGGAGTAGTAGCCCCGGCTCACGCATGCCGCCTTGGCCTGGTCGAGGCGCTCGGAGTGGCGGGCGAAGAACTCAGTCTGTGACACCATCCCGCCACTGTGGCACACGAGTGTAAGACCGCCAACTCAGGCACTGGTGGCCAGTAGCCTGCCGCCCATGCCCCTCCTGCGTCCGATCAGTCCCGGCGACCACGCGTTCGTCCTGGACCTCAACCACCGCAACGTCGAGCTGCTCTCGCCGATGGACCAGACCCGCCTCGACACGCTCCTCGGCTGGGCCGACCGCGCCGACATCATCGAGCACGACGGAGAGCCCGCCGGCTTCGTGATGACCTTCGCCCCGCGGTCGTCGTACGACTCGGAGAACTACCTGTGGTTCACCGGGCACTACGACACGTTCTACTACCTCGATCGGATCGTGCTCGACCAGCGCTTCCGCCGCCTCGGCCTGGGCAGGCGGGTCTACGAGGAGCTCGAGCGCGTCGCGGCGGCGTACGACCGGATGGTGCTGGAGGTCAACATCGACCCGCCGAACCGACCCTCCCTCGACTTCCACCGGCGTCGCGGCTACGACGAGGTGCACCGCCTGGGCAGGGCGCACGTGGTGGCGCTGATGGCGCTCGAGCTGGCCGCCCGGCCCCAACCACGGAGCGGAAAGTAGCGGCGCGGGAACCCGATGATGGGGCAGACTCGTCCCATCACTCCCGCCGCACTCCGCGGTTGAAGCCCGGTCATTGCGGGTAGAGGGGCGCCGTCGCGTTGGGCGGCGCTGATGAAGGGGATCTTCGTGAAGACCAAGTGGATTGCGGTCACCGCGGTCGTGGCGGCTGCCGTGGTGGCACTGGTGGCGGTGCTCGCCCTGGGCCTCATCGGAGGCGAGGGAGACAGCGAGGCGTCGGCCGGCAAGGCCGCCAGCCCCTCCGGCGGATCGACCACGGACGACACCGACGACCCGGACCCGGGCTCCGACACCGACCCCGAGGACCCTGCGTTCAAGGCGGCCGAGAGCAGGACCGTCGAGGACAGCCTCTACCCCAACGTCGGCGACCCGATCGTCGACTCGCTCCACTACGGCCTCGACCTGACCTGGGACCCCGAGGGCAAGAAGCTGACCGGCAAGGCCGAGGTCGCGTTCCGGGCGACGGCCACCCAGCAGGAGTTCCAGCTCGACTTCGGTGAGGGGCTCGAGGTCACCGCAGCCACGCTCGACGGCACGGATGTCGATGTCTCCCACCCGGGCAAGGACCTGGTCGTCAAGGCCCCGGTGACGAAGGGCCAGAAGTACCTCCTCGTCGTCGAGTACGACGGCACGCCGGTTCCTGCCGACGCACCGACGACGCGCAGCGACTTCTCCACGACCGGCTTCACCATCACCGACGACGGCGACGTGTGGACGATGCAGGAGCCGTACGGCGCCTACACGTGGTACCCGGTCAACGACCAGCCCGCCGACAAGGCGTTCTACGACTTCACCATCACCACCCCCGCCCCGCGCATGGGCATCGCCAACGGCACGCTGACCTCCCAGAAGGAGGTCGACGGCAACACCGTGAGCACGTGGCACCTCGACAGCGCCGCGTCGTCCTACCTCGTGACCCTGGCGATCGGGGAGTACCAGAAGACCGAGGACGAGTCGGCCAGCGGAGTGCCGCTGACCTACTGGACCGAGGTCGGCGACGACCGCGCACTGAAGGCGATGCGCTACACCCGCGAGGCCGTCGACTTCCTCGAGAAGAAGCTCGGGCCGTTCCCGTTCACCTCGCTCGGCTCGGTGGTCGTCGACTCCGAGAGTGCGATGGAGACCCAGCAGATGATCACCTACGGCAACAGCGACTACACGCTCTCGCCCGAAGTGGTCGTCCACGAGATCGCGCACCAGTGGTACGGCGACATCACCTCGCCCAGCGACTGGAAGGACGTGTGGATCAACGAGGGCATGGCGATGTACATCCAGGGCGTCTTCGAGGCCGAGCAGACCGGCCGCACCATCGACGAGGTGATGGACGACTGGGCGACGTACGAGACGCAGTACCGCGCCACCGCCGGCCCGCCCGGCAACTACGACCCGCGCACGTTCGGTGAGAGCAACATCTACTACGGCCCCGCCCTGATGTGGGACGAGCTGCGCAAGAAGGTCGGCGACGACCGGTTCTGGGCGATGGTCCGCAAGTGGCCGACCGTCCACGAGCAGGGCAACCCCACCCGCGAGCAGTACCTCGACTGGGTCGAGCAGGAGACCGGCGAGGAGCTCACCGACTTCTTCGACGCCTGGCTGATGGGCACGAAGACCCCGAAGCGCAGCTGATCCCACGCTGCTGACAGCGACTGCGCTGACAGCGAACGGCGGCCGGTCTCCCTTGTGGGAGGCCGGCCGTTTCGCTTTCGTGGGGGCATGAAGATCCTGGTGCTGGGTGGCACGGTGTTCCTCTCGAAGGCGGTCGCGGCCGCGGCGGTGACGCGGGGCCACGAGGTGACGTGCGCCTGTCGGGGCACGTCGGGCCGGGTGCCCGACGGTGCCCGCCACGTCGTGCTCGACCGCGACTCGCCCGACTGGTCAGCCCTGGAGACCACCGAGTTGTTCGACGCAGTCGTCGACGTGGCCCGCCACCCGTCCCGGGTGAGGGACGCGGTGGCGACTTTCCCCAGTGCCCATTGGGTTTTCGTGTCCACGATCAACGTCTACTCCGACGACTCGATCCCCGGTGGCACGCCCGACACCCTGCCCTTGCACCAGCCGATCACCACCGACGAGGATCCGATGTCCGGGCCCGAGGTCTACGGCGCGATGAAGGTCGCCTGCGAGCAGGTCGTGCGCACAGGTGCATCCTCGTCGACCGTGATCCGGCCGGGCCTGATCGTGGGCCCGGGTGACCCCAGCGGCCGGTTCTCCTACTGGCCGCCGCGGGTGGCCGAGGCCGGTGAGGTGCTGGCACCCGGCTCCCCCGACGACCCGGTGCAGGTGATCGACGTGCGTGACCTGGCGGAGTGGATCGTCACCTGTGCCGAGCAGCGCACCACCGGCGTCTTCGACGGCGCCGGACACATCACCACGCGCAGCGCGTTCCTCGACGAGGTGGCCCGCGGCGTCGGCGCCCAGCCGTCGTGGACGTGGGTCGGCCAGGAGTTCCTCGCCGAGCAGGACGTCGACCCATGGTCCGGCGACCGCGCGCTGCCGGTCTGGCTCCCGCTTCCGGAGTACGCCGGCCTGATGTCCCACGACGTGGCCGCGTCGTACGCCGCCGGACTGCTGACCCGACCGTTGGCCGACACCGCGCGCGACACGCTGGCCTGGCTGCGCGCCACCCCCGAAGCGACGACGACAGGTCTCAGTCGCGAAGACGAGTCCGCGGTGCTGCACACCTGGCATAACCTCGGCGAGTGACCTCGACGCGTCTCTCCGCACACCAGCTGATCGACCTCGTCCTCGACGACCGGTCGTGGGCCTCGTGGGACACACCGCCGGCACGCCGCGACGTCGACGAGGAGTACGCCGCACAGCTCGCGGCCGCTGCTGGGAAGGCCGGCACCGACGAGTCCGTGATCACCGGCGAGGGCCGGATCCGCGACCGCCGGGTCGCCGTGCTCGCCGGCGAGTTCGGCTTCCTGGCCGGGTCCATCGGACGCGACGCCGCGGACCGGCTCGTGGCCGGCATCGAGCGCGCCACCGCCGAGGGACTGCCGTTGCTGGCCGCCCCGATCAGCGGCGGGACCCGCATGCAGGAGGGCACCCCGGCGTTCGTGCAGATGGTGCGGATCAGCGCGGCCGTCGCCGCCCACAAGAACGCCGGCCTCCCCTACCTCGTCTACCTGCGCAACCCCACCACCGGCGGAGTGATGGCCTCGTGGGGTTCGCTGGGCCACGTGACCGTGGCCGAGCCCGGTGCACTCACCGGCTTCCTCGGGCCGCGGGTCTACGAGGCGCTCTACAGCCGGCCGTTCCCCGAGGGCGTGCAGACCGCGGAGAACCTCCACGCCCACGGCATCATCGACGCCGTCCTGCCGCCCGAGGCCCTGGCCGACATCGTCGACCGGGCGCTCAACATCCTGCTCGCCCCGCGCCACGGCATCGCCGCGGTGCCCGACCCGGTCGACGACCCGATCCCCGACGTCGACACGTGGGACGCCGTACGACGCTCGCGCAACCCGGAGCGCCCCGGCGTACGACGCCTGCTGAAGTACGCAGCCACGGACGTCGTGCCGCTCAACGGCACCGGCCAGGGCGAGGCCGACCCCGGGCTCCTCATCGCGCTGGCCCGGTTCGGCGAGGCACCGTGCGTCTTCCTCGGCCAGGACCGTCGCGGGCAGACCACCGACCACCCGATGGGACCGGGCGCGCTGCGCGAGGCACGCCGCGGCATGCACCTCGCCGTCGACCTGGGACTGCCGCTGGTGACCGTGATCGACACCCAGGGTGCGGCCTTGTCCAAGGAGGCCGAGGAGGGCGGGCTGGCCGGAGAGATCGCTCGTTGCCTGGCCGACCTGGTCACGCTCGAGGCACCGACGCTGTGCCTGATGCTCGGCGAGGGCAACGGCGGTGGCGCCCTGGCCTTCCTGCCGGCCGACCGGGTGATCGCGGCCCAGCACGCCTGGCTCTCGCCGCTCCCACCCGAGGGAGCCAGCGCCATCGTGCATCGCGACCTCGACCACGCTGCCGAGATGGCACGCAGCCAGCAGGTGCACGTGATCGGCCTGCACCAACGCGGCATCGTCGACCGCATCGTGGCCGAGAAGCCGGACGCCGCGGAGGAGCCGGAGGCGTTCTGCCACCGGGTCGGCGGCGTGCTCGAGTTCGAGCTGGCCCGGCTGCTCGACTCCGGGCCGGGGTCACCGGCCGAGCGCACCGCCCGCTATCTCTGAGCCTCGATCACCGGCTACCGGGCGTCCCGGATACTGGGGCCATGAGTGAACCGGCAACCTCCGCGCCCCGAGTCGACCTGCTCCGTGGGCTCATCGAGGGAACCACCGACCCTGCCGAGGCCGAGCAGAGCCTGCGCGAGATCCAGGCCGAGCTGGCCGCCTTCCGGCTCGAGTACTCCTGCGGCATGGAGGAGGTCGCGACCAAGATCAACATCCTGCGCCAGGAGTTCGAGCAGACCCAGGACTTCGGGCCGATCGAGCACGTGAAGACCCGCCTCAAGTCGATGGACAGCCTGGTCGACAAGATGCGGCGCATCGACTGCCCGCCCGACCTGGATGCGGTGCGCGAACGGATCCGTGACATCGCCGGCATCCGGGTCACCTGCGCGTTCGTCGAGGACACCTACCGCGTCGCCGAGATGCTGACCCGCCAGCCGGACCTGACCGTGCTGGAGACGAAGGACTACATCGCCACCCCGAAGGCCAACGGCTACCAGAGCCTGCACCTGATCGTGGAGGTGCCGGTCTTCCTCTCCGACCGCTCGATCAACGTGCCGGTGGAGCTGCAGATCCGCACGATCGCGATGGACTTCTGGGCCAGCGTCGAGCACCGCATCTACTACAAGTACGACGGCGCCGTGCCCGACGACCTGCAGCAGGCGCTGCTGACGGTGGCCAGCACGGCGTCCGACCTCGACGGCCAGATGGGCCGGTTGCGCGACGAGATCCAGTCGCTGGCCACGTCGGAGTGACGCTCAGACCGACCGCACGGCGTCCCTGAACTCGACGACGTCGGCGAACCTGTCGGCCGGGTCCTTGGCCAGCGCGCGGGCCAGGATCGCGTTGAGCCTCGCGACCACCGGCTGGTCGCCGGTCAGCTCCGGCACGGGAGCGGAGATGTGCGCGCTCATCAACTGGTAGTCGCCGGTGCTCCAGGCGTACGGCGCCTCGCCGACGAGCACCGCCCACAGCAGGCAGCCGAGGGCATAGACGTCGCTGGCCGTGCTGGCCTCGACACCGTGGTGCAGCTCCGGTGCCATGTACGACGCCGTACCGAGCATCCCGGACGCCTTGGTCAGGTCGGAGTCGGCCGTCCGGGCGATGCCGAAGTCGGCGAGGTAGGCCCGCACCTGGCCGTCGCGACGGCTGAGCAGCACGTTGGCCGGCTTGATGTCGCGGTGCACCAGGCCGGCCGCATGCGCGTCGACGACACCGGAGGCGACCTGCGCGACGAGGTCGAGGGCCGTGGCCAGGGGCGGGGTCCCGTTCGCGCGGAGTGCGGCGGCAAGGTCACCGTCGGGGATCAGCTGGGTGGCGGTCCACAACAGTCCGTCGTGCTCGCCGTGGTCGTGCACCTGGACGACGTACGGCGAGCGCAGTGCCGCCTGGGCCCTGGCCTCACGGGAGAAGCGCGCCCGCATCACCGGGTCGTCGGCATGGCGCCGCGACATGACCTTGAGCGCCACCGGGCGGTCCAGGGAGAGCTGGGTGGCCTCGTAGACCACGCCCATGCCCCCGTGTCCGAGGGTGCCCTCGATGCGGAAGTCGCCGAGCACCGAGCCCGGCCCGAGGGCAGAGGTGTCGAGGGCGGCGGCGGCCGGCCGTGAGGCGGAGGCACGGGTTGCGGACATGACTCCACCCTCGTGAAATCGGGCACGCGCCACATCCGTACGCGTACTCAGGTCGCAAGGGAGTACTCACTCACCGGTCGACGTGGCAGCATGCCGCCATGCCCGGAGACTGGTCCGCCCGAGCCCTCGACCACGTGGCCCGGCGCGCCACCGGCGCGGCACTCGACCGGGGGCACCGTGTCACGCTGAACTTCCATCCCGACCGCGTCTCCCGGGGCGCCACGGTGCTCGAGCACCTCGCGAAGGACGGCTGCTACCGGTCGCAGTTCGAGACCGGCACCAGCAACGGCGGGCTCACCGCCCGGCCCGGCGGTGACCGTTGGACCTGGGAGCAACGCATCTTCGGGCACGCGTACGACGACGCACCGGTCGCTGAGCGACCGAAGTACGGCGCACTGAACCATCGCCAGCGCCGGATCGGCGCCGCTCCACGGTTCGGGTCGGCGCACCTGAGACTGGCCGAGCACGTCCTCGACCGGACCACGTTCTGCTTCCCCGACTCGGTCTTCGACCCCGACGACTACGGGACGGCGCGCCGCTTCGCCCTCGTCCCCCTCGCCGACGCCTTCGCCGACCGCGCACGCACCGACGAGGTCGAGGCGCTCGAGGGAGGCGTGCTGGACGACTACATCGAGGCCCACGTCCACGGGACGGTCGACCTGGCCGCGGACGTCGAGGCGTTGGTGCTCGATCCGTGCTTCCGCGACTCAGACATCGAGGTGCAGGCCCGCGCCCTCGACGTACCGGTCGAATGGCACGAGGGGCGCCGGCTGCTCGTCGACGTGCTCTCCCAGCATTCCGAGTTCCGTGGGCCGCGCATCGTCGAGGTCGGGCTCCGGGTCGCGCAGGACGGCGTGCTCGACGCCGCAACCATCGGCCGCGCCGCGCTGGCCGACGACGAGGACCCCCAGGACCTCAAGAAGGTCTGGCACCACGTGGCCCGGTTCGGCTCCCCCGTCGAGCACTGAGCGGCGCAGACCGGGCTCAGTGACTCACCTGACGTGGATGCCCAGTCCCGACCGGCCCGGGGCGTGGTGGTCCTCCAGGACGAGGTCGTCGTCGTAGTCGCCGCGATTCTGGAAGCGGAACGGGATCGGGTCTTCGCTCTCCAAGCCGTCCAGGCGCGCCCGCAGGGACTTGGTGAGGGCGGCGTGGGCCTCCGCGTCGACCCGGTTCGCCCCGTAGTGCACCAGGGGCGGCACGACCGAGATGCCGACGTACCAGAGGAGGCCGTGCTGAATCGGGAACAGCAACTCGTCGATGGACCCGTTGACCCCGCGCGGACCCAGCGACGCCTCCCTCCCTCCCGCGGTCACGACGAGCATGGCCCGTTTGCCGGCCAGAAGCCCGTCGCCGTAACGCAAGGTGCGGCCCGGATGCATCGGGTCGGCGATTCCGTAGCCGAATCCCTTGGTGAACACGCGGTCGAACCAGCCCTTGAGGATGGCCGGTGCGGCGTACCACCACAGGGGAAACTGGATGACGAGGTTGTCGGCCCAGGTGATCTTCTCCTGCTCGGCGAGGATGTCCGGGCTCAGCGCACCCGAGGCCTGGTGGGCCTCGGACTCGGGCCCGTACCGCACAGGCGCGTCCGGATCCCGGCCGGGGAAGTCGCCACCGTCGGCGACCGCCTTCCAGCCCATCGCGTAGAGGTCGGAGACCCGTACGTCGTGCCCGTTCTCCCGGAGCCTGGCGATCCCCTCGTCACGAAGGGAGCCGTTGAGGGAGCGCGCTTCCGGGTGCGCGAAGACCCACAGAGTGTTCAACGGGAGACCCGTTCGAACACGGCGGCCAGGCCCTGCCCGCCGCCGATGCACATCGTCTCCAGCCCGTAGCGCGCCTCGCGACGGTGCAGCTCGTGCGAGAGCGTCGCCAGGATGCGGGCGCCGGTGGCGCCGGCCGGATGGCCCAGCGAGATGCCGGATCCGCTGACGTTGAGCCGGGTGTCCATCGGGTCGACCTTCCATTCGCGCAGGCAGGCGATCACCTGGGCGGCGAACGCCTCGTTGATCTCGATCAGGTCGATGTCGTCGAGTGTCAGCCTCGAGCGCTGGAGCGCCTTGGCCACCGCGGGCACCGGGCCGATTCCCATGGTCCGCGGGGGTACGCCGGCCACCGCGGCACCCACGATGCGCACGAACGGACGCAGACCGAGCTCGTCGGCCCGCCGTCGCGTGGTGACCACGCAGGCCGCCGCGCCGTCGCTCTGCCCGCACGCGTTGCCCGCGGTCACCGTCGAGTCGGGGTCGATGGCGGACCGCACGGCCCGCAACCGACCGAGGTCCGCCAGGGTCAGGCCGGCCCGCGGGTGCTCGTCGGTGTCCAGGACCTGCTTGGGCGTACGGCGGCTCGCGGGGACGGTGACCGGCACGATCTCGTCGGCGAAGGTGCCGTTCTTCTGCGCGTGGACGGCCTTCTCCTGCGAGTGCAGGGCGAACTCGTCCTGCTCGGCCCGGGAGATGTCGTACTCGGCGCGCAGGTTCTCCGCGGTCTCGAGCATGCCGCCGGGCACCGGGAAGTTCACCCCGCCGGCGGTGGTGCGGCCGCGGACGATCCGGTTGACCATCTCGACGGAGTCCCCACGCACGCCCTGCTTGAGGCCGAGGGCGTAGAACTCGGCCTGGGTCATCGCCTCGACGCCGCCGGCCACCACCACGTCGGCGAACCCGCTGGAGACACTCGTCGCGGCGTACAGCACGGCCTGGAGGGAGGACCCACAACGCCGGTCGAGCTGAAGTCCGCCGGTGCCGACGCCGAACCCGGCGTTGAGGGCGGCCACCCGGCCGATGGCGGGCGCCTCGCTCGTGGGATAGCAGTAGCCGAAGACCACGTCGTCGACGACGCCCTCGCCCAGGCCGGTGCGGGCCGCGAGCCCGGTGAGCGCCTGGGTGGCGAGGTCGGCAGCCGTCAGGTCCTTGTACATGCCGCCGTCGGCACCCACGGCGGTGCGCACCGGCTCGCAGATCACGATCTCGCTGCCGGGATCGGCGCGGTCGACGTCAGTCATGATGTTCCTTCCGTGCCGGCACTCGCCAGCTCCTTGGCCATTTCGCGGAGCGCGACCGCCCGGATCTTCGCCCCGTTGGTTCCTGCTGTCATCGGCATCTCGTCGATCAGGTGCACCTGCGCCGGCACCTTGAAGCGGGCCAGCGTCTCGGCACACCAGGCCCGCAGCTCCGCCGGGTCGGGCGTGGTGCCGGGGCGCGGTACGACGAACGCGACGGCCTGGGTCTCCCCGGTGACGTCGAGCCCCACCACCTTGACCAGCTCGACGGCCTCGTGCTCGATCAATCGGGTCTCGATCTCGGCCGGCTCGACAAGGAAGCCCTTGAGGCGCAGGGAGTCGCCCATCCGGCAGAGGTACTCGAAGGTGCCGTCCCCGGCCGCGGTGCCGAGGTCGCCGGTGCAGAACCAGCCGTCGCGGCTCCGCACGCCGGCGGCGATCCCGCCGTCGACGTCGCCGAGGTAGGAGTCCACGACGTTTGGGCCCCGGAACTGGAGCTCCCCGGGCCCGTCGGCGAGCTCGCCCGTCACCGGGTCGACGCTGCGGACCTCCATGCCGGGAGTGACCAGTCGGCCGCCTCCGCGGTGACGCAACGGCAGTGGGGTGTCCGGGGACCAGAACCCGGTGAGGGCGAAGATCTCGCTGGAGCCGTAGATGCCCAACACGGTGGCGCCTGTCTCGGACTCGACCCAGGCAGCGATCCGACCGGACTCCCCGTAGAAGTCTCCGATCAGCAAGCGCCGGAACGCGGTGAGGTCCCGGGGACGTTCCCGCCACGAACGCATGAGGCGTCCGGCCACGTCGTCGGCGACCGTGAGGTGGGTGACGGCGAACCGTTCCATCAGGTCGAGGGCGCGGTCCGCGTCGAATGACGGCATCAGCAGCAGCGACCCGCCCGCGAGCAGCCCGGCCATGCCCGGGCTGTGGGCGAGGACTCCGGACCACGGGAGCACGAGCAGCGAGACGCTGCCCGCGTCCAGGTCCGCCGCGGCCGCGACCGCCAAGGAGTGGCCGGCCGTCGCGCAGGCACGGTGGGCGGCCAGCTTCGGCCGTCCGGTCGAACCGGAGGTGGTGAAGGCCACGAACAGATCGTCCGGGTGGTCGACGAGCGCCCCCGGGTCGGTGACTCCACCGGCGGCCGGGCTGGGTGCCCACGCTCCGGCGCCGACGTCGTAGGCCGCCAACGCCTGCGCGTCGGCCGGGGCACTGCCGGGCCCGGTGACCAGCGCCACCGACGGGGCCGGTGCGTCGACGGACTCCGTGGCCGCGTGCAGCACGGTGGCCAGCTCGAGCCTGAGGAAGCCGTGGGCCACCGCGATGACCCGCGGCCGCGCCTTCGCCAGGACGTGGGCGACCTCGTCCACGCCGTACCGGGTGTTCACACCGATGACGTGGGCGCCGAGTGCGGCCGCGGCGAACTGCCACACCACGGCGTCCGACCAGTTGGGCAGCCAGACCGCGACGCAGTCGCCCGGCCCGACGCCGTGGTCGCGGAGATCGTCGCGAACCGCAACGCTGCGCTGCCAGAGGTCGACGCGAGTGACGGGAGCCGGCGGTTCGCAGTGTCCCTCCCAGAGGGCGACCGCGTCCGGGGCCGCCTCGACGAGGCGGGCCAGGTGGGAGATCGGGCCGGCGCTCACAGGTCCTCGAGCCCCTTCAGCCAGCCGTGCAGTACATCGGCGAAGCCGTCGATCTCCTCCATGGGGTAGTGCCCGATGCCGTCGAGAACGGTCAGCTCCGAGCGTGGGATCCGCTCGGCGGTGCGGGCGACGTCCGCGGGGTCGACCCAGAGGTCGTCGACCCCCGCGACGAGATGCACCGGGCACGCGACGGCGTCCAGGGCATCGCCGAGATCCTGCGTGGTCCAGCCGATCAGGTCGCTGTTGGAGACCACCGGGTCCTCGCGTCGGTGCATCCGCGCGATCATCTCGACGGTCGCCTCGGGGACGGTCCCGCCCACGACGGCCTTCGTGCCGAAGTACGTGCGATCTGCGCGGGACGGTGCGGCCGAGTCGATGAGCTCGCGCTCGAGTCCGCCGACGGAGAGCCGGGGCGCGGTGTCTCGCTGGCCGTGGGAGGCCATGGCGACTGCGCCGCGGAGGCGGTCGCCGCGACGGGTGGCCAGGTCGAGGGTGATCCGGCCGCCGATCGAGCAGCCCACGACGAAGGGGCGGTCCAGGCCGAGCGTGTCGATGAGCTCCTCGCACCACGCGGCGTAGTCGCCAAGGTCGCGGACCGGGCCTGCGGGAGCCGGCTCGGACTTGCCGTGGCCCGGCAGGTCCGGCACCACCACGTGGTAGCCGTGTGCGGCCAGCGCCTGCTGGGTGTGCCGCCACTGGACGCCGTGCTGTCCCGCGGTGTGCAGCAGCAGCACCGGGGTCCCCCGCCCTTCTTGGAGCACGAACGACGTGCACCCGCCGACGTCGAGATAGTCAGCGCGCATCGTGAGCACCTTCACTTCCTGCCAGTTCCCGGGCCCGGTCGACCAGGGCGACGACGGCCGCCTGGAGCCGGAGGTATTCGTAGGCGTTGCCGGTGACCGCGAACTGGTCCATCATCGCCCTCCGGACGAAGTCGTTGGCCGGCCCGGTGAGGAGATCGACCCAGTCACGCTCGCCCGCCTCGACCGCGAAGGTCGCACCAGTCACCGTGCGAGTGCCGGCTTCCAGGACCCGGCCCTTGTAGACCCGGAACTGCGCCTGCTGCTCGCCGTACCCGATGCCGATCGTGCCGTCCCAGGTGCTGGTCTCGGTGCGAAAGGCCGGGTCGGCGTCCAGCAGTGCCGCGAGCGCCGTGGCCCATGCGCGGGTGCCGAACGCCCGGTTCGCACGCGCTTCCTCGTCGTCGACCGCCGAGCGCACGGGCACCAGTGACGTGACGGTGCCCTCCTGGCACAGCCCGCCGTCGTCGTCGTGGAACCTGATGTGCCGGGTGACGACCCCCTGCTCGAGATCGGGGGTACGCCGGCAACCGGTCACCGTGGTCTCGACGAGGATCTCGTCGGTGGTGCGGACGGGTGCCAGGTAGCGCCACGTGGCAGCCAGGTCCCGGCCGACCGAGAGGTCGGAGGCCGCGAGGGCGGCGGCAAGGGCGGCGCCGTCCACGTGCGTGTCCGTTCCGGTGGCGCCGGGGAGGGCGAGGTGCGCGGTGAGTCGCTGCCCCACCCGGAAGTCCTCGAGACGGGTCGGCACCTCGGCTGCTTGCGACGTGGTGCTCACGCACTTCCCCCCAGCATGTCGTCCGAGATCACCCGGAGCTGGATCTCGTTGGCGCCCTCGAAGATCTTGGTGAGCCGGGCGTCCCGCCAGTGGCGCTCGACCGCAAAGTCGGTGGTGTAGCCGGCCCCGCCGAAGATCTGCATGGCGTCGCTGGTGACCCGTTCGGCCATCTCGCTGGCGACGTACTTCGCCATCGCCGCCTCGCGGTCACACCGGCGACCCGAGTCGATCTCGGTGGCCACGTGGTACATCAGCTGGCGCGCCGCCTCGACGTCGGCGGCCATCCGCGCCAGCTTGAAGCGGACGTCCTGGAACTGCGTGAGCGGACCACCGAACTGGCGCCGGGTCTGTGCGTACGCCGTGGCGTCGTCCAGGGCGGCCTGGGCCAGGCCGATCGCGCGGGCGGCGGTGTGGGCACGACCGACCTCGAGGCCGCCCAGGGCCAGGTAGAAGCCACGACCCTCTGCGCCGAGCATCGAATCGGCCGGCAGCCGTAGCCCGTCGAACGAGAGCTCCCAGGTGCTCCACCCGTGATACCCGATCTTGCGCACCTTGGTGCCGCTCACCCTTGCAGGGAAGGCGCCCCGCGGCTTGTCGACGAGGAAGGCACTGATCCCGCGGTGGGGCTTGGCCGGGTCCTTGTCCGACGTACGGGCGAAGAGCACGAGGTAGTCGGCCTGGTCGGCGTACGTGCACCACATCTTGGTGCCGTGCACCACCCACTCGTCGCCGTCCCGGCGGGCCCGGCAGGACAGGTTGGCGACGTCGGATCCTGCTTCGGCCTCTGAGAGCGCGAACGCGCCGAGATACTCACCCGAGGCCATCCGGGGCAGGAGCTCCTTGCGCTGGACCTCCGTGAACTCGCCGCCCATGCCGTTGCCGCGCGCCAGCAGGCTGGACACGCTGAGCCAGCCCTGCGCGAGCTCCTCGGCCACCAGGCAGTACTCGAAGACGCCGAGGCCGAGGCCGCCGTACTCCTCCGGGATCATCAGCCCGAAGAAGCCGAGCTCGGCCATCTCGTCACGCAGCGCATCCGGGATGGTGCCCTGCTCCGGGTCGAGCTCGTCGGCGATGGGGCGCACGCGCTCGCGGGCGAACTGCCTGGCCAGCTTCTGGATCTCCAGGCGCTCCTCGGTGAGGTGGCGCGGCGTGTCGGGGCGTGGTGCGGGGCGGTGGGTCATCGTGCGCCCACCTCCAGGCCGTCAAACTCGTCGGCACGGTTGGCGGGCAACTGCTTGGCGACCTTGTCGAGTGCGTCGAGGGGCCGGTGCCTGGTCTCGGGGGCCAGGTAGCCGGCAACGAAGGTGATCGCAGCCAGGCCGATGACGTACAGGCCCACCGGCCACGAGGCACCACCGGCAGCTGAGGAGAGCCCGACGGAGATGAACGGAGCCATTCCACCGAAGACCACCGCGCCGACCTCACGGCTGAACGCCGCGCCGCTGTAGCGGGTCTCGGTGGCGAACAGCTCGGCCAGGATCACGCCCTGGACGCCGAACATGATGCCGACGCTGCCGCCCTGGGCGATGCCCACGGCGAGGATCGCGAGCAGCGGGTTGCTGCTGCCGGCGAGCCAGAAGAACGGGAAGGCGTACGCCGCCGCGAAGACCGCACCGGCCAGCAGTACCGGGCGTCGTCCCCATCTGTCGGAGGCGAGGCCGGCCAGCGGGGCGGTGAGCATCACGGCAAATCCGGCGACGACGAGGCTGGCGGTGCCGACCTCGGGCGAGTGGCCGGCCTTGGCCATGAACGCGAGTGCGTAGACCTGGTAGACGTAGCTGAGAGCCAGCGGTGCCGCGACCATGCCCATGACCAGCAGGATGTTTCGCCACTGCGTGCGCAGCAGGGTGCGCAGTGGCGAGTGGGCGGGCGTGTCGGCATGGTCGTCCCGGCTGTCCTGCACGTTCTCCTCGAAGGCGGGCGTCTCCTCGAGCCGGAGGCGCATCCACATGCCCAGCCCGATCAGCACGATGCTGGCCATGAAGGGGAGGCGCCAACCCCAGGCAAGGAACTGGGCGTCGGTGGTCAGCGCGGTGGTGAGCAGAACGGCCGCGGACGACAGCACCAGGCCGGCGTACGCACCGGACGCACCAATGGCGCCGTACACACCTCGCCGGTTCTCGGGGGCGTACTCGACACCGAAGATCGCTGCGCCGCTGTACTCGGCGCCGGCGCCGGCGCCCTGCACCAGGCGGAGGAGCACGAGGATCGCCGGGGCCGCCAACCCGATGGAGGCGTGCGAGGGAATGAAGGCCATCAGCGTCGTGGAGACTCCCATGAGCATCAGGGCTGCGACGAGCGCCGGCTTGCGACCGAACTTGTCGCCGATGTGTCCGAAGACCACCGCGCCGATCGGGCGGGCGACGAAGCCGACCCCGAACGTGGCGAGGGAGAGCAGGAGCGACATGGTCGCACTCTGCGAGGGGAAGAAGACCTCGTTGAAGACGAGCGCCGCGGCCGTCCCGTAGAGGAAGTAGTCGTACCACTCCAGGGCGGACCCGAGCAGTACCGCGCCGGCGACGCGGGCCAGCACTCCTCGCTCCTGGGTGGCGGCGGGCGACGCCTCTGCGTGCTTTGCCATGGCTGTTGCTCCTCGGTGTGACCAGCCGTTCGCGGACGTACGAACGATCGTTCTTGTACGATAGGGTGACACCGACGGATTCCGCAAGAGGTCGATCGAAAGAGGGTGAAGACAGTGAGCACCGGGCTTGGCGTCGAGGAACGGCTCCGCCGGATGGAGGACCTGCACGAGCTCCAACAGCTGCGTGCCCACTACTGCCAGCACCTGGACTCGGGCAGGTGGGACGAGCTGGTCGAGCTCTTCACCCCCGACGGCGCCTTCGTCGGACTCTCCACCGCCCGCGGGCGCACCGGGCTCAGGGAGTTCTTCAGCAATCTGCAGTCAGGAAGCCTCTCGGCCTGGTGGCACTTCTCCTCGAACGAGACCCTCGAGGTGGACGACGACCGGGCGACCGGGCAGACCTGGTTGCTGCAGCCGTGCGTCGTCGACCGGCAGAGCCAGCTGGCAGCGGGGCGCTACGTCGACACGATGGTCCGCTGCGAGGACGGCCGCTGGCGCTTCGAGGAGCGCGCGGTGCGGTTCTTCTGGTGGAGCGACGTCGAGCAGGGATGGGAGCCGGGCACCTTCGTGTGGCCGCCCGCGCGTGACGCGGCCGATCGTCCGGGGGCCGGCCAGTGAGTGCACTAGTGTCCGAGGACATGAAGAAGCCCAGCCCACCACGAGCGCGCGGCGCCAAGCTGGACTCGATCCTGGACGCGGCGCTCACCTCGTTCGCAGAGCAGGGGTTCAACGGCGCGTCCATGCGGACCATCGCCGGCAGCGCGGGCACCAGCCTGTCCAACCTCTACAACTACTTCCCCTCCAAGGACGACCTGCTGGTCGCCGTCCTCAAGGACGCCAACGACGAGCTGCTCAGCCGACTGGCCGACCGGCTCGCCGGCGCCGGCGCCGGTCCGACGGAGCGGCTGCGCGCGGCGGTCCAGGCGTACGTCGAGTTCTCCACCGACCACCGCCTCGCGTCCATCGTCGCGATGAGCGAGTTCCGCTACCTCGAGGGCGAGAATCGGCAGGACGTCGTCGAGTCACGCGACTCGACGGAGCGGATCTTCGTCGACCTGGTCACCGAGGGCGTGCAGGACGAGAGCTTCCGCACCGCGCACCCACGCGAGGCCGCCCGCGCGATCCTGCTGCTGTGCGCGACCGTTCCCACGTGGTACCAGCCCGACGGCGGACTCACTCCGGACGCGCTGGCGGCCCAGCAGGCAGACTTCGCGCTCGCGCTGGTCAGGTCCACTGAATGCTGATCGCAATCCGGGTCGAGCAAGGGGTGGAAGGGCCGACCACTCGGTCATAGAGTGATCTGGGTCACACACACCAGACCCCGGGAGCAACCATGCCGATCGAGCGCCGCACCCTGCTCAAGGCCACCCTCGCCGTAGCCGCAGCCGGACCCTTCGCGGGCCTGGTCGCCGCGCCTGCCGGGGCGCGCACGTCCGCACGACCGTTGGGGCTGGTGCCGATCAAGGACCATCGCGACGGAATCGTGCGCCTGCACCTGCCCCGGGGCTTCAACTACCGGTCGTTCCACGACACCGAGTTCCCGGTGGTGCTCGACGACGGCACCCATCTGCCGGGCAGGCACGACGGGATGGGAGCGTTCGCCGGCCCCGACGACACGGTCGTGCTGATCCGCAACCACGAGGTGAACGGCCCCGGCGCACCACTGGGCCCCGGCCCTCTCTACGACCCGATGACTGCCGGAGGGACCACCACCATCCAGGTCACCAAGCAGGGCGAGGTACTCGCCGCACACAACAGCCTCGCCGGGACCCAGATGAACTGCAGCGGCGGAATCATGCCCTGGGGCGCGTGGGTCACGTGCGAGGAGACCGTGAACGGCCCCGACGTCGGCGCAGACTTCACCGGTGCTCCCAACACCAGCCTGACCAAGCCACACGGCTTCGTCTTCGAGGTGCCGTTGCACGGGGCAGCGACCGCAGAGCCGATCACCCAAGCCGGGCGCTTCGCACACGAGGCGGTGTCGTTCGACCCGACCGAGGGCGTCCTCTACCTCACCGAGGACAACTTCGGCTTCCCGTCAGGCTTCTACCGCTACCGCCCGCGCACGAACCCGATGACGAGCGGCTCCCTCGACAACGACGGCACCTTGGAGATGCTCGCCGTCGTCGGCACACCCAACGCGCACCTCGAGGCCAATCAGGTCCAGGGAACCACCTACCCCGTCGCCTGGGTGCCGATCGCCGACCCCGACCCGTCCTTCCCCTACACCCCCGGCCAGCCGGCGCCCACCACCAACGACGAGGCCATCTCGTACGTCGGCGACCAGGGTCGCGCCCAAGGTGCCGCCCTGTTCTCCCGCTGCGAGGGACAGGTGTACGACGACGGCGTCGTGTACTTCACCGCAACCCAGGGCGGCGGCCCCGTCGCGCCGTATCCCGCAGGCCCGGCGCCGACCGGGTTCGGCAACGGCACCGGGCAGGTGTGGGCCTACGACACCAAGGCGCAGACACTGACCTGCATCTTCCAGTCCCCCGACGACGACGTGCTCGACTTCCCCGACAACATCACCACCAGCAACGACGGCACCCTGGTCATCTGCGAGGACAGCGCCGGCGACAACTTCCTGCGCGGTCTGACCCGTGACGGCGAACTGTTCGACATCGGCCTGAACAGGTTGCGCAGCAGCTCGGGCGCACCGCGGTTCGGCGACGAGTTCGCCGGGTCGACGTTCAGCCCTGACGGCCACACGCTCTTCGTGAACATCCAGGCTTCACGAGGCATGAGCTTCGCGATCTGGGGTCCGTGGAGGTCGATCGGCGTCTGAGGCGGGCGGTCGGCAACCGGCGCGGCGGCGAGCTCAGAACCCGGGTCAGCTGAGCGGGCCATCAAGGTCCGAGCAACAAGGATGTGGATTGCAGTCACCTGGTGACTGCGATCCACATCCTTGTCGGGTGACTCAGAACAGCAGGGCGCTGGCCGGGTCCTCGAGGATGCCGGCGACGTCGGCGAGGAAGCGTGAGCCCTTCTCTCCGTCGACGTGGCGGTGGTCGAACGACAGCGCCAGCGTGGTCACGTCGCGCACGCACAGCTCGCCGTCCGCGTCGACCCACGGCTTCTTCTTGATGGAGCCGAAGCACAGGATCGCGGACTCGCCCGGGTTGATGATCGGCGTGCCCGCATCGACCCCGAAGACACCCACGTTGGTGATCGTGAAGGTGCCACCACTCATCTCGGCCGGCTGGGTCTTGCCCTCGCGCGCGGTCTTCGTGAGCGCGTTGAGGCCCTCGGCGAGCTCGAGCAACGAGAGCTGTTCGGCACCCTTGACGTTCGGCACGACCAGGCCACGCGGCGTTGCGGCGGCGATGCCGAGGTTCACGTAGTCCTTGAACACGACCTCGCCGGCCGGCTCGTCCCAGAACGAGTTGATCTCCGGCGTACGCCGCATCGCCAGCATCACCGCACGGGCCAGCACCAGCAGCGGCGAGACCTTGACGTCCTTGAACTCGCGACGCTTCTTGAGGCGGTCGACGAACTCCATGGTCGAGGTGACGTCGATGGTGACCCACTCGGTGACGTGCGGGATCGTGAACGCGGAGTTCACCATCGCCTGGCCCATCATCTTGCGGACGCCCTTGATCGGCTCGCGCCGCTCCCCACCTGCAACGGCCGCCGAGGCACTCCCGCTGGTTGAGGAAGGCACGCCGCCTTCGTTGGTCGAGTAGCGAGCGCCAGCGATTTCGGAGGTCGAGTAGGGAGCGCCAGCGACCGTATCGAGACCCGTATCGAGACCCGCACCACTCGCCGCGGCCTGCACGTCGTCACGCGTGACCGTGCCGTTGGGTCCAGTGGCGCGCAGCGCGGCCAGGTCGACCCCGAGGTCCTTGGCAAGCTTGCGCACCGGCGGCTTGGCCAGGGCGCGTACGGCGCCCGGGTCGGTCGCCGAGGCGGGCACGAAGGCCGGCGTCTCGAACTGCGGGGACACGGCGGACTGCGACGGAACGGCCGGCTCGTCGGCCTCGACCACCGGCTCGGACTGCGCACCGCCGGGCGCGAAGGCACCCTGCAGCTGCATCTGGGTGGCCGCCGCCGACTCGGTCGACGGGGAGGCCGAACCCTTGCGGGGTCGGCGGACCGGGCCACGCTCGGCCTTCATGCGGCCGACCAGGCTCTCGCCCTCGCCGCCACCGCTGGCGGCCGGGTTGGAGAGGTCGATCTCGCCGATGTCGCGGGCCGGGGCCTCGCCGGACGGGGCCGCCGGGGCCGGGGCCTCGTCGGGGTCGCCGACGGAGATGATCGGGGTGCCGACCGGGATCATCTCGCCCTCGGGCACCAGCAACGCCAGCACCGTGCCGGCGTACGGCGAGGGCAGCTCGACCAGCGACTTGGCGGTCTCGATCTCGACGATGATGTCGTTGACCTCGATGACGTCGCCGACCTTCACCTTCCAGGCGACGATCTCGGCCTCGGTGAGGCCTTCACCGACGTCGGGCAGCTTGAACTCAGCCATGCTCAGAACTCCAGGGATCGGTCGACGGCGTCCAGGACCCGGTCGAGGTCGGGGAGGTAGTCCTCCTCGATGCGGGACGGCGGGTAGGGGGTGTCGAACCCGCCCACGCGCAGCACCGGCGCCTCCAGGTTGTAGAAGCACTTCTCGGTGATGCGTGACGCGACCTCGGCACCCATGCCGAGGTTCACGTGCGCCTCGTGGACGATGACGGCGCGGCCGGTGCGGCGTACGGAGTCGAGGACCGGACCCATGTCGAGCGGCGAGAGCGTGCGCAGGTCGATGACCTCGAGCGACTTGCCCTCGGTCGCCGCGGCCTCGGCCGCCTTCATCGCGGTCTTCACGGTCGGCCCGTAGGCCAGCAGGGTGAGGTCGGTGCCGGTCTTGACCACGCGCGAGGTGAACAGCGGCTCGGGGGTGATCGACTCGTCCAGCTCGGCCTTGTCGGCGTGGTACTGGCGCTTCGGCTCGAGGAAGATCACCGGGTCGTCGCAGGCGATGGCCTGCTGGAGCATCCAGTAGCCGTCGACCGGGTTCGAGCAGGCCACGACCTTGAGGCCGGGGGTGTGCGCGAACTGCGCCTCCGGCGACTCTGAGTGGTGCTCGACCGCGCCGATGCCGCCACCGAACGGGATGCGGATGACCATGGGCATCTTGGTGTTGCCCTTGGAGCGGAAGTGGATCTTGGCGACCTGGCAGACGATCTGGTCGTACGCCGGGTAGACGAAGCCGTCGAACTGGATCTCGACGACCGGGCGGTAGCCGCGCATCGCCATGCCGACCGCGGTGCCGACGATGCCGGACTCGGCCAGCGGCGAGTCGATGACGCGGTCCTCGCCGAAGTCCTTCTGGAGGCCGTCGGTGATGCGGAAGACGCCGCCGAGCCGGCCGACGTCCTCACCCATGATGAGGACCTTGGGGTCGTCTTCCATCGCCTTGCGCAGCCCCATGTTGAGGCCCTTGGCGAGGGTGATCTTCTGGGTGCTCATGAGTGGGCCTCCTCGAAACCGGCGGTGTAGGCCGCGAAACCGTCACGCTGCTCGGCGAGCTCCGGGGGGATCTCGTCGTAGACGAAGTCGAAGATCGCGTGCGGGTCGGGGTCGGGCAGTGCCTTGCAGCCCTCGCGGAGCCGGACGCCGAGGTCGTCGGCCTCCTGCTTGACCGTGTCGAGGAAGCCGTCGTCGACCAGACCGTTGCGCTTGAGGTAGGCCTCGACGCGGGCGATCGGGTCCTTCAGCTTCCAGTGCTCCACGTCGGCGGAGAGCCGGTAGCGGGTCGGGTCGTCGGTCGTGGTGTGCGCACCCATGCGGTAGGTGTAGGCCTCGATGAGGGTCGGGCCCTGTCCGTCGCGGGCCCGCTGCAGCGCGGCCTTCGTGACGGCGTACGTCGCGAGGACGTCGTTGCCGTCGACGCGGACGCCGGGGAAGCCGAAGCCGAGAGCCCGCTGGTAGAGCGGGATGCGGGTCTGTCGCTCGATCGGCTCGGAGATCGCCCACTGGTTGTTCTGGCAGAAGAACACGACCGGCGCGTTGTAGGACGCGGCGAAGATGAAGCCCTCGTTGACGTCGCCCTGTGAGGACGCGCCGTCACCGAAGTGGGCGATCACGGCGGCGTCGCGCTCGGGGTCACCCGTGCCGACGACGCCGTCGCGCTGCATGCCCATGGCGTAGCCGGTGGCGTGCAGCACCTGGGCGCCGATCACGATGGTGTACTGGCCGAAGTTGTTGTCGTTGGGGTTCCAGCGGCCGTGGTCGACCCCGCGGAAGAGACCCAGCAGGTCGAGCGGGTCGACCCCGCGGCACCAGGCGACGCCGTGCTCGCGGTAGGTCGGGAAGACGTAGTCCTGCGGACGCAGGGCGCGGCCGGCGCCGATCTGGGCGGCCTCCTGGCCGAGCAGCTGTGCCCAGATGCCGAGCTCGCCGTGGCGCTGGAGCGCGGTGGCCTCGGTGTCGATGCGGCGGGTGAGGACCATGTCGCGGTAGAAGCCGCGCAGTTCCTCGGCGGAGAAGTCCATGTCGAACTCTGCGTGGTGGACACGCTCTCCCTCGGGCGTCAGGAGCTGGACGAGCTCCGGCCCTCCGTCCTGCTGTGAGGGACCGAAGACCTCGACGAGGTCTGGCCCGAACTCTGCATGGGACACGTGTGCACTCCTTCTCTTCGCCGGCCTGCGGGGTCACCGAGGCAGGGTGTGGGAACCGCGTCACGAACGCGTCGAAGTGGTGGTACGGCGTGGACGTGACGGTCTATCCGGCACCGGGAACCGTCTGTGACGGGAACCACACTGCCGTTCTCTCAAGGTACCCGTCCAGTCGGCCCCCTCGCCAATCGAGCGGTGCCTGCCCCAGACCCGCCTCAGGCCCGGGAGCGCCAGAGCAACCAGACGAAGTACGGCGTACCGATCAGGGCGGTGACCATGCCGGCCGGCACCTGGTCGGGTGCGATCACGTTGCGTCCCAAGGTGTCGGCCAGGCTGACCAGGAGCGCTCCGAGGAGCATTGCCACCGGGAGCACCCGGATGTGTCGGGAACCGACGACGGCGCGGGCCGCGTGCGGGGCCACCAGGCCGGTGAAGACCACCAGGCCGATGGCGGCGGCCGAGGCGGCGGTCAGCACGACGGCGACCACCAGGAGGAGCAGCCGGGTCCGCTCCAGGGACAGGCCGAGCACCCGCGGGGTGTCGTCGTCGAGGGCCATCACGTCGAGGTCGTTGCGGTGGCGCAGCAGCAGCGGGAGTCCCACGAGGACGACGAGAACGAGCGGGACGACCTGGTCGTAGGTGCGGCCGTAGGTGGAGCCGTTGAGCCAGGTCAGCGCGAGCTGGGTGTCGTAGGGGCTGGCGCTGATGATGATGAACGCGATGAGCGCCTGGCCGACGGCCGCGACACCGACGCCGACCAGCACGAGCCGGATCGAGTCCAGGCCGCCCCGCCACGAGACGGCGTACACGATCACGAAGGCGACGGCTGCCCCGACCAGCGCCGCTGCGTTGATCGTCCAGAGCGCGGTGGTCCCCACGAACGAGATGCAGGTGACCGCACCCACACCGGCGCCCGCGGTGACGCCGAGCAGGCCGGGCTCGGCCAACGGGTTGCGGCAGACGGCCTGGGTGGCGCAGCCGGCGAGGGCCAGCGCCGCGCCCGCGAAGGTGGCCGCAATGAGACGCGGGGTCCGCTCCTCGAGCGTGTAGTGGACGACTGGCCCCGCGTTCCCGGTGAGCCAGTGGGTCACGTCGCCGAGCAGGAGGCGGTCGTCACCCATCAGCAGCCAGCCGTTGCCTGCGAGCAGGCCGAGGACGGTCGCACCGACGAGGAGCACCGACAGCCCGACCACGAGCAGCGTCGTGAAGCGGAACGGGGACCCGGGGCGGGTGCGCGCGGAGGGCGCGTCGGGCACCGTGCCACCCTGGCGGAAGGTGCGGGCGATGCCGACGAGGACGATCGCGCCGAACATGGTGGTCGCGACGCCCGTCGGCACCCCGGGCCCGAAGGTCCCGGTCGGCACGAGTCGCATCAGGACGTCGGCCAGGACCACCAGGACGATGCCGATCAGGCCCGAGAGCGGCAGCAGCACGCTGTGCTTGTGCACGTCCTTGATCCACGGTCCGGAGAGCCGTGCCAGCACGGGGGCGCACAACCCGATGAAACCCATCGGGCCGGCGACGGTCACGGCGAGGCTGGCCAGCAGGACGGCGATGAGTACGGCGGCCAGCTGCACGAGCCGCACGTTGACGCCCAGGCTGGACGCGGCGTCGTCGCCCAGGCTGATCAGGTCGAGCTGTCGGCTCAGCAGCATCGCGACGAGCACCACGACGACGACCGCCACCGCCCCCTGCGCCGGGGCGTCGATGCTGATCTGGACCAGGTTGCCGTTGCCCCAGGCGAAGAGGCTCTGGGTCTGCTCCTCGAAGAGCAGCAGAAGCAGTCCGGTCAGGGAGCCCAGCGCCAGCGCGAGTGCCGACCCGGCCAGCACCAGGCGCGCCGGACCGGAGGCTCCGCCGGACAGGGCCAGCACGATCCCGGCGCCGAGCAGGCCGCCGAGGAAGGCGACGCTGCCCTGCAGGAACAACGGCAGCGAGATCCCGAGGGCCGCGACCAGGGTGGCCGCGAACCAGGCTCCGCCATTGATCGCGAGGGTGTCGGGCGAGGCGAGGGGGTTGCGGGTGACCGACTGGAGCAAGGCTCCCGAGACGCCCACGGACAGCCCCACGACCAGGCCCGCCAGCAGGCGTGGGAGGCGTGAGCCCATGAAGACGTCACGGGTCAGCTCGTCCCCGCGCCCGAGCGCGAGCTCGAGCAGGTCGCCGAAGCCGATGGCGGACGTGCCCTGGGTCAGGTGCACCGCACTGGCGGCGAGGGCCACCAGGACCAGCACCCCGAGGCCGGTGAGACTGCGCAGGGTCACGACCGGTGGATCACTTCGTCAGGTTCGCGACGATCTGGTCGACGAACTCCTGCGCCGAGACCGGTCCGCCGAACGTCCACACGCCCTTCTCGAGCGGGTAGAGATGGCCGCTGGTCACGAACTCGAGCTCGTTCCAGATCGGGTTCTTCTCGAGCTGGTTGCCGAAGACGTCGTCAGCCTCGACCGGGCTGTTGTAGAAGAACCGCACGCCGTCACCGAGTGAGGTGAGGCCCTCGGGGTCCGTGGTGCCCAGACCCCAGTCCTTGTCGACCTCGCCGGTCCACGCGTTCTCCAGTCCGAGACCCTCGGCGAGGTCGGACATCAGCGAGCCCTTGCCGAACAACCGAATGGTGACGTTGCCACCCTCGGCCCAGCCGTCAGCCATCGCGAACGTGGCGCCGGCGGCGTCGCTCTCGGCGATCGCCTTCTTCCCGGCCTCGAGCGAGGCCTCTAGGTCGCCGATGATCTTGTCGGCCGCCTCGGTCCTGCCTACCGCTTCGGCGATGGTGCGAACGTTCTCCTTCATCAGGTCGAGCTGTCCGGAGCCGTCGGCCGTGTCGAGCACGATGACCGGCACGTCGCGCTTCTCGAGCTGCTTGACGATGGCCTCGGGACCGGAGCTGTCGGTGATCACCAGCTCGGGGCCGGTCTTCATGATCTCGGTGAAGCTGGGCTCGCTGCGCTTGCCGACGTCCTGGACGGAGTCGTCGACCTGCGCGTTCGCCACCCACGCGTTGTACTCGTCGCCGTCCGCGTGGGCGACCGGCATCACGCCGAGGCTGACCAGGGTCTCGGTCTGCATCCACTCCAGCGACACCACCTTGGTTGCGGGGTGGTCGAGCTCGACGGTCTTGCCGCGAGCGTCCTCGACCGAGACCGGACCGCCGGTCGCGACGGAGTCCTCCTGCTCGTCCTTGGCGGGTTCGGTGCTGCCGCAGGCGGAGAGGGCCAGGGCCAGCGGCAGGCAGGCGAGTGCGAGCGCGCGCGATGTCTTCACGGTGGTGCCTTTCGGGGGTGGGTGGGTCAGGCCATCTGGGCCAGGCGACGCTCGGTGCGGTGCACCGGGTGCACGGAGACCCGTGAGGTGGCCGGGTCGCGGTGGATCGCGACCGGGAGTCCGTAGACCGCGGAGACACGCTCCGAGGTGAGGACGTCTGACGGAGCGCCCGTGGCCTGGACGGCTCCGTGGTGGAGCAGGGTCACGACGTCGGCGACGTCGGCGGCCTGGTTCAGGTCGTGCAGCACGACCCCGACCGCGACACCGTGGTCGTCGGCCAGGTCGCGCACCAGGTCGAGCAGCTCGACCTGGTAGCGCAGGTCGAGGTGGTTGGTGGGCTCGTCCAGCAGGAGCACGTCGGTCTGCTGCGCCAGGCAGCAGGCCAGCCACACCCGCTGGAGCTCGCCACCGGAGAGCTCGTCGACGCCACGGGTCGACATCTCGGCGACTCCGGTCACCTCCATCGCCCAGGCGACGGCGGCCGGCCCCTCGGGGTCGCGGGCCTTCCACTTGCCGCGGTAGGGGTGGCGACCGAACTCGACCACTTCGGCGACCGGGACCCCCGAGGGCACCGGTCGGTTCTGTGAGAGCAGGGTGATCACACGGGCGAACTCGCGCTTGCCCAGCGTGGAGACGGACTCCTCGCCCAGCGAGAGCGTGCCCCGGTCGATCTTGTGCAGCCGGGCCATGGCGCGCAGCAGGGTCGACTTGCCGCTGCCGTTCGGCCCGACCAAGGCGTGGACCCGCCCGGGATCGACGGTGAGCGATGCAGCACGGACGACCGTGCGGTCGTAGTAGGAGAGGTCGAGGCCTTCGCCACGGAACTGCGCACTCTGCATGAGGTCAGGGTAGCCTAACCTCACTTGACCGGTCATCAGGGCGTCCGAATGCCGGCGGCTCAGTCGCAGCCGGCCTCGCCGAGGTCCTCGTGGCTGCGATGGCTGGCCGGCTCGACCTGGAAGGTCGCGTGGTGCAGCTGGAAGTGGTCGACGGCGCAGCCCTGGAGCCGGTCGAGCATGCCGCCGACGCCGATCTCGGCGAGTGCCTCGTCGGTGACGGTGATGTGCGCGGAGAGGCTCGGCAGGCCACTCGTGATGGTCCAGGCGTGCAGGTCGTGGACATCGGTCACGCCGGGCACCTCGACCAGGTGTCGTCGTACGTCGGCGAGGTCGAGGCCGGCCGGCGCGATCTCGAGCAGCACCACGAGGGACTCCTTCAGCAGCACGAACGACCGCGGCAGGATCATCACCGCGATCAGAAGCGACGCTATCGGGTCGGCGCGATGGAAGTCGGTGGTCAGGATGACCACGCCGGCGGCCACGGCGAGCACCGATCCGACCAGGTCGGCGAGGACCTCGTTCGCGGCTCCCTTCAGGTTCAGCGAGCCGGTGTCGGAGCGGTTCAGGATCACCATCGAGACCGCGTTGGCCACGAGGCCGACCGCCGCGAAGGCGATCATCGGGCCGGCTTCGACGTGGGTCGGATCGGCCAGACGACTGATCCCGGCCCAGGCGAGATAGCCGCAGACGCCCAACAGGACAAGGGCATTGACCAGCGCCGCCAGGATCTCGGCGCGGTGGTAGCCGAACGTCGAACGCGGCCCGGGTCGCAGTGTGGCGACGTACGACGCCCCGAGCGCGAGCACCACGGCGGCGGCATCGGTGGCCATGTGACCGGCGTCGGCGAGCAGGGCGAGCGAGCCGGTGACGAAGGCGCCGACAACCTCCACGACCATGACGGAGGCGGTCACCGCGAGCACGATCCTCAGCCGCTGGCGGTCCTCCGCCCGGCCGCTCGCATGACCGGTCGAGTGTCCGTGACCGTGTCCGTGGCCCATCAGCGGTCCCGATGACGCACGACGGCGTCGACGGCGTGCTCGGCCTGGTTGAAGGCGACCTCGACGAGCTCGAGGGCGTGGTCGTTGGCCAGCCGGTAGTAGACCCGGTTGCCCTCCTGGCGCGTGGAGACGACCCGGCTCATCCGCAGCTTGGCGAGGTGCTGGGAGACCGCGGCCTGCGACTTGCCGACCTCCTCGGCCAGCACGCCCACCGACTGCTCGCCGTCGCGCAGCGCCATCACGATGCGCACGCGTGTCGCGTCGGCGAGCAGGGAGAAGATCTCGACGGCCACGGGCAGGTGCGCGTCGAGCTCTTCATCCGTATATGCGTGCATGCGCATATAGTCGCACACCCGTCGACCTGTCGCCAGTTCATGTCGACCCGTCGCCAGTTTCAGAGGCTCACGACAGGTCAACCGAAACTGGCGACAGGTCGAGCGGAATTCACGACGGGTCGATCAGACGCGGGCGCGCAGGATCCGATGGACGGCGAACGCGACCGCGAAGGACAGCAGCGAGGCGATCGCTGCGGTCAACGTGACTCCGGAGTCGAAGGCATGCGAGGCCGAGGCCAGCAACGCGTCGGCCGATGCCGGGGGCAGTCCGCCGGCAACCTCCACGGCTCCCCCGAGGGTGGCCCGGGCCTGCTCGGCGTCCGGGCCAGAGACGGTCACCGGCACGTCGATGCCCTGGCGGTAGGCCAGGTTCAGCAGGCTGCCGAGGACTGCCGTGCCCAGCACCGCACCGATCTCGTACGCCGTCTCCGAGACCGCAGAGGCGGCACCGGCCTTCGCCGGCGGAACCGCACTGAGCGCAAGGTCGTTGGACACCGTCTCGGACATGCCGACGCCCGCACAGACCAGCACGAAGCCGATCAGGAGCACGGCGCCCGAGCCGGTGTGCCCCATCGCGGAGACGGCGGCATAGCCGGCCGCATTCAGCAGCACACCCGCCACCATCACCCGCGCCGCGCCGAAGCGCCGCACCATCGGCACCGCACCGAGGCCGAGCACGACGGTCACGACCAGGCCGGGAACCATCATCAGGGCGGCATCGAGCGGCGAGTGCCCGGCGATCAGCTGCAGGTGCTGGGCCAGGAAGTAGATGAAGCCGACGAGCGCGAAGACGCTGACCAGGTTCACCACCAGCGACACCGAGAACACCGGGTTGGCGAACAGGCGGACGTCGAGCATCGGGTTGCTGCGCCGCAGCATGCGGCGTACGAACCCGATGCCGCAGGCGATGCCGACCAGGACCGCCATCAGCGTCAGCTCGTCCAGTCCGTGGGTGGCCACCGACTTGATCGCGAAGACCGAGGCGGCGAGCGCCACCGAGACGAGGGCGATGCCGGCCGGGTCGACCGGACCGGGGTCGGGGTCGCGCGACTCGGGGAGCAGCCGCATGCCGAGCACCAGGAGCGGCACGAGGAGTGGCACGGCGATCAGGAAGATCGAGCCCCACGAGAAGTGCTGCAGCAGCCAGCCGCCGACCACGGGACCGAGCGCGGCGCCCGCGGAGAAGCCGGCCATCCAGATCGCGACGGCGGTCCGCCGCTCGGCCGCGTCGGTGAAGATGTTGCGGATCAGCGAGACGGTGGCCGGCATCAGCATCGCACCGAAGACGCCGAGCAGCGCACGGGCCGCGATCAGCCAGCCCGCACTCGGCGAGAAGGCGGCCATCACGGAGACCGCCGCGAAGCCGGAGGCGCCCCACAGCAGGATCCGGCGCCGGCCGATCCGGTCGCCGAGGCTGCCCATCGTGACCAGGAGAGCGGCCAGCACCAGCGGGTAGATGTCGATGATCCAGAGCAGCTGGTTGCCAGTCGGACCCAGCGACCGCGACAGGGACGGTACGGCGAAGCTCAGCGCCGTGTTGTCGATCGAGACCAGCAGCACGGGCAGCATCAGGACGGCCAGCGCCACCCACCGGGAACGGCGGGAGAGCTGGTCGGGGGCGAGCGGGAGCTGGTAGATCGTCACCCGCACAACTGTACCGTCTGGACGGTACAGTTACTAACCCACGCGATGGTGATCTCCGCCTCCACGCCGTGGTCGATAGGGTCGCCCCATGTCCCGTCCTCCCAAGGCCCGCGAGTCGGCGCTCGCGGCGTACTGCGAACTGCTGCGCAGCGAGGGCGAGCGCGCAACCACGATCGACAAGGTGGCCGCCCGGGCGGGGATCTCCAAGGGCGGGGTGCTCTACCACTTCCCGAGCAAGGAGGCGTTGGCCGAGGCCGCACAGGCCAGGTTCCACGAGGAGTGCGAGCGCGACCTGGTCACGATGGCGCAGGCGCCCGAAGGACCGTCACGCCATTACGTGCGCACCTCCTGGACCAGCGGCAGCGACCTCGACACCTACTACACGGCCATGGTCCGCCTGGCCCAGTCGTCCTGGCAGCCGGCCATCGACGAGCTCGAGAGGGTCCACGCGGCCTGGCTCGACCTGATCCGCTCCGAGGTCGGGGACCGGCACGCCGCCGAGGCGATCATGCTGATCGGCGAGGGCCTCTACCACCACTCGTCCATGCCGGGCGAGTGGTCGCGTGCCACCTTCGCCCGCTCGCTGGACCAGCTGCTCGACCAGGTCGACCGGCTCAAGGCCTGAGGGCCTCGATCAAAGCTTCTCGCGTCCGTGCGGCGAGGTCCATCCGCTCAGGTCCGGGCCCTTCGGCACGATGCCCGACGGGTTCACGTCGGTGTGCACCACGTAGTAGTGCTGCTTGATCTGGTCGAAGTCGATCGTCTCGCCGAAGCCGGGCGTCTGGAACAGGTCACGCGCATAGCCCCACAGCGCCGGCATCTCGACGAGCTTGTTGCGGTTGCACTTGAAGTGCCCCTGGTAGACCGGGTCGAAGCGCGCCAGCGTCGTGAAGAGTCGTACGTCGGCCTCCGTGATCGCGTCACCCATCAGGTAGCGCCGGTCGGTCAACCGCTCCTCGAGCCAGTCCATCGCCGTCCAGAGCCGGTCGTACGCCGCGTCGTACGACTCCTGCGAGCCGGCGAAGCCGCACCGGTAGACGCCGTTGTTGACCTCGGTGAAGACCCGCTTCATCACCGACTCCATCTCCTCGCGGAGGTCGTCGGGCCACAGGTTGGGCGCACCGGGGCGGTGGTGGTCTCGCCACTCGAAGAAGAGGTCGTGGGTGATCTGCGGGAAGTCGTTGGTGACCACCCCATTGGTCGGCACGTCGACGATCGCCGGCACCGTGATGCCGCGCGGGTAGTCGGGGAACCGTGAGAAGTAGGCCTGCTGCAGGCGTTCGTACCCGAGCACCGGGTCGACACCGCCCGGGTCGAGGTCGAAGGTCCAGCTCCGCTTGTCGTGCGTGGGTCCGGGCAGGCCCAGGGAGATGACGTCCTCGAGGCCGAGCAGTGAGCGGACGATGATCGAGCGGTTCGCCCACGGGCACGCCTTGGCCGCGACCAGGCGGTAGCGGCCGGGCTCGACCGGCCAGACCTGGACGTCGCGCGGGCTGTCCTTGCTGCCGCTCGGGAACGTGTCGTCCAGCGGGTCCGCGGAACTCTCCCCGACGAGGATCCGGTCGGGGATGTAGTTCATGTCGCGGGTGAACTCCTTGCCCTTCTCGACATAGGCCTGGCTCTGGTCGGTCACGGCACTCCTCCTGAAAGTTGCTTCTTCAACCATAGTCGGCGCAGGCGTGGCCGGTGAACTCACAGGCAGCGTGAGTGCGGCGGTCAGTGCGGGAAGGTGCCGGCCAGGTCGACCAGGCGGTCGTTCGCCTCGGGCTCGCCGATGCTGACCCGGGCACCCTCGCCGGCGAACGGGCGCACGACGATGCCGGCCTCGTCCGCAGCGGCGGCGAAGTCGGCGGTCTTCTCGCCGAGCGCGAACCAGACGAAGTTCCCCTGGGCGTCGGGGATGTCCCAGCCGGCCTCGCGCACACCCTCGACGACCCGTGCGCGTTCGCCGACCAGCGTCTCCACCCGGTCGAGCAGTTGCGGCTCGGCCTTCAGCGAGGCGATGGCCGCGGCCTGGGCGACACCGGAGACCCCGAACGGCAGCGAGACAGCGCGCAGGGCGGCGGCGAGCGGCGCCTGCGCCACGGCGTACCCGACCCGGAAGTTGGCCAGCCCGTAGGCCTTGGAGAACGTGCGCGTGACCACGACGTTGGGGAACTCGCGGTAGGTCGCCAGCCCGTCGACGGCGTCGTCCATGCGCACGAACTCGACGTACGCCTCGTCGACGACGACCAGCACGTGCGAGGGCACCTTGGCCAGGAACTCATGCAATGCCGTCTGGGTGACGGCGGGGCCGGTCGGGTTGTTCGGGGTGCAGACGATGACGACCTTGGTGCGGTCGGTGATCGCGGCAGCCATGGCGTCGAGGTCGTGCTCGCCGGTGGCGGTGACCGGCACCTGCACCGACGTGGCCGCGGCGGCCGTGACGGCGATCGGGTAGGCCTCGAACGAACGCCACGCGTAGACCACCTCGTCGCCGGGGTCGCAGAACGACTGCATGATCTGGTAGATCAGCGCGACCGACCCGGTGGCCACGGAGAGGTCCTCGACCGGTACGTCGAAGTGCTCGGCGAGTGCGGCGTACAGCTCCACGCAGCCCATGTCGGGGTAGCGGTTCATCTGGCCGACCACGCCCATCGCCGCCTCGACCACACCGGACAGCGGCGGGTACGGGTTCTCGTTCGAGCTGAGCTTGTACGTCGTGAAGTCGGGGCGCGGCACGGGCGGCTTGCCGGCCACGTACGCCGGGATGTCGCCGACGTTCGCGCGTGGCTGGGGAGTCGAGGTCATGGGCGCAGGCTAGTACCCCGCGCGACTCCGGCGCTTGCGGTGCTTGTGGCGCCACGGCTGGAACACCAGGATCAGCACCAGCCCGAGCCCCACCCCGAACGCCGCCCCGGTGACGTTGTCGACGATGTCGGTGACGTCGCAGGCCCGGTCGATGCGGGCCACCTCGAGCTGGGTCTTCTCGATCACCGCGGAGAACGCAGCGAGGGCGACCAGACCCAACGGGGTGAGGATCCAGCCGGCCCGCCACCGGGCCACCGAGAGCACCAGCAGCGCCCCGGCAGGGATGAACAGCGCGGTGTTGAGGGTGCGCTGACCGGACTCGAAGATCCAGAAGCCGTCGGGGGCCGGGCCGCCGATGTCGGTCGAGCAGGTGGCCATCCGCGCGTCTTCCGGAATGGCCAGGTCGACCGCGTCGAGCGGCGTGAGCGTGACCAGGCCGATCACCGTGATCGCCCACAGGAAGCCGGCGATGGAGAAGGCGGAGACCCAGCCGAGGGGCTTGAGCAGGGCGAGCGCCAGGAGCAGGAACACGACGGCGGAGGCCACGGTCCCGAGCACCATCGCACCGGTACCGCCGAACTCATTCACCCGCCAGAGGTTACAAGCCGGGCCCCGAAACGCCGATCCTGTGTGTCCGCGTTGACGCCTTGTCTAGGCTGAGGCCGTGAAGTTCCTCGCCTGGCTCCTGACCAACGCCGCTGCGCTGGCCGTCGCGGCATGGCTCCTGGACGGCATCAGCTTCGAGGGCTCCGACTGGCAGGCGAAGATCCTGCCCCTGCTGATGGTGGCCCTGATCCTCGGCCTCGTGTCGATGTACGTCGAGCCGGTGGTCAAGTTCCTCTCGATCCCGTTCATCATCTTGTCCATCGGCCTCTTCCTGCTGGTGATCAACGCCCTGATGCTGATGCTGACCGCCTGGATCGCCGACAAGGTCGACATCGGCTTCCACGTCGACGGCTTCTGGAACGCACTGTTCGGCGGCATCATCATCACGCTGGTCTGCGGCTTCATCGACGTGGCCGTGCTCGAGGACGACTGATGGCGTTGCCGCTCCCGCGCACCCCCGGCACCTACCGCGTCGCCCTGGTCTGCCTGGGCAACATCTGCCGCTCCCCCATCGCCGACGTCGTGGTCAACCACCGGCTCGACGAGGCCGGGCTGGCCGACCACGTCCACGCCGACAGCTACGGCACCGCCGGCTGGCACGTCGGCAAGCCGATGGACCCACGCTCGGCGGCGGTCCTGACCACCCACGACTACGACGCCACGCAGCACCGGGCCCGGCAGTTCGACGCCGACGCCGTGTCGTCGTACGACCTCGTCCTGGCGATGGACCACGACAACGTGAGTGACCTCGCCGCGATCGGGGTCCCCGCCGACCGCCTGCGCCTGTTCCGCGACTTCGACCCGACACCCGGCGACGGCGTCGTCCCCGACCCCTACTACGGCGGCGACGACGGTTTCCGCGACGTGCTCGCCATGGTCGAGCGCACCGCACTCGGCATCACCCACGCACTGCAGCAGGAGGTCGTCCCTTCATGACGCGCAACTCCGCCACCGCTCGCAAGGCCGAAGAGCTCCTCGACGTCCAGGTCGTGGCCACGGCGCCGGTCGCCGGCGGTGACATCTGTACGGCGACCAGGCTCAAGCTCTCCGACGGACGTTCGGCGCTGATGAAGACCCACGTGCACCCGCCCGAGGGGTTCTTCGACGCCGAGGCCCGCGGGCTGCACTGGCTGGGCGAGTCCGGGGGCGTCGCCGTCCCCGACGTGCTGGCCGGCGACGCCGACTGCCTGATCATCTCGTTCGTCGAGACCGGGAAGCAGACCCCCGACGCCGCGGTGGAGTTCGGCCGCGCGCTGGCCGCGACGCATGCCGTCGGCGCCACCGGCTTCGGCGCCGACGCCGACGGCTTCATCGGGCGACTGCCGATGCGCAACACCGCAGCCGACACGTGGGCGGAGTTCTACGCCACCCGCCGGCTGTTGCCCTACCTGAAGCTGGCCCGCGACCGTGGTGCGATCGACGAGTCCGGTGCGAGGGGCATCGAGTCGCTCGTCGGACGACTCGCCGACCTGGTCCCGGTCGAGCCCCCGGCCCGACTGCACGGCGACCTCTGGAACGGCAACGTGCTGTGGGGCACCGACGGGCACATCCACGTGATCGACCCCGCGGCGTACGCCGGTCACCGCGAGGTCGACCTGGCCATGCTCTCGCTCTTCGGCATGCCCCACCTGCCGCGTGCCCTCGACGCCTACCACGAGGCCGCGCCGCTCGCCGACGGCTGGGAGGACCGGCTCGGATTGCACCAGCTCTTCCCGCTGCTGGTCCACGCATGCACGTTCGGCGGCGGGTACGGCGCCCGCGCGGCCAGCGTCGCGGCGCGCTACTGAGCGCGATTCTCAGCCACGCCTCAGGAGTCTTTGGCACAGTGGTGTCGTGAACAGTGCTGCACCCAAGCCCCACGTCCTCGTCGTCGACGACGACCGGGCCGTCCGTGAGTCCCTCCGGCGCTCCCTCGAGTTCAACGGATTCACCGTGTCGATGGCCGAGGACGGCGCCCAGGCCCTGGCCGGGATCGGCAACCTGCGACCCGACGTCGTCGTGATGGACGTGATGATGCCGCGGCTCGACGGCATCGAGGCGACCCGGGCACTGCGCACTGCGGGCAACGACGTACCGATCCTCGTGCTGACCGCGCGCGACGCCGTGGGTGACCGCGTCGACGGCCTCGACGCCGGCGCTGACGACTACCTCACCAAGCCGTTCGCACTCCAGGAGCTCCTCGCCCGGCTGCGCGCACTGCTGCGCCGCGTCGTACCCCACGACGAGCTGGTCGACGAGACGCTCGCGTTCTCCGACCTGACCCTCGACCTGGCCAGCCGCGAGGTGCGCCGCGGAAAGCGCGCCATCGAGCTCACCCGCACCGAGTTCGCGTTGCTCGAGATGTTCATGCGCCGCCCCAAGCGGGTGCTGGAGCGCTCGTTCATCCTCGAAGAGGTGTGGGGCTACGACTTCCCCACCACTGCGAACTCCCTCGAGGTGTACGTCGGCTACCTGCGCCGCAAGACCGAGGCCGAGGGCGAGGCCCGGCTGCTGCACACGGTGCGCGGGGTGGGCTACGTGCTTCGGGACTCCCCGTGACGGGCAGCCGAATCTGATGGGCCGACTCTGATGGGCCTGTCGCCGCGCGAGCCGAGCCGGTGGCACTACCGCCGCAGCCTCGCCAGCCGGGTCACCCTGCTCACCACGTTCGCGGTGGGCCTGACGGTCGCCGTCCTCGCCCTGGGTGCCTACGTGACCGTGCGCATGCAGATGCAGGCCAGCCTCGACGCCTCACTGATCGACCGGGCCCAACGCGCCTCTCAGGCTCCGACCCTGTCCGAGCTGACCGTGGAGATGCGCTGGCCGTCGTGGGCGTTCGGCGCCGCCGACGTCCGCATCGCGTTCATCCGCCAGGACGGCAAGACCTGGTCGATCGACGACGGCCCGGTGCTCAAGCTCGGTGGCGACGAGATCGACGTCGCAAGGGGCGACGCACACAGCTCGATCCGCACCATCGAGGCCGGTGACACCCGCTACCGCGTGGTGACCGTGCCGACCCGCGACGACGGTGTGGCGCTGGTGATCGCCCAGTCGCTCGACTCCCAGGAGACCGTGCTCGGGCGCCTCGGCATCGTGATGCTGCTCTTCGGGGTGGCCGGCGTGATCGCTGCCGGAGTGGCCGGCTGGGGCGTGGCCCGCAACGGGCTCCGGCCAGTACGCCGGCTCACCTCGGTGGTCGAGGAGATCGGCCGCACCGAGGACCTCACCCCCATCGAGGTCGAAGGCAACGACGAGATCGCCCGGCTCTCCTCGGCGTTCAACACCATGCTGGCCGCGCTCGAGGCCTCCCGCGAACGGCAACGCCAGCTGGTCGGCGATGCCGGCCACGAGCTGCGCACGCCGCTGACCTCGCTGCGCACCAACCTCGACCTGCTGCTCCAGGCCGACGCGTCCGGCGGCATGCCACCCGAGGCCCGCGCCGAGCTGCTCGACGACGTGGGTGCCCAGATCGAGGAGATGACCAACCTGATCGGCGACCTGGTCGAGCTCGGCCGCGACGAGCACGCGCCGCACCAGGTCGAGCTGGTCGACCTCAAGGAGGTGCTCGACCGGGCCATCACGCGGGTACGCCGTCGCGCGTCGAGCATCGACTTCGACGTCGAGGCCGAGGACTGGTGGGTCACCGGCGAGTCGGCCGCTCTCGAGCGCGCCGTGATGAACCTGCTCGACAACGCCGCCAAGTGGAGCCCTGCCGACGGCACGGTGACCGTCCGCCTGGCAGACGGTGTGCTGACCGTCGCCGACCAGGGCCCCGGCATCTCCGAGGCCGACCTCCCCTACGTCTTCGACCGCTTCTACCGATCCACGGAGTCGCGGTCGATGCCCGGCTCCGGCCTGGGGCTCTCGATCGTGCGGCAGACCGCTGTGCGCCACTCGGGGTCGGCCGAGGCGAGCACTCTCCCCGACGGCGGCGCCTGCCTGACGTTGCGACTGCCCGGACGCACCCTGCAGCAGGTCTGACCCGGTGCGCTTCCCTGACCCGGCCACGTCCACGGTGGCCTTCACCGACGTGGCCGGCGAGATCTGGTCCCGCGCCACGACCGTGCAACCCGCACCGTCCCCGCGCGTCGTGCTGCTGCTCGCCGTGCTGGCGCTTGCGCTCGTGGTGCACCCACTCAGCTGGCACTGGGTGCGCCACCTGGTCACCGTCGTCCACGAGGCCGGGCACGCGTTCGTCGCCGTCCTCGTCGGCCGACGGCTCTCGGGCATCCGGGTGCACTCGGACACGTCCGGGCTGACCGTCTCGCGCGGGAAGCCGCGCGGCCCCGGCATGGTGGCCATGCTGTGCGCCGGCTACCTCGCGCCTGCCGCCCTGGGCCTGCTCGCGGCGCTGATGCTGGCGAACGGCCGCGCGTTCGGCCTGCTGTGGCTCCTGGTCGCCCTGCTCGTGGTGATGTTCGTGCAGATCCGCAACTGGTACGGCGCACTCGTGCTGCTGGTGATCGGCTCTGCCCTGGTGGGCGTCTCCTGGTATCTCTCCGACACCCTCCAGTCGGCCCTCGCCTACCTGATCGCCTGGGTCCTGCTGCTCGCCGCGCCGAAGCCCGTCGTCGAGCTCATGCGCGAGCACCGCGGTCGCCGTACCGGCTCGGACGCGGACCAGCTGGCGCGCCTCACGCCGTTCCCCGCAGGCTTCTGGATGGTGGTCTTCCTGCTGGCGAACGTCGCCGGCCTCGCCCTGGCCGTCGCCACGCTGTTCTGACCTGAACGTCTGACCGGGACGTCTGACCTGGACGTCGATCTGGCCCGACAGGCCGCGGATGAGGGGTTTCCGGGCCGAACATTCACGGCATGATGTCGGCCATGAGCGATGAGAACGCGGGAGACGACTCCAATCCCACGACGGCGATCCGCCCCGGCGCGCGCAAGCACCAGCAGGCCGAGCCGACCCAGCCGTACGCCGCCCAGCCGTATGCCGACCAGCCGCCGGAGCCCGCGTCCCCCGAGGCCGAGCCCAGCGTGGCTCACGCGATCAACGATCCCGGGCCCGACCACGAAACCTCCCCCGTGCCTCCCGCCCAGGCGCCCCAGCAGGCGGCGTACGACGGCCGCCACGCGCACCAGCCCGGTCCCTACGCGCCGCCCCAGGACCAGGCGCCGCCGGCCCCGCAGAGCCAGTTCGCCCCGCCCCAGGATCCTGGCCACCCGGGTCAGCAGGGCCAGTTCGCACCGCCCGGACAGGCCGCCCAGCCCTACGGCCAGGGCCCGCAGCACGCCCAGCCGTGGGAGGCACCCCCGCCGTACCCGACGGGCTATCCCCAGCCGGGGCACCAGGCCCCCCTGGGCCCGCCGACCGAGCACCGACAGACCGGTGGGAGCGGGCGCGGCAAGACCGGCATCGGCCTGCTCGCGGGTGCGCTGATCCTCGGAGCGGCCGCCGGCTTCGGCGGCGGCTACCTGCACGACGAGACCTCCGGCGGCGGAGACGGCAAGGTCGACGCCGGCCAGATCGACATCGCCGGCCTCAACCTCCAGGACCTCGTCTCGGTGCAGAACGTCGCGGAGAAGACCCTGCCGTCGGTGGTCAAGATCGAGGCCTTCGGGGCCTCCAGCGGCAGCACCGGTTCGGGGATCATCATCAGCGACGACGGCCTGATCCTGACCAACTACCACGTCGCCTTCAACGGCATCGAGGGCGACACCACCGTCTACTTCGACGACGGCAGCAGCACCACCGGGTCCTTCGTCGGGGCCGACCCCGACATGGACATCGCGCTGATCAAGGCCGACGACGTCTCCGGCCTGACCCCGATGAAGTTCGGCGCGGCCGAGGACCTGAAGGTCGGCCAGGCAGTTGTCGCGGTCGGCTCGCCGTACGGCCTCGAGTCGACCGTCACCGCCGGCATCATCAGCACCGTGAACCGCCCGGTCAACGTCGCCGGCATGGAGGCCTCGCAGGAGGCCATGGTCTACCCCGCACTGCAGACCGACGCCGCGATCAACCCCGGCAACTCCGGCGGCGCACTGGTCAACATCAAGGGCGAGCTGGTCGGCATGAACTCCGCCAACCGTACGGCGTCCAGCAACACCGGCTCCGAGGGCGACCTCGGCTCGATCGGCATCGGCTGGGCCATCCCGGTCAACGTCATCGCACCGATCGTCGAGGAGCTGAAGAACGGTGACGAGCCGACCCACGCGTGGTTGGGCATCATTCCCGGCAACGCCCGCGAGTCCGGAGTCGCGCAGGGCGCCACGGTCGAGGACTTCACCAGCGACAGCCCCGCCGAGGAGGCCGGCCTGAAGCAGGGCGACGTGGTCGTCGCCGTCGACGACTACCCGATCGCCCAGGGCCTCGGCCTGGTCACCACCGCCCTGCAGTACCGCCCCGGCGACAAGGTGAAGCTGCGGGTGCTGCGTGACGGCAAGGAGCAGACCTTCGAGGTCACCCTGGCCGAGAAGGGCCGCCTCTTCGACGACCTGTGAGGCCGGGCATGCAGTGAGCCGTGCAGTCGGCCGTGCCGTGAGCGCAGCGCCGGCGGAGGCCGGGTCGTGCCGCACAGGGCCTCCGCCGCCCCAGTCCAGGCCCGGCCCCGGCTCAGTCGAAGACGCGGGTCAGGCGCTCGGCCTTGAGGCGGGACTCGGCGTACTCCTCGTCGACGTCCGAGCGCACGGTGATTCCGCCGCCGGTGCCGAGGCGCCAGCGTCCGTCGCCGCTGGTGGTCAGGCTGCGGATCACGACGCCGAGGTCGGCCCGACCGTCGCCGGAGATCCAGCCGAAGGCCCCGGAGTAGACGCCACGCGACGAGTCCTCGACGTCGCTGATGATCTCCATGGTGCGCAGCTTGGGCGCGCCGGTCATCGAGCCGGCCGGGAACAGCGCGCGCAGGGCCCCGATCGTGGTGATGTCGTCGCGCAGGTGGCCGCGCACGGTCGACACGAGCTGGTGCACCGAGCTGTAGGTCTCGACGTCCATCAGCACCGGCACCTCGACGGAACCGACCTCGCAGACCATGCCGAGGTCGTTGCGCAGCAGGTCGACGATCATCAGGTTCTCGGCGCGGAACTTCGGGTCCGTGGCCAGCAGCCGGCGCAGCCGCTCGTCGTCCTCGGCGCTCTCCCCTCGCGGAGTGGTGCCCTTGATCGGCTTGGTCTCGATCGCCCGGTGCCGGTCGACGGTCGCGTAGCGCTCGGGTGACGAGCTGAGCAGCCAGGCACCCTCGTGCTGGAGGAACCCGGCGTACGGCGCCGGGTTGAGCGCGCGCAGTCGCAGGTATGCCGACACCGGGTCCAACCCGGACTCGATGGCGAGGCGGTAGGTCAGGTTCACCTCGTAGGAGTTGCCGGCGTGCAGCTCCTCCTGCACCCGCGCGAACTCCGCCGCGTACTCCCCCGGCACGTCGGTGGTGGAGGCCTCCTCGGTGGTGGAGAACAACGAGGCCTCCTTGGTGGTTGAGGAGCGAGCGCCAGCGAGCGTCTCGAAACCACCACTCCCCGACACATCCACCTCGGGATGCTCGAAGATCCGCACGTTCCTGGTCCGCATCCAGACCGCGGTCGGCATCGGGTCGTCGGCATCCACGGACGCCGGCAGGTCCGGACGGCTGGCGTAGCCGAAGTAGCCGACCCAGTGCACGTCGGCGCCGTCGCCGGCCGACTCCGCCTCGAGTGCGGCGAAGATGTCGTCACCGACCACCTCACGCGTGCCGGCGACGACACGGTGCACGAGGCCGGTGCGGGCGTCGTACGTCAGCGAGACGTCGTCCTCGTCCAGCCAACCCAGGATCGAGCGGCGTCCCGACCAGGGCCGAGCGCCACCACCGTCGAGCCAGAAGCAGCGGTCGTGGGCGGCGGCGATCTCGAGGAAGTGCGGCACCGGGTCGGTCATGTCCGCCCCAGAAAGTTCGCCACGAGCTCGGCGCCGTACCGGCTGAGGATCGACTCGGGGTGGAACTGCACGCCGTGAAGGGGAAGCGTGCGATGCCGGACCCCCATGACGACCTCCGGCTCACCGGGCTCGCCGTCGCAGGTGGCGGTGACGACGAGGTCGTCGGGCAGCCGGGTCGCGGCCAGCGAGTGGTAGCGCACCACGTCGAACGACGCGGGCAGCCCGGCGAAGACGGACGTGCCGTCGTGCCGGACCGAGGCCACGTCACCGTGGGCCGGGGTGATGCGCTCGACCGTGCCGCCGTACGCCGTGACCAGGCCCTGCATGCCCAGGCAGACGCCGAGCACCGGCGTCGTGCCGGCCAGCAGCACGTCGTTGCCGACCGCGAAGTCGGCCGGGTCGGACGGGTGGCCGGGGCCGGGCGAGAGCACGACATGGCTGAAGCCGAGCAGGTACGCCGCGGACGTGGCGTCGTGCTGCACGACCTCGGGCAGGGCCCCGGTGACGGCGGCGACGAGGTGGACGAGGTTCCACGTGTAGGAGTCGTGGTGGTCGACCACCACCACGTTCGTCACCGCATCGATCACATGCGCAACCTACTCGGTCAGGACCTAGCGCGTCAGCGCCAGACATTTCGGCCGGACGCGCTCGGAGCGTTGTTCACCGCACGCGACGAACTCCTCCAGTCGCCGCTGCAGCCGGCGCACCTCCGCCCGCTTGCCCGGGTCGGCGTAGGAGTTGGTCTGCTCGAACGCGGAGTCCCGGTAGTCGTAGAACTCCCAGGCGTAGTCGGTGCCCTGCCAGTCCGGGTCGAGGTCGAGCCGCACCAGGAGCGCGTCCCGGCTGCGGATCGCGACGTACGACGGGATGATGTCGATCGTGCCGCCGGAGTAGACCCGGTCCGGGTCCAGGCCGAGCGAGGGCGCGTAGGTGTGCTCGAAGAACGCGTGGCGCGAGCCCTTCGCGGTCTGCTCGAGCAGGCTGGGCGCGAACGACGTGCCCGAGCGCCAGGGCTCCGGCTCGAGGCCGGCGAGGTCCTCGAAGGTGGCGGCCAGGTCGATGTTGTTGACCACCTGCGGGCGGGTGCCGGGCTCGATCGACGGCCCGACCACCAGGAGCGGCACGTGCGCGTCGGAGTCGTAGGGCGCGCCCTTGCCGCGCTCGAGGTCGTGCTGCCCGAGGTGGAACCCGTTGTCGGAGGTCAGCACCACATAGGTGTCGTCGTCGACGGCCGCCAGGATCCGCTCGACCATGCGGTCGATCGAGGCCACCATGCGGGCCCGGTTGCGCAGGTCGACGACCGCGTCCTCGGGCCGCAGCGTGGTGGTCGTCGGCTTCCAGCCCGGGGCCGGGGTGCCGTCGGCGTGCACCGGCAGGTTGTCGGACTGGTCGTCGCCGAACCCGACCAGGTCGTCGAGGTCGAGGTCGCTGCAGTCCACCCGACCACAGTTGCCCAGCGGCCCGGCGTGGCCGGTGCGGTCGCGCATCGCCGGCGGGAAGAGCGGCTCGTCCGGCCACGGGGTGTCACCGTCGACCCGGCTGTGCGGACCGTACGGCGCCACCTCGAGGTAGAACGGCGCGTCGTCGGGGGTGTGGCGCTCGATGAAGTCGAGGGCCAGGTCCTCGGTCACCGTGCCGGCGTACGCCGCGTCCTTCACCTCGTCAGTCGCCGACGCGGGAGGGATCGCATGCTCCCGGACGCGCAGCTCGCCGTCCTCGACGTACGAGCTGGCGAAGCCCCAGCCGTCGTACGCCGAACCGAACAGCGCGTTGAACTCGCTCCAGCCGGCCGGCAGCTCGAGGTCGGTCATGCCCGGTTCGAACTGGTTCAGGTACTTGCCGACGAACCCCGTCGTGTAGCCGCTGTGCTCCAGGTGCGCGTTGACCGAGCGTTCGGGGTTGCCGTAGGCGGAGAACGCCTCCCAACCGCCGATCGGGCCGTAGGGGTTGGGCAGGTTGGCGGTGTTGGTCAGCACGCCGGTCTGGTGCGGGTACTGCCCGGTCATCAGGCTCGACCGCGACACGCAGCACAGGGAGTCGACCACGAACGCCCGGTCGTACGACGCACCCTGCTGCCGCATCGCCTCGGCCGAGCGCATGGTCTGCAGCAGGTCGAGGGAGAAGTCGTCCATCAGCACCAGCACGATGTTGGGGCGGGCCGGGATCTCGACGGGCGCCGCGATCGTGGTGGAGGGGCCGCCGGGCGCGTCGGCGTCGGCGACGGTGCCCTGATGGCGTCCGGTGACGACGACGGCGGCGACCAGGATCGCCAGGAGCGCAAGGGACAACACCCGGAACCGCACTGCAAACCCCCGTCTGGTTCGAGCCTCTGCCCTATAGACGTCGGTGAGGCCCGAAAGGTTGCGCCGGGGGGCGCCCCGGTTGAGGGCTGAGACTCAGGTCAGGAGTTCGCGCATCAGGTCGTGGATCAGGTCGTAGCCGTTCTCGGTCAGGATCGACTCGGCGTGGAACTGGATGCCCCGGAAGTGCGGCCCGCGGACGAGGTGCACGTCGCCGGTCTCGGGGTCGGCCTCGACCGTGACCCCGTCGGGGGCCTGGCCCTCGACCCGTCCGACGAACGTGTTGTAGAAGCCGACCCGTTCGGTGCGGCCGTCGATCGAGACAGGTGACTGGGTGCCCTGGAAGACGATGTCCTTGTAGGCAAGGGGAATCCCCAACCGCTGGCACAGCGTCTGGTGCCCCAGGCACACCGCGAGGAACGGCTGCTCGGCGGCCAGGAGCGCGTCGACCGCGGTGCGGAACGTGGCGATCTTGGGGTGGTCGCCGTCGCGCGGGTCACCAGGGCCGGGGCCGACGATGACGAGGTCGAACCCGTCGAGCACGCCCGGCGCGTAGTCCTCGTGGCGGACCACGGTCGAGGTCATGCCGAGCACGGTGAGCACGTGCCGCAGCATGTTCACGAAGTCGTCCTCGCCGTCGAGGATCACCGCCGACTTCCCCTTCAGGGCCACGTCGGGCGCCGACCCTTCCTGGTCGGTCAGCCAGAACTTCGAGAGCCGCTGGTTGCGGGCGTTGAGGGCGATCAGCACGTCCTCGTCGCGGGCCAGCTCGCCCAGGCTCTCCGGGGGCGCGGCCGCCGGGGGCACCAGCCCGAACGCGCTGAGGATGCCACCGGCCTTGGCGTGCGTCTCGCGCACCTCGGTGGCCGGGTCGGAGTCGCGCACGAGGGTGGCTCCGGCGACCACCCGGAGCACGCCCTCGGTGCTGACGTCGGCGGTGCGGATGACGATGGGGCTGTCGAGGGTCGGCTGGCCCTCGCCGTCGCGCCCGAAGAGCGCCAGCGCCGCGCCGTAGTAGGCGCGCCCCTCGGGCTCGTAGGCCGCGATCAGCCGGCAGGCGTTCTCGACGGGTGAGCCGGTGAGCGTGGCGGCGTACATCGTGTCGCGCAGCACCTCGCGCGGGTCGCGGTCGGTGCGGCCGGCGAGGAGGTACTCGGTGTGCACGAGGTGCGTCATCGGCTTGAGGAACGGGCCGAGCACCTGGCCGCCCTCGTGGCAGATGTCGCACATCATCTTGAGCTCTTCGTCGACGACCATGAAGAGCTCGTAGATCTCCTTCTCGTCGGCGAGGAACTCCAGCAGCTGAGCCTTGGTCTGCTCCTGAGGCTGCGCCTGCTTGGGCAGGTGGAAGGTGCCCGAGATCGGGTTCATCCGCACGTCGCCGCCCTGGATGCTGACGTGCCGCTCCGGGCTCGCCCCCACCAGGTAGCGGTCGCCGGTGAAGAAGACGTAGGTCCAGTAGGCACCGCGCTCGCGCTCGAGCAGCCTGCGCAGCACGGTCAGGGCCTGGTCGTCGCCCCAGCCGCGGGCCTTGGCACGGTAGTTGCGGGCCACCACGAGGTTGGCGCCCTCACCGTTGCCGATCTCGTGTGCGATGACCTTCTCGACCACACGGGTGTAGTCGTCGTCGCTCGAGTCGAAGCCGCCCGGGTCGTCGAACTCCACCGGTACGTCGGGCAGGGCGGCCAGCAGGTCGGCGTACGCCACGTGTTGCTCGAGGTCGATGTCGACCACGACCAGCGGCGTGCCGTCGTCGATCGCGTCGAACCCGCGCTCCCGGACCTGGCGGTAGGGCACGGCCACCAGCCGGTCGAACTGCCGGCCGTCGACGGGGATGCCGGTCTCGAGCGGCACGTCGAGCAGGCTCTCCACGACGGTGCGCCGGCCGCCGACCAGCGACAGGGTCGCTGCGTCCTTCTGGCGGACGATGGCCCAGGCCTCGTGGCCCCGCAGCTCCTCCAGCGCAGCGCGCGCATCGGTCGGGGCGGCAGGGTTCTCGGGCATGGCGAGACTCTACTGTCTCCTGGTTGAGTGCTCAGGTGGTGCCCAGGGCAACCACCTGAGCACTCAACCTGCGCGCTTCACCAGCGGGACACCGAGAGCGATCAGGTCCGCCATGACTTCACCCGGTTCGTCGCGGATCTCGACAGCGGCACATCGCACAATCAATCGCGTGGGGGTGGTGATCCTTCGTTGTCGCCGCATGTCCGCGGAGTACTGCATGACGTCCAGGTGGAAAGCACCGTCGACTTCCAACACCACCACCCGGCCATCGGGGAGGTCCCACTCGCAGTCCGTCCATCTCCGCTTTCCTGCGCGGTCGACGCGGGCTCTTTGCCTGTGCGGCGGCACGACGCCGTAGGAGCGGCAGGCTCGCCGTACATCCATTTCGGCAACCGACTGTGCCCCACCCGCCAAGTCGAGAAGAGTGGCCCGGAAGTCACGGGACCGGCGCAAGGGATTCATCGTGGCCAGACATGCGCCGAGTCGATCCGGGGTGGTCAGACCCTGTTGGACCACGGCGGCCAGAGCACCCTGCGCCGTGCGCTTGCTCCGATCGTAGGCGCCGAAGAGCAGAACTGCCGGCTCGAGACGCAGCAGCGGAAGCGTCACCGGTGCCAGCCACTTCTGGATGGGCCTTCGAGTCCGGACGATGTGCAACTCGGGAACCTTCTCGAAGGAGAGCGAGTCGTCCACGACCACCGTGACGAGGTCGCGATCCCAGTTGCGAAGGCCGTGCACCTTGGCCGCGGTGAGCCCACCGACGGCCGACCCCGGGCCGCAGTGGAGCACTCCGAGCCACAACCGCTGCTCCCAGTTGAGTGGGCCGGTGGTCGTGGTGAGGACTGACTCCGTGCGCCAGCACCATCGGCCGGCAGAGACGTTGGCGCGCACCGCGGCACGAGTCACGCCGAGGGCGTACAGCTGACTGCGGGCCAGGACTCCGTGCTGCAATCCGGCCAGGCTTGACCATGGCTCATCCATGCAATCGATTCTGCGATGGCATGGGACCGGTCTCGCCCGTCATCCACAGGCGCCGAGGTTGAGTGCTGAAGTGGTTGCTAGGGCAGCCACTTCAGCACTCGACCTGGATCAGAGCGCGCGGAGGATGTCCTCCACCCGGTCCTTGGCGTCACCGAAGAGCATCTGGGAGTTGTCCCGGAAGAACAGCGGGTTCTGGACGCCGGCGTAGCCCGACGCCATCGACCGCTTGAACACCACGACGTGCTCGGCGTTCCACACCGTCAGCACCGGCATGCCGGCGATCGGGCTGGAGGGGTCCTCCGCGGCGGCGGGGTTGACGGTGTCGTTGGCACCGATCACCAGCACGACCGTCGTGTCGTCGAAGTCGTCGTTGATCTCGTCGAGCTCGAGGACGATGTCGTAGGGCACCTTCGCCTCGGCGAGCAGCACGTTCATGTGACCGGGCAGGCGACCGGCGACCGGGTGGATCCCGAAGCGTACGTCGATGCCCTTGTCCCGCAGCTTGGAGGTCAGCTGCGCGACGCCGTACTGCGCCTGGGCGACGGCCATGCCGTAGCCGGGGGTGATGATCACCGACTTGGCGTGGGTGAGCAGGTCGGCAACGTCCTCGGCGTTGGTCTCGCGGTGCTCGCCGTAGTCGGTGTCCTCCGAGGGGCCGGCCTCGATGCCGAAGCCACCGGCGATCACCGAGATGAACGAGCGGTTCATCGCGGTGCACATGATGTAGGACAGGTAGGCACCCGAAGAACCCACCAGCGCGCCGACGATGATCAGCAGGTTGTTGTTGAGCAGGAAGCCCGACGCGGCCGCGGCCCACCCGGAGTAGCTGTTCAGCATCGAGACGACCACGGGCATGTCACCGCCGCCGATGGAGGCGACGAGGTGCCAGCCCAGGGCCAGCGCGACGATGGTGACCACGATCAGAAGCCACAGCTGCGGGTCGATGACGAACCACACGGTCAGTGCCGCGAAGAGCACCAGCGCACCGAGGTTGATGAGGTTCTTGCCCGGGAGCACCAGGGGCGCGGACTTCATCTTCGCCGACAGCTTGAGGTTCGCCACGATCGAGCCGGTGAAGGTGACCGCACCGATGAAGACGCCGATGAAGACCTCGGCGGAGTGGATGCCGAGCAGGTCGGCGTGCTCGAGCACCTTGGCGTCGAAGCGGTGCGGGTGTGCCTCGATGTGCAGGTAGCCGTTCCAGCCGACGAGTACGGCGGCGAGACCCACGAACGAGTGCAGCAGGGCGATCAGTTCAGGCATGCCGGTCATCTCGACCGTGCGTGCCAGTTGCAGGCCGACCAGGGCGCCGACGATGACCGCGGCGATCAGCAGGCCGAGACCGAGGCCCTCGATGTCCTTGTCGATGGCGAGGACCACGGTGGCGACCAGGGCGATCGCCATGCCGGCGATGCCGTAGTAGTTGCCGGCCTTGGCGGACTCGTGCTTGGACAGCCCGGCGAGGGCAAGGATGAAGAGCAGGGCGGCTACGACGTACGCAGCGGCCGATGCGGATTCGATGCTCATGATTTCTCAGCTACCTATCAAGACCTGGAGAACATGGCGAGCATGCGGCGAGTCACCGCGAAGCCACCGAAGACGTTGATGCTGGCGAGCAGGATCGCCACGAAGGACACCGCGGTGATCGTGCCGTCGTACTGACCGATGGTCTCCAGCGCGCCGACGACGATGATTCCCGAGATCGCGTTGGTCACCGACATCAGCGGAGTGTGCAGCGCGTGGTGCACCTTGCCGATCACGTAGTAGCCGATCACGACGGCCAGGGCGAAGACCGTCAGGTTCAGCTGCAGCTGCGCCGGCGAGGCCGCGACCAGAAGGAAGAACAACAGGGCTGCGCCGCCGACGATCGCGGAGGTGCGCGCCGGGCTGGCCGGCTTCTTCTCCTCCTTGACCGCAATCTCCGCGGCCGGGGCGGCGGCCGGGGCGGCCGAGACCTGCACCGGCGGCGGGGGCCACGTCGACTCACCGTTGCGTACGACGCAGATCGAGCGCTGCACCACGTCGTCGAAGTCCAGGACGAGCTGACCGTCCTTCTCCGGCGTCATCAGCTTGAGGAGGTTGACCAGGTTGGTGCCGTAGAGCTGCGAGGCCTGCGCGGGCAGACGGCCCGCGAGGTCGGTGTAGCCGATGATCGTCACACCGTTCTCGGTGGTGACCACCTCACCGGCGACCGAGCCCTCGACGTTGCCGCCGGACCCGGCAGCCATGTCCACGATGACGCTGCCCGACTTCATCGAGGCGACCATCTCGGCGGTGATCAACCGGGGCGCGGGGCGTCCCGGGATCAGCGCGGTGGTGATGGCGATGTCGACGCCCGGCATGGTCTCGGCATACAGCGCCGCGGCGCGGGCGTTGTAGTCGTCGCCCATCTCCTTGGCGTACCCGGTGGCCGACACCTCGGCCTCAGGGTCCTCGACCGCGAGGTACTCACCACCCAGCGACTTCACCTGGTCGGCGACCTCGGGACGCGGGTCGGTGGCCTTGACCACCGCGCCGAGCGAACCGGCGGCCCCGATCGCGGCGAGACCGGCGACACCGGCACCGGCGACCAGCACCGTGGCCGGCGGGACCTTGCCCGCAGCGGTGACCTGGCCGGTGAAGAACCGCCCGAAGACGTGGGCCGCCTCGACGACGGCACGGTAGCCGGCGATGTTGGCCATCGAGCTCAGCACGTCGAGCGACTGGGCGCGCGAGATGCGCGGCACCGCGTCCATCGACAACGCCGTGATCGGCCGCGAGGTCAGGTCCGCCACCACCGACTCGTCCAACCGGGCGTTCAGGATGCCGATCAGCGTCGCGTTCTGACGCAGCTGGTCGAGCTGGGCATCCGCCGGGGCGTTCACGCCGAGGACGATGTCGCCCTCGAACGGATCGCCGATCTTCGCACCGGCCTCGACGTACGCCTCGTCCGCGAAGCTGGAAGCCGAACCGGCCCCCGACTCGACGATCACGTCGTAACCGAGCTTGAGCAGTTGGCCAACGGTGGCCGGGGTGGCAGCGACACGGGTCTCCCCGGTCTGTGCCTCCCTGATGACGCCGATGATCATGTGATCACTCCGATTCCATGCTGATGACGACCACGCAGTCTGTGGCGACGTACGCGATGCTGGCAGCATTCCGCATGGGTAGCGGAGTCCTGCCGGGTGGTTGGCAATCTAGAGCCCGGGCGCCCAATATGCGGGCAACCATCCCAGCATGCGGATCGTGAGTCGCGCCTCAGCGCCCGATCCGGTCAGTGGCCCTTGAGGCCGAAGCGCTCCCACCACCGCAGCAACGGTCCCGGCGCCCACCAGTTCCATCGGCCGAGCAGCTTCATCGTCGCCGGCACCAGCAGGGCACGTACGACGCTCGCGTCCAGCAGCAGGGCGACCAGCATGCCGATTCCGATCATCTTCATGAACACGATGCCGCTCAGGCCGAACGCACCGATCACGATCGCCAGCAGCAGCGCCGCGCTGGTGATGATCCGTCCCGTCTTCTGCAGTCCGGTGGCGACCGCCTGGTCGTTGTCGTGGGTGAGGTCCCACTGCTCCCGCACACGGGAGAGCAGGAAGACCTCGTAGTCCATCGAGAGGCCGAAGAGGATGGCCAGCATGAGGATCGGCTGGGTGGCGTCGAGGTAGCCCTGGGACTCGAATCCGAGCAGCCCCTCCAGGTGACCGTCGGCGAAGATCCAGGTCACCACTCCGAACGACGCTGTGATCGAGATCGCATTCATCACGACTGCCTTGACCGGCAGCACCACCGACCCGAAGGCCAGGAAGAGCAGCAGCAGCATCACGCCGATCACGATCAGGCCCATCCACGGCAGGTGACTGCCCACGGAGTCGAGCAGGTCGACCGTCGAGGCGGAGAGCCCGCCGACCTGCACCGACCCACTGCCCGGCTCGACGTCCCGGATCCGTTCCACCACGTCCTGGGAGAACTGGGACTGGCTGTTGCCCCGCCAGGTCGCCCTCAACAGCGTGACGTCGCCCTTGTCGGCCACCGGCTCCACGGTCACCGGGGCGCGCATCCCCTCCACCTCGCGGACGTACGCCGCCACGTCAGCCTTCGACGTGCCGTCGAGCAGCAGGTTGGCGCTGGAGGTCTCGGGGCCGAAGTCGGTGTTGAGCTTGTCGGCTGCGACGTGCGCGGGCGCGTCGGAGGGCAGCACGCGATAGTCCACGCTGCCCCACTTGACGCCCAGGAACGGGGACGCGATCGCCAGGAGGGCGACGGTGACCAGCACGGTCACGACCACCGGGCGCCGCATCACGCCGTGTGCCAGTCGGGCCCAGGCGCCGTGGTCACTGCCCACCGAGACCGGCCGGTGCCGGCGCCACGGCAGGCGACCGCCGTCGACCCGGCGTCCGAGCAGTCGCAGCACCGCCGGAAGAACCGTCAGCGCGGAGACCATCGCCACGATCACGGCCGCCATGCCGCCGTACCCCATCGACTTGAGGAAGCTCTGCGGGAAGACCATCAGCGAGCTGAGGGCGGCCGCGACCGTGAGCCCCGAGACGAGCACGGTGCGTCCGGCGGTGGTCATGGTCGTCCTGATCGCGGTCGCCGTGGCGTCGGGGTCGTCAGCGGGGAGGCGGCCAAGCTCCTCGCGGAAGCGGCTGATGATGAAGAGGGCGTAGTCGATCGCCAGGCCGAGCCCGATCAGGGTGATCACGTTGACGGAGAAGACCGACACCTCGGTGAACACGGTGAGCAGCCGGACCACGGCCAGCGCGCCGATCACTGCGATCGCTCCGACCAGCACCGGCATCGAGGCGGCGACAAGGCTGCCGAAGATCAGCAGGGAGAGCAGCAGCACGAACGGCGCCGAGATGGTCTCGGCCTGCGCAAGGTCCTTCTCGGTGATGTCGTTGACGTCGCCGTACACCGCGAAGGCGCCGGCCACGTCGGTCTCGAGCCCGTCGGCCTCGAGGTGCGGCTCCAGCGCGTCCCAGCTCTCGAGGAGCTCGTTCTGGGTGTCGCCCTCGAGAGAGATCGGCACCTGGACGGCGTGCTTGTCGTGACTGACCAGGGCCTCCGACGGCGTCTCGTAGTAGTTCACGATCCTGGTGGTGACGGTGGGCAGGTCGGCCACCATGTCGCGCACCGCGGCCTCGAACTCCGGGTCGTCGACGGTGAGGTCGTCGCTGGAGTAGATCGCGACCACGTCGACGGTCTGGTTGCCGAACACCGCCCGTTCGTGGGCGAGTTCCTTCGAGGACTCGCTGGCGGAGTCGTCGAAGCCACCTTGGGAGAGCGAGTCGAAGACGCCGGCCCCGTAGGCGCCCGCGCCGAGCACCGCGAGCACGCCGATGACGAGGATCTGCACTGCCCTGCGGGCGACGATCGCACCCCAACGCTCCATGACGGCCATTCCTTTGTGACGAGGTATCAGATTAGTTAACGCCGTTAACTGTAAACAGTGTAAACTCGTCGCGTCAACCGCCCCCGGGAGGAAATTCGTGACCATGGCCAAGGAACGCCGCGAACGCCAGCGGCAGGCGACCCTCGACGAGATCGTGGCCGCCGCGCGCGCGATCCTGGCCGAGGGAGGCGAGCTGTCGCTGCGGGCTGTGGCCCAACGGATCGGGATGACCGCGCCCGCGCTCTACCGCTACGTTGAGTCCTACCAGGACCTGCTGCGCGTGGTCGCGATCGGCATCGACAGCGCCATGTCGGCGGAGTTCCTCGAACCGGCCCGCGACGCCCACCCGGTCGACGACCCCGCGGCCCGCATCACCGCCGCTGCAGTTGCGTTCCGTCGCTGGGCACTCACCGCGCGCAACGAGTTCTCCGTCGTGTTCGCGAACATGGACGTCGCCTCACTGTGCATGGACCCGACCCTGACCGAGACCACGCTGACCAAGGCCTCCGCCTCGGGAGCCCTGTTCAACGACCTGCTGGTGCAGATCTGGCAGAAGTACGACACCCCGTTCCCGCCACTGAACGAGCTGGACGACGACCTCGTGCAGATCCTGCGCGACCCGATCATGCCCGACGTCCCACTCGAGATTCCCGACGAGATGCGCGGGCTGCTGTGGGTCTTCACCCAGTCGTGGGCCGCCCTCTACGGGACCGTCACGCTCGAGGTGTTCGGACACCTCGACCCGCGGATGATCGAGAGCGGTGTGCTGTTCCGCCAGATGTTCCGCACCCAGGCCACGCTCCTCGGCCTCGCCGACGAGCTCGACCGGCTCGAGCCGCTGATCGTCACAGGGCTGAACGTCACAGGGCTGCGCGCGACATGACCTCGTCGACCCAGACCGGCACCAGCTCGCCGGCCTTGCCGTGCCGCGCCTCGTCGAAGAACGACGTGCCCTCACTGGGCACCAGGTTCAGCTCGAGGGTGCGCGCGCCACATGCCTTGGCCATCTGCACGAAACCGGCCGCCGGGTAGACCGCCCCCGACGTACCGATGGAGACGAAGAGGTCGGCGGCCATCAGCTCGCGCTGGATCCGGTCCATCTCGTAGGGGATCTCGCCGAACCAGACCACGTCGGGCCGCAGCTCGCTGACCCCGCACCGCGGGCACGGCGGGAAGTCGCTGAGCTCGTCGGTCCAGTGGGAGCGCCTGCCGCAGCCCCGGCACAGGGCCGACAGCAGCTCGCCGTGCATGTGCAGCACACGGCGCGAGCCCCCGCGCTCGTGCAGGTCGTCGATGTTCTGGGTGACCAGGAGCAGGTTGTCGCCGATCACCTCTTCGAGGCGGGCCAGCGCGAGGTGCGCCGGGTTCGGCTCGACTCCGGCCAACGCGGCCCGGCGGTCGTCGTAGAACTTCTGCACCATGGCCGGTCGGGCGTCGTACGCCTCGGGGGTCGCGACGTCCTCGACGCGATGGCCCTCCCAGAGGCCGTCGGCGTCGCGGAACGTCGGCACGCCGCTCTCCGCGGAGATTCCGGCACCGGTCAGCACGACGACATTCACCCCTGCACCATAGAGGGAACCGGCGAAGCGTCACCGCCGTTTCAGGATGCGTACGACGGGGTGTCGCGCGGCCACCGGCCCGACGGTGCTCACTTCTCGGCGAAGGTGTAGCTCATCGTGTAGTTCGTCAGGTCCACCTCGGTGGCGGTCACCTCCAGGCTCTTGTCCTCGCCCGCCACCGTGAGGGAGCAGGTGATCGTGGCGCCTTCCTCACCGGGCAGGTCGGGGCACTCGAGGGACTGCGGCGCCTCGCCGAACTTGCTCTCGGCCTGGGTCGACAGGTCCGCCTCGATCGACTCCGCGGTCTGGCCGAACTCCTTGGCGGCGTCCTCCATCTGCACGTCGAGGCCGAAGTCGTCACCCGAGACCTCGCTGACCTCGACCTGCCCGTCGACAACGAGGTAGTAGCCACTGGCCTCGCTCGTGCGCGTGCAGGTGGCGGTGGCGCCCTTCTCACGGTCGACGTCGGGGCACTCGAAGCCGCCCTCGGCGAGGTTGTCGACCTCGCTCTCGAGCGCCGTCTCCGCCTTGGCCGCCACGTCCTTGCCGGCGATCACGTCCTTGGTGTCGCCGCCGCCGCCGCCGTTGCCGCCGCCGTCGTCCGAGCAGCCGGCCAGCGCCACCAGGGCGATCGCTGCCAGTGTGGTCGTGAGCGTCATCGTGCGCATGGAAGTCCCCTGGTGTCGGTGAGTCACGGCCCCACCCTTCCCGACTCCCGCAGAATCATGCGTACGCCGTACCCGGAGCGGAGCGATTCGGTCGCTGGACGATGTTTCAGTGTCCCGAGGACGGGTACGGGCCGGAGCACACAACCCCGATCGAGGAGTCCCCATGAGCGGAGAAGTCCGTGTCGACCCGCCGTCCCTGCGGCGACTGGCCACCGAGCTCGACGATGTCATCACCCTCCTGGCTGCAGCACAGCAGTCAATTTCCGACTCAGACACCCAGGCCGATGCGTTCAGCCCTTCGGGCCAGCCGCTGGCCTACGCCTTCCTCGGCGCCATCGAGTACGCCGGCAACGACGCCTACGAGCAGGCCGCCCAGGTCGCCTCGATCCAGCGCCGCCTGAACCGAACCGCAGACCAGTGGGAAGAGGCCGAGGAAGCCTCGACCGTACGAGTCATCCGTTGACCCCGCGCACCACCACCCCAACGACTGAGGAGCGAATGTGAGCATCGGCGAAGGCGTCGACGCAGGAGTAGAGGCAGCCGTCCGCGTCAACCAAGGGTTCTGCATCTATGCAGGCTGTTTCCCGATCAACGTGCTCCCGCCACCCCTGTCCATCGTCGCGGACCTTGCCCTCACCCAGGCCGCCAAGTCGTTCCCGGCGATCGGCGATGGTGGAACCCTCGGCCGTCACGGCATCGTGAAGCGGCGCGGAACGCTCGGCGGGCTCAACAAGAACCCGGGCCTCAAGTTCAACAACGGCACTGCCTGGATCATGAGTGACGGGCTGGGCGCGCCCTTCGCGGTCGGCGAGGCAGCCGACAAGTGGTTCGATGCCGCGGACAAGCTCTCGCAGGCCCGATCGCGCCTGGAGCAGCTCACCTCCAGCCTCACCTCGGACCAGTGGTCGGGTGACGACCGCGAGGCGTTCAACAAGGAGCTCGGTGAGCTGGCCCAGCAGATCGGGGACGCCGAGCTGTTCGCCACCATCGTGGGATGGTCCCTGGTCGCCGGCGTGGTCCCCCTCGGCGCCTGGCCCCTCGGCTGCAGCATCGTGGGCGTCATCCAGTTCGCCAACGCGAGCCTCTTCTACGCGGCCGTCGCCAGCATCGTCGGAAACCTCGGCCCGTCCGAGGTCATCTACGCCGAAGGCCTGGCCACGGCGATCGCCTGCAACCGCAGCCTCAAGATCGGCTCCTACGTTCTCCTCGGAGTCCTGTCTGCGGCGGCTGCCGGCATTGTCGGCGGGGCCCTCATCAATGCCGGACAGCAGGAGAGCCACGGCGACGAGGATGCGTGGACCGACCTGGCCCGGGCCACGGTCGAGATGACCATCGAGCAGGGCGTGAAGAACCTGGCCGGGAGCGGCATCGAAGCACTCAGCCCGTGGCCGGTCGACCTCGGCAACCGGATTGCGAACCCGGAGGACTACCTGGGGAAGAACAACGACCCCATCCAGGAGGGGGTCGACGATCACCTGGGCGAGCACGCCGAGGACGCCGGCAACAAGGGCGGCGACATCCTGTTCGGCGAGGACAAGCCGGACAGCGGTCCCTACAGCGGCTGACTGCGACAGTTGAAGCCCCGGTCCACCGAGCTTTCGGTGGACCGGGGCTCCTGCGTGGTCGGGGCTCCTGCGTGGGTCGGGGCTCAGGCCAGGATCGCGAGCACGAGCGGCACCGGCGACACGATGATCAAGAGGGCGAGTACGACGCGCGCACAGCGACCGCCGGCCGATTGGGACCGTGGGTCGCGGACGAGGCCGGTGCCTGCCGCCGCTCCGTCTCGGCGGCTCGGGAACACGCGGTCCAACAGCCGACTCAGCGTGCCGAGGACGGTGTCGTACCAGAACTCGAGGAATGACTCGAGGGCGACGATGTAGCCGATGGAGACAGCCGGGTCGCGTCGAACTCCCAGCAGGAAATGCCCTGCCGTGGAGCCGTGCCTGACCGCCAGCCGAGCCTCGACGAAGAGGCAGACCACGGCACCCAGGATCCCGATGCCGATGCCGAGTCCGATGAACAGCGTGGAGCGATCGTCGTCGGACTCAGCGAGAAGGATCCCGAGGCCGAGCCAGAACACGAAGAACCCGGCCAGGGCAATCCAGTCGAGCAGCCCCGCCGACCAGGCACGCAGGCCGGAGACGGGTTCGCCGTACGGGGCGCCGGTCGTGGTCGTCGAGGACAATCCGCCCTGCCACTGAGGCGGCGGTGGCGGGTAGGACATCGCCGTACCTCAGCCGGCGCTGCCGGGACGGTCGCCCCGCTTCGACGGGTTGTACTGCTGCCGCAGCCGGGCCACCCGGTCGAGCTCCTCGCCGCTGAGGCGGAACGCGCCCATCATCTCCTCGCGGAACCGACCGAGCTGCCTCTGCGCCTCTTCGGGGTCGGGCATCTCCGGCGTCTTGACGCCCAGATTGTTGACGATCTCCATGGTCTGGTCGCGCAGGTGCTCCACGGCCTCCGCGATCGCGGCCTTGACCTCGCGCGAGAGGATGCCGGACGTCAGCCGAAGGGCACGCGGATCGAACTCGAGGTCCTGGATGCCGCGTTGGGTCCAGGTCACCCGGACCTTGCCCTCGGCCCCGAACCCCTCACCGACCAGTTCGGCGAGCTGCGGCTCGATCTTGCGGAACTCACCGAGCTTCCGCTCGTTCTCCTGCATCTCCTGCTCTGCCTGCTCGAGATAGCGATGAAGCTGGTCGTGGAATGACATCCGAGAAATCTCCAAAACACGGGGTGGGTATTTTCGTCTTCACCGTACCGCGCACCCGCGACGCACAAACCCCTGTCTACAAGGCTCAGAGGACGAATGAGTACAGCAGGACCGCAACGGCAAAGAGCAGCATCCCCAGGCAGTTGAGCCAGAACTCCTGCTTGAGGAACCTTGCCCTGACGTGCGCGTAGGTCGCCGCCAGGAAATAGGCGATCACGCCGACATTCGCGGCGAGACCGACGCCCTCGACCTTGATGCCGATGAGCAGACCAGCGACTGCGAGGAGCTTCACGCAGATCAGCACCCACCACCACTCGCGTGGGAGTTCACGCCGTCCAGGCAGTCGCGGATGAACTTCGGCGGGCGAATCGACAGGATCGCGTCACCGAACAGGGCAGCGGCGAGGAGCGCCGTGGGCCACCAGGGCTCCGGAAGCACGGGCATCACTTTCCTCTCGGGGTTGCGATGTAGGCGAAGACGGCGTGCATGTCCTCGAGCGACTGTTCCGCGGCGACGCCTCCCCTGGCGGCGGAGGCGCGGATCGCGCCGAGGTAGGCGAAGTAGATCGCCTTCGCCGCGACCGGAACGTCCTTGGAGCCCATCCCGGACTCCTGCAGGACGACGGAGAACTCGCGAACGAGGTCGTCAGCCAGGCCGTGGAAGAGAGCCGAGTCGTGATCACCACTCGTGAGGATGGCGCTGTACTCGCGCGACAGCTGGGCGTCCTCGGCGAAGATCTCGAGGAAGGGCGTGACGACCTCGAGAATGCGATCCGCCGGGTTGCCGCCGGGCCCTGACGGGCTCTCGGGTACGCCGTCACGCCTGCGCCCGACGTGGATCTGCTCGATCGACCTGTCGAACATCGCGACGAGCAGCTGGGCCTTGTCGCCCACAGTCATCACGCTGCCGACACTGACCCCGGCGTCCGTCGCGATGTCCCGGACCGTCGTCGCCCGGTAGCCGCGCTCGCGGAACAGCCGCTCCGCGGACGCCATCACCTTGTCGTGGGTGGCCTGTCGCAGCTCGTCGCGGGTCACCACGGTGCGACCATCCTTGACTGAACACGTTCACTGAACATGTTCAGACAATAGGTGCGCGCCCCTGACCCGTCAAGGCGTCAAGCACGCGACATGCGGTGGCGTCGTGCGCGTGGGCGAACGGTCAGCTCAGCACGGTCTCGGCACGAAGGCCGTGTGCCCTCAGTGCCGGAGCCCCGCTCGGACCCCGAAGCGTCCCTCCTCGGCGGCAAGCCCGCGCACCAAGGGTCACCTGGTGGCCGCGGTCCCAGAGTTCCACCGCCGCCCACGAGCCGATCAGCCCGGTGCCGCCGACCACCAAGACCTTCGCCTTGCTCACCGCTCTCCCAGTCTCCCGCTCTCGATCACCGAGGGTGAGCGCGTCAGACGCCGTACCCGCCGTCGACGTCCAACTTCTGCCCGGTGATGAAGTTCGCGCGATCCGAGACCAGGAAGGCAGCGGCCTCGGCGATGTCGTCAGCAACACCGAAACGTCGGAGGGGGATGTTGCCACGCGTGATCTCCAAGGCACTCGGCTCGAGTTCCCCGCTCGAGATCAGGCGCTCTGCCATGCCGTCGGTGAGCATGCCGGGACCGACGCTGTTGAACCGGACCCCGAACCGACCCTCCTCGGCGGCAAAGCCACGCACCAGCGATTCGACGGCAGCCTTGGGACCGGCAGACATGCCGTCCCGGACGGGATAGCGCGAGGTGGCAGCGGTCGTCACGGCAACGACGGTCCCTGAGGAGGAACGCAGCGCCGGCAGCGACGCCGAGATCAGATTGAAGAAGGCCGCGACCTCGGCGTTGAGCGCCTGACCGAATTGGCCCGGGCTGACCTTGGAGAGATGGATCATCGGAATGTGGGGGCCAGCGGAATGCACGACGGTGCGCACACCGTCCCAACCTTCACCGACGTCCTTGACATAGGCCGCCGTCGCCTCGGGATCCTGCAGATCGATGGCGTCGGCGCGCGCGGTCGCACCGAGGGATCGGAGCTCCTCCGCCAATGCGTCTGCCGCATCGGTGCGGCTGCGATAGGTCAGTGCGATTCTGGCGCCGGGGGCTGCGAGCTTGCGACAGATCGCGGCACCGATGCCGCCGGTGCCACCGGTCACGATGATTGCACCAGGCGTGTTCGAGGTGGACATGGTCATCCCCTTCGGGTGTTGACGGATCGCAGCAACATGTGACCCAGAGCTGCGTCTGAGTGGGTCAGGGTCGACTGATCTGTCGGGACGCAATGAGCCAAGTCCCGTCGATCCGCACGAACCGGTCGCGGTAGACGCCCATCGATTGCAGTACGGGCATCTCCCGGCCGTGCGTGTAGTAGTGCCAGTACGCCATGGACGTTGCCTCGTCGGGTCCCGGGTCGACGGACACGGTGGTGATGACGTGGAACGTCCCTGTTCCGGGGCCCTGGATCCCGGCATCGCGTCTTTCCTGCGCGCCGATGAGGGCACTCTCGCGGCCGGTTCGGACTTGGGCGGGAAGGTCGATGTCCGGCGACGCAGGCATCTCCCAGGTGAAGTCTTCTGCAAGCAGCGCGCCGTACTCCTCGAGCGTTCCGGAGTCGGCCGCCTGGGCCAACCTGGCGACCAAGTCGGAGATCAAGACGACATGCGCTGCGCGTTCGAGCAGGTCCACTTCAACGTCCCTTCGAGGATTCGACTCATCCGTGTCACATCCAAGCAACGCCTGACACTGGAGTCGTGCCCTCTCCCACTCATCGAGAAGCAGAGTCCCCGTGTGGGGTACTTCACCGCCAGGCTCGGCCCCACCCGACCTAGCTCAGATCGTTCGTCAAATTCAGCAGATGTCCGATGAGCGCGAGATTCGGACCCTCCTCGCCACCATCTACCTGCTGGAAGACGAGGACCGTCAGGCCTCTGACCTGCGGGTTTCGACAGGCTCAACCACCGGCGGCGATCAGTAGTACCAGGGGAACTCGGACCAGTCGGGGTCGCGCTTCTCGAGGAACTGGTCGCGACCCTCGACGGCCTCGTCGGTCATGTAGGCCAGGCGAGTGGTCTCGCCGGCGAAGAGCTGCTGGCCGACCAGGCCGTCGTCGATCATGTTGAAGGAGTACTTCAACATCCGCTGGGCGGTCGGGCTCTTGCGGTTGATCTTGCGGCCCCACTCGAGGGCTTCCTTCTCGAGGTCGACATGGTCGACAACCCGGTTCACCGCACCCAGTGCGTGCATCTCCTCGGCGTCGTACTCGTCACCGAGGAAGAAGATCTCGCGGGCGAACTTCTGCCCGACCTGCCGGGCGAGGTACGCCGACCCGAAGCCGCCGTCGAACGAGCCGACATCGGCGTCGGTCTGCTTGAAGCGGGCGTGCTCGCGGGAGGCGAGGGTGAGGTCGCAGACCACGTGCAGGGAGTGGCCGCCGCCGGCCGCCCAGCCGTTGACCAGGCAGATCACGACCTTGGGCATGAAGCGGATCAGCCGCTGGCACTCGAGGATGTGCAGGCGACCCAGCTTGGCCTTGTCGATCGGGTTCGGCGGGGCACCGGCGTCGACGTGGCCGTCGGTCTCGTACTCGTAGCCGGCGCGGCCGCGGATCCTCTGGTCACCACCGGTGCAGAAGGCCCACTTGCCGTTCTTCCCACTCGGCCCGTTGCCGGTCAGCAACACGCAGCCGACGTCGGCCGACGTGCGCGCGTGCTCGAGGACCCGCAGCAGCTCGTCGACCGTGTGCGGCCGGAACGCGTTGAGCACGTCGGGACGGTCGAAGGCGATCCGCACGGTGCCATGCGCCTTCGCGCGGTGATAGGTCAGGTCGGTCAGGTCGTCGAAGCCGGGCACCACGTCCCACGCCTCGGCATCGAAGATTTCGGAGACTCCGTCGATCGCGCTCATGGGCGCAGGCTATCGGCCCCGTGGAATGCGCGTTCCGCCCGTGCTGTTGTGGAGGCATGACACTTCAAGGTGAGTACGAGCCCAGCGCTGCCGAATGGGTCCGCAACCAGGTCTCCGCCTACGAGGCCTCCGGCGGCCAGGAGGCGAACACGCTTCCCGACGGCCGCCCGATCGTGGTGATCACTTCACGCGGCCACAAGTCCGGCAAACTGCGGAAGAACCCGGTGATGCGGGTCGAGAAGGACGGCGTCTACGCGGCCGTCGCCTCCAAGGGCGGCGCCCCCGAGCACCCCGAGTGGTTCAACAACTTCGTCGCCGACCCCCACGTCGACCTGCAGGACGGCCCCGAGCCGCACGAGTACGTCGCCCGCCTGGCGTCCGACGACGAGCGTGCCGAGTGGTGGACACGCGCGGTCGACGCGTTCCCGCCGTACGCCGACTACCAGCAGAAGACCGACCGCGAGATCCCGCTGTTCCTGCTCGAACGCGTCTGATCCTGTCGTGCGGCCTACGAGCGGGAGATGCTCACGGCCAGCCCGACGAGGTGGCTGAGGCGGGCGAGCTCCGACTCGAGGATGTCGGGTCCGCCGCGGCGTCCGATCAGGATCAGCTCGTCCGACATCAGCGGCGCCGCCGCGAGCAGGTTGTTCTCGTCGCCCGAGGGCACGATCGTGGCCCGGTCGACGTCGTGCCACTCGACGGTGTCGGGTGCCGCCGGGGTGCCGTGCACGCGGACCACCCCGTCCGGCGTACGACGCACCCGCGCACCCCAGTCGGCCCGGAACGTCAGCGGCAGCAGGTCGACGAGGCGGTTCAGCGCCTGTGTCGGGTGCGAGGTCAGCTCTTCGACGGCCTCGAGGTCGAGCACCAGGTTGCCGCCCGCGGCGTAGCGCGAGATCCACACGACCTGCACGCCGTCGAGCTGGTTGCACGCCGAAACGATCGAGTCGGGCATGCTCCCCGGCGCCATCTCGAGCAGCACGTCGTCGACCGCGGTGCCGTCGTGGCGGTGCTCGACGATCTCGATCGCCTCGATGTCACCGCCGGCCTCACCGATCGTGGTCGCCAACCGTCCCAGTGAGCCGGGGACGTCAGGCAGTTCGACACGGAGCAGGAACGGCATGACTCGACTGTATCGGCCCGGTGTTTCGGCAACATTGCCGTTTCACGCGCTGGCTTTCCTCCCGAGAGGGAACACCTCCACCGCTTCATGGCGCGGTCGGCGTCTCGGTCCCTCCCCGAGATGGGACTCGAAGAGGGTGATCTCGTGCGCGGTCCAGGTCGGGCCGGCGTACGCATCGAGCAGGCGGACCCAGTTGGAGACCTCCGCCGGTCGGCCCAGGCGGGCCAGCGTGACGTGTGCCCGGAACCGCCCGCCGTCGACCTCGGCTCCGGCCTTCGCCGCTGCGGCACGGGCCCCTGTCGCCAGTCGGTCCAGCTCGATGCGGGCGGCCTCATCGCCTTCCACGCCTGCCCACAGCACGCGCGCCCGGTCAGGGCCCGGGAAGGCTCCGCCGCCGGCGATCCGGAGGTCGAACGGCGTACGCCGGTGCGCGGCGCGACCAAGCCGTTCGACCAGGTCGTCGAGGTGCCGCTCGGCCAGGGCCGGACTGAAGGCCAGGGTGAGGTGCCACTGGTCGGGCACGGTCCACCGGAAGTCGGCCGCCTCACGCCGCGGCTCGAGGAACTCCTCGAGGTCCTCGAGCACCTCCGCCGGCGGCACCACCGCCACGAACACCCTCACCCAAATCACGATAGTCCCTGACGTTTGGGTCCTCAGGACGCGATAGTCCCTGACGTTTGGGTCCTCAGGACGCGATAGTCCCTGACGTTTCGGCCCCTCGCGGGACCGGAACGTCAGGGACTATCGCTATTCAGGGGCCGAAACGTCAGGGAGTATCGAGAACTACAGCCCCAGATCGCGGCCGATGAGCTCCTTCATGATCTCGTTGGAGCCGGCCCAGATCTTGGAGACGCGGGCGTCGCGCCAGGCGCGGGCCACGCGGTACTCGTTCATGAACCCGTAGCCGCCGTGCAGCTGGACGCAGTGGTCGAGCACGTCGTTCTGCACCTGCGAGGACCACCACTTCGCCTTGGCGGCGTCGATCGGCGAGAGCTCGCCCTTGTCGTGCGCCACGACGCACTGGTCGATGTAGGACTCGGCCACCTCGATCTGGGTGAACAGCTCGGCCAGCAGGAACTTGTTGTGCTGGAACGAACCGATGCCCTGGCCGAACGCCTTGCGGTCCTTGGTGTACTGCAGGGTCTCCTCGAGGATCTGCTTTGCGTGCGCGACGTTCGAGATGGCGCAGCCGAGCCGCTCCTGCGGCAGCTTCTGCATCATGTGGATGAAGCCGCCGTCGAGCTCACCGACGATGTGGTCGTCACCGAGGCGGATGTTCTCGAAGAACAGCTCGGCGGTGTCGGACTCGTCCTGGCCGACCTTGTCGAGCTTGCGGCCGCGACTGAAGCCGTCGGCGTCGGCGGGGATCGCGAACAGCGTGATGCCGCGGGCACCCTTCTCCGGCGAGGTGCGTACGGCGGTGATCACCAGGTCGGCCGAGTAGCCGTTGGTGATGAAGGTCTTGGAGCCGTTGATCACCCACTGGTCGCCGTCTCGGACTGCGGTGGACTTCAGCCCGGCGAGGTCGGAGCCGCCGGACGGCTCGGTCATGCCGATGGCCAGCAGGACCTCACCGGCGGCCACACCCGGGAGCCACTTCTGCTTCTGCTCCTCGGTGCCCAGCTCGACGAGGTACGGCGCAGTGATGTCGGCGTGGATGCCCAGGCAGGAGCCCAGGGCCGCGTTGACCTTGTTGAGCTCCTCGAACAGCACCGCGTTGAAGCGGTAGTCGTCGGCGCCGGCGCCGCCGTACTCCTCGGGGATGGAGAGGCCGAGGAATCCCTGCTTGCCGGCCTCGAGCCAGAACTCGCGCGGCAGCGCCTTGTTGGCGGCGTGCTCCTCGACGTTCGGGATGACGGAACGCTCGAGGAACTCGCGCACGGAGGCGCGGAAGGAGTCATGGTCGGCGTCGTAGATGGTGCGCTTCATGCGGCAATCCTACCTACTGGTAACCGTCTCGCGCCCTGTGCGTCCGCACGAAGGAATCGGGCGGAATCGTGCGTGCTGCACAACCCTCAGGCACCTGTGTCTCCATCCGTGAGGATGTCCCCGGACGGCACCTCGGCGACGACCTTCTTGCCGTAGTCGGTGAAGGTCACCACAACCCCCTCGCGTTCGTCGCCCTCGAAGGGGGCTGTGGACTGAGCTCCGCTTCCTTGGTCGGTGTACCCGAAGCCGCCGTCGCCCACGTCGGGTTTGAGGACGAGCCTGAGGAGATGGTGCCTGCCCTCGACAGCGATCCATGCGGTCACGGACTGATCAGCGGAAATCAGTTCAATGGCATCCTGCCCGTCGATCTCACGGACGTCACCGACGCTGAACTCGTCGTCCGCGCTGAAGTTCTCGGTGATCTCAGCGGGGGCACACTGCTCGGCATACTGTGCCTGGCCCGCGCTGGGTGTCTTGAACCACTTGCCGTCGTACGCCGCCGCAAGCTCGTCGTCGGCCTCCGTGTTCGCCTTGTAGAAGGCCTCGTCGGCCGTGTAGTAGTAGTCGCCACCCGTGATGACGAACCGGGTCTCTCCTCCGCCCATCTGTATCGTTCCGACGCAACGGCCCTCAGTGTCGGTGCTGATCTCGCTCTCGAGCGCGTGTTCTCCGAACTCAGTCCTCACGACAACGGTCATAGACGTGATGTCCTCGATGTCCTTGAGCGCGGCGTCCCTGATCTCCGAGGCAGGCTTCTCGGCGAAGGATTTGCCGGTGTCGTCGTTGCTGGACGAGTCGTCGCCGCAACCCGAGAGGGCGAGAGGCAGGAGGGCGGCTAGGGCCACGGCCTTGATGGTGCGCTTCATGTCGTGATCCCCGGAACATGGGCCACCCGAACGGGCCCGGACCAAGGGATCCTACGAGAACGCAGGCGTCACCGCACCGAAATCTGCAGGATCAGCCGAGCGGCACGATCTGATCGTCGGCGGGCGCCTGGGCGTCGACCTCTTCGTCGTAGTTGGTGAACGTGAACTCACCGGGCTCGTCGCCCTCGCTGGAGCTGAGCTTGAGGATGCGGTGCTTGCCGTCGACAGCGACCCACGCAGTGCTCGACTCGCCGTTCTCGTCCTCCGACTTGATCTCCACGGCGTCCTGCCCGTCGATCTCGGTCACGTCACCGACCGTCGCCTTCTTGTCGTCGTCGGTGTCGTTGAACTCGTCGAGCATCTGGTCGAGGTCGCAGACCTCCGCGAAGTCGTTGTCCGCAGGGAGCTTGGCCCACTTGTCGCCCAGCACGGCGATGATCTGCGGGGCCGTGTCGCCCGCGCTGGCCGTCCAGAAGGCCTCGTCAGCCTTCAGGAAGGAGTCGGTGCCGGTGGAGATGATCTGTGCCTGGCCACCGTTGATGGTCATCGTGCCGGTGCAGCGACCGTCGACGTCGGTGCTGAGGTCGAGCGCGGTCTCCTGGCCGTCGTTGGTGAAGTTGCCGGTCATGGTCAGCGAGGAGACGTCCTGCATGTCCTTGATGGTCGCGTCCTTGATCTCCTCCGCCGACTGGTCGGCGAAGCTCTTGCTGCCGCCCTCGGAGTCGCCGTCTGAGTCGTCGCCGCAGCCGGCCAGTCCGAAGGGAGCCAGCGCCGCGAGTGCCACGAGCGCCACGGCCTTGTTGGGGGTCCGCATGATGGATTCCTCACTGTCGTGGCCGCAGGGCCGATTCCGATTCAGGGCGACTATAGGTCCACACCAGGGTCTGCCGCGCGCAGCCTCTGCTGCAGACCGCTCGGCCGCACCGCCCGCCTGGCCACTCCCAGACGGACGGCGGCCTCGCTGCCGACCACGACGACTTTCTCCTTCGCACGGGTCACGGCGGTGTAGAACAGCTCGCGGGTCAGCAGCCGGGACTCCTCGTCGGGCAGCAGCACGGTGACCACGGTGGCCTGGCTGCCCTGCGCCTTGTGGATCGTCATCGCATGCATGGTCTCGACCGCGTCGAGGCGGCTCGGCGCGAAGTCCAGCAGCCCCTCGGCGCCCCGCAGCACGACCCTCGACGCGCCGTCGGACGCACGACGGATCACGACCCCCGTGTCGCCGTTGTGCACGCCGAGGCCGTAGTCGTTGGCGGTCACCAGCACCGGGCGCCCGACGTACCAGGTGTCGTAGAGCGGGTCGCCGGTCACCTCGGAGAGCCAGGCCTCGACCTGCCGGTTCCAGTGGCGTACGCCGTACGGTCCCTCACGGTGGGCGCAGAGCAACCGGTGCTGGTCGAGCGCGGTCAGGGCGGCCTCCGCGTCACCCGCCTCCGCATGACGACGTACGGCGAGCGCGGCGTCGGTGATCGTGGCACGCAGGGCACTGGCCGGGTCCTCGGCGGTGACGAACTCGACCTCGCCGGAGCCGGAGCCCGAGCCGGAGCTGGAGCCCGCCTGCAGTGCGGCAACCGCGTCGTCGTCGCGCCCGTCGCGCAGCGCCTCGGCCAGCCTGATGATCTGCTCGGTGGAGCGGTGGTTGTCGCGCAGCGCGATCACGGTGCCGTCGTCGGGCAGCCCGAGCACCAGGTCGTTGAGCACGGCACCGGCGTCGACGGACGCGAGCTGGTCACGGTCGCCGACCAAGACCAGTCGGGCCTCCGGACGCACGGCCTCGAGCAGCCGGGCCATCATCGTCAGCGACACCATCGACGTCTCGTCGACGACGACGATGTCGTGGGGCAGCCGGTTGGCGCGGTGGTGCCGGAAGCGGGTGCCGTTGTCGTGGCGCGAGCCCAGCAGGCGGTGCAGCGTGGACGACGTGAGGCCGACCAGCCGGGCCCGGTCCTCTGCGGGAAGCTTGGCGGTCTCCGCCTGCACGGACTCCTGGAGCCGGGCCGCGGCCTTGCCGGTCGGGGCCGCCATCGCGATGCGCACCTGCTGGCCGGTGGACTCGGCCTGCTCGATCAGCACGGCGAGGAGTCCGGCCACGGTCGTGGTCTTGCCGGTGCCGGGTCCGCCGGTCAGGACGGTGGTCCACTGCCGGGCAGCCCGGTCGACGGCGGCGGCCTGCTCGGCGTACCCGCTGTCGGGGAAGACCCGGGCCAGCGCGGCCGTGAGGGCGGGTTCGTCCACGACGGGGGCGGGCAGCGCGCGCCGGGCCACGAGGTCGTCGCAGACCTGCACCTCCTGGCGCCAGTAGCGGTCGAGGTGGAGGAGCCCGAACTCCCAGTGCAGCACGCCGGCCGCCACCAGCGGACTCGCCTCGATCGCCGCGACCCACGCGGTGACGTCGGGCCAGTCGAGCTCGGGGTCGATCTCTGCGGCGTCGGCCGGCGCCAGGCAGACCGACCCGTGGCGCACGGCGCGGGTGACCAGGGCGACCGCGAGCAGCACGGTCTCGTCGGGCTCACCGCCGAGCGCACCCAGCCGGTTGGCCACGTGCACGTCGGCAGCGGTCAGCACACCGGCGTCGTTGAACGCCCGCAACAGGCCGTCGGAACGCCGGGCCAGGTGCCGGTCGTAGCCGTCGACCAGGTCTGAGGTCGTCATGCGCGGGCTCCGTCCAGCAGGTCGCTCAGGTCGGTGACCAGGTCGATCGGCGGGCGCCACGAGAAGACGCCCGTGGGATGGCCGTCGTACGACGGGGTGTCGGCGCCGCACATGCCGCGCAGGTAGAGGTAGAGCACGCCCCCGAGATGGGTCGCCGGGTCGTAGTCGCCCAGGCGCCACCGCAGGTAGCGGTGCAGGACCACGGCATAGAGCAGTGCCTGCAACGGGTAGTCGGAGTGGCCCATCGCCGCCTCGAGCGCCTCGCGCCGGTAGTCGGCGGAGGTCAGCGGTTCGTCGAAGCCGCCGAGCCAGTTGGTCTTGTAGTCGACGATCAGGAAGGTCGGACCGACTCGGAGCACTACGTCGACCGACCCGGTGAGGTAGCCGCGGAGGTCCTGGCCGCCGAGGTTGGGGTCGGCCAGCGCGTCGGCGTACGGCAGCAGTGGATCGTCGGCGGGCAGGTGTCGCCGGAGCAGCGGCGCGATGTCGCCGAGGGTGACCGGCGCACCCGGCAGGTCGCCCTCGTCGCCGCCGGAGAGCGGGAGCTCGAACTCGAGCTCGCAGAGCCGGTCGGTCATCGGGATGTCGCGCAACGTGACCGCCCCGGCCAAGGGGCCGAGCGGGCTCTCGCACACCGTCTTCAGGGCCTCGGCCAGCGCAGCCGCGTCGAGGTCGACCGGCCACCGGACGAGCTGCTCGACCACCCGCTCACGCAGCTCGTCGACGAGGTCCTCGGCCGACGGGTCGGCGGTCTCGAGCACGGCGTGCACCAGGGAGCCGAAGGTCGCGCCGACCGGCAGGTCGCCCATGGGTGAAGGGACTTCCGGCCCGTCGCCGTGCCGCACGGACACCGGCTCGATGGCGTCGGGCTCGTCGGTTCGGGGCGTCTCCTCGGGCTCGCTCCCGACACCGGGCAGGGTGGGCTCGGCGGTCTCGACACTGCTCAGCGCGGAGTACGACGTCCGCCGCCAGTGGGTGTCGACGGTGCGGCCGAACGAGCGTGCCGAGAGCTCGTCGGACGGCCGGGCCAGCTCGGCGGCGGCCAGCTGGGCCGGCACCGCGGGTGCCCAGCTCGGCCCACCCCGGTGCTGCCAGGCGTCGAAGAAGGCCTGGGTGGCGTCGTCGTCGGACAGGGCCACGTCGGCCGGCACCACGCTGGTGCCGGGACCACGGCCGATCAGCATGCGGTGCAGCGCCGAGGTCTTCGCGTTGTTGGACGGCGCCCACCACGTGACGACCTGTGACTTGGCGCGGGTCATCGCGACGTAGAGCAGTCGCAGTGACTCGCCGAGGTCCTCGGCGCGGGCGCGCGACACGTTGGCCCCGCGACCAGGTCCGTCCTTGCCGACGTCGATCGAGCGATGTTCGTCAGAGTCCGCATGGAACAAGGGGATGGAGGGATCGAAGGAGTACCTGTCGGCCACGAACGGCAGGTGCACGACGGGGTATTCGAGCCCCTTGCTGCCGTGGATGGTGACCAGCTGCACCGCCGCGGCGTCACTGTCGAGGCGACGAGTGCGCTCGGAAGCGACCTGCACCTTGTCGTCGGCCATCTGCGCGCGCAACCAGGTGAGTAGGGCGACCAGGCCGAGCCGGTCGACCAGCGCCGCCTGGTGCATCGCCTGCGCGACGTGGCGCAGGTCGGTCAGGTGGCGCTCGCCGTCGACCCGGGCGAGCACGCGCGCATAGAGTCCGCGGATCACCGCCGCCTCCATGACCGCGGCGACCCCACGCAGGCTGAACAGCTCGGCCCACTCGCGCATCGTCGCGGCCACGTCGTCGGTGATGTCGGGGACCGTGTCGAGCTCGACTGCCGAGCGACCGAGGAACGACGTGAGGGCAGCGCTGCGCACCCGGCTCGAACGGTGCGGCTGCTCGAGCGCCTCGAGCAGGGTCAGCCACTCGACCGCGGCCGGGGTGCCGAAGACGCTGCCGCCCCCGGCGACCACCGCGGGCACACCGATCTCGTGCAATGCCTCGCGCACCATCTGCAGCGACTTGCCGGTGTGGGCCAGCACGGCCACGTCACCGGGCTCGATCGGGCGGCCGTCATACGTCGCGCCGGAGGTGAGCAGGTTCTTGATGTCGTGGGCGCAGTCCTGGGCGATCAGCGGACGGATCCGGCCGACCGCCACGCCCCGGTTTCCCTTGGCCCGGAACTGCTCGCGGCGCACCACCCGCACCCGGAAGGGGGTGTCGTCGGGGGCACCGACCAGGCGTGGGTCCTGATGTGAGGACGCTGCCCCCACAGGTCGTACGACGATGCGCGGGTCGCCGAGCTCGGCACCTTCGAGGACGGCCTGCAACGACGAGAGCAGCGGCTGGTCGGAGCGCCAGTTGGTGGCCAGCGTCTTGCGGGTCGTGGCGGTCGCCGCGGCGGCCAGGTAGGTGACCACGTCGCCCCCACGGAAGGCGTAGATCGCCTGCTTCGGGTCGCCGATCAGCACCATGCGGGCGTGGCCGGTGAACGCCCGGTCGAGCACCTGCCACTGCACCGGGTCGGTGTCCTGGAACTCGTCGACCAGCACGACCTTCCAGCGCTGGCGCATGCGGGCGCGGGCCGGGGCGTCGTCCGCGGTCAGCGCGTGGGCCAGCTGGGAGAGCAGGTCGTCATAGCTGAGCACCCCGAGCCGGCGCTTGCGGCGGTCCATCTCGGCGCGCACCGCGGTCGCGAAACCGACCCGACGGCCGGCGCCGGTGGTGCGCTCCGCCTCGGCGGGCTCGAGCCGGGCCTGCGGGTCGTTCACCGCGGCGCGGGCCAGCTCGAGGGCCTCCGACCGGCTGAAGAGGGGGCCGTCCTCGGCGTCTGCGAAGCCACGCAGGTAGAGGTCGTCGACCACCTCGATCAGCAGGTCGTCGAGGTCCTCGACCAACCGGGCACTGGAGTCGGTGTCGCCGGCCACCCCCAGGCTGCGCAGCACCAGCTGGCAGAACTGGTGGGTGGTCGCGATGGTGGCCGCGTCGAACGATCCGAGCGCCTCGCGCACCCGGTGTCGGCGTACGGCGACCTCCTCGGCGCTGCCGGTGAGCAGCAGGTCGACCAGGTCGTTGGCCTCCCGCGGGGCGTCGGGCGTCGACAGGGCGCGCTCGGCCTCGACCAGCTGCCCACGCACCCGCTCGCGCAGCTCCTGGCTGGCGGCTCGTCCGAACGTGACCACCAGCATCTCGTCGAGACGGGCCTCCCCCTCGGCGACGAAACGGGTGACCAGGGCGCCGATCGTCCACGTCTTGCCGGTGCCGGCGCTGGCCTCCAGGAGGGTGGTGCCGGTGGGCAGCGGGTCGGTGATGTCGAAGGCCTCGAGGTCCTCGTGGAACAGGTCGCTCACAGCGGGCCCACCTTCTCGGCCCCGGTCAGCAACGGCGACCAGACTCGCCACGCGAACTGGCCCAACCGGTGCGGCTCGTCGTTGAAGTCCTCGTCGGCCCGTGGCGCCCCGGTCAACACCGAGATCGCCGCCTGCTCGCCGTACAACCTCACGTGGGCGGGGTCGTCGTGCTCGCCGGGTACGACGAACGCGCGGCCACGGTCGGTCTGCCACTCGCGGTCGGCGATCTCGACCGGGTCCTTCGGGTCGCCCATGCGTGAGCGCACGCTGGCCTCGGCGTAGGCCAGCCCGGTGCGCAGGGGCAACGGGATCGGCTCGCGCAGCCCGCGGTCGTGGATGTCGACCAGCTCGCGCAGCCACTCGACCGTGCGGTGGTCCAGCGGCCCGGCCAGTGCGTGGGCCGGACCTGCCTTGCCCTTGCCGACCGCCGAGGCGACCCAGTGCTCGTCGGGGTGCGACGCGCTGAGGGCGAGCAGGTTGATCCACGACATGAGCCGTTGCCGGGCGCGCAGGGAGGAGTAGGTGACGCTGACGATCCGGTTGCCGCGCACGCCGGGCACGGTGCCGGTGAGCCGGCGTCCGTCGCCGAGGTCCACGTCGACGTCGAGGCTGCGCGGGCTGCCCTGCCGGAGCTGGTCGGTCTTCTGCACGAGCGCCTGCACGTCGGTCACGACCGCACGGAGGGTCCGCTGCCCGAGCTGCGCGGGAGGGAGGAGGCCGCGCAGCTGCTCGGCGGTCATGCTCGAGACCGGGTCGAGCCCGTCGAGCACGTCGCTCAGCAGGCGGTCACCGACGCCCCACTTCTCCAGGCCGTCGAGCTCGATCGGGATCGCGTCGCGGGTCTCCTCGGCCTCGAGCGGCGAGGCAACGTCGAGCCGTCGCCGCAGGAAGGAGCGCGCGGGGTGGGTGAAGAACTGCTGGAGGTCCGCCAGCGACACGTTGTCGGTCGGCCGGGCGGCCAACGGCTCCGTCACGAGCGGCCCGGGCGCGGAGCGGGGGGCCAGCGCTGCCCGGGCCCCGGCCTCGGCGGCGGTGTCGAAGGTGAAGGTGCGCTCCGGGTCGGTGAGCCCGGGCAGCACCAGGTTGCGCCGGTCGAAGGGTTGCAGCGGGTGGTGCACGCAGAGGTCGGCGTCGGGCGCGATCCGCGAGACCGCGTCGATCAGCTCGCCCAGGGGCACCGCCGGAGGTCGGACGGCGCCGGTCTGCTCGTTGGCTCCGGTGTAGGTGACCACGAGTCGTTCGGTCGCGGCCAGCACGGCGTCGAGGAGCAGCTGCCTGTCCTCGCTGCGGGCGTCGCGCTCGCCGGTCTGTGGGTTGCGGGCCAGCACGTCGTCGCCGTCCACGTGGCCGGTTCGTGGGAAGACTCCGTCGTCGAGGCCGACCAGGCAGACCACCCGGTGCGGCACGGAGCGCATCGGCACCATCGTGCAGACGGTCAACGTGCCGGTGCGGAAGTTGGCGCGGGTGGGTCGCCCGGAGAGCCGGTGGTTGAGCAGGTTGCGCACGTCGGCCAGTCGTAGCTGGGTCGTGTCGCCGTCGCCGACCGCGTCACGGATCATCGCCAGCTCGCGCTCGAACTGCGCCACCTGCCAGGCATCGTCGCGCTCCACGTCGGTGAGGGCGAGCACACCGTCACCGAGGGCAGTCACCCAGTCGTCGACGGTGCTGGCCGCCGCCATCGCGGCGAAGACGGCCTCGAGACGGTCGACGTACTCGGCGAACCTGCCGACCAGGTCGATGTCGCCCGAGGAGACGTCGTCGACCGGCAGGGCCGCGCCGAGCCAGGTGTGCTCGCCCTCGGCCATCGCGACGCCGAGGAGCACCCGGTCGAGGCCGGCCCGCCAGGTGTTCTGGCCGAAGCGTTCGAGGGCGTAGTCGGCCCGCGAGGCGGCGTCCATGCCCCAGCGGATGCCGGAGGCCTCGACCCAGCGCGCCACCTGGTCGAGATCGTCGTCATCGACCGCGAAGCGGTGCCGCACCGGCGGGCTGGCGAGCAGGTCGAGCACCTCGGTCGCCGCGACCCGGCCGCCGGCGATCTCGACGAGCCGGGCGGCGACCGCGAGCAGCGGGTTGGTGCTGGCCAGGGAGCGGTCGGCCAGGCGGACCCGCAGCCGGTGCGCCGGGTGGCCCTTGCCGCCGGCAACCTCGCCCAGGCCGAAGCCGGCCTGGATCAGCGGGGCGTAGGTCTCGATGTCGGGACACATCACGAGGATGTCGCGGGGCTCGAGCGTCGGGTCGTCGGCGAGCAGCCCGACCAGCACCTCGCGGAGCACGTCGACCTGCCGCGACGGGCCGTGACACGCGTGCACCTGCACGGTGGAGTCGACCAGGCCCGGCACGGGATCCGGCAACGCGTTGCCGCGCAGGCCGGCCTGGAGCCGACCCAGGATCGAGCCGCTCGCCGGCAGGGTGCCGACAGGCGGCTCGTCGTCGGCCGGCACGAGCGCGAGCGTGCGCTGGAGCTCGCGGGAATCACGGCCGAGCGAGGCGAGCAGGGGGTCCTGCACGAGCTCGGCCGAGCGGTCGGCGGTGCGCGCCACGGGCCCGGCCGCCGACACCTCGACCAGGTCGTCCCACAGCGAGGTCGATGCCTGCGGCAGCCAGAGGTGGACGTCGCGCAGCTCACCGAGGGCACCGAGCAGCTCAGCCTCGGTCCGCGGCAGGCGGGTGTGGCCGAACAACGAGAGCCGGGCGGGCAGGTCGAGTCCGTCTCCGCCGGCGCGAAGGGCGGCAAGGGTCTCCACATGGCGCACGTCGGGTGGCGCGATGTCCCTGGCCGCCACGACGCACCGCCACAGCTCCGCCTGCCAGGCCAGGTCGCCGTCGAGCGGACCACCGCAGCCGTCGGTGTCGTCGCCGTCGCGCCAGTCGGTCAGCAGCTGCGGCCGCTGCACGGCGTACGACGCGAAGAGGCCGGCGATCCGCCGGGCCACCGAATAGCGACGACTCTGGCGCAGCTCACCCTCGGCACCACCGACCCCGTGGCCGAGGTGCGTGGCGAGGGTGACGCACCACGTCTCGTCGAGGCTGGCGTCGATCACCTCGAGCACGGTCCAGACCAGGCGATCCGGGTCCCACGGGTCGTCCCGGTCGCGGCCGAGCAGCATGGAGACCAGCGAATGGGGGCTCAGGAAACGCACACCCGCACAGACCCCGTCACCGCCGCGGGCGCCGACGCCCAGGCGGTGCGACAACCGCTGCGTGAGCCAGCGCTCGACGCCACGGGCCGGCACCACGACGATTTCCTGCGCGAAGGGGTCCGGGAGCGGCTCCGACAGGAGGTCGGCCAGGCCGGACGCCAGCAGGTCCGTCCGTTCGGCGCGATGAATGCGGAGGCTCACGCGGGCTACCCTTACACACGTGTCAGACACCCGCCGCCGTATCGGTTCGCTCGCCGTCGTCGGCATCCTCGCCCTGGGCCCTGCATTGCTCAGTGGGTGTGCTGGCGATGACGCAGGCGTCACCGACAAGGACCTGTCGAAGGCCCTGCTCACCTCGGACGACCTCGGGCCGGACTTCAAGATCTCTCCTGACGACGACGACCACGACGATGACTCCGACGGTCCCGACTGGGGTTGCCTCCTCGACTTCAAGGACGACGCCACCGACAAGGACGACGACGGCGACGACATCGAGGTCGAGATCGAGGCCAGCGCCGACCCGGGCATGCCCGCGGTCTTCCACGTGATCTCCAACGCCGAGAACGCCGAGCAGGCCCGCGCGCTGCTGAGCGAGCTCGGCTCCCAGGTCGACGACTGCGACAAGGTCGACACCACCGAGGACGACACCCGCTGGCAGTTCGACGTCGACTCCGACCGGGTGGCCTGGGCGGACGGCGTCAACCAGCAGATCAACGTGCTGGCCGAGGGCCACGCCACGGTCTCGGGGGTCGAGCTCCCGATCTCGTTGTCGTTCACGGCCGTGCGCGTCGACACCGCGGTCTCGCTGGTGATGTTCGTCGACATGGCCAGCGACATCGACCGGGCCCGACGCGACGTCGTACAGGTCGTGGTCGACAGGCTGACGGCCGCCCTCGACGGCGAGGACCAACCGGCAGATGCCGGGGTCCTCGAGGACTACCCGATCGGCAAGGAGTATGCCGACCTGCTCGGCGGCGCGGACGCCTGAGCCGGGGTTGAAGAAGCCGTCCGGCGGGTAGCCTGCCGCCATGACTACTCGGGGACTGGTGGCGCTGCTGGCCGCCACGATGCTGACCCTCACCGCCTGCGGCGACCAGACGGACCCGCCGAAGGACCTCGGCGCGGCGATGGGCGACCCGGCGATCCCGCCGTACAACCCCGACGAGCCGCTGGACGACGACCAGCTCGCCGAGGTCCTCGTCAACGCCTCCGACGTGGGCCCGGAGTTCAAGGAGCGCACCCAGAAGTCGCCAGAGAACGACTCGTTCGGCTGTCTTGCCAGGATCGACGACATCGACGACTTCGGGACCCCGGACAACTACCGCGAGATCGTCTTCAACGGCTCCTCGAAGACCCAGCAGTACACCAGCATCTTCGCGTCGGTCGCGTCCTTCGACCAGTCGGACACCACCGACGAGTCGGACAACGACGCCGCCCTCCTGACCTGGGGCAAGATCGACCAGCACATGAAGGCCTGCACGAAGGTCCGCACGCGTGACAAGCACGGCCGGGTGCAGGTCGACCTGACGTACGACGACTCGCTCGACGTCTCCGCCGACGGACAGTCCAGCCTGACCGGCAAGGGCTTCTACACCTACGACGGCAAGCGCTATCCGCAGGTGGCGACGTACACGGTCGTGTGGGCGGGCAACGAGATCATCACCATCGCCGCGTTCGGGGAGCGACCGGACGTGCTGTCCCGCATCCAGCCGCTCGCGAAGGCGTCGGTCGAGCGGCTCAACGCCCTGGAGAGCGCGGCCCAGTAGGCCGCGGCCAGCTCACGGGCTCAGGAGCGGAACAGCGCCGGGAGGATCGACAGGGTCTGCGCGCGCAGGGTCTCGAGTGCGTCTTCCTCGCCGTGCACGTGGGCCAGCAGCGCCCTGACGAACACGCCGTCGACCATGGCGTACGTCGTGGCGGGGGTGAACGCCGGCTCGGCGCCGGTCAGCTCGGAGTAACGGGTGACGATGCGCCAGATCATGTCCTCGAGCAGCCCGTCGATCACCTTGACCTGCTCGCGGAACTCCTCCTCGAACATGCTCTGACCGCGCAGGTCGTACCAGAGGCGGTGCATGGGCGCCTCGTCACGCAGCGTCTCGACCAGCTTGTCGATGAAGCCGGCGACCAGCTCGTCACCGGTGGTGGCGGTGGCGACGACGTCGTCGTACCGCTTCGAGCACTTCGTCTTGTAGTAGCGGACGCAGTGGATGATCAGGTCGGCCTTGCTGTTGAAGTAGTAGTGCACCACTCCGTGGGAGAACTCCGAGTGCTGGGCGATCTCGCGCAGCGAAGTGCGGGCATAGCCGAGCTCGCCGAGGGTGGTCAGCGCGGACTCCGCGAGCTGGGTACGCCGCTCGTCGTACTTCTCGTCACGCGTGCGGGGCGTGCCCCGCTTCTTTCCCACCGTCTCCGTCACGGGCTCATCGTATCGGTGCCGTTCGGAAGTGTCCCTACCCAATCTTGACGATTGTCAAGGACATTTGCCTCGAATTGCTTGACGTTTGTCAAGTCACCTCCCAATCTGTTGGAGGACTGCCAGACTTGGCAGGACGAGCTTCCTTCCCCCTCTGTTGGAGTATTTGTGACAGCCTCACCCGCCGTGATCTACGGCCAGGCAGGACAGTTGAGCCGGGCGATCGCCGACCAGCTCGACGTCCTGGGCGTCCCGTTCACGCTCCTCGAGCCGCAACGCGACGACGCCGACGACCTGACCGCACAGTTCACCGGTGCCACGGTGGTGATGAACCTGTTCGGGCCGTTCGCCGACACCGGCCACACCGTGGTGGAGGCCGCCCTGCGCGCCGGGTGCCACTACCTCGACGCCTCCGACGAGATGGACTGGCTGGTCAAGGCGCGTGAGACCTGGCACCAGCAGTTCGTCGACGCCGGCCTGGCCCTGGTTCCCGGCCTGGCCCAGCCGTTCGCGACGAGCGAGATCGCCGCCCAGCTCTCACTCGAGACGCCGGGGGCCGAGCTGCTCGACGTGATGCTGCTCTGGCAGGGCGCCTCGGCACCCTCCTCCGCGCTCCAGCTCCAGCGCGTGGTGAAGGAGAACGGCTTCGACCTGGCCGACGTCCTGTCGTGGCCGATGGACCGCACCCTTCACGTGCGCCTCCCCGAACACACCGAACCCGGCCTGGCGATCCGCCTCGACGACTCTCCCCACTGTCTGTGGTTCGGCCAGGACGACCGCGTCACCGAGCTTCGCGCGTACGGCGGCGCTGCCGAGCGCTCGTCACTTGTCAGCCTGATGAGCCACCCCTCGGCCGAGCATGCGGTCGCCGAGGGTCGCAGCCCGCTGGCCATGGACCAGACGGTCGACGCGTCGATCGACTCGGTCTGGTCCATGGGCTCCGGTCGCCGCACCCACGTGGTGCTGGCCGGCACGTGTCCCTACGCGCAGACCGCAGTGCTCCACGCGGCGGCGACCCGTGCCCTGCTCACCGGCGGCGCGACACATGCCGGGTTCGGCTCCGGCTCCCAGGCCTTCGGGCACCGCTTCCTGCTGGATGCCCTCCAGGAGGCCGGCGTCATCGAGCCGCCGGTGGTCACCATCGGCGCCTGAGGGCGGTACCTACGCAGGCACTGCCTGGTCCGACGCATCGACTCTTTCGGTTTCAGGTCTACGCGCATCCGGCAGGAACTTGGCGGCGCCGTTCACGGCGACGACACACATCGCCATGCTCAGGAACGTCGCAGCCCAGACGATGCCGCTCGAGAACTCGGACTCGTCGAGATGCAACGCGATGATCACCGGAGACCCGAGCCCGAAGTTGGCGCCGAAGAAGGTCACCGGGAACAGCACGAACAGGCCGAGCAGCCCCCAGGCCGTCTCGACCCGTCGCCAGAGCTGTACGGCGACCACGGTGAAGATGACCACCTGGGTTCCCTCCAGCACGCCGATGATCAGCGGGTAGTTCACGATCCGCAGCTCATAGGGGCCGTAGTAGGTGTAGACGTCGGTGCTCGTGCCGATCACCTCGAAGACGCACGACGCAGCGATCTCGGCGAGCCAGACGAGGAAGAGGTTCTTACGGCCGAGAGTGCCCCGGTAGATGTGTCCTCCGGCGTACAGGCAGGCGCTCGCGTAGAGGATGATGTAGCCACTGTGCGACCAGTTCGGCTGGACCACCCCGAACGCAGTGAAGTGGGAGTACATCGCGCCGGGCTGACCGTTCTGGGCGTCGTAGAACCACAGGTCGAAGGCCACGTCGTACAACGGTTCAGCGAAGGCGGCCACGCCCGCCGCAAGGCAGGCGATGAAGTAGAAGGGTGTCCCTTGGCGCATCCACAGCCGTACGGCGATGGCCAGCATCACCAGGACGATGGCCCAGCTGGCCCAGGTGAAGATGTCCTGCCAGAAGAGGCTCAGTTCGTGCTCCATGACATCGTTCGGCATACGACCCATGTGGTTGCTCCTTGTTCAGGGTGGTCGCGACGACCTGTCGCAACGTTGTTCGATCGGGACCAGGGCGAATCAAGATCAGGGGTTCAGCAGCCCGCCGACGCACGTGGTCAGGCCGTCCAACTGGAGGGCACTCAGGTCCTCCAGGACGCACTTGGTGGTGCCCTGGACCTTCGTGAGGGTTTGCGTGACCGTCCCGACAGGATCCTTGACGGTCTTCTCAACCGTCTTGGTGAGGGTCGTGACCGGGTCGGGCCTACCCGGGGGCGCGGGAGTGGCCGGGTCCGCCGGGGACTCCGTGCCCGGGTCGGTGCTGCCCGCGGTGGGCGCCTGGCTGGTCGGGGTGGTGGGGTCGCCGGGGGTGCTGGTGTTGTTGCCGGAGGCTGCCTGCGGGGAGCCGACCTTGCCGCCGTTGGTGGGGCGGGTGAAGGTGTACGTCGGCGGGATGTAGACCGCGGAGGTGGTGCTGTTGGGCACCGAGGTGTAG
>NZ_LMGG01000005.1:232095-232444 GCF_001427925.1 Nocardioides sp. Root151
GGGGATGAATTGCATCGGGCCGACCGCGCGGTCGTGCTTGGCGTCGCGGTCGTACTGGCCGGCGTCGGTGTCGAGGATCGCCTGGGTGTTGTTGGAGCCGTTGAGCGCGATGCCGTAGATGCCGGGGCGGGAGATGCCGTCGGTGCCGAGGGTGTTGTTGCCGTAGCGGCCGTGGTCGGACTCGACGCGGCCGATGGCGCCGACCAGCTGCCACGGGATGTTGCAGGTCTTGTCGGCGGCGTTGATGACCGTGGCGGCGCGCTGGTAGGCGGCCAGGGCGGCGGAGGGGATGCCGTTGGTGGAGGCGGTCTGGACGATCTTGTCGCCGGACCCGCGGGGCACGCCGAGG
>NZ_LMGG01000005.1:232451-302156 GCF_001427925.1 Nocardioides sp. Root151
ACGGCACGGTGACGGCGCCCTCGTCGCTGGTGGACGGGGCCGCAACGCTGGCCGCGCCGGTACCGGCGCTGACGAGACTCGCCGTCCACGCCGCCGACACGACACCGAGGACCACGAGAGCGGCGCCCCGATCTGCGTGGCGTCGTGCCCGTCGAGTGATGGTGCGTGCTCCGGACCGACGAGGTCCTTGGATGTGCCTGCTCATAGTTGCTTCCCTTTCGCTGCCGCACTCTCAGCGTCACGGAAGTGTGGTGTGAGCCACATCGCTCGGGAGGAGGAGATCCCTCACCCGAAGAGGCAGGGCCGGCGCCGGTCAGCTGACGGTCGTGCCCGCCACGCACGCGATCGCCTGGGCCCGGTTGGCCACGCCCAGCTTGCGCAGGATCTGCTTGACGTGGGACTTCACCGTGTCCTCGGTGATCACCAGGCGTGAGCCGATCGCTCGATTGCTGGAGCCCTCGACGATCAGGTGCAGGACCTCGACCTCGCGGGTGGTCAGCTCGGAAAGGACCTCCGGAGCAGCCGGCAGTCTGCCACTGACTCCCAGCAGGTCGGTGCCCGGGGCAGGGTCCATCGTGTCGAGTGCGGACCCCAGCACCGACTCGACCTGCGCGCGCTGGTCCCGGACCCGCTCGAGCAGCACGAGCCGTTCGTGGATCCGGGTGAGCCCCTCGGCAAAGGCCCACAGGACGTCACGATCGACCTGGTCCACGCGCCGCGACGTGGGGAAGTGGTCGGCATGGAGGAATCCGCCGACCGACCCCGCAGCCATCAAAGGAGCCACCACGTAGGAGGTCGACTGCCCCGACTCGATGATGATCTGGCGGTGCACGGTCGCGCTTCCGGTGTCGTAGACCGCTGCCGGCCGACGTTCCGTCAGCAGCAGGGTCTCGGGCGTGTCCCCGCGCAACGCGATACCGGTTCCGATCCACTCGGAGAACCACGACGAGTCGCTCTCGGTGAAGAACGCCGTGCTGGGCACCCACGAACCGTGGTCGACCCGGGAGAGGACCACCCGCCCGAAGTCGCAGCGGTTGACGATCTCCTCGCAGACGGACTCGAGCATGTCGACCGAGTTCGGCAGGGTGCGCAACCGGGAGAGTCCGTCGCCGACCGACTCCAGGCGACGGGTGCTCGAGAGCAGCTCCTCCTGCTGGAGCTCGAGCACCAGCTGCTGCAGGTCCAGGGCCAGCAGGTAGAGTCGACGCGCGGTCAGCTCGTCGACGGGAGCCGACAACTCGGCCCGTTCGGTGCAGAAGCGGGCCAACCTGGACAGGCGCGCCGGCGAGGTCCGGTCGCACCCGGGGTCGGTGACACCGGGGTCGGGGACCATGGTGTCGGGGTCCGCGTGCAGTGCGTCGGTCAGGTCAGCACACAGCTCGGCAGCACGCCGGCGGAGCCCGCGGTCGAAGTGCGTGTGCCCGCCGCGACGCGGCAGGGCGAAACTCACCGCTCGGGAACGGTCGCCCGGGATCATCGGCGCTCACCTGCCGCGAGGTACTGGGCGATCGCCTGCGAACGATTGGTCGCCTTCATCTTGCGGAGGATGTGCTTGACGTGCGACTTCACCGTCGTCTCCGAGACTGTCAGGCGGTCGGCGATCTGGGCGTTGGTCGCCCCACCGATCAGGAGCGCGAACACCTCGCGCTCCCGCGTCGTGAACCGGTCCTCGATCCGGGCCGGCCCCAACTCCCCGGTCGCGGGCGCGTTGCTCCTCGGACTGGGCACGGCGAGGGTCACCGGAGAGCTCGTCAGGTCCTCCACCGCCTGCTCGGCCGCAGCCAGGGCCGACTTGATGTGCTGCTTCTGGGCCATCAGCTTGTCGAGGAGGGCAAGTCGCTCGAGGATCAACCCGACTCCGTTGGCGAATGCCCGCACCGCGGCGACGTCGCTGTCGACGATGGAACGCCCCGAGGCGTCGGTGTCGACGTGGAGCAGCCCGAAGACCCGGTCTCCGGTCAGGATCGGGGCCACGATGTACGACGCACTGCCGCCGACGTCGTGGAACGGCGCGAAGGTGCGCGACTGGACCGCGGTGTTGCGCACCAGCGCCGGTGCCCTGCGGCGCAGCGCCTCGGCCTCGACCATGCCGCTGGCCAGTGCGATCCGGTTGCCGCGGAGCAACTCGGCCATGGCCTGGTTCTGGTCGCTCCCCGAGTCGGTGGCGTGCCAGGCGACGGGGAGCCACGACGAGTCCTCGACCCGCGACACGAGCACCCGGTCGAAGTCGCACCCCCAGGCGAGCTCGGAAGCGGCCGAGCGCAGGACCTCATCGACGGTCCGCGCGTTCTGCAGCCGCTCGAGGGCTACGTTGACCCGCCGGGCAGCCAGAAGTGGCTGCGCCATCAGGTGCTGGACGGTGTCGGTGACTGCCGCGACCTCACCGGCCAAATCGGCCAACGACGTCGGGGCGTCCGTGGCCCAACGTTCCGCGGCCCTCTCCAGGACCTCGACGTCGGGTGAGCCCGGTGGCAGGTGCGAGACGTCGAGGAGGGAGCGGATCGTGGCCGAGAGTCGGACCCTGCGCTCGTCGATGTCCACCGGCGACAGCGCCGGAGGGGAGTCCGCAGTTCGTGCCATGAGTCGCACCCTTCGAGGCCACTGAAGTTACTTACCGTTTACTTTCTGTTTACAGTTTCAGTGAGGAAGGTCATACTGTCAACCAGTAAAGGCGCCAAAACCCGACACTAGGTTACGTCGGCGAAGATTGGGAATCTCTCCCAAATGGTTAGCCCCGTATTTACTTACAGGGTCGCCCAGCCGCCCCGAACGACGTTGGGCGGCGTGATCAAGGAGCCGAGGAGTCAGATGTCTGTCCCGCCAGATCCGGGGTTCGTAGAGCACAACGACCCACCACAGCCCGAAGTCACGGCCGACGAGAAGGACTTGTCCCTATCCGGCCTCTCCCGGGTGGACGTACGTCGAGCGGTCGGACTCACCCTCACCGCTCTGCTGGTCGTGGGCGTGCTGGCCAGCGCCTTGCTCGCCTGGCAGGCCCGGGGTGAGGAGACCTCGCCGACGGACGGCCGCGCGGCCGGACGCGACGCCGCCGTCCAGGCCGCGACCGACGGGTTGAAGGCCTTCCACACGATCGACTACCGCGACCTCGACGGGTTGATCGACACGTGGTCCGACGTCACCGCCGGGCAGCTGCACGCGATGGTCGGCAAGGGCGAGAAGGCCGTGTTGCGCGACCTGAAGAGGTCCCGCACGGTGTCCACCACCGAGATCGGGCGCATCGCCCTCAGCTCGTACGACGCCGACGCGGGCGAGGCACGTGCGGTGGCCCTCGTCACGATCCAAACGAAGAAGAAGGGCACCGAGAAGACCACACGGGTCACCGAGTTCCTGTGCTTCGTGGAGCGTGGATCCGACGGCTGGAAGCTGTCGGCGATGCAGAGGCTGGGAGGTCAGTCGTGAGGTTCCGGCCCCCGCAGTCGACAGGCGCCCTCGCCGTCCTCGCCATCCTCGTCCTCCTGGTCACCGGGCTCGGGGTGGCCCTCGCGGTCAGGGGAGGTGACGATCCCGAGTCGGTGGAGAACGTGGCGTTCCTCGACGACGGGACGACCGAGCTCGTGATCCAGGACGTCGAGCAGCTCGTGAAACAGGTCTTCTCGATCGACCCCAAGCGCGTGCGCACCACGCGTCGCGCAGCCGAGGCTGCACTCGTTGACGAGGCGATCAACGAGTACGACCGCCTCTACAAGCCCTTCCTGGCCCAGGCCAGGAAGGGCGGACTCAGTCTCACCACCACCCCTCGCGCCATCGGGGTCGTGGAACTCACCGGTGACGACGGGCGCCTGCTCGTGCTGGCCGAGCAGACGGCCACCTCGCCGGACGGCCGGAGCACGACAGGCGAGGCCCGCTTCGAGCTCGACGTCGTCCAGCAGGGTGGAACGTGGAAGGTCTCCGGGATCGAGCTGCTGTGAGGGGGTCAGCCCGCACCGAGGGCCGACAGCCCGATCAGCGCCTCGTCGTACTCCCGGCGCACCCGAGCCACCAGCTCGTCGACGGCAACGACCTCACGGATGCTGGTGACTCCGTGTCCCGCACTCCACACACTAGGGTCGGCCACGAGCCGTTCCTGCTGGAAGTCACCTGCGCTCACCGGCCCGGCCTCACGGCCTTCCAGCCACTGGGCGAGCAGGCTGGCCGGGAGTCCGCCCACCTGGTCGCTGAGCCGGACGTCGTCCATGCTCGCCTCCACGACGGCGGAGCGGTACTCCTGCGACGCGAGGCTCTCACGGGTGGCGATGAACGGGGTGCCCATGTAGGCGAGGTCGGCACCGAGCACCCGGGCGGCGAGCAGCGCCACGCCGTCCGAGACCCCACCCGCAAGGACCACCGTTCCGGCGAAGAACTCACGCACGGCGCGCACGAAGGCGAAGGGATTGGCCGCGCCGGTCTGGCCCCCGGCGCCAGCCGAGAGCAGCACGAGCCCGTCCACACCGGCGTCGGCAGCCTTGCGGGCCTGGGCCAGCGTGGCGACATCCGCATAGACCTGACATCCCGAGGCGTGCAGGGTCTCGAGCACCGGGGTCGGCGAGCCGACACTCGTGATCACGAGCTCGATTCCGTGCTCCACCAGGCAGGCGGTGTCCTCGTGAAGGCGAGCGTTGGTCCGATGCACGACGAGGTTCGGGGCGATGGGTGCCGCCGGGGCGTCAGCCAGGTCGCGCCTCATGCCGGACAGCCACGTGTCCAGCTCCGCCACGTCGCGGGCGTTGTGCGTCGGGAAGGACCCGATCACGCCGTTGCGGCACGCCGAGACGACCAGCTCGGGGCCGGAGACCCCGGTCATCGGGGCGGCGACCAGGGGGACGGTCAGACGACGTCCGAAGTCGGTGGTGGCGGTGCTCATGCGGACCTCCAGGCAGCAGAAGTAAATGGTGGGCGGCATGACAGTAGGAGCCTCGCCGTACCGTTGATTCCCCATCCTAACCGAAAAGTAAATCTTGAGTAACCTCACGATCATCTGTTTGGATGGTTGCGGAGCATGATCAGGGGAGACCGGAGATGGTAGTGACAGCACGGCCGGCGCCGGCCGCACCTCGACGACGTCCTCGAGACCGCAAGCAGCAGATCATCGCCGCAGCGGGCGACCTCTTCTACCGCCACGGCTACGCCAACGTGAGCACCGGCCAGATCGCGGAGTCCGTCGGCATCACGGCCGGGGCCCTCTACCGCCACTTCTCGAGCAAGCAGGACCTGCTGGCCCACGCACTGACCGACGCGTTCGAACGCGGCACGGACGCCGTCGGGGATGGCGAGCCACCGCCCCTCGAGGACATGGTCGCCGAACTCGCCACGACGGCCGGCGTACGCCGCGACCTGGGCGTTCTGTGGAGCAGGGAGACCCGACACCTCGAGAGCGGGCGCCGAGCAGAGGTGCGGGCGCGCTTCTTCGCGTTCGTGGCGCGGTTCGCCGCACAGCTGCACGCCAGGCGGCCGGAGATCTCGCTCGATGACGCGGACCTGCTCTCCTGGTGCGTCCTCGCGGTGCTGACCAGCCCCTCGTACCACCGCACCCCGATGTCGGAGAGCGGGGTCAAGGACCTCCTGCAGCGCAGCGCCCTGGCGGTCGCGTCCGCGCCGATCCAATCCACGCCCATCGACTCGGCCACAGCGGGCGCCAGGGTGCGAACCGGCCTGCAGCCCCACTCGCGCAAGGAGGCGATCCTCGCAGTCGCCACCCGGCTCTTCAACGAGAACGGCTACCAATCGGTGACCATGGACGACATCGGCGCCGAGGTCGGCATCACGAGCACGGCCGTCTACAAGTACTACCCGAGCAAGGCCGACCTGCTCTCGGCGACCATCGCCCGCGCCTCCGTGCCCCTGCAGCTGGGCCTGAACAATGCCCTGGCCGCGGCCTCGACCCCCGAGGAAGCGCTGCACAAGGCCCTGGCCGCGTACGTCGACTTCGCCATGGTCCACCACGACCTGCTCGGCATCCTCGTCTCCGAGGTGGGCAACCTCCCGAGCGACCATCGCCACGACGTGCGCCGGTCTCAGCACGACTACGTCGCGGAGTGGGTGCGCCTGCTCACCGAGACCCGGCCCGAGCTCAGCACGCCCCAGGCCCGCTACCTCATCCAGGCGATGCTCACCGTGGTCATCGACACCTGCCGCACCCAACACCTCAGGGAACGGCCGAGCCTTCCCGAGGACCTGCGCCTGGTCACCACGCGAATCCTCGCCGTCGAGCTCTGACGCCCTGTTCGTCCGGCCCGGGCACGCGGGGGTCAGCGTTCGCGGAAGCCCTCGAAGGACTTCTGCGCCGATTGGGAGCCCAGGACGGAGGCCTGGCTGAGGGCCTCGAGCTCGAGGGACGACTGCAGGGTCCCGCCCGTGCTGGCGTTGAGCAGCCGCTTGGTCATCGACATCGCCATCCGCGACTGGGCAGCGAGGCGGTGGGCGAGCCCGGTCGCGGTCGACAGGGACTCCTCGGCACTGGGGACCACGAAGTTGACCAAGCCCAGTCGCTCGGCCGTGCCGGCATCGATCTCGTCCGCGAGCAACATCAGCTCCTTCGCCTTCTGCATGCCCACGAGCCGCGGCAGCAGATAGGCACCACCGAAGTCGGGGACCACACCGCGCCGCAGGAAGACCTGGCAGAAGCGGGCGTTCTCGGAGCACACGATGAGGTCGCACGAGAGGGCCAGGTTGAACGCGCCGCCGTAGGCGATGCCGGCCACGCTGGCGACCACCGGCAGCGGACTGTTCCAGATGGTGAGGGCAGCACGCTGGTAGGAGCGCATGAAACGGATCATCGCGTCGTCGTCGCGGCTCAGTCCCGCCTCGAGGACTCCTTCCGCGTCGCCACCGGAGGAGAAGTGCTCGCCCTCGCCGGTCAGGACCATGGCGTGCACCCGGTCGTCCCGCTCCGCTGCCACCACCTCGTCGCACAGCTGCTCCGCCGTGGAGGCACCGATCGAGTTGATCCGCGAGGGTCCGGACATGGTGAGCACCCTCACCGGGCCGTCGTCACGGACCAGGATCTCGGTGCTCATCGTCGGCTCTCTTCCAACTCGATCAGCGCCACCGGCACGTCGACGTGTCGCGAGCGCAAGTACTCCCCCAGGCCCTTGGCCTGCGGGTCGGGTCGGGCGGTCTCGGCGACGCCGGCGCCCAGGAGGCCCACGACGACGAAGTTGAGGGCGTTGAGCCGGGGCAGCGCCCATCGCCGGATCTCGAGGTCTGCGGCCTCCGGCAGCAGCTCGCGGAACCGCTCCACGGTGAGGTGGGCGTCGAGCCAGGCGAAACCGCGCTCGTCCTCGGTCCAGATGCCGACGTTGGCGTTGCCCCCCTTGTCGCCCGAGCGCGCACTGCACACCGTGCCGAGCGGGACCCTGCGGGTCTCACCCGCGATCGCTGTGACGTCGGTCCCGAGGGCCGACACCGGCTGGGACTCCACGGGGGTGGCGGTGGGTCCGTGCGGCACCACTCGTCTGGTGCCGTCGGGCAGCACCACGCTGTGCGTCACCACGTCGAGAGGCACGAGCGTCGGCCAGTAGACGCCGTACGCGCTGGCGTCGGCGGGCGGTGTCGTGGTGTGGAACCCGGCGTACCCGCCGACCGCGAGCTCCATGGTCGCGTTGGCGAACCGTCGCCCCACCTTGTTCTTGTCCGCCGACTTGACGGTCACCCGGAGGTGGGCGGTGGCCTGCTCGTTGGTCTCCGCGTCGGGGCGGTCGAACCGCAGGAGCCGTACGTCGACCTCGTCGAACGTGTCCTCCCCACCGAGGACGTCGAACAGCTGCGCGCGCGCCCAGTCCGCCTTCGCCTCGATGTCGAGGCCGGTGAGCACGAGCGTCATGGTGTTCCGGTAGCCACCGAGCTGGTTGATCGCGACCTTGAGGTCGGGCGGTGGCGCGGTGCCGGTGGCTCCGGAGATGAGCACGCGGTCGGGGCCCTGCTGCTCGAGGCGGAGGGTGTCGAAGTGTGCGACCACGTCGGGGTTTGCGTACGCCGGGGACTGGATCTCGTAGAGCAGCTGGGCCGTGACCGTGCCCGGAGAGACATGGCCGCCGCTGCCGACCTGCTTGGTGATCACGACCTGACCATCGGCAGCCACCTCCGCGATCGGGAACCCGGGACGGCGTTTGTCGGGGACGGCCGGCAGGCGCGAGTAGTTGCCACCCGTCGCCTGGGGCCCGCACTCTATGACGTGGCCGGCCGCCACCGCGCCGGCGAGGGCGTCGTAGTCGCTCCGGTCCCAGCCGTGCCACCACGCGGCCGGCCCGACGACCAGAGAGGCGTCGGTGACCCGGGGGCACACCACGATGTCGGCGTCGGCCCGGAGGGCGTCGACGATGCCCCACGCGCCCAAGTAGGCGTTGGCGGTCACGGCCTTGGTGTTCGAGTCGGCCAGCGCCTTGCCGGTGTCGAGATGGGTCAAGGGATGTCCGGCCGCGACCAGCTCCGGCAACCGGTCGGTGAGGTCGTCTCCCTCGATCCACGCGATCCGCGGGGACAGCCCCAAGGTGGCGGCCAGCTCGTGCAGCCGATCGGTCAGGCCCTCCGGGTTGAGCCCCCCTGCGTTGCTGACGACCTTGATCCCGCGATCGAGGCAGGTCCCCATCACCCGCTCCATCTGGGAGAGGAAGGTCTTCGCGTAGCCACCCGAGGCGTCCTTCTGCCGCGCCTTCCAGAGGATCAGCATGGTCAGCTCGGCGAGGTAGTCGCCGGTGAGCACGTCGACATCGCCACCCTCGAGCACCTCCCAGGCGGCGGCGACCCTGTCGCCGTAGAACCCCGAGCAGTTGGCGATGCGGACCGGACGACGATTGTTCACGAGATCTCCTTGGCCAGCAGTGAGGGCGGCCGCCCGTCGGAAGGTGCTCCGGCGAACGCCTGGGCGATGGACATCCATTCGGCCGCCGCGTGCCCGCGGACGACCAGGTCGGTGTCCGCCACGTGGCGGCGCTGGGTGACCACGAAGCAGAAGTCGAGCGCGGTGCCCGTCACGGACTGGGCGGCATCAGGCGGACCCCAGGTCCACCGGTCCCCGTCGGGCGCCGCCAGGTCGATGCGGACCTCCGCCTCGGGCGCGGGCCTTGCGCGGAGCACGTAGCTGAAGGCGCGTGTCCTCACCCCCAGGTGAGCGATGTGTCGAAGCCGGCTGGTGGGCACGCACTCCACGCCGAACGTGTCGGAGATGTCGAGACCGTGCGCCCAGGTCTCCATGAGGCGTGCCGTCGCGCAGCTCATCACGCTCATGTCCGGGCCGTACCACGGCACCCGATCGCGCGCTTCGGCCTCACCGAGGACCTTCAACAACGTCGCACGGGAGTCGGCGAACCAGTCCGCCAGGTCCACGACCGGTGTCTCGCGGAAGCGCTCGGCCACCCGATCGGGGAAGTCCGGCCCGAGGGCCATCAGTGTCTCGGCCTCGCGTCGGAACCGGTCAGGCTCGGTGATCGCGATGATGGCCGCCTCGTCGAAGAACGCCAGGTGGCTCACCTGGTCACGCACCGCCCAGCCGGCTGCCGGTGTGGCCAGCTCCCACTCGGAGGCGCTCAGGCCCAGAAGGAGCCCGGCCAGGTCGGTGGTCTCGGCCGCCAGGTCGGTCACCATGTCATTCAGGGTCACGGCGGTCATCGTCCCTCCCATTGGGGTGCTCGCTTGTCGCGGAAGGCCGCCGGGCCCTCCTGGGCGTCGGCGCTCAAGTAGACGGGTTCCCAGATGCGCTCCGCCTCGTCAAAGGCTTCCGCGAGGGGCATCTCTGCGATCAGCCGGACGGTGCGCTTGCCGGCCATCACCGAGAGCGGCGCATTGGCGGCGATCCGCTCGGCGAGCTTCTGGGTCTCCTCGACCAGGTCGTCCGCGGCGACCACCTTGTTGACGAGGCCGACCTCGCGGGCGCGCTCGGCACTCATCATGTCGCCGGTCAGAAGGATCTCCATGGCCACCCGCGGCGGCACCAGCCAGGAGAGCGGAGCGGCCCACGGGGCACCGCGACCGACCTTGACCTCACTGATCGCGAACCTCGCGGTGTCAGAGGCAATGCACAGGTCAGCGGTCTGGGCGAGCAGGAAGCCACCGGCCAGGGCCACCCCGTTGACGGCGGCGATGGTCGGCTTGGAGACCTCGATGTTGCGGCCGAACTGAGGCACGAAGTCGATCGGCGGGACCGTCAACGCGTTGTCGGCCATCTCTTTGAGGTCGCCGCCGGCGCAGAACGCCTTGTCCCCGGCGCCGGTCAGCACGAGCACCTTGGCGGCATCGTCGGCATTGAAGCGCCTGACGCCGTCGAAGAGGCCGTCGCGGACCTCCTTGTTCAGCGCGTTGCGGGCATCCGGACGGTCGATGGTCAGCCAGGCGACGCCGTTGCGAACTTCGTAGGTGACGCTCACGACTCCTGCTCCTCCACCACCGCGAGAACGGTGCCGAGCTCGACGGCCTGTCCGACCGAGACGTCGATCTCGGAGACGCTGCCGTCGACCGGGGCAGAGACGCTGTGCTCCATCTTCATCGCCTCGAGCACGACGACGGTCTCGCCCGCCTTGACGGTGTCACCTGTCTCGACCGCGATCCTGACGACGGTGCCGGGCATCGGCGCGAGCAGGGATCCGGGGGCACTCTGCGAACCCGGTTCCGGGAACCGGGGCGACTCGATGAGCGTCGTTGCACCAAGCACACTGTCGACGAACGCGATGTCGTCGACGCGACGCACGGTGCAGGTACGGCGCACGCCGCCGACCTTGAGGTCCACCACGTCCGGCGATGCACTGAGCACGGTCGTCCCGGGCTGGGCCTCGCCGTTGACACTGACCTCGATCGCACCCCGCGAGTAGCGGTAGCGCACGTCGTACTCATCGCCGTCGAAGCCGTAGACGGCCTCCTGGAAGCCGCTCGGCACATTGCGCCAGCCGCTCGGCACCTGTCCGAGGACGCGCGCGGTCTCACGGCGGGAGGCCTGGTCGGCCAGGGCAGCGGCGATCGCGTGGACGGTGACCGTCTCGGGAGCCCGCCAGGACTGCGCGAGCGTCATCGGGTCGTGCCGACCGAGGTAGCCGGTGTCGATGGTCCCGGCCGCGAACTCGGGCTCGCGGAGGATGCCGACCAGGAGCTCACGGTTCGTGACGACCCCGTGGAGGCGGCTGTCGGCCAACGCCCGGGCGAGGGTACGCCGGGCGTCGTCGCGGCTGGGTCCGTGTGCGATCACCTTGGCCAGCATGGCGTCGTAGTGCACGCTGATCACCGAGCCGTCGACCACTCCGGCGTCGACCCGGATGCCGGGGAGGTCGGGCACCGAGAATCCGTGCACCGTGCCGGTGGCGGGCAGGAAGCCTGCGGCAACGTCCTCGGCGTAGAGACGCACCTCGATCGCGTGCCCGTTGATGGTGGCGTCGAGGGCCTCCTCGGGCAGGGGATTGCCCTCGGCGACCAGCAGCTGCAGACGGACCAGGTCGAGGCCGGTGATCATCTCGGTGACCGGGTGCTCCACTTGGAGACGCGTGTTGACCTCGAGGAAGTAGAACCGGCCGTCGGAGCCCATGACGAACTCGGCGGTGCCGGCGCCGACGTACCCGATCGCCTTGCCTGCGGCGATGGCCGCAGTGCCGAGCTCCTCACGGAGCGCCTCGTCGACGACCGGTGACGGCGCCTCTTCGATGATCTTCTGGTAGCGACGCTGGATCGAGCACTCACGCTCGAACAGGTGGACCACGTTGCCCTGGGTGTCGGCGAAGATCTGCACCTCGATGTGGCGAGGCGAGTCCAGGAAGCGCTCCAGGAAGATGGTGCCGTTGCCGAACGAGGTCACGGCCTCGCGACGCGCGCCCTCGACGGCTTCCAGCAGTCCGTCGGCGTCGTTGACGATCCGCATGCCGCGGCCACCACCGCCGTACGCCGCCTTGACGAGCACCGGGTAGCCGATGTCGGAGGCCACCCTGGCGGCCAGGGCTTCGCCATCGATCGACGCGTCGTCGGAGATGGTGACCTGCGGAAGAACCGGTACGCCGGCGTCCGCCATGATCTTCTTGGCCTCGATCTTCGAGCCCATGCTGTCGATCGCCTCGGGGGGAGGACCGACGAAGATCACACCGGCCTTGGCGCACTCGCGAGCGAAGTCGGCGTTCTCGGAGAGGAAGCCGTAGCCCGGATGGATCGCGTCGGCGCCGGTCGCCCTGGCCGCCGCCAGGACGAGATCGGAGCGGAGATAGGTGTCACCGGGCGAGGTGCCGGGGAGATGGACGGCCTCGTCCGCCTCGTGCACCCACGGCGCGTCGGCGTCGGCGTCCGAATAGACGGCGACGCACGCGATGTCCAGGTTGCGGGCCGTGCGAATGATGCGCGAGGCGATCTCGCCCCGGTTCGCGATGAGCAGCTTGCTGATGGTTGCCATGGGTTCCGTTCTCACATTCGGAAGACGCCGTAGCCGCGTCTGCCCTCGATGACCTGGGTGTGCACCGCGGAGAGCGCCATTCCAAGCACTGTGCGGGTGTCGCGCGGGTCGATCACGCCGTCGTCGTACAGCCGGGCGCTGGTGAAGAACGAGTGCGACTCGGCGGTGATCTGCTCCTCGATCTGCTTGGTCTTGATGGCGTCGGCCTCGAGGTCGAACTCACGGCCGGCGGCCTCAGCAGCCTGTTTCCCCACGATCGACAGCACGCCGGCGAGCTGTGACCCACCCATCACGGCGAGCTTCGCGTTGACCCACGTGAACATGAAGCGCGGGTCGTAGGCGCGGCCGGACATGCCGTAGTTGCCGGCGCCGAAGGAGGCCCCGATGTTGATCGTCAGGTGCGGCACAGTGCTGTTGGTGACGGCGTTGATCATCTTCGCGCCGTCCTTGATGATGCCGCCCTGCTCGTAGTCCTTGCCGACCATGAAGCCGGTGCAGTTCTGCAGGAAGACCAGCGGGATGTCGAGCTGGTTGGCCAGCATGATGAACTCTGTGCCCTTCTGGGCCTCCTCGCTGAACAACACACCACGCGCGTTGGCCAGGATGCCCACCGGGTAGCCGTGGATCGACGCCCAGCCGGTGACCAGGCTGCTGCCGTAGAGCGGTTTGTACTCGCTGAAGCGGGAGCCGTCGACCACGCGGGCCAGGACCTCCTTCGGGTCCACCGGCACACGGAAGTCCGCGGCGGCGATGCCGAGCAGCTCGTCCTCGTCGTACAACGGCGCGTCCGGCTCGTGGCTGGGAGCCGGGCCGTGCTTGCGCCAGTTGATCTCCGACATGATCTGTCGCCCGATCCGCAGGGCATCGCGTTCGTCGACCGCGAAGTGGTCGGCCAGGCCGGAGACCCGAGCGTGCATGTCCGCACCGCCGAGCTCCTCGTCGTCGGACTCCTCGCCGGTCGCCATCTTGACCAAGGGCGGGCCACCGAGGAAGACCTTCGCGGCGTTGTCCACGAGCACGGCGTAGTCGCACATGCCGGGCACGTAGGCGCCACCGGCGGTCGAGTTGCCGAACACGAGGGCGAGGGTCGGAACACCCATGCCGGAGAGCTCGGAGAGACCCTGGAAGATCTTGCCCGCGGCCACGAAGAGCTCGGACTGGGTCGGCAGGTCGGCACCACCGGACTCGACCAGGTTGATCACCGGCAGCCGGTTGGTCTTGGCGATGTCGAGGGCGCGGAGGTTCTTGCGCAGCGTGTAGGGGTTCATCGTTCCGCCGCGGACCGTCGGGTCGTGGGCAATGATCACGCACTCGACACCGGAGACGACGCCGAGGCCGGTGACGATGCTGGCGCCGACGGTGAACTGGGTTCCCCAGGCCGCCAACGACGAGAATTCGAGGAACGGCGCGTCACGGTCGAGCAGCAGCTCGATCCGCTCCCGGGCCAGCATCTTTCCACGGGCGCGGTGCCGGTCGCCGTACTTGGCCCCGCCACCGGCGCGCGCCAGGTCGAGTTGCTGATCGAGCTCCGCGAGAGCCGCCTCCTGGACGGCGCGGTTCTCCTGAAACTGATCGCCGCGGGGGTCCACGGCCGTACGCAATGTCGTCAACGTCTTTTCCTCCTGCTGTACGGCCACCGGAACCGGTCGGCCTCACACTGGAAATGGTCTCGATTTCGCCGAACGTCGGCGTCGTCGTCGGGGAGGTTGTTACCCCTCCCAAAGGGGGGGATCAGCGGCTGTCCAGCACGAGGTTGACCGCCAACACGACGGCCCACGTGGCGAAGAGCAGGCCGATCAGGAAGCACGACCTGGCGCCCCGCTTCAGTGAGCGGAGCTCCTTGTCCCGTCGGGCCATGGACGGTCGTTCGGGGACGAGCTCCTCGACGTTGCGCAAGCCCCACAGGCTCAGTGACACGAAGCCGGCTGCGACGAGGGCACTGATCAGGACCGGGGTCATCGGTCTTCCAGGGTCCCGGGGTTGACACCGGCGTCGGCCGGCGGCTCGTCGGCGTTCTTCGGGCGGTAGTCGTCGGCGTACTCGACGTCGGCGTCCTTGATCTCGTCCTTGAGCCACTGTCGCCAGGCCTTGAGTGCTGCCTCCGAGCGGGCTGCGTCCGCGACCTGGTCCTTGACCCTGGCGAAGGGCATGGCCCGCCCGGGAGTCACCGCGACGACCCGGCCGACGTTCCAGCCGTAGGGCGTCTTCACGGGTCCGAAGACGCGGCCCTTGCCCGCTGCGAACGCCGGCTCGGCGAACGCCTCGTCGAGCTCCGCCGCGGTGACAGTGCCCAGGTCACCGCCCTTGTCGCGGGTCGCGTCGTCGAGCGAGACCTTGCGTGCCACGGTCGCGAAGTCCGTCCCGCCTCGTACTGCGGCAACCACCGTGCGGGCGTCCTTGCGGTTGCTCACCACGATGTTGCTCAGGCGACGCTGCTCCGGGAGGGCGAACCTCGACGGGTCGTCGTCGAAGTAGGACCGCACGTCGTCGGCGCCGACTCCGTCGACCGCGTCCTGGGTGATCTCCCGGAAGAGCAGGGCGATCGCCTGCTGGCGCTTGATCTCCTCGAGTACGTCGTCCTCGCTGATCCCGAACTTCGCCAGCAGCTGGTTGAAGTCCTTGCGCGGGTCGGCCAGCTGCTCCTCGAGCATCGCGGCGAGCGTGTCACGGGCGGACTTGTCGGAGATCACGATGTCGTGCTCCTCGGCGGCATCGTCGAGGATGAGGCTGACCGCGACGGCCTTGGCGGCGTCTCGCTGGAAGGTGTCCTGGTCGTCGGCCGCGGCGGGCTTCTGGATTCCGTACAGGGCACCGAGCGCGTCGACCCGCTCGTCGAGGTCGTGCTGGGTGATCACCTGGCCGTCGTACTCGAGGACGGCGTCGTCGGGCAGGCCGGTGAACATGCGGTAGCCGGCACCCGCGCCGACGGCGACCACCGCCACCAGGGCGACGAGTGCCCCGACCCGGGTTCGCGTGCGTTGCGGCAGGGAGAGCTTGGGGATCTTCACAGCTTCACCTTCATTCGAGTCGGTTCGGTCTGGTTGACTGCGGGCGCGGCCACCGGCATCGGGGAGGTGGTCAGTCGCATGACCTGTGCGGCCAGGAGCGACAACCCGACGGTGGCCGCGAGGAAGAGCCCGAAGTCACGAATCACGGCCAGCCCCGAGACGATCAGTGCCAGGTAGCCGGACGCAGCGGCAGCGGCGGCGACCAGGACCGCACGGCGTACGACGGTGCTCCGTGGGCCGACTCGCCCGGCGCCGAGCAGGACACTGAACTCGCAGGCCGTGGCGGTGGCCAGGCAGCCGAGGGTGACCGTCAACGGCGTGAGTGAGACTCCCAGGAACCAGGCACCCGCCAGGCCCCAGCCGGTCGCCAGTGACGCGGCGCCGACCGCACGGAGGGCGTCGGCCCGTCGGCGGAGTCCGATGAGCAGCACCAGGCCGGCCGCACCGATCCCGGCGAGGCTTGCCAGGTAGCGGTCCTGCGACACCAGCTCGTAGCTGCGTCCGGTCACGACCGGGAGCCCGGCGAGATCAACGGTGGTGCCGTCCGGTGGCGGCGGGAGCGCTTCGCGCAGGTCCCGGAGCAACTGCTGCTGCTCGCCCACGTCATCGAGCTCGATCCCGAAGCTGAGCACGGCCTGGCGCCGGTCGTCGCGAATCACGGAGCTGCGGAGGTAGTGAGGCATCTGGTCGAGCCCGGCCTGGATCTGGGAGACCGTGGGGTTCTCACCGAGGAAGGCCAGGAGCGAGGGAGGGCTGGCCACGGGGTGCAGCCGATCCCCGAAGCGGCGCAGCGTGATCTCCTGTGCACGGTTCATCCAGGCCAGGTTCGCGGGCGTGAGCACGTCGTCCCCGCGGACGAAGACCTGCACCTCACCGGCCGAGCCCAGCACCCCTTCGGCGTACGTCGCGTCGTCGAGCTCCGGGACGCCCTGGGCCAGCTGCTCCGGCTGGGCCGCGATGTCGAGGTGCGGCAGTGCCAGCCACCCGACCAGCCCGATCGCCCCTGCGCCCATCAGGACGCCGAACCGTGCGAGCGGCGACAACGCCCTGCCGCGCACCGGCACAGCGGCCGGCTCGAGGGTCGCCTCGGGCACGTCGGGCAGTTCCGCGGAGCGCGGGGCCAGCTTGCTGATCAGCAGGCCGAGGGCCACGGCGATGAGGACGCCGGTGGCCAGTGCGATGCCGAGGTCTCGGACGAAGGGGACCGGGGAGATCGCCAGCGACAGGAAGCCCGCCGCTGCGGCGACGGCAGTCACGATGACCCGGCGACGGTCGGCGCCGCGGAGCAGGTACGCCGGGAAGTCGCTGCCGGTGCCCATGATGATCGGCAGGAACGCCACCACGCCCAGGGACAGGGGGTGGTCCAGCCAGCCGAACAGCGCGAGCGTGATCGCGGTCGCGCCCAGTGTGGCCACCAACGGAAGGAGCCGTGCCCGGCGACGGGAGAGCCACGGGAGGAAGGCGTAGCACGCCCCGATCAGGACCAGGGCTACCGAGCCCAGGAGCGGGATCTCGTGCCGCAGCATCCCTCCGAGACCCGAGGCGATCACCGGCATGCCGGTGACGGTCACCTTGGTGGTCTGGAGCCCGGCGTCCCCGACCGCCTTCTTGGTGCGCTCCACGAGTCGTTCGGTGGCCGCCTGGTCGAGGCCCTCGCGGGGCCGGACGACGATGGCGATCGCATTGGGACGGGGCACGACGAAGCGCCACTGCTGACGCGGCTCGCCCTCCTCGTCGAAGACGACCGCGCGGACGAAGCCGGGGTTGCGCAAGGTGGGCAGGCCCGCGGGCAGGCCCTTGGCGAGCAGGCTGCCGTAACGGACGTCGAACTTCGCGACCGCCGCGTCCGCCGCCTTGGTCGCCTCGGCCTTGCTCGCTCCGGCCGCCCGGGCACGTTGCTCGGCGTCCGCTCGCAGTCCGTCGCGGCGGCCCGAGATCGTGGCCAGCATGTTCTGGGCCTGGCCGGCGACCTGGTTGAGCACGGTGCCGGGGCCGTAGACGACGGCGACGTCGGGCAGGCGGGAGAGTTCCCCCTCGAGCCCGACCAGCGCGGTGATCTGTTCCCGACCGAGCAGTCCTCCGGACTTCTTCGACTCCGCAACCACGACGATCGGGTCACCCCCGAACGAACGGGCGGCTTCGAGACTCGCCTTCTGGCTCGGGTCGTCCAGCGACAGGAAGGAGGCGCTGGTGGTGTCCGTGCGCACCTGGCTCAGACCGATGCCCACCATCGCGATCGCCATCGCGATGAGCACCAGTCCGAGCAGGCGACGCAGCGGAGTCACGGTTACCGTCCGTCCCTCTCCACACGCGGGTAGTCACCCTTGAACGGACCGGGAGTCGCTCCGGTGCCGGGTGCCGGGTAGGGGTTGGTGTAGTTCCCCAGCAGTCCGTCGGTCGAGATCGGCAGGCCCGGCGAGTGGGTGTTCACCAGCGGGGTCAGTCGCAGGTAGTAGGCGCCGCTCTCGTCACGGTAGTTGAGCACCGCGTTGAAGTTGGCGAAGTACGCCGCCAGCTCCGGACCGTAGGGCTTGACGTAGGCGAGCATCGGGTTGACGTCGGCCAGGGTCGCCTGGGCCGTCGGGATGATCGACTGCAGGTCCTTGCTGATCGTCGGCACCCGCTTCAAGGTGGCCGGGGCCTTGTCCAGCACGCCCGACATCGAGGGAAGCATGCGGCGCAGGTCGGTGGTGGTGGACGGGAGCTCGCGCAGGGCGAGGGAGAGATCCGGTCCGGCGGCCCGCAGGTCGGTGGCGACCGGCAGGAGCGCCGTTGCCAGCGATTCCAGCGAACCGGACGCCGTCGATGCCGTGTCGAGGACGCCGGGCGCCAGGCGCAGGGTGTCCTCGATCGCCTGTCGCTGCCCCGCGGTGGAGGCCGTGAGCCGGTTCGCGTTCTTCACCAGGCTGGCGATCTGTCCCTGACCGGTGTCCAGTGCCGCGAGGACCTGGGTGGTCTCGCGGGCCAGCGCCGTCAGGTCGGAGGACTGGGCGGCGATGGCGTCGAGGGCGGTGTGACCCTCGCGGCCGAGGTTGCCCATGCCGGTCAACAGCGCCGCCGTGTCGGACTTGGTCCCGGAGGTGCCTTCACCGAGCGAACGGAGCAGGCTCCTCAGGTCGCCGCGGGTCTGCTCGTCCACGCTGGCCAGGACGTCACGGAGCTGCACACTCGGCTCCACGGCGTCCTCCGGGAGCTCGGTGCCGGAGGGCAGCTCGGCCCCCTTGCCGTCGGTCAGGGCGAGGTAGGTCTCGCCGACGAGCGAGCGTTCGGCGAGCCGGAGCTGGGCACCCTCGTGAAGGGGGGCCTGCTCGTCGTCCAGGGCGAACTCGACCTCCAGCCCGCCACCGTCGAGGCGCTCGACCGAGCGGACCTGTCCGACCCGGACGCCCGCGATCTGCACCTGTCCGGCCATGACCAGGTTGTCGACGTCCTTCATCTTCACCGTGGCGGTGTACTCGCCGGAGTCGATGAAGGGGCGCTTGGCACCTGTTCCGGAGTAGAAGAAGTACATGATCATCGCGACCGCCGCGAAGAACGCGACCAGTGCCAGGGTCCGCCCGGCAGTCGCACCGATTCCGAATCTCATCAGTTGTCTCCTCGGCCCTGGTCGAGCTTGTTGGGAAGGACAGCGGCGCCGGGGAGCGGCACCATCAGGTGACCGCGGATGATGCCGCCGTTGGCGTCACCGGCACCGAAGACCGACGAGGTGTTGTAGACGAACGCGTTGATGTCGGTCAGGTAGTTCATGACGGTCAGCGTGTCGTGGTCCAGGCGCCCGGTCACCGTGCGCAGGGTGCGCAGCGACGTGCCGGCGTCGGCCACGGTCGGTCGCAGGTCGGCGATGACGCCGGTGGCCTGGTCGAGCACCGGCTTGGCGGAGTCGAGCGTGTCGCCCAGGTTGCCGATCGTCGACTGGAAGCGGGTCAGGGCGGGCGGCAGGTCCTTCGAGGCCTTGTCCAGGTTGTCCAGCGTCGGGTCGAGCTGTGTGGTGAGCTCCTGGGTGCTGCCGAGGGCACGACGGAGTTGGACCGTGAGCCCGGGGACCTCCTTGAGGCTGGCGCGCAACGCCTTGTCGCTGCCAGCCAGGACCGACAGGGTCTGCTCGGTCGACGACGCGAGCCTGGTGATCCGCTCGTCGTTGGATCCGACGGCCTGGGAGATGTCGCCCAGGGCCGTGACCAGCGTCGCGATCCGCTCCTTGCGGGTGGCCAGTTCCTTGACGACCGGCTGCAGGGAGTCCAGCGTGTCGGAGGTGGCACCAAGTCCCGGTGGAAGGTTCTGCGGGGCCCGTGCCAAGGCCACGTCGGACTCGAGCAGCAGATCGGTCAGTGCTGACTGAGAGCGCTCGTCGAGGTGGCCGAGGATCTCATCGGCCTGGATCGGTCGCTTGGTCTGGGTGACCGGCAGGACGTCACGTTCGGTCATCCGGCCGGCCGACTTGGTGCCCGGGTTCAGCTCCAGCTGCATCTCGTTGAGCGGGTTCTTCGGACGGAGCACCGCTTGGGCGTTCTTGTAGATGTCGTAGTTGCCGTCAAGCCTCATCGTGACGACAGCCGTGCCGTCGTCGGTCGCCTCGGTCTGCGTCACCGCGCCGACCTTGACCCCGGCGATGGTCACGCTGTTCTGGCTCTCGGGGTTCAGGCCGGGAACCTGCGCGAACTCCGCCTTGACGATGGTCTGGTCACTCCACGGGGCGCTGCCGCCCAGGTAGGACTTGATGATCACTGCGGACAGGACGCCCAGCATCATCAACACGGTCAGTGCACCGACGTCGCGGCCCAGGCCGGGAACGGTCTTCAGGCGCTCGATGTGGGCCGCGAATCGACCTTGCTTGCTCATCGTGTGCTCCTCGAGACGAGGGGAAGCTGGAGCGAGTCCAGCCCGGTGTTGGGCAGGATGGGATCGGCGGACGGGGGCGACGTACCGAGCGGAGGCTTCGGCTCACCGTCGTTGGCGCCCTCCTCAGGCCCGGCCGGCAGCAGGAAGCCCGCCGACTCCAGGTACTGGATCAACGACTTGCTGATCACGCCACCCGGGGTGTTGACGCCGACACCGGCCATCAGTCGTCCCATCGCACCGTTCTTGTCGTGGAACTTGAAGACGTCGGCGGTGTCGGAGAGCAGGTAGCCGACCTCTTCGTAGAGGAGATTGTCGTTTCCTCCACCCTCGTAGAGGCCCTTGCCCTTCCAGGACGAGTTGACCGCCTTCTTGACCGGCCCGTTGAGCCGGTTGAGGACGGGCCCCTTGAAGTCGTTGAGGACTCCGGTCGCGTCGATGCTGGTCGGCACGAGGTCCTTGACCAGGGGCCGGGCGTCGCGGACTACCACCCGGGCGTCGGCGATCACCGGACGCGCGGTCTCGAGCACGGTGTCGAGCTCGGCCAGCACCGGGTCGAGCTCACGGGCCGCCGGCCGGAACGACTTCGCGGTGGTGCCCAGCTTGTCGAGCGTGCTGTCGAGGTCGGCAAGCCCGGCCCGGGTCACCCGCATCGTCTCGGGACCGTTGTCCAGGGTCTCTGCCAGAGGGGTCCTCGAGTCGGCCAGGGCGGACGACACGGTGCCGAGGTCGGTCAGGATCGAGTCCAGCTGTCCGCTCTCGCTGTTGAGGGCGGCGGAGGTGTTGCGCAGCCCGTCGACCACACGTGTCAGGTCCGTGGCCGGAACCGTTCCGCGCAAGTGCGAAAGCACCTCGCTCGCGGGTTCCAGCGTTCCTGGACCGTTGGTGAGCAGCCTGCGCAGCTCCCGGTCACCTGTCCTGTTCATGGTCCGGTCGAGGTTCTTCACCGTCCCCTTGATCGCGTCCGAAGCATCCGGCGTGACGGCGCTCAGGACCCGGTCCAGCTCGACGGGTACCGTCGTGCGCTTCACCGGGATGGTGCTGCCCTCACGGACGTCACCTTCCTCGCCGCCGGGCACCAGCTCGACGTAGTAGGTGCCGCCCAGGACCAGGGTGGGACGCACGTTGGCGCTGGGCGCGGTGCCGAGCTTGTCGCGGGTGCCGTCGTGGAGCTTCATCTCGACGACGGCCCGGTCGCCCTCGGATCGTTCGACACCTGTCACGGTGCCGACCTCGACGCCGGCCAGCTTCACGACGCTCTGGTAGGGCACGAGCTTGTAGGACGCCGAGAACTCCGCCTGCAGGTTCTCCCCCGAGGCGAGGGTGGTCTCGACCTTCGGCCGGTTGAAGGCAAGCAGGGCGAATCCCAGCAGGAACACCATCACCATCACCCCGGCCGCCTTCGGCGTACGTGGCTTGAGGCTGGAGGCAAATGATCGGGCACTCATCGGGTCACCCCTTCGGGCAGGCCCGGGGGCAGGCCCTGGGCACGGTCGTATTGGGCAACACCCGGTCGCGGGTACTGGTTCTGCGGAAGGTTCCCGGAGCGGAGGAGTCCGCCGGTCACAGTGTTCACACCGGGTGTGACACCGAGCCGTGCGTAGCGCACACCCGGGTTGGGTCCCTGCGAGACGAAGCTGGCGCCGCGCAGGAACAGCTGCGCCATGTCGGTGGAGTAGCGCGACAGCACGCGCAACGGCGTGAGCAGGTCGCCGACCGCCTGCCGCACCTCGGGCACCAGGGGACGGGCATCGGACAGGGTCCGGGTCAGGTCGTCGACTGCAGGCAGGGCCAGCTCGGACACACCGGGCACCTGGTGGGCGACCGGGACGGCATCCACCAGGAAGCCGCGAAGATCCTTCTCCGACTTCCCGAGTGCCTTGGCACCGGGTTCGAGGGCGACCATCGCCTCCCGGGTGCGAGACAGGGGCGCCTGCAGGCTGTCCATTGCCTGGTCGACGTCGTCGAGCGTGCCGGGGAGGCGGCGTACGGTCTCGCGCAGCGGCGTTCCCGAGTCGGTGGAGATCGCGGTCAGGGTCTGGTCCGACTGCCGCACCAGCTGTGCGATCTCCGACTCGCGCCCGTGGAAGCGCGTGGCCAGCAGGTTGGCGCCCTGCAGCAGCTCCGCGAGATCCGCGTCGGGGTCGGCGAGGGCCTTCGACACGGCGCCCACGTCGCCCAGCAGGTCAGGGGCCTCGGCAAGGAACGCCTTGAGATCCGTGCCGTGGCCGGCCGCTCCCCCGCCGACCTCGCGCAAGGTCCGCGTGGCGGCGGCGCGGGTCTTGGGGTCGAGCACGTTGAGCAGCTGGTGCAGGTCCGCCGAGTCCTCGGTCTGGGTCACCGGGATGGGTTCGCCCGCCAAGCCACCAGCCTTGCTGGTGCCGGGGTCGAACTCGACGAACTTGGTGGCCAACGCGGAGAGGTCCCAGACCGCCGCGGTGGCGTCCTTGTAGACGTCGACGTCGCCGTCCAGCTCCAACGTCACCAGGGCCGCGTCGTCCTTGTACTCGACGGCCTTGACCCGGCCGATCCTCTTGCTGTTCTGGCGGACGGCGTCGTTGGCACGCAGGGAGTGCACGTCGGAGACGAGGGCCTGAACCTCGGTCGTCTTCGCGAACGGCATGCCGGTCTGTGCCTTGAAGGTCAGGAACAGGACACCGGCGAGCACGACGAGCACGACGATGCCTGCCCGGAACGCGACCGATCGCGCCAGGAAGTCGGGGGTCACCTTGACAGTCACTTCAAACCTCCGAGAAGTTGTTCGAGCAGCGCGTTCTCCTGAGGCTGGGAGAGGCCGGTGGCACTCTTCTCCGTGCTCGGCGGCGCCGAATCGCTGGTCGGTGGTGCCGTGTTCTTCGGAGCGCCGGGGCGGCCCGGCAGCGGGACCTCGGGTGCCGCGGGCACGGGCAGTCCGTGCAGGATGTCGTCCGGAAGGGCCGGCACGAGACCGGCGGCGGTGTCGCCCAGCGCGTTCGGCGACAGCGGGACCATCGCCTTGAAGTAGTGGCTGATGGCGTCGTAGTCGCTGGTCGCCATCGACCAGCCCTTGACGAACTCGAGGAGGTCGGTCAGGTGCTGGCCGCTGACCGCCCCCGTGGTGAGTCGCTCCGCCGCGGCGCTGGTGGGCACCAGGTCCCGCGCCGTCGGGCGGAGGGCCGCGGCGACCGGGCCGGCCTGGGCGAGCAGCTCGTCGGCCTTCTTGAGCACCGGGGGCAGCGACGCGAGGGCCGGATCGGCCGCGTCCGCGAAGCGCTGTAGCTCACCACTGATGTCGACCAGGTCGTCAGTCACCGGACGGAGGGAGCCAAGGGTGCGGGTCGCCGGGTCGGCGACGCCGGCCAGCTCGGCCAAGGCCGCCCGGGAGCTGGAGATCGTGCCGGGCAGACGCTCCAGGGCGCTCTGCAAGGTCTCGCGTTCGGCGGCGACGATGCCCAGGGCATCGGTGGTCGAGCTGACCAGGTGGTCCAGGCTGCGACCCTTCTCGGTGCCGAGGGCCGAGGCGACGGGTTGGACGTTGTCGACCAACTGGCCGAGCAGCTCGTTCTGACCCGACAGGATCGCGGCGAGGTCGCGGCTCTGGGTCATCGCCGGCCCGAGCGCGGCGATGGCGGCGTCGGTCTGCTCCCCCTGGCCCTTCAGGGCCTCTCCGGACTCCGTCACCAGGGCAGCGAGTGCCGCCGAGGTCGGTGTGTCGAGTGAGCCGAGCACGTCCTGCAGGTCGACGACGCGTGCCGTGTGCTTCTGCGAGATCACCATCGGGTCCTCGAGCTCCGGAGAGTCGGGGCTGCCCCGGTCGAGCGCGATGAACCGCTCGCCGAGGAGGTCCTGGGTGGTGATCGTGGCGGTGACGTCCTCGTGCAGCGGGAGGACGGAACGGTCCAGCACCATCTCGACCTCGGCCTTGCCGTTCTCGAGGTCGATGTCGGTGATGCTGCCGACCTGGACGCCGGCGGCCTTCACCACGTTGCCGGCCACCAAGGGGCTGGCGTCGCTGAACACCGCGGTCACCCGGACCTGGTCGTCGGCCACGTCGTCACTGACGAAGTGGTTTCCGACCATGGCCAGGCCGACCACACCCACGCCGACGGCGGCCAGCTTCTTGGGGTTCGGCTTCATCGGATCTCACTTCCGTTCGCGTCGGTCCACGGCTGGTTGACCGGTTGGCCGGGTGCCGGGCGCGGGTTCTGACGTGCGGTGGGCAGGGGAACAGGGGTCTCGTTGAGGGCGCTGGTCCCGGGGGCCAGGAGACCGGCCCAGGTGTGGCCCGCACCGTCGTAGGGCGCGAAGGCCTGGCCCCAGTTGAAGAGGCCGCCGACCGCCTCGGGGGTGTAGGGGCGGAGGAACGAGATGGCCGGTCCGAGGTCGCCGACGAGGTCGTCGGCAGTGGGGAGGACTGCGTGACTGGTATCCAGGAGCTCGGGCGTCTGCTCGAGCAGCTCGTCGGCCGAGGACAGCAGGGGACGCAGCTGCGCCACGGTCGGCCGAAGGTCGACGAGGGTCGGCGCCAGGTTCTTGCTGACGCCGGGCAGGTGACTGACAGCCGGGCGCAGGTCCTCGAGCAGGGCGACGGTCTCGGTGGACGCACCGGGCACCTTGTCCAGCGTGTTCTGCGCGGTCCTCAGGGTCCCGGGCAGCTTGTTCAGCGTGCTCGAGAGGTCTTCCTGGTGCCCGGCGATCGCACCCGTGGCAGCATCCAGGTCGGAGACCGTCGACGCGATCGACTCCCGGCGCGAGGCGGCGACGTCGGTCATCCGGCTGAGCTCCTTGACCAGCGACCTGATCGCCGGGCCGTCCTTGCCGACCGCGCGGAGCACCTCACCGAGGGCGTCGACGGTGCCGGCCGCACCACGGATGGTGCGCCGCAGGTCGTCCTCGTGCCCGTCGACGCTCTTGTCCAGCTGCCCGATCAACGAGGTCAGCCGCTTGCGGGTCGGGGCATCGAGGGTGGACAGGACCTGGTCGACCTCGACCTGGTGCGACTTCGCCTCCAGGTAGGAGCCGTCGGGGACACGGGAGTTCTTCTCGGGTCCCGGGTAGAGGGTGAGGACCCGCTCGCCGACGGCGGAGACCCACTCCACGCGTGAGGTGGTGCCCTCATGGATGGGGCCGAAGTCGTCATCCAGGGAGATCGTCACCACGGCCTTGCCGTCCTTCACCGCGAGGTCCTCGACCTGGCCGGCGTGGTGGCCGTTGATCCACACCGGAGTGCGCTCGGACACCTGGGCGGCCGAGGGCATCACCATCTTCACCTCGTAGTCGTCGTCGCCCGCCATGGTCACGCCGCCGACGACGACGGCAGCCACCGCGAGGGCGCCCAGAAGAGGTTTCGCACGCATTGCCATCAGTCCATCCCGAGCGGGCCGACGGAGTCGCCGGAGAGGAACTGACGCACGAACGGCATGTCGGAGTTGAAGGCTTCCTCGGTCTCGCCGTAGTGGATCAGCTTCCCGCCCCACACGACACCCACGTAGTCGCTGACCTTGCGGGCGGTGCGGATGTCGTGGGTGACCAGGACGTAGGTGCCACCGTGCTCGGCGTGCATCTTGAGGATCAGGTCGTTGAGCAGGCTGGTGCGGACCGGGTCCAGACCCGAGTCGGGCTCGTCGAACATCACGACGCTGGGGTTCAGCACCAGTGCGCGAGCGAATCCGGCTCGCTTCTTCATGCCGCCGGAGACCTCACCTGGATACTTGCCGACCGCTCGGGTCAGGCCGACCTCCTCGAGGTGGCCCATCACGATCTTGCGGATCTCCGACTCACGCTTGTCGGTGTGCTTGCGCAGCGGGAACGCCACGTTGTCGTAGATGTTCATCGACCCGAACAGGGCGCCGTCCTGGAACAGCACGCCGAAACGCTTTCGGATCTCCTGCCGCTCCTTGGCAGAGATGCCCCAGATGTCCTGGCCGAACACCTCGACCACACCCGAGTCGGGTTCGAGCAGGCCGACGATGTGCTTGAGCAGCACGCTCTTGCCGGTGCCCGACGGGCCGAGGACCGTGGTGATCGCGTCGTCAGCGAAGTCGATGTTCAGCCCGGTCAGCACGTCGAAGGAGCCGAACGACTTCTTGACGTTCTTGATGTTGACGCTGTGCGTCACACCGTCCGCGTGGTCTGCCACGATGCCGTTGCTGTAGATGTCCTCATAGGACCTGGTCTCACCCTCGAGAGTGAGCTGCTGGTGGGACATGACGAGATTCCTTTCGGGAAGACGTGGGTGCCGGGGCCGGCGCGCTAGAAGCTGATGGGCGCGCGGGAGAGGGCGCCGAAGAAGAGCTGCTGGAAGACCGCACCGAGCACACTGACGATGACGAGGTTGATCACCATCGACTTGGCGGTGGCCTTGCCGACACCCACGGGTCCACCGCTGGCGTTGTAGCCGTAGTAACAGGCCACCAGGATGATCAGGATGCCCATGATCGAGCCCTGCAGGAGCGAGAGGATGAGGTCCTGTTGGGTGGTGAACGACCAGAACACCGACAGGTAGCCTCCGGCCGAGACGCTGTGGAACACATGGACGTTCAGGTAGTACCCCAGGATGTACATCAAGCCGGTGCCGGTGACGAACATGAACGGGGTCACGATGACGATTGCCAGGATCCTGGTGGTGACCAGGTAGGCCCGGGAGTCGAGGCCCATCACCTCGAGCGCGTCGATCTCCTCGCTGATTCGCATCGACCCCAGCTCGGCGACCAGGCCGCAGCCGACCTTGGCCGACAGGATCCAGCCCCACATCTCCGGGGCCACGGTGTAGTCGCCGGTCGAGCTGAACACCGCGGTGTAGCCACCGGCGCCGAGCTGGGCGAGCAGGTAGTGCGCCTCGAGCGCGATCTCCGCGGCGAGCATGCACATCATGAACCAGATGATGAAGGTGCTCTTCAGGATGATGATGCCGGCCTGGCGCAGCACCTCGGTGCCGTAGTGGCGGACGTCGGGGAGGCTCTTGAACACCCCGAAACTGAACGTGGCGATGCTGCCGAGGTCCGCAAGAAGTGAGGAACCGTCGCTGTATCCGCCCATGCCGCCGGCGCTGGCGGCGCTCGGCTGGTTGTCGTCCTCGTCCTCGCCCTCGTCGGACCGGTGCGTGGCATCGTGTGTCGTGGTTGTCATGGGAGCCCCTACCTACTGATCAGCATCTCGGGGTTGAGCCCGAGCATCGTGGCGTTGACGATGAAGTTGAAGACCCAGACCGCGGCGAACGAGAGCACGACGGCCTCGTTAACGGCCCGGCCGACGCCCTCGGCGCCGCCCTTGGCGGTGAGTCCCTTCTGGGCGGAGACGATCCCGATGAACAAGCCGATCAGCATGCACTTGACGTTCGTGCCGACCAGTTCGGGAACCGTCATGGAACCGAGCAGGTTGCCCAGGAAGGCGCCCGGCGAGGTCGTGCCCAGCGTGGTGGCGGAGATCATCGCCATCGACATGCCGAGGAGGCTGCCGAGGATGTTGAAGCCCACCATCATCACGGTGATGGCGATGACGCGCGGCAGCACCAGAGTGCGGATGGCGTCGATGCCGAGCACCGTGAAGGCGTCGAGCTCCTCGCGGATCTTGCGCGCGCCCAGGTCAGCGGTCATGGCCGTCCCCATCACACCTGCGACGGCCATGCCGGTCGCGAAGGGGGAGATCTCGCGCAGACTGGCGAACACGAAGTAGGTGCCGAGCCGGTTGCCCGCGCCCAGCAGGCTGACCAGGTCGTAGGCGTAGTTGGCGATCAGGAACGAGAAGCCACCCACGGCCAGGGTCACGGGGAGCCAGCAGAACCGCAGCATGTGGTACATCTCGTCGCGGGTGGCCCCCCAGTAGCCGCGGGGCTCCTTGATCGCGGTCTTGACGAGGTAGCCCAGCAGCTGCCCTCCCTCGCCGACGTCGACCAGGACCCGACGTACGCCCGACGGCGACTTGTGCATCACCCGTCCGCTGAGGGTCAGCGGCCGGGTGATGTCGGAGTTGTCCTCGGACGCCGGGCGTGCCTCGGTGTCGACACTCACCGGAAGTCTCCCTCGGCCATCTGGTGGTCGAGGTGCCGGAACTCACGCTGGAAGTAGAGGACGGCCGGGCGGTCGTCCAGGTCCACCTCGATCACTCGGGCGACCAGGATGGTGTGGTCACCGCCGTCGTAGCGCTCGTGCGCCTCGCACTCGATCAGTACGGCGGCGTCCAGCAGAACAGGCACACCGCGGTGGTCCGGCAGGAACTCGCCGCCACCGAACTTGTCGACCCCCTTGGTGGAGAACCGGTTGATCAGGTCGATGTGGGCGGCGCCGGCGATCTGGATCGACCACTGGTCGTTCTGGAGGAACGCGTCGTGGCACTGGGCCGTCTTCGCGAGGCAGACCAGGACGAGGGCCGGGTCGAGTGAGAGCGAGCAGAAGGAGCTCGCCGCGAAGCCGCGGGGCTCGCCGTCCGGCCCGGTCGTCGTCATGAGGGTGACGCCGCTCGGGAAGGCCGACATCGCCTCACGGAACTTCTCGGGGATGTTGCTGACAGGGGTGGCGGTGCTGGTCACGATGCGCTCCGTTCGTGGGCGGGCAGGGCCTGCTCGTCATGGGGGATGGCGTTGAGTGGCTCGTCGGCCAGCTCGTGATCGAGTCGTGCGGCCTTGGCACGCAGGTAGCCGAGGTTGTGCTCGTTGGGCGCGACCTGGAGGGGCACTCGCTCGGAGATGGTCACGCCGTAGTCGGAGAGCCCGTAGAACTTGGCCGGGTTGTTGGTCATGAGGCGCACCGACGTGATGCCCAGGTCGCGGAGGATCTGGGCGCCGACGCCGTACTCCCTGCTGTCGACCGGCAGTCCGAGCGCCAGGTTCGCGTCGAGGGTGTCGAGGCCCTCCTCGTCCTGCAGCTGGTAGGCCTGCAGCTTGTGGCTCAGGCCGATGCCGCGGCCCTCGTGCCCTCGCAGGTAGACCACGACGCCGGTGCCGTGCTGTCCGATCCGCTCCAACGCCAGGTTCAGCTGCTCACCGCAGTCGCACCGGCGGGCGCCGAACACGTCGCCGGTCAGGCATTCCGAGTGCACCCGGACCAGCACGTCGCGCATCCCGTCGGGGTTGCCGTGGACGAATGCGACATGCTCGGTCCCGTCCACGTCCGAGCGGTACGTGCTGGCCCGGAAGACGCCGTACGGCGTGGGCACGGCGGCGGTGGCCGTGCGCTTGACGAGGGTCTCCCGGCGCATCCGGTGGCGGACCAGGTCCGCCACCGAGAGCAACACCATCTGGTGCTCGCGGGCGAACTCCAGGAGGTCCGGCATCCGTGCCATGGTGCCGTCGGGGTTCGTGATCTCGGCGAGCACGCCGGCCGGCTGCAGCCCGGCCAGCCGGCAGAGGTCAACTGCGGCCTCGGTGTGTCCCGAACGCTGCAGGACGCCGCCGGGGCGGGCACGGAGAGGAAAGACGTGTCCGGGCCTGCTGAACTGCTCGGCGCCGACTCCCGGGGTGGCCAGGGCCCGCGACGTGATCGCGCGATCCGCAGCCGAGATGCCCGTGGTGGTCACGCCCTTGAGGTCCACCGAGACGCTGAACGCAGTCCCCCGGGGATCGCTGGCCGCCTCGACCATGGGAGGCAGGTCCAGCTCGTCGAGACGATCGCCGGCCATCCCCACACAGACGAGCCCACTGGTGTGGCGGATCACGAAGGCCATCGACTCGGCCGTCATGTGCTCGGCCGCATAGATGAGGTCGCCTTCGTTCTCACGGTCGCTGTCGTCGAAGACGACCACGCCGCGTCCGAGCCGCAGCTCTTCCAGTGCAGCCTCGACGCGCACCTGGCCGTCGTACTGCTCGTCGGTGTGGGGATCCATGGTTCTTCGCCTCGTTCGCTCTCCTGGTGGAAGGGACGGTCAGGCCGGCGTGCTGAGCACGATCGCGTAGGCCTTGTTCTCCACGCCGCCGGAGCGGTCGACGGAGATGTACTTCTGCTCGGTGTACTCGTCGAGTGCGTCGGGGCCGCCCTCGCGACCAAGGCCGCTCTGCTTGTAGCCGCCGAAGGGGTACGCCGGGTGCAGCACGTGCCAGTCGTTGACGAAGACCATTCCGGCCTCGAGCTGGCGGGCCACATCGAGCGTCCGGGCCTCATCGGTGCCCCACACTCCGGCCGACAAGCCGTAGTCGGTGTCGTTGGCGATGGCGACGGCCTCTTCGACGGTGTCGTAGGTGAGCACCGTCAGGACCGGACCGAAGACCTCCTCGCGGGCGATCTTCATGTCGTTGGTGACATCGACGATCACGGTCGGCTCGACGAAGTTGCCGTTCGCGAACTCCGCTCCACTGGGCGCGCCACCGCCGACGGCCACCTTGGCGCCCTGGGACTCAGCGGCCTCGATGTGGGCGAGCACGCGGTCCCGCTGGTCCCCGGTGATCAGCGGCCCGATGTCGGTGGCCGGGTCCAGCGGGTCGCCGATGGTCATCGTGCTGACCCTGGCGACCAACCGCTCGATGATCTCGTCACGCTTCGACGAGGGCACCAGCAGGCGGGTGCCCGCCTCGCAGGCCTGGCCGTTGTTGGCCATGCAGGCGTAGATGGAACCGTCGATGGCGACCGAGAGGTCGGCGTCGTCGAGGATGATGTTCGGGCCCTTGCCGCCGAGCTCGAGGGTCACCTGCTTCACCGTGTCGGCCGATGCGGCCAGGATGCTCTGGCCCACGGACGTCGAGCCGGTGAAGGCGACCTTGCGTACGTCGGGGTGGGCGCTCAGCCGGGCACCGGCGTCCTCGCCGTCGCCGACGACCACGTTCAGTACACCCTTGGGCAGACCGGCCGCCTCGAACTCCTTCATCAGCTCGAGCGCGATGAGCGGTGCGTGCTCGTCGGGCTTGAGTACGACGGTGTTGCCGGCCAGGAGCGCGGGTGCGACCTTCCAGACAATGGTGAGCATCGGGATGTTCCACGGCACGATCGCGCCGACGACGCCGAGCGGCTCGCGCCGCAAGATGCCCTCCGCAGGGACCGGGCCGATCGCCGGGCCGGCCTTCTCGAACTCGTAGTCAGCCGCCTGGGCCGCGATGTACTGCATCTGCGCCACGGAGAGGCCGATGTGCAGGGCACCGGTGATGCGGATGGTGGCCCCGTTCTCACGGGTCTGCAGCGCGGCCAGCTCCTCCAGCCGGGCACCCATGCGCAGCGCCGTGTCGTTGATCAGCGCGGCCCGCTCTGCCGGCGGGGTGTTGCGCCAGGTGCCCTCGGCGTGCGCTGCCTTGGCTGCTGCGACCGCGGCGTCGACCTCGGCCACCCCGCCCTTGGCGACCGTGGCCACCAGCTCGCCGGTGGCGGGGCTGCGGATCTCGTACTTGTCGGCGGTGTCGACCCACTCGCCGTTGATGTGGAGGTTGTAGTGCGGAGTGCTCATGGGACTGCTCCTGTTTTCGAAGTTGCGGGGTTTGTCGTGCGGGTCAGCCGACCTGGCGGTCGCGGCCTTCCCAGAACGGGAGGCGCAGCGTCTTCTTGTCGACCTTGCCGGCCGGGTTCACCGGCAGCTGGTCGATGAAGTCGACCGTCTTGGGCGACGGGATCGATCCGAGCTCGGCCTTCACGTGGGCCTGGATCTCCTCGGTCGTGACGGTCTGACCGGGCTTGGTCACGACGAAGGCGTGGACGGCCTCGCCCCACTTGGGATGGGGCACGCCGATGACCGCCGAGCCGGCCACCGCCGGGTGGGCGAGGATGACATCCTCGACCTGCCGCGGGAAGACGTTGAACCCGCCGCTGACGACCAGGTCCTTCTTGCGGTCGACGATGTAGAGGAAGCCGTCCTCGTCGAGCCGCCCGATGTCGCCGGTGTGGACCCAGCCGTCGCGCAGTGCCTCGGCGTTGCGCGAGGAGTCGACGTACCCGAGCATCTGTCCGAGCTGGCGCGAGCAGACCTCGCCGACCTCGCCGATGGGCAGCTGGTTGTCGTCATCGTCCTGGATGCTCACGTCGACGAACGGGATCGGGCGTCCACCGGAGGCGAGCCGGCGCACGTCTTCCTCGGTGTCGACGCGGTGGTCGACCTTGCGCATGCACGACACGTAGCCGGGCTCCGTGCCGGCGTACGTCTGGATGAAGATCTGCCCGAAGACCTCCAGCGCATCCTTGAGCCGCTCGGGTGCGATCGGGGAGCCCGCGTAGATCATCGTGTTCAGCGACGACAGGTCGTAGTCGTCCCGGTTCGGGTGGTCGACCAGCAGGTAGATGATCGTGGGCACCACTGCGGTGGCGGTGACCCGGTGGGTGGAGATCGCCTTCAGCAGTCCGTCCACCTCGAGGCCCGGCAGCATCACGTTGGTGCCACCTCGGATGAACGTCGGCATCACGAAGATCTGGGTGAAGTGGGTCAGCGGCGCACCGTGCGCGAACACCTCGCCGTAGCGGGTGTCGCCGATGTCGAGGCTGGAGGTGATGCTGTAGTGGGCCCAGGTGAAGTGCGACTGCACGACACCCTTGGGCTCACCGGTGCTGCCCGAGGTGAAGAGCACGTAGCACTCGTCGTGCTCGTCGATCTCGACGTCGGGGCGGCCCGCGGGCTGCTTCTCGACGAGCGTGCCGAAGTCGTGGTCGGCGGAGTCGGAGGGGTCTCCGCCGACCCGGACGTAGGTGGTCAGTTGCGGCAGGTCGTCCCGCAGCTGCGCCACCACGTCGTCGAAGGAGGCGTGGTAGATGAGCGTGGTCGCCTCGGTCTGGTCCAGGTTGGCCTGCTGCACCGATGCCGAGGCTCTGGTCGGCATCTGCACCAGCACGGCGCCTGCCTTCCAGATGCCGTGCTGCGACGGGATGAACTCCAGGCTGTTGGGCAGCAGGAGTCCGACCCGGTCGCCCTTCTCGACGCCGAGCGAGACGAGCGCCGAGCCGATCCTGTCGGAGAGGTCGCGCAACTCGGTGTAGGTGACGGAGCGGTCACCGTCGACGACGGCGGTGCGGTCCTGGTAGTTCGTGCACGCCCTGTCAAGGACGTCCGGCATTGTGCCCCACATGACTCCTGCTTTCCTGCGATTCGCGGGCGGTCGACGCGCATCCGGTGTCGGCAATCTCCGCGGTTCTGTGATGTGTGCCACGAACCTAAAACGGGGGTGAGGACGGTCACGACCTTCCCGAGGATGAAGCCCCTGCCCCCTTGGGGTGAGGCCCCTCTCCTCCCCGGAACGGGCTACCGAACTGCCCCGGGAGAGGTGGTCGTCTCGGCCTCCTTGGGCGCGCCCATGCGCGGCTGCTGGGTCAGCAGGAGCTGAGAGGCCCACCACAGGGCAGTGGCCGCCAGCCCGACGCTTGCGAATGCGCTGAGGAAGAGCAGCCAGTCGCTCGGGTTCGCCGAGGAGTTCTGCAGGATCACCGTCGGGAACCCCGCACCCAGGACGTCGAATGCGAAGTTGCACGGGAAGAGCGCGAACAGCGCAAGGTGGTGCACCTGGCGGGTGGCCTTGAGGCTCAGCACCGCGGCCAGCACCGCGAACCCGGTGATCTGGGTTCCCTCCATGAAGGCGATGAAGAGTGGGTAGTCCAGCACTCGCCACGGCGACTCGCCGTAGTAGACGTAGAGGTCGAGGTTGATTGCGGTGATCTCGAAAGCGGCGGTCGTGCACGTGGTCAGTGCCGCGATCCTGAAGATCCGCGCCCTGGTCGTTCCCCTGCTCAGCGAGCGGTAGAGGACGAGGGCCGGAAGGCCGAACACCATGACGTACGCCGGCATGACCCAGACCGGTTGTGGCAGGCCGAAGCTGGTGAAGAGCGTCCACTGGTCGCCGTTGTCCAGCCAGTGCAGGTGGTAGGCGATGTCGTACATCGGCTCGATGAGGCTGCCCGTGGCAACGGCCAGGACCAGGACGACCGGCAGGATGGAGCGTTCGTCACGCGCGATCCTGACCGCGTAGGCCAGGAGGATCGCAGTGCCGGCCCAGAGCACCAGCGTCGCGACCGTCTGCATGGTCGTGTTCAGGGGCAGGTCGTACGGCGGCGAGGGGGGTTGGGGAACGCTGACGGAGAGGAGCATGGGCTTTCCTTCTGACAGGTCGGGGGATGCCGAACGGCCGAAGACAGAGATGTCTCCGGCCGTCGGCTGGCGGCGGTGTCAGCCGAGGGAAGCCGGGTCGAAGCCCTCTTCCCAGTAGTGCGGGGTGATCAACGGAAGGCCCAGCTGCTGGAAGACCGGGTTCTCGTTCACGAACGACGAGTCCAGGATGATCTTGCCGTCCTCGTTGAACTCCAGGAACGTGGAGCCCTTGCTGGTCAGCGTCTTTCCCTCGACGGGGAACCCTCGGTAGGTGTCGGCGCCCTCGACCTTCCAGTCCCAGTGGAAGAACAGGTGACCGTTGCCCTCGAAGGCGTCGGTCACGGTGACGGACTGGACGCCCAGACCGTTGTCGAGGTCCTTGTTGGTGAAGATCGCCAACTGCTCGGTGAACTCCGAGTCCTGGGAGATCGTGTCGCCCAGATGGTCGACGACCATCCGGGTCTCGATGCAGAACTCCTCGGAACCGGCGTACAGCTCGCGGTGGGCGCTCAGGTCGTTGTGGCGGGTCTCGGCCCACTTCTTGGCGAATTCAAGGTTCGTCATGTCAGCGCCTCTCAGACGTTCGCGGGGGTCTTGGCGGCGAATGCGACCTTGCTCGCACCCGGTACGCCGACGTCGGCCAGGATCGAACCGGAGTCCCACCACGACGACTCACGGACGATGCGTCCGTCGTCGTCGTACTGGTGGAAGGTGTGGCCCTGGGCGAAGAAGGGCTTGTCCTCGACATCGAAGCCGATGAAGTTGGTGCAGTCCTCCGGGGACCACTCCCAACGGATCAGGCCGCTCTTGTGGTCACCGATGTAGCCGCGGATGCGGAAGTTGTGCACACCGAGACCGTTCGTGCGGTCCTTGTTGGCGTACAGCGTGAAGATCCGGCCGAGGTCGCCCTTGTCACGGATCTGGTACTGGTCGAGGATCGGGTCCTCGAACACGAAGTCGTCGGCGTACATCGCACAGATCGCCTCCGAGCTGTCACGGAACGCCTTCAACCACTTGACGGCAAATGCGTAGTTCATGGTTTCTCCTTGTCTGGTCCAGCTGCTGGGTCCGTCGGTCCATGTGAGACGAACCACACGACATCGACCGTAGGAGCGACCGCGCTGGCGGACTTCCCCCCGCGGGAGGATCCCTACCGCTCTTCGGAGGGGCGCCCGGTCCGGCAGAGCGACGAGACAGCGCGGTTGCACCCCTTGGGAGATGCAAGACCCCACTAGCGGGTGAGGCGCCCGCCACTCGTGCCGTCCTACCGTCGATCCGGGTCGTGACCAGACCCACCGGCACCGCCCGAGCAGCACCGCTGGGGCCCACACCTGGAGGTACGACGTTGAGCACGTTCAAGGACGCTGACGAGGTCTATGCCTACATCGGCAAGGCCATGGAGGCCTGTGTCTCCGACCCGAAATTCGTCGAGGCAACCAAGGACGGCACGCTCGTCGTCCTGATCAAGCAGACCGACCCGGAGTCCTACATCCTGGTCGACTTCCCCGGCCAGAAGGTGCTCGTGGGGGATGCGGCAGCAGCCGCGTCCTCGACCGTGCAGCTGCGGATGAGCTCGGACAACGCGAACCGGTTCTGGCAGGGGAAGCTCAACTTCACCCTTGCCATGGCGCAGCGCAAGGTCAAGCTCGACGGCAAGCGCACCACCGCCATGGGCCTGCTGCCCCTGACCGGGCCGATCTTCGAGACCTACAAGGCCATCCTCACCGAGGCCGGCCGCGAGGACCTGCTCGTCGGCTGACGGCCGTTCCTCTCCCCCTGCCACACGGCAACGACACGACTGGAGCCACCATGACTGAATCAATCACCGAAGCCGAGTTCGACAAGGTCTTCGCAGAGGCCGAGAAGCTCTCGGAGTTCTTCCGAGAGATCGGCCCGAAGTACGACACCGAGAACACGTTCGCCTACCCGTCCATCGAGGCGTTCAAGAAGAGCGGCCTCGGGGCCCTCCCCGTGCCCAAGCAGTACGGCGGCCTGGGCGGCGACCTGCTCGCCACGTCGAAGGTGGTCAGCGAACTGTCCAAGGGCGACTCCGCGATCACCCTCGCCTACAACATGCACTACATCATGGTCGGCATGACGATGGGCCTGATGAGCGAGACCCAGAACAAGTACTGGCTGGGCCGGGTCGCCGACGGCGACATCATGTTCGGTCCGTTCTCCGAGCAGCGCGCCGGCTTCAGCGGCCTGGCCGACATGAAGGCCATCCCCCAGGAGGGCGGCGGCTGGAGGCTCTACGGCAAGAAGGTCTGGGGCACGCTGTGCGAGGCCGCCGACATCATCACCACCAACGCGACCATCACCGACGCCGACGGCAACCTCCCGGAGAACTTCGAGGACCGGGTCAACGCCGAGTCCTTCTTCATCGGTGAGTTCCAGGTAGACGAGAACGGCCAGGGCGACGGCATCAGCATCGTGAAGACCTGGGACGCCCTGGGCATGCACGCCACGGGCACCCAGACCATCGTCTTCGACGGCTACTACGTGCCCGAGGACGGCTTCATCTGCGAGTGGCGCTCCGGCGCGTTCGGCGTACTCGAGTGGGCGTCGCTGATGTTCGCCAGCATCTACCTCGGCATGCAGTCGCGCATCCTGGAGGAGTCCCGTGCGGTCCTGTCCAAGAAGACCCTGGGTGCCGTCTTCGGTGCCACGGTCGCCGCGGACGTCAAGGTGGCCGGTGTCGGGCACATCATCGACGGCATCGGTGACATGGCCTCGCGCTATGAACTGTCCCGCCGAGTGCTCTACCGCACCTGCACCGAGGTCACCGAGGGGTACGACGACAACTGGCCCATGGAGCTCCGGTTCCCCTACATCGGCTTGGCCAAGACCTTCATCGCGGACAACGTCATGCACATGAGCCGGCACGCCATGAGCATGGTCGGTGGCTCGTCCTTCAAGAAGGGCGCCATCTTCGAGCGCCTCTACCGCGACTCGGCCGCCTCCATGTTCCAGCCGCTGAACGCGGACCAGTCGCGCACGTTCATCGGTGAGCAGCTGCTCGCCCCGGAGGAGCTCGAGGACTGATCCGCCCCCCGATCCGCCCGGCCGTCGCAACCGCTCCCGACTCTGCGACGGCCGGGCGTTCTCCATTTCCGGCCCCGTCCCAAGCCGGCTCAACCCCAAGGGAGGACACACCCACCTCCCCGGGACGATGTGGCCGGCCCCCCGGATCCGTAGCGTCATAAGCCCAAACATCCTCAACAGGTGGTGATCAAGATGGAGACAGAAACCGCTCCGGAGGTCCTGCTCGATCGGCTCCGTCGTGAGCTGCTTCGTCTGGCCAAGGCCGAGGAGGAGATCGCTCTCTCCGAGTCCGCGAACGTGCACTACTGGGAGCCCTCGCCGCTCTCCGCAATCGCGCACCGCGCCGCGGCGACCCTGCTTCGCGAGAACGCGAGCCGGATCGGCGGGACCGCCGCATGAGTGCGACCGCTACCGTGCGTGGGACGAGGTCTGTCTGGCACACGGTCACGCTGCCCGTCGAGGGGCTCTCCCGCGAGGTCGAACGCCTGCGCCGGAACGGCGCGGTCATCACCGGCAGTCGCCGTACGGCGGACGGCTATGTCCTCACGTACGTGGTGTGACGCGATGTGGTGGTGGTTGGCCCTGGCCATTGCGAGCGAGGTCGCCGCGACTCTGTCGCTGCGGGCCTCGGAGTCCTTCACCCGTTTGGTGCCGTCGGTCTTCGTGACGATCGGTTACGCAATCGCCTTCTACGCGCTCTCGAAGGCCCTCACGAACGGCATGACCGTCGCGACGGCGTACGCCGTCTGGTCGGGGATGGGCATGTTCGTGATCGCCGCACTCGGCACCCTGCTCTTCAAGGAGCAGCTCAGCCTCACCCAGGTGGCCGGGCTCGCCCTGATCGTGGTCGGCATCATCGCGTTGCAGTTGGGCGCCACCACGGCCCAGGCCTGAGTCCGGACCGGGCGCCCGTCACGGCGTGCGTGCGAGGCTGAACGCATGGACGTCCTGAGCAGTCGGATCCTGCTGCACCCCACGAACCCGCCACGGAGCCACGCGTTCTATCGCGACACGCTCGGCCTGGCCATCCACCGGGAGTTCGGGACTCCGGGCAACCCCGGCGTGGTGTTCTTCCTGGGCAACGGCCTGCTCGAGGTCAGTGGCCAGGCAAACGAGCCGCCGCAGGGCATCGCCGTCTGGATCCAGGTCCGCGACCTCGAGGCCGAGCAGCGGCGGTTGCGGGACGCCGGAGTTCGCATCGTTCGTGAATCCCGTCGGGAGCCTTGGGGACTGCAGGAGATGTGGATCCAGGACCCCGACGGCGTCCGCCTCGTGCTGGTCGAGGTTCCGGCGGACCATCCTCTTCGCAAGGACACCCGGTAGCCGACGACCGGTCAGGTCGTGGTGCCCGCGGACGCCGCCGGGACGCGGGCGGTGAACTCGAGGATCGTCCGGCTCACCAGCCGGGGATCGTCGTACATCGGCACGTGACCGACCCCGCGAAGTGGCACCAGCTCGGCGTGCGGGATGAGGTCCCTGTAGACGCGCCCGTAAGGTTCGTAGGGAATGGTCCGGTCGGCCACCGGCCAGACCAGTCGCACCGGACAGGCGCTGTCGATGTCGAACCTGTCGATCGATCCGTGCTGGTCGATCCACCTGAGCAGCCCCTCGAGCAGCAGACAGGCGCGCGTCTCCTCCACCATCTGCAACGCGACGTCGTTCGGGATCAGGTCCCCTCGCTCGAGTGCCAGGCCGAGGGCGGCACGTCGCAGTCCGGGCCGTGACATGAGGTTCCGGGTCGACGACCACTGCGCACTCCGCCGGGTCAACCGCATCAGCCGGACGATCCGCTGCTGGGCGGCCCGGGTGTCCCAGGCTCCCGCCGGCGAGAACGCGACCACCGACATGGCCCGGCCTCGCTGGGCCAGCTCACAGGCGACCCAGCCGCCCAGGGAGTTCCCGACCAGGTGGGCACGGTCGATCCCCTGCCGGTCGAGCATCTCCTCCACCGCGTCCGCGACGGGTCCGATCCCATGGGCTCCCGCGACGAGGCCGGGGCCTCCGAGGTGACCGGCCAGGGTTGGCGCGAGGACGGTGTGCTGCTCCTCCAGGGCGGGCACCACCGGTCGCCAGATCTTCCAGGTCATGTTGATGCCGTGGAGCAGGACCAACGGGCTTCCGCCCCCGCCCCGGTGCATCTCGAGCCCAGGTGACTCGGGCGTCGCGGTCACCGCAGCCACCTGGCGGCTCCGGCATCCGGTCCGGCGAGGGCCAACACCTCGGTGAAGCCGTCCTCGAGGGAGGACAGGAACAAGTCACCGTCGGTGAACGCGGCCGCGTCGTAGTTGACCCCGATGCAGCAGGTCGCCAGGTGCGACACGAGAGTGATCATCGCGGGGCAGCCCGGCAGCGGCGCGAAGGGATAGAGGCGTTCGACCCTGGTGCCTGCGAAGTGGACCTCCTCGCGGGCACCGGGAACGTTGCTCGCCTGGAGGTCGCTGCTCCTGGCCATGTCACCGGCGATCTGCGCGATCACCGAGGCCGGCAGCCGGGCCAGCAGCGGGGCCAGCACCCTGATGTTGTCGAGCGCTGGCTCCTGCCGTGCGGTCCGGACCAGCTCACCGATCGCCTCGATCCGCTCCCGGGGGTCAGTCACGCCCACCGGCCCGGCGAGGCGCGCGGTGGCGAAGCGGTTGCCGCCACCGCCGTCGCCGTCGCGGCGTACCGAGATCGGGATCGCCATCGGGATCGCGTCGACCGGTGCGCCGAACCCCTCGTGGTAACGGCGGTAGCCGCCGAGGAGGGCGGCGATGTAGGCATCGTTCAGCGAGCCACCTGCCGCCTTGGCCGCGGCCCGGAGGGAGGCCAGGTCGACGTCCAGGGCGGCATAGCGCCAGTTCACGCTTCGCCCGGCCAGCAGGGGCGAGGGGGCGGCGGGTGGCGGCGAGAGGACCCGCTGCAGGGAGAGCCCGTAGCGGACGCCGTCGAGCAGGGACTTCCCCGGATCGGCGACGACCCGTCGTGCCGCGGCACCGGCCCGGCGTACGACCGAGGGTGCGGAGCGGGCCGAGTCGAGGGCCTGTGCACCGAGAGCGCCCCATGCGGTCATCCCGCCCCGTTCCGGGCGGGGACCTGCGCGCTTGGTAGTCGGCAGAGAGGAGTGCAGCATCTTCATCAGCTGCAGCGTTCCGACCCCGTCGGTCGAGGCGTGGTGCAGCTTCAGAACGTACGCCGCCCGACCGTCGGGCAGGCCTTCGAACAGCGTTGCCTCCCACGGCGGACGACTGCGGTCGAACGGGCTCATCGCGATCTGCTCGGCCGCGGAGAACAGGTCCTTCCAGGTGGCACCCGAGCGGAGGGTCGAGCGTCGCAGGTGGAAGTGCAGGTCGAACTGGGGATCCGGCGACCAGCGCGGTGCGGCCAGGCCGAACGGCGGTTCGACCACGCGGTGCCGCAGTCGCGGCACCCCCACGAGCGCGTGCTGGTGCGTGGCCACGAAGTCGGCCCAGTCGGGGGCCCGGTCGAGCACCTCGAGCGCGATCATGGTGGACTTCAATGCGGGATCCGCCTCGGCCCGCCACATGACTGTCTCGATGGGGTTCATCGCAGGGTCCTGGCCCCATCCGTCCTGGGCGATGGCCGTGGCGTTCACGAGGTCTCTCCTTGTGCACGGCCCGACGGAAGGGCCGGCAGGTCCGGTCGACCCGGCCAATGGGCGAGGGTCTGGACGAACTGGTCGCGTACGTCGCTGACGTGTCGCTCGATCGACTCGACTCTCCAGTCGGTCGTCTGCACCGGCGGGAGTACGACGACTTCGACGACCCCGGGGCGCAGCGTCTGGGCTCCGCGCCACATGACGTCGCCGGCACCACGCAACACGATCGGCACCATCGGCACCCCTGCCTGCATGGCGATGTGGAAGGCGCCCTTCTTGAATGGACCGAGGCGCGGTGTCGGCGACCGCGTGCCCTCGGGGGAGAGCGCCAACGAGACCCCCTCGTCGCGGATCTTCGCAATCGCCGGGGCGAGCGCCCGCTTGGCCTTCTCGACGTCGCCCGTGCGCTCGACGAACGCGACGCCGGCGATCTGGAACAGCTGGCCGAAGCCGGGGATCTTCCTCGCCTCCGCCTTGGCGACCCCGGTCCAGCGCTGGCGGAGCAGCTTCATCACGATGACCGGGTCGAGCTTGCTCTGGTGATTGAAGACGAACACGCAGGGCCGTGCGCCCCAGAGGTGCTCGTGTCCCTCGATCACGTCGACGGTCACGCCGGCCAGCGCGAGGCCGACGTCGGACCCGACGCTGCCGGTGATGTCGAAGACCTGCGAGCGGGACCGGTTCAGCAAGCCCAGCCCGATGCCGGCCCCGAACGCGGTGGCGAAGGCGCCGTAGAAGCCAGCGGTCCGTGCGATGTCCTTCACGCTCGGGCGACCAGTGCGGGGCACGCAGTCCAGGACCGCCCAGCCGCGCTCGCCGGCCTCGGCGTGCAGGCCCGGCTCGGGAGAGACCGCGACGGCGTTGCCGACGGCGGAGAGGAAGGGGATGTCCTCGGTTCCGTTGCTGTAGGCGTGGGAGCGGGCCAGATCGAGGTTCTCGACGGCGGCCAGTTCCGTGACGGCGTCCGACTTGCCCCTGCCCCACAACGGAGCGCCCAGGACCCGCCCGGTCATCACCCCGTCGTCGACCTCGAGTCGGGTGCAGAGGGTGTGCTGGGCGTCGAGTGCGTCGGCCATCGGCTGCACCTGGAACCTGGTCGCCGAGGAAGCAAGGACGACGGTGTGGCCCATGTCGTGGTGCGCCTTCACCAGCTCCCACACCTCGAGGTGCAGTCGACCCGCAATGCTCTCCTTGAACAGGGTCTCGCCCAGCTCGATCAGCTCGACCTCGGTCTTGCCGGCCCAGGCCCGGCAGCTGAGCTCGAGCAGGCTGAGGAACTCGGCAGCGGTGTTGACGCCACGGAAGCCGGCCCACACGGTCTGGGCGAGTTCGCTGAGGCCGATCTCGCGGCCACGGACCCGGTGTCCGTAGAACGCCGACGCCGAGAATCCAGTGATCACGGTGCCGTCGTAGTCGAAGAACGCGCCGATCTCGGGGCCTCCAGGGCCCGCGTAGATCTTCCGGAGGAGGGTGTCGAGGCTCATCACGTCTCGCGCTCCTTCAGGATCTCTTCCTCGAGATCGGCGATCCGGCTCATCCGGGCGAGGACGTCCGTCACTGTGGCGGCGAACTCGACCCGCGCCCGGCGTACAGTCTCGGCGTCGCCCTCGACGAGGCCACGGTGCCTGGCCAGTTTCAGCGCGGTGGCGTAGAGCTCTCGGGAAACGGAGTCGGCGCGGTGCAGACGCCCCTGCAGCCACATCTGGTGACCGAGACCGAGGCACTCGACCAGCAGTGCCTCCTCGTCCAGGGGGATGCCGGGCTCCTTGCTGAGCAGCGCCTCCGCGACCACGAGCTGGGCGTCGAAGAACGAACGGAACGCGCGGTGGGCGACCAGCACCTTCGAGGAGGCTAGGAGGTTCGCCAGCCCACTCTCGGTGCCGGCCCTCTCGAACCAGTCGGGATCGAACAGCTCGCACTCCGCGACGACGTCAGCCCGGAACTGCCTGGTGGTCGGGAAGAAGAACTCGAACTTCAGCAGGTCGCGCAGCCGCACCGCCTCGGCGTACGCCTCGTCACGCGGGTTCGTGCCTTCCTCGCCGTCGCCCACGTGGAGCAGCGCGAGCTCGACGATGGCCCGCGTCACGAGATGGTGGATCGCCCCGTTCCGGTAGAACGCGGCGACCCGGTGCTGACCCGGCGAGACCGACCAGACCGGCTCGGGGCCCCCCGAGTAGAGCGTGGTGACCCCCGACTCCACGAGCTTGTCCAGCGTCTCGAGGACGGCGTCGTCCGAGCGGAGCACGTCGGCCGGCCCGGCGAGACCGCGCGAGTCCAGGTAGTCGAGGAGCGGGAGTGCCACCCGACGGATCTCGGCCAGCGTCAAGGCCCGGTGATGCGTACCCAGAAGTGCGAACGTGACCAGGGCCGTGGGAGTCATCAGGGTCGCGCGGTTGATGCCGTCGCAGATCCGGAACGCCACCTTCTCCAGCTGCGCATTTCCCTCGCCGGCGTCGGCGAGTGCCTCTCTCAGTGAGAACGGTTCCCCGAACTGCACCCATGCATTGCCGCTGTTCCTCAGCTGACCACGGACGTAGCGGGCCAGCCAACGACTGCCCTCGGCGGCCTTCTTGGCGCCACCCTGCTCATCGGAGAGCGCGCCCACCTCGGACATGTGGTCGTAGACGATCGACACCGGGACCAGCTGGACGTCGTCGGTCCGGTTCTCCCGGAGCGCGCGGGTCAGGTAGGAGAGCAGCCCGAACTTCGGCGGCCGCAGCTTCCCGGTGCGGGTCCGCCCGCCCTCGATGTACCACTCGAGGTTGAACCGCTTGGCCGCCAGATGGGCCAGATACTCACGCAGCGCCAGCTTGTAGGCGCCGTCGTTGGCGTTGGCCCGGCGGATGAAGACCATTCCGGCGCGTTTGCCCAGCGGACCGATCGGCCAGATCGCCATGTTCGCGCCCCCCAGCGTGTGGTTGCGCGGGAAGTCGTGGGTGTGCAGCACCTCGCCGAGCACCAGCGGGTCGGCGTACGAACGATGGGCGGGCAGGAAGATCAGGGCACTCTTCTTGTTCAGCGCCCGGAGCGGCTCGAGGCTGTCCTGGTCGACGTGGACCTTCCACGCACGGGAGTGCATCGGGGAGAGCACCGTTCGGTAGGCGTCGATGGCGGCCGGGCTCTGGACGGCGACCAACTCGGTCAGGCAGTCCTGCACCTCGTCGAAGACCGCGTCGTACGTCGTGCCCGTCTCGGCCGCGAAGGCGCGCACCTTGTCGCGCAGTCGCGCCGAGGAGGCGATCTGCTCCGCGACGCGACGCGGCACCTTGTAGCGGTCGCCGATCAGGCGTCGTTCGGCCCGATCGCTGGACAGGATCGCCGCGTGCCTGATGAATTCCTCCATCGAGTCGCCGCCCTGGTGTTCCTCCGCGAAGCGCCTGCGCAGGTCGGCCAGGGTGGCCGCCTCCCCGACGACGATGGTCACCGCTCCGGGGACACGTCGCGCCAGCAACGGCTGGGCGACGGGCCAGGGTCGCAACGGTGTGAGATGGCCGAGCACGTCGGTGGCCCGGCGGGTGCTGCTGCCCGGCGCGGCGACCCAGGCCACCCGCGCCGGCACCAGCAGGGCCTCTTCGTCGAACTGCTCCGCCAGCCACCCGTCGTCGACTCCCCGGACGCACGAGCCGGGATGCGTCTCCCGTGCCCACTCGGTGACGAGTCGTCGCTCGGTGCGTGAGCGCACGTCGTGGAGCACGACGACCGGCCGCGTCGTGACGGTCATCCCTTGGCCGCCTTCACGTACGCATCGCGCAGGATCCCCTTGACGAGCTTGCCTGTTGGCGTTCTCGGGAGGCTCTCGGAGAAGTCGATGCTCCTCGGCACCTTGAAGTGCGCCATCCGGTCACGCACGAACGCGAGAAGCTCCTGCTCGAGTGCGGGCCCGGTCTCGACACCCGGAGCCGGTTGGACGACGGCCTTGACCTGCTCCCCCATCTCGTCGTCGGGAATGCCGAAGACCGCGAGGTCGAGCACCTTCGGGTGCAGGGCCAGGCAGTCCTCGACCTCTTGCGGGTAGATGTTCACACCACCCGAGATGATCATGAACGCCTTGCGATCGGTGAGGAACAGGTAGCCGTCCTCGTCGACGTAGCCGATGTCACCGATGGTCGTCCACGTCTCGTGGTCAGGGTGCTGGGAGGCCCGGGTCTTGTCGGGGTCGTTGTGATAGGCGAACGGCATCGTGTCGCGCTCGAAGTAGACGGAGCCGACCCGGCCGGCGTCCAGCACCTCGCCGTCCTCACCGCAGATCCGCAGGGTTCCCAGGCCCGCCTTGCCGACCGAACCGGGCCTCTCGAGCCACTGCTCGGAGTTGATCAGCGTCAGGCCGTTGCCCTCGGTGCCGCCGTAGTACTCGTGCAGGACCGGACCCCACCAGTCGATCATCTGCTGCTTCACGTCCACCGGGCAGGGCGCGGCCGCGTGGATCGCGCAGGCCAGCGTCGAGACGTCGTACGACGCACGCACGTCGGGGTCGAGCTTCAACATGCGCACGAACATGGTGGGCACCCATTGGCTGTGGGTGACGCCGTACTTCTCGACGGCCTCCAGGGACCGCACCGCGTCGAACTTCTTGCCGAGCACCAGGGTGCCGCCGAAGTAGTGGACGATGCCGCCGAAGCGAAGCGGCGCCGCGTGGTAGCCGGGTGCCGGTGAGTAGTAGACGGTGTCGGGGCCGAAGCCGTACATCGGACCGAAGACCCCGGCGAAGGGGTCGCCGGGCTCGCTGACGAGGTGCTCCGGCAGCGGTGGCTTGACGCCCTTCGGCTGGCCGGTCGTGCCCGAGGAGTAGAGCATGTCGGCGCCGCGGCGCTGATCGGCGAGCGGCTCGGCAGACACCTTGGCCAGCGCGTCCTCGAAGGAGTCGTGTCCGCGGATGGCGCCGCCGAACGCGAGCCGCAGCTCGATGCCCGGGCTCTGCGCGACCAACGCCTCGGCCAGGTCGGACACCTCAGCCGATGCGACGAGGGCACGGGCACCGCAGTCCCGCACGATGTAGCCGGCCTCGTCGGCCGACAGGTTGTAGTTGACCCCGGTCACGTACAGCCCGGAGCGCAGTGCGGCCCAGTAGGTCACGAAGAGCTCGAGGGAGTTCGGCGTCAGGAAGGCGACGTGGTCTCCTCGTCGCAGGCCTGAGTCGTGGAAGACCCGGGCCAACCGCGCAGTGGCCTCGTCGAGCTCGGCGTAGGTGAGTGAGGCACCCGTGTCGGCGACGACGATGGCGGTCTTGTCCGGGGTGGACGTGGCGAAGGTTCCTGGGTACACGCTCTCTCCTGCCTGGGTGACAAGGCTGCCGGGAGGTCCTCGGCCGGCGCTCGCGGACCTCCCGGCAGGTGCAGCGAGACCAACGATGGAGCACCGACTGGGGCGGGCGGATCACCCCCAGGAAGCAAATGCCTCCTCCCGCCGGGCCGGGCGAGGAACGGCTGGGACAGGGTCGGCTTCACCGGAATCGCGGCGGTCGGTCGCGTCAGCCGGGAATGCGTCAGTAGGACCTCGGCAGCCCCAGCGAGTGCTGCGCGACGTAGTTGAGAATCATCTCCCGGTTCACCGGGGCAATGCGCAACACGCGAGCCAGGCCCCACAGCGGGATGAGTCCGTATTCGGTCGCCACCCCGTTGCCCCCGTGGCACTGGATTGCCGCGTCGAGCGCGGCCAGCGCCGCCTCGGCCGCGAGGTACTTCGCCATGTTGGACGCCTCACCGGCGGGCAGCTTCTGGTCATGGAGCCAGGCTGCCCGTGCCGTCATCAGGGCAGCAGCGTCGATGTCGATCCGGGCGGCGGCCAGCGCGTGCGCCACTGCCTGGTGGGAGCCGATGGGCACCCCCCAGACGGACCGGCTGTTCGCATACTCGGCGGCGCGGGCGAGCGCATACCGACCGATGCCGACCAGGAGTGCCGCACCGGTCACCCGTTCGGGATTGAGGCCGTGGAACACCTGCTTGAATCCGGCGCCCTCGACGCCGATGAGGCGATCGGCCGGGACGCGCACGTCGTCGAAGAACAGGGTGAACTGACGCTCGGGCAGGCTGACCGCGACCGGCAACGGTTGCGCCACCAGACCCGGAGCATCCGTGTCGACCACGAAGAGGGAGAGCTCCGCGGCACCGGTCTCCGGATCGGTACCGGTGCTTGCCACGACCAGCACGGCGTCGGCGACGTCGATGCCGGAGATGTAGTGCTTCGTTCCGCTGAGGACGTACTCGTCGCCGTCGCGTCGGGCCGTGGTGGCGAGGTCATGCGCGTTCGAACCGGCCTCGGGCTCGGTGATCGCGAAGACGACACGGCCCTGGCCGCTGGCGAGCCGCGGCAACCATTGACGACGTTGCTGTGGTGTGCCGAACTCGGCGATCACCTCCCCGCTGATGGCACTGGCCACGAGCAGCAGGAGCAGTGGACACCCCGCCGCAGCGGTCTCCTCCACCACGACGGACAACTCGGCGAGACCGGCCCCGCCCCCGCCGTACTCCTCCGGGATGTTGATGCCGATGAACCCGCGCTCACCCAGCGCGAGCCACAGCTCCTCGGTGAACTCCCTTGCCTCTGCCTTCTTCGTGTAGTAGTCGTTGCCGAAGCTGCCACTGATTCCCGCCACTGCTGCCCGCAGTGCACGGTGCTCTTCGCTGGTCTGGAAGTCCATCGAGTGCTCCTGGGGTTCAGCCGGCAGCGATGCCGGCCACGACGGTCGCGCGGGCGGCCGCGCTGAGCGGGTACGGCGTGTAGAGGGTGAAGCGGTCGATGACCTCTCCGAAGCGACGGCTGATCTCGGCAGCGACCTCACTGGGACCACCGACGACGGCGAAGGCGTTCAGCACGTCGTCGTCGACCAGATCGTCCATCTCGGCCCACCTGCCCGCGACGGAAAGTTGGTGCAGCTCCTCGTGGAGCCCCTCCCAGCCGTGCAGCTGGAGGACCGATCGGTACGCCGGGGTCGCACCGTAGAACGCGATCTGGTGCCGCACCGCCGCGATCCCCGCGAGCAGCTCCTCCTCGGATGCGCCGGTTGCCACCATGCCCGGGTAGGCGATCACGAAGGAGGCCCGGTCACGCCGGTTGGCATCGAGCGTGCCCTCGATCAGGGGCAGCGTGGTCTCACGCAGGTAGCGCTCTGTCGTGAAGCCGTGGATGAAGATCCCGTCGGCGACGGAAGCAGCGACCTCAGTCATCCGCGGGCCCACGGCTGCCAGGAACACCGGCGGTCTCCCCCACGGGTGGTGTGCCGGAGTGAACATCGGGGTCATCAACGTGTGGTTGTAGAAGTCGCCGCGGAAGTCGAGGCGGTCACCCGACTCCCAGCTGTCCCAGATCGCATGCAGTGCGCCGATGAATTCGGCCATTCGCGCGGTCGGCCTCGACCAAGGCATTCCGTAGCGCCGCTCGATGTGTGCCTTGACCTGTGTGCCGAGCCCGAGGACGAATCGTCCACCGCTGAAACCCTGAAGGTCGTGGGCGGACGAGGCAACCGTCATCGGGCTGCGTCCGAACGCGACCGCCACCGCGGTCCCCACCGTCATCTCCCGGGTGTGCTCGGCAGCGATCAACGGCGGAAAGAACGGGTCCCGTCCGACCTCGGTGCTCCAGACACCGTTGAAACCGCACGCCTCCGCAGTGGACAGTTGGTCGATGAGAGTCGGCAGGTCGCCACCCTCGGAGCCGTCGATCTGGCCGCCGATGTTGGCGTCGACCTTCATGCTCCCGATCCCTCGGAGACGGTCTCGGCCAGGGAGGCCGGCGGGCGGAAGCGGGAGCCGTACTGCTCGGCCAACTGCTCAGCGCGCGCCACGAACCCGGGACGTCCGCCGTCGAACTGGTCGAGGAACCGGAGGACCCCACCCGTCCACGCAGGGAAGCCGATGCCGAGAAGGGAACCGACGTTGGCATCCGACGGCGCCTCGATCACGCCCTCGGAGTGGGCGGCCCACGCCTCGAGAACCTCGGCGAAGAGAAGCCTGTCGGCCAGGTCCCCCACCGTCGGAATGTCGTCACCCGGGGGGAAGGCCTCCGTGAGGCCGGGCCAGAACCCGGTACGTCGTCCCTTCTCGTCGTAGTCGTAGAAACCACCACCGCCCGCGCGCCCCACGCGTCCGAGGTCGATGAGCCGGTCGAAGGTCGTGTGGCCGGGATGGGCCTCCCATTCCTGACCGGCGACCGTCGCAGCAGACCGCGCCTCCTCGCGTACGTCCCGCGGCAGCGTCAGGGTCAGCTCGTCGAGGAGCTGGAGGGCCCCCGCGGGGTAGCCCGCCTGCAGGGAGGCCTGCTCGATGCTGGCCGGGGCGACCCCCTCACCCACCATGGCAACGGCCTCGTTGAGTCGAGAGATGATCACGCGGCTGGTGAAGAAGCCACGGGTGTCATTGACCACGATCGGCGTCTTCCCCAGCTGCAGCACCAGGTCAAAGGCCTTGGCGAGAGTGGCGTCGGAGGTGGCTTCCCCGCGAATGATCTCCACCAGCGGCATGCGATCCACGGGAGAGAAGAAGTGCACGCCTACGAAGTCCTCCGGGCGCCGCACCGAGGCGGCGAGTGAGGTGATCGGGAGGGTGGACGTGTTCGAACCGAGAACCGTGTCCTGCCCGACCACGCCCTCGACCCTGCCGAAGACCTCGGCCTTCAGCTCCGCGTTCTCGAAGACTGCCTCGATGACGAAGTCCACGTCAGCGAGATCCTCCACGCGGTCAGAGACGGTGATCCGGTTCAGCAGCGCGTCCTGGTCAGCCTGGGTGCGCTGTCCACGACTCACGGCCTTGGCCTCGACCTTCTCCGCATGGGCGCGCCCCTTCTGCGCGCCGGCCAGTGTCGTGTCGACCAGGACCACGTCGATGCCGACCTTCGCCGATGCGTAGGCGATTCCGGCGCCCATCATTCCGGCGCCGACCACGCCGATCCGCCTCGCCCGGTACGACGGCTGATCGTTCGGCCGGCTGGCACCCCCCTTGATCGCCTGGAGGTCGAAGAAGTTCAGGTTGATCAGGTTCTTCGAGATCTGGGCCGTGGCGAGCTCCACGAAGTAGCGGGTCTCGATCAGGCCTGCCGTGTCGATGTCGACCTGGGCACCCTCGACCGCCGCGGCCAGGATGGCGCGCTGGGCGGGGGCCGGAGCACCTCCGGTCCTGGCCCGGAGCGTGGAGGCGAGGAAGGGAAGATCCGCACTCAGGGCGCCCCTGGTCGGAGTGCCGCCCGGGATGGCGAAACCCTTGGCGTCCCACGGTTGCGCGGCGTCGGGGTTCTCGACGATCCATTGCCTGGCTCTCGACAGCAGCTCGTCCGCCGACTTCACCAGCTCGTCGACGAGACCGAGCTCCTGCGCCTGCTGCGGACGGAACCGCCTGCCCGACAGCAGGACGTCGTCGAGCGCCTTGCGCACTCCGAGGAGCCGCACAGTTCGAATGATGCCGCCGCTGGCGGGCAGGAGGCCCAGACCCACCTCCGGCAGACCCAGTTGCACCCTCGGCGAGTCCAGCACCACCCGGTGGTGGGTCGCGAGTGCCAGCTCGAGGCCTCCGCCGAGCGCGGATCCGTTGATCGCAGCGACGACCGGGCGGCCGAGACCTTCGAGCAATCTCAGCTGGCCCTTGAGGTGGTTGAGGTGCTGGGTGAATCGGGTGGCGTCCTCGGGCCCGAGGGCCACGATCTCCTCGAGGTCACCTCCCGCCACGAAGGTGGACTTGCCTGAGGTGATGACGACTCCGGAGATCGAGTCCCGTTCCGCCCGCAGGCGCTCCACCGTCTCCGCCAGCTCCGCGACGAAGCGCGCGTGGACGGTGTTCACGCCCTGGGTGGGGTCGTCGATGGTGAGGACGACAATGCCGTCGTCCTCCTTGCGCCAGGTGAAGATCGGCTGATCGCCGGATGTCGGAACGCTGGTCACGTGCTTCTCCTCAGTGGTTTCTGGAGTGGGGTCCGGCCGGGTCACAGGCGCTCGATGATGGTGGCGATCCCCATGCCGCCGCCCACGCACAGGGTCACCAGGGCACGTCGCTCCTGCCGAAGCTCGAGCTCGTCGAGGACGGTCGAGACGAGCATCGCTCCGGTCGCCCCTAGGGGGTGCCCCATCGCGATGGCACCGCCATTGACGTTGACCTTCTCGGCCGGGATCTTGAGGTCCTTCATCCACTTCAGCACCACCGACGCGAAGGCCTCGTTGAGCTCGAAGAGATCGATGTCGGCGAGCGTGAGGCCCGCGGTCGCCAGGACCTTCTCGGTGGCCGGCTTCGGGCCGGTCAGCATGATCGTCGGGTCGGCGGCAGTGATCGCCGTGGCCACCACACGACCCCGCGGCTCCAGGCCGAGATCCCGACCGACCTGCTCGCTGCCCAGGAGCACCAGCGCGGCCCCGTCGACGATCCCTGACGAGTTGGCGCCTGTGTGCACGTGGTTGATCCGATCCACCGTGTGGTACTTCTGCAGGGCGACCGCGTCGAACCCCAGTTTGGTCCCCGGGACCTCGAAGGACGGCGCCAGTTCACCGAGCGAGGCGACCGTCGACTCCGGGCGCCGGTGCTCGTCGTGATCGAGAACGAGCACACCGTTCTGATCCACGACGGGTACGACGGAGCGCTTGAACCGGCCTTGGGACCACGCCGCCTCGGCGCGCTGCTGGGACGTCACCGCAAAACCGTCGACGTCTTCCCTGCTGAAGCCCTCGAGGGTCGCGATCAGGTCGGCGCCGATGCCCTGGGGCACGAAGTGGTGGTCGTAGGTCGTGGTCGGGTCGGTGAAGAGCGCCCCGCCGTCCGACATCATCGGCACGCGCGACATCGACTCCACTCCACCCGCCAGGACCATCCGGTCCCAGCCGGAACGAACCTTCGCCGCAGCGATGTTTGTGGCCTCCAGGCCCGAGGCGCAATAACGGTTGATCTGGACACCAGCAACGGTCTCCGGAAGGCCCGACACCTGCGCAACCGCCTTGGCGATGTCACCGCCCTGCTCGCCGACCGGGGTGACGACACCAAGAACGATGTCGTCGATCACGGAAGGATCCAGCTCGGGCATACGGCTCCGCAGTTCATCGACGAGTCCGGCCACCAGGTCGACCGGCTTCGTTCCGTGAAGTGCGCCCTTCTTGCCACGCCCACGGGGCGTCCGGATCGCCTCGTAGATCATCGCCTCGTGCGTCATGCGTGCTCCTTCGTCGGTCGGCCCGAACGACGCTAGAAGGCGGCCTGCGCGACGGCATCACCCTCCGGGGGGAGGTTGCGGCACCCGCCGGGTGGGAGCTTGCCGGAAGGAGGGCCCAGAGCGACCGAGCTCGGGTCAGGCAGGCCGCGGGCGCGGGGAGCACGACCTCCGACGGCGGCGACCGGATCGTCCGTGCCCCGGAACCGGGGGGAGCTGCGGGTCGGTCCTCATCCGTCGGCCCTCGCCAGCCGGTAGCGCATGAACGCGGGTGCGGCGATCGCCGCTGCGATGGTCAGCACCACGACGAGTACGCCCCCACCTGCCGCCGCGGTCGCCGTACCGGCCATGGCCGCGGCGCCCCCGTGGGCGACGTCCGCGATGCGCGGGCCGCCGGCGACCACCACGATGAAGACGCCCTGGAGCCGTCCGCGCACCTCGTCGGAGGCGGCGCTCTGCAGCATGCTCTGCCGGAACGCCGCCGAGACCATGTCGGCGGCACCTCCGACCATCAGCATCGCGACCGCGGCGCCGAGCATCACGCCGCCGCTCCCGTTGGCGAATCCGACGAAGAGGCCGAAGAATGCAATCGCCAGCCCCCACACGAGAATCGCGATGATCACTGCCCGCCCCTGCCGTTCGACGCGGGAGACCCAGCCGGAGAAGACGCCGCCGATCACCGCGCCGGCGGGGATGGCCGCGAAGAGCAGTGCGAAGGCGATGCCACCGTTGCTCGGGCCGCCGAAGTCGCTGTCCGCCATCTCGGGGAAGAGGGCGCGCGGCATGCCGAAGACCATCGCGATGATGTCGACGACGAACGACATCATCAGCACCGGGTGGCCGCGCAGGTAGGCCAGCCCGTCGATGACCGAGCGCAGGCCCGGGGTGCTGGTCACTCCCTCGATCGGCAGCGCCGGCAGGGCGACCACCGCCGAGAGGGTGGCGAAGAGGGTCATGGTGTCGGCCAGGTAGAGCCAGGCGTAGCCGAGCACCGGGATCAGCGCGCCGCCGATCATCGGACCGGCGATCGCGCCGGCCATCATCACGGTCATGTTCAGGGAGTTGGCCGCCGGGAGCAGCCGCATCGGCAGGATCTTGGGCAGCACGGCGCTGCGGGTCGGCTGGTTGATCGCGAAGAAGGCCTGCTGCACGGCGAAGAGGCCGAGCAGGAGCCACACGTTCTCGTTGCCGAGGGCGGCCTGCACGCAGAAGAGCCCACTGGTGACGATCAGCCCGATCGTCGTGCAGAGCAGGAGCGTCCGCCGGTCCATCGCGTCGGCGAGCGCGCCACCCCAGAGCCCGAAGACGACCAGGGGCACGAGGCCGAAGACTCCGGTCAGGCCGACGTACGCCGAGGAGCCGGTGATCGCGTAGATCTGGGCCGGTACGACGACCACGGTGAGCTGGGCACCGATGACGGTGATGATGTTGGCGATCCAGAGCCGACGGAAGTGGTCGTTGCGCAGTGGCGCGGTGTCGGCCATCAGTCCCCTCAGCACGAGTGACGACGCTACCCGCCGACCCGTCGCCAGTTCTTGTCGACCCGTCGCCAGTCTTGAGCGACCCGTCGCCAGTTCTGCGCCAGAGCCGAAACTGGCGACAGGTCGATCGAAAGTAGCGACAGGTCGATCAGGGCCTAGAATCTGCCGGTGACCAAGCCGCCCGCTCCCTCCGACCCCACCCTCGACCGGATCGACCCGGACGAGCTGGCGACCGCGGTGAAGGTGCTCGGCCAGCTGCACGAGCTGCCCACGGACCACCCCGACGTGACCACGGTCAAGCACGCCGCCTCCCACATGTACAAGGCGCTCAAGCAGGCCCGGCGACTCCGCAAGCGCGAGGCCGAGGCCGCGGCCGACCGGGCCGTCATCGAGGCCACCGCCACCGGGTCGCGGATGCGGATCGACGACGAGACCCAGGGCATCCCGCTGGTCTCGAACGCCGCCGGCGCCTTCGCGGGCGAGCTGCTCAAGCCGCGCGGCTGCTACATCTGCAAGACCGACTACACGCTGGTCGACGCCTTCTACCACTGGCTGTGCCCCGCCTGCGCCGCCATGTCGCACGCCAAGCGCGACCAGCGCACGGACCTGACCGGCAAGCGCGCGCTGCTCACCGGCGGCCGCGCCAAGATCGGCATGTACATCGCCTTGCGGCTGCTGCGCGACGGCGCGCACACCACGATCACGACCCGCTTCCCGAAGGACGCCGTACGCCGCTTCGCCTCGCTCGAGGACAGTGGCGACTGGCTGCACCGGCTCAAGGTCGTCGGCATCGACCTGCGCGACCCCACCCAGGTGATCTCGCTGGCCGACGACGTCGCCGCCGACGGTCCGCTCGACATCATCATCAACAACGCCTGCCAGACCGTACGCCGCTCGCCCGGCGCCTACAGCCAACTCGTCGAGATGGAGTCCGCACCACTCCCGACCGACCTCGAGCTGCCCGAGATGGTCAGGTTCGACCACATCTCCGAGGCGCACCCGGCAGCCATCGCCGGCGCGTTGAGCAGCGACGCGGTCGCGCACCACGAAGGCGAGACCCTCGAGCACGCGAGGGCCGCCCACACCGCGGCCAGCCTCACGTCGCTCGCCCTCTCCGCCGGGAACGCCTCCCTCGAGGCGCACCTGGCCGGCACCGCGGTCGACGCCGGCGGGCTGCTGCCTGACACGCAGACCAACAACTCCTGGACCCAGGTCGTCGACGAGGTCGACCCGCTGGAGCTGCTCGAGGTGCAGTTCTGCAACTCGATCGCGCCGTTCCTGCTGGTCTCACGGCTGCGGCCGGCGATGCGTGCCGCCGTACAGGCCGGTGCCCGGAGGGCGTACGTCGTCAACGTGTCGGCGATGGAGGGGCAGTTCTCCCGCCGCTACAAGGGCGCCGGTCACCCGCACACCAACATGGCCAAGGCGGCGCTGAACATGATGACCCGCACCAGCGCGGGCGAGATGTTCGAGACGGACAAGATCCTGATGACCGCGGTCGACACCGGCTGGATCACCGATGAGCGGCCGCACCAGGAGAAGCTGCGCATCGCCGCCGAGGGATGGCACGCACCGCTCGACCTGGTCGACGGCGCGGCCCGGGTCTACGACCCGATCGTGCTGGGCGAGTCCGGCGAGGACCTCTACGGCTGCTTCGTGAAGGACTTCAAGCCCAGCCCCTGGTGAGGCTTCCGCTCGATCGCCTGACGATCGAGTCCGACTCCCGTACGGTTCGGGAGTGCTCCGTTCGTGCGTCGTCCTCGCCCTGGCCGTGGCCCTCTCGGGCGCCGGCCCATTGTTGCCCGGCGGCCACGCGGCACCGGCTTCAGCAGTCGCAACGACGCCTGCCGCGGCACCCGTCCACTCGGTGTCCGTCGACGGCACGGGCGTGGCGATGTATCCCGCGTTCGATCCGTCGGTCGAGCGCTACGGCGTGACCACGACCGCCGGCACCGAGGGACGGGTCACGGTCACCGCGACCACCTCCGACCCGCGCGGAACGGTGCTGGTGAACGGCCGTCCGACCACGGGCAGCCGCACCATCACCGGCCTGGCCGAGGGCGACGAGATCTCGGTGATCATCGACGACTCCGCCGGCCACGCCGTCCACTCGCTCATCCACCTCCCCGCGGGCTTCCCGACGCTGGAGCGGACCACACCGGTCAGCGACCAGGTGACTCCCGGGCACGTGCTGCTGACGCTCTCCCGGTTCACCAGCGGGCCCTTCTTCGAGACCGCGGTCGACCGCAACGGCGTCCCGGTGCACGTGCACACCGAGACCACCTCCTCGATCGACTTCAAGCGGCAGCCCAACGGCAGCCTGTCGTCGTCGCGGGCCTCGGCGGTCTCCCCCGGCCGCAACGGGCAGGCGCTGGTCGAGCTCGACGAGGCGCTGCAGCCGATGCGCACCCACGAGACCGAGGGCCTGGTCAACACCGACCCGCACGACTCGATCCTGGCCGCCGACGGCAGCACCTACCTGCTCGCCTACGAGCAGAACCCGGCCACCCAGATGACCGACGCCGTGATCCAGGGCTTCGCCCCCGACGGCGAGCTGATGTTCGACTGGAACTCCGCCGACCACGTCGACATCGCCGCCGAGACCGTCGAGCACGACGCCGGCGAGAAGGCCGACTACGCCCACATCAACTCGATCGTGCTCACCGCGGACGGCAACCTGCTGGCGTCGTTCCGGCACTTCAGCTCGGTCTTCAAGATCGCGCTCGAGACCGAGGACGGCCACGCGCAGGGCGACGTGCTGTGGCGGCTCGGCGGCCACCGCAGCGACCTCGACTTCGTCGATGACCCCTACTACGGGCCCTGCGCCCAGCACACGGCGAGCGAGCTGCCGAACGGGAACATCCTGATCTTCGACAACGGCTCGTACGGCGGCGGCTTCGACGACTTCTGCATCAACCCCGACGACCCCGCAGGCCCGGAGGTCGCGCGGCCCTTCACCCGGATCACCGAGTACGAGATCGACGAGACCGCCGGGACGGCCCGGTTGATCTCCTCCTTCACCGAGCCCGATCGCGGGGCGCTCTTCGCCGGCGGCGTCGCCCAGCTTCCCAACGGGAACAGGCTGATCGGCTGGGCGTCGTCACGTGCGGTGACCGCCACCGAGCTCTCCGCGACCGGCCAGAAGATCTGGGAGCTCCGCGACACCAACTCCGTGCCGAACGACCGGCTCTTCACCTATCGCGCGCACCTGGCCACGATCGCCGACACCGAGGCACCCGTGGCGACCCTGCGTGGTCCGGTCGAGGGGTCGACGTACGTGCAGGGGCAGCGGGTCCCGGTCACGACCGACTGCACCGACCGCGGCGGCTCGTCGCTGGTCACCTGCCGGGTCACCGGGGCCTCGGACGTACTGCTCGCGACCTCCACGGCCGGCCACCACACCGTGCGGCTCACCGCGGTCGACGGCGCCGGGCACACCGTCGTCCGCACCATCGGGTACGACGTGCAGGCCGCCCAACCGGACACCCAGGTGAAGAAGAGCACCGCCGCCCGCTACACCGGCATCGACGTGTACGGCGGCGCGGAGCGGCAGTCGATCACCCACCGGCTGCTCAAGGCGGGACGGACGGGCATCAGCCAGGTGCGACTGGTCAACGACGGTGCCAAGGCCTACCGGTTCCGGCTGCGCGGAACCGCGGGCAGCAAGCGGTTCGCCGTGGACTACTACGTGGGTTCGCGCCGGGTCACCCCCGCGGCAGTGGCCGGCACGTTGACGACGCCCTGGCTGCGGCCGGGCCAGGGGTTCGTGGTGAAGGTCCGGATCACGCGGACGGCGTACGCCCGGCCCGGCGACCACCGCACGTTCACGGTGCGCGGCACCTCGGTGGCGCCGTACCCGCGAAGCGATACGATCGGAGTCATTGCGACCACTCGCTGAGGGTGACACGCGCGGCTCGACCTGGTTGACGGCGCGGGTCTACAACCCGATCGTGCTCGGCGGGGTCGGGCGAGGACCTCTTCGACTACTTCGTGAAGGACTTCAAGCCCCCGCCCCTGGTGAGAATGATGAATCACCTGGCGACGAGGACATCCGTCTGCGGCAGTCATAATGCTTTCGAAGAGGAGCGACTCGCCCGAGATTGCTGCGAGGGCCTCACTGAAGCAGTCGACCAGGTTGTGACCTGCGGCCTGGTTTGGGGATGGAAAAGGTGTTCTCAGCCCGGGATGGCGGGCCGGCACCACGCCGACCCCCACCCCTTGACAGTGAGGTATGCACGATGTTCGCGCGTGAGACCCGCTCCGCCGCCAAGCGCCGAGGAGCCTTGACTGTGGCAGTGCTGTGCGTCACCGCGGTGTTGGCGGGATGCGCCCCGAAGGAGGTCCCGACGGACGACCCCAGCATTGGCGCCGGTCCCTTGGTAACAGCGTTCCAAGACGGTGGCACCTCGGTCCTACCGCCACGCGAAGTGCATGGGGTGTGGCGTGCAACCTTCGGCAGTTTGCTCATCTGTGCCCCCGTGCAGGTCACAATCACGGGGGTGAAGCCTCACTACAAGGTTGGGAAACCTGTGAATGCGCAGTTTTGGGTGCGCACTGTGCCCGGCACACAGGATCGACCAGACCCGCAAGGAATGTGGTCTCCACTGGGGTCGGACACCCGGACGCCCGCAGAGCTGGCGAGACGGGGGCAATTGGCCTCGAAGTCGCTGGTGGCAGCGCAGGGCGCCCAAGTGGATCAGAGGTGCGATGAGTCCCCGGATGCCCCCTTCACCGAGATTTTGACCGTGCTATCGGCGAATGATGCCGGCGTGTGGGTCGACCGAATGGACGTGGAGTACGAGGCCGACGGGCAGGATCGCGCCATGCGCGTGAACTGGTCCTATGTTGCTTGCGGTTATCTCATCGACGATCCCGAGGTCTGTTGAGCCTCACTCGGAACGCGCGAGGCTAGTTGCACCCAGCCGCCACGTTGACGACGCCCTGGCTAGGTCCGGGTCCGGCGCACCGCACGTTCACGGTCCGGGGCACTTCGGTGGCGCCGTACCCGCGAAGCGACACGGTGGGAGTCGTCGCGACGACCCGGTGAGTGGCCATGACCCTTGCCGTGATCGAGCGTAAGCGGTAACTTACCGTTCGTGACTACTTACGCAGTTGATGCCTGGGCGGCGCTGGCCGATCCGAGCAGGCGCGAGATCTTCGCCCGCCTCTCGACCCGACCCCGTTCGGTCACCGACCTGGCCGGCGAGCTGCCGATCAGTCGACCGGCGGTCTCCCAGCACTTGCGAGTGCTCAAGGAGGCCGCCCTGGTGCGAGTCCGCGCCGAGGGCACCCGCCGGATCTACTCCGCAGACCCGAACGGGCTGCAGGCGATGCGCGCGGAGCTCGAGTCCTTCTGGGGCGCGGCACTGACCAATTTCAAGCAGCTCGCCGAGGCCCCCACGAACGAAACGCAGGAACCATGAGCAGCGAGGAGAGGAAGAAGATGGCGCACGCACAACAGGAAGAGACCGTCCGGCTCGGGATCACCGTCGCGGTGTCCGCAGAGCGGGCCTTCCAGGTGTTCACCGAACAGTTCGACCAGATCAAGCCCCGAGAGCACAATCTGCTCGCCCCGGAGGCGATCGCGGAGACGGTCTTCGAGACCCGGGTCGGCGGCTTCGTCTATGACCGTGGCGAGAACGGCTCGGTGTGCCGATGGGCACGCGTGCTGGCCTTCGACCCTCCCCACCGGTTCGTGATCAGCTGGGACATCTCACCAACCTGGCAACTGGTCACTGACCCCGCCCACGCCAGCGAGGTCGAAGTGACCTTCACCCCGGAGGGCCCCACCCAGACCCGGGTCGAGTTGGAGCACCGGCACTTCGAGCGTCACGGCGAGGGCTGGGAGTCGGTGCGCGACGGTGTCCTCGGAGACGGTGGCTGGCCGCTCTACCTCCAGAGGTACGTCGACGCACTCGGGGACTGATCGCTGCCTCGTCGCTGCTTGATCGGGAGATGTACAAGAACTCTTGTGCAATCCGGAGGTCGTGCCTAGCGTCCTGCGCATGACCTCCATCGAGACCCTTCGCGCGGTGCACCACCCGACCCGCCGACGCATCATGGAATACCTCGGAGTGCACGGCCCGAGCCAGGTCACCACCCTGGCCGGCGCGCTCGACGAGCAGGTCGGCAGCATCAGCCACCACCTGCGCATGCTCGAGCGCGTCGAGATCGTCGAGCGGGCGCCCGAGCTCTCCACCGACGGCCGCACCAGCTGGTGGCGCACCCCGCCGGACAACACGATCACCTGGTCGGTCGACGACTTCGCCGACAACCCGGCCGACCGCATGCAGGCCAAGGCCGCGGAGAAGCTCAACGTCGAGTTCCAGATCGGCAAGCTCGCGGCGTGGAAACGCAGCAAGGACCGGGCCGACGCCGTGTGGCGCGAGGCCGCCTTCAGCTCCGACACCTCCACCCTGGCCAGTGCCGACGAGCTCGCCGAGCTGTCGGGACTGCTGCAGGAGACGGTGCGCGCCTGGGTCGCCTCGATCGACAGGACCGACGGCCGCGAACGCCAGCCGGTCTTCGTCTTCGCCCACGGCTTCCCGACCAGGCCATGAGCACCCCCGCCGCTCCCACGACCACCCCTCCGGTCGCGGCACCGCCCTTCGCGCGTGACCGCCTCGTCCACGCCTGGGTCCTGGTGAAGTCGCTCTCCGACGCAGGCGACGCGCTCTGGACGATCGCCCTGGCCTGGACCGCCGTACAGGTCGCCAGCCCGGCCATGGCCGGCATCGTGGTCGCCGCCGGCACGATCCCGCGGGCCGTCGTCCTGCTGGTCGGCGGAGTCGTCGCCGACCGGTACGACTCCCGCATGGTGATGGTGCTCGCCAACGCCGTGCGCGTCGTCGTGCTGGTCGCGACCGCGGTCTGGGTGACCGCCACCGGACCCTCGATCGAGGTGCTGCTGGTCGCCGCGATCGCGTTCGGCATCTCCGACGCGGTCTACGAGCCGGCCGGCTCCACGATCAGCCGCCAGATGGTCCGGCCCGCAGACCTGCCTGCGTACGGCGGGCTGGCCCAGACCGGCAGTCGTCTCGGCACCATGGGCGGCTCCGCGGTGGGCGGCTTCCTCGTCGCGCACCACGGCATCGAGGGCAGTGCTTCCGTCGACGCGCTCACCTTCGTGGGAGTGGTGGCCTTCCTCGTCATCTGGTTGCGCCCGCGCTATCCGCTCGACCGCGCCGAGGCCGAGCCGGTGCTGCGCAGCATCCGCAGCGGATTCGGACACCTGGGTCGTACGCCGGTCACCCGGACGCTCGTGCTGGCGCTCTCCGGCCTCAACCTCGCGGTCACGCCGGCCCTCGGCCTGGGCATTCCGCTGCGCGCCTCGGCCGACGGGTGGGGCGCCCAGGCTGTGGGGCTGCTCGAGGCGCTGGTCGGGCTCGGCGCCGCCGTGGGGGCCCTCACGATGCTGCGCTGGCGCGTGCGGTTCCCCGCCCGGATCGGGTTCATCTGCCTGGTCGTGCAGGGGCTCTCGATACCGCTCCTGGGAGTCGGCCCGTTGTGGCTGGCCGGTGCCGCCTGCTTCGTGATCGGGGTGACCGCGGGTGTCGCCTCGGCGCTGCTCGGATCGGTCTTCGTGGCCACCGTGGACGGCGCCTACTTCGGCCGGATGGTCTCGATCCAGAAGCTCGGCGACGACGTGTTGATGCCCGTCGCGATGGTCGCGTTCGGCGCGCTGGCCGGACTCACGTCGGTCGCGACGGCGCTGTGCGTCTTCGGCATCTCGATGGGGCTGCTGATGCTGTGGCCGCTGAGCAGCCGGGTGCTGATGTCGCTGCGCCTCGGCGACTGAGCGGCCCGTTGCGTCGCCGTACGCCGGCACTTGTGCGGTGGTGCTGACGGTTCGCCCGTGTCATGCCGCGTGTGGAGCGACCGTAACCCCGCGTTACTCGTGCTCGGGGAGGTCGGCGCGCAGCTTGTCGAGCCGGGCTCTGAGCAGGTCGGTGCGGTGGGCGTTGCCGTGCAGGCCGACGTAGCGCGAGCCGAACACGGCAAGCAAGGCGTCGTCGAGGCGGCGTACGGCGCCGGCGGGGTACTTGTAGCCCATGCGCGCGTCGATCGAGTCGGTGTCGATCGAGGTGAGCAGCCCGGCCAGCTCGTCGAGCGAGGTGATGCCGAGCTCGAGCAACAGGCCCGAGACCCACGCGTAGTGGTCGCCGCGCGACCAGCCGACGTCGGCGTACTGCGTGTTGAGGAAGGTGGCCAGCTCCTTCGCGTCGATGCGCGGGTCCTCCTCGTCCGCCTCGTCGCGCTCCTCCGTCACGGTCGCACGCAGCACGTCGCGGATCCGGGAGAACTCCTTGTCGGCAAGCTCGAGGAGACCGGCGGCCAGCGTGAAGCGACGGTCGAGGTCGGGCGCGTGCTCCTCGGGGATCTTGCCCTTGTAGCGGATGTCGTGCTCGAACTCGGCCCATGCGTGCTGCAGCACCGTGCGGATCTGCACGGACGCGTTGTGGCCGAGCAGCTCGCTGGCGTCGTCGTCGCGCACGGTCACCAGCACGTGCCGGCTGGAGTAGCCGAAACGTCCTTCGCTGGCAGTCTCCTGGCCCAGGTCGCGGTCGTCGAGGATGACCAGCTCGTCACCGAGCACGTCGGCCACCGCGGCCACGTCGGCGTGGACGTAGGTGATCACGCGGACCCCGACCACGTCGGTGATCTCCGTGGCCGGATCGACACCCTCGGCCAGGCGCTCGACCTTCGCGGCATAGGAGGCCACCGACTTGGTGCGCCCGGTGACGCTCAGGTAGTTGATGCCCGCGTCGTCGAGCTGGGTGGTGATCAGGTCGACGTACCGTTCGGTGATCGGCACGAGCGAGGGCTGCACGTCGGCGTACTGCTGCACGGCAGCGGCGGCCGCTGACGTGGCGCGACGACGCCGGGGCTTCCTGGACATGCCCCCCAGACTGCCAGAGACCCCGGCCCGGCGCGCGGTCGACGCGTGCCCGTGCGCGACCGGACGGCCTATCGGCGCGGCCTCCTGGCCAGCTGTGAAGCGCCGCCGTGCAACGCGGTCAGCAGCGTGGCGAACGCCGTCTCCTCCTTCTCCCCGCGCTCGAAGGACGTGAGGTTGAGCAGGGGCTTCATCCGCTGCCGCGTCGTGGAGTGGGCGTAGGTGAACTCCTTGAGTCCGTCCTCGCCGTGGATCCGCCCGAAGCCCGAGTCGCCGACGCCGCCGAACGGCAGGGAGGGCACCCCGGCGAAGGCGATGACCGAGTTGACCGAGGTCATGCCCGAGCGCAGTCTCTGGGCGAGCTCCGCCCCGCGGGCCTTGCTGAACACGGCGCCGCCGAGGCCGTACTTGCCGCCGTTGGCCAGCTCGACGGCCTCGTCCATGTCCTTGACCCGGGTCACCGTCACCGTCGGCCCGAAGGTCTCCTCGGTGATCGCGAGGGAGTCCTCGGGCACGTCGACCAGGATCGTGGGCTGGATGAAACGGTCACCGACGGCGTCCGCGCCGCCGATCACCGCACGCCCTCCGCGGGACAGGGCGTCGTCGATGTGGCTGCGCACCACCCCGACCTGGCTCTCCATCGTCATCGGGCCGAGCTGGGCTCCGACGTCGGCGCGTACGCCGTCCGCGGCCTTGGTCAATGCCGTGAGGAACCCGTCGTAGACCTTGTCGTGCACGTAGATCCGCTCGACGCCGACACAGGTCTGGCCGGCGTTGGAGAACGCACCCCACGCGGCAGCATCGGCCGCGGCAGCAAGGTCGGCGTCCTCGTCGACGAGCAGCGCGTCCTTGCCGCCTGCCTCGATCACCACGGGCGTGAGGTTCTCCGCACAGGTGGCCATCACCTTCTTGCCCGTGGCCGCGGAGCCGGTGAAGGCGAGCTTGTCGATGTCGGCGCGGCACAAGGCTGCGCCGGTCGGACCGACCCCGTGCACGCAGGTGAGCAGCGACTGCTCGGGAAGCACCTCGCTGAGGCTGTCGGCCAGCCACTGGCCGACGCCCGGCGTGTGCTCGCTGGGCTTGAAGACGACCGCGTTGCCGGCCGCGAGGGCGTAGACGATCGAGCCCATCGGGGTGAAGACCGGGTAGTTCCACGGACCGATCACGCCGACGACACCGAGGGGCTTGTACTCCAGCTCGGCGAGCTGGTTGGCCATCAGCAGCCCGGCGTTCACCTTGCGACGACCGAGCACCTTCTTCGCGTGGCCGGCGGCCCAGGCCAGGTGGTCGATGGCCAGCCCGATCTCGAGGATCGCGTCGGCGTGCGGCTTGCCGGTCTCCTCGTGCACGACCTGGGCGAGCTGGGCCATGCGTCGGGTGATCACCCCGCGCCACTGGGCCAGGACCTCCTTGCGGCCGTCGTACCCGATGGAGACCCACCAGGGAGTGAGCGCACGAGCCCGCTGTACGGCGACCGCGATCGAGTCGGCGTCGTCGACCGCGTAGGTGCCGACCACGTCTCCCGTGATCGGGTTGAGGGATTCGAGCTTGTCGGTCATCACTGCTCCTTCGAGGTGGCCCGGCCGCGGATCAGGTCCGCGGCCTTCTCGCCGATCATGATCGTGGGGGCGTTCGTGTTGCCGCGCGGCACCATCGGCATCACGCTGGCGTCGACCACGCGCAGGCCCTCGATGCCCCGCACCTTGAGCTCGGGGTCGACCACGGAGCGCTCGTCGTCACCCATCGCACAGGTGCCGACCGGGTGGAAGAGGGTCTGCGAGTTGCCGCGGATGTGCTCGATCAACTGCGACTCGTCGGGGTCGGACATGGCCGGCAGGGCGGGCCCGGCGATGAGTCTGGCCAGCGGTCCGGTGCGTGCGGTCTCCAGCAGCCGCTGGGCCCCGGCGACCATGGCGTCGAGGTCGGCCTGGTCGTCGAAGTAGGCCGGGTCGATCTCGGGATGCCAGCGTGGGTTGGCCGAACGCAGCCGGATCTGGCCGCGGCTCGCGACATTCACCAGGGTCGGGGCCAGCGTCACCTTGCGTGTGGTGACCTCGTGCAGGCCGTTGTCCCAGAAGCCGGTCGGCGCGATGTGCGCCTGCAGGTCGGGCGCCACGAGATCGTCGCGGGTGCGCCAGAAGCCGCCGCCCTCGCCGACGTTGGAGACCAGCGGCCCGGTGCCGCGGGCCTTCGCCCGGGCGAAGTTGCCCAGGGTGTTGTGGTCGGCCAGGTCGGTGGTGTCGCGGGTGTGGAACATCAACGGCGTGACCGGGTGGTCGTGCAGGTTCTGCCCGACGTTCGCCAGGTCGGTGAGCACGTCGATGCCGGTCTCGCGCAGGTGTGTGGCCGGGCCAATGCCGGAGAGCATCAGCAGCTGGGGCGAGTTGACCGCCCCGCCGCAGAGCAGCACCTCCCCGTCGGCGTACGCCTTCTGCGGGCCGTCGGGTGTCACGTAGGCGACGCCCTTCGCGCGGCCGCCCTCGACGATGACCCGCTCCGCGAAGGCACCGGTGCGGATCGTGAGGTTCGGCCGGTCGGCGGCCGGGTCGAGGTAGGCGCGAGCCGTCGACCACCGACGCCCGTTGCGACAGGTCACCTGGTAGAGGCCGACGCCCTCCTGCTCCGGGCCGTTGAAGTCGTCGGTGGGCTTGAAGCCCGACGCCACGGCCGACTCGACCCAGGCCTCGGTGAGCGGGTGGGTGTAGCGACGGTCCTCGACGTGCAGCGGCCCGTCCTGCCCGTGGAACTTCCCACCCAGGCGGGTGTTTCCCTCCGCCTTGCGGAAGTAGGGCAGCACGTCGTCGTAGCCCCAGCCGGTGGCGCCGTAGTCGTCGCGCCACGTGTCGTAGTCGGCGCGGTTGCCGCGGATGTAGATCATCGCGTTCATCGACGAGCAGCCGCCGAGCGCCTTCATCCGCGGCCAGTCGCCGCGTCGGTTGTGCAGCTGCTTCTGTTCGCTGGTGCGGTAGTTCCAGTCCCACCTGGTCTTGATCAGCGTCGCGAAGGCGGCCGGGATCGAGATCTCGTCGGCGTCCGCCGGTGGTCCGGCCTCGAGCAGCAACACTGTCGTGTCGACATCCTCCGACAACCGGTTGGCGAGCACTGCGCCGGCGCTGCCGGCACCGACGATGACGTAGTCGAAGGTCTCCACACCTTGGAGACTAGGGGCGTGCTCGGATGGTCACAATGGCCTGTCCGCGGGTCACCGGCGTCCGACCACCACCGTGGCGCCGAGCTCGTCGTCGTGGGCGACCTCGGGGGCCAGCCCGCAGGCAGCGAAGTGAGCGCTCAACCGTGCGGCCTGTCGCTCACTGGTCTCGACCAGGACGACGCCACCGGGTGCCAACCAGTCGCCGGCCTCCTCGGCGACTCGGCGGGCCGGGACCAGGCCGTCTCCCCCGCCGTCGAGAGTCACGGCGGGCTCGTGGTCGCGCGCCTCGGGAGGCAGGAAGGCCAGGTCGTGGGTCGGCACGTACGGCGTGTTGGCGAGGAGTACGTCGACCCGGCCGCGGAGCTCCTCTGGGAGGGCGTCGAAGAGATCGCCTTGATGCACCTGGGCGTCGGGGAGGTTGCGCCGGGCGCAGGCCACCGCACGCGGTTCGATGTCGGCGGCGTGCAGCTCCACCCCGGGCACCCGGTCGGCGAAGGCGAGGCCGAGCGCCCCCGAGCCACAGCAGAGATCCACCACCAGCTTCGCCTCCGGAGCCGCGGCGACCGCGGTCTCGACCAGGAACTCGGTGCGCCGACGCGGCACGAACACCCCGGGCTCGACGGCGACCCGGAGTCCGCAGAACTCTGCCCAGCCCACGACGTACTCGAGCGGTTCACCGGCGACCCGGCGCGCGACCAGGGACTCGAGGTCGGCGCCTGACTCGAGCAGGATCGCGGCCTCCTCCTCGGCGTACACGCAGCCGGCCGCGCGCAGCCGTGCCACCAGGTTCGCGACGCCCTCCGTGGTCGCCGGCAGCCGGACCATCCACAGGTCGATCGGATCCTCCGACTCGAGGGTGAATCCGTGGCGCTCGTAGAGGCGACGGGCAGCGCTGCCGTGCAGGACGTTGACCCGGACCTGCTGGCCGTCGGCGTCGGCCCGCTCCAGCAGGGAGTGCAGCACGGCGGATCCGAGCCCACGGCCCTGGACCGACGGGTCGAGGTAGAAGTGCTCCAGCCACGACCCGTCCTCGGCCGGCCGGAGCGCGACGCACCCCACGAACGCACCGTCGGCCTCGATGACCCAGGTGTGCTGCGGGACCAAGGTGTCCCGCAGGCGCTGGCGGACCCGCTGCTCGTCGAACCGCCCCAACCGCTCCAGGTCCGGGCGCATCACCACGGCCCGCAGCTCGGCGATCGACTCGACGTCCTCCGGTCGCGCGGGGCGCAGGGCCCACTCCGCCGGCTGTGTGCTCGCGTCCATGCCTCGATCATCTCAGGCACGGCGCGGCGGGTCGTAGGCTCGAGTGCATGCGAGGTCGAGTGCTGGGGATGGCGGTGGTCTCGGCCGTGCTGCTGGTCGCCGGCGGGTGCGCCGACGACGGCGCGGACACTCCCACGGCCAGGCCGACCGCGTCGATCTCGTCACCGTCGCCCACGAGCTCCCACACCAGCGCCCCTTCGGGGCCATCACCGAGCCCGTCGAAGCCTCCGGCCCTCGGCACCGTGCCTCCTCCCTGGCTCGGCACGCGGGTGCTGCCCACCACCGGCGACGGGTACGGCGAGCAACGGCCGACGCCTCCCGCGTTGCGCAACCGGCGGTTCACGCTCCCCGACACACTGCCGATGCTGCCCGGCACAGGATTCAAGGCCGTGGTCACGGATCCCGCACCAGCACAGGTGATTGCGCGTTCCACCTGGGCTCCGGGGTGCCCGGTCGGAGCGAGCCGGCTGTCGTGGATCCGGTTGACCTTCCGCGGCTTCGACGGCGAGCGCCACACCGGCGAGCTGTTGGTCAACAGCTCGGTCGACGACCAGCTGGTGGAGGCGTTCCGCGCCCTGTGGGACGCCGACTTCCCGATGGAGCAGCTGGCGATCACGACCGTCGCCGAACGGGACGCCGACCCGACCGGGGACGGCAACGGCACCGGCGCGTTCAACTGCCGTCCGACCACCGGCGGGTCGTCGTACAGCCAGCACGCCTACGGCCTGGCCGTCGACGTCAATCCCTTCCAGAATCCGTATGTGCGGAGTCAGAATCCCTATGAGAAAGGGGATCTCGTGCTCCCCGAGCTCGCCACGTCGTACCTTGACCGGGCCGCCGTACGCCGCGGCATGATCACGCCGGATGGTCCGGTGGTGAAGGCGTTCGCCGCGATCGGCTGGGGCTGGGGCGGCGCCTGGAACTCGCTGAAGGACTACCAGCACTTCAGCCAGAACGATCGCTGACCGACGCAACTTCCGGTATCCCTTCCGCGTCTTCCCTTGTGAGAGGACAGTTGGGTGGAGGGACATGCCATGGGTCGCAGGGTCGGGAGGGCAGCCGTCGGGCTGATCGCCCTTGCCCTGCTTGCGACGGCCGGGTGCGAGACCGAGCCGCAGATCGGCGGTCCGGACCGGCCGATAGAACTCGTCGACGCACCCAGCGTCGTGACCCTCGCCTTCGCCGGCGACGTGCACTTCCCCGGACACCTCGCCGGGCTTCCGGGCAGTGACGACTCCACGCTGGGGCCGATGAGTGAGCAGCTGGCGGCGGCCGACGTGGCGATGGTCAACCTCGAGAGCGCGGTGCTCAGCGGCCCGGGTCAGCGCGACACCAAGGAGCTCGAACGTCGCGACTCCCGCTACTGGTTCCGCACCTCACCGGCGGCGTTCGACCTGCTCGACCGATCGGGAGTCGACGTGGTGACCATGGCCAACAACCACGGTGCCGACTACGGCCGCGCCGGGTTGCTGCAGACCCTGCGCGCTGCGGCGCGGGCGCCGGTCGCCGTGGTCGGGGTGGGCCGCGACAGCCGCGCCGCCTTCACGCCCCACCGGGTGACCGTGAACGGCACACCCTTCGCCTTCTTCGGCGCCGACGGCACCACCCGCGAGGGAGCGAACCCGGTGTGGGAGGCCGGAGCGGCCACCCCCGGCATCGCCGCCGCGCGTTCCGACCGACCCGCGCAGCTCCTTGCCGCCGTACGCCGGGCCAGCGTCCGCGGCGACGTCGTCGTGGTCTACCTGCACTGGGGCACGGAGTACGCCACCTGTCCCGACGGTCGCCAACAGGCCCTCGCGACCGCGCTCTCCGAGGCCGGCGCCGACATCGTGGTCGGCAGCCACACCCACCAACTGCAGGGGTCAGGCACCCTCGGCGGCACCTATGTGGCCTACGGGCTGGGCAACTTCCACTGGTACAACTCGGGCCAGCCGCTGACCGGCGTACTCACCCTGCGGGTCGAGGACGGCGTCGTGGTCGGCGACGACTGGGGTCCGGCCAGCATCCCGGCGGAGGGCGGCCAACCGGTCCCGCTCGGCGGTGACCGGGCCAGCACCGCCGTCTCGACCTGGCGGGCACTGCGCTCCTGCACCGGTCTGTCACCTCTGCCGGGCGTCGAGACCGGGCTGCCGCAGTACGCCGCCACCGTGCAGCCGATCGGCCCTGAGCTGCGCGCCCGCCTGCGAAGCAGCCACCGCGCCGGTTGCCCTGTCCCGTTGCGGGATCTGCGCCATCTCCGCATCCCGTACGTCGGGTTCGACGGCCGGGTGCACCGTGGCGAGATGGTGGTGCGCGCGGACCTGGCCGACGACGTCGTCGGCGTCTTCCGTGAGGTGTACGCCGCGCGCTGGCCGATCGCCCGGATGCGCCTGATCGACGACTACGCAGGCGACGACGCCCGCTCGATGGCGGCGAACAACACGTCGGCGTTCAACTGCCGGCTGGTGGCCGGGCAGGGCACGTGGTCGGACCACGCGTACGGCGCGGCGATCGACCTGAACCCGGTGCAGAACCCCTACGTGCGCCGTCAGGGCATCGAGCCGGCGAGCGGTCGCCCGTTCGCGGCGATCGACCGCTCGCGCGGCGCGATGGTGCCGGCCGGAGCGATCCGGTCGGGCGACCCGGTGCACCGGGCGTTCACCCGGATCGGCTGGGTGTGGGGCGGCGTCTGGCCCGAGCCGGACTACCAGCACTTCTCCGCCCACTGACCGCCTCGTACGCCGCCCGCCCGGCCAGCGCGCTGGCGCTCCGCTCCGGCTTGCACCCTCGAACCGCGTGCTTCTGATGCGCGAACCGTGTGTTTTTGATGCGCGAACACCGGGTCCTTGGTGGCTCGGTGGTTGAGGAAGTCGCGCCCCGTGCCTGTCTCGGAACCACCCCTAGAAAATAGTTCGAGGAATCTTCTCCGGGCCCTGTGGACAACGACTTTTTGGGGTGTCGACTGTCGGTGGTGCCTGATGCAATGGACCCATGATCGAAACCGATGCAGGAGCCCAACCCTTCG
>NZ_LMGG01000005.1:302178-302337 GCF_001427925.1 Nocardioides sp. Root151
TTGTGCGTCACCAACCCCGCCGGCCCCGGTGTGGACCCGGCGACCTGGGGTGACGGGATCCCCGGCCTCACCGACTACGACCAATCCCTCGGTGGGGAAGGGACACCGTTGGTGGCGGCGTTCGTGACCGAGTCCTGGGCCACCGCCACCGCCGTGTCC
>NZ_LMGG01000005.1:302430-302505 GCF_001427925.1 Nocardioides sp. Root151
CAGACCTGGGCCGCGGTCGATGCGTTGGAGCTCGAAGCGTGGCGGGGCTGCAAGATCGCCGAAGACACCCACGAC
>NZ_LMGG01000005.1:302533-502989 GCF_001427925.1 Nocardioides sp. Root151
CATCGAGAAGACCATCAGGTCGGCGATCGCGAAGTTCCACCCCGACAAACTCGACAACAATGAGCCCTCGCCGGTGCCCGGGAAGGACCAGTGGGACGTCACCATCGACCACGGCGCCGGAGCAGGCAACGGCACGTCACGGCTCGATGCGATGGGTGACTCGTTGGACCTGGCGAAGTTCCACGACCTCATCTCTGATGAGGCCACCACGATGGGCCGCCTGGGTGACACCGACACGTTGGGGCAACGCAGGGCCAAGGCCCTCGGTGTGATCGCCGATCGGCAGGCCAGCGCCGACCTCCTCGGCCTCATCCCCGACCCTCACAACGACGGCCGCGACGGCGACTGCCATGGAGCCAGTCAAGGCGACGGCGACAGTGCCGGCAGTCGCCAGGCGGCCGGTCATGAGGGTGCGGGCAAGAAGGTGAAGCCGCGCAAGTCCTACCTCAAGACCCGGCTCTACATCCACGTGAACCTCGCTGACCTCGCCACCCACGGCACCACCGATACGCCCGGTCCGGACGCCGCACCGGGGATGGCGGACACGAACCTGTTCGGCGCCGTCACCGCGGAGAAGATTCTCGACTGGATCCGCGACCTCGGCCCCGACGCCACCCTCACCCCGGTCATCGACCTCAACCAGACCTGGGCCGTCGATCAGCACGACCCACCCGAAGCCATGCGCGAACAAGTCCTCACCCGCGACCAGCACTGCGTCTTCCCACACTGTTCGGTTGACTCGAGGCGTTGCGACCTCGACCACATTGAGTCCTACGACGACCACGGGCCACCGGGGCAGACCAGCCCCGACAGACTTGCCCCGTTGTGTCGACGACATCACCTCACCAAAACCCACGGCAGATGGTCCTACGTCCGCAACAAGGACGGCACCTATACCTGGACCAACCAATACCGCCGGACCTGGCTGGTCACCACCCACGGGACGATCGAACTCCCCACCAACTGAACCCCGACACCCGCAGCCTCATCCGCGGGCAACGTCATCCGCAGGAACCTCGGGATCAGCACGAGCAGCACCGGCCCCACAGCACCACCAGCGCAAGCCCCGCCACCACAACACGGTGGCCGGGGCTACCGCCACGCCCACACCCGGCCCCACCCGCCGTCCTCACCGCCCGCCTGGCCCTATTGCCCTGACCGGGCCTGGTTTCGGGACGGTCGCCAGAGCGACCTCCTCAACCACCGATCCATGCATGGTTCGAGACGGCGCTGGCGCGCCTTCTCAACCACCGAGAAGCGCACGGCGTCGCAAGCACGGCCTTCCGAGGTGGCTGACGACTCCCGATCGTCGTCTGGACGACAAGCACCCACCACGGAAACAACAGCCCCGATGCCCGCGCGAATGCGAGACCGCAGGCCCTTGAGCGACCGAGGCAAGCCTGACTATCGCGCCTGGAGGAAGGCGGTCAGCAGGGGGCCGGCGGTCGCCGAGCCGGACTCGCCGGTCTCCACGAACACCGCCACGGCGAGGTCCTTCGTCGAGGCGATCATCCACGTGTGCGTGGGCAGCGGCTCGCCGGTGCCGTACTCCGCGGTGCCGGTCTTGGCCATCACCTCGCCGGGCAGCCCGGCGAGGAACGAACCCGATCCGTCGGTGACCACGCCCCGCATCAGCTCGCGCAACTGGTCCGCCTCGCGGGCGGTCAGCGGCACCTCGGGCTCGATCTGGGTGACCTTGTGGCCGGTGATCAACCGCGGAAGAACCGTGCGTCCGGCGCGCACCGACGCAGCCACCGTCGCCATCGCCATCGGGGAGGCGAGCACCGTGCCCTGGCCGATCTGGTCCGCCGCCTTGCCGGTCTCGCTGGTCGGATCCGGCACCTGCCCGAAGTAGGCCGGGAAGCCGAGGTCGTGGTCGACGCCGAGGCCGAGGGCCGCGGCGGCCTTCGCCAGGTCGCCCTTCTTCAACCGGTCGCGCTCGGCGATGAAGGCGGTGTTGCAGGACTGCGCGAAGGCCTCACGGAACGGGATGTCGCCGATGTGTCCGGCCGGGTAGTCGTCGTAGTTCTTGAACGTCTTGCCGTCGACGACCAGCGTCGAGGTGCACGGCACGGTCGTGTCCGGGGTCAGGCCGGCACGCAGCAGTGCCAGCGCGGTGACCACCTTGAACGTCGAGCCGGGTGCGTACTGTCCGAACGTCGCGGTGTTGATGCCCTTCGAGCCGGGGCCACTCGCGGCGGCGAGGATGTCGCCGTTCTTCGGGTCGATCGCGACGATCGCGCTGGCCGGCCTGGTCTGTGCCAACACCTGCTCGGCGCTCATCTGCAGGCCCGAGTCGAGGGTCAGCACCAGCGGCTCACCGTTGACCGGCTTCGTCGTGAACAGCTCCCGCTCGCTGCCCTTGCCGGCCACCGCCTCGATCTGCACGCCGGCCTTGCCCGACAGCTGTTCGTCGTACCTCGCCTGCAGTCCGGAGAGCCCGGTCAGGTCACCGGCCGAGAGGCGTCCGTCGGACTTCTCGATCGCCTCGGCGGTGGCCTCGCCGACGGTGCCGAGGATCGGGGCGGCGAACTCCTTGGTCGGGGCCAGCGGGCGCTGTGAGCCGATCGCCACGGCGCCCTTGATCTCGCCGTACGTCGGGGGCAGGTCTGCCGCGGCCGACTTGCGCAGCACCAACGCCTCGACGAACGCCTTGTCCCCGCTGGCCTTGGTCCGTGCCACGAAGGACTTCACGTCGAGGTCGAGGACCTGGGCGAGGGCCCGGGCGCTGGCCAGCTCCTCGGCCTTCGTCAGGGTGGACTTGTCGAGCCCGAGCTTGACGACGTCGCGCTCGACGACGATCGGGGTTTCCTGCGGCCCGAGGATCGCGCCTCGGGAGGGCAGCAGCGTGTCGACCTCGAGCACCTCCTTGCCGGTCAGCGAGGGCTCCACGATGGCGCGGTCCCAGGCCACCTGCCAGTCGTCGCCGCTCTTCTCCAGCGCGGCCGTTGACCGGTAGGACCATTCGTTGCCCTTGACGTCCCACGTCCAGGTCAGTGCGACCGAGCCCGTGTCACCATCGAGGTCCGGCTCGGCAGCCTTCACCTCGAGCGGGGCATCGCCCAGTCCGCCGATCACCTCGGCGTACTCCTCGGTCGGGTCGGCGCCGGTGAACGCCACGTTGGAAAGTTTCTTCTGGGTCAACCCCGCGGCCAGGTCGTCGGCGACTCCCTGGGCGTCGTCGTCCCCGTCGGACGAACACGCGGTCGGCAACAACAACAGCAACGAGATCCCGAGAGCAGCGGTGCGCATGCGCAGATCATGTCAGCCGGGTCCTGACGGCGTCGCCGGGAATTTCGCTTGCGCAGGTTCGGCATTATGTCTCCATGGCCCGCACCTTCGACCGCATCGACTGGCCCGTGCGCACCGATCGCCTGACGTTGCGCCCCGCCACGTTCGCGGACGCCGACGCGACCTGGGAGTTCCGGCACCTGCCGGAGGTGAGCCTCTGGATCACCCGTGCAGCCACCGACTACGACGACTACGTGCGCCGCTTCGTCGAGCCGGACTCCATCGACCTCACCCTCGTCATCGAGCTGGACGGCGAGATCATCGGCGACCTGATGCTGCGGGTCAACGACCCGTGGAGCCAGGTCGAGGTCCGTGAGCTCGCCGCGGGCACCCAGGCCGAGCTCGGGTGGTCCCTCCATCCCGACCACGGCGGCAAGGGCTACGCCACCGAGGCGGTCGCCGCCGCCATGGGAGTCTGCTTCGACCAGCTCGGGCTGCGCCGGGTCACTGCCGAGTGCTTCGCCGAGAACGAGGCGTCCTGGCGGCTGATGGAGCGTCTCGGCATGCGAAGGGAGTCACACACCGTGAAGGATTCGTTGCATCGCGACGGCGAGTGGCGCGACGGGCTGCTCTACGCGATCCTCGACGAGGAATGGAGGGCCCGATGAAGTTCACCGAACGAGAGATGACCGAGGCCGTCGACGCAGTCGGTCAGAAGGTCTTCGCCGCCTCGCGGCCCCTGAAGCGCAACCACGACGAGGCTTGGCAGGCGCTGTCGAAGATCGAGAAGTACCACCACCGCGCGGCCGCCGGCGAGATGATCCTGACCGCATTGATCGCGCTCCCGGAGCGCCCGACGGTCGGCTCGCCGCCGCAGTTCACCCCCGAGGAGTACGCCGAGGCAGCGACTGCCGGCACCCGTCAGCTGATGGACCACCGCCGCCCCGGTGCGTGGGACGGGCTCTCCTCGCGCAAGCAGAAAGCGCTGGTGAAGGCCACCGCGATGATGGTCGAGATCGGCGTGCTGGCGATGCCGATCCGCCAGGACCCCGACGCGTTCATCGTGCCGGACCACCTCTGACTCATTCGCTCCCGGCGCTGATGTTGAAGCCCCAGGGAGTGCCGAACCTGTCGACCAGGTCGCCGTACTCGTCGCCCCACACCTGCTTGGCCAGCTCGGTGCCGACCGTGCCGCCGTCGGCGAGCCTGGCCCACTGGGTGCGGAGTGACTCGTCGTCGCCGCTGAGCATCACGGTGATGCCTGCCGGCGCCGCGTAGGTCATGCCGGGCGGGGTATCGGCGCCCATCATCGTGAAGCCGGCCGCCGTCTCGAGCTGGCCGTGCATGACCAGGTCGGCCTCGGGTGCGTCGGGGTGGCCGAGCGAGCCGAACGTGTTGATGTCGAGCTCACCGCCGAACACGTCGCGGTAGAACTCCAATGCCTCGCGGGCGTTGCCGTCGAAGCTGAGATACGGGGTGAGCAGGGAAGCCATGTCTCCTCCAGGGAAGTCGAGTTGCTCCCGACGTTAGACCCCGGGACCGACACGTGGAATCGCTCGAGCGCACGATTTCTGTCGCAGACCGCGAAGACCGCGACAGAGATCGTGCGCTCGGCGCTCAGGCCCCGATCGTGGCGGTGTCGATGACGAACCGGTAGCGCACGTCACCGGCGACGACCCGCTCGTACGCCGCGTCGACCTCGGTGGCGGCAACGGTCTCGACGCTGGCCCCGATTCCCTTCTCGGCGCAGAAGTCGAGCATGTCCTGGGTGGCCTGGATGCCGCCGATGTTGGACCCCGCGACGACGCGGGATCCGCCGATGACCGAGCCCGGAGGGATCGACCACGCCGACGGCGGCATGCCCACGTTGACCAGGGCGCCGAGCGGCTTGAGCAGCGCGATGTAGTGCTTGAGGTCGAGGTCGGCGCTGACCGTGTTGAGCACGACGTCGAAGCTGCCGCGCAGCTTCTTGAGCTTGAGTGGGTCGGCGGTCGCGACGTGTGCGGTCGCGCCCAGGGCCGCGCTGTCATCGGCCTTGGCGTCGCTGCGGGAGAGCACCGTGACCTCGGCGCCGAGGGCGGCCGCGAACTTCACGCCCATGTGGCCGAGCCCGCCGAGTCCGATGACGGCGACCTTGCTGCCCGGGCCGACGCCCCAGCGCTTGAGCGGTGCCCAGGTCGTGATGCCGGCGCACAGCAGGGGCGCAGCCTCGTCGAGGCCGATGCCGTCGGGGATCGAGCAGACGAACCGCTCGGAGACAGCGACCTGCTTGGCGTAGCCGCCCTTGGTCTCCTCGCCGTCGTAGCCGGTGCCGTTGTAGGTCATCACCGCACCCTTGAGGCAGTACTGCTCCTCGCCGTCCTTGCAGTACTCGCACTCGCCGCACGAGTCGACCATGCAGCCGACGCCGACCCGGTCGCCGATCTTGTGCTTGGTGACACCCGAGCCGACCGCCGACACGACGCCGGCGATCTCGTGTCCGGGAGTCATCGGGAAGATCGCCTTGCCCCACTCCTCGCGCACCTGGTGGATGTCGGAGTGGCAGATGCCGGCGTACGCGATGTCGATGAGGATGTCGTCGTCGCGCAGGTCGCGGACGGGGACCTCGGCGACCTCGAACGGGGCGCCGGCGCTGGCGGCCTGGAGTGCAGTGGTGGTGGTAGGCATGCTCCCCACACTAACCACGCATTCAACGCCTCAGGAGTGGTGGATCACGACCATCACCACCGTGGCTACGTTGACCGCGACACCGGCCAGGACCAGGCGCTCACGGTGGAGCGTTTCGAGGAGATTGCCGTCCCGAGAAATTCTGCACATGTCGAGGAGACGGCCCCGCGGCCGTCCCATGACGCGACTCTCCGCCCGATCAGCGCCCGGGGTCGGTCACGGCGGGGTCGGTCAGGGCCGGATCCACGACCGTGGGAGGCACCAGTGGCACGTCGTCTCCCCCGCCACCGCCGACGCCGTTCACCTCGGGCGAGATCTGTCGCTCGAGGCGTACGGCGACCGCGGCCAGCACCGCACACCCGGCCAGGAGTACGCCGATGAACGCGCTGCCCAGGTGGTGGCGCAGCAGGAACCCGGCGACCAGCGGTCCGACCACCGCGCCCAGCTGGAACGCACCCGACGTGAGGGCGTTGTAGCGGCCGCGCAGGTGCGCAGGAGCGAGGTCGTTGGTGATCGCCGGCAGGGTCGGCTGGAGCAGGGTCTCTCCACTGGCGAACAGTGCGTGGAAGACCAGCACCATCGTGGCCGCGGTGAGGGTGCCGGCGAACGGGGCGGTGGCACCGAGCACCAGCCAGGACACGGCCCAGATCGCGGCCATGAGTACGACGACCCGCGTGCGCCGGTGCCCCTCGATGCGGCGCAGCACGAAGAACTGGAACGCCACGATCACGACGGTGTTGACCGCGAACGCCCAGCCGATCACCTGGGTGGAGACCTCACTGACCTGACGGGCGAACGCCGGGAACCCCGCCTCCATCTGGCCGTAGCCGACGAACGAGAAGACCAACCCGATCAGCACCAGGTGGAGCACGCCGGGCCGACGCAGCAGGGTGAGGTAGGAGACCTTGGTGTCGACCTCGTCCTCCGGCGTCTCGCTGCGGCCGTGCACGTGGCGCAGCGGCCCCAGCATCAGGCCGATCGGGATCAGCATGCAGACCGCGTCGACCAGGAAGATCGTGGTGAACGTCTCCGGGCGGTGTACGTCGACGAACACTCCACCCACCACGCCTCCGAGCCCGATGCCGAGGTTGATCAGGGCGAAGTTGATGCCGAAGTACTGCACCCTGACCGGGCCGTCGACGAGCGAGGAGATCAGCACGTTGAACGCCGACCAGCCGCCCGCGTTGCAGATGCCGATGAACACCATGGCCAGCGCCACGGTCGGGATGTCGTCGGCGAAGGCGAGGATCGCGACGCCCACGCTCTGCGCGGCGCTGCCGATCATCACCATGATCCGTGCACCGAGCCGGTCGGTGAGGCTGCCCGCCAGCGGGGTGAGCACCAGCGCCACCGCGAAGGCCAGGCCCATCATCGTGCCGGCCACGTCGAGGGTGAGGTCGCGCACCTCGTGGAGGTAGATGATCGTGAACGGCAGGGTGAGGCCTCGCCCCAGCACCTGGAAGACCGTCGAGGCGAGCAGCCAGCGCGCGGGCGTGGGCAGTGCTGCCCAGAAGGACCGCAGGGTCATCTGGTCCGGGGAGGTCACCGGTCCATCATCGGTGGTGGCGGGGCCGGTGATCCACTTGTTATCGGCGCATCACGTCCACGTCTACCGGCGTGTTCACGCCGTCGACGGATCCGTGGTCGTCGCGCTGCCAGATGACCCAGTCACCGGGTGGTGCCTTCGTGCCCACTCGTCGTACCCACAGGCGGCGGTCCAGGTCGGCGACCATCGCGTAGTGCGCCTCGAAGTCGGGGTGGAAGTAGACGACGATCTTCGTGCCGGTGGTGGCCTCCACGCGCTCGATGAAGGTCACCACGTCGGCCCGGAGCCCTGCCTTCTCCGGCGGCGGGTCACAGTTGCCGATCAGCTCCAGGTCGACGACGGGCGGGAGGTTCGTGCGGGCCGGTTGCAGCGTGGCCACGAAGTGGTCGGCCTGGGCCTCGGGCGGAGCGCACAACGTGTAGTAGTGGTAGGCGCCGACCTTCAGCCCGGCCGCCCTGGCCTCGCGGGCGTTGGTCGCGAAGCGGTCGTCGGTGAACCCGCTGCCCTCGGTGGCCTTGAGGTAGGCGAAGTCGATGCCGTCGGCGGCCACGCGCGGCCAGTCGATGGCGCCCTGGTGGTGGGAGACGTCGATGCCGCGCAGGTTGGTGGCCCGTTTCTCTGACCCTTCCTTCGACCCGTCCTCCGACTGAGTCGACGAGCTCGGCGATTCCGTCGAAGTCTCCGTTGTCGGCGAAGCGGTCGCGCTAGGCGGCGAGGGGTCCGGCGCATCCGGCGCATCTCCCGACGCGCCGCCGCCACCGCACCCGGCCAACGCCGCGCAGAGTGCGAGCGGCGCCACCAGTCGCCTCACGTCCTTCGTCATGGGTCATAGATTGGCACCCATGGCCGCCGAAGACACGCCACTGCTGCGCCCCGCCACCCACGCCGACGTGCCGGTCGTCGCCGCGATCTGGGAGCCGGGCTGGGCCGAGGCACATGCCGGCCGGGTGCCCGACGCGCTGGTCGCCGCCCGACCGTCGGAGTACTTCCTGAGCTCCACCGCCGATCGAGTGGCCGACACGACCGTCGCCGAGATCGACGGCCGGGTGGTCGGGTTCGTCATGGTCGCCGACGCCGCCGTCGACCACATCTTCGTCCACCCCGGCGAGCGCGGTGGTGGCGTCGCCGCGGCCCTGTTGACGCACGCAGAGAACCGGATCGCGGCGGCCGGGCACGACCGGGCCTGGCTGGCCGTGGTGCCCGGCAACGACCGCGCGCAGGCGTTCTACAGGCGCCAAGGTTGGCGCGACGAGGGCGTGTTCGACCACGCCGCCAAGGGCCCGGACGGTCCGATCCCCACGCCGTGCCACCGGTTCGTCAAACCGTTGCGCTGAGCCTCGTCGGCGTCCGCGTCTGCACGATGCGGTTGTCACCAGCGACATCCGCAACCATTTCGTGCAGACGTGCAGGGTCACACCCGCGCCAGTCCGAGGAACGCGGCCAACGCGTCGATCTGCTCCTGGACGTCGGCGCGCATGCCCGGCGTCCAGGAGCCGTCCTCGTGCACGGCGTCCACGCGCAGCACGCCGGCCTCACGGTCTGCGGTGGCGTCCAGCTTCCCGACCAGGCGGTCGTCGTACAGGATCGGCATCGCCCAGTAGCCCCAGCGCCGCTTGGCGGCCGGCTTGAACATCTCGAGCTGGTAGTCGAAGTCGAAGATCTCGGTCATCCGCTTCCGGTCGATCACCAGCCGGTCGATCGGCGAGAGCAGCACCGTGCGGCCGGTGAAGCCACCGTCGGCGCCGACCAGGTCGAGGTACGCCGGGTCGAGGCGCCACTTCCCGCGGACTCCCTCGATGACCGCTGGTACGCCGACCTGCCCCACGTCGTTGGTCTCGTTGGGGATCTGTTGCCCCTTCGCACGGCTGACGCCCAGGGCCCGCAGGCGCCGCTCGCCGAGGGTGCGGGCTGCCTCGTCGAAGGGCACGACCGGGCCGTCGGGGTAGATGCGCTCGGCCAGGTCCCACACGCGTTCGCGGCCCTCGGTGCCGGCGGCGGCGATCTCGCCGCGGGCCACCATCATGTCGAGCAGTCGCCGCACGTTGCGGTCGTTGTTCCACCCGCTCGACTGCCACGGCACGACGGTGGTGTCGGGCAGCTGGCTCGCGGGCAGGGGTCCGTCGCCGCGCAGGCTCTCGAGGATGTCGCGCCGGCACTCGTCGTTGGCCTCGACCCAGTCGCGCACGTCCTCCTGCCACGGCTTGAGCGGCCCGCGCCCGGGCCAGGCCGCCATCTCGGCCCGGAAGAGCCCGATGTCCTCGGCCGGACGCAGCATGTTGTGCAGCTCGATGACCACTCCGGTGGTGGTCAGCCGCTCCAGGTCGCCCAGCTCGTACGCCGATCCGAGACGGCTCCACGCCACGATCTCCGCGCTCGGGGCGACCGGCCTGGCCGGGTCGTTCTGCACGACGGTCAGGTGGCGCACCACCTCGAGGAGGTCGACCCGCTGTGGTGCGTCGAGCAGCTGCGCGCGCACGGCGATCCGGCGGGCGTCGCGGGCACTGAGCTCGACGGGCGCCGCTTCGGCGCTCATGGCACCAGCCGCATCAGCACCCGAGGGAAGCCGCCCGAGACCGAGTCGGTCGACGAGGCCACAGTGAAGCCCGCGGCCTCGAACAGCCTGCGGGTGCCGACGTAGGCCATGGTCAGGTCGACCTTCTCGTCCCCGTTGTCGACCGGGTAGCCCTCGAGGGCCGGCGCCCCCTGAGCCACCGCGTAGTCGACCGCACCGGGAATGAGGTGGCGGGCCACGCCGCGTCCGCGGTGCCCCGGCCGGACGCGGATGCACCAGATCGACCAGACCGGCAGGTCGTCGAGCTGCGGGATCTTGCGGGACGTCGCGAACGGCAGGTCCGCCTTCGGCGCCACCGCCGCCCATCCGACGACCTCGTCGCCGTCGTAGGCCAGCACGCCGGGGGCCACCTTCTTCGCGCACAGCTCGCGGACGAACTCTCCACGCTCAGGGCCGACCAGCGACCGGTTGACCCTGGCCGGGATGCGGTGGCTCAGGCAGAAGCAGACGGACGACGTCGGGTTCTTCGGCCCGAGCATGGTCGCGGTGTCGTCGAAGTCGTGCGCCGGGCGGATCGTGATCGTCACACGGCGACACTAGAGTCGGTAGCGGACGTTCTCCTTCCTGAACCGGAGCGGCTCATGCAGACCGATGTCAGTCCCACCGCGCGCGCCCTCCTGACCCTCGAGCTGCTCCAGAGCCAGCCGGGAATCACCGCACGCCGACTGGCCGAACGCCTCGGCGTCTCCGACCGGGCCGTGCGCCGCTACGTCGACATCCTCCGCGAGGCCGGCATCCCGGTGGAGTCCGAGCGCGGGCCCTACGGCGGCTACCGCGTGGGCCGCGGTCTGCGCCTGCCGCCCCTCACGTTCACCGCCACCGAGGCGCTCGGAGTCGTGATGGCCGTGCTCGACGGGCACCACCGCGCGGGCGACCCGACCGACCCGGTCGGCAGTGCACTGGGCAAGATCGTGCGGGCGCTGCCCGAGCCGGTCGCCGCCCAGGCCGAGTCCGTACGCCGCGCCGCGGCTCCGGTGCCCGACCGCTCCGCCGCCCGCCCCGACCCCGGTACGACGACCGCGCTGGTCGAGGCGGTCTCCCACCACCACGTCGTGCGGCTCGACTATCGCAGCGAGGCCGGCACGGAGTGGACCTGCGAGGCCGAGCCGTGGGCGGTCGTCGTACGCCACGGGCGGTGGTACCTCCTCTGCCGCCTGGTCGACCGCGACAGCATCCGCACGCTGCGCGTCGACCGGGTCCGTGCGGTCGAGCAGCTCGAGGCGACGTTCACGCCGCGCCCCGACCTCGACCCGGTGGCCGAGCTCGAGAAGCACCTCTCGGTCGGGTGGGAGTTCGAGGTCGACGTGGTGATCGACGCGCCGCTGGCGTCGATCTGGTTCCCCCGGGCGCTCGGCAGTCTCGAGGCGATCGACGAGGCGACCACCCGGCTCACCGGCACCACCAGCAACCCGTGGATGTACGCCGAGGCGTTGGCCGGTCTCTCCGTGCCCTACCGCATCGTGGGCGGCGACGAGGTGCGGGCCGCCGCCCGCAAGGTCGCCGAGCGGATGCTGGCCGCGACGCAGGGCTAGCCGGCCTCGGGCAGGCGTCGCTCCGCGTAGCCGTCGACGTACTCCTGCCCCGTGAGCGCGCGGATCTCGCCCATCAGGTGGTCGGTCGCGGCACGCCACGTGGTGGGGTCGTCAGGAGTGAGACGCCAGCGGTCGAGATCGAGCGGCGCGCCGAAGGTGACTCGCACCCGCCCTCTCCGCCAGCCGCGGCGTCCGGGTGCGTCCACGGCGGCGGTTCCGTGGAGGCCGACCGGGATCACGACCACCTCCGGCACGCTGAGCGCCACCCGCATCACCCCCGTGTGGCCCCGGTGAAGTCGGCCGTCCGGGGAACGCCTGCCCTCGGGGTAGATCGCCCAGACGCCGCCGTTCGACAGCAGTTCGCGAGCGGCGTCCAGTGCACGCAGTGCCGCGTCCCCGCCGTTGCGGTCGAGCGCGATCTGGCCGGTGACGGTGCACAGCCAGCGGTCGGCTCGACCACGCAGGGTCGCGGCGTCGAAGTACTCCCGCTTGGCGACGAAGGTCGGGCGTCGCGGGCTGACCAGCGAGAGCACCAGCGAATCGATCTCGGCGTGGTGGCTGGGCGCCAGGATGACGGGGCCGTCGGCGGGCAGGTGCTGCCGGCCGATCACCACCGGCCGGGCGAAGAGCCGCACCACCGGACCGAGCAGCACCCACTTGAGCAACCAGAAGATCACGGGCCCTCCAGAAGTAGACAGTGTCTACTGGACAGTGTGCCGCATTCTTGTTGACACTGTCTACATGGCCACCAAGGACGATCTCGTCGATGCCGGCGTACGCCTGCTCGAGCGCGACGGCCTCGCGGAGCTGACACTGCGCACCATCGCCCGCGAGGCCGGCGTCTCGCACGGCGCGCCACGTCGCCACTTCCCGACGTACGCCGCTCTGCTGGGTGCCGTGGCAAGACGCGGTGTCGACGACCTCGACGCACTGCTCGCCCCCGCGTTGAAGCGGGCCCGCGGCGCCACCGGGGTGCGCAACGCGGCGCAGGCGTACGTCGACTTCGCGATGCAGAGGCCGGACATGTTCGAGCTGATCACCAGGCACGACCTGCTCGAAGGAGCCGGAGGCGAGCTGCGAGGCGTCACCGCCGGCTGGTTCGACTCGTTGCGCGCCGCCATGTCGCGCGTGAGTGGTCGAGAGGTCGAACCGGTCGACGCCCTGTCCCTGTGGGCCGGCGTGCACGGGGTGGCAGTGCTCTTCTCCCGACGGGCTGTCGAGGCCGCCGCTCCGGGGGCCACTTCGGGCGCCGACGATCCGGCCCCCGCCCTGGCCCGTCTGGTCGACGCGCTCGTCCCTGCCGCTGGGGCCCGATAGTCTCGACGGCATGGCTGAGTTTCCGCAGCTCCTGCACACGGTGCTCGACACCACGGACGTGCGCGGACTGGCCGAGTTCTACCGCGAGCTGCTCGGCCTGAGCTACCGCCCCGGGGACGAGCCACCGACCGATGGCTCTCCGGATGAAGAGGACTGGCTGGTGCTGGTCGATGACGACGGCGCCCGCAAGCTGGCGTTCCAGGAGGTCGAGCGGCTGGAGCCGACCACGTGGCCCGCGCACGACGTGCCGATGCAGCTGCACGTCGACTTCACCGTGCCGACTCGCGAGGAGCTCGAGCACCACGTGGAGCGGGCGGTGGCACTCGGCGCACGGGTCCTGCTCGATCGCACGGACGAGGAGGGCGAGCCGTTGTACGTGCTGGCCGACCCCGCGGGGCACCCGTTCTGCGTCTTCGTCGGCTGAGCCGACCGACCGGCCGGACCGGGTCGTCGGTGGCGGGCACTAGAGTCGACCTCGTGAGCCAACGATGAGCAAGATGGATGACCTGCGCAAGATGCGCGAAGCCCGCTATGAAGCGGCCGCCGCCCGCGCCAAGCAGTCCGCGGCCGGCAAGGCGGCCGCGCGCCCCGCTGTGGCGCCGAACGCCGCGCCCGAACGCGCCGCGGTCAAGAAGGTCGAGAGCCCGGCCGACGAACCCGTGGCGACCGAAGCCCCCCAGGAAGAGGCCCTCTGCGGGCACCGCAACATGAGCGGTCGCACCTGCACCCGCGAGCAGGGCCACTCGGCCAAGAGCCACCGCTACTCCTGACGCAACCGGGTCGGCGCGTCAGGCTCCGGGCAGCAGCCTGGTCCGGAACAGCTTGAGGACGTCGTCGAGTGCGGCGCGCGTGCGGGTGCCCGGCTCGTCGATGAGGTGCTCGGTCAACACCGAGTGCGGCGGCAGCAGCCCCTCGGGGTTGGCGTCCTCGTCGTCGAGCTCGACCGCGACGAACGCGTCACCCAGCTGCGCGCGCAACCAGTCGAAGCGCTCGTCGGAGACCAGCTTGTCGCCGCGGAAGCGCAGGCCCATCACCGTGAGGTCGCCAGCCACGCAACGCTGCCTGACCACGGCCAGGTCGTCGGCCGAGATGTCGGTGCCACGCTTGCGGCCCGGGATCACGGTCAGCGGAAGGGACGGTTGCGACAGCACGGGAGCGAGCATGCGTTCGTCGGTCGCCATCGCCAGCGCGAAGCCGCCGGTCAGGCACATCCCGACCGCGCCGACACCCGGGCCTCCACAGCGCTCGTGCTCGTGGGCGGCCAGCGCACGCAGCCAGGTCACCACCGGCGAGGTCCGGCCCGTCGCGAAGAGGCTGAACTCGCGGCTGACGCAGACCCGGCCGAAGGCACGGGCGCCGGTCGCCACGGTGCCGGCCCAGCCGTGCGCCGGCGGGTTCGGGTCGCGGCCCGGCACTCCGAACAGGTGCGGCAGGACGACGGTGAAGCCCTCCTCGCGCACCGTGCGGGCGAACTCGACCACCTTCGGGGTGATGCCGGGGATCTCGGCGATCACGATCACCGCCGGTCCGCTGCCCGAGCGATAGACCCGGTGCTCGGTGCCTCCGTGGCCGAAGGTCTCCTTGTCGAAGTCGGCCAAAGCGTCGTCGCTCATCTGCGCCCCATTCGGTCGGCTGAAGTGTCGGCTGCCGCTGCCTGCCATGTCTGCGCCCGCACTCTAACCGGCTCGGGCCACGTGGGACCGTTGCACCATGAGCGGTCACCACCACGATCACGAGACGCCCGACTGGGACGTGCACTACGCAGGCGCCGCCCCGGTGTGGAGCGGCAATCCGAACGAGGCGCTGGTGCGTGAGGCCTCCGACCTCCCCGCCGGTACGGCGCTCGACGTCGGCTGCGGCGAGGGCGCCGACGCCATCTGGCTGGCCTCCCGGGGCTGGCAGGTGACCGCGCTCGACGTCTCGGGCACGGCCCTCGACCGCGCCCGCGCCGCAGCGGAGTCGGACGGGGCGCAGGTGGCCTGGCTGCACACCGGGCTGGCCGATGCTCCCACCGCGTCCTACGACCTGGTCATCTCGTTCTACCCGGCGCTCGAGCGTGCGGACGGCGCCAACGTCGACCGGTTGCTCTCACTGGTGACTCCCGGCGGCACCCTGCTCGTCGTACACCACGCCGACGTGGACCGGGAGCGGGCGCTGGAGCACGGCTTCGACCCCGAGGCGTACGTCGGCCACGAGCACCTCGTGGACGCCGTCACCGACGCCGGCTGGGTCGTCGAGCAGCAGGGCCGGCGCGCGCGTACGGCGCCGGAAGGGCCCGGCGCGCACCATCACACCGACCTCGTGCTCAGGGCCCGGCGACCGGGCTGACCCGTTCGGCGGCGGCGTCGAGGATCACCCGCGCGAGCGCTTCGGGCTGGGTGAGCTGCGGCCAGTGCCCGCCGGGCAGGTCGACGTAGTCCACCTCGGCGGCGCCCGACAGCTCGGGCAGGTCGCCCGAGTCGACCCAGGCGCGCAGGTCGGCGGCGGTGTACTCGGGGCAGACCGCGGTGACCGGCACCGCGAGGCGGCGCTCGTCGACGAGGTGCACCGGGTCCTTCAGGACCCGGGCCGGTGCGGGGATCGCGTCGGCGTAGAAGCGCGCCAGGGCCGCTCCGTCGAAGTCGACGATGTTGGCGTCCTCGCCCACCTCGGCCCAGTCGGGCATCAGCACCTCGCCGTCCACCGCGGGCAGGCTGCCCAGCAGCGCCTCGCCCTCGGCACTGGGGAACCCGCCAACGTGCACCACTCGCGCCACCCGGTCGGGTCGGGCGTCGATCGCGCAGTGACCGATGCCGCAGCCGGCCGAGTGGCAGACCAGCAGCACCGGCTCGTCGGCGGCGTCGAGGGCGGCGACCACGGCGGCCACGTGGTCGGCCAACGTGATGCCCGAGCGGTCGGCGTCCTTGCTCTCCATGCCGGGCAGCGTCAGTGCCTGCACGGAGTGGCCGGCGGCCTCGAGGTGCGGGGTCACGGCGTCCCACGTGTGGGCGTTGAGCCAGAGCCCGGGAACCAGGACGATCTTCATGACGCTCTCCATCCGTTGGGCGGGTCTTCGCCGACCACGCCGTCGACCGCCTCGCGCAGCAGGTCGGCATGGCCGGTGTGGCGGCCGTACTCCTCGATCAGGTCGCACAGCATGCGGCGCAGGTTGGCGTGTTGCCCGTCGGAGTCGGCTGCCGCGACGGGTTGGTCGAGCCCGCCCCGGGCCAGCACCTTCGCAACGCGTTCGCGGGAGCGTTCGACGGCTCCCTCCCACAACGCGTAGAGCTCCTGCGGGCTGTCGGCGGCGGCCGAGTCGAACTCCCAGTCGTTCATGCCGTCCCAGTCGGAGCTCTCCCACGGCTCCCCGATGGCGTCGCCGGTCATCTTGACGGTGAAGTAGTAGTCCTCGACCGCGGCGAGGTGCTTGAGCAGCCCGCCGAGCGACATCGAGGACGACGGGATCCGGTGGTCGAGCCCGGCGGCGTCGAGGCCGTCCGCCTTCCAGCGGAACGTGGCACGCAACCGGTCGAGCGCACCGATCACGGCCTCGGCTTCGGTGCCCGCGAGGGGCGGTTCCCAGGGTCGGTCGTCTGTCATGTCGGCCAACCTAGGGCTGGTTCCGGACGGTCGGGTTCCGCAATCAGCGCCAGCGGGTGCGGCTGCTCGGCGCCGGGCCCTTCGGCTCGTCGCCCACCTGCAGCTCCCCGCCGTACGACCAACCCTCGCGCAGCGGCAGGTAGGCGCCGCTCCAGAACGTTCCAGGGTCGTACCAGATCGCCTTGCGGTCGTCCTCGAGCACGCCCATCTCCTGGAGAGTCAGGGCCACGGTCTCGGCACAGAAGGCCGCCTCGGGGCGCACGCGCTGGCCGCGCTTCCTGCGTGGTTGGTAGCCGTCACGGCCACGCAGCCACCGCTTCGCGAGCATCGCCGTGCTCGGGAACGAGACGCCGTCGAGCCGGGCGATCGTGCGCAGCACCGAGTCCTCCTCGGCGCGGCCGACCTCGGGGCTGAGCTGGCGCAACCACGAGGCCTGGCCGTAGACGTCGCGCCAGCGGCGGACCGCGTCACCGAGGTCGTGCAGCTGTACGCCGCGGTGGTGGCCGCCGCTCCAGTGGTCGAGGAGGTGCTTGCTCAGCTCGGCGTGCCACATCAGCGGTGGCAGGTCGTCGATCACCACCGCCATGCCGACGTGGTTGACCGGCGCGTTGGTCAACGTGCGGATCGCGCGGTCGGCCGCCGTACGACCGCGGAAGAGCCACAGGTCGCCGGTGCGGGTCAGCTTGACTGCCTCGTCGATGTCGAGCACGGGGCCAGTCTGCCCGGTTAGGGTTCAGGACATGGCGAAGCGTTGGTGGAAGTGGCTCGGACTCGCAGGTGTCGCCGGCGTCGCGGCGACCGGTGCCGCGATCGCGCGGCACGAGCGCGTGCGCCGCGCCTACACGCCCGAGCAGGTGCGCTCGCGGCTCCATGAGCGGTACGCCGAGGCGCGCGACGCCTGAGCCCTGGGCCGGGTCGGCACGTGCCTGTGGATGACGCGAGCGGCGACCCGTCGATCTGTTGCAGCCTTGTCGGCATGACCTTCACAGACCTGCCAGCGTCCTGGGGCGACCACCCCCTCACTCCGGACCTGCTCCCCGACGTCGTCGACCTGTTCGTCTCCGAGCACGACCGCGTGTGCGGCTGCCTGGTGCTGCTCCTGCTCGACGCCGACCATCGACTGCTGCAGCCGATCGTGGTCGGTGACGTGCCGTTGCACACCGGGCCGACCGGCGGCGAGGAGTTCTTCGAGCATCTGGCCCAGATGGTGAAGGACGACGACGGCCACGTCGTGGTCGCACGCGGCCGACGGGGTGGCGAAGACCTCACGGTCGACGACGAAGACTGGCGCGCGGCCTGCTCCCGCGCGTTCGGCGAGCGCCTGGTGGCCATGTTCGTCGCCGCGCCCGGCGTCGTACGCCGCATGCCACCGGCCGCACGCGCCGCCTGACGCAACCCTGCTACTGCCCGGTGCGACCGTCGATGCACTCGCGCAACAGATCAGCGTGGCCGGCATGGCGCGCGTACTCCTCGACCATGTGCACGAGCACGTCGCGGATGCTGACCTTGTCGTCCTTGCCCAGTGGCACCTCGCGCCCGAGGTCGGCCTCGGCGACGGCCTCCACCCAGGCCTCGGCCTTTGCGATCTCGGCCTTCCAGGTGGCGAACGCGTCATCAACGACGGCCTGGTCGGCCACGGCACCGTTGAAGTCCAGGTCACGGTCGTCCTCACTCCGGTAGAGGCGCGGGTCGTCGCGGTGTCCCTCGAGCACGCGGTGGAACCAGTTGTTCTCGACACTCGCCATGTGCCGCACCAGGCCGAGCAGGCTCATCGTGCTGGGCGGCACGGAGCGGGCCGCGAGCTGCTCCGGGGTGAGGCCCTGGCACTTGAGCTCGAGGGTGAGGCGGTAGTTGGCGAGGTATTCCTGCAGGGTCGCCTTCTCGCCGACCGGGTTGCCGTAGGTGCGGGGGTCCTCGGCGGGGTCGGTCCACATGTCGCTCATGGTCAGGAGCCTGCCCCCATGCGGGTTCTGCGTGCAAGGACATTTCGCCCGCTCACAGTTGCTGCTTGAACCCCACGTGGGTCGCCGCGAAGCCGAGGCGCTCGTAGAAGGTGTGCGCCTCGGGCCGCGCGCTGTCCGAGGTGAGCTGCGCGAGCGCTGCTCCACGACGTCGACCTTCGTCGAGAGCCCAGCGGATCATCGCCGACCCGAGTCCGCTCCCCCGTTGGGATTCGGCCACCCGCACGGCCTCGATCTGCAGGCGGGTGGCGCCTTGTCGGGACAGGCCGGGAATGAACGAGAGCTGCATGGTGGCGACGACCTGCTCGCCGGCGCGGCCGACGACGAGAAGCTGCGCCCGGTCCCGGTCGATGGCCGCGAACGCGTCGGCGTACGCCGCGCCAAGGCCCGCGTCGGCGGAGTCGCCGCGACTCCGGGCGATGGCGTCGTCGGCGATCAGGGCGACGAGCGCGTCGAGGTCGGCGGCAGTAGCCCGGGCCAGTTCGACCGGCCCGTTCGGAAGATCGAGGAGGGCGAGGGTCACACGCCCATCCTGCATCACGGTAGCGCGGCGGCGTACACCCGGAACCGCTGGTCGCCGAACTCCTGCTCCAGCACCAACCCGCACTTCTCGGCGACCCGTTGCGAGGCCCGGTTGTCGGGATGCACGATCGCGATCAACCGCTCGATGCCACGTCGGCGCGCCAGTTCGCGGCAGGCCCGGGCACCCTCGCTGGCCAGTCCGCGACCCTGCATCGCGGGCACGACGTGGTAGCCGATCTCGAGGTCTTCGATGATCCAGAGCCCGAAGCCGTCGCGCGCATAGTTGGCCAGATTCCATTCGACCCACGCCTGCGCCTCGGCCCGGGTCTTCGGGCGTGGGTAGTGGGCCATCACCTCGGGGTCGCCGAGCAGGTCGCTCATCGCGTCGAGGTCGTCGATGGTCATCTCGCGGAACCGGAGCCGTTCGGACGACGGCCGCTCGGACGACGACGGCTCCCGCTCAACCACGCGACTGGAGGACGTCGAGGTCGCGCTCGGCGTACAACCGGTGCTGCCACTCCTCGTTGAGCACGATCCGCAGCGGTTCGGCGAACGGGAACGCACGCGCGGGCGGCCAGCCCGGCCCGTCCACGGGCGTGGTCTCGGCGGCCAGCTGTTCGTCGGTCAGCTCGTCGAGCACCCGGCGCACCGTCGCCTGGCGTTCGGCCCGCACCGCGAGCACCTCGTCGAGCGAGGGCCGGACGTTGAGGTCCCACGGCACCTCGGGATGCGGCGTCGCGCCATCCCACGGCAGGTCGAGCGGGTGGAACGGCCTCGGGTCGCCGAGCAGCACCCGGTTGACCCAGCAGTCGGTGGCATAGACGAGGTGGCGCAGGGTCTGGATGAACGACCACTCGCCGTCGACCGACTCGTGCAGCAGGTCGGGATCCAGGCCGCGCGCGCGGTCGACGGTGCCCGCCCACATCCGTTGGACGACGTCCCAGCCGTCGCGGAACCCGGCGGCATCGGTCGGCCGCATCTTGACCCGGTTGGGATGACGGCGGTCGAGCTCGGCCTCGACCAGCGGGACGACGTCGACGCCGTTGATGCGCAGATCCGAGATCTCCCCGTCGATGTCCACGTCCACCAGCTCGACGCCGCGCATGACGGTGCCGGTGAGATCGACGTCGCGCAGCCTCGACCGGCTCAGGTCGACGTTGTGGAAGGTGGCACCACTGAGGTCCTGGTTCTCGAAGCTGGTCATGTCGCCCACGCTAGAACCCAAGCAGGACGAATCGCGTCCGGTACCGCTCCTCGTGGTCGTACTCCCTCCGGGCTGGAAGAAGCAGGACCTCCACTGCGCCTGCTGGGCCGATTGGCTCGCTCTGCGATGGGTAGAAGGGGCCAATCGACTCAGCAGACCGAGTGGTCACCGGACTGCCCGTCCCGGTCACCGACGAGGTGACGGGCGTGCAGGGCGGCGGATGGACGCCGGAGCACAGCTCGGCTGACGCCCCGACTCAGCCACCCTGTCCATCGGGCTCGGTCGCGGCGCGCTCGGCAAGGCGGCAGGCGGCGTGCGCCACCAGGTCAGCCTCTTCAGGGTCGACCGCGGCCTGCTCCGGCACCGCCCCGCCGAGCAGTCCCGCCGGTTGGGTCAGCCAGGCCCACGCGTTCCACGGATCCATTCCCGCAGCGAGGAGTGGCCCGATGACGGGAGCCAGCTCGGCACGCAGTGCGCCGTCCGTGTCGAGCTGGAAGGCCGGGACCAGCGTCTGGCCCTCGTCGGCGATGACGAGGAGCGCGTGGTCGGCGGCGGCCTTGTGCACGGCGAAGCGGGTGGCGTTCACCGTCGTCCCGCGCAGGGTCGCCAACGTCTCGTAGGTGTGGGTGGGGCTGGCGACCAGCTCCGCCCGGACGCGGGCCTTGCGGGCCAGCATCACCAGCGCGACGGGTACGGCGTGGGCCGGGTCGGTGCCGTCGTTGTGGAGCAGGGCGTCGAGCCCCTCGAGCTGCTCGGAGGTCATCGGCTCACCCGTGGCCGGGTCGGTCCAGGTCGCCGTACCGTCGGCGTCGCGGGTGAAAGTGGGCAGCCCCGCCTCTGCCAGCTGATCGGCCAGGCCGAGGCCCTCGAGCCAGGCAGCCAGCCGCTCGCCGACCTCGCCGGCATCGTTCGCAGTCATGGCACCAGCCTGCCGCACGCGTCGTACGGCGGCTCAGGCAGGCGTCAGCGGAGGACCCGGTAGCGCACGTGCATGACCCGGTGCTCGGGGTCGAGGTCGGGCGTGGTCAGCGTGCGCATCAGCTCGAGCTCGATGTGCTCGGCGGGGAGGTGGTCGAAGAGCCGGCGGCCCTGGCCGAGGAGCACTGGTACGACGTGCAGCTCGAGCTCGTCGACGTGTCCGGCGCGCAGCAGGGCCTGGGCCGCCCCCGCGCCGTGCACCATCACGTCTCCGTCGCCGGCCGCCTCGCGAGCCAGCGCTGCGCACTCGTCGACGTCGGTCACGTAGCGGACGCTGCCCGGCGGTGGCTCGTCCGGCACGTCGTGGGTGAGCACGAGGACCGGGACCCCGTCGTGGTGGTCGCCCTGCCACCGGTTGGCCAGCTCATAGGTGCGTCGCCCGGCGATGAGGGCGCGGGTGGCCAGGGCCTCGGCGTACACCTGCCCGCTCGGGCCCGGGGCCTCGCGATGGTCGAGCCAGTTGAACAGCCGGAAGCCACCGGCGCCCAGCGGCGATTCCGCACTGTCGTCGGGGCCGGCGACGAAACCGTCCACCGACACGGTCATGTAGAGCCTGATCGTGCTCATGGGTCACCTGGGCTTTCGTGGGTTCGGGCGTCCTGGTCGTGCTGACCCGGCCGCGAGCCCGGAATCATCGCGGCAGACCCCATTGCCACTGCATCACTATGTGCTTATCATTGGTTATGGCTTATGAAGCGCTGGACTGCATCGGCGATCCCACACGCAGGGAGATCCTGACCCTGCTGCGCGGCGGCGAGCGATCGGTGCGCGAGCTGACCGACGAGCTCCCCGTCTCGCAGCCCGCGGTGTCCCAACACCTCAAGGTGCTGCGCGGCGCCGGGCTGGTGAGCTCGCGCACCGAAGGGACCCGCAACCTCTACCGCGTCGACCTCGACGGACTCGCCGGGGTGCGCGCCTGGGTCGACCAGTTCTGGGACGACGCACTCGACTCGTTCGTCCGCTACACCGAGGAGAAGTCATGACCACTCCCGTGCTCCGTGCCGCCGACGTGGCCCACGGGCCCGAACGCACTTTCGCGATGTTCACCGACCACATCGGGGCCTGGTGGCCGCTCGCCACGCATGGGCTGTTCGGCACGCAGGGCACCGTCGGCTTCGAGGACGGTCGCCTCGTCGAGCGATCGCTGCGCGGCGACGAGTGCGTCTGGGCCGAGGCGACCACCTGGGAGCCACCGCACCGACTCGTCCTGCAGTGGCACCCGGGCCGCGGCACCGACGAGGCCAGTGAGGTCGAGGTGCGGTTCATCGCCACGGAAACCGGCACCCGCGTCGAGATCGAGCACCGCAGCTGGGAGCGGTTCGGGGTCGACGCCGCCCAGCGCCGGTCGTCGTACGCCGGGCCGAGCGCGTGGGGCTTCGTGCTCGACCACTTCGCCCATCTGGCCGAGCCGTCGCCCGGCGCGCGGGAAGGCCTCGCCGACCTCGCCACGGCCTACGACGCGTTCTTCGCCGAGGCGGAGGCCGGCGGCTTCTTCGCGCCGAGCGACGGAGGGTGGGACGCCGCACAGACCATCGCCCACGTGGCGCTCAACGACATCGCGATGGCGGCGGTCGCCCGCGACCTGATCAACCGCGGTGAGCCGGCGTTCGAGAACCAGACCTGCCAGGACCACGCCGTGCTCGACGCCCTGGTCGCGCGGTGCGGCACCTTCGAGGAGCTGGTGGCGTTTGCCCGCGCGCAGTCGCGCAACGCCCTGGACCTCTCCGGCCGCTTGAACGAAGAGCAGCTCGCCGCACCGGTGCCGTGTCACCTCACCCACGACGGAGACGTCGTGCTCGACCGGCCGATGCCGTGGGGCCAGATCGCCATCGTCACCCAGGCCGCACGCCACCTGCCCGCCCACGTCGAGCAACTGACCAAGCTGCGGTTCTTCGGCTCGTGGTCCGACGAGCCGGACGACGAGTGGTTGCCGGAGTCGGCGGTCGGCCAGTCGTGCGCGATCTGCCAGGGCCAGGACGTCGCCTGGCTGCATCCGCTCGCGGCCGACAAGGTCGGGTTCCGGGCCTTCGGACAGGGCTACACGCTCCCGACCTTCTGGACGTTGTGCCGTCAGTGCGAAGACCTGTACGACGACCGCGACGACGAGGCGCTCCTCGCACTCATGCAGCAGCCAGATGACGCCGACGACGAGCTGAGTCGGTCGTCTCTCGCCGCATTCCGAGCCGCAGATCTCGGAGCCCGTCCATTCCAGGCCTGAGTCGACGACCCACCCTGGCACTTGTGCGGTGGTGTGGTCGCTCCACACGTGTCACGACACGTGTGGAGCGACCGTAACCCCGCGTTACTGCGAGTGGTGAGGGATCAGTTCTTGACGTCGAACCGGTCGGCGTCCATGACCTTCGCCCAGGCAGCGACGAAGTCGTGCACGAACTTCTCGTTCACGTCGTCACTGGCGTAGACCTCGGCGACGGCGCGCAGCTCGGAGTTGGAGCTGAACACCAGGTCGGCGCGGGTGCCGGTCCAGGACTGGCCCTCCGCACCGGTGCCGACGTACGTGCCCTGACCGTCACCCGGGCGCCACGTGGTGCCCAGGTCGAGCAGGTTGACGAAGAAGTCGTTGGTCAGCACGCCGACGCGGTCGGTGAGCACACCGGCCGTGGAGCCGCCGCTGTTGGCGCCCAGGACGCGTAGTCCACCGACCAGCACGGTCAGCTCGGGAACACCCAGGTTGAGCAGGTTGGCCTTGTCGACGAGGTGGTTCTCGGCCGGCAGCTTGAGGTCGGCCGCGGCGTAGTTGCGGAACCCGTCGGCGCGCGGCTCGAGGTAGGCGAACGACTCGACGTCGGTCTGCTCCTGCGTCGCGTCGCCGCGGCCACCGGTGAACGGCACCTCGACCTTGGCGCCCGCAGCCGCGGCCGCCTGCTCGACGCCGACGTTGCCCGCGAGCACGACGGTGTCGGCGAAGGACACGCCCGTCTCACCGGCGATGGCCTCGAGCTTCTCGAGCACCGGCGCCAGCTCGGCCGGGTCGTTGGCGGCCCAGCTGCGCTGCGGCTCGAGCCGCAGGCGACCGCCGTTGGCACCACCGCGCTTGTCGGACTGGCGGTACGACGAGGCTGCCGCCCATGCCGTCTTGACCAGCTGCGAGACGCTGAGGCCGGCGTCGGCGATCTGCTGCTTCGCGGCGGCGACCGCGTCGGCCGACGGCGCTGCAGCCTCGGGGATCGGGTCCTGCCAGAGCAGCTCCTCGCTGGGCACCTCGGGGCCGAGGTAGCGCGAGACGGGGCCCATGTCGCGGTGGGTCAGCTTGTACCAGGCGCGGGCGAACGCGTCGGCGAACGCCGCCTGGTCGTCCTTGAACCTGCGGCTGATCGCGTCGTACGCCGGGTCGGTGCGCAGGGCGATGTCGGAGGTGAGCATGCGCGGCTCACGCTTTCCGTCACCGAACGCCTCGGGCACCAGGTCGGAGCCCGCGCCGCCCTTGGGCTTCCACTGGTGCGCGCCGGCCGGGGACTTGGTGAGCTCCCAGTCGTAGGCGTAGAGGATGTGGAAGAACTCGTTGTCCCAGCGGGTCGGGTGGTAGGTCCAGGTGACCTCGAGGCCGCTGGTGATCGCGTCGGGACCGGAGCCGGTGCCGTAGCTGTTCTTCCAGCCGAGGCCGTTCTGCTCGATCGGCGCACCCTCGGGCTCGGGGCCGACGTTGGGCTCCGGGTCAGCGGCACCGTGGGTCTTGCCGAAGGTGTGGCCACCGGCGATCAGGGCGACGGTCTCCTCGTCGTTCATCGCCATCCGCGCGAAGGTCTCGCGGATGTCGATCGCCGAGGCGAGCGGGTCGGGGTGGCCGTTGGGACCCTCGGGGTTGACGTAGATGAGGCCCATCTGCACGGCGGCGAGCGGGTTCTCGAGGTCGCGCTCACCGGAGTGGCGCTCGTCGCCGAGCCACTCGGTCTCGGGGCCCCAGTAGACGTCGTCGTCGGGCTCCCAGGCGTCGACGCGACCGCCGGCGAAGCCGAAGGTCTCGAAGCCCATCGACTCCAGCGAGACGTTGCCGGCCAGGACCATCAGGTCGGCCCACGACAGGGCGTTGCCGTACTTCTTCTTCACGGGCCACAACAGGCGGCGGGCCTTGTCGAGGTTGCCGTTGTCGGGCCACGAGTTGATCGGGGCGAAGCGCTGCTGGCCGGTGCCCGCGCCACCGCGGCCGTCCTGGACCCGGTAGGTGCCGGCGCTGTGCCAGGCCATGCGGATCATCAGCGGACCGTAGTGGCCGAAGTCGGCGGGCCACCAGTCCTGCGAGGTGGTCAGCACTGACTCGACGTCGCCCTTGACCGCGGCCAGGTCGAGGCCCTCGAACGCCGCTGCGTAGTCGAAGTCGCCGCCGAGCGGGTTGGCCACCGCCGGGTTCTTGGCGAGGATCTTGAGGTTGAGGCGCTCGGGCCACCAGCCCTGGTTGGCACTGCCCTGCGTCGGGTGCGCCCCGCCGTCGTGCAGCACCGGGCAGCCGCCACTGGCGCCGCTCTCGTTCATCTCTTTCATCTCGGTGCCGGCGTCGTTCGTCATGGGCATCCCTTCGTCGTTTCTGGGTCGGTTGCTGGATGTTCTGGAAAGCTCAGGCGGTGGAGCAGTCGGGGCAGGTGCCCCAGTAGACGACCTCGGCCTCGTCGATCTCGAAGCCGTGGTGCTCGGAAGCAGTGAGGCAGGGGGCGTCGCCGACGCTGCAGTCGACGTCTGCCACCGCACCGCAGGTTCGGCACACCACGTGGTGGTGGTTGTCGCCGACGCGCAGCTCGTAGCGCGCCACCGAGCCGGCGGGCTGGATGCGGCGCAGCATGCCGGCATCGGTCAGCGCGTTCAGGCAGTCGTAGACCGCCTGGTGGCTGACCGCAGGCAGCTCGACGCGCACCGCGGCGAGCACCCCGTTGGTGTCTGCGTGCGGGCGCGAGCCGATGGCGTCGAGCACGGCCAGGCGCGGCTTGGTGACACGGAGCCCGGAGCTCCGCAGCGCCTGGTCGTGGGTGTGCGTCACAGGGCCAACACTTCCGCGTTTTCTTGAATGAGTCAAGTAAGGACGGGCATCGATTTCACGACTTGTCGACGTACGCCGCCAGGTGCTCGCCGGTCAGGGTCCTCGCATCGGCGACGAGCTCGGCCGGCGTACCTTCGAAGACCACGGAGCCGCCGTCGTGACCCGCCCCCGGACCCAGGTCGATGATCCAGTCCGCGTGCGCCATCACGGCCTGATGGTGCTCGATCACGATCACCGACTTGCCGGAGTCGACGAGCCTGTCGAGCAGCCGCAGCAGGTTCTCGACGTCGGCCAGGTGCAGGCCGGTCGTGGGCTCGTCGAGGATGTAGACGCCGCCCTTCTCGCCCATGCGCATGGCCAGCTTGATCCGCTGGCGCTCGCCCCCGGAGAGGGTGTTCAGCGGCTGGCCGAGCTTGAGGTAGCCGAGCCCGACGTCCTCCAGTCGGCCCAGGATCGCGGCCGCGGCCGGAGTCTTCGCATCACCGTCGGCGAAGAACGCGTGGGCCTCGGTGACCGGGAGGTCGAGCACCTCGGCGATGTTGAGGCCGCCGAAGGTCAGCTCGAGCACGGACGCCTGGAAGCGCTTGCCCTGGCACTCCTCGCACAGGGTCGCGACGGTCTCCATGAAGCTGAGCTCGGTGTAGATCATGCCGTTGCCGTTGCAGCTCTCGCAGGCACCCTCGGAGTTGGCGCTGAACAGCGCCGGCTTCACGCCGTTGGCCTTGGCGAACGCCTTGCGGATCGGCTCGAGCAGCCCGGTGTACGTCGCGGGGTTGCTGCGCCGCGACCCCTTGATCGCACCCTGGTCGATCACCACCACGCCGTCACGCCCGGCGATCGACCCGTGGATCAGCGAGCTCTTTCCGGAGCCGGCGACACCCGTGACGACGGTCAGCACTCCGGTGGGTACGTCGACGTCGACGTCGCGGAGGTTGTGGGTCGAGGCGCCCCGGATCTCGAGCGCACCGGTCGGCTGGCGCACCTCGTCCTTCAGGGCCGCGCGATAGCTGAGGTGCCGGCCGGTGAGCGTGTCCGACGTGCGCAGCCCGTCGAGGTCGCCCTCGAAGCAGATCGTGCCGCCGCCCGTGCCGGCGCCGGGCCCGAGGTCGACGACGTGGTCGGCGATCTCGATGGTCTCCGGCTTGTGCTCGACCACGAGCACGGTGTTGCCCTTGTCGCGCAGCTCGAGGAGCAGCTTGTTCATCCTCGCGATGTCGTGCGGGTGGAGGCCGATGCTGGGCTCGTCGAAGACGTAGGTGACGTCGGTGAGCGCCGAGCCGAGGTGCCGGATCATCTTGGTGCGCTGGGCCTCTCCGCCCGACAGGGTGCCAGCGGGACGGTCGAGCGAGAGGTAGCCGAGGCCGATCTCGACGAACGAGTCGAAGAGGTGGAGCAGGTTGGCCAGGAGCGGGGCAACGGACTTGTCATTGATGCCGCGGGCCCATTCGGCAGCGTCGGTGATCTGCATGGAGCAGACCTCGGCAATGCCCTTGCCGTTCACCTTCGACGAGCGGGCGGCCTCGTTGAGCCGGGTGCCGTCGCAGGCGGAGCACGGTGCGAAGACCGCGGCCCTCTCGACGAACGCCTTGATGTGGGGCTGCAGCGAGTCGACGTCCTTGCTGAACATCGACTTGCGGATCTTGGGGATCAGGCCCTCGTAGGTGACGTTGATCTTGTCGACCTTGACCTTGCGCGGCTCGGCGTACAGGAAGTCCTGGAGCTGCTCGTCGGTGAACTTCGAGATCGGCACGTCGGCCGGCACCGCGACCTTGAACGCGGCGACCATCCAGCCGTCGGCGGTGTAGCCCGGCACCAGGATCGCGCCGTCGACCAGCGACTTCGACCCGTCGTAGATCTCGGCGAGGTCGAGGTCGGAGACGGTGCCGCGGCCCTCGCACTCGGCACACATGCCGCCGAGGTAGACGGCGTTCTTGACGACCTTCTTCTCGACCTTGCCGCCGGCCTTCTCGGTGCTCATCACGCCGCCGGCCCTGCGGGTCGGCACGTTGAACGCGAAGGCGGTCGGCGGCCCGATGAACGGGTCACCGATGCGGCTGAACAGCACGCGCAGCATGGCGTTGGCGTCGGTCGCCGTACCGACCGTCGAGCGGGCGTTGGCACCCATGCGCTCCTGGTCGACCAGGATCGCGGTGGTCACGCCCTCGATGTTGTCGACCTCGGGGCGGGCCAGGTTGGGCATGAACCCCTGCACGAAGGTGCTGTAGGTCTCGTTGATCATGCGCTGCGACTCGGCCGCGATCGTGGCGAAGACAAGGGAGCTCTTCCCCGAGCCCGAGACCCCGGTGAAGACGGTCAACCTGCGCTTGGGCAGCTCGATGCTGACGTCCTTGAGGTTGTTCTCCCGAGCCCCGTGGACCCGGATCAGGTCGTGGGTGTCGGCGACGTGCTGGGTCATCGTTCTCCATCTCTCGGGCGGTGCAGTCCAACCAGCCCCAATCCAAGCAGGACACCGGGAACCGCGCTTCTCGATTCGTGATCACCGGGAACTTCGGACAACCCCTTGACCACGTACAACCACCTGGTTGTATGTTTCTTCCATGACGACACGGGACCGGGACGCCGACGAGGACAGGGCAGACGCCATGTTCCATGCGTTGGCCGACCGGACCCGCCGCGACATCCTGCGGCGGGTGCTGGCCGGAGAACACTCGGTCACCGCCCTCGCGTCGTCGTACGACATGAGCTTCGCGGCCGTGCAGAAGCACGTCGCCGTCCTCGAACGAGCCGGCCTGATCAGCAAGCGACGCAATGGTCGCGAGCAGCTGGCGAGCGGCGAGGTCGAGGCGATCCGTTCGGTGGGCTCCATGCTCACCGAGCTGGAAGGCGTCTGGCGCGGCCGCATCGCCCGGATCGACGAACTGCTCAAGACACCCACCACCCCACCCAGTTCTCCACCCGCCACCCCACCCCAGTAATCCCCCGCCACCCCACCCCCGCCACCCAAAGAATCGAAGGAATGAGAACCATGCCCGTCACCGACGTCAGCCACGACCTGGACAACCTGACCCTCACCATCCACGCCGAGTTCGCCGCCCCGGTGGAGCGGGTGTGGAACGTGTACGCCGACCCGCGCCAGCTCGAGCAGGTCTTCGGCCCGCCGTCCTACCCGGCCACCTTCGTCGACCACGAGCTGCGCCCCGGCGCCCGTACGACGTACTTCCTGACCTCGCCGGAGGGCGAGAAGCACGCCGGATTCTGGGAGATCACCGAGGTCGACGAGCCCCACAGCTTCAGCTTCGTCGACGGTTTCGCCGACGAGGACTTCAACGTGATCGAGGGCATGCCGGTCTCGACGAACGTCTACGCCCTCGCGCCGACCGAGGCCGGCACCAAGGCCACCTACGTCGCGACCTACGCGTCGGCCGAGGCGCTGCAGCAGGTGCTCGACATGGGTGTCGTCGAAGGAGCCAGCTCGGCGATCAACCAGATCGACGACCTGCTCGCCAAGGGCTGACTCACCAAGGGCTGATCGACCCGAGCTCCCGCTCTGTTCCTGAGCGCACGATTCCTGTCCGGTTCTCTCCGAAACGCGACAGGAATCGTGCATTCACGAGGTTCTGCGCAGCTCGGCCGATGATTTCTGCCGGCACCCGTGGTCTGATCGCCAAAGGTTCCGGAGGAGGAGTGATCGTGGGAGACGTCTGGCCGATCGTGCACACGGAGCGGGCCGCGCTGGTCGCGGACCTCGAGGGCCTCACTGATGCCCAGTGGGAGCAGTCGTCGCTGTGCACGGGCTGGAGCGTGCACGACGTCGCCGCCCACCTCGTCGACGTCGCGCGCACCACCCGGTTGGGGTTCCTGGCCACCATGGCCCGCGCCCGCTTCGACTTCGACCGGCAGAACGCCGACGGCGTACGACGGCACAGGGGCGCCACTCCGCAGCAGACCCTGTCGGCCCTCCGCGAGGTGATCGGTCGTACGTCGACCCCGCCCGCGCCGCTCGACAGCCGGATCGTCGAGGAGATCGTGCACGGCGAGGACATCCGCCGCCCTCTGGGCATCACCCGCGCCTACCCGGTCGCCGCAGTGGCCCGCGCGCTGGTGCACCAGGTCGGCACGAAGGGCGCGTTCGGTGGAGCCAGGGAAGCGGTGTCCGGCGTACGCCTCCTGGCAACCGACGCCGACGTGTCGATCGGCGACGGTCCCGAGGTCACCGGTCCCGCCCTCTCGTTGCTGATGGCCACCTCGCGCAGGGCCGGCGCGCTCGACGATCTCACCGGCCCCGGCCTCGGCACACTCGCCAGGGCACTCTGAACACCCAGCGCTCGACCCAACCACCCAACGCTCGACCCCACCACCCCCGTTGATCTACCCACCACCCACCCAAGGAGCAACACATGGGCCTCGTCCACGCAGACCTCGGCATCACCCTCGACGGCTACTCGTCCGGACCCAACCAGCGACTCGAGCAGCCGTTCGGCGACTTCCCCGTCGACAAGCTGCACGCCTGGATGTTCGAGCACGGCGACGAGAACGCGGCCGAGGTCGCCGCGATCGTCGACGCCGGCGCCTTCGTCATGGGACGCAACATGTTCACCGCCGGCAGGGGTGAGCACGACCCCGAGTGGAAGGGCTGGTGGGGCGAGGACCCGCCCTACCACGGGCCGGTCTTCGTGGTCAGCCATCACGCGCGGGAGTCGATCCCCATGGAGGGCGGCACCACGTTCCACTTCGTCACCGACGGCGTCGAGTCGGCGATGGCGCAGGCCAAGGCACAGGCGGGCGACCGCAACGTGTCGGTCACCGGCGGCGCCCAGACGGTCAACCAGTGCCTGGCCCTCGGCCTGATCGACGAGCTGCGACTGCACGTGGTGCCGTTCACCGCCGGCGACCCCGTCGCCGAGGGCTCGCGAGTCTTCGCCGGCGTGCCACCGATCGCCCTCGAGATCGCGTCGGTGCGACACACCCGGCACGTCACGCACCTGACCTACCGACGCCCGGGCCTCTGACCCTGGAGGACCCTGGAGACGCCCCCGGCTGAGCTCCCGGCTGAGCTCCCGGTCGAACTTCCGGCCGAGCTCCGGGGCGACGCGGCGAGGCCGCCCGAACGTGGCGCAAGTTGCTTGGTATGTCCTACCGTCGAGTGATGAGACTCTCGGACCTCACTCGCACCAAGCACGTCGACGACGTCATCCACCAGAACGAGGCAGACCCCGAGGACGAGCACGCAGGCCACCTCAAGCAGGACCTCACGGCCCGTGACCTGATCGGGTTCGGCATCGGCATCGTGATCGGGACCGGCATCTTCACCCTCACCGGCCTGCAGGCCAAGGAGAACGCCGGCCCGGCGGTGGTGATCAGCTTCCTGATCGCCGGCTTCGTCAGCCTGCTGGCCGCCCTCTGCTACGCCGAGCTGGCCGCGGCGGTGCCGACCGCGGGCAGCTCCTACACCTACGCCTACACGACGATCGGCGAGATCTTCGCCTGGATCATCGCGTGGGACCTCATCCTCGAGTTCGCCCTCGGTGCGGCGGTGGTGGCCCGCGGTTGGTCCGGCTACGTCGCCGGGGTCTTCGACCTCCCGCAGAAGTGGTTCGGCGAGGAGGGCTCGGTCATCAACGTCGGCGCGATCGCGATCACCCTCGTGCTCGGGTACGTCGCGATCCGCGGCATCCGCGAGTCCAAGTGGGTGACCAACGGGCTGGTCGCGATCAAGGTCATCGTCTGCCTCTTCGTGATCGCGGCGGGCTTCTTCTACGTCAAGACCGACAACCTGACCCCGTTCATCCCGAAGTCCCGGCCCGGCGACAGCGACTCCGGCTCCCTGACCGCCCCGCTGTGGCAGTTCATCACCGGCATCGAGCCCTCGACGTACGGCGTCGCCGGCGTGTTCGTCGCCGCGGCCGTGGTCTTCTTCGCCTACAGCGGCTTCGAGGCGGTGGCCAACCTCGGCGAGGAGACCAAGAAGCCCGAGCGCGACATGCCGATGGGCCTGCTCGGCACCCTCGGCATCTGCACCCTGCTGTACGTCGGCGTGTGCCTGGTGCTGACCGGCATGGTCAGCTACAAGAACCTGTCCGAGGGTGACGCCGTCGCCGACGTGTTCGACCAGGTCGGCCTGGCCTGGGCCGGGATTCTCGTCGGCATCGCGGCCGTCGCCGGCCTCAGCTCGGTGATCCTGGTGGACCTCGTCGCGATGGGCCGGATCGGGTTCGCGATCGCCCGCGACGGCCTGCTGCCACCCGTGTTCAGCCGGGTGCACCCGACGTGGGGCACCCCGGTGCTGATGACGTCGCTGACGGTGGGCGCGGTGGCCCTTCTCGGCGGCCTGATCCCGATCTCGGTCCTGGCCGAGATGGTCAGCATCGGCACCCTGTTCGCGTTCGTCGTGGTCTCGGTCGCGGTCGCCGTACTGCGCCGCACCCAGCCGGAGATGAGGCGCCCCTTCCGCACGCCGCTGGTGCCGCTCGTGCCGATCGCGTCCGTGGTGTGCTGCGTCGGGCTGATGGCCAGCCTCGCGGTCGAGACCTGGTTGCGCTTCCTGGTCTGGCTGCTCCTCGGCTTCGTGGTCTACGCGTTCTACGGCTTCCGGCACTCCCGGGTCGGCAAACGAGCCAAGGCCGAGGCCGAGGAGGCGACCGCGTGAGCATCGTCGTCGGCTTCGGTCCCGATGTCCGCAGCACGGCGGGCCTCCGCCTGGCCGGGCAGCTCGCCCGTTCCACCGGCCTGCCGCTCGTGCTGTGCTGCGTGGTGCACGACGCCTTCGACACACCCGGTCTGCGCGACGCCCACCACGTCGACGCGGAGTGGCGCGCGCACCTGCAGAGCTCGGCGAAGGAGGCGATCGCCGCGGCCCGCGAGGTGCTGCCCGCGGAGGTCACCGCCGAGACCGTCGTGCGCACCGGTCGCTCGGTGCCGCAGGTGCTGCGTGACGAGGGCGCCCGCCGCCACGCCGAGCTCCTGGTCGCCGGGTCGGCGACAGTCAGTGGAGTCGGCCGGATCTCGCTGGGCAGCACGACCGACCGCCTCGTGCACAGCTCGGCGGTGCCGGTCGCGCTGGCGCCCCGCGGCTACCAGGACGACGGCGACGTACGCCGGGTGGTGCTCGCGGTCGAGCCGACCCGCGGCGACGTGGCCCTCGCGGACCAGGTCGCCGCCTTCGCCGGACACCTGGGCGTCGAGGTGGAGATCGTGACGTTCCTGGTGCGTCAGCGCTCGGCCAACGCCGCGTTCGTGTCGAGCGGTGTGGTCCGCGCATGGAGGGAGGAGGTCGCCCAGGCGCACCGTGAGATCGCCGACCGACTGCGGGCGCGCGACGTGACAGTGGCCGGAACCCGCATTGCCGAGGCCGAGAGCTGGTCCGACACGGTCCGCGTGCCGGAGTGGCAGCAGGGTGACCTGCTCGTCATCGGCTCCAGCCAGCACGGGCCGATGGCGAGCGTGTTCCTGGGCTCCACCGCCGCGCGCATCCTGCGCCACTCACCGGTGCCCGTGATCGTGCTTCCCCGCCTGCGCGGCCGGGCCGACCAGTAGGCCGGGTCAGCGGGGCCAGACCGGGTCGACGTCCACCGTCGCCGATCGGGGGTCGCGCGGCCGCTGGGCGAAGTAGATCGTCCCCGCCTCGGCGGCGTCGAGGAACAGCGGGTCCTTGACGACCGCTGCCATCTCGTCGGCGGTGAACGCGATCTGTGCGTTCTCGTCGGGGTGACCGAACATCCCCCACTCGAGGAAGAAGTTGTCGCCGAGCACGATCACCGCTGCCCCATGACCCACGGGAGCATCCGGGTCGGACTCGTCGTTCGACGAGTAGTTGCCGAGCGCGGAGAATTCGCGGTCGGCCAGGTAGACCAGCTTGCCCCCACCGGTCGTGCCGTCCGCACAGTCGACGATCTCCCACGTGAAGTTGGCCTCGGCGGCGACTTCACGGAGGCCGTCGCAGCCGCCGTACCCGGGTTGCTGGGAGCGCGCGCCTTCGTAGCCCTGGATCCCGATGCCCGAGTCGAAGCGAGGATTGTCGCCGCGCGTGCGGAGAACGGTGATCCCGTCACGCCGGTGCACCTGGTCGACGCCGTCGAAGCGCTTCGGCAGCAGGGCGTCGAAGGTGGCATCGAGGACGTCGTTCCACTCCTTCTCGGTGACCTTGCCGTCGGCGCGGGCATCGGCGATGACCGCCGTCGCGGTGTCACGCAGGTCGGGGGCGGTGGCCGGATCGACGGCCACGCTCTGGTCCCGGTCATCGGAACCAGGTGCCGGGTCGTTCGTGCCGACCACATGGCCACCGACCGCGAGGGCCGCCACACTCAGCACGGCCACGCCGGTGCTCACCCGACGTCGGCGCAGCCGCCGTTCGCCCGCCGACCGGGCCCGGGCCACGACGTCGGTCGGGGCGAGGGTGTCGAGCTCGTGCGCGATCCGCTCGCGCAGGTTTTCAGGTGACGTCATCGGAGGTCCTCTCTCTCACACGGGTCGGCACGTCCGGCGCGGCTGCCCCGGCGTGCTCCTCGAAGCCCTCACCCAGGAGGTCCCGCAGCCGGGCGAGCCCGCGGCTCGCGGTCGACTTCACGTTCCCGGTGCTGGTGCCCAGCAGCTCGGCGGTGCGCTCCACACTGAGGTCCTCCCAGTAGCGCAGCACCACCACCGCCCGCATCCGGTCCGGCAGCGCGGCCAGCGCGTCGAGCACGGTCAGCGAGCGCGACGGGTCCCTGTCGGGAACCGCGCCGTCACCGAGTCGGTGCAGCTCCCGCTCGCGGTCACCGCGCTTCTTGGTGCGCAGGAACTCACGCAACAGGGTGCGATAGGCGTACGGCGCGGGGTCCTTGATGCGCGGCCAGGCGACGTACAACGCGGTGAGCGTGCTCTGCACCAGGTCCTCGGCGCCGGCTCGGTCACCGGCGAGCAGGTAGGCCTGCCGGAAGAGTCGCTGTTGCGACTCCTGCGCAAAGGCGGTGTAGCCCTCGCGGGCGGCACTCCTCGTGCTCCCGAACATCGGTCTCCTCGTGGGTCGGTCTTCATCATGGTTCGAGACGCGACCCCGGCAAAGGGTTGCTTCAGGACCACCGATTCGTGGCGAGAAGCTCGTCGAGGTCTTCGGGCCAGTCCAGCGTCCCGAGTCGATCCCGCGCCGCGAGCGCGGTGACGTAGACCTGCACGTCGCGCAAGTCAGGCGTGACTCGAGGGCGCAGCCGGTCGAGGACCGGGACCACCTCGTCGCGCCACCACGCTGCCGCGAGGTCGGAGACCGTGACCGCCCCGCACCTGCTGCCGCGTGTGCGATGCGCCCACGCCTCGGCCGAGTCCGCCAGCCGGGCCCAGTCGGCGGGGGCGTCGAGCCACAGGTCACGGCGTACGTCGTCGGGCAGCGGCACGCGCTCCAGGAACCTGCGTTCGGCCGCCTTGCTGGGCAGGTGTGACCTGCGCAGGCAGCACATCGCGTAGGCGACCGTGCAGACTCGGGTGACCCTCGCCGGCAGGCTGTCCCAGCCCAGGGTCTTGGCCGCCGAGACGCGGTGGTGCCCGTCGCGCACGAAGTAGAGCTCGCCCAGCTGGACCAGGTCGACCGGCCCCAGGGGCTCACCGGCACGAAGCATCGCGGCCAGCCCGTCCCGCCGGCCGCGCAACGCCGGGTTGGTGAGACCGAAGTCCTCGTCGAAGTCCTGGGCGCGTGCCGCACTGCCGACCACCGCGGCGAGCGGGACGATGCCCTCGTGTCGCCCCATCGTCCCGGCATCGCCCAAGGCGTCCAGGGCGTCGTACAGCGGGATCAGGGTCGTCATCCGCCTGCGCCACCTCAGCTGTCCCATCGCGCTCCCCGTCCGGGCCGGTGGTGCCTGGCCGCGGAGTCGGCGGGCACCCGACGACCGTGCCGGATGGCATGACCGGCGTCCACGCCGGCCGCGAACTCGCGCACCCACCTGTTGAGCAGTCGCATCCTCGGTCCCATCACTCCTCCTTGGTACACTGATCTGTGAAGTTGCTTTCCACCCTAAGTACACAGACCTGTGAATGCAAGGAGATTCGGAGAATGCCCGCCACCCCCACGGTCGACCTCGACTCACTGACGCCGGGTGCCCGGAGAATCCTCGACACCGCCTCGACCCTCTTCTACGAGCAGGGCATCCACGCCGTCGGCGTGGACACCATCGCCGCCGAGTCCGGGGTCACGAAGCGGACTCTCTACGACCGGTTCGGCTCCAAGGACGCCCTGGTGGCGGCCTACCTACAGTCACGGGACCGTCGCTGGCGCTCGATGATCGCCACCCGCCTCGACGAGGGCGGCGCTGACCCCGTCTCCCGCGTCCTGGTGCCGTTCGACGTGCTCCCGCTCTGGCTGGACGAGTGCGCTCGCGGGTGCAGCTTCATCAACGCCTTCGGAGAGCTGCACGACGCCGACCACCCCGGCCGCGACGTGATCGTGGAGGAGAAGACCTGGCTGCTCGACCACTTCCGGACGACCCTCACCCACGCAGGGATCGCGGAACCCGAACCACTCGCCGTCCAGCTGCTGAGCCTGCACGAGGGTGCGATCGTCGCCTACTCCATCGCCGGTGCCGCCGGCGCCGCGGAAGCCGCGCACGCCGCGGCCCGGAGCCTGGTCGAGCTGGCGCTCGTGGGTCAGGGCACGAGGTAGGCACTGTCGCGGGCGTCGGTGATCGCCATGTGGCCGGGCGCGTGCCCGATCGCGAAGGGCGGTCGCGACGCCATGACGGCCGCCTGCGGGGTGACGCCGCAGGCCCAGAAGACCGGCACCTCCCCGGCGCGGATCTCCACCGGGTCGCCGAAGTCGGGCGCGTCGAGGTCGGTGATGCCGAGAGCGGCCGGATCGCCCACGTGGACCGGCGCCCCGTGCACGGAGGGATAGCGCGACGTCACCCGCACCGCGGTCGCCACCTGAGCGGCCGGGACCGGCCGCATCGAGACCACCATCGGCCCCGACAGGCTGCCGGCCGGGCGGCAGTCGACCGAGGTTCGGTACATCGGCACGTTGCGGCCCTGCTCGATGTGCCGCACCGGTACGCCGGCCTCACCGAGGGCCGCCTCGAACGTGAACGAGCAGCCGATCAGGAACGCGACCAGGTCGTCGCGCCAGAACTCGGTGGCGTCCTCGACCTCGGCAACCGGCTCGCCGTGCTCGTAGACGACGTACGCCGGCAGGTCGGTGCGCAGGTCGCCGGCGAAGAGCGGGCTGCTGGACGCACCCACCTCGGTCACGTCGAGCACCGGGCAGGGCTTCGGGTTGCGCTGCGCGAAGAGCAGGAAGTCGTAGGCCAGGTCGCGCGGCAACGCGATCAGGTTGGCCTGGGTCCAGCCGGTGCTCCAGCCGGAGGTCGGCACCCGGAGCCCGCCGCGGAACAGGGCGCGCGCCGCCTCCGGGGAGAGGGACGCCGGCTGTTCGGGAAGGACCGGGGCGGGCAGATCAGAGGTCATCGAAGTCTCCTCCAGGGACGGTCGTGCGGGTGAACCTGACGCGCTGCCCGGGGCGGGCCTGCGCAGCGAGCGGCAGGTCGGCGGCGACCACCACGGCGATCACCGGGTAGCCGCCGGTGACCGGGTGGTCGGCGAGGAAGAGGGTGGGCTGGCCCGACGGCGGCACCTGGAGGGCGCCGCGCACCATGCCCTCGCTGGAGAGCTCGCCGTCGACAGCACGCTCGAGCGGTTCCCCGGACAGGCGCATGCCGATCCGGTTGCTCTCGGCGGTGACCTCGTAGGAGCCGCCGACCAGGGCGGCGAGGGCCTCGTCGGTGAACCAGTCGGCCCGCGGGCCGGGCACGACGCGGAGCACGACCTCGTCGTCGGACGGCGGGCAGACCGGCGCGAGGTCGACGTCCGGCAGCTCGCCGGTCGGGGTGCCGACGGGCAACGTGACACCCTCGGCCAGCGGGTCCGGACCGACCCCGGCGAGCGCGTCGGTCGAGCGTGAGCCCAGCACCGGTGGCACGTCGAAGCCGCCGCGCACCGCGAGGTAGCTGCGCAGCCCGCTGGTCGGTACGCCGAGGCGCAGCGTGGCGCCGTCGGGCATCCAGATCACGGAGTTCGCGGCCACCTGGCGACCGTCGAGCGTCATCGGGCACGGTGCCCCGGTCAACGCGACGTAGGTGCCGCCGCCGCGGGCCGCCACTTCGAGCCCGCCGAACGTGACCTCGATGGCCGCGGCCTCCGCGGGGTTGCCGAGAAGCCGGTTCGCCAACCCGAAGGCGTGCGTGTCGGCGGCTCCGGACTGCCCGACGCCGAGGGCGGCCAGGCCGGGGCGGCCGAGATCCTGAAGGGTGGCCAACGGACCCGGCGTGATGACTTCGAGGGTGCACATGTCGTCACCTCTCCACGAAGCGCACGCGGATGCCGGGCGAGAGCAGCGCCGGCGGGTCACGGTCGAGGTCCCACGCCTGGACCGGTGTGTGCCCGATCAGCTGCCAGCCGCCCGGCGACTCGCGCGGGTAGACGCCGGTGAACTCGCCGGCCAGGGCCACGGCGCCGGCCGGCACCTTCGTGCGGGGCGTGCTGCGGCGCGGCACCTCGAGCCTGTCGTCGGTGCCGACGAGGTAGCCGAAGCCGGGAGCGAAGCCGCAGAACGCGACGGTCCACTCCTGGCTGGTGTGGGCCTCGATCACGCCGCGCTCGCCGAGGCCGGTCAGGCGGGCCACCTCGGCCAGGTCCTCGCCGTCGTAGGTGACCGGCACCTCGACGTGGCCGGCGTCGGGCCGGGTGCCGCTGCGCGGGTCGGCGGCCAGCACGGCGCGGGCGACCCGGCGCAGGTCGGTGCGCTGCGGGTCGATGCGCAGCAGGAGGGTGCGGGCCGCGGGCACCAGGTCGACCACGCCCTCGGGTGGTGCGTCCACCAGCTCGGCGTACAACGCGAGCACCTCGTCGAGGTCGGCCAGCTCGACGAGGATGCCCTGGTCGGCACAGGGCAGCAGCTTCACGAGCCCTGCCCGTCGACGAACGGCGCGATGCGCACACCGGCCTCGTCGAGGCGGCGGCGTACGTCGGTCGCCATCGCCACCGCACCGGGGCTGTCTCCGTGCACGCACAGGGATCCGGGTCGCACCTCGACGACGGAGCCGTCGACGGCCTCGACCTCGTGGCGGGTGACCATGCGCTCGCAGCGCTGCGCCACCTCGGTCGGGTCGTGCAGCACCGCCCCGGGCTCGCGGCGCGAGACCAGCGTGCCCTCGGGGGTGTAGGCGCGGTCGGCGAACGCCTCGGGCACCGTGGTGAGTCCGGCCTCGTCGGCCAGGCGCAGCCACGCCGACCCGGGCAGGCCGAGCACCGGCAGGGACGGGTCGTAGCGGCGTACGGCGTCGACGACCGCGGCCGCCTGCTCCTCGTGGTGCACGATCGCGTTGTAGAGCGCGCCGTGCGGCTTGACGTAGCGCACGCTCGTGCCGGCAACATGGGCGAAGGCCTCCAACGCGCCGATCTGGTAGAGCACGTCGTTGGTCAGCTCGTCGGGCGCCACGTCGATGAAGCGGCGGCCGAAGCCAGCCAGGTCGCGGTAGCCGACCTGGGCGCCGATCACGACGCCGCGGTCGGCGGCCGCCCGGCAGGTACGCCGCAGCACGGTCGGGTCTCCGGCGTGGAAGCCGCAGGCCACATTGGCGCTGGTGACCAGGTCGAGCAGCGCGTCGTCGTCGCCGAGGGTCCACTGGCCGAAGCTCTCACCGAGGTCGGCGTTGAGGTCGATCGTCAGGTCAGTCATCTCGGTCACCACAGGTCCTTGATCCCGCCCAGCGACTCCCAGCCGAGGTAGATCGTCAGCATCCAGACGAGCACGCCGGCCGCCAGCAACCACTTCGGGTAGTGGTAGCCACCCAGCAGGTCGCCGGAACGCCGGAAGGCCACCCACAGGATGACGGCAAGGCCGACCGGCAGGATCAGGCCGTTGAGGGCACCGGCGAGGACGAGCAGCGTGACCGGCGCCTTGCCGAGGGCCAGGAACGCGACCGCGCAGGCCGCGATGAACGCGACGACGGCGTAGTTCCGGTTCTTGCTCGAGCCCTTGAAGGCACCGGAGAAGAACGACACGGAGGTGTAGGAGGCGCCGACCACCGAGGTGATGCTGGCTGCCCACAGGATCACGCCGAAGACACGGACGCCGACGTCGCCCATCACGTGCTCGAACGCGGACGCCGTCGGGTTGGCGTCGGACAGTGCCACGCCACCGGAGACCACGCCGAGGATGGCCAGGAAGAGCAGAGCCCGCATGACGCCGGTGACCAGGATGCCGGTGACCGACCCGCGGCTGATCATCCGGATGCTGTCGGTCCCGGTGATCCCGGAGTCGACCAGCCGGTGCGCGCCGGCGTACGTGATGTAGCCGCCGACGGTGCCGCCGATGAGGGTGGTGATGATCAGGAAGTCGACGTTGTCGGGGAGGACGGTCTGCTTGAGTGCCTCACCCGCGGGCGGGTCGGAGGCGATCGCGGCGTAGAGCACCATGCCGATCATCAGCACGCCGAGCACCACGACGATGCGGTCCATGGCGACGCCGGCGCGGCGGCTGAGGAAGATGCCGATCGCGATGATCGCGGAGATGGTGCCGCCGATCTTCACGTCGAGGCCGAACATCGCGTTCATGCCCAGAGCGGTGCCGCCGATGTTGCCGATGTTGAAGATCAGGCCGCCGAGGAACACGAGGACGGCCAGGAACCAGCCGGCGCCGGGGATGACCTTGTTGGCGAGGTCCTGGGCGTGCATCCCGGCGATGCCGATGACGCGCCACACGTTCAGCTGGACCGCGATGTCGACGACGATGGACAGCAGGATCGCGAACGCGAACGCCGCGCCGAGCTGCTCGGTGAAGACCGTGGTCTGCGTGATGAAGCCGGGGCCGATCGCGCTGGTGGCCATCAGGAACATGGCGCCGAGGAGGGCACCGCGTCCCGCCCGTGCGGCCACCGGGTTCGGTGGGGTGGTCGTCGTGCCGTTGTCCATGGAACTCGCCTTGCTGTCGGGGTCCGGTCTGACCTGTTCGCTGCCCTCGGGCTGTGCTCGTGGAGATGGGGGTCACACCAGAATGATGGATTGTTGAACAATTCGTCAATACCCCCATCTGTCTAGACTGTCCGCGTGACGACGAACGAGCGGGGAATCGGGTGGGTCGAGGAGCTCGGTGCCGAGCGCGCCTCACTGGGGCGGGCCAGCACCGCGCGCCGGGTCGCCGACGTGCTGCGGGCCCGGATCACCGAGGGTCGACTGCCCCCCGGAACCCGTCTCTCCGAGGAGGACATCGGCGCCGCGCTCGGTGTCTCGCGCAACACCCTGCGTGAGTCGTTCCGGCTGCTCGCCCACGAGCGCCTGCTGGTCCACGAGTTCAACCGCGGCGTCTTCGTCCGCAAGCTCGACGCCGACGACGTGCGCGACCTCTACGCGTTCCGGCGGATCCTCGAGTGCGGCGCGCTGCGTCACGCGACCCGCACCGAGGAGGCCGTACGCCGTACCGCCGTCGAGGCCGTGCGCCGAGCGGTCGAAGACGGAGAATCCTCAGCCACACAAGGGAACTGGGTCGACGTCGGCACCGCCAACATGGCCTTCCACCAGGCGATCGCACTGTTCGCGCAGAGCCCGCGGGTCGACGAGGCGATGCGCCACGTGCTCGCCGAGCTGCGCCTGGTCTTCCACGTGATGGCGGCACCGCAGACCTTCCACGAGCCCTACCTCACCGACAACCGCCGCATCCTGGGCCACCTCGCCGACGGCGAGTTCGAGGCCGCGGCGCAGGCCCTGGCCGCCTACCTCGACGCGGCCGAGTCCCAGCTGGTCGCCGTCTTCGAGTGACCGGCGACGCATCGGTCAGGAATCGAGAAGCACCGCCCGCGGGGCGCGCCTAGCGTTGCGGGCATGACTTCCATCGACACCTTCACCCTCGAGGTCGACGACCTCGCCACCGCCACCAACTTCTACGACGCCGCGTTCGGACTCTCCGGACCCGGCAGCCTGCTGCAGCTGCGCGCCACCGACGCCGCGACCTCCGGGTTCCGCGGCTTCACGCTGTCCCTCATCACCTCCCAGCCCGCCGACGTGGACGCCCTGGCCGAGACCGCGATCGAGGCCGGCGCCGAGGTGCTCAAGCCGGTCGCCAAGTCGTTCTGGGGGTACGGCGGCGTGCTCCGCGCCCCCGACGGGACGATCTGGCAGATCGCCTCCTCGTCGAAGAAGAACCACGGCCCTGCGACCCGCAGGATCGACTCCGTCGTGCTGCTGATCGGCGCCGACGACGTGCTGGCGAGCAAGAGATTCTACGAGGAGCAGGGCCTGGAGGTGGCGAAGAGCTTCGGCCGCAAGTACGTCGAGTTCGAGGCCGGTGCCGGTCGCGTGACGCTGGCCCTCAACGGCCGCAAGGCGCTGGCCAAGGTGGCAGGTGTGCCCCTCGAGGGCGAGGGCTCGCACCGCGTCGTGATCGGCACTGCTGCGGGTGCGTTCACCGATCCCGACGGCTTCACGTGGGAGTCGGTGTCCGTCGACGTACCGCGCCGGCCCGTCAACGGCTGACCGTGTGCCACCCCGCGTGGCGGCGTGCCCTCGCCGACGCCCACGCGCTCACGACCGTGGGCAGCTCAGGCGTGCTGGTCGAGCCACGCGATCACGTCGGCGGTGACCTCGTCGCGGTTGGTCTCGTTGAAGATCTCGTGGCGCGCGTCGTCGTACACGCGGACGGTCACATCGCCCAGCCCGACGTCGCGGTAGCGCTGCCCGAGCAGCTGGACCAGGTCGCCTCCGCCGGCCAACGGGTCCGCGCTGCCGGAGGCGATCAGGATCGGCAGGTCGCCGCGCACGGCTGACGGGTCGGCGAGCCGCGCGGCCGGACCGAACAGGGCGGGAATCGTCTCCTCGGGCAGGTCGAAGCCGGACAGCGGGTCGGCCACGTAGGCGTCGACCTCGGCCTCGTCGCGGGAGAGCCACTCGTAGCCGGTCCGGTTCTCGAAGGCGGCGTTGAACGCCTCCAGGCCGACCGGTCCCTCCGACTGGGCCAGCCCGGCCGCGAGCACGTCGAGGGCGGTCGAGCCCGACAGAACCACGCCGGCGTACTGCGCACCGTGCTCGAGGATCGCGGCCTGGGCGGCGAACGACCCCATCGAGTGGGCGACCAGGAAGAGAGGCAGGTCCGGGTGGTCCTCGCGCAGCCGGGCGCCGTACGCCGCCAGGTCGGCGATCAGGCCGTCGAAGCCGGCCGCACCGAAGTCGCCCGGCACGTCGGTGACCGACTTGCCATGGCCCCGGTGGTCGAGGCCGCGCACCAGGTAGCCGGCGGAGTTGAGCGCGGTGGCGAGCCGGTCGTAGCGGGCCAGGTGCTCGGCGACACCGTGCGCGAGCTGGACCACGCCGCGGGGTTGCGCCGCGTCGTTCCAGGCGTAGGTCGCCAACGCGATCCCGTCGACGGGCGACGTGAAGGTGGAGCGCTCGAAGGTCATGGCTGATCCGTTCTCTGCAGGGGTGGGACGGGACGGGTCACTGGGACCTCAGCGCGGCTTGGGGCCCTCGAGCTCCACGACGTCGAGCTCACCGGCTGCGTGCTGCGCGCGGATCACCTTCTTGTCGAACTTGCCCACACTGGTCTTGGGCACCTCGGCGATGAAGGCCCAGTGCTCGGGCAGCTGCCACTTGGCGAATCGGTCGGCGAGCGAGGCGCGCAGGGCCTCGGCGTCGGCGCCAGCACCCTCCTTCAGCACCACGGCGACCAACGGGCGCTCGTCCCAGGCGGTGTCGGGCACCCCGATGACCGCGGCCTCGAGCACGTCCTCGTGTGACATCACCGCGTTCTCGAGGTCGACCGACGAGATCCACTCGCCGCCCGACTTGATCACGTCCTTCGAGCGGTCGACGAGGGTGAGGTAGCCGTCGGGGGTGATCCTGCCGACGTCACCAGTGCGCAACCAGCCGTCGTGGAACTTCTCCGGGTCGACGGTCCGGCCGTCGGGTGAGTAGTAGGAGCCGGCGATCCACGGCCCCTTCACCTCGAGCTCGCCGAGGCTCTCGCCGTCGTGCGGCACGATGTTGCCGGCGTCGTCGATCAACCGCGCCTGCACCGACGCGGCAAACTGGCCCTGACTGATCCGATAGGGCCAGGCCTCCTCGGCGGTCGCCTTCGCGGGCGGGTGGGCCACCGAGCCCAGCGGCGAGGTCTCGGTCATCCCCCACGCGTGGAGGATCGGGACCCCGTGCTTCTCGTCGAACTCCTTCATCATCGCCGGCGGCACCGCGGAGCCACCGACGATCACCTCGCGCAGGTGGGTGATGTCCTGCGGGTGGACGGCGAGCTGGCCGAGCACGCCGGTCCAGATGGTCGGCACGGCGGCGGCGAAGGTCGGCTTCTCGACCGCCATCATCTCGAGCAGCGGCTCGGGCTGGAGGAACCGGTCGGGCATCAGCAGCGAGGCGCCGCACATCAGGGCGGCGTACGGGATGCCCCAGGCGTTGGCGTGGAACATCGGCACGATCGCCAGCACGTTGTCGCGCTGCGAGAGGGCCATCCCGTCGGTGGTGCAGACGTGCATCGAGTGGAGCACGCTCGAGCGGTGGGAGTAGGCCACGCCCTTGGGTTCGCCCGTGGTGCCCGAGGTGTAGCACATGGCCGCGGCCAGGCGTTCGTCGACGACCGGGAAGTCGAACTCCTCGGAGTGCGCCGCCAGCAGGTCGTCGTACGCATGGACCGTGACGCCGGCGGGAGCCTCGAGGGCACTCGCGTCGCCGTTGGCCACGATCACGTGCTGCACCGACCTCAGGCCCGGCAACAGGGGTCCGAAGAGCGGCAGCAGCGAGCCGTCGACGATGACCACCTTGTCCTCGGCATGGTTGGCCACGAAGGTGAGCTGCTCGGGGAACAGGCGGATGTTGAGGGCGTGCAGCACCGAGCCCATCGCCGGAATCGCGTTGTAGGCAACGAAGTGCTCGTTGTTGTTCCACATGAACGTGCCGACCCGGTCGGTCTGCTCGACCCCGAGTCCGCGCAGCGCGTTCGCCAGCCGACCGGCCTGGCGGCCGACTTCCCCGAAGGTCATCCGGCGCACCTCGGACCCGGTCCAGGTGGCGACCTCGGCGTCCGCCTTCGACGTCATCGCGTGGCGGAGGATGGTGGCCAGGGACAGGGGCTCGTCCTGCATCGTGCTCAACATGGGCCATCATGGCCACACTTCCCGCTCGAGCGCACCACCCTCCGGGAGGAAATGTGCAGCCTTCGGGGAGCTGGTCAGCCCGCAGGGCTCGACGAGGGTCGCTTCGGCAGGCGCACGCGGAACACCGTCCGGCCCGGTTCCGACTCGATCGTGATCTCGCCGCCGTGGCGTTCGACGACGATCCGGCGCGAGAGGTCCAGGCCCAGGCCGGTCCCCTGCCCGACGTCCTTGGTGGTGAAGAACGGCTCGAACGCGTGCGCCTGCACGTCGTCGGGCATCCCCGGGCCGGAGTCGACGATCTCGACGACCACTCCCTCACCCTGTGCGCGCGTCGACACCCGCAACGTGCCGACGCCCTCCATCGCGTCCACCGCGTTGTCGATCAGGTTGGTCCACACCTGGTTCAGCTCCGCCGCGGTCGCCTCGATCTGGGGTACGTCGGAGCCGTAGTCGCGCACGACGGTGATGCCACCCAGCTTGTGGCCCAGCATCACCAGGGTGCTCTCCAGTCCCTCGGTCAGGTCCATCCGCTGGACCGAGGCCCGGTCGAGCTGGGAGTAGGTGCGCACCGCGGCCACCAGCTCCGAGATGCGCCGCGTCGACTCCTTCACCTCCGAGAGGAGTGCCGAGGTGGAGAGCGAGCTGGCCACCCACCCGAGTCCCGCGGCCAGCGGGCCACCCTCGAGCACGACAGCCACCCGGTCGCACCACGCCACGTCGACGCCGGCGGCGGCGAGGTGGGAGGCGACCTCCCACTCCCGTTCGACGCCGTGCGCGGCGAGCCAGTCGGAGAGCGCGTCCTCGCGATCGGCCACGGCCAGGGGATCGGCGACGGCCGGCGGCGGTTCGATCTCGCGGCGCAACGTGTCGAGCTCCACGAACTGGCCGGCGGTGATCGGTCCCTCCGCGAGCCGGGTCAGCGAGGACAACAGCTCCTCGCAGGTCTCCGCGAGGGCGTCGACCGCCCGGGTGGCGGCGGAAGCCGGGTTGTTGATCTCGTGCGCCAACCCGGCCGCGAGCGTGCCGAGGGCGACCAGCGCCTCACGCTGGCGGGTCCGCGACTCGATGCTGCGCACGGTGTTCATCAGTCCGCTGATCATGTGGACCCCGAACGGGAACCAGGCGTCGGCGAGCCCACGAAGCCGGTCCGCCGGCACCCGGAGCAACCGTCCCGCGGTGTCCCCGCGACCCGTGGCGGTGTAGATGCCGTGCGGGTCCCAGGCCTGGAACCCGCCGGCCCATTGGCCGGGGGTCGCCATCCTGCCCATCAGGGTCTCCTCGTGGCCGACATGGCGGGTCAGCGTGAGGGAGCCTTCGAGGAGCACCCACCAGTCGGCGGCCGGGCGGGCCTCGCGGAACAGCTCCTCCCCGACCCCGAAGGCGACCTCGTCGCCGGCATCCAGCAGCTGACGGAGCTGGTCGTCATCCAGCCCGTCGAAAAGTGCGATGGCCCGCACGGCGTCGAAGCTCATGTCGTCGCCAGGTAGCGGTGGACCAGGTAGACCGACATGGCGCCCTCACCCACGGCGGAGGCGACCCGCTTCATCGAGTCCAGGCGCACGTCACCGGCGGCGAACACTCCGGGCACGCTCGTCTCCAGGGCGTACGGCGACCGCGGCAACGGCCACTGCCCGGCGTGGGCAGAGGCGAGCAGCTCCTGCCCGGTCAGCACGAATCCCTTGTCGTCACGTGCCACGGAGTCGCCGAGCCACGCGGTGTGCGGCACCGCACCGATGAAGACGAAGAGCCACGACGTGGGCACCTCCGTCGTCGTGCCACGGGCCCGGTCGGCCAGGGTGATCGCCTCGAGGTGGCCGTCGCCACGGGCCGCCACCACCTCGGTGCCCAGCTGCACCTCGACGTTCTCCGCGCCACGGATCCGGGCGACGAGATACTGCGACATCGTGTGCTCCAGAGCATCACCGCGCACCACGAGCACGACCCGCTTGGCGTAGCGGGCCAGGTTGAGCACCGCCTGGCCGGCGGAGTTGGCCGCGCCCACGACGTACACCTCCTCGCCGGCGCACTCGACAGCCTCGCTCGCGGTCGCCCCGTAGCGGGCACCGTGCAGGCCGAGCCCGTCGAGGCCCTCCGCCTCGAGCCGGCGGTAGGAGACGCCCGTGGCGACCAGCAGCGACCGCGCCTCGATCTCGCCGGAGTCGAACCGCACCGCCCGGACCGGGCCGCGTGTCTCGAAGCCCACCACGTCACGCGCCAGCACCATCTCCGCACCGAACCGCGACGCCTGGGCCACCGCCCGGTGGGTGAGGTCGGCACCGGTCAGGCCCTTCGGGAAGCCGAGGTAGTTCTCGATCGCCGCGCTCTGGCCGGCCTGCCCACCCGGGGCGTCCCGCTCGACCACGACGGTGCTCAGGCCCTCCGAGGCCGCGTAGACCGCCGCCGCCAGGCCGGCTGGCCCGCCGCCGACGATGCAGAGGTCGTAGAGCGGTTGCTCGGCCCTCGTGCGCAGGCCGAGCGCTTCGGCCAGGTCCAGGGTGGTCGGCGTGCGCAGGGTGTCGTGGTCGGGAACCAGCACGAGGGGCAGGTCGGCGGCTCCACCACCAGCGAGGGCGAGGAGCTTGCGGGCCTCGTCCTCGCGCTCGATGTCCAGCCACCGGTAGGGAACATGGTTGCGGGCCAGGAAGGTCTTGAGCTCGTGGCTGCGGTCGGACCACCGGTGACCCACGACCCGCACGGTCGCGGCGTCGTCGGGGTGGTCGCTGCTCCAGTCGTCGAGCAGGTCGTCGACCACCGGGTAGAGGTGCTCCGCTGGCGGGTCCCACGGCTTGAGCAGGTAGTAGTCCAGCCCGATGTCGTTGATCGCCTTGATCGCCACGTCCGTGTCGGCGTACGCCGTGAGCAGGAGCAGCTTGGTGTCGGGCGTGAGGAGCCGCACCTGCTCGAGGAGCTCGATACCGGTCATGCCGGGCATCCGCTGGTCGGAGGCGACCAGTGCTACCGGCCGGGCCCGCAGGGCCAGCTCGGTCATGGTGGTCAGCGCCTCGGAGCCGGACGTGGCCCGGATGATCGTGTAGTCGCCGCCGTAGCGCGTGCGCATGTCCCGCGCGATGGCGCGGGAGACCCCCGGGTCGTCGTCAACCGCAAGGATTGCGGGTTTCGCCATCGCAGCACCCCTCCAGGACCACCATCGAAGGTATCGGCGCCGACGGCGATCGCGTGGGTTTCGCTCCCGACCTACCCGATTCTGGGGATGCGGGTCATTGTCAGCGGCTGAGCTCGACCTCCTGGAGGATCCGGGACAGCTTCTCCGGGTTGCGCAACGCGTAGATGCCGCTGACCAGGCCCTCCTCGACGCGCAGGGAGACGACGCTGTCGAGCTCGTCGTCGATCCACACGACCAGGGCCGGCCATCCGTTGACCGTCACCGTCTCGGTCCTCGTGGCGCTCGCGGCAAGGACGGCGAGCCCGGCCCTGAGCAGGCGGCCCACCTTGTCGGCCCCGCACACCGCGTTCGGCACGGCCTGCTTGATGCCGCCGCCGTCGCCGAGCACGACCACGTCAGGAGCGAGGATGTCGAGCAGGTCTTCGATCTCGCCGGTGGCCACCGCCCGTTGGAACGCCTCCAGCGCTCCCTGGGTGTCGGCCCGCGAGACCGCGCCGCGCGGCTTGCGCTCGGCGACGTGTGCCCTTGCCCGACTGGCGATCTGGCGTACGGCGGCCTCGGACTTGCCGACCGCCTCGGCCAGCTCGTCGTAGCCGAAGTCGAACACGTCGTGCAGCACGAACACCGCGCGCTGGGTGGGGGTGAGCGTCTCGAGCACCAGCAGCATCGCCATCGACAGGCTGTCGGCCAGCTCGACGTCCTCGGCGATGTCGGGGCTGGTCAACAACGGCTCGGGCAGCCACTGCCCGACGTACTCCTCACGGCGGCGGGACGCCGTACGCAGCTGGTCGAGCGCCGCACGGGTGACGATGCGGACCAGGAACGCACGCGGGTCACGCACCTCGGCCTGGTCGACCCGCGTCCACTTCAGCCACGTCTCCTGGACGACGTCCTCGGCGTCGGCCGCCGTCCCGAGCATCTCGTAGGCGACCGTGAAGAGCAGGCCCCGGTGGGTGACGAACGGGTCTGTGGTCACGACGCCGACACTACGGGTCGCGACGGTGCGGCGAGGGGCGCCAGCCCGCAGGCCTCGGCGAACTCGGCGGACCTGATGCCGAGGGCGACGTTGCCGCGTGCGGTCATGTTCATCATGCCGACCCGCGAGGTCAGCTCGAGCAGCCCGGCGGCACCGAGATCCTCGAGGAGGGCGGCCGCCAGCTCGTCGGTGACGGCCACCGGGAGCTGGCACATCGCGACGGCGTACTCCATCACCCGGCGCTCCACCGGCGTGAACGCGTCGGACTCGCGCCAGCGCGGCACCTCGCGCGCCTTCGACTCGTCCAGTCCCTTGTCGTGGGCCAGGAAGTAGTGGAAGTCGAGGCAGAAGCTGCACCCGATCTCGGCCGCCGCGGCCATCGCGGCGAGGGTGGCCAGGGTGCGGTCGAGCTTGTCCCACTTCTCCACCTTGGCGCCGAACTTCATGCTGTCCTTGAAGATCGCGGGGTGGTGCCACATCACCTCGGCACCCTCGGGCACGCTGCCCATCTTCTTCTTCATCGCGAACTTGAGGATCCCGCCGTAGATGCCGTCGAGGGGCTTGCGGGGGATGCGGGTCGTGCCGTTCATCGTGGTCTCCTGTCGTCGGTTACGACATGAAGACGCCGGCCATCGTCGATCTGTGACAGTTCGTGCTGACCGGTCCCGCAGATCAGTGCACGGACTCGTAGTCGGCCGGGTCGAACCTGGCCTGCCGGCGGTACTGCACGCCGAGCCACGGCCAGTTGGTCGTGATCCGTCCGTCGGCCTGGCGGTACCACGAGGCGCACTGGCTCCAGACGCTTCCGCGCAGCTCCTGCTGCACGCGGTCGTCGTACGCCGCCTCGACGTCGGCGCGCACCTGGAGGGGAGCTCCCGTCGTGGCGAGGTGCTCGACGTAGTCACCGAGGTGGTCTGCCTGGGCCTCCAGGAAGTAGATGATCGAACCACCTCCGGTGTTGGTGTTCGGGCCGTACATCACGCACAGGTTGGGGAAACCGGGCACCGTCATGCCGTAGTAGGCGTGCGCGCCCGTCGCCCAGGCGTCGGCCAGGCTGACGCCGTCCGGACCCTCGATCCTCATCGGCGCGAGGAACTCGGTGGCCTTGAACCCGGTCCCCCAGACCAGGACGTCGGTCTCGTGCTCGCGTCCGTCCGCGGTCGTGACACCGGTGGGGGTGATCGCGGTGATCGCCTCGGTCACCACGTCGACGTTCGGCTGGGCCAGCGCCGGCAGGTAGTCGTTGGAGAAGAGGATCCGCTTGCAGCCGATCGGGTAGTCGGGCCACACCTTCTCGAAGAGCCCTGGCCGCGACTTGGTCTGACGGCGCATGTGGAACTTCGAGACTCGCTTCAGCACGCGGGACAGCGGCTTGGAGTAGACCCACGCGACGCTGAGTCCCTCGACGACGCCGTACCACGTGCCGCGTTCGGCCAGCTCGGTCGCGGGCACCTTCTCGAAGACCTTGTGGTGGGTCGCGCTGAACTCCCGGTCCATCCGCGGGATGATGTACGGCGCACTGCGTTGGAACAGCGTCACGTGCGCGGCGTCCTCTCGGATGTGCGGCACGAACTGGATCGCGCTGGCGCCCGTGCCGATCACCGACACACGCTTGCCGGTCAGGTCGACGTCGTGGTTCCACTCCGCCGAGTGGAAGCTCTCGCCGGCGAAGGTCTCGCGGCCGGGGATGTCGGCGTACGCCGGCCGCGACAGCTGGCCGACCGCGGAGACGAGCACGTCGACCTCGATCGGCTCGCCGCCGTCGATCTCGACGGTCCACCGTCCGGTCGTGGCGTCGTACGACGACCCGAGCACCTCGGTGCCGAGCCGGAGGTGCCGGCGCAGGTCGTACTTGTCGACGACGTGGTGGATGTAGTCGAGGATCGCCGGCTGCCGCGAGAAGCGGTGCGGCCAGCGCGGGTTCGGCTCGAACGAGTAGGAGTAGAACGGCGAGGGCACGTCACAGGCCGCGCCGGGATAGGTGTTCTCGCGCCAGACGCCGCCGACGTCGTCGGCCTTCTCGAGGAGCACGAGGTCGTGGAAGCCACGCTTCTTCAGCTCGATGGCCGCGGCGAGACCGCCGAAGCCGGTCCCGATGATGGCGATGGACGGGTTCGCAGGCATTGGCTGATCGTGGCACGCCCGCCGACCCGTCGCCAGTTCCAGTTGACCTGTCGCCAGTTGTGGGTGCCCAGCGCATACTCGAAGACCAGTTGACCCCAACGAGAGGAAGCGTCGTGGCCCAGGAGCTCGCCAGCCAGTTCGTGGAACAACTGCAGTCCGCAGGAGTCCAGCGCATCTACGGGATCGTCGGTGACAGCCTCAACCCGATCGTCGATGCCGTGCGCCGCACCGGTGGCTCGGCCAAGGGCGGCATCGACTGGGTGCACGTGCGGCACGAGGAGGCCGCGGCCTTCGCGGCGTCGGCCGAAGCACAGCTCACCGGGAAGCTCGCCGTGTGCGCCGGATCGTGCGGCCCGGGCAACCTGCACCTGATCAACGGCCTCTACGACGCCAACCGATCGGGGGCACCCGTCCTCGCCCTGGCCTCCCACATCCCGAGCCGCCAGATCGGCAGCGGCTACTTCCAGGAGACCCACCCGGACCGGATCTTCACCGAGTGCTCGGTCTACTCCGAGCTGGTCAGCACCACCGACCAGGCGCCCCGCGTCGTCCGCGACGCGATCCAGCACGCAGTCGCCAGGCGCGGCGTCGCGGTGGTGACGCTCCCCGGAGACGTCGCCGATCTGGAGGCGTCGGCCCCGACGCCGTCCTGCCGTCCCGTCGAGCCGGGAGCGCTGCACCCCGCGCCGGAGAGCGTGCGGCGGCTCGCGGACGCGATCAACAAGGCCGACAAGGTGGCGATCTTCGCCGGCGCCGGCGTGCAGGGCGCCCACGACGAGGTGATCGAGCTGGCCGCGAGGATCAACGCACCGATCGGCCACTCGCTGCGCGGCAAGGACTTCATCCAGTTCGACAACCCCTTCGACATCGGGATGACCGGGCTGCTCGGCTACGGCGCCGCGGCCGAAGGCATCGAGGACGCCGACCTGCTGCTCCTGCTGGGCACCGACTTCCCCTACGACCAGTTCCTCCCGGACACCCCCACCGCCCAGGTCGACCGGGCCGCCGAGCACATCGGGCGCCGTACCGAGGTCGCCGTACCCGTCCACGGCGACGTCCTGCCCACCCTCGCCGCGCTGCTGCCGCTGGTCGAGGCGAAGAAGAGCGACCGGTTCCTCACCCGGATGCTCAAGAAGCACGACAAGCTGATGAACAAGGCCGTCGGCGCGTACACCCGCAAGGTCGACAAGCTCGTGCCGATCCACCCGGAGTACGCCGCGTCCGTGCTCGACGACGTGGCCGACGAGGACGCGATCTTCACCGCCGACACCGGCATGTGCAACGTGTGGACCGCCCGCTACATCCGGCCCCTGGGCACTCGCCGGCTGATCGGCTCCTACCTCCACGGATCCATGGCGAACGCGCTGCCCCACGCGATCGGCGCCCAGATGAGCCATCCCGACCGGCAGGTCATCTCCGTGTCCGGGGACGGCGGACTGTCCATGCTGCTGGGCGAGCTGGTCACCGCGGCGGCGTTGAAGATCCCGATCAAGGTCGTGCTGTTCAACAACTCGACGCTCGGCATGGTGAAGCTGGAGATGCTGGTCGACGGGCTGCCCGACTTCGGGGTCGACGTCCCCGACACCAACTACGCGGCGGTCGCGCAAGCGATGGGCTTCCACGCCCAGCGGGTCGTGCAGCCGACCGACCTCGAGGAGGCCTACCGGGCCGCGTTCGCGCACGACGGGCCGGCGCTCGTGGAGATCATCACGGACCCGCAAGCCCTCTCCCTGCCGCCCAAGATCACCAGCGAGCAGGTCTTCGGCTTCGCCACCGCGATGTCGAAGATCGTGCTCAACAAGGGTGCCGGCGAGGCGGTCAGCATGGCGCGCAGCAACATGCGCAACCTGCCCCGCCGCTGATCCTGGTCAGCGTCCGCCCAGCCCGGTGTAACGCGGGGTTATGGTCGCTCCACACGCGTTCTGACACGGGCGAACCGTCAACAGCACCGCGCCAGTGCCGCCGTACAGGCTCTGGACAGACGTGGTCACGCGCGGCAAGGTGCCAAGCATGCGCATCCTCCTCGGAACCCTCGCCCTGGTCGTCAGCTCGCTTCCGTTCGGTACGCCGGCCGTGGCCGCCGCCCCGCACGATCGCGGGCACTCGGAGCCCACGTGGAGCGAGTCAGTCGTCGACGCCGACCAGAGCTTCCGTGGCCTCGACGCGGTCGACGACCGGACGGCGTGGGTCAGTGGCGGCAGCCTGACCGACGGCGGGCCGGGCAAGGTCTTCCGCACGACCGACGCCGGCGAGTCCTGGCAGGACGTCAGCCCGCCCGGCACCGAGGGACTGGGCTTCCGCGACGTCGAGGCGAGCAGCGCCAGGACCGCTTCCGTGCTGGCGATCGGGCCCGGCGAGGCGTCCCGGATCTACCGCACCACCGACGGTGGGACGACCTGGACCGAGACCTTCCGCAACACCGAGGAGACCGCGTTCTACAACTGCATGGACTTCTATCCCGGCGGCAAGCGTGGCCTCGCGGTCAGCGACCCGGTCGACGGCAAGTTCCGCATCATCGGCACGCACGACGGCGGCCGGTCATGGCAGGTGATGTCCGACCGTGGCATGCCCGACTCGACCGGTGAGTTCAACTTCTCCGCCAGCGGTGACTGCCTGGTGATCAACGGCCGCCACGCCTGGTTCGGCTCGGGCGGCAGCATCTCCCGGGTCTTCCACTCGACCGACTTCGGGCGCACCTGGGAGGCCACCGACTCCACGATCCCGGCCGGCGAGGCGGCAGGCGTCTTCGGCCTGGCCTTCCGTACGCCGGGCGAGGGCCTGGCCGTCGGGGGCGACTTCTCCGCACCCGACAACGGTGTCGACGCCACGGCGATCACCACGCGACGCGGCGACTGGCGCGGTGCCGGCGATCTGGCCCACCTCGGCGAGGACGCCGCGTGGATCCAGGGCCGTCACCACACCGTCGTGGTGGTGGGTGAGTCCGGTGACGTCGCGGGCAGCAGCATCAGCCTGGACGGTGGCCTCAACTGGGAGCGCTTCTCCGAAACCGGTTTCCACACCCTCGACTGCGTGCGTCGTACGTGCTGGGCGGCCGGAGGCAACGGCCGGGCCGCCACCCTGCACCTGCGCTGACTCCCCGGAACTCAGACCGTGCGAGCGGTCAGCGTCGGCTGAACCAGCGCCGGCGGCGCGGGGCTTCCGGCACGGGGTGCAACAGGGCGGAGCCCAGCACGCGGGCGACTTCCGGCACCCCGGAGACGGTGACCGCCTCGTTGGCCAGGTCATGACCGTGCAGCCACCAGTGGACGTCGACGGCAGGGCCCTCGACCACGACGGCGGGCGCCTCAGGGGACACGAGCCGCATCTCGGCTGGCATGACGTTCTCGGGCCAGCTGAGCCCGACGTGCCACGCCTCCCCCGTGTCGCTGGTCCGGATCTCGACGATCTCGGGCAGCCACTGGACCTCGGCCTCCGGAGCTGCCCAGTGCCCGAGCGCCCGGTCGATGCCGTCGGCGGCCACCTCTGCGGTCAGCGGCGGCGTCGCCCGACCCGCGGTCAGGCTCGCCGCGTGCGCGACGGTGATCGCCTCATGGGCGAGCAGCCTGGCCACCTCGGCCGTCGTACCCGGTCGCCCGAAGTAGTCCAGCGTCGTGTCCGGTCCGGCGGCCCTCAGGGCGGTCTCGAGCCTGCCGAGCTCGGCGGCGATCCCGGCCACCAGCTCCGCATGAACCGAGGGTGCGTCGACGTCGTCGCGCCGGCTCCAGTGGTCGTCCGGGTTCTCCAACGACCATGCCCAGATCTCCAGCGTGGCCCAGTGGTCGGCAACCGCCTGACGCACCGTCGTGGACGCCGGCGGCAGCCTGTCGTCGGGCTGGAGCAGCCCGAGGCTGGCCGCGCCCGCGCGCCCGTGGAGGTCGAGCAGGTCGAGGTGCTCGGAGAAGGAGACGGTCACGTCACGAGCCTAGAGGGCAGCTCAGGCCACGAGCAGGCGCACCAGGATCAGCGTCCCGGCGGCGAGGCAGGCGCAGGCCACCACCTTGCGCAGCGCCTCGCCCGGCACCCGCGTCGCCAGGAGGGCTCCGCCGAACGTGCCGAGAGCGGCCACCACTCCGAGCAGGGTCCCGAGGCGTACGTCGACCAGGCCGGTCTGCAGGAAGCCGATCGAACCGGCGACCACCACGGGCAGCTGGACGGCCTGACTGACCGCGACCGCCTTCAGCGGCGCGACTCCCAGCAGGAGCAGGATCGGCACGAGCAGCACCGGCCCACCCGTGCCGGTGAGCGCCGAGCCGAGGCCGACGAACGCCCCGATGCCGACCAGGGGCACCGTGCCGAGCTCGCCGACGTCCAGGTGTCGAGCGCCGGGGAGGAGCTGGTTCACGCCGACGAGCAGGGTCAGCGCGGCCAGGCCGAGCATGAGGGCTGTCGCGGGCAGGCTGGCGCTGACCAACGCACCGAGGAACGCAGCAGGCACGACGCCCACCCCGAGTCGGCGCAGCATCGGCCAGGGCACGACGCCCTGCCGGGCGTAGGCGATGGTGCCGACCACACCCGTGAAGAGGAACGCCCAGGTGCTGGTGGCGGTCGCCTCGTGGACCGACAGATCACCCAGTGCCACCAGGCCCGGCGGCAGCAGGACCCCGCCGACGCCGACCATGCCGATGAGGGCGCCGATGACGAGGGCGAGCAGGCCCAGGGCGACTGCCACGGTCGGTTCTCCTTCTCCAGGTCAGACAGCACACGGAACATGCGACATTACGACGCGATGAGTTCTCGGCTGACTGGAGGTCTGTTCATCCAGGAGCCTCCACCGCACCGGTGTGGCAGGCGAGCCTTGACCCAGGAGGAAACGACATGTCCGAGCTGCTGGTCGACTACATCACCTCACTCGACGGGTACGGCGCGGCCGAGGGATGGCCGGGCTTCTGGGGCATGGAGAGCCCCGAATACCTTGCCTGGCTGGGCGAACAGCCCGAGCACATCCACCTGATGGGCGCCAACACCTACCGCCTGATGCACGGCTTCGCCGCCCAGGGCGAGCCCGGCACCGACGTGATGGCCGACTTCCGGAAGGTGGTGTTCTCCTCGACCCTGAGCGAGCCGCTGGAGTGGGCGAACAGCACGCTCGTCTCGACCGATCCCGTGGAGGCCGTGCGCGAGATGAAGGCCCACGAGACCATGCCGATCGCCACCCTCGGCAGCCTCACCCTGTGTCGCTCGCTGCTCGCCGCTGGCCTGGTCGACAGGTTCCGGGTCGTGGTCTTCCCGGTGATCACCGGCGCCACCGGCCAGGAGCGCATCTACGACGGCTACCCCGACGTCGCGCTCGACCTGGTCGAGAGCCGCACCTTCGAGGGCGGGCTCCAGCTCCTGACCTACCAGCCCCGAGTGTTGGACGGACCTCCCAGCACAGGCGCATGATGCATGGAGGGAGGTCCAGGGATGAGTGAGCTGACGCCGTACCTCTGCGTGGGCGACGCCCGCGCCGCGATCGACTGGTACGTCGACGCGCTCGGCGCACAGGTCGTCTACGACCCGATCGTCATGGAGGACGGTCGCATCGGCCATGTCGAGCTGGCGATCGGCACAGCCCGCTGGATGATGGCCGACGAGTTCCCCGAGTCCGGCGTCGCGCCACCGGACCCCGCTCGCGGGTCGGCGGTCAGCCTGCACCTGGTCGTCGACGACGTGGAAGCGGTGGTGGGCCGCCTGCTCGCGGCAGGGGTGACCATGGACCGTGGTCCCGAGGACTCGCCGCCTGCCGGCAGGGTCGCGGTCTTCCGGGACCCGTGGCACCACCGCTGGTTCCTGAACCAGTCCACGCCCTGAGGCCTGGGCTGATCTCTCCTGCACCCGGGTCGGCCTAGGTGCGTCTGGTGAAGCGGATGGATCCGTCGGGGTGTCGTTCGTGGTGGTAGGCAGGGTCGTGGACCCGGTGGTGATGGTGGCAGCAGAGCAGCACGCCGTCCTTGACGGTCGTCTTGCCACCCTTGGACCAGGCCTCCAGATGGTGCACGTCGCACCACTCGGCGGCCACGTCGCACCCGGCGGCACGGCACCTCTTGTCGCGGAGCCTGATCACCTTGCGTTGAATCGGGTTGTGGAAGCGGGAGCCACGCCCGGCGTCGAGGACCTGCCCAGCGCCACCGAGCACCATCGGATAGATGGTTCCGTTGCACGCCAACCGGCGGGCGGTGGCCGCGGTGATCGGGGTGTCGTCGTCGTAGCCGAGTCCGGCGGAGGAAAGCTCGGTGCGCAGCTGGTCGAGGGTGATCGTCACGATCACCGTGGTCGCATCACCCCCGTGGTCGGGCAACCGGTGCGGGTCGACACGCTCCAACAGGTCTCCCATCGCCCGGGCCAACAGCGTGTTGTAGGGCACCCGGCGACCATCAGCCTCCGCCGCCTGCTTGCGTGGCTGGGCGAACGCCTCGAGGTAGCGCTTGAGTCGCTTGGCCACCGCGTCGGGCAGGCGCGCGCTGATGCGGGTGGTGCCATCGCCCTGGGGACGCAGTGACAGCTTCGCCTTCTCCGCGGCGAGCTTGTCCTCCTCGGCCAACCGCTTCGCCTCACGCTCCTCGGCGGAGTCGGGGTCGACCACGTCGGCCAGGTGTCGACCCAGCCGGCGCAATCCGGTGGGATCGAGTCGCTTGGCCTCGGCCAGCAAGGTCCGCTCCGCCTCGACGAGCTGGGCGCCCGAGAGCTCATCGCGGACCTCGTCGAGGGCGTGCGCGATGGCACGGGCCTGCTCCAGGTTCACCTCACCGGCCCCCAAGGCAGCAGCAACCAGGAACCACCGTTGCGCGAGCACCGCGGCCAACGACTTGGTCGGCATGGACGGCGCGCTTGTCCAGGTTCTGATCGTGGCTCAACCACGACGCCGCACTCTTCGCGCCCGCATCATCGGCCACATCGCCGGCGACGGCCAACACGCCCAACCGCACCGCAGCCAACTGAGCCTCCGCCGCCACCAGACCCCGCATCAGCTCACGCTTCTGCGGCATCGGCACATACAACGGATCGAACCCCGCCAACTCCTCGATCGCGGAACGCACTGCCGCCAGACTGTCGGTCATCGGGTGCACACTCACGGTCGTCCTCCACAGCGCAGGTTGGTCTTCACTGCGACGCCGGAGGCCCCGAACCGGGACTATCACTCACCGTGGTGCATCTGACCCATCACCCTTCGCCCACGAAGGCCCAGAAACCCGGGCCCGGCCATTTCGGATGATGAAGTGCCCTCATCGTACGCCCGTTCGGAAACAGGCACAAGCCATTCTTCCAGATTCTTCGATGACAAGTGTTTCGGTCACCGACACCCAGCATGCCCGCCGCCACCGACACCTCAGGCGCCAGTGGTTTGATGGAGTGATGGTGATCCATGACGAGATCTTCATAGCCGCACCTCCCGAGCGGGTGTGGGAGCTGACCGAGGACGTCGAGGGCTGGCCGGCACTCACTCCGACCATGACCTCGGTGGGGCTGACCTCTGACGGCCCCCTCGGCCCGGGCTCGACCGCACGCGTCAAGCAGCCGCGACTTCCGTCAGCCACCTGGACGGTCACGGACCTCGACCCACCCAGGCGATTCGCGTGGCAGACCCGCTGCAATGGCGTCCTCATGACCGGGAGCCACGAAATCGAGCCGACAGGGGGCGGCTGCCGCAACCGTCTCTCCCTCGAGCTCGAGGGACCCGGCGCAGGCGCGCTCGCGACAGTGGCCAGACCTGTGCTGCACAAGGCGATCGCCACGGAGAACGACGGATTCCGTCGGGCCGCCGAGGGCCTGAACAGACCGACGTACGTCGACGAGCACCGGGTGGACCTCGACGTGCAGGCCACGCAGGCCTGGCCGGCGGTCGTGGGCTTCGCCGAGCACCTGACCGGGCAGGAGCACGCCCTCCTGTCCCGCGCCCTGGGACTCGAGCCGGCCGCCGGGTTCTCCGTGACCCAGCGGGAGGCACCACGAATCCTGGGCCTGACCGGTCGGCACCGCTTCTCGCGCTACGCGCTCGACTTCCGGCTGGTCGACGTGCCCGGCGGCAGCGAGCTGTCGGCGGTCACGTACGCCGACTTCCCCGGCCCACTGGGATTCGCCTATCGCAGTGCGGTCATCGGCACCCGCGGCCACGTGCTCGCCGTACGCCGGATGCTGCGCAAGATCGCGGCGACTGCGAACGGCGATGTCAAGCACCCTTGACTGACCTACCGCGACACCTGGGCGTGCTCGTCGAGCACGGCCCGCAACGAGGCCAGTCCGCGCGACGCGTGGCTCTTCACCGTGCCCTCGCGGATCCCGAGCTCCTCGGCGGTCTCGGCCACGGAGAGTCCGAGCCAGTGCCGGAGCACCACGACGCGTCGTTGCATGGCCGGCAGCCGCCGCACCGCCGCGAGCAGGTCGGAGCGATCCTCCACCGGCAGCCCGGGCGCCGCCGCCGTGCGTTCCAGGTGATCGACACCGGTGGTCGCTCGCCGCCTCAGCCAGGGCCTGCGTCGGTCGTCGAGATCGGCGTTGACGATGATGCGGCGCGCGTAGGCCTCCTCGCGGCCCGCCTCGCGCACCTTCGACCACGACAGGTAGAGCTTGACGAATGCGTCCTGCAGCACGTCTTCGGCGCGGTTGTCGTCGCCGCAGACGGCGTAGGCGATGCGCCGGAGCCGATCCTGGTGCGCGGCGACGAAGTCGACGTAGGAGGCGTCGCGCTCATTCACGAAAGGTCACCGCGTGCCCATTCGATGAAGGCTGCGAAATCGGGAGCCGAGTCGGCCGGCTCGTAGGCCTCGATCCAGTCGGTTCCGGCGACCACGAACCAGGTCTTCCCGGCCCAGCGCACCTCTGCCGCGGCGGAGCGCTTGGTGGTCCCGGCAAGGACATCCCCGCGCTGGCGCACGATCTCCACGCCCTGCCTCGGCTCCAGAACGTCGGAGCGGTCGCTCGCATACCCGACCAGGCGCGCGGCGAAGTCGGGTCGGCCCTGGTCGTGGGCCGTCACGTCGTCGACCCACAGCTCGAAGTCGTCGGTCCAACGACCGGGCTCGTCCATCTCCCCCACCGTGGCAGTTTCGGCGGTCCGGCTGACGATCACCCACACGACATCGCCCTTGAACGCCTCGGGTTCCATGGGCACCTCGGGCACGTCGAACTCGGCCTCGACGGCGTACGACACGGAGGTCGGGTCGGCGTCGACACCACCAGGGCCCAACGGGTCGATGACGGTACGCCGTATGACCGCGTCGGGTGCGACCCACAGGCGTCCGTCGGGTGCGATGGCGACGGGTCCGTGGTCTCCGTACTCCTTGGCCCAACCCGGGATCTCGTCCGTGGTGTAGGCATCGACCCCCCTGACACCGTCCACGGCCTCGACCGCATTCGCCGGCGCCGGTGCCACGTAGTCGGGATCGGGCCCGAGGGTGCCCGGATCGGCGACCGCCGGTGCCCGCTCTCGCCCGCCTCCGGACGCCGCTGGCTCCGCAGCCCTTTCACCGTCATCGCCGACCACTGCCGCGGCCGCGCCGCCGAGAGCGACCACCGAGGTGGACACCACTACAGCGACTGCGATGCGGCGACGCCGGCGTACGCGTTGCGCGGTGTGCAGGTAGTCGAGGGCTGGGGCCGTCGGCAGGTTGCGCAGCGAGCGCTCCAGCTGGTGGGCGAGTTCGGTCTCTGTGGTCATGCACCCTCGACGGATCCGGGAGCCGTGGCGTTGTCACGGTGGGCCAGATTCTTTTCGTGCGGTTCGACGACCGGCCTGGACATCGCGACCCGCGGCCACCGGTCGAGACCGAGCTCGGCCTCGTGCACACGCACGCGCCGCAACTCGTCGCCCAGTTGGTCGGGGGCGAGCACGCGGAAGCCCAGTCGACGGTAGTAGGGAGCATTCCACGCCACCTCGGCGAAGGTGGTCAGGGTCAGCGCAGTGAAACCGTTGCGCCACGCCCATGACGCCGCTTCCTCGATGAGCGCGCTGCCCAGCCGCCGGCCGGCATGGTCGGGGTGGACCGACACCTGCTCCACATGGCCCGCACCGTCGACAACATCGACGATCAGATAGGCCACGGGCCGGTCCATCTCGTCGGTGGCCACCCACGCCCGCGCCCCGTCGACGTACCCACGCAGGACGTCGACGGAGAGCGGCTCGTCGTCGGCGACGGCGGCCATCCCCACGGCACGGAACGCCTCGCCCGCGGCGCGTTCGATGGCGCGCAGGAGCGGCACGTCGTCAACGCGGGCCGGCCGGAGCACGCTCACCCTCCTCCACCTTGGTCTGCGACCAATGATGACGTGCCACCAGTGCTGTCGCGGCGACGTAGACGATCTGCAGGATCGTCCGGGGCACCAGGTGGTCCGTCCACTCGGCGATCAGACCATGCGTCGCGGCAAACACGTTGGCCGGGAACATCGCGACCATCAGCAGCCCGAGCGCTGCCGCGGCGGCGCCCGTCGTACGCCGCCACACCAGGCCGACGGCCCCGAGGAGCTCGAGCACGCCGGTCAGGGTGACCAGGGTTCCCGGGGACGGGAGCGACGGCGGCACCATGGCGATCATGTCGTCGCGCATCCCGACGAAGTGAGCGCATCCGGTGACCGTGAACATGGCCGCCAGGCCGAAACGCAGTGCGGACGGCCACGGCCGCGCGCCGGAGGGACCGCGCCCTCCGGCCAGCCTGACGGCCACAGTGACGAGCACCAGGATCAACAGGGGAACCATGTCGCACCTGCTTTCTCAGTGTGTGTCGAACGGTCGTACGGCGGCGGTGCAGCACCTGGGCCTGCACCACCGCCGGGATCAGCCGGCGTACTGCGGGTCGGTCGGCGCCACCCACTGGACGAGCTGATAGACCACGCCGTTGGGGTCGGTCATCTGGAAGTAGCGTTCTCCCCACGGCTCGGTCTCGATCGGGGTGACGATCTCGACTCCCCGATCCTGCAGCTGCGCGTAGTCGGCGTCGATGTCGTCGACGGTGAAGACCACGAGCAAGCCGTCGGCACGGCCGGCAGCGGAGGCCGGCTTGAACGTCGGCAGGCCGGTGCGCAGGTAGATCAGGTTGAACCCGACCTCGGGGTGGGCCAGTGAGCAGAACCCGTCGGCAGCCATCGCCTCGGTGAAGCCCAGGTGCTTCTTGACCCAGGCGGCGGATGCCTCGACGTCGGGGACGTTGAGCGAGATCGCGGTGTCGGTGAATTTAATGCGGTGGTCTCCTGTCGACTGTGCGTCGTGCGTGCCACGGCCCCATCGATCCGGGCCACTTTCATTGTACGCCGTACAACGTACAATGTACAACGTAAATGTGCAACAATCATTCCCATGACCGAGAACAGCACCGGATCAGGGGAGCCCAGCCGCACGCTGGCGCTGCTGTGGGGCGAGCCGACAGAGGCGCCGCGGCGCAAGGGACCGGCCCGCTCCGTGACGGTCCCGCAGGTCGTCGACGCGGCGCTGCTGCTCGCGGACGACCAAGGACTGGCGGCCGTCACGATGCGCGCGGTGGCCGAGAAGGTCGGCGTCTCGGCGATGTCGGTCTACACCTACGTTCCGGGCAAGCCGGAGCTCCTCGACCTGATGGTCGACACCTGCTACTTCCGGATGACCCGCAAGCCGTGGGGCAGGCTGGGTTGGCGCAAGCGGCTCGTCGCGGTCGCCGACGCCAACCGCGAGCTCCTCAGCGGGCATCCCTGGCTCACCGAGGTGGCCGCCCTGAGCCGCCCGCCTCTGGGGCCGGGCGTGATGGCGAAGTACGAGCACGAGCTGGCGGCCTTCGACGACACCGGGCTGTCAGAGGTCGACATCGACGCCGGCCTGGCCTACCTGCTCGGCTTCGTCCAGAGCCACTGCCGGTCGGCACACGACGCCGCACGGTCGACGACCGACACCGCGATGAGCGACGCCGAGTGGTGGGGCGCCAACCAAGCGGTGCTGGCCCGTGTGTTCGACGCCGAGGCGTACCCCCGCGCCGTACGCATCGGCTCCGCGGCCGGTGAGGCCCAGGGCAGCGCATGGGCCGCCGACCACGCCTGGAAGTTCGGCCTGGCGCGCACGCTCGACGGCCTGGCCGCGTTGATCGGCGACGATGCCTCGGCGTGAGGCACCCCGCGTTGATAGGTTGCGCCCTGTGACCGCGACAGGACCCGAGCCAGCCCAGCCGCTCACTTCCGAGGAGGTCGAGCTGACCGAGTGTGCGCGCGACACGATCGACCGTGCGACGGACGCCGGGCCGGACGAGGACGGCATACACACCATGGGTGCCGCCGTGCGAAGCGCCGACGGGCGCATGTTCAGCGGCGTCAACCTCTATCACTTCACCGGTGGACCGTGCGCTGAGCTGGTCGCCCTCGGCAGCGCTCGCGCGGCCGGAGCGACCGAGATCACCCACATCGTCGCGGTCGGCAACCACGGCCGTGGGCCGATCGGTCCGTGCGGCCGTGATCGCCAGATCCTCTTCGACCATTACCCGCAGATCCGGGTGATCCTGCCGACCCCCGACGGGGTGCGGAGCGTCGCGATCTCCGACCTGATGCCGTTCGCCACCGCGTGGTCCCTCGAGGACGGATCCACCACGGCCTGACCGGACCTGCGGGTGTGTGCCCGTGATCGCCTCAGCCGGTCACGCCGGACGGCACCCGCTGGAGGATCCCTGCGATGTCGATGCCACGCGGCAGGGTGCCGAAGGCGATCCCCCACTCACCACCCAGTCGCGAGGCGACGAACGCGTCGGCGATCGCGGGCGTGCTGTGCCTCACCACCAGGCTGGCCTGGAAGACCAGGGCCAGCCGTTCGACGAGACGTCGCGCGCCGAACTCAAGATCGGCCTGGTCCACCCCGTCGACCCGTAGGTCACGCTCGAGGTCCGAGATGGCCGCGTCCAGGCGACGGTCGCCCCCCGAAGCCAGGTGCAGCTCGCCGAGGAACGCCTCGACGGTCTCGGGCTGCCGGCGGATCGCGCGCAGCACGTCAAGGGCAGCGACGTTGCCGGCGCCTTCCCAGATCGACTGGAGCGGCGCCTCGCGGTAGAGCCGTGGCATTCCGGAGTTCTCGATGTAGCCGTTGCCGCCCAGGCACTCCAGCGCCTCACCGACCACTGCCTGGGCGCGCTTGCACACCCAGTACTTGATCACGGCCAGGCCGAGCCGGCGCACGTTCGCCTCCGACTCCGAGGTCTCCGCACGATCGGTGGCACGGCCCAGGCGCATCAGGGCAGTGACCGCGGCCTCCGACTCCAGGGTCAGGTCGGCCAACACGTTGCGCATCAGGGGCTGCTCGATCAGCCGGTTGCCGAACGCGCTGCGGTGCTGCGCGTGGTGGACGGCGCGCATCAGGCCCTTGCGCATGAAGGCGGTGCTCATGGCGACGCAGTTGAGGCGGGTGAAGTTCACCATCTCCATGATCGCCCGTACGCCGCGGCCCTCTTCGCCGACCAGCCAGCCCGTGGCGCCGTGGTACTCGATCTCGGCCGAGGCGTTCGACCGGTTGCCGAGCTTGTCCTTGAGCCGCTCCAGACGAATCGGGTTCCGGCTGTCGTCAGGCAGCACCCGCGGCAGGAACAGGCAGGAGAGACCGGACTCGGTCTGCACCAGCGTGAGGAAGGCGTCGCACATCGGAGCCGAGGTGAACCACTTGTGGCCGAACACCTCAAAGGTGCCGTCCGGGCGTTCGGCGGCGGTGGAGATGTTGGCGCGCGCGTCCGAACCTCCCTGCCGCTCGGTCATCGACATGCCGAAGACCAGACCGGGTTTCGTGTCGAGCGCGCGGAGCTTCGGGTCGTAGTGCTTCGTACCGAGCTGGGTTGAATACGCCTGGTCGAGCTTGGGTGCGTGGCGCAGGGTCGGCACGGCGGCGTACGACATGCCGATGGGACACATGTGACCCGACTCGGCCTGTCCCCAGATGAACGACTTGGCGGTGCGCGCCGCGTGCGTGCCCGGCCGGTCGTCGAACCACGGGGCAGCGTTGAGGCCGAACTCGCAGGCCTTCGACATCAGCGAGTGGTACGCCGGGTGGTACTCGATCTCGTCGATCCGGTGCCCCACCGAGTCGTAACGGTGCAGGATCGGCTCGTTCTCGTTGGCCAGACGGCCCCACTCCTGCACTTCGTGGCTGCCGGCCGCCCGGCCGACCTCGGTGAGGTCGTCAAGGGCCCATTCTGCTCCTTCGCGGACCATTCCCTCACGCAGTGCCGGGTCGGCGGAGACGTCGTAGTCGATCAGCTCCGGCACCTGGTTGATGACGTCGTTGCCCTTGATCATGGCCCTACTCCTTGTTCGCGTGGTGCGGTCGGCGGTCACCTAGAAGGTGAAGGCGTGCGGCGTGGTACTCGTCGGCCAGTCGATCGACCAGGGCGGCGGCCGGCCCGACGGCGTTGACCACGCCGATGCCCTGCCCCGAGCCCCAGACCTGGCTCCACGCCTTGGCCTTGCTGGTTCCGTCGGACCAGCTCATGGTGGCCCGGTCCTCCTCGGCGAGGCGGTCGGGATCGAGGCCCGAAGCCTCGATGCTGCCGCGCAGGTAGTTGCCCGGCACCCCGGTGAACAGGTCGGAGTGCACGATGTCGGATGCGCCCGAGTCCACGACCATCCGCTTGTAGCGGTCACCGGCGAGCGCCTCATGGGTCGCGATGAATGCGGAGCCCACGTAGGCGAGATCGGCCCCGGCAGCCTGCGCTGCCAGCACCGAACGGCCGTGGGCGATGGCACCCGAGAGCACCAAGGGACCGTCGAACCAGGTGCGGATCTCCTGCACCAGCGCGAACGGCGACTGGGAGCCGCCGTGTCCGCCGGCACCCGCGGCGACGGCGATCAACCCGTCGGCGCCCTTCGCCACGGCCTTGCGCGCGAACCCGTCGTGGATCACGTCGTGCAGCACGATGCCGCCGTAGGCGTGCACGGCCTCGTTCACCTCGGAGCGCGCACCCAGCGAGGTGATCACGATCGGCACCTCGTGACGCACGACGGTCTCGAGGTCGGCCTCGAGCCGGGCGTTGGTGCGGTGCACGATCAGGTTCACGGCGTACGGCGCAGCTGGCGCCTCCGGGTGATTGGCGTCGTGCTTGGCCAGCGCGTCGGTGATGGTGGTCAGCCACTCCTCGAGCAGCTCCTGGGGCCGCGCGTTGAGCGACGGGAACGATCCGACCACCCCAGAGGCGCACTGGGCGATCACCAGGTCGGGCCCGGAGACGGTGAACATCGGTGAGGCGACGACCGGCAGTCGCAGCCGGTCACGCAGGATCGGGGGGAGGCTCATGACTCGGCCGCCAGGTTCTCGAAGATCGTCGCGTTGGCCAGGCCGCCGGCCTCGCACATGGTCTGCAGGCCGTAGCGCAGGCCCTCGTCGCGCAGGTGGTGCACGAGCGTCGTGGCGATCCGGGCACCGGAGCCGCCGAGCGGGTGGCCCAGCGCGATGGCACCACCCAGCGGGTTGACCAGGTCAGCCCGAGCACCGGTCGCGTCGAGCCACGCACCGACGACGCTGGCGAACGCCTCGTTCACCTCGAACGCGCCGATGTCGGCCAGCTCGAGCCCGGCCAGCTTCAACGCCTTCGCGGTCGCCGGGATCGGTGCGCCCAGCATGGTGACCGGGTCGTCTCCGACCACGGTAGCCGTGTGCACGCGGGCGATCGGGTCCAGGCCGAGCGCACGGGCCTTCTCACTCGTCATCACCAACAGCGCGGCGGCGCCGTCGGAGATCTGCGACGCGTTGCCCGCGGTGACCCTGCCGTCTTCCTCGAATGCCGGCTTCAACCCGGCCAACGACTCCAGCGTCGACTCGCGTCGTACGCCCTCGTCCTCGGAGAGCGTCGACCCGTCGGGCAGCTCCACCGGCGCGATCTGCTTGACGAAGCGGCCGTCGTCGATGGCCCGCGCCGCTCGACGGTGCGACTCCAGGCTGTAGGCGTCGAGCTGCTCCCGGCTCAGGTCGTGGCGACGGGCGAGGATCTCCGCGCCGGTGCCCTGGTTGAACGCGAAGTCGTCGTACCTGGCGCGCATGAGAGGCCCGAACGGCTGGCCCGGACCGGCGTTCCTTGCCGAACCCATCGGCACGCGGCTCATCGACTCGACGCCACCAGCGACGACCACGTCGGCGTGACCGGCGATGACCGTCGCGGCCGCGAAGTGAAGTGCCTGCTGGCTCGACCCGCACTGCCGGTCGATGGTGGTGCCGGGGACATGCTCGGGCCAACCTGCGGCGAGCACGGCGTTGCGACCGACGTTGGCGGACTGCTCGCCGACCTGGCCGACGCAGCCCCACATGACGTCGTCGACGAGGGAGAGGTCGATGCCGGAGCGCTCGGCGAGGGCGTGCAGCACCGCTGCGGAGAGGTCGACGGGGTGGGTCTCGGCGAGGGCGCCCTTACGGCGACCGATGGGAGTGCGAACTGCTTCGACGATGACTGCGTCACGCATGCGAAGTCCTTCCGTGGTGGGGATGTGGGGAGACTGGTCAGCTGCCGGACCAAGCAGGCTGGCGGCGCTCGGCAAAGGCGCGGGCACCTTCACGGGCGTCGGCGGAGGCGAAGACCAGGGCAGCGGCCTCGCGCAGGCGGGCGAACTCCTCGTCGGGCGGCCAGTCGACCGACTCGACGACAACGCGTTTGCTGGTGTGGACGGCGAGAGGTCCGTTCTCGGCGATCCGAAGCGCCAGGTCGACCGCCGTCGCGAGGGCCTGCCCCGGCTCGACCAGTCGGTTGACCAGGCCGAACTTCGCAAGGTCCGCGGCGGGGAACGAGTCACCGGTGAGGATCATCTCCAGCGCCACCGCGCGCGGCAGCGACACGGGCAGGCGGGTCAGCCCTCCGGCCGCAGCCACCAGTCCACGCTTGACCTCGGGCAGGCCGAACGAGGCGGGAGTGGAGGCAACCACGAGGTCGCAGGCCAGCACGATCTCGAAGCCGCCACCGAGGGCGCTGCCCTCCACGGCCGCGATCAACGGCTTGGTCGGCGGCGCCTCGACCAGTCCGGCGAACCCACCCGTCTCGGTGCGGGGTCGCTCGCCGCGCAGGTGCGCCTTGAGGTCCATGCCCGCGCAGAACGTGGGGCCGTTGGCCGCGATCACGCCGGCCGCCAGTGACCGGTCCGACTCGAGGGTCTCGACGGCCGCGCCGATCGCCTGCGCCGTGCGCAGGTCGATCGCGTTGCGGGCCTCAGGACGGTCGAGCGTGATGACGAGTACGGCGCCGTGCCGTTCGAGCAGCACTGGTTCGGCGCTGACTGCCGAGGCGGTCACCGGGGAGCCATCCGGATCGCGCCGTCGAGCCTGATCGTCTCTCCGTTGAGCATGCCGTTCTCGACGATGTGGGCGGCCAGCGACGCGAACTCGGTCGGGTCGCCGAGGCGACGCGGGTGCGGTACGGCGGCCGCCAGCGACTCGCGCACGTCGGCCCGGGCGCGAGCCAGCAGCGGGGTGTCGAACGTGCCGGGGGCGATCGTGCAGACGCGGACGCCGATGCCGGCCAGGTCACGGGCGGCCGGCAGGGTCATGCCGACCACAGCGGCCTTCGCGGCGGAGTAGTTGAGCTGGCCGATCTGACCCTCGAAGGCGGCAACGGACGCGGTCAGCACGCAGACACCCCGGTCGCCGTCGAGCGGAACGTTCCGCGCCATCGACTGCGCGGCGAAGCGGAGCAGGTTGAAGGTGCCGATCACGTTGAGCTCGATCACCGATGCGAAGGGCTCCAGCTCGACGGCCTCCCCGGCCTTGTCGAGCAGCCGCATCGGCCGCCCGCGACCGGCGCAGTGCACGACCGCACGCACCGGGCCCTGCTCCTCGGCGACGGCGAACGCGGCCGCGATCTCGTCGCCGTCGATGACGTCGGCGGCCACGAACCGGGCCCGGTCGCCCAGTGCCGCGGCCACCTCCTTGCCGTCCGAGGAGGGCAGGTCGACCAGGGTGACGGTTGCTCCGCCGGCGATCAGCCGTTCGGCGGTGGCCCGGCCCAGGCCTGAGGCGGCACCGGTGACGAGGGTGTTGATCCCGTTGATGTCCATGGCAGCCTCACAATCCCAGCGACTTGGAGACGACGCTCTTCATGACCTCGCTGGTGCCGCCGAAGATCCTGCTGACCCGCGCGTCGGCGTAGAGGCGTGCGATCGGGTATTCGCGCATGTAGCCGTAGCCGCCGTGCAGTTGGAGACACTTGTCGATGACCCGCGACTGCACCTCGGTGCAGAAGAGCTTCACCTTGGCCGCGTCGGCCACCGTCAGCGTGCCGGCATCGAGTGCCGCGATGGCGCGGTCGACCATGGCTTGGGCCGCCTCGATCTCGGTGGCGCACTCGGCGAGCACGAATTTCGTGTTCTGGAAGTCCGCGACGCGGTGCCCGAAGGCCTTGCGCTCCTTGACGTAGTCGATGGCAAGGTTCAACGCCGCGGTGGCCGTGGCGTAGGCCACCACCGCGATGGTGAGGCGCTCCTGGGGCAGGTTCGAGGTGAGTGCGGCGAACGCCTCGCCCTCGGTGCCGAGCAGGTTGGCAGCCGGCACCCGGACCTCGTCGAAGGAGAGCTCGGCAGTGTCCTGCGCCTTGAGGCCGATCTTGTCGAGATTGCGGCCGCGGGTGAAGCCGGGCATGCCGGACTCGACGACGAGGAGCGACAGGCCCTTGCGCCGGTTGCTGTCGTCGCTGGAGGTGCGGGCCACCACCACGATCAGGTCGGCGTTGATGCCGCCGGTGATGAAGGTCTTGGCGCCGTTGAGGATGTAGTCGTCGCCGTCACGCCGGGCCGTCGTGGCCACACCGGCCAGGTCGGAGCCGGTGCCGGGCTCGGTCATCGCGATCGAGCTGACCAGGGTGCCGTCGGCGAAGCCGGGGAACCAGCGTTCCTTCTGCTCCTCGTCGGCGAACTCCAGGAAGTAGGGCAGCACGGTGCTGAGGTGCACCTGCAGGCCGCCGAGGTTCACGGCCGCGAAACCGATCTCCTCGAGCACGACCGCGTTGAAGCGGAAGCTCTCGACCCCACCGCCGCCGAAGCGCTCGGGGATCTGGAGCCCGTTGATGCCGGTGTCGGCGGTCTTGCGGAACAGGTCGCGCGGCACGATGCCGGCCGCCTCCCAGGCGGGGAGGTGAGGCACGACCTCCTTGTCGATCAGCTGCCGAACGGTCTCGCGGAACGCGTCGTGGTCTTCGTCGTAGATGTCTCTGATCATGGTTCTCTCCAGTCGTGGTGATGATGAGTGGCCGGGCACGACGATGGGTCCGGCCGGACGGACGTTCTTCGGGTCAGCCGCCGAGGCCGATGACCTGTGCCGCAGCGAGGTCCTCGATCTCCGCCGGGTCGTAGCCGTGGGCGCCGAGCACCTCGACGGTGTGCTCACCCAGGCGCGGGGCGGCGGTGCGCGGCCCGTCTTCCGCCGATCCCAGGTGCCAGGGCGAACGCAGGGTCGGATGGGTGGCACCGTCGGGCTCGATCGCCTCGATGAACAGGCCGGCGGCCTCGACGTCGGGGTTCTTGATCACCTCGTCGTACCCGCTGATCCGGCCGGCCACGACGCCGTTGGTCGTGAGCAGATCCATCGCGGCGTCAGTGGTCAGCGAGGCGAACGCGGCACGCAGCTCGACCAGAAGCGGGGCCCGGTTGGCCACGCGGTCCTCGTTGGTGGCGAACCGGGGGTCGCCGGGCAGGTCGTCGCGCCCGATCAGCCCGCACAGTCGGGCGAAGTGCTGCGGCGAGTACGCCGACACGACGATGGCGCCGTCGAGCGTGGGCATCAGGTCGGCCGCGGGGGCGATGGTCGGCTGCCCGTTGCCGCGGCGTTGCGGGCTCTGTCCGGTCAGCAGGTACTCGCCCCAGTTGGGACCCTGCAGGTGTACGGCGACCTCCAGCAACGAGACCTCGACCTCGTCGCCGAGCCCGAAGCGCACCTTGCGGACGAAGGCCCCGAGCACGGCCTGGGCGAAGACGTGGGCGGCCGCGGCGTCGACCACGGGGAAGCCCACCCGCTGCGGCTCACCGTCGGACTCGCCGGTCACCCACATGATGCCGCTCTCTGCCTGGGCCGCAATGTCGAGGCCGGGCCGATTGCGTGAGGGGCCGTGCAGGCCGAACCCGCTGACCGTCGCGTAGACGATGCCCGGGTGCCTGGCACGCACCGCGGAGGCATCGAGTCCGAAGCTCTCCATCACACCTGGACGCAGGTTCTGCACCACGATGTCGGCCTCGGCGACGAGCCGCTCGGCGATCGCACGACCACGAGGGTCCTTGAGATCGAGCGCGATGGCCCGCTTGCCCCGGTTGTAGGTGCGCAGGATCGCCTCGCCGTACACCCCGATGACCCGGGCTGCCTCGCCGGTGACCGGCTCGACCTTGATCACGTCGGCGCCGAGGTCGGCCAGCACCTGGGTGGCGGCGGGCGCGGCGATGAACTGTCCGAAGTCGACGACGCGGACGCCATCCAGCGGGGCGCTCATCGGATCGCCGCCACACGCTCGCGAATGCGTGCCAGGTCGCGCTCGGGCCGCACCAGGAGGAGGGACAGGGCGCCACCGATCGTCATCAACAGGCCGGTGACCGCGAAGCCGTGGTTGTAGCCGGTGATGGCGTCGGGTGCGGCGTCGACCAGGTAGCCGAGCAGAAGCGGCGCCAGAACGCCCGCCATGCTGTAGAACGCGACCAGGCAGCCGAGCACGGTGCCCCGGCGCTTCGGGTGGACGACGTCACCGATGGCCACGAAGGCGACGGCGTACGCCGCGGAGTTCATCGAGAACGCGAGGGTGATGAACACCATCTGCAGGGGCCCGCGGTCGATGATCGTGAACAAGTACATCGAGAGCCCGGCCAGCACGACCAGCCCCCCGGCGAAGTAGCCGCGGGTGATGCGGCGGCTGACACCGCGTTCGGTGAGTCGGTTCGAGGCCAGCCCGGCACCGACCGCCGCGACCGCTGCCACGGCGTACGGGAAGGTGATCAACCGGCTGCTGGTGACCGCGTCGTAGCCGAGGCCCTGGCTGAGGAAGAGCGGCAGCCAGGCCACCTTCAACGTGGTGGACCAGTAGGCAAAGAAGGTCAGGAGCGCGGTGCCGATCACGGTGCCGGTGGTGAGGATGACCCGCAGAGGCGCCTCCACCGGGGCGGTGTCAGGGTCCACCACCACACTGGTGCCCAGCACGCTGCCCTCGGGGGGTGCCGAGCGGCCGAGCAGGAGCCAGGCGGCCAGCCACAGCACACCCGCGACGGTCAACACGCCGAATGCGGCGTGCCACGACCAGGTGACAATCACCCAGGTCAGCAGGGGTGCCGCGATCAGCGGGCCGATCGAGGCGCCGGCGGTGATCACGCCCGCCGGCAGGCCGCGCTTCTCGGGCGGGAACCACGAGTGCACGATGTGGGTGCACAGTGCGTATGCCGGGCCCTCGGCGAACCCGAGCGCAATCCGGCAGGCCAGCACCGCGGTGAACCCGAGCGGCCACATCAACGGGGCCATGGTGAGCACCCAGACCAGCATCAGGCCGGCCACCAGCCAGCGCGCATCGATGCGCGAGGTCAGTGCACCGATGGTGACGGCGCCGACGGCGAACAGCCAGAAGAATGCGCTCTGCAGCAGGCCGAACTGCTTGGCCGATATGTCGAGGTCGGCCATGATCTGGACCCCGGCGAACCCGAGCACCGCCTTGTCGGCGAAGTTCAGGAGCATGAAGACGAGGAGCAGGATCGTGACGGTCCAGGCGCGTCTGCGGAAGGCCCGTTGGCCGGGTGCCTCCGTGGGGCGCTCAGTGGTGTGCGTGGTCATGGGTGTCTCCGGTCGGTGAGGGCTCAACGGCCCGCGAAGGCGGGCTCGCGGCGCTGGAGGAAGGCCGACGCGGCCTCGCGGGCGTCGTCGGTGTGGAAGGAACGCACCATCCGCTCGGTCTCGGACCCGAGGTAGGCGGCCAGCGGCTGGGTGGTGGCGTCGAGCAGGTTCTGCTTCATCGCCCGGGCAGCCAGGGGTGCGGCCGCGGCCAGTCGAGTGGCGAGGTGGTGGGTCTGTTGGTCGAGCTCCTCGTCGTCCGCGACGGAGGTGACCAACCCGAGGTGTTCGGCGCGGGTGGCGTCGAACTTGCCCGGCAGGAGGAAGAGCTCGCGGGCCCTGGCCACACCGAGGATCCGGGTGAGGAACCAGATGGCGCCGAGGTCGCCGGAGAGCCCGGCGGCCAGGAAGGCCGTGTTGAAGACGGCGCTGCGTGCGGCGATGCGCAGGTCAGTGGCCAGGGCGAGGGAGAGACCGGCGCCGGCACAGGCTCCGTTGATCGCGGCGATCGTGACCTGCGGCATCTGGTGCAGCCGCTCGGCCACGCGGGCGGCGTTGCGCAGTCGCGCGGTGTCGGCCTCCACAGAGTCGCCACGAAGCGACCGCGTCTCCGGCGCTGCCGCGAGGTCGGCTCCCACGCAGAAGGCGCGTCCGGAGCCGGTGAGCACGACCACCCGCACGCGGGCGTCCGCCTCGATCCGGCCGAGGACGTCGTACAGCTCACCGAGCAGCTGCACGGACACGGCGTTGCGCCGCTCGGTGTTGCGCAGGGTGACGGTTGCGATCGAGTCGGTGGTCGAGCAGGTGACCTGTGCTGCCATGTGGAGCTCCCTGGTGTGGCGTGTCGTGGTTGACGTACGTCACATGAAACGGGAGGAGCACCGACAGCGTCCAAGACCAAAAGTGGGCCAGCTCAATTGGGATTGCCTATCAGTCGTACGCCGACCCACAGCAGTGCACGACGACCCGGAGCGCTATCGCTCCGCGGGACCTGCGGGATAGATCGGTCCGATCTCGTCGAACAACACGCGTTGCCGACGCTCGATCGCGGCGACCACCTCGGCGGAGGCATCCACTCGCGAGGCGCCGGCTGCCATTCGGCGCACGACCGCGCGTTCCCACGAGGCCAACTGCTGGTGGGTGTAGTCGAGGAAGGCCGCCGCTGCGGGAGTCAAGCGGTCCGAGCGGTGGATCGCTCCGATGGACCAGGACACGTGCGGGCTCAGGTCGCGCACGACCGCGCCTCGCTGGCGTGCCTCCAGGGCGACGCGCTGCGGGAGGATTGCCGCACCTGCACCGGAGAGCACCATGGGTACGACGGCGCCACGCTGCGGCACCTCGACCGCGACGAGCGGCTCGACGCCGCCGGCGCGCAACATCGACTCGACGTGGTCGCGACTGGTCGTGTTGCGCTCGCCCATCACGAACGGGACGCCGTCGAGCGAGCTGACCTCCACGGTGTCGGGAAGGTCGGTCGGGGTGCCGGGCGGGAAGACCACCACGAAGTGCTGGTCGACGAGGAAGTCGTGCGACAGGTCGTTGACGTGCACCGGCAGCACGGTGATGCCGAGCTCGCAGGCACCGCCCTTGACCAGGTCGACGATCTCGCCGATGCGGTCCCGCTCCTCCACTCGCAGTTGCACCAGGGGGTTCTTCACCCGGAACTGAGCCACCCACACCGAGAGCGGATCGGTCGAGGTGTCGGACAACGCCGCGATGTCGATGCGTCCGCCCTGCAGGTGCTCCACCGCCGAGACTGCCTCCCGGGCCAGCTCGATGTCTCGGAGCACCTGCCGCGCCGGTCCGATCAGCGCCTCCCCAGCACTGGAGAGCACGAGGCCCCGGCCGACCCGGTGGAACAGCTGCGCCTGGATGTCCTTCTCGAGCCTGCGCAGTGACTGGGAGAGCGAAGGCTGCGCGACGTGGAGTGCGGTGGCCGCCCGGTTGACCCCGCCATGTTCGACCACGGCCAGGAAGTACTCCAGTTGGCGGGGATCCATGGCCGCAGCCTAAGCCGTCTCCCGTGATGCGGGTGCGTCGTCAGGGCAGCTCGCCGGTCAGCTTCCCGTGGCGCTCCGCGCTGCTCTCGTTGAGCCCGACGATCTCGACAACCTTGCCCTTGCGGGCGTACTTCGTCGTGATCGCGTCGAGCGCAGCGACGGTCGAGGCGTCCCAGACGTGCGACGCGGAGAGGTCGATCACGACGCGTTCCGGGTCGTCGGCGTACGCGAACTGCGTGTAGAGGTCGTTGCTGGAGGCGAAGAACAGCTCGCCGGTCACGCGGTAGACCGCACTCGCACCGTCCTCGTCCTCGACGAGCTCCCGGTGGGTCTCCGTGAGGTGTGCGACCCGGCGGGCGAACAGCGTCATCGCGACCAGCACGCCGACCACGACCCCGATCGCGAGGTTGTGGGTCGCGACGGTGACCACGACGGTCGCCACCATCACGCTCGTCTCGGACCTGGGCATCCGGCGCAACGTCGCCGGCCGAATGCTGTGCCAGTCGAAGGTGCCCACCGACACCATCACCATCACCGCGACCAGTGCCGCCATCGGTATCAACGCCACGACGTCACCGAACCCGACCACGAGGACCAGCAGTAACGTGCCGGCCAGGAAGGTCGAGATGCGCGTGCGGGCACCGGAGACCTTCACGTTGATCATCGTCTGGCCGATCATGGCGCAGCCGCCCATGCCACCGAAGAACCCGGTGACCACGTTGGCGGCGCCCTGCCCCCAGGCCTCACGGGTCTTGTCGGAGTGGGTGTCGGTGATGTCGTCGACGAGCTTGGCGGTCAGCAGCGACTCCAGCAGTCCCACGACGGCCATGGCCAGTGCGTACGGCGCGATCACCTGCAACGTGTCGAGGGTCAGCGGCACGTCGGGCAGGAACCAGGTCGGCAGGCTGTCGGGCAGGTCGCCCTGGTCGCCGACGTCCGGCACGTTGACGGCGCCGACGACCGTGAATGCAGTGAGAGCGACGATCGCGACCAGTGGCGCCGGGACGACCTTGTTGACCCGCGGGAATCCGACGATCACGGCGATGCCGACGGCGATCATCGGATAGACCGCCCACGGTACGTCGACCAGGTGGTCGACCTGGGCCTCGAAGATGAGGATGGCCAGGGCGTTGACGAAGCCCACCATCACCGAGCGCGGGATGAACCGCATCAGCCTGGCCACTCCGGCCAGCGCGAGCGCGACCTGGATCAGCCCGCCCAGGAGCACGGTCGCGATCAGGTAGTCGTAGCCGTGGTCGCGCATCACCGGCGCGATGACCAGGGCCACGGCACCGGTGGCTGCCGAGATCATCGCCGGACGCCCGCCGAGGAACGAGATCGCCACCGCCATCGTGAACGAGGCGAAGAGTCCGACCCGCGGGTCGACGCCCGCGATGATCGAGAACGAGATCGCCTCGGGAATCAACGCCAGGGCCACCACGAGTCCGGCCAGGACCTCGGTGCGCAGGAGCCGTGGAGAACGCAGGGCCGCGCGCACGGTCGGCTCGGGTTCGTGGGGCAAGGTGGTGCTCACGGGGCTCCGTTCATGGCCGGCTGACAGCGCACCACCCTAACCTCACGTAACGTGAGGGTTGGCATCGACAGTGACGTGAGAGGGACACCTGTGACCAGCGAACCCGCCGCAGCGGACGGCCCTGCAGTGATGCACATCGGCGAGGTCGCCACCCGCACCGAACTGTCCCTGCGCAGCCTGCGGCACTGGGACGAGGTCGGCCTGCTCCGACCCTCCGGGCGCACTGACGGTGGTTTCCGGCTCTACACCGAGTCCGACGTCGAGAAGATCCTGGTGATCCGGAGGATGAAGCCGCTCGGCTTCACCCTCGAGCAGATGAGCGCGGCGATGCGCGACCTCGAGACGGTTCGCGACCCCGCTGCGGCAGATCGGCACGACGTGGCCCGCGAGCGACTGGTGGGCATCCTTGCCGACGCCGGAGAGCGCCGCGAGAAGCTGGAGCGGCAGCTCGCCATGGCCGACGAGTTCATCGACCTGCTGGGGCAGCAGCTGTCCTGACGCCGTCGACCGCACGATGATTCCGGACGAGTCCTCGGGTCTGCACTGGAACCCGACCAGGAGGCAGCCATGGAGACCATCATCGAAGGGATCGTGTTCGGGGAGTCACCCCGCTGGAGGGACCGGCGGGTGTGGGTCTCCGACTGGGCCCGCGGACGTGTCTCCTCCGTGGAGCCCGACGGCAGCGGTGAACGGGTCGAGGCCGAGGTCGCGTCGTTCCCGTTGTGCTTCGATTTCCTCCCGGACGGAGACCTGCTGCTGGTCTCGTCCGCGGACCGTGCCCTGTTGCGGCGCGAGGCCGACCGCTCGCTGACGACGTACGCCGACCTGGCCGGCCTCGCCTCCACGCCGTACAACGACATCGTCGTCGACGGGCGTGGCAACGCCTACGTCAACAACATCGGCTACGACTTCCCCGGTGGCGAACCGCGCCCGGGCATCGTGGTGCTGGTGACCGGTGACGGCCGGGCCTCCGAGGTCGCCGACGACCTCCAGTTCCCCAACGGGATGGCGGTCACGGCCGACGGCAGCACGCTGGTCGTGGCCGAGTCGCACGCCGAGCAGCTGACGGCGTACGACATCAGCGCGGACGGGACCCTGTCCGGACGGCGGGTCTGGGCGGAGACGCCCGGCGACCATCCCGACGGCATCTGCCTCGATGAGACCGGCGCGATCTGGTACGCCGACGTCGGCAACGCACACTGCCGTCGGGTGCGTGAGGGCGGCGAGCTCCTCGACACGATCGCCTTCGCGCGCGGTGCGTTCTCGTGCACGCTCAGCCGCGCGGGCGAGCCGACACTGTTCGTGGTCGGCCAGGACTACGGCGGTCCCGACGATGCGCCGCCCAGTGGCGTCCTCGGTGCCTTCCCGGTCCGACACGGCGGTGCCGGGTTCCCGTGACGAACACGCTCGGCACGGGTCGGGCGTTGACTCTGGCCGTGAGGCGGCAGACGTGCCATTGTGTTCCCTCGTGGCGCACAACGGCACGATGGACGTGCGGATCCCCGTCCAGAGATCCGCACAGGCGGGTGAGCACTTCGCCGTACTCCTCCATCTCGACGACCCGGCCGAGCAGCGGGTCCATCGCATCTGGGACGCCCTCGACGACCACGGCACCAGGCCGGTGCGGTGGTCACACGGCCCGGAGTACCGACCTCATGTCACGCTCGCCATCGCCCGGGCCTTCGACCTGGAGCATGTGGAAACGGTGCTGGATCCAGTGCTCTCCCGGGCACGGGGCCTGGCCGTTGACCTGACCGCGGTCGGCTTCTTCGTCAGCGACAAGGCCCCCGCGTTCCTCGCGGTCAGCCCCACGGTCGATCTGGTGACCCTGCACCGCGACGTCCATGCGGCCCTCGACGCGGAGCCCGCGCAGGTGCACGGCAACTGGGACTACTACCGTCCCGGCACCTGGCTGCCGCACTGCACGCTGGCGATGGACGCCGACACCCCCGGCACCGTCACGTCCGCAGTCGGGTCGGTCGACGACCTGCCGATCCGGGCCACGGTCTCGGCCGTGCGCCTCGAGCCGGTTCCCGCGCAGCTCCTGCGGCCGGGACATTCCCGCGGCGGTGAGCCGCAGCACCGCGCCGGCCCACAGCACCGGAGACTGCGCCGTCGCTTCCTCGTCGGCGACCAGCGCTGACCCGACGGCCTGCTGACCCGACCCGTGCTGACCCGACGGGCCGCCGGGCTCAGGTGGTGGTGCGCGGAGCGACCAGCCCGGACTCGTAGGCGAAGACCACCAGCTGTGCGCGGTCGCGGGCCCCGAGCTTGGTCATCGACCGGCTGACGTGCGTCTTGGCGGTCATCGGGCTGAGCACCATGCGGTCGGCGATCTCGTCGTTGCTCAGCCCGTGCGCGACCAGGGCGACGACCTCACGCTCCCGGTTCGTCAGACGGTCCAGCTCCACGCCGGAGAGGACGTCGGCCGGGCGGGCCACGAACTCGCTGATCAACCGCCTGGTGACGGCGGGCGAGAGCAACGCGTCACCGCGCATGGTCACTCGCAGGGCCTGCAGCAGGTCGTCCGGCTCGGCGTCCTTGACCACGAAGCCGGCCGCGCCCGCGCGCAGGGCGTTGAAGACGTACTCGTCGAGCCCGTAGTTGGTCAGCATCACCACGTGCACTCCGGTGAGGTCGTCCTCGCCGGTGATCCGCCGGGTCGCCTCGATGCCGTCCATCTCCGGCATCTGCACGTCCATCAGCACGATGTCGGGGCGGTGCTCCTCCGCCAGGGCGACGCCCTCGCGACCGTTGCCGGCCTCGCCGACCACGGTGATGTCGTCCTCGGCGTCGAGGAGCGCGCGGATGCCCATCCGGATCAGCGGCTGGTCGTCGACCAGCACCACCCGGATCACGAGGCGGGTTCCGCCGGAAGCTCGGCAAGCACCGTGAATCCCCGGTCGGCGCCGGGCTCGGCCCTCAGGTTCCCGCCGAGCGCGGTGACGCGTTCGCGCATCCCGACCAGACCGTAGCCCGGCACCGGCGGCCGACGTGAACCCGCTCCGTCGTCCTCGACCCGCACGGTCAGGGTCCGCTCGTCGTACGTCAGCTCGACGGCCACGTTCGCCGACCCGGCATGCCGCGTCACGTTCGTCAGGGCTTCCTGCACGACCCGGTACGCGGTCTGCTCGACCTCCGACGGCACGCGGCGTACCCGTCCACGGATCCGGTAGCTGGTCGGCAGCCCCGTCGACCGGGCCCGCTCCACCAGGGTCGGCACCCGCTCCAGCCCGCCACCGCCGCCGTCCTCGTCGCGACGCAGCACGTCCAGGGTCGAGCGCAGCTCACGCACCGCGTCACTGCTGGCCTCCTGGATCGCGAGCAGCGCCGGCGACGGCTCCTCGCCGTTCTTCCTCGCCAGGTGGGTGGCCACCCCGGCCTGCACCTTGATCACCGAGATGCTGTGGGTCAGGGAGTCGTGCAGCTCGCGGGCGATCCGCAGCCGTTCCTCGACGGCGAGTCGGCGGGTCTCCTCCTCGTGCGTGCGTTCGGCCTCCTCGGCGCGCTTCTCCATCTCGGCGACGTGCGCCTTCCACTGGTGGGCCGCCATCACCCCGAACACCGCGGAGACCATCCAGCCGGTGCGGTAGAACCTCGCCCATCCACGATCTGTGCGCATGCCTCCGAGCCTAGGGTCCCGGCCCAGGACGCGCATCCGTCATGGGGAGTAGGGCCGGCCTACTCCGCCGGGAGTACGGACGCGGCCGCGGACCGGTTCGGCGGGTAGCCGGAAGTGACGCCCCTGGGCCGACGCGGTCAGGGCTCGTTTCGCGAACGATCGACGGCATAGACATCGGACGAACGAGGGAGAATCGCATGAGCCTGCAGGACACGACGACGGCCACCGGCACGTTGGACACCGAGACCGTGGCACCCGGCGACGAGGAGTACGACGACGCGGCGCGGGTGTTCTTCGGCACCGGAGCCCCGGAGCTGGTGGTCCGGCCTCGTGACGCCGACGAGGTCGCGGCCGCGCTGGCCCACGCCGTACGACGTGGCCTGGCCGTCTCGGTCAGGTCGGGAGGCCACAGCCTGCTCGGCCACGGGACGAACACCGGCGGCATGGTGATCGACCTGCGCCACCTCGACGGCATCGAGGTTCTCGACGTCGATCGCCGCGTGGTCCGCGTCGGAGGCGGTGCCACGTGGGGCCGGGTGGCCGAGGCGCTCGACCCGCGGGGCTGGGCGTTGACCTCCGGCGACACCGCCGGCGTCGGAGTCGGCGGGCTCACCCTCGGTGGCGGCTTCGGGTGGATGGTGCGCCGTCACGGCCTGGCCATCGACAACCTCGTCGCCGCGCGCGTGGTGACCGCCGGGGGGCGGCTGCTCACCGCCTCGGCGACGGAGAACCCCCAGCTCTTCTGGGCCCTGCGCGGTGGCGGTGGCAACTTCGGCGTCGTGGTCTCCTTCGACTTCGTCGCCCAGCCGGTGGCCACGGTGCACCGAGGCACGGTGACCTACCAGCTCGACGACGTGGCCGAGCTGGTCGTGCGTTGGCGCGACGCGATGCGTGCGGCGCCGGAGGAGCTGACCAGCACCCTGGTGCTCCCGCCGGCGGTGCCGGGCCAGATCCCCGAGGCGATGGTCCTGCTCTGCTACGCGGGACAGGGCGACGTGGCCGCCGCCAACGACGCCATCGAGCCGCTCCTCGAGCTGGGCACGGTGCTCCGGGCCAGCATCTCCGAGTGCCGGTACGCCGACCTGCTCGAGGACGCCGCGGCACCGCCGGGGCTCAGGGTCGCGGGGCGCAACACCCTCGTGCGTTCGGTCAACGACGAGGTCATCACGGCGATCGACCGACTGCACCGCAGCCCTGCCCCGGCGATGATCGCCCTGCGCAGCCTGGGTGGTGCGTTCTCCCGGGTGCAGCGCGAGGCCACGGCGTTCGCCCATCGTGACGCCGAGGCGATGGTGCTGTGCATGGCCATGCTGCCGGAGTCGGCGACGGACGACGACGTGGCCAGGGCACTGCAGCCGTGGGAGCCGGTCGCCGCGCGGGGCATCGGCAGCTACACGAACTTCCAGGGCTCGGCCTCGGCCGCGGACGTGGCCGCGGCGTACCCGCCGGCGACGTACGCCCGCCTGTCCCTGGTCAAGCGCGCCTACGACCCGGGCAACGTGTTCGCGCACAACCACAACGTGCTCCCCGGCGACGGGCTCCCGCGTCCACGGACGGCAGATCGACGATGACAGCCGCGTCGTGGCTCAGCAGTCGAAGACCGACCAGCAGAGGTCGTTGCGCAGCCGCTGGTCGTCGAGCACCAGGGCGCGGATCTCCGGCGGCAACTGCTCCCGCTGCCACTGGCACTCGTGGCGCCCGGTCTCGTCGCTCTCGCCCTCGACGGCTCGTGCCGCCTTGATGGCATAGGCCGCGGCACCGAGGTCGTGCGCAGCGACATGGGCAACCGCGCCGGCCTGTCCCGCGGCGTACGCCGCATGACGAGGAGCACCACGCAGATCCTTGGCCGCGCCCATCGCGTGGCCGCCAGCGGCTCGCGCCTCCATCATCCTGACCTCGCCGCGCACCCACGCCCGTGCGGCGTCGATGGCCTGACGAGGTCGCGGATCGTCGGGCCGAGCGGCCTCGAAGAGCGGCAGCACGTGCTCCGCGCAGTCGGCCGCCCAGAGGGCCAGGAGGTGGTGATCGGCGTCGGTGAGCGATCCGCCGCGGCGGATCGTGACCAGGCGCGGGTCGCGGACCTTCGAGAGGATCACCGGCTCGTTCTCCCTTCGGCCGCTCCCGCGCACGCTACCTTCCCCCGGGTGCGGCGGTGCGCTGACCGGTCCAGAATGGCGTCATGGCAGACCTCAGCGCACTTGCCACCGACGAACGGAACGACCTGGCCGACTTCCTCGAGACCCTCGACGAGGAGGAGTGGGAGCGGCCGTCGCTCTGCCCGGGGTGGTCGGTGCGCGACATTGCCGGGCACGTCCCGAGCTACGACATGCTGAGCAAGCCGGCGGTGCTGGCGCTGTTGGCCCGCTCGCGCTTCTCGCTCGGCCGTGCCAACCAGGCCCGTCTCGAGCTGAGCCGGCGCCTGAGCACTGCGGAGCTGGTGGCACGGCTGCGCGAGTACGCCGTTCCACAGGGCATCACGGCGATGTTCGGCTGCGGGATCGCCCTCACCGACGGCGTCATCCACCACCAGGACATCCGTCGTGCGTTGGGCCGTCCCCGGGTGGTGCCGCCGGAGCGCCTGGTCGCGGTGCTGGGGTTCATGCCCCGCGCCCGAGCCCTGCCGTCACCGGCAAACGTGCGCGGACTCCGCATCGTCGCGACCGATCTCGACTGGGTCGGCGGCAGTGGGCCCGAGGTGCGCGGCCCGGGTGAGGCCCTGGTCATGTCGCTCGCCGGTCGACCGGAGGCCCTGGCCGAGCTGGACGGCGCCGGACTCGCCACGCTGACGGCGCGGGTCACGGGATAGTCGAGTCATTGTCGTCGCCCGGGTCGCCCAGTCGCCCGGTCGACCTCGGCAGCGAGGCTGGCGCATGACCTCTGAGGTAATCGACTGGCCGCAGGGTGCGCGGCCAGACTCATGGTGCACGGCCCGTTGCCGCCATCCAGATCGGAGAATCGCCATGCCTGCCTACGCAATCGCCCACCTTCACGACGCCGCACCCCACCCCGAGATCGCGGAGTACATCGAACGCATCCCCGGCACCTTCGAGCCGTACGGCGGCCGTTTCCTCGTGCACGTGACCCAGCACGAGGTGAAGGAGGGCGCCTGGCCCGGCCACGTCGTCGTGATCGGCTTCCCCTCCATCGATCGGGCCCGGGCGTGGTGGGACTCGGCCGCCTACCGCGAGATCGCTCCCTTGCGGGCACGCAACATCGGCGGCGACATCATCCTGGTCGACGGCGTGCCCGAGGGCTACGACCCTGCGGACACCGCGCAGGCGATGCGCTTCGAGCTCTCGGCGTCTGCCTGACCCGACGCGCCTGATCAGCCGACGGGTGCGTCGAACTGTCGCCAGTTGCCTTCGGAGACGACCTCGACCCTGCCGTCGTGCACCGTGATCGCGGTCGCGTCGTCGATCGCGTAGGCCGGACCGCCGATCTCGGCCGCCCACTTCTCGGCGTCGACCATGCGGTTCTCCGGCAGGTCCGGGTGGTCGAGGTGCGGGAAGATCGAGAAGTCGACGATGCCCAAGGTGGTGTCGTCACCGGAGGGCGCCCGCCACCCGACGAAGTCGGCGCCGATGCGTGGTGCCATCACCATGCTGCCGGCGCTCAGCCCGACCCAGACCGTCTCGGCGAGCTCCGGCACCAGGTCGGTCAGTCCGGACTCCCGCATCCAGTGGTTCAGGTAGAGCGCGTCGCCACCGGCAACGAGCAGCACGTCCGTCTCCCGGACCAGCGGCACCCACCGCTCGGCGTCGATGCTGGGTAGCGCGGTGAGCTCCAGCACTCCCACCGACTTCCACCCGAGGTCGACCATGTGCAGCGAGGACCGGCCGCTGATGAAGCGCCAAGGCCCTTCCCCCGGTCCGACGGACGGGTGGCCGTACTCCGCGGTCGGGATGGCGAGCGCGGTCGCGTCCGCGATCGGCTTGCCCAGGAGGTCGACCAGCGCGTCCCGGATGCTCGGGTTGCTGACTCCGGCGGAGGTGAGAAGAAGTTTCACGGCTGCTCCCGTTCGGAAAAGGATGTGGCGTTCCGAGTGTGGACCGGCGGGCGTCGGGAAACTCATCGCTGCCGGCGCGAATCCTGCCGGCAGACGTACTGGCGGCGCGGCGCTCTACTGCAGCGGGCCGACGGACACCGGAGTCGTCAGTTCCCGAAGGTCGGCCGACGAACGGCCCGGCACGTAGGCGTACTTCCGGTCGCCGGCTTCGAGGAGCGCGGTGCGGGAGCCCGCACTGCTGCGGATCAACTGCGACGGTGGCTCGTGCCCGGTCCGCTGAACGAGCCGGCCGCGACGCTTGATGAAGAGGACCTGCTCCGGGGAGTCCTCCACGATGGCATCGCGGGCCACGGCGTACTCCGCGACGTGCGCGCCCTGGTCCATGAGCAGCGGCCGGTAGTCACCGAACCAGCTTTCGAGGTGTTCCCGGCTGGCGCAGCCGCAGGCCAGGCGGTCGTCCCCGCGGTACGAGTCGAAGATGGCCGGGTCCTTCGGATGCGGCCGCGTGACCCGGTGCTCGGCCTCCATGTAACGGGCCAGCTCCTCGGCCGCAGGGGTCAACCACTGCGAGGTGTAGGGCCCGAGCCAGGCAATGCGCCCGCCCGGTGGCTGGGCGAACTCGAGCCTCCAGACTCGTGCCACATGCTCTTCGCTCACCCGGTCCACCCTAGGGTGCCCGACCGCTCGGGCGCCGTCGCCACAAGTGATCCGAGTGCGCCGTCGATCGGTCGCAGTCCGCGGCTTCGCTGGACTTCCGGGCGCCGGAGGCAAGCCCGGCGACCACTGGGCGCTCCGGTCCGATCGGACCGAGAAGGCCCCACACTGCGTCCGATCGGACCGAGTGAGCGGATCTACTCGGCCCACATGGGCCCTACCACCTAGGAGCTACCCGGCTCATCCTTCGTCCGCCCTGATCGAGCGGCCCCACCGGCACCGACAAGCTCGACGGCGACGCGGATCTCGTTCATGGTCAGGTCCTCTCGTCCGGCTGGGTGCGGCGTGGTGAGGCGACGGGCAGCTCCACGGTCACGCGCAGCCCTCCGTCGGCGCGCGGCGTGAGCCTGAGTGTTCCGTCGTGGGCGCGCGTGATGCTGGAGACGATGGCCAGGCCGAGACCGACACCGGCGTGGTCAGTGCGGATTCGCTGCGTGCCGCGCTGGAACGGTTCGGCCAGCGTGCAGACCAGCTGGTCGGTGAGCTTCGCGCCGGTGTTCTCGACCGTCAGCACCACGGTCCCGGGTTGGACGCTGGTCGCCACCCACACGGTGCCTGCCTCGGGCAGGTTGTGCACGATCGCGTTGTGCACGAGGTTCGTGGTCAGCTGCTGCAGCAGGGCATCCGAGCCGACGGTGGCCGCCTGGGTGCCGGTGGTCTCGATGGTGATGCCGCGCTTCTCCGCCAACGGCAGCAGCGTCTCGGTGGTCTCCTCGGCCAGCAGGGACAGGTCGACCAGCTCACGAGAGAAGGCGCGGCGGTCCGAACGGCTCAGCAGGAGCAGCGCCTCGGTGAGGTCGATGGCCCGGGCATTGACGGCGTACAACCGGTCGATGAGCTCGTCGGTGTTGGGGTTCGGCTCGTTGCGGGCCACCTCGAGCAGGGTCTGGACGATTGCCAGCGGCGTGCGCAGCTCGTGGGAGGCGTTGGCCGCGAACCGCTGCTGCTCGGCGTCGTGCGCCTCGAGCCGGGAGAGCATCGTGTCGAAGTCATCGGCGAGTGAGCGGAACTCGTCCTTGCGTCCCTCCATACGGATCCGGTGGGATAGCGAGCCCTCTGCGGCCAGGTGGGTGGCCTGGGTGAGGCGGGTCAGCGGAGCCAGCATCCGACCGGCGAGGAACCATCCACCGATCAACCCGAAGACCAGCAGGAAGGCCATCGCCTGGGCCGCCCTCGGCGCGAACGCCTCGAGCAGGTCGGAGCGGGTGGGGTTGAACGGGGCCGGTCCGGGGCCGTACTGCGCGCGCTCGGGCACGTAGCGCAGCAGGAACACCCACACGGTGGCGAGCAGCAGGCCGCCGGCCACGATCAGGAAGCCGGCGTAGCTGAGCGTGAGCTTGAGCCGAACGCTCAGCCCCGGCGCCCTAGTCACTGCCGTCTCCCGTGTCGATGCGGTAGCCGACACCGGGCACGGTGGCGATGATCCAGGGCTCACCGAGCCGCTTGCGCAACGCCGAGACCGTGATGCGCACCGCGTTGGTGAACGGGTCGGCGTTCTCGTCCCAGGCCCGCTCCAGCAGGTCCTCCGCACTGACCACTCCGCCTTCGGCCGCGACCAGGACCTCGAGTACGGCAAACTGCTTGCGGGTCAGCGCGACATAACGGTCGTCGCGGTAGACCTCACGGCGGAACGGGTCCAGGCGCAGGCCAGCGATCTCACGCACCGGTGGCCGGTGGTGCGCCCGTCGTCGGTCGAGAGCCCGCAGTCGGAGCACCAGCTCGCGGAGCTCGAACGGCTTGGTGAGGTAGTCGTCGGCACCCAGCTCGAAGCCGGAGGCCTTGTCGTCGAGCCGGTCGGCCGCGGTCAGCATCAGGATCGGCATGCCACTGCCGGAGGCGACCACGCGTTGGGCGACCTCGTCCCCCGAGGGCCCCGGGATGTCGCGGTCGAGGACGGCGATGTCATAGGCGTTGAGACCGAGCAGCTCGAGCGCGGTGTCCCCGTCGCCGGCGATGTCCGAGGCGATCGCCTCGAGGCGCAGGCCGTCGCGGATGGCCTCGGCCAGGTAGGGCTCGTCCTCGACGATCAGCACACGCACACGCCTGATGCTACGAGCTTGCGCATATCGCCGGCGTATCCAAAACCGCATACGTCCTCGCAACGCGACGATGCCTTGACTCGAGGCATGACCCTTCGAAACCCAGCAGCAACCCGTGGTCGCCGTACCCGCCTGATGATCCTGGCCGTGCTCGCCGTGGCCTGCGCGGCGCTCGTCGCGATCGCGCTGCCCGCCAGCGACCTGACCCAGCGCCATTCCGGATCCGGCGTGTTCGGCTTCGAGATCGACCCATCGGACCAGGGCGGCCCCGGGCAGCTCTTGGGCACCCGCGCCCGCCCGTCACTCGGCGGTTCGGGTCACGTCCCGGACGGCACGACCGTCTTCGACGACGACGTACCTGCGGTGGGCAACCTCGACCCCGACCTGCTCGCGGCGCTGCGCGAGGCCGCTGACGATGCCGCCGACGACCACGTCGGGTTCCACGTGAACAGTGGCTGGCGGTCGGCGGCGTACCAGCAGCAGCTCCTCAACGAGGCGGTCTCGCAGTACGGGTCGATGGAGGAGGCCTCGAGGTGGGTGGCCACCCCGGAGACCTCAGCCCACGTGTCGGGCGACGCGATCGACCTCGGTCCACCGGAGTCCGCGGAGTGGCTGGCCGACCACGGTGACGACTACGGCCTGTGCCAGATCTACCGCAACGAACCGTGGCACTTCGAGCTGCGCACCGAGGCTGCCGATGACGGCTGCCCCGAGATGTACGACGACCCGACGCAGGACCCGAGGATGCAGCAGTGAGGTTGATGAGCTGGTACGGCTTGTTCGGCACGTTCACCGGCGTCGCGTTCCTCACCGTGGTCGCGGTGCCGTTGGCCGCACTGGTGGTGGTCGCCCTCGCCCAGTGGCGCAGGGCCTCCGGCACCCCACGGTCCGGGGCGTGGCGTACGGCGCTCGCGGACGTCGGGATGGTCTACGGGACGGTGCCGTGGGTGTGGATGACGATGATGCCGGGGAGTCACGCGGGCGATGTGCTCGGCCGGGTCAGCCTGGTGCCGTTCCGCGACCTGGTCTCGATGGGCAGTCTCGGCATTGTCGGCAACCTGCTGGTCCTCTCCGCCCTGGGCTTCTTCGCGCCCCTGCGGATCGCGCCGCTGGCCTCGTGGCCCCGGGTGCTGCTGTTCGCCGCGAGCTGCTCGCTGCTGATCGAGGTGGCGCAGTTCGTGCTGCTGCTCGACCGGGTGTCGTCCGTGGACGACGTTCTGCTCAACACTGCAGGCGCCGGCCTCGCCGCCTGGCTCTCACGCCCGTGGTGGCTCACGCCGGGAGAGGCGACGGTGGTTGAGGAGCGAGGAACGAACGCTTGTCCTGAGGAGCCGAGGGACGAGGCGTCTCGAAGGGTCTCGAAACCACCCACTGTCGCAGGCCGTTGAGCGCACGCCGAACCGGCCGGGCCATGTCGGCCCGGCCGGATGGTCACGCGGCCGCTTCGTCCACGGCCCGACCCGATCAACGTGCGTCGGCCAGTCGACGCGCCAGGGTCGGGACCACGATCGCCGCGGCGACGACGTGCAGGGCGATCAGGGTGACCGCGGAGCCCGCGTCGAACCCGAACGTGACGTCGGGGACGAAGGACAGCACGGTCAACGCGACCGCCGTACGCACGAAGGTGGAACGCGGGTGACGGGCCTTGCGGGCCATCACGGCGGCCATGCCGACGCCGATGAGCGAGAAGACCAGGGTCAACTGGGTGAACCCGAGGATCGGGATGCTCTCTCCGCCAGAGGTGTTCGCGAACGAGACACCGGCGGCCGACGCGATCGCCGCGAGGACGGTGGTGGCGACCGAGGCAACAACCGCAGCGGCGACACCGTGCTTCCAGACCGGCTGGCGCTCGTCGGTCGACGCGCTGTGGGTGGTGACCTGCGTGGTGGGGATCTGCGTGGTGGACATGTCGAACTCCGTTTCTCCTGCTGGCCGCCCTGTGCGACCTGCTCATGCCACTTCCACGAACGGGTCTCGACGGATTCGACAGGTCAGCTGAGAATTTTTTTCTCTGGTTCGATTCGAGACTCCTGTGGCAGGTTGTCGTATCGGTGGCCTTCCGTTCGTAGTGGGGTTGAAGGCGGTCATCGGGACCGCCCGGAACTGAGGAGAAACGTGATGACTGCATATCTGATGTCCGTGCACGGTCCGGCCGAGATGGAGGAGTTCGGCAACTACGGCTCGAGGGAGGCGATGGAGGAGTCCTTCGCCGAGACCGGCCGCTTCAACGACAAGCTCAAGGCCGACGGCTACTGGGTCTTCGCCGGCGGCCTCCAGCCCGCGTCGACTGCGACCGTCGTCGACGGCCAGGGCGAGACGCCGGTGGTGACCGACGGTCCCTACCTCGAGACCAAGGAGCTCATCGGAGGCTTCTGGGTGATCGAGGCGCCCGACCTCGACGTGGCGCTCAAGCTCGCGGCCGAGGCGTCCAAGGCCTGCCGCGGCAAGGTCGAGGTCCGCCCGTTCGACGGACTGGCCTGAGCCCAGGATGTCGACAGCGCAGCTCGAGACAGCCCATTTCAAGACAGCGCAGTGACGCAGACCGGGCAGGCGGCCGTCGAGCGGGTCTTCCGCGAGGAGTACGGCCGCCTCATCGCCTCGCTCGTACGCCGCTTCGGTGACATCGACATCGCCGAGGAGGCGGCGAGCGAGGCGTTCGTCACCGCGTTGGAGAAGTGGCCGGAGTCCGGCGTACCTCCCAACCCGGGCGGGTGGCTCACCACCACCGCGGGCAACCGCGCGATCGACCGACTCCGCCGCGAGAAGCTGCGCGACAAGAAGCACCAGGCGGCCTTCATGGACCACGACGACACACCCCACACCCCCACCGGGCCGGTCGAGGACGACCGGCTGCGACTGCTCTTCACCTGCTGCCACCCGGCGTTGGCGTCGGAGGCGCGCGTCGCCCTGACCCTGCGCCTCCTCGGCGGCCTGACCGTGCCCGAGATCGCGCAGGCGTTCCTCGTGCCCGAGACCACGATGGGCCAACGCATCACCCGTGCGAAGAAGAAGATCGCGGCCGCGAAGGTGCCCTACCGGGTGCCCGAGGCCGCCGATCTTCCCGAGCGCCTCGGCGGCGTCCTGACGGTGCTGTTCCTCGTCTTCAACGAGGGCTACCTCGCGAGTGGCGACGGCGACCCGGTGCGCGCCGAGCTGACCGGCGAGGCGATCCGGCTGGCCCGCATCCTGCACCAGCTGCTTCCCGACGAACCAGAGGTGACCGGGCTCCTCGCGATGTTGGTGCTCACCGAGGCCAGGCGTGAGGCCCGGGTACGCAACGGTCAGCTGGTCCCGCTCGGCGAGCAGGACCGCGCCGGCTGGGACCACGCGTTTATCGCCGAGGGCCACGACCTGGTCCGCGAGTGCCTGGCGATCAACCGGCCAGGTCGCTATCAGATGCTGGCCGCGATCAACGCCGTCCACACCGACGCCCCGAGCGCGGCGGACACCGACTGGTCGCAGGTGGTCGCGCTCTACGACCAGCTGACCCGACTCGACGCGTCTCCGATCGTCGCGCTCAACCGGGCGGTCGCGGTCGCCGAGCTCGACGGCCCCTCGGTCGGTCTGGCCCTGGTCGACCGGCTGCCGCTGGAGGGCTACCACGCCTGGCACGCCACCCGGGCCGACCTGTTGCGCAGGCTGGGTCGCACCGTCGAGGCGAAGGAGGCGTACGACGTGGCGATGACCGCCACCCAGAACTCGGCCGAGATCGCCTACCTGGGCCGGAAGCGCGGCGAGCTGGTCTGAGCCAGATCTGGCGAGAGTTTCTTCTGGGAGACTGTCGGATCCGGCACAGGCCGTTCGTAGCAGAGGTGAGAGGCGCCCTGAAGCGAGCGCCGGGACAAGGGAGTTGTGCGATGACGCAGTACCTGATCTCGTTCGATGACGGCTGGATGGACTTTCCCGACGAAGAGCTGCCCGACGTCGCCAGGGCCGCCAACGCGGTGGTCGAGGAGGCCCGGGCCGCGGGCGCCTGGGTCTTCGGTGGAGGGCTCGAGAGCCAGCGGGCCAGCGTGGTGGCCACCGACGGCACGATCACCGACGGTCCCTACCCGGAGACCAAGGAGGTCCTCGGCGGGTTCGCCGTCGTCGAGGTCGACTCACGCGAGGAGGCCCTCGAGTGGGCCGCCAAGATCGCGGTCGCCTGCCGGTGCTCGCAGGAGGTCCGCGAGCTCCTGCCCGACCCGACCGTCTGATCGGAACGGCAATCTGAGCCTTCGCCGCTCACCTGCCGTCGTGGTACGGCGGGACGGCGGAGGCTCCGGCCGGCCACGCTTCTGCGCCGCATAGGCGTACAGCCCACGGAACAGTTCCCGGCTGACGTCGCGCTCGTTCTTCAACCCGAGGTAGAGCTCCACGGGCGCGTAACAGGTCGTCGAGCAACGCCCGTCCCGGCCTGGCTTGCGATGCATGAAGCGCAGTTTCTCCCGGTCCTCCACGAACAGGAAGAAGTCATTGTCGTCCGTCACGTTCTGCAACCACCAGGTACGCCAGTCAGGATCGCGATGGAGGTCGATGGTAGCGAGTTCCGTGGGACCTTCGCCTTCGACATGGCAGGATTCCCCCGACTGAGGCGAGTACCGAAACTCATCCACCCGATGCTGATTCCCCACGGATGAGCGAGGTACCACTCGCCGATCTCATCATTCATCACAGTCCCCTCGGCATCCCGATGGGAAGGTGTCCGGCCTGCTTCTTGTAGCGCGCCGTGTGAAACGCTTCCCACTTCCTGGCCGTCCGCCAGCCAATCACATCTTCGCGCACCCGCTTCCACCGACACTCGAGGCCTGTTGCCCGACGGCACGCAGACAGTCGCGATCGCGGGCCGTACTTGGCTGTCTTGGGCATCTTCGGTTTCACCTTGGGCCACGGGACGCCCTGCCGCTTGACGAACCGGCGCATCCCCGCGGGCGTGACGTCGGATGCCCTCACACTCCCCGTGCCGCAGCGACCGTAGGGTGTCCTGGGCAGCGCTGAACTGCCGCGCGGGATGGCTACGCGCGACTCTCCGGCCGCGCGGTACAGGCCGCCACCGAGAACTCCGCCGAGATCGCCCTACCTGGACAGGAAGCGCGGAGAGCTGGTCTGACCCGGCCGCTCAGCGACCGGTCTCGCTCCTGTCGCCCCTATGGGAGGACTGGTCCCCTCCTGAGTGGGGACGCGAGGACACCCGTTCGTGTGATGACAATTTGGGGAACGACACGGAGGCTCCGGGCACCGATGAGGCGTGTCCTGCCGTGATGAGCACCGACACGGAAGAGGCACGAGGCATGAGCAGGCCATTTCGGCGCACACCCGGCTCGGTCGAGAGCACTCCTCCCGAAGTGCCTGACACGACAGGCTCGGCACTGGGGCGACGGCGATTCGTCGGCCTCCTGCTGGCCGCGCCGACACTCACCGTCACGGCCCGCCTCCTCGGCGACGTGGCCACGGCCCCGCCTGCGTCGGCGAGCGGGGGCGGCCTGGTCGTGCCGACCCCTGACGGGCCCGCCGACATCTTCGACGTGAGTGACGCACAGATGCTCACGGTCCTCCCGACCGCCAGTCTGATCCACCTGACGCTGGACACCGCCGGCGTCGCACACTTCGCCCTCCACCGCTCCGAGAACGGCCAAGGCATCACCACGTCGACGGCAATGTTGATCGCCGACGAGCTGGACATGCCCATCCAGGACGTGAGCGTCACACTCGCCGACGCGCGCCCCGAGCTGCTGATGAACCAGTTCACCGGTGGCTCCAACAGCACCATGTCGACGTACCGGCCGATCCGGACGATGGCAGCTGCGGCGCGAAAGCGCCTCGTCGAGACCGCTGCCAGGCGCACCGGACACTCCGCATCGACCCTGCGCACCGCGGACGGACACGTGGTCTGCCCCGACGGTTCGAGGATCGCCTACGGCGACCTCGCCGTGGATGCCGCCGTCGACGAGGACACCCCGCTGGTCGCACCCCTGAAGCCCCTGTCGGAGCTCACGATGGTCGGCCAGCCGAAGGGACGCACGGACGCCCATGCCTCCGTCACCGGCACCAAGGAGTTCGCCATGGACCTGAAGGTCCCCGGCGCTCTGCCGACGATGGTCTGCCGGGCACCGCGCCTGAACGGCAAGCCGATCCGCTTGCTCAACCACGACGAGGTCAAGGCCATGCCCGGGGTCACGCACGTGGCGTTGGTCAGCACCGGCATCGCCATCCGTGCCCGCACCTTCGGGCAATGCATCGACGCCATCCGTGTGGTGCGCGCGGAATGGACCGAGGGCACCGCCGGCCGCAAGTCGGACGCCGACGTGCTGGCCGACCTGCGCAAGGCCGAGATCCCGCTGCTCGTGCCCAAGGTGCCGGTGCTGGCACAGACGGTCGAGACCGACTTCACGTTCCGATTCGCGAGCAACGCCGCGTTGGAGACCAACTGCGCCATCGCCGACGTACGCAGTGACCGGGCGGAGGTTTGGTCGGGCCTGCAAGTGCCGCTCGTGGCCCGCAAGGACATCGCCGAAAAGGTGGGGCTTCCCGAGAAAGCGGTGGCCGTGCACGTCACGCTGGGAGGCGGGGCCTTCGGGCGCAAGGCCTTCTCCGACGCCGCGATCGAGGCCGCCGAGGTCTCGAAGGAGATGGGCGTGCCGGTCAAGCTCATGTGGCACCGGGTGGACGACGCCCGCGTAGGTCGGGTCCACCCCATGGCCACCTCCCGGATCCGGGCAACGGTCCTGGCCGGCAGCGTCCTCACTTGGGATCAGCGACACACCAGCGTGGCCACCGACTTCACGCACGGGTTCGGCGACGTCCTCACCGCGGCTGCTGCGGAACTCCCTGTCGTGGACCTCGGCTTCTCCGAGACGGTCTACGCACTGACCCAGGGAACGCACTACAACTTCGGAGTCACGACGAACCTGCTCAACGAGGTCGACCACGGATTCAACACGGGCTCGATGCGCGGCATCTACTCACCGAACGCGGCAACCGCGCGCGAGCTCACGGTCGACAAGATCGCCCATCTGGTCAACTCCGACCCCTATCAGTTCCGCCGCAAGTTCATCCGCCGCGCGCGCGGACGGGCGGTGCTCGACAAAGTTGCCCAGGTGGGCAGTTGGGGGCGGCAGATGCCGGCCGGGACGGCCCAGGGCATCGCGGTACACGAGGAGTATCACGGCTTCAGCGCCTGCCTGGTTGAGATCGACTGCCGTCCTGAGACGGTCAGTCGTGAGGTCCCCGAGGCGGTCACGGGGCCTCGGGTGACCAAGGTCGTGTTCGCCATCGACGTCGGGCTGGTGATCAACCCGCGCGGGCTCGAAGCCCAGATGATGGGCGGAATCATGGACGGCCTCGCGATGACCCTCACCTCGAGCATGCACCTCGAGGACGGTCACTTCCTCGAGGCCAGTTGGGACAACTACGCCTACACCCGCCAGTGGAACGCCCCACCCCAACTCGAGATCATCGTGATGCCCTCGACGACCGAGGAACCCGGCGGCGCCGGCGAGTTCCCGGTCGCCACCAGCGCCGCGGCCGTGGCGACGGCGTACGCCCGGGCGACTGGAACGCTGCCGACGGAGTTCCCGGTCAACCACAGTGCACCGCTCTTCTTCACCCCGAAGTCGTTCGAGCCACCGTTGCCGGCATCGCCCACCGACGGTCTCTCCCACACCTACTGAGGATGCCGACATGCCCACCCACACCTTCAAGGTCAACGGCGAGACCGTCACCGTCGACGTCGAGGACGACGTACGCCTCCTCTGGGTGCTGCGCGACATTCTCGGCATCACCGGGCCCAAGTATGGCTGCGGGATCAACGTCTGCAAGGCCTGCACCAGCCACGTCAACGGCAAGGCCTTCAACCCGTGCTCGGTCCCGGTCGGGGCGCTGGAGGACGACGACGAGATCACCACCATCGAGGGACTTCCGGCAACGGTGGGCAAGGACCTGCACCCGATGCAGGAAGCCTGGATCGACCGTGACGTCGCCCAGTGCGGCTACTGCCAGCCCGGCCAGATCATGGCTGCGGTCGCCCTGGTGAAGAAGGTACGCAGCGAGAGTCGCTCCATCACCGATGCCGACCTCGATGGCATCCGCAACATCTGCCGGTGCGGGACCTACGTGAGGATCCGCGAGGCGATCAGGGCCGGCGCGGCGCAGATGTGACCCAGCGGCCGGTCAGAGCACCTTGGACAGGAACCCTTGCGTGCGCTCGTGCTGGGGGTTGGCGAGCACTTCCGCCGGAACGCCCTCCTCGAGAATCACGCCGCCGTCCATGAAGACCAGCTTGTTGCCGACCTCGCGGGCGAAGCCCATCTCGTGGGTCACGACCATCATCGTCATGCCCTCCGAGGCGAGGTCCTTCATCACCTGCAGCACGTCGCCGACCAGCTCCGGGTCGAGCGCCGACGTGGGCTCGTCGAAGAGCATCATGTCGGGCTCCATCGACAGGGCACGGGCGATCGCCACGCGCTGCGACTGACCACCCGACAGGTGCGCCGGATAGGCGTCCTCCTTCTCGGACAGCCCCACCTTGGCCAGGTTGGCCCGCGCGATCTCGACCGACTCGGACTTCGACCGCCCCTTGACCCGCTGCTGGGCGATGCAGAGGTTCCTCAGCACCGTCATGTGCGGGAAGAGGTTGAACGACTGGAACACCATGCCGATCCGCGAGCGGAGCTTGTCGACGTCCGCGTCGGGGTCGGTGATCTCGTCGCCCTCGACGAAGATCTTGCCGCTGGTCGGAGTCTCCAGCATGTTCACGCAGCGCAGCAGGGTGGACTTGCCCGAGCCAGACGGCCCGATCACGCAGACCACCTCGCCGACACCGACGTGGAAGTCGATCCCCTTGAGGACCTCGTTGCTGCCGAAGTACTTGTGCAGTTGTTGTACGTCGATCGCGGCCGTGCTGCGGTCACTCGGGACGTGTGGCTCGCCCGCGCTCCAGGTGGTCATCAGCGGGCCCTCTCAGACTTGGCTTCCATGCGGCGTACGACGATCGACAACGGCACCGTGATGAGCAGGTAGCAGAGCCCCACCACGATGATCGGGGTCAGGTTGGCCGCGCTGTTCATGCCCTCGCGACCCCACTTGGTGAGGTCGTACTCGTCGAGCGAGAGGCCGAGGATGTAGATCAGTGAGGAGTCCTTGGTCAACAGGATCAGCTCGTTGGTCAGCGGCGGCAGGATGATCCGGAACGCCTGCGGGATCACGATCGAGATCATCGCCCGCGAGTGCGACATGCCCAGGGAGCGGGCGGCTTCCATCTGGCCCTTCGGCACGGCCTGGATGCCGGCCCGGATCGTCTCCGCCATGTAGGCGCCACCGACGAGGCCGAGAGCCAGGGTGGCGACACCGAGGCCGCCGCCGGGGATCTCGTAGTCGGGGAACGCACGCGAGAAGCCGGGGCCCAGGGCGAGGAACACGACCAGTGCAGGCAGACCGCGGAAGAGCTCAATGACCGCGGTGGAGAGCCAGCGCCACGGGCCGATGCTCGAGAGCCGCATCAGGGCGAGCACGAGACCCAGCAGCAGGCCGAAGACGAACCCGCACGCGGTGTAGATGATCGTGTTCTTCAGTGCCGTCTTCAAGATGTCGGGGAACTGCTCCCTGACCAGGTCGGGCTTGAAGAACGAGTCCCGCAGTGACGCCCAGTCCGCCGCGAAGGCGATGACGGCCACGACGAGGACTATCAGGGCGTACTGCGCGTAGCGGAGATAGGCCGCGCGCTTGCGCTTGCTCAGCGCCATTGGAAACTCCCGTCAGGCCGCGCGGAGTGCACGACCGTGGTCCGGAGGGACACGGATCGAGGCATCACCCGGCGGTGCCGAACCACTTCTCCTTGAGCTTGTCCATCTCCGCCTTGTCGGCGATCGCCTCGTTGATCGCCTTGAGCAGCTCGGGGTTGTCATCCTTCGCCACCGAGAAGCCGTACTTCTCACCGGTCGCGAACTCCTTGCTCACCTCGACGCCGTCGTTCTGCGCGACGTAGTAGTTGACCAGGCCGTTGTCGTTGACCCCTGCGTCGGCGTCACCGCTGTTCACGGCTTCCATCATCAGGACCGAGTCCTCGTAGGAGACCTTCTCGGCGCCCTTCGGGAGGTTCTCCTCGACGTAGGTCTCACCGGTGGTGCCCTCCTGGACGGCGATCCGCTTGCCGGCCAGGTCGGAGAGGTCGGAGTAGCCCGAGCCCTTCTTGACCAGCATCGCCTGGGTGGCCTCGAAGTACGGGTTGCTGAAGTCCATCACCTTGACCCGTTCGGGCTTGATCGTCATCGCGCCGGTGGCCACGTCGCAGTCGCCGTTGTCGAGCGCGTTGCCGGAGACGATGGTCTCCCACGGCGTGTCGATGACCTTCGTCTTGAGGTCCTCGTTCTGCGCCACGAGCTTGAGCACGTCGATGTCGAAGCCGACGACCTCGCCCTTCTCGGTGAACTCGAACGGCTCGTAGGGCAGGTGGGTGCAGATGGTCAACGTGCCCTTCTCGACCACCTTCACCCCCGACTCGGTGGTCGTCGTGTCCTTGTCCTTGGCACAGGCGGAGACGGAGAGGGCGAGGACGGCGACGGCCAGGGCAGCGGGCACGGTGCGAAGGTTCATGCCCAGCACCATAGACCGGATCACCCTCGAGATGCAGGCCGCGACCTCACCACGTCGGGCCGGCGATTCGCGATGAGTCCGGCTGTCATCACCGGTCTGTCCACACGCTGCCCGTTGCATCCGCTGACTGAAGGAGTCGCCATGCCTCGCACCAGGGTCCACAACCTGAACATCTCCCTCGACGGCTATTCCGCCGGCGACCACGTGACACTCGACGCCCCGATCGGTGGTGCGGAACAGCTCTTCTCGCGCTTCGACGGCAGGGCCATCCACGGCGTCGACCAGGTGGACTCGCCCTTCACCTTCGACCATGCCCTGACCAGCACGTGGGGTCAGGGCGTCGGCGCCGAGATCATGGGGCGACGCAAGTTCGGCCCGCAGGTCGGCGAGTGGCCCGATGACGGGTGGCGGGGTTGGTGGGGCGATGAGCCGCCGTTCCGGACACCGGTGTTCGTCCTGACCCATCATCCCCACCCGACGATCGACTTCCCCAACGGGACGAGCTTCCGTTTCGTGGACGGTACGCCGGAGGAGGTGCTTCACCTGGCCCAGGAGGCCGCCGGCGGTGGCGACGTCCGCATCGGTGGTGGGCCCTCGACCGTCCGGCAGTTCCTCCAGGCGGGGCTGATCGACTTCATGCACCTGGTGATCGTGCCGATCACCCTCGGCAAGGGTGTGTCGATCTGGGAGGGGACGAGCGGCATCGAGGATGCCTTCACCGTCGAGTCGATCACCTCTCCCAGCGGGCTGGTCCACCAGTTCTGGAACCTGCATCGTTGACCCGTTCGGGCAACTCGAGCATTTCCGGGTCGCCCCGGTACTCCCGCGGAGAGCGCCGACTCCTTGTGGGTATTGACCGTGCGACGCACGCGAAGGATGCGCGCCGGTCCGATCCGGAGCGAGGAACCCATGACTCACACGCCTGACCACGACTCGGCGTACGACGCGATCCAGTGCATCGTCCCGCCGTACATGCTCGAACAGCTTGCCCGCAACGGCACCGATGCCCAGCGGGCCTGGGCCCGCGAGGCTCTGGCGGTGACCGCACGGGCCAGGGAGCTGCGTTCGACGCGCGGCCTCCGCGGCACCGCCCGACGCACCAGGGAGGCGCGCGCGGAGCTTGCCGCGGCCTCGCCCATCCGCAAAAACCGCTTGATCCACGATGCCGGCCACGACACCGACCTGCCCGGCCAGCTGGTCCGCAAGGAGGGCGACGCGGCCACCGGCGACGTCGACGTGGACCGCATCTACGACGGCCTGGGCGCGACGTGGGACCTCTACTTCGACCTGTTCGGCCGCAACTCCTACGACGACGACGGCGCCAGCCTGATCGGCACCGCCCACTACGACAACAACTTCGGCAACGCCTTCTGGGACGGCGAGCAGATGGTGTTCGGCGACGGCGACGGGCTGCTCTTCGTCTCCATGACCGCCGCCGTCGACGTGATGGCCCACGAGCTCAGCCACGCGGTCACCGAGCACGAGTCCGACCTGGAGTACGAGAACCAGTCCGGCGCCCTCAACGAGCACCTCTCCGACGTGTTCGGCTCGCTGGTCAAGCAGCGGCTGGCCGGCGACACCGCGGCCACCGCCGACTGGCTGATCGGCGAGGGCCTCCTCGGGCCCACGATCAACGGGGTCGCCCTGCGGTCGATGATCGCGCCCGGCACGGCGTACGACGATCCGGTGCTGGGCACCGACCCGCAGCCGGCCCACATGGACGACTTCGTGGTCACCACCAGCGACAACGGTGGCGTGCACATCAACTCCGGCATCCCGAACCGCGCGTTCGCCCTCTTCGCGCAGGCACTCGGCGGCAACGCGTGGGACCAGGCCGGCCGGGTCTGGTACGCCACCGCGACCGACGACGCCCTCGACTCGAACGCCCGCTTCGACCGTTTCGCCGCCCTCACCGCAGACCACGCGTTCGCGCTGTTCGGCCACGACGTGGCTGCCGCGTGCGTCACGGCGTGGGCGACGGTAGGGATCGGCGTGCCGTGGAACCGGCAGGTGGACCGCACGGCGCAGCACCGCGCGGCGGGTTCGTCCTCGACCCCCGCGGGCGTGGTGGTGACCGGGCTGAAGACCCAGAACGTCGCCTTCCGCGACGACGACGGGCACCTGCACGAGCTCTGGCGCGACGCCGCCGCCGGCACCGGGACGTCCGACCTGACCGCCCTCGCCGGTGCCCGCGACGCCACCGGTGAACCACGTGCGTACGTCGACCAGGGACGCAGCACGGTGATCCTGCCGTTCCGCGCGAACAACGCCTCTGTCCGTTCCCTCTACTGGTCCACCGGCGCGGTCGGTCAGGACGACCTGTCCGGCACCGCCGGGTCTCCGTCCGCGGCGGGGAACCCGATCGGCTACCACCACGCCGAGTCCGACACCCACCACGTGGTCTACCGCGGCGGAGACGGGCACCTCCACGAGCTGTTCTGGGTCGGGGTGGCGCCGGTGAACTACGGCGGCAACCTGACCGGCACGATCGGCGCACCGAAAGCGGCCGGCGACCCGGCGCCGTACGTCACCCCGGACGGCACCAACATCGTCGTCTACCGGGCCGTCGACGGCCGGATCCTCAGCGTCTACTGGAAGGACGGTCCGAGCGGTCTCGACGACCTGTCCGGCACCGCGGGCACGCCGAAGGCCGCGAGTGACCCGGTGGCCTACTACGTGCCGCAGACCGACACCCACCAGGTCGTCTATCGGGGCGTCGACGGACACGTGTACGAGCTCTACTGGGTCGGTGCCGCGCCGGTGTCGGGCTGGAACGTGACCGCGTCGGCGGGGGCGCCGCTCGCCACCGGCCGACCGGCCACCGTCCACTGGGTCGCCCGGAACGTGAAGAGCGTCGTCTACCGCCGCTCCGACGGCCACCTGCACGAGGTGTGGTGGAACCCGGGCCAGGCGCCCGGCCACGGCGACGTCACGGCCAACTCCGCGGCCCCGCCCTCGGCATCGGACCCGTTCATGTTCATCGACGACGTCGCCGGCTCGGGCCACCTGGTCTTCCGCTCAGGTGACTCCCACGTCCACGAGATCTCCTGGAGGTAGGCGCCCTTCCGCCGTACGGCCCCTCCCTTCCAAGGTATAGCGAAGTGGGGGGCTTGCGGCAAGGCCCCGGTGGTGCCGCACACTGTCCGCTCGGCGCCCACGGTGGTCGCCGAGGAGGGGGCAGGAATGACTGACGTGATCGTGGCCGGCGGCGGCCCGACGGGCATGATGCTGGGCGCCGAGCTGACCTTGGCGGGCGTCGACGTGACGGTCGTGGAGCGCAGGCCGAGCGCCGAGCTGGTGGGCTCGCGGGCCGGCGGGTTCCATGCGCGGACGATCGAGGTCCTCGACCAACGCGGCATCGCGGGTCGATTCCTGGAAGCCGGCAAGACCTATCAAGGTGCTGCGGCCGGCAGCGCGATGTTCGACGTCAGCGACTTCCCGACCCGCCACCCCTACACGTTGGGGCTGTGGCAGAACCACATCGAGCGCATCCTCGCCGAGTGGGTCGACGAGCTCGGGGTCAAGGTCGAGCGGGGTCGCCAGGTCACCGGCTTCGTCCAGGACGCCGACGGGGTGGACGTGCGGCTGGCCGACGGCGCGACCGTGCGGGCGTCGTACCTCGTGGGGGCCGACGGTGGGCGCAGCGTGGTCCGCAAGGCCGCGGGCATCGACTTCCCCGGCTCGGAGGCCACGCAGACCAAGCTGATCGCCGAGGTCGAGGTCGGCGAGCAACCGCCGGTCGGCGTACGCACGGACGAGAGCGGCATCCACGGGCTCCAGGTGATGGAGGACGGGCGCACCTTCCGGGTGATCACCACCGAGCACCAGATGGGGCCCGCCACGGAGCCGACCATGGACGACCTGAGGGCCGCGCTGCACCGAGTCTTCGGCACCGACTTCGGCGTGCACAGCCCGACCTGGATCTCGCGGTTCTCCGACGCCACGCGCCAGGCGGCGTCGTACCGCGAGGGGCGGGTGCTGCTGGCCGGGGATGCCGCGCACATCCACTATCCCGCAGGCGGGCAGGGCATCGGCCTCGGCGTCCAGGATGCCGTGAACCTCGGCTGGAAGCTCGCCCAGGTGGTCAAGGGCGTCTCGCCGGAGAGCCTGCTCGACACCTACCGGGCCGAGCGGCACCCGGCGACCGCCCGTGCGCTGAAGCAGACCATGGTGATGGGACTCCTCCAGCAGCAGGACGCGCGCCACGTCGCGGTGAACGACCTGATGGACGAGTTCGTGGCGATGGACGAACCGCGCCGGCAGGTCGCCGGACTGCTCTCCGGTCTCGACGTCCACTACGACCTCGGGGACGGGCACCCGCTGCTCGGTCGGCGGATGCCCGACCTCGACCTCGAGACTCCCGACGGACCGGTCCGGGTCTTCGAGCTGCTGCACGCCGCCCGGCCGGTGCTGCTCGACCTCGGGACCCCGGGCGGCGTCGACCTCGGTCCCTGGGCCGACCGTGTGCGCCTGGTCGTTGCCGAGAGCAGCGGCCCGTGGGAGCTGCCGGTGATCGGTGAGGTGACGCCGCCGAGCGGTGTGCTGATCCGGCCGGACGGCCACGTTGCTTGGGTGGGTGGCGGGACGGACGCGGGTCTGCACGACTCACTGACGCGGTGGTGCGGTCCGGCCTGACGTGTCGCAGGGTGCTGCGGCGCAGCGGCGCCCGACCGAGCTGCCGGGCGCGTGAGACCCCGCTCGTTCCCATCGCTGTGTCAGCCTGTAGCGGACCACCACACGCCCCCAAGGCAATGAGGTTGCTTCCATGTCGGACTCACTCACCAGTGCTGCAGAAGAGCTGATCGCGCGCGGGGTCACCCTCGGCGGGCCCCGCAAGAGCTTCGCCCATGCCGGGCGCAAGCAGCTGATGACCCTGCTCCACCACGGCCTGAACCCCGATTCCAAGGTGCTCGACATCGGCTGCGGTTCACTGCGCGCCGGCCACTGGCTGGTCCGGCTCCTGGACCCCGGCTGCTACTACGGCATCGAGCCCAACCGCGAGATGCTCGAGGCAGGGGTCGACGTACTCCTCGGTCCCGAGATGGTCGCTGCCAAGCGGCCGACCTTCTCGCACCGCGACGACTTCTCGATGGCGCACTTCAACGAGACATTCGACTTCTATGTCGCGCGCTCGATCTGGAGCCACGCGTCGAAGCCCCAGATCGAGGTGATGCTCGACGGCTTCGTGGCCACGTCGGCGCCGAACGCGACGTTCATGGCGTCGTACTACCCGGCCTCTGCCGAGCGCCCCGACTACGACGGCGACGAGTGGTTGGGGCGGAGCCACGAGTCGGACGAGTCCGGCACCATCGCCCACGACTTCGGATGGATCACCAAGGCGTGCGAGGCGCGCGGCCTGGTGGCAGGCGAGGCGCGGAACCCGGCCCTGAACTTCGGAGCCCAGACCTGGCTCAGGGTCCGGCACGCTCGCTGAGTCCGGGCGAGCCCTCATGATTCCGGGGTGACAGGGGGCGATCCCTGATGCCGGCGCTCGACGGCGCCGACGAGGCTGGAACGCATGAGAACTCGTCTCGGAATCTTCCTGTCCCTGTGGAGCTTCGGCTTCGCCTGCGTGCACGTCGCCTGGGCCTCCGGGTGGCGCGGCGGCCTCGACTCGCAGTTCGCGCCGATCAGCGAACGCCCGTGGTTCCTCGCCTACGACCTGCTCGCGGGCTTCCTGATGTACGGCGCCGCGGTCGTCGCCTGGATGCTGGCCCACGGAGGTCTCCCGAAACGTCTCACCCGCAGGCTCACCCTCCTGACGATGGTGGGCTCCGGTCTGGCCCTGGGACGCGGGGTGCCAGCGCTGGTGTGGGACGCCGCGGCCGGGGAGACCGGCTTCGTCAGCCTCGGTGCCGACATCTGGTTCACCCTGGCCGGGTTGACGGGTGTGGCCCTCGCGGTCGTCGTACGCCGGGAGGTCCCGCAGGCGTTCGCACGTGACCAGCAGCGCTCCTCGGCATCCCGGGGTGCGCCCGCGAACTGACACGCGTCGGGCGGCTTGCCCTCAGCGACGTGCCTCGAACAGGTGACGAGTCGAGTGCGCGACGAACGGCTCGCGTCGCGGAGCCGGGCGTCGAGGGCGCGCAGGCGGTCGTCGTACGACGCGACGGAGAAGTCGGGCACCCACCACACGCACTTGCGCAACCGTTTTCACCGGGCACGACGACGAGGGTGATGAGTTCTCAGCGCCGGACCCGTCACACCTGTGACAGGGACACGACGAGGCAGAAGGATGCCGTGATGAGTGTGGACACGGGACTGAAGGAGATCGGCATGGGCGAACCGGGCGGGACAGCTCTGGACGAGATCGACGAGCCGGCGTTCACGAGGCTGGCGGAACGGCACCGGCGAGAGCTGCACGTGCACTGCTACCGGATGCTCGGTTCGTTCCAGGACGCCGAGGACACCGTGCAGGAGACGTTCCTCCGAGCCTGGCGACGCAGGGAGACGTTCGAGGGCCGGTCGACGTTACGGGCGTGGCTCTACAAGATCGCCACCAACGCCTACCTCGACCTCCTGGCCAAGCGCCGCCCGGCGGCCGCGACCGGCGGCGAGGTGCTGTGGCTCCAGCCCTACCCGGACCGGCTGCTCGACGAGCTGCGTGCGGACGACGCGGACGAGCCCGAGGTCGTCGCCGTCGCGCGAGAGACGATCGAGCTGGCCTACCTGGTCGCCGTACAGCACCTCACGCCGCGGCCGAGGGCCGTACTGATCCTGCGCGACGTGCTCGGCTGGCCGGCCAAGGACGTCGCGAAGCTCCTCGGCGACTCCGTCAACTCCGTGAACAGCGCGCTTCAGCGGGCCCGGGCCGGCATGCGGGCGCACCTTCCCGCCGACCGGCAGGACTGGACCGGGGGCGAGGAGGACACCGGGACGCGCGAGCTGGTGCGCCGCTTCACCGAGGCCAGCGTGGCCACCGACATCGAGGCGCTCACAGCCATGCTCCGCGACGACGTCCGCTGCTCGATGCCGCCCACCCCGGGCCTGTACGTCGGCCGCGACGCGGTGGTGAGCAACTGGGTCGAGGACGGGTTCGAGGGCATGACCGGCCTGCGCGGTGTGCCCACGTCCGTGAACCGCCAGCCGGCCGTGGCCTTCTACGAGTGGCGGGAATCGGAGGGCGCCTACCTGCCGCTGACGATCGACGTGCTGCGCATCACCGGCGGGGAGATCACCGAGATCTTCACCTTCCACGACGACCAGTTCCCGCAGCTCGGGCTGGCGGAGCGGTTGCCGTCGGACGACGAACCGAACACCGGCGGGCTGTCATGAACGGCGTGCAGGACCCTGGGCTCGACGCGGGGTTGCAGCCGGGACGGACTGACCGCACGAGAGGGCTCCGTCGGCTGGCCGGCACCGGACTCGTCGCCACGCTGTTGGCGGTGGCGGCCACCACCCTGGCCGCCGCACTCGCCCGGGCCTTGGGCGTCGACTTCGAGATCCACGACGGTGGCGAGACGATCCCGTTGTCCGGGGTCGCCGCGGTGACCGGTGCGTTCTCGCTCGTGGGTGTGGTCATCGCGGCCGCTCTTCTGCGTGTGAGCGCGCGTCCCGCAGAGTCGTTCATGGGAACCGCCGTGTCGCTGACCGTGGTCTCGATGGTCCCGCCGTTCCTCTCCGGGGGCTCGACCGGCACGATCGTCGCCCTCGTCGTCCTGCACCTCGTCGCGGCGACCGTGATGATCCCCGGTCTGGTGCGGGGGCTCCGCCCGCGCAACGTCTGAGGCCGCCGCCGGAGGGCCGGGACCGATCAGCGGAGAGCGGCCTCGAGCAACGCCGACAGATGCGGATGGGCCAGGGCGAGCGCGGCCGTCTCGGCGTGGTTGAGCCACGCCAGGGCGTCGTGCTCGGTCGGGTCGGTGTTGGTCGGCTCCCCACTCCACGAGTCGATGACCCAGACGTCCATCCGGAAGTCATTGCCCTGGATGTGCGCCAACGGGTCCCCGGTGACCACGGCCTCGACGCCGAGCTCCTCAGCCAGTTCCCGGCGCAGCGCCTGCTGAGGCGTCTCGCCCTGCTCGACGTGACCGCCGGGCAGGTCCCAGCAATCGGGGTACCAACGACGCGCCGGGGTGCGGTGCACCAACAGGCCGCGACCCCCACGGCGTAGAAGCCCGCACACGATCCGATGGAGGTCGTCGTGGCTCGAGTCGGCAGCGTGGTTCGTCACGCTGCCACGCTACCGATGGCCCGGGCGGTCATGGCTGCCGGATCGTGCCGCTCTCGGCGGATCCGCTGAGGGCAGATCCGCTGTGGGCGGCACGCCCTTCTGTCACCGTGTCGCCGGAGCCACGCTCGGAGCATGACCGAAGAACACCGACCCCTCGTCCTGGGCAAGCGCACCGCCGAAGACCTGCTCCGGCGACGCATCCTGCTCCTCGACTCCCCACTCGACGACGAGATCGGCGCCATGCTCTGCGCCCAGCTCGTGCTCCTCTCGACAGACGACCCGACCACCGACATCAGCCTCTGGATCAACTCCCCCGGCGGCTCGGTGACCGCCATGCTGGCCATCGCGGACACCATGCGCCTGGTCCCGAACGACGTCTCCACCGTCGTTCTCGGCATGGCCTACAGCGCCGGGCAGTTCCTGCTGTGCTGCGGCACCGAGGGCAAGCGCTACGCCCTGCCGCACGCCAAGGTGCTGCTCCACCAAGGCTCTGCCGGCATCGGCGGCAACGCCGTCGACATCGCGCTGCAGGCCGAGGACCTGCGCCACATGCGCGACACCGTGATCGGGATCGTCGCCGAGCGCACCGGCAAGTCGCCGGAGCAGGTCTTCGAGGACTCGTTGCGCGACCACGTCTTCACCGCGCAGGAGGCCCGGGACTACGGCTTCCTCGACCAGCTGGTGACCGACCTCGAGCAGATCCGCCCACGCGTGCGTCGTACGACGGGCCTGCGACCGACAGACCCGGCGAAGGAGGACGGCCAGTGAGCACCTACACGATCCCCAACGTGGTCAGCCGTACGCCGCGAGGCGAGAAGGTGATGGACGTCTACAGCCGCCTCCTCGAGGAGCGGATCGTCTATCTGGGCACGGAGATCGACGACGGGGTGGCCAACGCCCTGATCGCGCAGATCCTGCACCTGGAGGCCGAGAACCCCGAAGCCCCGATCAACCTCTACATCAACTCGGCAGGTGGCTCGATCACCGCGACCTTCGCGCTCTACGACACCATCCGGTTCTGCCGGGTGCCCGTGGCGACCACCTGCGTCGGACAGGCCTTCTCCAGCACGGCCCTCCTGCTCGCGGCCGGAGAACCGGGGCAGCGGACCGTGCTGCCCCACGCCCGGGTGATGCTGCACCAGCCGTCGGGCCAGGGCCGCGGAACCATCCCGGACCTGATCCTGGCCGCGGACGAGATCCTGCGGGTGCGCGAGGAGATGGAACAGGCGCTGGCCGAGCACACCGGTCAGGACGCCGCGACACTGCGGCGCGACACCGACCGAGACCGCATCTTCCGCGCCGAGGAAGCCGTCGCCTACGGACTGGCCGACGAGGTGATCAGTCGCAGGTGACCGGGCTCGAGGGACCGGCCGTGGCTCAGGCGGCCAGGGCCAGGGGTCCGCGCAGGGCGCCGACGTCCTGCCGGATCGAGGCCGGTCCCACAGGGCCGGCCGGCGCGGCGTACAACCGGCGCGCGGCCGCGACGGCCAGGTCGCGCAGGGTGAGGTCGAGCGCGCCGGCGACCGCGGAGAGCACCTCGGACGACGGGTCCTTGCGGCCGCGTTCGACCTCGGAGAGGTACTGGGTGGAGATGCCGGCGCGGCTGGCGGTCTCGCTCAGCTTCTCCCCACGCACGTGTCGACGCTCGCGGAGCAGCTCGCCGGTCACCTCGCGCCACAGCGGTTCGGGGGTGCGGGGTTCGGGGGCGCGGGGCTCTGGAGTGCGAGGTTCGGTGGTGCGGGGTCCCGGCGCGCGCACGTCGGGGCGGTCGGACGGCGTACGCAGCGGCAACAGGTGACCCATGTCGCGATGCTAGCCACTGCCTCCGCGCACCCTGCCCGGGTTCTGCTCAGGGCAGAACGCGCTCACCATCAACGTGATGAGCGACGTGGCCAGTCCCCGCGGGCCGTGCCATCGCACAAGAGTGGGTCTGCGGGAGGATTGGCCGCCGCAGTTCGGGGAACGTTGCCCGATGACCACACATGACCGGAGGGCAACAGACAGATGGCAGACGACGACTTCCTCGACGTGATCGAGACCGAGGTGAGCCGCGACCCGCAGAACCTCGCGCTGCGTGAGGACTTCATCACCCTGCTGCTGCAGGCAGACCCGGACCGCGCCGCCGACGAGCTGACCACGTTCGAGGCCAGTGGGGGCGACCCGGCCCGCGTGCGCGTGTTGCGGGCCCGGGTGATGGCGGCCCGGATCCGGGGCGGCGCCATGGCACCGCCCAGCGAGCCGGCTGCACCTGCTCCGATCCCGGTTCCTTCGACGGCCGACCTCGATGACGAGACGGCGGAGGAACCCGGCATGTGGGACGCCGAGCGACCGGCCGTGACGCTGGCCGACGTCGCCGGCCTCACCGAGGTCAAGCAGCATCTCGACGCCACGTTCCTCGCCCCGCTGCGCAACCCCGAACTTGCTGCGGCCTTCGGACAGACGCCCGGCGGCTCCCTGCTCATGTATGGCCCTCCGGGCTGCGGCAAGACCTTCATCGCGCGCGCGATCGCGGGTGACCTCGGGGCCTCCTTCATCCACGTGACCCTTGCCGACCTGTTGAGCAAGTGGATCGGGGACAGCGAGAAGGCGATCCAGAGCGTCTTCCGGAATGCGCGGGCGGCCGCGCCCTGCGTGATCTTCTTCGACGAGTTCGACGCGCTCGGTGGGCGGCGTACGTCCGGCGGCGGCGGCTCGCAGTCGATGCGGATGATCGTGACGCAGTTGCTCGAGGAGCTCGACGGTGTGTCGAGCCAGAACGACGGCGTCTACTTCCTGGCGGCGACCAACCGGCCATGGGACATCGACCCCGCCCTTCGCCGCCCCGGTCGCATCGACAAGACCGTGCTCGTGCTGCCGCCCGACACGGTCGCCAGGGCCGCGATCCTCCAGGGCGACCTCAAGGACAAGCCGACCGACGGCGTCGACGTGGCCAAGGTGGCCGCCGCGACCGAGGGCTTCTCGGGCGCCGACATCGCGTCCGTGGTGAAGGTGGCCCTGCAACAGGCACTCAGCGCGTCGATGCGGGCAGGCAGCGTCTGCCCGGTGACGACCGACGCGCTACTGGCCGCGGCATCCGAGGTCACGCCGTCGACGACGGCGTGGTTCGACCAGGTGGCACCGGTTCTCGAGTACGGCGTCGACGACGGCACGTTCGACCAGGTGCGGGCCTACCGAGTGAAGCGAGGAATGCGATGAAGTGGCGCAAGAAGGACGGCGCGACCGTCGACCCGATCGAGCGGGACGTCGACCTGGCCTGGGAGCTGTTCGAGGCTCAGCCGACGCACCCCGAGATCGCCCGCCTCGCCTCGCGCGTGCTGGCACAACAGCCGGGTCGCAACGGCACCCGAATCCTGCTCGCCCTTCACCTCAAGGAGTGCGGTGAGACTGACGAGGCCCGCAAGCTGCTGCTGCAGGTGGCCGGTCAGCGCGACCGGTTCTTCGGTGACGTCGTCCGCAAGCTGCGCGACCTCGAGCAGTACGAGTGCAACTACGACGAGGCCCGCAAGTGGGCCGAGATCGCGCTCCGCGAGGACCAGGAGTCCTGGCTCGACGTGATGGAGCTCGGTGCCGCCACGGCGATGTCCGGGGACCTCGAGGCCGGCTGGCGGCTGCTCGACGAGGGCACCGCGATGTGCGGTCGCACCAACGCCGAGCTGCTGCCCGATGCCTTGGTCAAGCGCGCGATCAACCTGTTGCAGAGCTGGGCACCGCCGGAGCGCTTCATCCCGGCCGCCGAAGAGGCGATCCGGGCAGACGCGTCCTCCGAGTTCATCGGCGGACCGCTGGCCTGGTCCTATGTGCACGAGGGGCGCTTCGACGAAGCCGAGGAACTCTCCCTGCGTCTGCTCCGCGCCGATCCGATGGACGGCGTGGCCGAGAGCGTGCTCACCCTGATCCGTAAGTGGCGCGCCATCGTCGACAAGGGTGAGGTCACGCTCGCCGAGATCCACGCGTCCGGCGTGATCGACATGGCCTGGACCCAGATGCGCGACCAGCTGCTCGGCACCGACATCGACTCTTCGTTGGCAGCGCTCGATCCGGTGCTGCCCGCCGAACTCGCCGCCGCACTGCGCCCGCCTCTCGACGAGCAGGGCGCTCGCGAGTCCGCGGGCGAACGCGAGATCGCCGCCTGGCACGACGGCCAGGAGCCGGGCACCGGCGCATTGTGGGGAGTCGAGGGCGACTTCCGGCTGATGTCGAGCGCTGAGATCGACGCGATGGACGAAGCCATCGAGGCGGACCCCGAGGCCTGGCCGCAGTGGCAGGCTGATGAGATCGCCGAGTACTTCTCGCAGGTGATGACCGACGACAACGGCGGCTACCTGATCGCGACCATCGACAGCGTCGTGGTCCGCCGTGCCGGTGTCGACGACGTCACGGTCGCACCCAAGCTGGCCGACTGGTTCTGGGATCGCGTTGCAGCCTTCGGTGGCCGTGACCCGCGGCCGCTGGCTCGACCCGAGGCGGGACCGTCCACGGAGGAGCCCGTGGACGACGTGGAACCGACGGCTCCCCCGCTCGACCCGAGCCCGGAGGTGCTGGCCGAGCTCGACCGGCTCAACGCCGCCTGCCTGGCCGCGCCGAGTGCCGTCGAGCCCCAGGTGGAGCTGTGGAAGGCAGTGTCGGCACTTGACCGCTGGGTGTTCATCAACCGCGGTACGCCGGAACAGCCGCGGCCCTACGCACTCACGTCACCGGACGGCCCGATGCTGGCCGTCTTCAGCAGCGCCACCCGGGCACAGGTCGCCGCCGACTCCGGCGGTCTGGTTGCCGAGGGCGCCTCCGTCCCCCTGCTCGCCGTACCCCTGCCCGCAGCGCTCGACTGGGCGATGTCGTTCGGCCAGAGTGGCGTCGTCGGGGTGACCATCGACCACCCGCAGATCGGCGCCTGGTGTCCCATGCCGAACCTGGCTCGGCTGCGTCAGATGCGCGAGCAGCCGTAGGCGAGGCGTGATCGGCGCTGGCCCGGCTTCCGAGCTGGCCGCGGCCGAGCGCACGTCATTGAGGGGCACGACCCGGCGCCAGCCTCTAGCCTGACCGCATGGTGACCAAGATCAGGGCATCGGGGCTCGAGGCGTTGGAGTTGTCCTCCCTGCTGCTGCAACGTCGCAGGTTGGCCGACCCGGACGGCGGGCTCTGGGAGGCCGCCGACGTGCAGTGGTGGTGGCGCAAGCCGAGCCGCTCCGATGACGTCGAGAGGCCGTTCTGGCTCGATGACGACGGCCCGGTCGCCGGCGTGCTGATCTCGGCCGACGGTGACGGCTGCCAGATCGACCCGATCGTGGTGCCGGGCGCTCTCCCGATCGAAACCGTCTTCGCGGCGGCTCTCGAGATCGGGCAGGCCCACGCACCGGGCGGATTCGAGATCCCGGTCGACGATCACGACACGGCGTTGCGCCGGTTGGTCGCGGACGCCGGGCTCACCGCGGGATACACCGACAGCACGGCTTGGCTCCGCGCCGACGAGCGCGGAGAGGTCAGGGCTCCGGCCGATGGCTTCACCGTCGTCGACCGCAGCCAACGCACGGAGGCTCGGCATCCGTTGCTCAAACGCGCCGGTGAAGGTGTCGTGCAGCGCCTGGGGCAGTGCACGCTCTACGACCCTGAGCTCGATCTCGCGGTCGAGAGCGCCGACGGTCAGACAGCGGGATATGCGTTGTTCTGGGCCGACCCGGCCACGTTGGTCGGGCTGGTCGAACCCGTGCGGGTCGAGGACGACTTCCAGCGACGTGGGTTGGCCTCGACGCTGGTCACGGCGGGAGTCGCGCGACTGGCCGCTCGGGGCATGGAGCGGATCAAGATCTCGTTCGGGTCCGAGGCCGCTGGGGCAACCTACCGGGGCGTCGGGTTTGTTCCGACCTCGACGACCACGTGGTACGGCGACACGTCGGCCACGCCCTGACCGATCGTCTCGACGCCGGTTCCCTCGAATCACGCCGTCCCGAGGGACGTGAACACTGACCAGACTCCGAGGGCGAACATCACGAAGAAGACCGCCAGGATCACGAGATACATCCGGCGCAGCTCCACCACCTTGCTCCGATCGGGGTTCCTCGGGTCGTACATGATCTGGAGGCGGTCTCCGCCTCGTGGATCACCGGAGGGATTGACCGCAGTGCCGGTCCGGTCCGTCTCGTTGGCATCCGAGAAGGCATAGGTCACGGTCGTCGTGGTGGTCTCCGAGCCGTCACCCTGCCGCGACTTCTCGGTCCTCCTGCCCGTCACGGTGGCCTCGGCACGGGACCACGTCCTGCGCCGCAGCTGGTGGCGGAGGTAGATGAGAAGCACGATCAGGAAGGGCGCCATCAGCATCACGCTGATCAACAAGCCGGCCCACTCCGGAAGGTCGTCGGATCCCATGTCCGCTCCTTTCGCCGCGTCGTCCAAGCGTAGGACGAAGATTGCAGGCCGGATCGCGCGGGCCGATCACCGCCACCTGTCCGGACGCCACGGGGATATGGTGTGCGGCATGGCCGCCGAGCCGTCGTACACCATCGCGCCACTCAGCTCCGAGACGTGGCCGGCCTTCGACGCGCTGGTCCAGCGACACAACGGCATCTTCGGCGGCTGCTGGTGCATCTGGTTCCACCCTGACGGGCCCGAGCGCGGCCAGGGCGCCGACGCCAACCGTGCACTGAAGAAGGCCTACGTCGAGCAGGGCAAGGCTCACGCCGCACTGGTGATGGACGGCGACGAAGCCATCGCGTGGGCCGAGTACGGCACGCCCGTCGAGCTACCCACCCTGCACCACCGCAAGCAGTACGACGCCACCAAGACCACGGACCCCGACTATCGGATCACCTGCGTCTTCGTCGACAAGCGGCACCGGCGCGCGGGAGTCACGGAACTGGCCATCACCGGCGCCCTCGACCTGATTGCGCAGGCCGGCGGCGGACTGGTGGAGAGCTATCCGCACGATCTGACCAACCAGACCAAGAAGATGTCGTCGTCGTTCCTCTACAACGGCACCCGTCGCCTCTATGAGCGGCTCGGGTTCACGTACGACCGGCCCAAGGGCCTGAAGAACTGTGTCATGGTGAAGACGGTGGGGCCTGCCTGAGGTCCAGCCGCACGAGGCAACACCGGACCCTACGATGTGCCACACATCGAGCATCGTCGAGCAGATCCGAAGGAACCCATGTCCGAGAATGTGACGGCCGAGCTCATCCGGGCACTCGTCGACCACATGGGAGGTCCCGTCGTCGACTGGGACGGGTGGGAGTCGTTGGCGATGATCCTCGAGTTCCCCGGGGGCGAGTTCAACGAGGCGCACGGCTTTCTCTATTCGCCCGACGGCACCATCTCGGCCGTGGCCTCTGACTCCGGGGCGGTCAGGCCGGCGGTGGACGCCTACACGGACAGTCATTACCAACCGGGTGAGGCGCGGCCGGTGCAGGTGCTCGTGCAGTTCGACCGTGGGTCCGGCAAGTACACCGTGTCGATCGAGGACGCCGACGAGACGCGTTGGAAGATGACCCCGCGGAACCGCAACGAGTTCCGGGACGGACTCCGCCCCCGCTTCGACTGACGCAGGCACCGAGACCGCCTGACCTCGGGCGTGACGGACGTTCGCGACGAGGTCAGCGGCGATGGCCGATTCACTGTCCGTGCGGAGTGCGCCTGCCTCGCCCGGCCACGACGAGCGTGACCGGGCGAGCTGATTGCGACGCTCAGGGCGTGCCGGACGGCTCGCTGACCAGGAAGCCGGAGTGACCGTTGCATGAGTCGCCCGGCTGGAAGCCCGAAGCCTTGCGCTCGGCGGGGGTCGCGCCGAACGCTTCCCTGGAGTGGCCCCAGTTCTGCACGTTGCCCGGACCAGCGGGCTCGCCCTCGCCGCCGTCGGCGAGGCCGGAGAAGGTGCAGATGGAGTTGGCGTGGGCCGGACCCTGGGTGGCGCCGCCGTTGCCGGTGACCTCGCCCGCCGTCGCGGGTCCGGTGGAGAGGAGCAGGGCCGCGCCCATGGCTGCGGTCGTGACAAGAATTCGGCTGGTACGCATGAGTTGCCTTTCCCTAGACCGAGAGGGCGCCACATGGGAGCGCGGAGCCCGCCTAGGCCAGCGAACCACCGGCCGAGGGCGCTGCGCATGCCCAATATGCGGGAGACGGGGCACCCTCAGTTCGGCCCCGCAGGTTGGTGCGAGCGGGCGCCTAGTCGTGTTCGAGGGACGGCTCGTCGGGCGTCTGCGTGGTGAAGCCCGCGTTGATCCGGTTGAGTGCCTTGACGCAGGCCGCCATGATCAGCACGAGCACGGCGGCGACGCCGAGGAACCACAGCGGCGGCAGCGCCAGCCAGCCGGCCTCGCCCCAGGTGCGGTGGCCGTCCTCACTCTCGAGGCCGACCAGGTCACCGTCGACGAAGATGCCGCCGACCACCTCGTCCTCGAGCGACTGGCCCGAGTGGCGGGCGATCTTCAGCTTGATTCCGTCGCGGTCGCCGTTCTCGGTCTCGAAGTGGTGGGTCTTCGACTTGGTCTTGCCATAACGACTGATCGTCGCCGAGTCGAACGTGCCGGGCCGGATCTCGAGGCACTCGCTGGTCGCCTTGCCCGCGCATTCGGGCAGGCTGCGCAACTCTTTCCGTTCGTTGTCGATGGTGAAGAACCAGCCGAGCACAAGGCCCAGGAAGCTGAGCACCAACAGCAGGGCCAGGCCCAGCCGGAGGTTGTGCTTGGCCTGCGACATGCCCTCGGGCGCCGCCCATGAAGAAGAATCCATGATGCGCACAATGTCCATCTTGTTCGGGTCCAAACGTGCTCGATTCGCGACGTCCTACTGCGTGGCGGCGTCGAGCCACGCATCGGCGTAGGCGACGTTCACTTCCTTGATGCGGTCAGCCAGGTGCGGGAACTCCGCTGCCCAGTCGAACGGCAACCACTGACCGTGGCGCCACACCAGGGGGTGCGGGCTGATGTGGTCACGGCCCCACGTGATCGCTTCGCGCGCGGCCTTGAGGATCGCGAGCATTCCGTCCTCGTCGCGACTGCCCGTCATCACGAACCGGAGCCGCGAGAGCGCGGCCACCACGAGGTCCCCGTTGGGGACCAGGGTGTGGATTTCCGGCCAGGTGATGGGCAGGCGCGAGCTTTCGATGATCGTGGCGCGGACCTTGGGGTCCACCAGTACGGCGGCCGCGAGGTCGGCGTGGCTGATCCAGCAGGTGCCGTCGCGCGCGACGTGCTTGCCGACCTCGGCCTTCGCGACTCCGGCCGCGATGAGCTGAGCGAAGGTCACCTGCTCCTGGTCCTCCCAGAGCACCATGTCGTCCTCGGTGACGGCCTCGTACGTCGCGAAGGCGATCCGGCGATCGACACCGACGAAGAGCTCTCCGCCGACGTGTTCGACCCAAGGACGGGCACTGGCTTCGGGTGTGGTCTCCGCGATCAGGGCGAGCTGCTGGGCGTCGTACACGTGCAGCTGCAGATGGCGCTCGATGTCACCCAGCGCCGGCATCTGCCGCTGCCTCCACGCGCGGTCCGGTGCCTCGCTGCGCACCAGCGAGGCGATGGCACGGATCGGCTCGTCGAGGAGCTCTGGCCTCGTGGCGCGGAGCGCAGGGCCGACCACGTCCTGCCATCTCTCGAGCGGAGCGGTGGGCTCCAGGTCGGCGGTCGCCCCTTCTGCGTCACGGACGAGGGCCAGCACCGCCTCCAGCATCTCGGCCGGCACCTGTTCCGGCCGACGACCTCCGAGACCGCTCCAGGTCTCGCGCCGGTTCGTGTAGTACAGGACGGCCTTGTCGAGTTCGGCCAGGTGGACGCCCTCCTCGGCCCGCGCCTCGTCGGCCCAGTACTCCCGCACGTTCCTCCAGTCGGCCGCGACCTGCACCCGACCCTCGAGCGCCTCGAAGAGGCGGCCCTTCCCGATCAGTGTCGGATCACCGCCGTGGGCGATCAGGCTCTGCAGCTGGTACGACGTGAGGCCCTGCGCGGCGACGTACGCCTCGACCTGTTGGTCGGTGCCGAGCAGCACCACGTCGATCGCGCGGGCGGACTCCTTCTTGTTCGGCTTGCCGTTGCGGTCTTCTCGACCGGCGTGCTCGGCCAGGGGTTGCAGCACGCACCACAGGATCAGGTGACGGGCGAGACTGGTGCGGAGGACGGCGAGGTGCTGCTCGGTCAGCGCGAAGTGGAACTCACGGATGTCATGGCCGCGGTTGAAGTCGACGCCCATCTTCAGCTGGAGTTGGTCGCCTTCGCGGATGACCTTGGGGATCCAGCCTTGCGCCTCGACGGCGTACACGACCTCGCTCATGGGACCAGTCTGGTTGATCGGAGCCCGGCCTCTCACCAGGCAACGGCTCCGTGGTGGTCGATGAAGGTGCCGGACTCGGCATTGTCGGGGAGGGTCGCGGCATGCGCGACCACCAGCGAGGCCTCAGCTGGCGTGAGCGGCGCCTGTTCCATGTTGGCGGGAGTGAGGTCGGTCTGGACGAATCCCGGGCAGACCGAGGTCACCTTGATCGGGGTCTCGGCAAGCCTCTTGGCCAGCGCGATGGTGACGCTGTTGAGGGCCGCCTTCGATGCTTGGTAGGCCGGGACAACCACTTCATAGAACGGCGAGCCCGGGTCAGTCTGGTCACTCAGCGAGCCCATGGTGCTCGAAACGTTGACGATGCGGCCCATCGGGCTACGGCGTAGGAGCGGGAGGAACGCCTCGGTCACGGCGACGGCTCCGAACACGTTGGTGGTGAAGGTGGTCAGGAACAGTTCGGGATTGGCGAACTCGTGCGCCTCGTCGTCGGTGGCCTCGGGCAGGATGCCGGCGTTGTTGACCAACACGTCGAGTCGTCCGTGCACGGCGGTCATGGTGGCAACGGCCGATGCGATGGAGTCGTGCGAGGTGACGTCGAGCTGGATTCCACGGACGTCGAGGCCTTCGCTTCGCAGCGACCGAGCCTCCTCCTCGGCTCTGCCTGCGTCCCGGGCCGCAAGCAGCACACAGGTGCCGTTCTTGGCCAAGGTCCTGACAGTGGCGAGGCCCAGACCGCGGCTGGCGCCGGTTACGAGGGCGATCGTCATGAGAGTTCTCCATCCCTGGATGGTGTGGCCGTCTCGAATGCCGAAAGGGCCGTGGAGTCCTCAGTCAACGCGGGCGGACGTCGAAGTGCTGGCGAGAATCGGACTCCGCGTCGAGGCCCTGACAAACAGCTCTCCGGCGGCGTCGATCGCGATCAGCGACGATCCGGCTCCATCGCTGCCACTGCGTTCGCCGCCTGGATCTCCGGAACGTGCTCCTCGGCCCAGAGCCGTACGGCGCGCAGCGGCTCCAACAGCGAGCGGCCGAGCACGGTGAGCTCGTACTCGACGCGAGGCGGGTTCTCCTCGAAGTCGGTGCGAGCAATGAGCCCGTCTCGCTCCAGGGTGCGCAGTGTCTCGGTCAGGACCTTTGGGGTGATGCCCTGGATGTGCGTCTTGATCTGGACGAAGCGCAACGGCTGGTGCTCGAGCGCGTTGAGCACGAAGACCGTCCATCGGGCGCCGATGCGGTGCAGGACGACACGGGAGGGACAGGTGCGAGACATCACGTTGTAGCCCACCGACGTTCTCCAGTTCCCTTGCAGTAACTCGGTATCCAAAGCATACCGTCACGGTCATGACTCAACGAGAACTGGACGGACAGACACTCTTCGTGATCGGCGGCGGACGGGGCATCGGCGCGGCCATTGCAACGCGGGCGCGACAAGTTGGCATGGTGGTGACGGTGGGCGCTCGCGATCCACTGGCGATCGACGGCGCCGTACGCCTCGACCTCACGGACGAGGCGACGATCGCCGCAGCCTCCGCGCAGATCGGTGCCGTCGACCATGTCGTCACCCTCGGCTCCCTCCCCCACGATGCTCCGGTCGCCGGGCTCGACCGCGACCGGATGGTCGCCGCGTTCGAGGCGAAGGTGATCGGTCCGATCCTCGTCGCGAAGCACTTCGAGATCCGTCAGTCGATGACGCTCTTCGCCGGCGTCGTCGGCTGGCGGCCAGGACCCGGGTCGATCGTCAAGGGGATCACGAACGGAGCGGTCGACTACGCCGTCCGCCACCTCGCCGCGAACCTCGCGCCCGTGCGGGTCAACGCGATCGCGCCAGGCATCATCGACAGCGGCGCGTGGGACGCCAAGGGAGAAGCGAAGCCGGCTTTCCTCACGGGGGCGGCCGGCCAGACCCTTGTCGGCCGACACGGCGAGCTGGACGACGTCGTCGATGCGGCGCTGTGGCTCATCCGCTCGCCGTACGTCGACGGCGAGACGATCCACGTCGACGGCGGCCGACGCTGACGCGACTCTTCAGCCAGACCTCAATGTTGGGGCAGAGTCTTGCGCTCGGTCGCCCTGCCACGTGACTGTAGCCAGATGCCCGACTTCACCTGGCTCCCGGCAAACCAAGCGACGACCGAGGACGTCGAAGCGCTGTTCGCCACGGGAGGCGCCGGCAAATGTCGTTGCCAGGCGATGAAGGTGCCCGGTTGGATCTGGCGCGACACCACGCAGGATCAGAGGGACGCGGCCCTGCTGGAGCAGACCGCCTGCGGAACCACCCGGCCGACGTCCGGGCTGATCGGGTACGTCGACGGCGAGGCGGCCGGCTGGGTCGCCGTCGAACCGCGGGAGAACTACCCCAGGCTGTGGAGCCGCAAGCAGGCATGGATGCGGATGGATCCCGAGCTCGAGGGCGTCTGGTCCGTCACTTGTTTCGTCGTACGCAAGGGCTTCCGCAAGTCGGGGCTGACCTATGAGCTCGCCCACGCCACCGTCGAGTACGGCGAGCAGGTCGGCGCCCGTGTCCTGGAGGGCTACCCGATCGAACCACCGCCCGGTAAATCGGTGATCTGGGACGAGGCGTCGGTCGGGCTGGTGCAGGTCTTCGTGGAAGCCGGCTACGAGGTGGTGGCCACGCCCACCCTCCGGCGGCGAGTTGTGCGGCGAGAACTGGCCAGCACGCCCCGCAGCTAAGGTCGGCCCATGAATCGGGTCATGGCGGGGATGACGATGGCGGCGCTCGTGTTGATGGGCGGATGCGACGACGACGACCAGGTGACGGCGACCCCCGAGGCCCTGGCGGCCGTGGCCCTCGAGCACACCGGCATCGAGCCAACACTTGTGGAAGGGTCGACCGAGGACGGTGACATCGGGGCATCGATCGAGTTCGACAACGGCCACCAGCGGCTGGGCGTCGGCGTGAAGGAGGACCCCGGATCAGGGGACGAGCCCTGCGACGACCGCGGAACCTGCACGACCATCAGCACTGACGCCGGCGACGTACAGCTCTATTGGGAGGACGAGGAACCGGAGGAGGACCCCGGCCTCGTCATCGTCACCTTCGCATCCGATGAAGGCGTCAACGTCGCCTACTATGCCGGCGACTCCATCACCGCCGACCCGCGAGACCTCGACCTCGGTGTGGACGTCGACGACATGGTCGCGATCGTCACTGACGAACGGTTCGGCACCACCACGACCACGGAGCTGACCGAGGTCGACGTGCCGGGCTGGGCCGAGGAGCCCACCGAACGGACGCCCCAGACGATCGCCCACCACCTGACCACGGTGCACCAGACCCAGCACAGGATGGCTGCATTTGAGGTCGACGCCGGTGAGTACGGCGAAGGCAGCATCGGCGCCACCGTCGAGCTAGAGGACGGCATCACGATCACCGGCTACTACGTGCCGGACGCCGAGCGCGCCAAGGTCTGCCCGAGCGGATGGACCTGCACGCCGGGGCAGGACGGGGAGATGCTGGAGGGCCACCCACGCAACCAGGTGGACGACTTCTCCGAGCCAGTCGCCCTCAAGTACCGCCTCGTGTTCCTCAGCGACGACGGCTCCGCCACGATCGTGGTCCGCGACGGGATCCCCTTGGCGGGGTGGGATCCCAGGGATTCCATGGACCACGTGGCCCGCAACCTGGGCCGGGTGGACGGCGTCGAGGCAGAGGACCTCGTCGAGATCAACGAGATCTGGGAGCAACGCTGAGCGCGAGTTGCCCTCGTCGGACGCGTCCTTGGGGTGACCGGGCGCCTCGGAGCGCTCCAGGGTGCGCCTCGTCACCGCTTCGGCCCTTCCCGGTCCTCGTTCTCGAGCTCTGCCAGGTGCACCAGCGCCGGAAGCGCCGCCACCAGGGCCTCGATTTCGTCCTCGGCGAGTTCGTCGATCAGCCGCGCGAACGCATCGACGCCAGCCTGGCGCCGCGTCTCGACGTACGACGCGCCGGCCTCGGTCAGGCACACCAGCGTGACCCGCTTGTCGGACGCGTCGCCCGTCCTCTCGACCAGTCCGGACTCCTCCAGCACCCGGACCAGGACGGTCATTGCTGGCTGGGTGACCCCCTCGATCACGGCCAGATCGGTGATCCGCCGCGGACCGGACCTGTGCAGGGTGGCCAGGGTGGCGGCGGACGTGATGCTCATGCCGCGCGGCTGGCGTCTCACAGCCCTGGTGGCCAGCCCGTAGAGGGCCGATCCGATCGCAGTGGAAGCGCCACGATTAACGGCTTGACGCGCGGGGCGTCGCCGTCGAGGTGGAGGTCGAGTCGAAGGCCCAGGCCATCGAGGCGCTCCGCGCGGGAGTCGAGTGGATCATGCTGGACAACATGTCCCTCGAAGACATGCGGGACATCGTGACCATGCGCGGGCCGGATGGGCCCCGACTCGAGGCGTCTGGATCCATCACGCTGGACACGGTGAGGGCCGTCGCGGAGACCGGGGTCGACGCGATATCCGTCGGCGCCATCACCCACAGCGCGCCGGCCTTCGACCTCAGTCTGTTGTTGACGCCGACGGCACCTCATGCGTGAACGCGCCCTGGCTGTCAGTTCGAAGCCGGACGTGTCCGGCCGATCACAGGAGGTTTCCATGGCCAAGGGCTACTGGGTCAGCGTCTACCGCACCATTTCCGACCCGGACAGGCTGACCGCCTACAACGAGCTGGCCCGAACGGCCGTCCAGGCTGGGGGCGGGCGCACCCTGTCCCGTGACGGTCGAGTCGTCGCCCACGAGTCCGGGACCACGCAGCGCGTCGTTCTGGTCGAGTTCGACAGCTTCGAGCAGGCCGTCGCGACGTACGAGAGCGTGGCCTACCAGGAGGCGCTGGGCGCCCTGTCCGACAGCGTCGAGCGCGACTTCCGTATCGTCGAGGGCATCGACTGACCGGCCCGCGGGCCGCGTCGCGGCTGGCCGTCGGCCAGGGCGTACCCGGCGCGCACACCCCCGCAGAGTTGTTCGGAACAGAACTTGCCGAGTCCTGCGGCGGCGTCCACTCCCTCGCCACCCAGGACTCCTGATCTCGCTGCGGATCCCCCAGTTGGTGTCGTCCTGCCAGCATGTCGCCGTCCTCCGGCTTGCCTGTGCTCGTGCGGGGCGACAGGGTGGCCCCATGGTGACCAGGGATCGCGACGAGGAGGGCCGGCCACGCCAGGCCAGGCCGCGCGACGAGCTCGGCCGACCGCTGCCGTACGGCGCTGAGGGCGTCGAGCCGGTCTCCGAAGATCCCCTACCGCCCCTGCAGACAGTGCGATTCGCCATCGAGCTGCTGGACCAGGGCCGGCCGTTCTCGGCCCACGAGGTCTTCGAGGCCCGCTGGAAGGACGCCCCTGACGCCGAGCACGACCTCTGGCAGGGACTGGCCCAGCTGTGCGTGGGGCTGACCCACGCCCTCCGCGGCAACGCCACCGGCGCCGGGCGGCTGCTCGAACGCGGCAACGGCCGGCTTGAGCGCTACGCCGCCGCCGGCGGTCCGACGTACGGGCTGGACCTGACGGAGTTCCGGACGCGGATCCGCCGCATGGCCGGGACCGATTGACATCGACCTGCTCCTCAGGTGGCCGTCGGCTCGGGTCACCGGCTCAGCGCTGCCGGGTCCGGCGCGGCAATCGTGCCGAGCTGGACGCGCGCTCCGTACTCGTCGCGCACGCCCCAGTGCTCGGCGAGCCGATCGCCCTCGGTGCGATAGATGTGCACGGTGGTCATCGAGTAGCCACGGCCCTCCACACCCGGTCCGTGCACCGCCTCCACTCCGGCGCCGCGTGCCGTCGCTCGAACCACGACCCGGTCCTGGGTCGAGAACACGTCCTCCACGTCGTATCGGATCCGAAGAACCTGGGTGACGAAGGTGAGGATCTGCCGGTAACCGATCGGGCCGGGCGGGAGGGGGAACGGGGAGCCGTGGTCGACGAAGTCGTCGGTGACCAGCTCGTCGAGGCAGTCGAGATCACCGGAGTTGATGGCGTCGAAGACGCGCAGCGCCGCCGCCTGCGCCGGATTCAGATTCATGGCTAGACTCCTTGAACATTGGAATGACATTCCATTGGAATTGCAATCTAGTGAACTGGAGCGACAGATGGCAAGGGCCTACGACAGCCCCACCCGTGTCCAGGGAGCGCAGCGGACCCGGACGTCGCTCGTGGAGACCGCACGTGACCTGCTCCTCCACGACGGGTACGCCAGCATGACCGTGACCTCGCTGGCGGCGGCCGCAGGCGTGAGCCCGCAGACGGTCTACAACTCTGTCGGCAACAAGGCGGCCGTGGTGAAGGCGGTCTACGACCAGATGATGGCCGGCGACGACGCTGAGGTGCCGATGAGCGATCGGCCGGAGTTCCGGGCGATGTTCGACTCTGTCGACCGGCCTGCGTTCGCGCGCGCGTACGCAGCGTGGATTCGGGTGCTCTCGGGCCGGGCGGGACCGCTGCTCGGGGCACTGTTGGCACACGGCACGGATGCCACACTGCTCGAGTTCATGGCGACCATCGAGCAGGAACGGTACGTCGGCACCACCCACGCGATCACTGGAATGCGCGACCGGATCGGCCTCCCGGAACAGTCCCCGGATGAACACGGCCTCCACCGATTGATCGACGCGGTGTGGACCTTGAACTCCCCGGACTGCTACGACCGGCTGGTACGCCGCCGGGGCTGGTCGCCGGCCGAGTACGAAGCCTGGCTCGCCGGACAGCTCATCGCGTTGTTCGGCTGAGCCGACCACTCGTGCCGGACTGAGCTCCCGCGATGACCGGCTCGCCAGCGGCGACTCTCCGATGCCCGGCGTGCCGTTCAGCAGGATGAGGCGAGGCACACGCCAGCAGAATCATCGGACTCTCGTGATGCCCACCCTGCCTGGTCCGTGATGTCCGCTCGGGGACGCGCGGCTCACGTCACGCCACCGACCCAGCACGTCACGACGTCAAAAGATTGTCCATGGCGACGTAGGTTCAGCCGGCAACATTGACGGATCGGGGTCTCTTTCGTGTCCTCATCAAAGTAGCGTTCGGCGGCGCCGGTGGGCTCATGTGTTGGCGGTGGCGGTGTCAGGCGTCTCGCGGTGCGTACATGATGATCGCGACGCCGACGAGGCAAACCAGTGCTCCGGCGATGTCCCATCGGTCGGGTTTGAATCCGTCCAGCGCCATGCCCCAGGCAAGCGAACCGGCGACGAATACACCGCCGTAGGCGGCGAGAATACGGCCGAAGTTGGCGTCGGGTTGGAGTGTGGCGACGAAGCCGTAAAGCCCGAGCGCGATGATCCCGGCGCCGATCCAGACCATGCCACGGTGCTCACGGACGCCCTGCCAGACCAGCTATGCCCCGCCGATCTCGGCGACCGCGGCAGCGACGAACAGTGAGAGCGAGCGCATGACGTCCATGGCGGCGATCATGTCAGTCCGCGCCGGGCGGTTCGGTCCTGGTGGTGGCGAGCTCGAGGTGCACGGGTCTGGGATGGACACTGTCGGACGGTCGAGGCTCCTGGTGCCGCCTGCTCCACACCGCGAGCACGGACCCGATTGCGACGACCAGGGCGAACACGGTGCCGGCGAAGACGAAGGTCGCGACCGTGGCTGCGGCACCGGCGATCCCAAGCAGGGTAAGGATCGGCGCGGCGCAACAGACTGTGCAGGCTGCCGCCCCGGCGCCGTAGAGGTGACGGTCCTTGAGGGAGACCTTCACGGCTTGCTCGCCTCAGGCACGGTTACGATCTGGACGAAGGGGATCGGGCAGCAGTCCGACTCGGCGCAATGGATCAGGTCGTCGCAGCCGGCGTCACGCGCAGCGATCAGACTGGTCCGAATCACTTGCAGGTCGGCGATCTTCTGGTCGACTTCAGCGAGCTTGGCGTCGGTGCGGGACTGCAGGCCTCCAGCAGTGCCGTGGTGGTGGCGGCCTGCTTCGAGGAGTTCGGTCACCTCAGCGAGCGTGAACCCTAACCGCTGCGCCGCCTTGATGACCCGCAGAGTCGTCACGGTGGCATCCGAGTAGAGACGGTGACCGCCCAAGCTGCGGTCGGGTTCTGGGATGATCCCGCGTCGCTCGTAGTAGCGCAGCGTCTCCACGTTCACACCCGCCGCGTCAGCCACCTGCCCGGCCCGCAGGCCGGTGCTCACGAGGCTGCTCCTGCTCGGGACTCGGCGCGGGCGCCGAACGCTTCAAGCACGGGCTGATGCGCCGGTGTCGTCTCGATGGCCAGCGACACCTGGCCTTCGGCGATGACGAGCTGGAAGGAGAAGAACGAGCAGCAGCCTGCCTCCTTCGCGGCCAGGTCTGCGGCCCGCGCTGCAGTCGCCGGGTCCGAGCGCAACTCGAGTCGGATCCGGTTCGGCGACTCCCGGAAGACCGCGAGGACATCTCTGGCGAACAGGTCGTCGAACTCGCTCCGGCGCACGGGCTGCTCGACGGTTGGGAGGGTGCAGGCCTCAGGGACCCAGTCGTCGTGGATGAGATTCGTCGTCATGCCCCGACGATAAACCCGGACCCAGGTACGGGATGCAAGCCTGCGGTGCCAGCAACTGCCCGCCTTGAGGCGAGCGCTCATTGGCCAGGAGCCGCGTTGAAATCTGGTGGCAATACGACGCGGTTTGCTGGCAACCTCGGTGCCGTGAACCTCGATGTGCGCAGCATCACCGCTGCTGACTGGTCGCTGCTCCGCGACGTCAGTGTGCGGGCGCTGGCCGACTCTCCCGACGCCTTCAGAACGACGCTCGCCGAGGCGCGGGCGTTCACGGAGAACGTCTGGCGGCAGCGGGCCGAGGGCTCTGCACTGGTCCTGGTGGTGCTGGAGGACGGCCGAGCGGTCGCGATGGGTGGTGTGTTCACGCCCCCGGACAGCGCCGTTGCCGAAATCTGGGGCATGTGGACGGCGCCCGAGGCCCGCGGCCGTGGGTGCGGCGGCGGGCTCCTCGCCGACCTGGTGAACTGGTGCCGCGACCGCGACCTCGGCGTACGGCTGCAGGTGACCGAGGACAACCAGGCCGCACGCCGGCTGTATGTCGCCCACGGCTTCCAGCCGACCGGCGTGCGGGAGCCACTTCGGGAAGGGTCGGAGCTGCGGGTCGAGGAGATGCAGCTCGTGGAGTGACCCGCGGCAGTGTGTTGTTGTTGGGCTGTCGAGACGCAGCGGAGATTGACGGGTCTCAGGCGGGCAACTTTGACAGACCAGGGCTCGGCTACGCCGAGAGCAGAGTGCGCGCAATGCGGCAGTAGCGGACACTATGCCGCCGTACTGTCTGCGGCACGAGCGGACGCTACGGCGCCGTACTGATCGCAGCAAGGTCGGGGAGGAGTCTGCACACGCCCGCGCTAGGTACTCGGAGCAGCGCGTCAGGTGAGCATTGCGAGGACGACTACGCCCACGAGCACGAGACCGATGACGATGGCAACAACGATGTGGAGTGGGTTGTCCTGAGGCGAGGAGCCGGGTCGCCACAGATATCCGGGCGATGGTGGCTTGTCGTCTTCCATGCTTCCTCCTGCCTTCAGCGCGTTCGACTCTAGCGTCTTGCACGGCTCGGCGAGCACGCACCGAGCCCGACTCTCGGCATGAGCGCGCGGTTCGGCGGCGCTGATCAAGAGGCGCGCCCAGGGGAAGCGCCCGATCAGCGGCATAGAGAGAGCGTGCTGACGTCGGATTCGACGAGCACCATGTTCGGACGGCGGCGCCTGCCATCAGTTGGCCTCGCCCGTGGGATGGGGTCAACGCGGTGCCGGCGTTCGTGACCTCCGCGCTCGGGAGTTGAGACAGTCAAGGGCGGTAGGTCGCCATGATCACGCCGGTGGACGTGGTGGCACTGTCGACGAGCGTTAGCGCAATCCGGCCCTACGTCGGACCGAACAGGCGCCGGCCAGAGCCAAGCACGACCGGGTGGATCATCAGGAACAGCTCGTCGACCAGCGCGTGGGGGACCAAGGAACGGATGAGCTGACCGCTACCCATGATCACGAGGTTGCCGCCGGGCTGCTCGCGCAGGGCGCTGACCGCGGCAGGGACGTCGCCGCTCAGCAGGATGGAGTTCGGCCAAGGCAGGTTGATGTCAGGACTGGAGGAGGCGACGTACTTCGTCGTTTGGTTCAGGCCGTCCTTGAACGGGCCGCCGACCTCGTTCCAGTGGCCGAGCATGTCCTCGTAACTGCGCCGGCCGAACAGCCAGGAGAACCTATTTCCCATCCGCTCACTGAGTGCGGTGGTTATCTCCGGGGCGTTCGCCGCCTGCTGCGCCCACCCCCCGTGCCGGAAGCCGTCGCGAGTGTCCTCGTCGGGGCGGCCCGGCCCCTGCAGGACCCCGTCGAGGGTGACGTGGTTGACGACCAAGACGCGCATGGGGGGCTCCTTCCGGGACGGCTACAGGGTCCGACCCGAACCACTCCGCAAACTCATCGCCCGTCGGAGATGGTGGGTCGACCCGCCGCGCTGTCCTCGGCATGAGCGCGCGGTTCGACGGCAATGATCAAGAACCCCAGGCACCACGAGACGCGAGCCAATCGGGAGCCGGTTTCTCGCGTCCTCACAGGCCCTCAGTGCGACATGACGTCAATTGTTTGACTACGACGACAGCCCGTCAAAGATCGCTCATCTCGACAACAACGTCATGTCGAGATGCAGTAACCATTGACGAACCTCTCGCGGGGATCTTTGACAAAACTGGGGCGAACGGACGACGTCGTCAAAGTACGGGTGTCCGAAGGTGAGGTGTCGCGCGGAGCTCGATCCCAGTCAATGGGTGTAATGCCGACCTCCCCAATCTGGGAGCTGGCCTAGAGAACGGGCGACTGGATCCCGAGCCCTGACTTCAGTTCCTTGGTGGCCGCGAGGAGACAGGGTGCCACTCAAGTGGAGTCCAGCAGAGTGATGTGCCCTCAGCGTCTCGGTAGGAGGTCGGCCAACTCTGCGGCGGTCTGCGGGCGCTGGGACTTTACGGAGATAGCCTTCTTGATGGCTTCGCGCAGACCGTAGTCGCGGCTCGTGAGGGGGTTGACCTCGACCTTTCGGACGGAGTTGCCAGTCTCCTCGCCGGATAGGAGCGTGATCATCAGCAGGCCGACCTGGTAGATGTCGTCGGCGGGGCGCCAGAAGGCGCCGATGTCGGCTGGCGCGTAGTAGGGCGCCATGGCATCGGCGCGGACTCCCAGCTTCTTGAAGCCAGTCTTGGTGATGCCGAAGTCGCCCAGCTTGAGCACGGCCCGGTTTGCGACGTAGACGTTGCCCGGCGTGATGTCTCGATGTGAGGTCCCCATGTTGTGGAGCAGCGACAGCGGTTGCAGCAAGCCCCGAATTTTTCTGACCACGCGGTCCTCTGGCCAGGGCAGGCGACCGTCGTAGCAGGCGTCCCTGACCGTGCCGGTATCCATGTAGTCCATCTCGATCGCGAAGACCATCCTCGTGCCGCGCCCGTCAACCACCATCGTGGGGAAGGCGTCTCGCTGACGGACGACGTTCGTGTGGTCGTGTAACAGGCCCGCGAAGAAGGCTTCGCCGTGCCAAACGCGGGCGTCCGAGGTGAACTTCAGGCACACCGGTTCGCCATACTCGTCACCGTCGTCGTCGATGTGGAAGGCGCCGTAGGCAGCGCCGAACCCACCCTCCCCCAGGAAGGCCTGGATTCGGTAGGCGGTGCCACTGACTTGGTTCTCGATAACGGTGCCTACGGGGAGTCGTCGCATGCTCGGCGTCCTTTCAATGATGATGTCCAGTCGGCACCGGGCAGTGGGAGTACCCGGTTACTCCTGCTCTTCGTCGTTGGCGTCTCCGCCGTCAGGGTCGTCCAACTCGTCGGGCTCGTCGGTTTCTTCTTCGGTGACCTCGATGTCGGGCCGCGGCCAAACCTTGAGCGCCATCTGTGTCAGGTACACGCTGCGCCTGGCGATGCGGTCTTCGGTCCACTCGGCAGCCCAGACTGCTGCGTCGTCTCTGTCGACGCCCGTTGGGGCAGACAGGATCGAGGCGGTGGTGATGAGCATGGTGCTCTTCTGCTGGAGTGCCGGCTTCTTGGTCGGCCAGGCCTCGTTGCGCATCTGAGAGTTGAGGCGCCCATTGGTGAGCGTGAGATTGCCGACGGTGTTAATTGCCTGCTCTCGCTTCGCGGCATCGTCCCCGTCGTCCGGGTCCGGCAATGGCCAGTGCTCTCGCCACTTCTGCGGCATGACGTGCTCGATGTTGAGGTACTCCCACCGGGCTCGGATTGGAGTGGCGTCCTCGGCCTTGTTGTCGCGGAGGTGGTTCTCAATGCCGGCAAAGAAGGCCCGCTGGCGCGGCCTGCTCAGAGCATAGAAGTTGGATCCGAAGATGCAAGCCACAAACTCACCGTCGTCGGGCCAGTTGCGAGACTCGCCGGCCAAGTGAGCCAGTTGCTCTTCAATCTCGTCACCAGCCAATCCATCCTCGGCGGCACGTTGGCTCGCACTCTTGAGTACAGCAACGAAGATGCGGTTGTAGTCCTTCGTCGTCAGACCGCACAACATCCGACGGGTGAGGTACGAAGTCAGAGCCTCGGAGGCCTTCTGGCGTTGCGCCTGGGAGACACGGTCGTCAGCGTAGATGCCGAGGATAAGGGGCCACGCGGTGTTGGTCTTGGTCGCGATGACGAGATCCACGAGCGTTGCCGTGGGCTCATCGGGCGGATCGTTGACGAGAGCGTCGTACAGGTCGGCATACCGGCGGATCTCCTTGATGACGTTGCCCGCGTTCAGGCCACCCTCGAGGAACCACGCTTTGAACTCGTCGAAGAGTCGCTCGACCGAGACGACTTCGAGTCGTCGAGCTGTGAGCCAGTAGGCCGCCACCTGATCAAGCAGGCTGCGCTTGATACGACCGGTGATCGTCTCCGCACGCCATCTGCGGCCGTCGAGTGGCAACCAGTGGTCAACGAGCAACGACTCGGAGAGGTGTCGCTGGCCCTGGTCCTCGACCATGCGGAAGAGCAGATTCTTGATCAGGTCGGATTGTGAGAGCTCGACACCACGGTGGTTGAGGGCCTCGAAGATGACCTGAGCGTTGTCCGTCTTCTCCAAGGTGATGCGAACCAGGGCGATGCGATTCTCCAAGGCACTGTGCAGTGCGTCCAGCCGGTCACTCGGGTCGCCATCGCACGTCGCCCACTCCCGAATCGCATTTTCGAACCACAGCCGAGCCTCCGAGATCCGGTGGGCAGCGTCCGGACATGGTGACTCATCGTCTGGGTGCCGCACCGCCCACAAGTACTGCGGCCGATCCTGAGGCAGCGGCCACAGCTTGTACTTATCGTCGGGCCACTTCTCGTGGACCGCCTTCGCGCTGTTCTCAACCCACTCCTCAAACCGGCCCGCCGCGCTCTCGGCTCCGAGCTCGACAGCGATGGAGCGCGCCGCCGCCAACATCACCTGCAACGTGGTCAGCCTCTGCTGTCCATCAACAAGAATCGACCCGCCGAGTCGCTGCGGATGGTTCGGAGTCGCCTTCACCACGATGGCACCGAGGAAGTAAGTTGGCGGCTCGTCCGGCCACTCTCCGCTGACCATGTCATCGACCACGCTTTCGGCAGCGGCTGCGATGTCGTCCCACAGTGAAGTCCAGTTGTACTCCTCGCCCCATACGTAGGGCCGCTGGAACATCGGGATCTCATAGCGGTGGTTGTCGAAGAAGATCGACCCGAGCTTTACGTCTCCGGCTTGCATGCGGCTCCTCGCTGGGGTGGGCTGCTTCGACCTTAGACTGCGCAATCGCAGGCGTCAGTAGTTCAGAATCACTTCAAGGTGCGCCTGCCTCGCGACACCGCAGCGATCGCCGTGAACTGACTAGGCCGCTCGGTTGTCACCTGATCGTGCCGGGCAGTCATTCCGGAGAAGCGGACTCGATCAGCAGCAGTAGTGCGTACGCGGCGATGGACTTCGCATCGGAGATGGTGCCCTCGGTGATGAGGCGCTCGACCTGGGACCTGGTGAACCAGGCCGACCGCATGTCTTGTTCCTCGGGTTCCGGCTGAGGACTCGCTTGCGTGAGGCCTGTCGCCAAGAACACTTTGCACTGCTGGCTCAGGGTGCTCGGCATCGTGTCGAGGCTGCCCAGTGAGCGCAGAGTGGTGGCGATCAGCCCCGTCTCCTCACGCAACTCGCGTGCCGCGACCGCGCTCGCGTCGATGTCGGACTGGTCGGTGCTGCCCGAAGGGAACTCCCAACGGCGACCAGCCACCGGGTAGCGGTACTGCTCAACCAGGCGCACCCGGTCCCCGTCGAGGGGGATCACGAGCGAACAGTCGGCTGATTCGACCACGCTGTAGTCGCCACTTGAGCCATCCAAACGGCGAACTCTGTCTTGGCGCACGGACAGCCACGCGTCGGCGTACACCTGCCTGCTGCTGAGCATCTCCACATGAGCCAGTGTGCACCAGCCAACGAATGTCTACCGCGCGAGTAGATCTTGACAATGACAACGGTTTGTCAATCTTCGCTGCATCTCGACATCTGTCGAGACGCAGGAAAGATTGACGGGACTCAGCCGGGCGACTTTAGCGGATCAGGGCCTTGGCCGGACTGCGGGCAAAGTGCACGCGGACTATCTGTGGTAGCCCTCGTCGTGTGCGCAGCAGTTGTCTGCACACGTGTCGCCTGTGGTGACATCAGGGCTGGAGTTCTGTAGTGGGGTCGGCGCGCAGGCACAGCCCTCGCCGCGCCAGGCCTCGAGTCCTTCCCGCGCGGCGACCGCGGCGATGACCAGCCCTGCGATCGGGTCGGCCCAGGACCAGCCGAGTGTGGCGTTGAGGATCAGGCCGACCAGGAGTACCGCGGAGAGGTAGGTGCACAGCAAGGTCTGCGTGGAGTCGGCTACCACAGCGTTCGATCCCAGGCTCTTGCCGGTGCGCCGTTGTGCCCAGGACAGGAACGGCATGATCACCAGCGATGCTGCGGCCAGCACGATGCCGACGGGCGAGGCGTCGGGGTCGTGGCCACCGACCAGGGCACGCAGGGACTCGACGCTCACGTAGGCGGCGAGCGCGAAGAAGGAGAGTGCCATCAGTCGAAGAGCGCGGCGCTCCCGTGACTCGGGCAGGGGGTGGCGGAACTGCCACAGGATGATCAGTCCACTGCTGACCTCGACCACGGAGTCGAGCCCGAATCCGACCAGGGCGATCGACCCGGCCACGAGGCCGGCGGTGATGGCGATGACCGCTTCAATCACGTTGTAGGAGACCGAGGCGGCCGCCAGGAGTTGGGCCCGACGACCGAGTTGCCGGCGTCGGTCGGGGTCGTCCACGTACGTCGCCACGTGGACGTGACTGCTCATCGTGCGACTCCTTCGCCGTAGGTGGGGCACAGCACGACTGCGTCGCCGGTGGCCGCGAGCAACTCCTCGGCGGCGGCGAACACTCTCAGAACCGGGTCGGGATGGGTCAGCGAGAACACCGAGGCACGACCGGCCGGACGGGACTCCACCAGGCCGCAGTCGCGCAGGCATGCGAGGTGTTTGGAGACCGTGGACTGGGCCAGTCCGAGGTGGGTGGTCAGCTCGGTCACGTTGTGCTCACCGAGCAGCAGGTGACGCAGGATCGCCACTCGCGACGGGTCGCCCATGCCGCGGAACAGGCAGGCCGCGGCGCGGGCTGCGGTGGTCTCCTCGAGCCCTTGGGAGGGTTGCGCGGTCATCGACTCTATCATCGCCATGTGACGATATTAACGCCATATGGCATGTTCTGCCACAGGGTATCCATGACGGCGATCGACTGAGGCGTGGGCGATGCGGGTTCGCGAGATTGATCTATACCCCCCGGGGGTATATGGTGAGGTGAGTCTTTGAGAGCCAATTGATGGAGGGAATCGCGATGCCCAGCCCTGGCGAGATCCACGCTGACCAAGATGTCCACCACGACCACCAGCACCCGGTTCATCACGACGCTTCTGCGGGACACAGTGGACATGGTGGTCACAGTGGCGACGGAGGCCATGTGGCAATGTTCCGTCGGTTGTTCTGGGGTTCCTTGGTGGTCGCGGTGCCGACGGTGCTCTTGTCGGGAATGTTCGCCGATCTCCTCGGGTATGAGCTTCCCGATGTTCCCGGCGTCGACTGGGTTTCCCCGGCACTTGGGACGCTTCTCTTCTTCTGGTTCGGCCGTCCGTTCCTGATGGGTGCTGTGGAGGAGATCCGGGGCCGTCAGCCCGGGATGATGTTGTTGGTGGCGCTGGCCATCACGGTCGCGTTCCTCGCGTCGTGGGGCGCCACCACGGGCCTGCTGGCGCACCACCTCGACTTCTGGTGGGAGTTGGCCTTACTGGTGGTCATCATGTTGTTGGGCCACTGGGTGGAAATGCGTTCCCTGGCACGGACCACCTCGGCGTTGGACTCGCTGGCGGCGCTTCTTCCCGATCAGGCCGAGCGTCTCGAGGGCGACGAGGTCGTTGTGATTGCGCCGGGTGAGCTGGTTGTCGGCGATGTCGTGATCGTTCGTCCGGGCGGGAGTGTGCCCGCTGATGGTCGTATCGTCGAGGGGTCTGCCTCGGTGGATGAGTCGATGATCACGGGAGAGTCACGCGCGGTGCGTCGCGCGGGCGGGGACCACGTGGTGGCCGGGACGGTGGCCACTGACTCCGGCCTTCGCGTGGAGGTCACTGCGACCGGTGAGGAGACCGCTCTGGCGGGTATTCAGAGGCTTGTTGCGGACGCACAGGGTTCCGGGTCGCGGGCGCAGCGCTTGGCTGATGTCGCGGCGGGCTGGCTCTTCTGGTTCGCCCTGGGATCTGGTGTTCTCACCGCCATCGTCTGGGCTGCCATCGGGTTGCCTGATGAAGGTGTCATCCGCACCATCACGGTGTTGGTCATTGCCTGCCCCCACGCACTGGGTCTGGCCATTCCACTGGTCATCTCGATCGCAACCGAGCGGGCTGCGCGCGGCGGGGTGTTGGTCAAGGACCGCCTGGAGATGGAGGCCATGCGTGGGGTCGACACCGTGCTCTTCGACAAGACCGGCACCCTGACCAAGGGTGAGCCCACCCTCGTCGCCGTTGAGCCCGCAGCCGATGCCGACCTCGACCGGGATCGGGTGCTGGCCCTGGCGGCTGCCGCTGAGGCCGACTCTGAACACCCGCTCGCCCGCGCGATCGTCCGCGCCTCGGTCGACGGTTCGGTCGACGTGCTCCGTGCACGGGACTTCAGCTCTTCCCCCGCGGTCGGCGTCTCCGCGACTGTGGAGGGTCGGACGGTTCAAGTCGGCGGCCCAGCACTTCTCGAACAAGTGACCGGCCGCGAGTTGCCCATCTCCGATGAATGGCGCAAGGAGGGCGCAATCATCTTGCACGTCGTCCTCGACGGCACCGTTGTCGGCGCACTGCGTTTGGATGATGAGATCCGGGCAGAGTCCCACGCCGCGGTCCGAGCGCTGCACGAGCGTGGCGTGGAGGTCGTCATGATCACCGGCGACGCCGAGGCTGTCGCCGCGACCGTATCCGCCGAGCTCGGCATCGACCGCTACTACGCCGGCGTACGGCCAGAGGACAAGGCATCGACGGTTGCCTCCCTGCAGGCCGAAGGACGCCGGGTCGCGATGGTCGGCGACGGAGTCAACGACGCACCGGCCCTGGCTCAGGCCGACGTCGGCATCGCGATCGGCGCCGGTACCGACGTAGCCATCGGATCGGCAGGTCTCATCCTCGCCTCCGACGACCCGCGCTCGGTGATCTCGGTGATGGAACTCTCCCGGGCGACCTACCGCAAGAGCGTGCAGAACCTGGCCTGGGGAGCCGGCTACAACCTGGTGGCGGTCCCGCTGGCCGCTGGCGTGCTGGCACCCCTCGGCTTCTTGTTGCCGATGTCGGTTGGTGCGGTCCTGATGTCGGCCTCCACTGTGGTGGTCGCCCTCAACGCACAACTGTTGCGCCGGCTCGACCTCAGCCCGGACGCCGCCGCACCCCTGGACGTTCCCCATCAAGACAAGGGGGACGTGCCGATTCACGACTGATGACACTCCGACCAGCCCCGGCACACCCACTGGGCTTCCCACCCAGCGCTGAGACCACCCACCACTGCCACACCAGGAGAAACACCATGTGCACCGCGTGCTCTTGTTCCACCGAGTCAGAATCTTCGACCGCGACGCCCCCCTCCTCCGCCCAAGCCCCGCAGACTTCCACTGAGTTCACGGTGACCGGCATGACCTGCGGGCACTGCGTGACCTCGGTGACCGGGGCGATCCAGCAGATCGAAGGAGTCAGCGACGTCACGGTCGACCTGGCCAACAGACGTGTCACGGTCATCTCGTCGAGCGGACCCGTCTCCGGTGACGCGGTCACTGCTGCCGTGCGTGAGGCGGGCTATCAGATGGGATAGCGCTCCGCCTATGTGTCCGGCCTCCATGCCGCCCTGACGGTCATCGCGGAGGCCCCGCGACCGGCCACGGGTTGGGTGTGCAGCCCTGCAGGCCCAGGGTCTGTTGGAGCATGACAGGCGCCGGGTCTCCCGCTTCGGGACAGGCCTGGTGGGGGTACCCCAAGGCATGGCCGACTTCGTGGTTGATCACGTATTGCTGGTACTGCTCCAGTGGCCTGTTGAAAGGTGCGGCGCCGAAGAACCAGCGCTTGGCGTTGATGACGACCCGGTCGAGGTTGCGACACGAGACCTCCCCGTTGGTCTCCAGGGGTGCACACAACTCATCGACGGTGGCGGGGGTCGCGAGCAGGATGCGCACCTCGACACCCTCGTCGACCCGCTCGAACTCGTAGTCGCCGATGCCTCGCCAGCCCCGGGAGTCCGCGAGGACGGCCTCGACGGTCTGGGCGAACACCGCGGGTGCAACCTCGAGGCCGCCTTCGACCTCCACCGAGTACCGCAGCGGGTCCGGCCCAGTGCTGGACCCAGCGGATCCCGCGATGCTGAAGCGACCGGTGCCCCGCCCAGGCACGAGCGGGTCGAGGCGCATCGGGCGCGCCATCCTCACCACGCCCGGACCCGGTGCCGCGATCTGGGGTGACTCCTGCCGCGTCGGCACGTCTGAGGCACCCTGGGTGCGGGGCTGGAGTGTCGCTCCAGCCCCCATCCACACGCCCGTGCCGAGGAGCACGACCATCAGGACGGCGTACCCGATCGATGTCTTCCACGGCCCGGGTGCGGCTCGCCGCCCGCGGTGTCTGTGGGTGCCGCTGCGGTGGGCTCCGGTCATTGCAGAGGGATCTCAATGAGGACGCCCATCGTGCGCGTGACACTCATGGGGTAGCAATCCGCACCAGTGGTTCCCAGGTGTTCCCGCCGTCCTGAGACCTGTAGAGGCCTTGGTCGCTTGCTGCGTGCCAGACACGGCCAGCAATGTCGAAGGCGGCGGGCACCCCCGGGACGATCCCGCGGACGGTCCAGGTATCTCCGCCGTCGGTGCTCGCGTAGACCTCCCCGGTGGGGGCGATTCCGGCCAACTCTCCGGGCTCAGGCCAGGCCAGGTACTGCAGCGGCGGCGCATCGCGCAAGGTGGTGGCCGCGCGTTGTCCGAGTCTGCGTTGTTGAAGCCGGCCCGTGGGTGAGGCCACCAGGACCTGTCGTGGGTTGTCCGGGTTGATCACCAGGTCAGTGACCTGTCCCCGGGAGAGCGCCGACCAGCGCTTCTTGTCGGTGCTGGTCAAGAGCTGGTTCGACATGGCGTCGTAGGCATAGATCCGTTTGCCGGCGACATCGAGGGCGTGGAAGTCGGCCTCGCCGAGCAGCGAGAGGCTGGACCAGGTCTCGGCAGCGTCCACCGTCTCGATCAGACCCAGGTGCGGGGGCAGGTCTTCGCGCAGGTCCGGATGTCCGCTACCCAGGAAACGGCCGGGGCCGACGACTGTGAACGCCATGGTGTCCTGCCAGCGGTCCGCGATGCGGGTCAGGGAACCATTGTCTTCAATGCGCATCACGCCGACGTGTGTGGCGGCGTAGAGGGCGCCGTCGGCGGGATCCACGCCGATTCCGTGGACATGCCCGAGGACTTGCTTCTCGGGCTGGGTGACGTTTCTGGTGTCGTTGTTGCCGGCGCAGCCGGCCACAAGGGGTAGGGCGATGAGAGTGGCAGCGAGTACAGAGCAAGCACGCAGCATGGTGCATCTCCAAAAGGGTTCGGGGTAGGTCGAGAGAAGGCGAGGACCTGGGCCGGCCGTGCACGGGGGACACGGCCGGCCCAGGAGTCGTGGAGATCAGGAGGCGAGCAGCTTCTCCATGGTCGCGATCTCGTCCTGCTGGGAGGACTCGATCGACTTGGCCATCTCGATCGCGTCCTTGTTGACGCCCTCGGCCTGCTCAGACTTGGCCATCTCGACCGCGCCCTCATGGTGCTCGATCATCATCTCCAGCCACATCCGCTCAAACTCGGCCCCGTCCGCGGCCTCGAGGGCGGCCATCTCGTCGGCCGACATCATCCCCGGCATCTCGGGGTCCATCTCCATGTCGCCCTCGCCGTGGGCGTTGGCGTGGTCCCGGGCAGTCTCGGGGACCGGCTGGTCCCACTCGGTGAGCCAGTCGGTCATCTGCTCGATCTCGGGAGCCTGTGCGGTGCGGATCGCCTCGACGAGGTCCTTGACTACAGGGTCGAGCTTGCGGCCCATGGTCATGTCGACCATCACCAAGGCTTGGGCGTGGTGCTGCATCATGTCCGTGGCGAAGGCGACGTCCGCGTCGTTGAACTCGCTACCGCCTGCGGCGGTCTTCGTGTCGTGTGCCTGGCCGTGGTCTTCGTCGTTTCCGCACGCGGTGAGGGTGGCGAGGACGACGAGCAGCGCGGTCAGTACTGAAAGTTTCTTGATCATGGGGTTCTCCTGTGGGCGGTACGTGAAGGTGTGGGCGCGCGTCAGCAGCCCGACCGCGCGTTCAGCGTCGGCCGGGTTGCGTGCCCCTCACGTCCGCAGGACAGAGAGCTCAAACAGGCAAGGAGGATCCCGGTCCCGGGTGGCGGTCACCGGGATCGCAGCCACACGCAGCGCTCGCGGTACACGGAACAACACCACGTGTGTAGGTCGACGAAGGACGTATCCGATCACGAAGCCGACCAGGACAGCCAGGCACAGACCGACCATGGCCATACCGCCCCGGGAACCCTTCTCCGGATCGCCGCTCGGCGACTCTGTGAGGGAGGCATCAGCGGACGCATCACCGGCGTGTGACATACCCGGTTCCATGCTCGTCGCACTCGCGCCAAGGCCATCGTTGCCAGCCTCGTGGCCCGCTGCACCGTGGTTCGTGAGCCCGTGCATGGCCAACAGTCCTGCGAGCACGCCAACCAGGACCAGCAGCTTAGCCAGCGACCGGCCGGGGGCGCTCGACATGACCGCGGGGAACCTCAGCATTGAGGCCGAGTGTAACTAGTTCGTCGAGCGCAGTTCACGCATGCTCCGTTACACACGTGATGCCGTGAGCGGGCCGCGGAGTCAGGTGCGTCCCCTGTGAGGGCACCCCGCGGCCCCCTCAGCGCGACATAACGTCAAAAGATTATCTACGGTGACGATCCGACAATCTTCGCTGCATCTCGACAGTTGTTGGGCGGTCAGTGGGCCATGTCGACGAAGCGGCTGTAGTGGCCCTGGAACGCGACGGTAATGTCACGCGTCTGGCCGTTACGGTGCTTGGCCACGATCAGGTCAGCCTCGCCGGGACGGGTCGACTCGCGCTCGTAGACGTCGTCGCGGTGCAAGAGGATCACCATGTCCGCGTCCTGCTCCAGGCTGTTGTGCAGGGCTATTCCTTCGGCCACGAAGTTGTGCACTCCGAGCACGGTGGCGTCGTACACCTCTTGCTCTCCGAGCGACTTCACCGAGGTGATGCTGTCCCAGTAGACGTCGTTCGTGGCGAGCACTTCGAGATCGGCATCGCCGAGGATGCCCGCGATCTTGGACATACGCTGGCGGCTGGGCGCGTGCTTCCACATCGTCGATCCGCAGAACTGGGTGCCCATGGCCGATGCGAACTCCCGGTGCGTCACCTTCTGTTCGGTGAGGAGTTCACGGACGCGGCCCCACACCTCGACGGGAACGGTGTCGAGGTTCGTGTTGGGTCGCACATCACGCAACGACTCGGCCAGCGCACGCGCCTTGTCGCCACGAGCGCCGTGCACGCCGATCTCGTCGCAGAAACGCAGCTGGTTCTCCGCTCCGTAGACATACAGGTGCCATCCGTCGCGGTAGCCAGGCTTGCGCACCCGCTTGATGCGCGTGAACACGTTGAAGCGCCCCAGGAGTCGCGCGAGATCGTCGACCAACCGGCGGCTGGTCGACGCGTAGTAGACGCGGCCGAGGTGGTTCTTCACGTCGTACCCGATCGAACCATCGGTGGCCCAGATGTGGCGGAGGAAAAGGCCCACTTGTTCCTTGGGAAGGCCGAAGACCCATTCGGGCACGAACTTCTCGTGGCTGCGCAGACCGAAGAGACCGTCCTCATCGAGCCACGCAGCAATCGGGTTCCGGCGTCCGCGCGCCAGCCTGTACGGCGCCGGCAGACGCAAGGTGGTGACCCGAGCAGCTTCGTACTCGTCGCGGATCGGTGTGATGCCGAATCGCCTCGACGCCGCCTCGCCGACGGCACTGAGGTTGGCCTCGTCGATGCTCGCGTAGCGAATGGGCTGACGCTTCACGAACGAGCCATCACCGAGCATGTGGGCGAGGATCACGATCTCGTCCTCGTCGCGCGGCGTGATCTGCAGCGGCGGCGGAACGTGGCGGATCGAGCCAATGCGGGCCCCCTGTGCGAGCTCACCCAGGGGCATCCACCCGTCGTACGTCAGGAACGGATGGTTCGCTGTCGCCTTGACCGTGCGACCGGAGGCGAGCGTGAGCTCGAATACCTCCTTGGTTCCGGAAGGGAACGCGTGGGTCATCGTGCGTGGAACCAGCTTGAGTCGATCGTCGAGCGCCCAGACCGGGATGTCCTTGGCGCCGGACTGCATCAGCTCACCGATGGTGACCTCGGCATTGTTGTCAGCCCGCATGATGCGTGTGTCCGCCGTGACGCAGCCCGACTCACGCAGGTCGCTCATCATCGGTCGCTTGTCGGATCGCTGCTCGGGACCACGGTTCAGCTGCGACAGCGCGATGATCGGGACCTCGAGCTCCTTGGCCAGGAGCTTGATCTGACGGGAGAACTCCGAGACCTCGAGCTGACGGGACTCGACCTTCTTGCCCGAGCTCATCAGCTGCATGTAGTCGATGACGATGAGGCGCAGGTCGTGGTTCTGCTTGAGCCGTCGAGCCTTCGACCGGATCTCCATCATCGTCATGTTCGGGGAGTCGTCGATGAACATCGGCGCCGACGAGACCTCGCCCATCTTGCGCGCGAGCTTGGCCCAGTCGTCATCGGTCATGTTGCCGTTGCGGATGTGGTTCAGCGGCACCTTCGCCTCAGCCGACAACAGGCGCATCGTGATCTCGGCCCGGTTCATTTCGAGGCTGAAGAAGACGCTGGTCATGCCGTTGTGGATCGACGCCGCCCGACACAGGTCCAGAGCCAGCGTTGATTTCCCCATGGCCGGGCGCGCCGCAATGATGATCATCTGGCCGGCGTGGAGGCCGTTGGTCAGGTCGTCGAAGTCGGCGAATCCGGTCGGCACTCCGTAGATGCCGCCGTCACGGTTTCCGATCGCCTCGATCTCGTCGAGGACGCCTTCCATGATGTCGACCAGGGGCGCATAGTCCTCGGCGGAACGCTTGTCGGTGATCTTGTAGACCTCGGCCTGGGCGTTGTCGACCATGGCGTCGACCTGGCCCTCGCCGGCGTACCCCATCTGCACGATCTTGGTGCCGGCATCGACCATGCGGCGCAGGATCGCCTTCTCTCGCACGATCTCGGCGTAGTAGCCGGCGTTCGCGGCGATCGGCACGTTGGCCGAGAGCGTGTGGAGGTACGGTGCACCGCCGATGCGCTGGAGTTCTCCGCGGCGCTGCAGCTCGGCCGAGACGGTGACCGGGTCGGCCGGCTCGCCGCGACCGAAGAGGTCGATGATCGCGTCGTGGATGATCTCGTGCGCCGGCCGGTAGAAGTCGGTGCCGCGGATCGTCTCGCTCACGTCGGCGATCGCGTCCTTGGAGAGCAGCATCGACCCGATCACGCTCTGCTCGGCCGCGTTGTCCTGGGGAGGCGTGCGGTCGTTGGACGCACGGGGCGCGTTGCCGGGCTCGTACGACGCTGGGCCGTCACCCCACTCCGGCTCCGGTGGCAAGTCATCGCGAGGGTGGTCGGTCATGCTCATCGTCGCTCCCCTTCTTCATATTTCCGGCCCCGGACACGTCGTCCACTGTGCTGCCACGACGCTAGATGTGACCACCGACAGAACGGCTCCGGGAGAGCTGCAACGGGGACTTCACAAGACGCGGACGTGTGACCGTACGTCCCCGGGACCGTCCACCGAAAGCGCGTTGTCCACAGGCCCCTGGGGATAACTCACGACTCGCCGTGGACGACACGCACCTCGCTGTGCACAGACTGGGGACGCGCCTGTGGATTCACGTGAAACCACGCGTCACACACCGCCTCTGACCTGCGCAAACGCCTCTCCCGACCTGTGGACAGGAAGTTGTTGGCAACTTTCTTTCCAGACGACCACCCACTGGACGGTCCGGTGTTTCTTTGTCGACATGGCGCCCTGGCGCTTCGTCTGCTCACAGATTCCCACCGGTTACACACAGGCCGCTCGCGAACCAGATGTCATGGGCACTAGGCAGTGTGCCTCTTACGTTCGCTAGGCTGCTCCCGTGAGCACCCGCGCCCCGGATCGCAGCGTCGACCGCGAGATCCTCAAGCTCGCGATCCCCGCCTTCCTGGCCCTGGTCGCCGAGCCGCTGTTCCTGCTCGCCGACGCGGCGATCGTCGGACACCTCGGCACTCCGGAGCTGGCCGGCCTCGGCATCGCCGGCGCGGTGCTGCAGACCGCGGTCGGACTGTGCGTCTTCCTCGCCTACGGCACCACCGCGTCGGTCGCCCGCCAGCTCGGAGCAGGGAACCTGCGCGCGGCGATCAGCCAGGGCATCGACGGCATCTGGCTGGCGGTGATCATCGGCGTCGTCACCACCGTGGCCGGCATCCTCGCCACGGACTGGCTGGTCGGTCTCTTCGGCGCGAACGGCACCGTCGCCGACCACGCCAGCGACTACCTGCGCATCGGCTTCCTCGGCACCACACCGCTGCTGGTCATACTGGCCGCCACCGGCGTGCTCCGCGGCATGCTCGACACCCGCACACCACTCATCGCCGCCGTACTCGGCAACCTGCTCAACATCGTGCTCAACTTCGCGCTGGTCTACGGCGTCGGGCCGGTGCCGGCACTCGGCCTGAAGGGATCAGCGCTGGGCTCGGTGATCGCCCAGGTGTTCATGGCGGGCCTCCTGCTGGCCGTCGTGCTCCGCGGTGCCCGGCGCGAGGGCGCGTCCCTGCGCCCCGACCTCCCGGGGATCCGCACCGCCGCCCACGCCGCGGTCGCCCTCGTCGTCCGCACCCTGACACTGCGGGCCGCGCTCCTGGTCACGACGTACGCCGCCGTGCAGGCCGGCGGCGACACCCCGATCGCCACCCACCAGCTGGCGATGACGATCTGGTCGTTCCTCGCCTTCGTGCTGGACTCCATCGCCATCGCGGCCCAGGCGCTCACCGGCCGCTACCTCGGGGCCGGCGACCGCGCCGGCACCCGGGCCATCACCCGACGCATGGTGCAGTGGGGCATCGCCTCGGGCGTGGTCACCGGGCTCGGCCTGGCCGCGCTCAGCCCGGTGATGGGCCACCTGTTCACCTCCGACCGGGCTGTCATCGAGCAGCTCGTCCCGGTCCTGCTCATCGCGGCAGTGGCTCAGCCGATCGCCGGCTACGTGTTCGTGCTGGACGGCGTGCTCATCGGTGCCGGCGACGGCGCCTACCTCGCGTGGGGCGGGCTCGCCGTACTCATCGTCTACACGCCCTTGGCCCTCCTCGCCGACGACCTGGTGTGGCTGTGGGTCGCGTTCGGCTTCGGCTTCATGTTGGGGCGTGCGGTCGTGCTCGGCCTTCGCGCACGAGGTGAGAAGTGGATGGTGCTGGGCGCCACCTGAGTCGCCGTACGACGGCACTTGTGCGCCCCTGTGGTCACTTCGACCCCCGCCGGTGGGGTGCAGAGCGTCATGGACGGGGCGTTACTCGCGGGAGGGGCGGCCACTACAGTTGCCGCGTGACTGACCAGCCGGCCGCGGACCCGGAGAGCCGAAGCCGCCCGGAACGCACGTCGATGACCCCGCTCCAGAAGGTCGCGATGGGCTTCGTCGTCGTCGCGATCGACACCCTCGGACGCTTCGACGTCCTCCCCGACTTCATCGGGTGGGCGATGGTCCTGTGGGGCCTGTCCTCGGTGCGGTGGACCGAGCGCGGACAGCTGCTCGGCATCGGCAGCGTGTGCGCCGTGGTGTCACTCGCCGTCTGGTTCCCCCAGGTCAACGAGCGCGTGCACGACGCCGAGCTCGCGCTCAAGTGGGCCCTGTCGCTGCCCGACCTCCTCTTCATCTTCCTGTTCGCCCGGGCGGTGTGCTCCGCGGCCCGGGCCGGGAAGGACCGCAAGTTCACCGGCCGCTTCGGGGTCATCGGCTGGGTCACCTGCCTCGTGGCCGCGCTGCCGCCGATCGCCGACGCGGCCGACTCGAGGACCATGCTCGGCTACGCCGACGTGGCCTTCGTCCTGCTGTGGCTCTGGCTGATCTGGAACACCTTCGCCGCACACGCCAGGCCGTACGCCGCCGCGCGCGACACCGTCTGACCCGACCGGCCGCGGACGATCGGGGGGCGCAGGCTCGCACCGACCCGATCGCGGCCGAGCGGAGACGGCCGAGGGCGACCACGATCGTGCAGGTGTCGAGTCACGACACCGGATCCGGGCCCGAGGGCGACCACGATCATGCAGGTGCAGAGTTGAGGTCACGGGGAGCGAGCGCGTCGGCGCGACGGTGCGTCGGCGAGTCGACGGGACGCGCCAGGCGCAAGTGACCTCCTGCACACCGGCGGCCGCGCCACCCCCACGCCGGACGTCCCGGCAGGAACGACTGGAAGGCAGGAGCGCCCGGAAATGACAGTCGGCCCGCCACCCCGAAGGGCAGCGGACCGGACTGGTGTGTCAGACAGCCAGCGTCAGACAGGCTCGATCAGCCGGCGACGACGTTGAGCGCCACCGTGGCGGAGACCCCGTCGTACAGCTTGACCGACACCTGGTGCGCGCCGAGGGCCTTGATCGGGTTGCCCGCGACGATCGTGCGCTTGTCGACCTGCTCGCCCGAGGTCTCGGACAGGGCAGCGGCGATCTCGGCAACGGTCACGGCGCCGAACAGGCGGCCACCTTCACCGGCACGGACGGCGACCTTGACGGGCGCGGCCTCGAGCTTGGCCTTGACCTCGCCGGCGTGGTCCTGGTCGCGCAGCGCGCGCGAGGCGCGGGCGGACTTGATGGACTCGATGGTCTTCTCGCCACCCTTGGTCCAACGGACCGCGTCGCCGCGGGGGATGAGGTAGTTACGGCCGTAGCCGTCCTTGACCTCGACCACGTCGCCGGGGGCGCCGAGGCCGTCAACTTCCTGGGTCAGGATGAGCTTCATGTTCGCAAATCCTCTCAGCGACCGGTGGACGTGTAGGGCAGGAGTGCGACCTCGCGGGCGTTCTTGACCGCGATGGCAACGTCGCGCTGGTGCTGCACGCAGTTGCCGGTCACCCGACGGGCACGGATCTTGCCGCGGTCGGAGATGAACTTGCGGAGGAGCGTGGTGTCCTTGTAGTCGACACCGGTCGCCTTCTCCTTGCAGAACTGGCAAACCTTCTTCTTGGGCTTGCGAATCACTGCCTTGGCCATTGTGGTGCTCCCTTTCGTGAAGCCCGGCCGCGCGTCTCAGCGGGCCGGAATGGATGTTGGCTAACGGAAATTGTGGTGCTGTGCGGTCTCGCCACGGTCGCTGTGCGACCTGCTCGACCGACGGATCAACTCAGAAGGGAGGCTCTTCGGACGACACGCCCGGAGCGGCCCACGGGTCGGACTGACCCGCGTTGCCTGCCGGAGCACCGCCCTGTGCCGGAGTGGCCCACGGGTCGGCAGCCGGGGCGCCCTGCTGGGACTGGCCGCCCTGGTTGAAGCCGCCGCCCTGCGACGGACCGCCCTGGTTGAAGCCACCGCCACCGCCGCCGCCACCGCGGGAGGCCCGCGTGACCTTGGCCGTGGCGTACTTCAGGCTGGGACCGACCTCTTCGACGTCGATCTCGAAGACCGTGCGCTTCTCACCCTCGCGGGTTTCGTAGGTGCGGGCCTTCAGGCGACCCTGCACGACGACACGCATGCCGCGCTGCAGGGACTCGGCGACGTTCTCCGCGGCCTGTCGCCAGACAGAGCAGGTCAGGAACAGCGCGTCGCCGTCCTTCCATTCGTTGCTCTGCTTGTCGAAGGTGCGCGGCGTCGATGCGATCCGGAAGTTCGCCACGGCCGCACCCGACGGGGTGAAGCGCAGCTCCGGGTCGTCGACGAGGTTGCCGACCACCGTGATTACGGTCTCGCCTGCCATCTCAGGTCTCCCTTTGTTCTCAGCTGTTTGTGTGTCCGGACCATGGTGTACGCCGGCACCGACAGTGTGAAGGGGTCATCCACAGGGACTTCCCCGAAACACCGGCAAGCTACCGGCGTACGCCGTCACGCCTGGGCGCGAAGGACCTTGGTGCGCAGCACGGACTCGTTCAGGGTGAGCTGGCGGTCGAACTCCTTGACCGTGGCCGGCTCGGCCTGCAGCGAGATGATGGCGTAGATGCCTTCAGCGTTCTTCTTGACCTCGTAGGCGAGGCGGCGACGTCCCCAGACGTCGACGGTCTCGACGGAGCCACCATCCTTGCGGATGACGTTGAGGTACTTGTCGAGGGACGGTTCAATCGTCCGCTCTTCGAGGTTCGGGTCGAGGATGACCATCACTTCATATGCACGCATAGCGGTCTCCACCTCCTCTGGACTCGGCGGCCACGGTCTCTCCGTGGCAGGAGGGCTTTGCGAATGTCAGCGGGATGCACCACTCGGGGGTACAGGGCCACAAGGACAGTGCAGGCTATCAGCGCGCGCGTACGGCGACGAAATCCGCCGACTGGATCCGGGGCCGATCCGGGCCGGAATGTTTGGCCGATGAATGGGTAGGGTGGCCCCCGATGACATCCATGGGTAACACGCCGCTCGCCGGCCGCTACGTGCTGATCGACCAGATCGGCGCCGGCGGCATGGGCTCTGTGTGGCGTGCCTGGGACCTCCGGAACCAGACGTTCGTGGCGGCGAAGGTGCTCGGCCAGCACGACAGCGGCATGCTGCTGCGCTTCGTGCGCGAGCAGTCGGTGCGCATCCGTCACCCCCACGTCGTCGCGCCCAGCGGCTGGGCCGCGGAGGACAACCTGGTCATCTTCACCATGGACCTGGTCAAGGGCGGCTCCATCCAGACCCTGCTCGGCGACCACGGCAAGCTGCCCGAGTCGTACGCCGCGGTGGTGCTCGACCAGACGCTCCAGGCCCTCGAGGCGGTCCACGGTGCCGGAGTCGTGCACCGCGACGTCAAGCCGGCCAACCTGCTCCTCGAGCCGACCGGCACCCGCCGTCCGCACCTGCGCCTGGGCGACTTCGGTGTCGCCGCGCTGATCGACGAGGTCCGGCTGACCCGCTTCCCCGGCGCCATCGGCACCGACGGCTACATGGCCCCCGAGCAGGCCCTCGGCGCCTCTCCCGAACCCCAGCAGGACCTCTACGCCGTGGGCGTGGTCGGCATCCAGATGATCACCGGGCTCAGCCCGCGTCACCAGAAGGGCGCCCCTGACGGCAAGTACAAGGAGTTCCTCGAGGCGCTGATCCAGGAGGACTCCGAGGCCCGGCCGGCCAGTGCCTCCGAGGCGCTCCAGATGCTCCGCGAGATCGGCGTACCGCCCGGCACCCCGTGGCAGAACGACTCCGAGCCGCCCGAGGTTTTCAACCAGCTCAATGACGTGGCGCCGCCGCCCCCGTCGTACTACCCGTCCTACTCGACCGGCCAGATGGGCTCGACCTATCCGACGCCGACCCCGTTCCCCGGGGCCGGCCAGGCACCCACGCCGTACGGCCCCGCATCACACGGCTCGGGCTCCCACGGTTCGGGCAGCCAGGGGTCGGGTGCCCCCGGTTCAGGCGGCCAGGGGTCGGTCGGCCACGGTTCGGTGGCCCAGGGCGGCTTCGTCCAGGGTTCACGGGCGACGTCCGGGCAGGGACGCCACGCGGGTCCCCAGTCCGGCGCGCACTCCGGAGCGCAGTCGGGTGCCAACTCGGGCGCGCACTCCGGATCCAACTCCGGAGCCCAGGGGGCAAGCTCGGGCGCCCACTCCAGCCCGGGCAGCAACGCCGGGCCGACCTCCGCCGGCCGCACGGCCTTCGTCGGCCCGCCGATGCCCCAGCCGGTGACCGGCTACGACGTCACCCGGCGGTCCGGTGCGGCCACGACCGGCGGCACCAGTACCGCCCTGATCGTGGCGATCGTCTGCTTCCTGGCCGCCATCGGCCTGGCCGGCAGCGCGATCTGGCTGGTCGTGGCCTGACGCCGACGCGGTTCGCGTCAGCGGTTGCGCAGTAGCACGAGTCCGACGACGGTCAACACCGCCGCGGCCGCGATCAGGCTCCAGATGAGCGCCCACGGCTCGCTGGCCAGCACCGGGATCATGCGCGGCTCCGACGGTGACGGCCCAGGGCAATCACGCCGGCGGCGGCCATCACGGCCGACCCGGCGAAGAGGCCACCGACCGCGGCCCACGGGGTCTCGTCCGACGACGAGGACGAGGCCTCCGACTTCTTCTCGTCGGACTCCTCCTTCGCCGCGTCGGACCCGTCGAGCGCGGCGACCGGCTCCGCGTCCTGGGCGTACGGCGACGTGGCGGCCTTGTCGGTGATGACCTTGGTGTCGACCATGAAGTCGGCACCGCTGGGCTGGATGTCCTGCTGGCCGAGCTGCAGCAGCACGTAGTAGGTGCCGGGGAACGCCGCGGTGACGCCCTCGGCCTCACGGTTGCGCCAGGTGATCGACGGGGAGACCACGCCTCCGTCGAGGGTGTTGTACTTCAGGTCGATGTCGTCGAAGCCTGGCGGCTCACCCTTCGCACCCTGGGTGGCGGTGCCCCAGGCGGACTTCCCGCCGACGGGATTGATCAGGATCGGCCGCACGGTCACGTTGTCGACGGTCTCGGGGCCGTCGTACGTCAGCCACACCTGCAGGTGCTGGTTCCAGTCGAGCGGCACCTTGAACAGGGCCGCCTTGCCCGGGTCGACATGCACCTTCCACTTGCCGTCGACCAGCTCGGGCGCGTCGGCGAACGTGTGGCCCAACGTGGCGTCGCCCTTGTCGGTCGAGGGGGTGCCGACCCACTTCTGGTTCGTCGCCGGCGGAGGCAGGATCGAGGCGTCGGCGACCGGCGGCTCCTCCCACACCACGAGGTTGGCCTCGGCGTTCGGCACCGTCGTGGGGTCCCAGCTCTGGAGGCCGAACAACACCTTGTCGGCCGTGCTGCACGACTGGTTCGTCGAGGCGGAGCCGGCGATCAGGTCGTGCCGGCCGTAGTAGGAGTCGGCGTACGCCCCCTGCCCGCAGTCCTGGTTGGTGCCGTCGGCGGTGGGCGTGATGTACCAGGACCCGTCCACCGGCTTCGGCGCGATCAGCGACTCGCCCACCCAGATCGTCGAGTCGTCGATCGTGCGCTCGACCGCGAAGTACGCGGTGTCGGTGGAGTCGGGCATGTTCATGGTGTGCAGGCCGGGCTCGACGGCGGGGGCGCTGCCGACGTCGGTGGCGAGCTCCACCGGCTCGTCGTCGGCCGAGGTGTACGCCGCGGCGGGCGCCAGCAGGCAGGCCGCAGTGAAGCCTGCGGCGGCCGACCCGAGGAGCCGTCGTGAACGCTTCATGGGCTCCACTTTTCCACACGAGTGGGCGGAGAGGCGTCATCGTCCGCGCGCTCGGTAGGGTTGGATCAGTCGAAAGGGGGTCCCGGGGATGAACGACGTGCAGGAAGACAGGCGCCGACAGCAGGCCGAGTTGTACGGCGACCCCATCGACGTGCTCGCCAACAAGGTGCAGCACCTCATGGGCCTGGGCATTCCCGAGCTGGCCGAGGTGATCGGCCTGTCCGTGCCGATGCTGACCAAGCTGCTCACCGCCGAACGCGTCGGCATCGGCAACAACGTGGCCATGGGCCGGCTCACCAGGCTGCAGGAGTTCACCAGCCAGCTGATCAGCGGCGAGGCCTCGCGTGACGAGATCCAGCTGACCCTGGCCCAGATCAAGGCGTCCACCACCCCCGCCCGGCCGAGCCGGGTCACCGCCGTCGCGAAGGCGACCCCGACCGCGGCCCAGCAGGACACCAGCCCGCGCCGCCCGATGATCGCCCCCGGCACCGGCGAGCGTCCGCTGATCACCCCGACGTCACTGGGCTACGCGCGGTCGGTGGTGGGCCGCCACGTGAAACCGACTCCGGCGTACCGCTGGCCGCTGCTCGAGCGCTTCACCCGCACCGAGACGTGGGTCAAGCACGAGAACCACTCACCCACGGGCGCGTTCAAGGTGCGCGGCGGGCTCAACTTCCTCGAACGGCTGCGCGTCTCGGGCATGCCCGCGCCGTCCGGCCTGATCTCGGCCACCCGCGGCAACCACGGCCAGAGCCTCGCGTTCGCCGGCAGCAAGTACGGCGTCCCGATCACGATCGTGGTGCCCAAGGGCAACAACCCTGACCAGTCCGACTCCATGGACGGCCTCGGCGCCGAGGTGATCGAGCACGGCGACGACTTCCAGGAGGCCCGCGAGTACGCCGCCCGGTTGGCCGGCGAGCGCACCCTGTTGATGGTGCCGCCGTTCCACGCGTGGCTGGTCGAGGGCGTGGCGACGTACGCCGCAGAGCTGCACGAGTCGGTGCCCGGGCTCGAGGCGATCTACGTGCCGATCGGCATGGGCTCGGGTGCCTGCGCAAACATCCTGGTCCGTGACCTGCTCGGGCTCCGCACCGAGATCATCGGCGTGGTGGCCGCGGGCGCCCCGGCGTACGCCCTCTCCTACGAGGCGGGCCGCCCGGTCTCGACCGACAGCGCCGACACCTTCGTCGACGGCGCCGCCTGCCGCACCCCCGACCCGATCGCGGTCGACATCATCAACCGCGGCATCTCCCGGATCGTGCGGGTCTCCGAGGAGGAGGCCGCCGAGGCGATGGCGCTCACCTACCGCACCACGCACAACCTCGCCGAGCCCGCGGGGTCGCTGGCGCTGGCCGGCATGCTCGCCGACACCGACCGTCCCGAGGGCCGCAAGACCGCGATCGTGCAGACGGGCGGCAACTGTGACCTCGCCACGCTGTCCCGGGTCACCACCGACGTCGTCTGACCCACGCCCCGCGTCCTCCTGATGCGCCAACCGTGGATTATTGCGTCGCGAGCCGCGTCCTTTTGATGCGCGAACCGTGGATCCTTGATGCCTGTAGGTCGGCTTGGCGCGGGCGGACCCACGCCATTCACCCAGCACCAGCCAGCCACCGACGACCACGCGTCGGCGGGCTTCGCCCCTCGCACGAGAGTGCTGTCCGACCGGGCTCCTACGATGGACCACATGAGCTCCTCCACCAGCACAGCCATCGGCGCGCACGTCGACCAGACCGACCCGATCGCGGAGGCCCGCGCCCGTGACACCACGCTGGTGCAGTTCTTCCTCGGCAACCCGCAGAGCTACAAGGGCCCGGTCATCGAGTACGCCGGCGGTGCCGAGGGCCTGAAGGCTGATGCGGAGGAGGCCGGCGTCGACCTCTACGTGCACTCGCCGTACCTCATCAACGTGGCCACCACGAACAACCGGCTGCGCATCCCGAGCCGCAAGCTGCTGCAGTCCCACATGGATGCCGCGGCGTCCATCGGCGCCAAGGGGCTGGTCGTGCACGGCGGGCACCTCAAGGACGACGAGGACCCCTCGATCGGCTTCGACAACTGGCGCAAGGCGATCGCCGCGACCGACCTGAAGATCCCGCTGCTGATCGAGAACACCGCCGGCGGTGACAACGCGATGACTCGTTACCTCGAGCGCATCAAGGGCGTGTGGGGCGCGATCGAGGGTGAGGAGCAGGCCGACATGGTCGGCTTCTGCCTCGACACCTGCCACGCCCATGCCGGTGGCAACAACCTCGAGACCATCGTCGACGACGTGCTGGCGATCACCGGCCGCATCGACCTCGTGCACGCCAACGACAGCCGCGACGACTTCGACTCGGGCGCCGACCGGCACGCCAACCTGGGTGCGGGCCACATCGACCCCGACCTGCTGGCCTCGGTGATCCGCGACGCGAAGGCTCCCGCGCTCCTCGAGACCCCGGGTGGTTCCGCGGAGCACGTGGCCGACACCGCGTGGTTGCGCGAACGCCTCTGACACCAGGAACCCACGGTTGGCGCATCAAGAACACGCGGTTCGCGCATCAATAACCCACGGCTCGCGCTACCAGCCGGCGCCGAAGCAGACGAACGGGGCGGGCGCTCCGGTCGTCGTACCGGTCGCCACCGCGGCGGCCAGGGCGGCCGACGGGTCCAGGCCGGCGGCCAGGCCCTCGTGCAGGTGCGTGAGTACGTCGTGCGCGGCGTCGTCGGCCACGGCAGTGGGCGAGGCGATCACACAGCGCGCCCCGGCATGCAGCCAGGCCGAGGTCATCCCGATCAGCTCGTCGCCGAACCGCACCGACGACCGCCCGACCTCGCACGCCGAGAGCAGCACCACCTGCGGCACCTCCGGCAGGGCGTCGACGTCGTAGCCGAACCACGGGCCGCCGACCAGCTCGAGCCCGGAGAAGAGCGGGTTCTCCGCCGAGTGGCGTCCGTGCGCGGCCACGTGGAGCACGTCGACCCGGCCGGCCAACGCGGTCACCTCGTCGGCAGTGGCCGCGTCTCCGGTCAGCACCTCGGCGCTGGCCCAGCCCTTGGCGGCGGCGGTGACCTCCTCGACCGCGCGTGGCACACGGGGACCGGCGACCAGCCCGACCCGTTCCAGCGACAGCGGCCGTTGCCGCGCCGAGAGCCACGAGGTCGCCGAGCCGGCCACGGTCACCGACCGTCCGACCAGTCCGGGCAGCAGCGACCACGGCGTCCCGGCCAGCCCACCGGACGGCGTGACCACCACCCGACGATCGCCGATCGACTCGAGCAGCGGTGTCACCAACAGGTCGGCAAGAGTTTGCAGCCGCGCCGCGAGCCCGCGTCGTACGACGTCGGCCAGCGCGTCCGGCAGAGTGGTGGCCGCCATGTCGAGGTCGGGCAACAGTCCGGCCAGCAGCTCGCGCACCCGCGCGAAGGTGCCGAGCTCGAACTTCCTCTCACCGGCGTCCGTGACCACCAACCCGACCACCCGGTCGGCGCTGATCACCCAGGCGACCAGCGCGGTGTCGGTGCCGAGCTCCCGGCGTACGTCGGCCAGTGGCGCGGGCTCGGTGACCTCGCCGGAGCCCGGGTTGTGCCAGGCCCGCTCACGCACCCGCCGGCGCAGCTCGGCCTCACGGCGTGGCCGCGGGACCTGTACGTCGTCGCCACCGGCCTGGAGCTGTCTGAGCTCGGCGAGGTCGGCAGCGGTCTGTTCGTCGACCGGTGGCCGGACCGGCAGGATGCGGCTGGCCAGCATGCGCCCGCGCTCGGACCACTCGTAGAGCACGGCCGGGTCCCCGGAGTCCACGGCCAGGCGCAGGCCGAGCACGGCGAGACGGCGGCCCTGTCCGACGACGCCGGTCTGCAGGTCGAGGCTGCCGAACGTGCTCTGCCAGGCGTGCAGCTCCCCGACACCGGCGCGGATGTGCTGCAGAGCGGTTCCGTTGCGGCCCTGCGCGTGGGCAAGCTCGGCCCTGGCCGTGCGGCTGAGCAGGCGCACCCCCAGTGGAGCGTGCGATCCAGGCCGTACGGCGTCCACTCGAAGCCGCGCGTCTGAGTACGACCCACGTCGCACCATCACACGGGCGGCGTGCAGGCGCACCTGGTCAGCGCCCCACCGCAGTCCCTGCTCATCGAGCTCGGCGGCCAAGGCGTCGCTGCGGTGCACGAGTGCCGGGCCGCGACGACCCAGCTCGACCTCGGCGGCAACGACGACCGCCTCGGCCCGTGCCGCCCAAGCCCGACTGTCGACGCGTTCGAAGAGGTGCCGTGCGATGCGCGCCGCCTTCAGGGCTGCCTCCGGGTCGGCACGGACGAGGGTGCGGGCGAGGACCAGCTCGGCGTCGGCCTGATAGCGGTGAAGCTTCGAACGGCTGAAGGTCCGAGCGGCATCCCGAAGCACAGTGCACCCCTCCGTGACCAAACCTGCAGCGATCAGCGCCTCGGCACGATCCTGGTTGATCACCGCTTCCATCACGGCCCCGTCGGGGGCGAGGTAGGGGTGCGCGGCGTCCATGCTCTGCAGGGCGCCGACCAGGTCCCCTTCGAGCAGGCGCGCGTAGCCCAGGTTGTGGGCGGCCTTGGCGGTGAGGTAGTCGTTGTCGACCTGCCGGAAGTGGTGTTCGGCGCGCTCGAAGTCGGGCAAGGCGACCGATGGTCGTCCCTGCTGGAGGAAGACGTTCCCGCGGTTGAGGTGCACGCGGCCGAGCAGCAGGTCATCCTCGAGGGCATCGAGCGCCAGCTCGAACTCTCGCAACGCGGCCGAGGTCTCGCCGTGCAACATCAGGATCAGGGCGCGCTGGCTGTGCAGGAGGCCGACGGTCTCGCGGGACAGCCCCGGCCGGCCGGCCGCCGCGACACAGAGGTCGAGCGCGTCGGCGGTGCGTTTGGTCTGTGACATGACCAGAGCGAGGCTGAGCTCGATCCTGGCGCACAGGTCCTCCTCCGAGGCGAGGTCCAAGGCCTCCTCCAGCAGAGCCTGCGCGCGGTCGAACTGGCCCGCGTTCATCGCGGCCACTCCGCGTTCGTGCAACACCTCGGCTCCGACCACCCGGCCATCATGTCGTGATTCGGGTGCACCTCTCCACAGCGGTCCAGGCCCGGCTCACAGCTGCTGCGGTGTCCGGCGCTGCACTCGACGGCTCGAGGCCCTCGAGCAGGTTCGCCGCGAGCACGCCGGCGAGCACGGGCGCAGCGAACGACGTACCGCTCCACACCGCAAAGCCACCGCGGAAGTCGTCGGGGTCGATGGCCGAACGCGTGCGCCCGAAGGCCACCGTCTCGGCCATCGACTGTGCCCCTCCCTGGAAGGCGGGGATCGTCGACATCAATGCCGCGCCCGGCACGTAGGACCGCACCCAGGCGCCGGTGTTGGTGAAGAGTGCATCGCTGCGCCGGTTCGGGTTGAGCGCTCCCACCGAGACGATCGGAACGCACGTCGTGTCCACGGAAACCGGGCCCTGCCCGTCCGACCAGGGCGCGAACGCCGCTGGGAAGGCGGGTCGGCTGGTGGCATCGTTGCCAGCAGAGCAGACCACCACGACTCCATGTCGCCCGAGGTCCTCGAGGATGTCGCGGATGGTGACGTCGAAGAGTCCGTCCTCCGGTGTCTCGTGGTAGTAGCCGCACGAGAGGTTGAGCACGTCGATCGCCTGTCCACCAGGCTCGCCGGCGTGATGACGCCGTACCAACTCGGCGATCTGGCTCAGCGCACGCACCAGATCTGACTCAACGATCGGGCCTGCCGAAGGGACCACGCGCCACGCCAGGATGTCGGCATCGGGACACGTCTGGTGGACCAGGCCAGCGATGAAGGTGCCGTGGCCGGAGAGCGGGTCGATGGAGCCGTCCAACGGACCGGTGAGGTCGCCGTGCAGGTCGGGAGCCGTTGTCGGGTCCGTGTAGCCGATCGCCTCGCCGTCGAGAGTGATCGACGTGTGGACCACGTCGTCCAGCCAAGGGTGCGGCGCGCATCCGGTGTCCAGGACACCCACCACGGGCCGTCGGCCCTTGAGCTCATCGTCAGGTCGGCGTACCGGAGCCGGCCCGACGTATGCGATCGGTTGGCGGCCACCAGTGCCTGCCCGTGCGTAGCTCGCGACGGCCGCGGACGTGCCACCCCGCGCCGGGTTGCCGTCCCACACGGGGTTGCCGTCCCAGACCGGGTTGCCGTCCCAGACCGGGTTGCCGTCCCACACGGGGTTGCCGTCCCACACGGGGTTGCCGTCCCAGACCGGGTTGCCGTCCCAGACCGGGTTGCTCGAGACCGCCACCCTGACGACGTGGTCGAGACCGATTCCGCGCGTCACGTCCAGGCCGTACTTGGCCCGGGCCCGCTGCAGCAGCGTCCATCCATCAGGCGCCTGTGACGCCTTGTTCCCGGAGACGGAGAGACTCAGCCGACGGACGCCGAAGCGGAGTTGACGGTCCTCGGCGAGGTTCTCCGGCGTGCGAATCTGCGCGTCGGCCGGTGCCGATGCGTACTCACGCGCGGCCGTCTCCTCCGGGTCGACGTCCCAACCGAGTTCTTTGGCGACGTCTCGGAGGATGTCGAGCGTCTCCGCGAAGTTGTTCCGGTAGGAGATCGTCAGCCGCGGACCGACGTACACCGTTGCCCGCGGCCGCACACCCTTCACCACCAAGGCTGTGGCGGGATCGAGGATCCTGCCTTCCACCGCCGCGATGGCCCACTTGGGCGGCGGCTGGGGGTCACGGTCAAGGGGTTCGGGACGCTTCGGCTCCTTGGGCTCGTTCAATTCAGAGCTCGGGTTCTGCATGGGGCGTTGTCCTCAGATCTCGAAGGCGGGCGTGGCGAACGGCTTCAGCCCGGTGTCGCGTGGGGTCAGGTGCAGGCGCACCATCCCGGCAGGCAGGTCGGTGAACTCGAACCGCCCGGTGTCGTCGCTCTCGACCTCCCAGGAGCGCCCGGTGTCGGGAACCGGCGTGGCGTGCACGGTGACCGGACCGGCCGGGGAGACCCAGCCGTCGAGTCTCGTGCCGCCCTCAGGTGCACCGACCGCGCGCACCAGCAGGTCGATGTCGTCACTGCTGAACCGCAGTGTGTACGTCGCGGTGCCGCGGGCCCCGGCGAGCATCTCCTCGCGAGAGACCAGCATCAGCAGCTCGACGTCGAAGTCGGTGCCGGCAATGGCCAGCTCGGCCTCCACCGCCGCCTGCATGCGCTCGACGAGCCCTGCCGGCATGGGGTCACGCTCGGTCCAGACCTCGCGCACCACCTGGAGGAGCCCGTCACGGCTGTAGTCCCTGGTCATCGTCCTGCCTCCGGGTCGTCGATCTGCATGAGGGCGATCCGCAACTTCGCCAGGCACCTGCTGCGGGTGGGGCCGATGCTGCCGACCGGCATGTCGAGGGTCTGCGCGACGTGCGTGTAGTCGGGCCGGTTCTCGAAGGCCACGATGCGCAGCAGCCTGCGGCACCGGTCCGGCAGCTCGTCGACCACCCGCCACAGCTGGGAGCTCTCGTCGGCCTCGACCGCATGCGACTCCGCCGAACGCTGTCGCGGCAGCCGGAAGGCGATCTCCTCGTCCTCCACGGGGATCGCCTGGTTCTTCAGCTTCGAGACCCGCCACGCCTCGCGACGTGCGGTCGTCGTCAGCCAGCCACCGATGGCCACTGGGTCCTCGATGGCGTCGCGGCGACGCACCAGCGCCAACCACGTCGTCTGTACGACGTCCTCGGCGAGCTCGTGCGGCAACCGGTAGGAACGCACCACGTGCCACAGCACCGGCGTCATCACCCGGACCAGCCCGGAGAGGCCCAGCTCCCCGGTCTCACCGTCGGTCCACGCGCGGAAGCAGGCTGACGCCTCGGCCCAGACCTGGCCGGCTGACTGGGTCGGGGCGCGGGGTGTCGAGTCACGTGAAGGAGTGCCCATCACCTGCATTGTCGCCATACCCACACAGGTGTGCCAGAGAACGGCCCAGATACCTGTGCGAAGAAACTTCATCCCGATGTATCTGGCGGCCCACCGGCCACTCCTGAGCGCTGGAACAACGGGGGTGACCGGCCGGGGCCGACGAGTGACGTGGGGGTTCACTCGGCGGCCCCGCCCGGTAGCCTCGCCCTCGTGTCTTCCCCCGCTGCCGCCCACCCCGACGCCCCGCTGACCGTCCGCACGATCGACGCCGACGCGCACCTCGCCTACCTGGCCGGCCAACGCTCTGCCAGCTTCCTCCAGACCCCGGCCTGGGGCGCGGTGAAGGCAGAGTGGAAGCGCGAGTCGATCGGGTGGTTCAGTGACGACGAGCTGGTCGGCGTCGCGCTGGTGCTCTACCGCCAGCTGCCCAAGGTGAAGCGCTACCTCGCCTACCTGCCCGAGGGCCCGGTCATCGACTGGGACGCCCCGAACCTCGCCGCCTGGCTGGCGCCGATGGTCACCCACCTGCGCCAGGCCGGCGCGTTCGGCTGCCGCATGGGCCCACCCGTCGTGACCGCCCGCTGGTCCGCCGCCCAGGTCAAGGAGGGCATCGCCAGCGACGCCGTACGCCGACTCGGCGAGGTCGCACCCCTCGAGCGCAGCGTGGTCGGAGCCCGCGTGGTGAGCCAGCTCAACGAGCTCGGCTGGAAGCAGCTGGTCGCCGAGGGTGGCTTCGCCGCCGGCCAGCCGCAGTACAACTTCGTCATCCCGCTGCGCCATGACGACGGCACCGCCCGCACCGAGGACGAGGTCCTCAAGGGGATGAACCAGCTCTGGCGCCGCAACATCAAGAAGGCCGCCAAGTCCGGCGTCGAGGTCACCCGCGGCACGGTCTCGACAAGCTCGACCACCGATTTGGAGGCCTTCCACGACCTCTACGTGCACACCGCCGAGCGCGACCACTTCACGCCGCGGCCGCTGGGCTACTTCCGCACCATGTTCGAGGCGCTCTCCTCGTCCGGTCCTGACGTCGAGATCCGGCTCTACCTGGCCCGCCACGAGGGCGACCTGGTGGCCAGCACGATCTGGATCCGCTGTGGCGCGCACACCTGGTACTCCTACGGCGCCTCCTCCACCGAGAAGCGCGACGTACGCGGCTCGAACGCGGCCCAGTGGGCGATGATCCAGGACTCGCTGGCCGCGGGCGCCGACGTCTACGACCTCCGCGGCATCACCGACACCCTCGACTCCGACGACTCCCACGTCGGGCTGATCCAGTTCAAGGTCGGCACCGGCGGCGAGGCCGTCGAGTACGCCGGCGAGTGGGACCTGCCGATCAACCGGCTCATCCACAAGGCCTTCGACGTCTACATGGCGCGGCGCTCGGGCGGGGGCAACTGATGGGCCTGAGCCTCTACGTCGACGCAGCGCGCTTCCGGGCCAACCAGCACCGCATCCTGGCCACCCTCCCCGAGGTGGTGCCGGTGGCCAAGGGCAACGGCTACGGGCTCGGCAACCGGCGCCTGGCCGACGAGGCCCGGTCCCTGGGCGTCGACACGCTCGCCATCGGGACGTACGCCGAGGTGGACGAGGTCGCCGACACCTTCCCCGGCTCGCTGCTGGTGCTCAGCCCGTGGCGTGCCTTCGAGGCACCGACCGAGCCGAACCCGCGACTGATCCACACCATCGGCCGGGTCTCCGACCTCGAGGGGCTGCTGGCCCGCGACCCCGAGGCCCGGTTCGTGCTGGAGCGGCTCACCTCGATGGTGCGCCACGGCTTCACACCGCGCGAGCTGCGCGAGGCCGGCGACTTCCTGCGCAGCCACGAAGGTGGTGCCAGGTTCGAGGGCATCGCGTTCCACCTGCCGATGGGCGGCGCATCCCACCTCTCCGAGGTGCAGCGGCTGATGACCGACGCGGTCGCCGCCGGCCTGCCGCCGACCACGATCTGGGTCAGCCACCTCACCGCGGCCGAGCTGGCGCAGCTGGCTCGTGCGTGGCCCGACTACACGATCCGCCCGCGCATCGGCACCGACCTCTGGCTCGGCGACCGGGGCGCGTTCACCGTCAAGGCGACCGTGCTCGACTCCCACCACGTCGAGCGCGGTGCCCTGTTCGGCTACCGGGGTCGGGCTGCGCCCAAGACCGGCACCATCCTCGTGGTCAGCGGCGGCACCGCCCACGGCATCGGGCTCGAGGCCCCCACCGGCGCGAACACCATCAAGGCCCGGGCCGGCGCGATCGCCCGGGGTGGACTGGACGCGGCCGGGTTCGTGCGGTCGCCGTACAGCATCGGCGGGAAGCAGCGGCTCTTCGCGGAGCCGCCGCACATGCAGGCCAGCATGCTGTTCGTGCCACAGGGATCAGCGGTGCCCGACATCGGCGACGAGATCGACGTCCGGGTCCGCTACACCGCGACTGCGTTCGACCGCGTCGTCATCGCCTGAGCAGGGTCCCCCGCCGTCACGCTTCGGGCCGGGAACCGAGCACGCGAGTGGGCCGAAGAACGGGCACAACGACCGTCCCACCCCCGAAATCGGGCCGAACCATGGCGTTGTGCCCGTTCAAAGGTACGACGCCCTCCGACGAGGGCGCTCGCTACTCGACCACCGAAGCCCTACGGGCCTCAGCCGGCTCGTGATCAGCCCGGACCGGGTCGTGGTGCGGACGCAGGATGTCACGCACGATGATCGCGACCAGGTAGAGCTCGCAGGCCATCCGCACGACGATGGCGAGCCAGTAGAACCCGGGGTCGTCGCCGCCACCCGGCTTCAGGAAGCCGCCGAGGTACCACCACACCGACGCGAAGTAGAACAGCTCGCCGGCCTGCCAGATGAGCTGGTCGCGCCACCGTGGCCGGGCCAGTACGGCGAGGGGCAGCAGCCAGAGGGCGTACTGCGGTGAGTAGACCTTGTTGACCAGCAGGAAGCCGGCCACGACCAGGCAGCCGAGCTGGGCCAGGCGAGGGGTCTTGGGGGCGGCCAGGCCGAGGATCAGCACGAGCGCGCACCACCCGATGAAGAAGATCCACGACGCCTTGTTGATCTCGTCCGCGGAGAAGTCGTGGCCGGCCTGCGAGACCACCAGCCAGATGCTGCCCAGATCAGCGCCCCGGTCGGAGTTGAACGTCCAGAACACCTTCCACGCCGACTCCGACGAGAGGTACGCCGGCGCGTTCGCGACCACCCACGCCAGGCCCGCGGTGATCGTGACCTTGAAGAAGTCGCTCAGCCGCCGCCGTCGCAGGCAGATGATCAGCACCCCGCCGAGCAGGAACAGGGGGTAGAGCTTCGTGGCGGTGCCGAGCCCGATCATCACCCCGGTCCACACCGGTTTGTCGCGCGACCACGCCCAGAGTGCCCCGGCCACCAGCGCCACCGAGAGCAGGTCCCAGTTGACCAGGCCGTTGAAGAGCAGCACCGGCGAGGCGGCGAAGAGCGCCGCGTCCCACGGCCTGCGTCGATGGGCCCGGGACAGGAACCACGCGGTCAACAGGGTGGCCATCGCGAGCAGGACGGCGCTGACCGCGACGTACGTCGTGATCTCGTCGAGCACGTCGGGGTCCGAGTAGTGCTCCTCGACCGGCACCTGCGGCCTCGTGCCGATGTCGGGCGAGCCGCTGACCCAGTGCGTCACCCACGCGGCGCCGTAGGCGAAGTAGGAGATGCCGACCGGGTACTCCATGACCTCGAAGCGGTCCCGGCTCTCCTGGTCGTCGGTGTAGGGCCAGTTCAGCTCGACGAACCCGCGCCCGACGTACAGATAGGGCAGGTCGGAGTAGCACATGTGCGAGTAGCGGGTCTCGCCGTCCATCCAGTTGTCGGAGTAGCACGGTGCCTTCTGCACCATCCCGAGCGCGAAGACGATCGCGGTCATCGCGAGGACGACGCGCACCGGCGTCCACCACGGGTGGGGGGCGGCGTGCTCGCCGACCGGGCCTCCGATGCCCTCGCTCAGCGCGGCCGCCACCGGGTCCTCGCGGGTCGGGGCGGCCACGCCGTCGTGGTCGGGAGCGGTCACCCCGCGGTCACTCGATGCGAGCGGCTGGCTGTGCCGACTTCGTCTGTCCCGGCGGATCCTCGTCACAGCCACCGAGAATGGTGCAGCTCTCGGTCGGCGACGGTTCGGTCGTCGGAGTCTCCGACGGCGGACCCGGGGTCTTCGTGGGTTTCTCCGACGGAGTCTCGCTGGGCTCCTCGCTCTTCGTCTTCGAGGGCTTGGGCTTGGGCTTCGTCGTCTTCTTCGGCGGGGGCGGCGGCGGCACGTACGGCGCGTGGCCGTCGTCGGGAGCGTCGCCGTCGACGAAGACCGGCTCCGGGAAGTACTCGACGTCCTTGCCGTCCATGAGGCGGCTCATGATCGCGGTCCACGTCTGGGTCGGGTAGTTCGCACCGTAGAACGGCTCGAGGTAGCCCTCGAGGCTCTCGTTGCCCTTGCCGCGGACGTACATCACGGCGGTGGCCATCTGTGGGGTGTAGCCGACGAACCAGGACGACGACACGTTGTCGTCGGCGTTGGTCGCCGTACCCGTCTTGCCTGCGGCCGGACGGCCGAGGGCCTGGGCGTTGGCGCCGGTGCCGTTGGTCACCACCTGCTGCATGGCATAGGAGACGTCGGCGGCGATGTCCTCGTCGAGCACCCGCTTGGTGTGCACCTTGTGGCGGTAGAGCTCGGTGCCGTCGCGGTCCTCGACCTTCTCGATCACGTAGACCGGCGCCGCCTCACCGCCGTTGGCGATCGTGGCGTAGGCGTTGGCCATGTTGATCGGGCTGACCGTCGCCGAACCCAGCGCGATGCCCGAGTTGGCCTCCAGACCGGGCGAGTCACGAAGGTTGTTCATGGTGCCCTCGCGCTTCTTCGCCTTCGGAATGCCCAGCGCGTTGGCCATGTCGAGGATCTTCTGCGGGCCGTCGGGGATCGAGTCGGTGAGGTCGGCGTACACCGTGTTGATGGACTCCTCGGTGCCCTTGATCAGGTTCACCGACGAGCCGTAGTCATTGCCTTCGCCGTCGGGCCCGGTGCCCTCGTTGCGCGGGCCCTTGGTGCCGTTCTCGAAGTAGAACGGCGAGTTCCCGTCGAAGGTGTCCTTCAGGGAGAAGCCGGCCTTGATGCCCGCGGCAAGTGCGAACGGCTTGAACGACGAACCGGGCTGGCCACCCGAGACGGCCCAGTTGATCTGCGACTTCAGGTAGTCCTGGCCGCCGTAGAAGCTGCGCAGCGCACCGGTGCCCGGCTCGACGCTGGCACTGGCGACGTGCAGTTCCTTGAGCCCGTCGGGACGGGCCTCGTCGACGCCCTCCTCGGCGGCCTTCATCGCGTCCTGGTCGAGTGTGGTGGTGACCCGGAGGCCGCCGCCGTTGATCTCCTGCTCGGTGAAGTCGAGGCGCAGGAGCTCCTTCTTGATCATCTCCAGCATGTGGCCGCGCTGTCCGGCGTACGACGACTCGGACTTGACCTTGGGGAACTTCGGCAGCCGCTTCTCGGCCCGAGCAGCCTGGTCCGCGGGGACGGTGTCCATGTCGGCCATCTCGCCCAGGACGTAGTGGTAGCGCTCGAGGAGCGCCTCCCGGTTGGCCTTGCCGTTGGCCGGGTCGAACAGTGTCGGGTTGTTGATCACCGACGCGAGTACGGCGCTCTCCCGCAACTTCAGCTTCTTCGCGGGCTTGTCGAAGAACGCGTGGGCGGCGGCGTCGATGCCGTAGGCGCCGCGGCCGAAGTAGATCGTGTTGAGGTAGCCCTCGAGGATCTCCTCCTTGCTCTGCTGGCGCTGCAGCTTCAAGGAGACGATCGCCTCCTTCACCTTGCGGGTGTAGGAGCGCTCCTGGCTGAGGTAGAGGATCTTGACGTACTGCTGGGTGATCGTGGAGGCACCCTGCTGCGCGTTGCCCTTGGCGTTGCTGAAGGCCGCCCGGAGGATGCCCTTGGGGTCAATGCCCTTGTCGGTCCAGAAGCTCTGGTTCTCGGCCGCGACCACCGCGTCCTTGATCGTGTCGGGCATCTCGTCGAGCGAGATCGAGTTGCGGTTCTGGGTCGCGAAGCTGCCGAGCTCGGCCTTGCCGTCGTCGTAGTAGACCTTCGTGGTCTCGGTCTGGAAGTCGGCGTTGGGGTCGGGGACGTCGATGGTGCGGTAGAGCACGACGAACGCGATCGCGCCGACCAGGGCGAGCACCAGCCCGCTGATCGAGGTCCACTTCAACGTCTTCTTGAGGCGTCGCTTCAGCGGGCTCTGGTCCGGCTTGCCTGCGGCGGGCTTCTTGCGCGCGGGCACGCCAGCCTTGCGCTTTCCTGTCACGTGGTGGTCTCCGTGGGGTGCGTCGTACCAACGTCGGGCACGGGTACTTCATGGGCCAGTGGAAAAGAGTACGCGGACTGTCCTCGTTCACCCGGATCAGTGACGCGCAACACCCCGGATTCACCCGCAGTTCTCACAGAGCGCGATATATCGCTACGATAGGTCTGTGGCAAGGCGCGGAGAGACCATCGAGCTGGCAGTCCTCGGACTGCTGCACGAGTCACCCATGCACGGATACGAGCTCCGCAAGCGCCTCAACCTCATGCTCGGGTGGGGGCGCGTGCTCTCGTACGGCTCGCTCTACCCCGCGCTGAAGAAGATGCTGCGTGCCCAGTGGATCGAGGAACGCACCGTCAAGAACCCGGGTGCCGTGGTCAGTCGGCGGCCCCGGATCGTCTACCAGTTGACCGAGACCGGTGACACCGAGTTCGGCCGGTTGATGTCGGAGGTCGGCCCCACTGCGTGGGAGGACGACAACTTCGACATCCGCTTCGCCTTCTTCGGTCGCACCGACATGGAGATCCGTCTCCGGGTCCTCGAGGGTCGCCGTACCCGTCTCCAGGAGCGGCTCGACAGGGTGCAGTCGCAGCTGGCCCTGACCCAGAAGGAGATGGACCAGTACGCCTCCGAGTTGCAGAGACACGGAGTCGAATCGGTCGAGCGGGAGGTCCGCTGGCTCTCGGACCTCATCAACGCCGAGCGGAGCCAGCAGAAACCACCGGTCGAACCACAGACCTGAGCAGCACCAGCACGACAAGTCAGCAGGACAAGCCCGAGGCGATGAAAAGCCTCGACAAGAGCAGGAAGAGGAAACCGAATGGGTTCGGTACGCGTAGCAATCGTGGGAGTCGGCAACTGCGCCACCTCCCTCATCCAGGGTGTCGAGTACTACAAGGATGCGGACCCGGCCAGCTCGGTTCCCGGGCTGATGCACGTCAAGTTCGGTGACTACCACGTCTCCGACGTCGAGTTCGTCGCCGCCTTCGACGTCGACGCCAAGAAGGTCGGGTTCGACCTCTCCGAGGCCACCCAGGCCTCCGAGAACAACACGATCAAGATCGCCGACGTGCCGCCGACCGGCGTCATCGTCCAGCGTGGCCCGACCCTCGACGGTCTCGGCAAGTACTACCTCCAGACCATCGACCAGTCGGACGCCGAGCCGGTCGACGTCGTCCAGGTGCTCAAGGACGCCGAGGTCGACGTCCTGGTGTCCTACCTGCCGGTCGGTTCCGAGCAGGCCGACAAGTTCTACGCCCAGTGCGCCATCGACGCGAAGGTCGCCTTCGTCAACGCGCTGCCGGTCTTCATCGCCTCCGACCCCGAGTGGGCCAAGAAGTTCGAGGACGCCGGCGTCCCGATCGTCGGTGACGACATCAAGTCGCAGGTCGGCGCGACCATCACGCACCGCGTGATGGCCAAGCTGTTCGAGGACCGCGGCGTGACGCTGGACCGCACGTACCAGCTCAACGTCGGCGGCAACATGGACTTCAAGAACATGCTCGAGCGCGAGCGCCTGGAGTCCAAGAAGGTCTCCAAGACCCAGGCCGTCACGTCCAACCTGACCGGCTCGCTGGCCGGCCTCAAGGACAGCCGCAACGTCCACATCGGTCCCTCGGACTACGTGGCGTGGCTCGACGACCGCAAGTGGGCCTACGTCCGCCTCGAGGGTCGCGCCTTCGGTGACGTTCCGCTGAACCTCGAGTACAAGCTCGAGGTCTGGGACTCCCCGAACAGCGCCGGCATCATCATCGACGCCGTCCGTGCCGCCAAGATCGCCAAGGACCGCGGCCTCGGTGGCCCGGTCATCTCGGCCTCGGCGTACCTCATGAAGTCCCCGCCGGTCCAGATCGAGGACACCGAGGGTCGCATCCAGCTGGAGAAGTTCATCGCCGGCGAGTGACCAACCGTGCATCCTTGATGCGCGAACCGTGCATTCTTGACGTTCGAGCCGTGGATTCTTGATTCATCAGAACCGCCGCTCACCCCCTCAGGGGTGGGCGGCGGTTTCGCATTTCGCCGTACGGCGTGCGCGACCCGGTGTCGGCGTACGTCGGCGGGCGTGCCGCGTCAACAATCCACGGTTCGAGGCGCAAGAACCCACGGTTCGCGCATCAAAAGGGCATGGTTCGTGGATCAGGCGAGGAGCTCTGCGAGGACCTCGCCGAACTGGGTGATCGCCCATTCGAGCTGCTCCTCGGTGATCACGATCGGCGGGGCCAGGCGCACGGTCTGGCCGTGGGTGTCCTTGGCCAGGATGCCGCGGGCCAGGAGTCGCTGGCATACCTCGCGGGCGGTGGCCACCTCGGGGTCGATGTCGACGCCGGCCCACAGGCCCTGGCACCGCACCTCGGTGACGCCCTTGCCCTCGAAGGCGCGGAGTCCGGCACCGAGCCGGGCACCGAGCGTCTTCGCGCGCTCCTGCATCTCACCGGTCTCGAGGAGCTGTACGACGGCGAGCCCCACCGCGGCAGCCAGCGGGTTGCCACCGAAGGTCGAGCCGTGCTGGCCCGGCTTCAGCACCCCGAGCACGTCGGTGTTGCCGACCACGGCCGAGACCGGCACGATGCCCGCGCCAAGGGCCTTGCCCAGCAGGTAGAGGTCGGGCACGACGCCGACGTTGTCGCACTGGAAGGTCGCGCCGCATCGGCCGAGGCCGGACTGGATCTCGTCGGCGATGAACAGCACGTTGTGCTCGCGAGTGATCTCGCGGACCCGGGGCAGGTAGTCCGCCGGCGGGATGCCCACGCCGGCCTCGCCCTGGATCGGCTCGACGAGCACCGCGACGGTGTTCTCGTCGATGGCCGCTTCGATCGCATCGGCGTCGCCGTAGGGCACGGTGACGAAGCCGGGAGTGAACGGGCCGTAGTTGTCGTGGGCCTCGGGGTCGTCGCTGAACGAGATGATCGTGGTGGTGCGCCCGTGGAAGTTGCCCTCCATCACGATGATGTTGGCCTGGTCGGCGGCAACGCCCTTGACCTCGTAGCCCCACTTGCGGGCCACCTTGATCGCGGACTCGACGGCCTCCGCGCCGGTGTTCATCGGCAGGATCATGTCCTTCTTCGCCAACCGGGCCAGCGCCTCGGCGAACGGACCGAGCGCCTCGGAGTGGAAGGCGCGACTGGTCAGCGTGACCTTGTCGAGCTGTTCCTTGGCGACCTTGGTCAGCTCCGGGTTGCAGTGCCCGAAGTTCACCGCGGAGTACGCCGCGAGGCAGTCGAGGTAGACCTTGCCGTCGATGTCGGTGACCGTGGCGCCGGTGGCCTCGGCGACGACGACGGGGAGCGGGTGGTAGTTGTGCGCTGCGTGGGCATCCACGACCGCGATGGCGGCCTGCTGTGCCTCACTGACTCCAGCGAGTTCGTCGTGGTTCGTCATGGGAGTGACGATAGTCACCGACCGACCGAAATCACGAACTCAGCCGGGCCCCCCAGGTGCTCGCCGTACGCCGGTAGCCCAGCGCCTCGTTGACCGCGAGCATCGGGACGTTCGCGGCATCGTTCCCCGTGAAACATCGGGTGACGCCCGCGGCGGCCAGCGCGACCAGCGAATGCCGCTTGGCGAGCGTGGCCAGGCCCTGCCCGCGGTGCGTCGGGCGGGTGCCGGTCATCGAGTTCCAGGACCGGTCGTCGGCAACGGTCACCGACCCGTAGGCCAGCACCACGTCGCCCGACATCACGGCACGACCGAGGTCGGGGCGGTGGTCGGGCTCGGCCCACTGCCCGACGGCGTACTCGTCGAACGGGATCTGCCGGGTCAGCCCCGACGGGTCGTCTCCGGCGGCCGCCTCGTGGCACTGCCAGACCGCCTCGACCCCCGCCTCCGAGAGAGGTACGACGACCAGCCCGTCAGGCACCACGCCGGGAGCGGCGACGGTCGACGGGTCCACCACCGAGATCGTGTGCTCGCGTTCGAGCGTGACGCCCCAGTGCGCGGCGACCGCGGTCGAGTGCTCGTCACCGTTGACGATGCCGAGCAGGTCGACGTCGCCGGCGACCGCACGCATCCGGGCCAGCAGCAGGGAGCCCACTCCCCGACCGGTGTGCGCCGGATCGACCTGGATCATCAGCCTGGCCTCGCCGGTGGCACTCGTGCGGAGCCGGCTGACGCCGAGCACCTCGCCGTCCTCGACGACCACGAAGCGCGCGAGCGTGTTCGGGTTGTGCGCCATCTCGTGGAGCACCGACACCTCGGAGGTGATCAGGTAGGGGCTGGCCGCACCGGCGACCCGGGCCCATCCTTCTGCCGCGCCCTGGGTGGCGAAGCGCAGCTGCCTCACGGGATCAGGTCGCCGATCGTGCCGAGCACACCGCCGCCCTTCTTCTCCGGGGCCGGCGGTGGCCGCCACTCGTAGGCCTGCACGACCACGAACCCGGGGCCGTGGAAGACCATCTGGACGGCCTCGCCGGAGCCGCCGCGCAGCATCGAGCCCATGTTCATCGAGTTGTGCGTCGAGGGGGTCAGCGACGCCGACCAGCACACGGCGGCGTTGCGGTCGACGTAGACCGGCTGCTGCGAGCAGTCGAGCACGATCGGCTTGCCGACCACCGAGACCGCCGCCGTACCGGTGCCGCCGACCGTGGTGTTGAACAGGCCGCCAGCCATGAGTCCCGCACCCTTGATCCGGTTGATGTCCCAGGTGAGCGAGGAGTCGAAGGCGAGCAGGTTGCGGAAGTTGACGCTGATGCCCTCGTTCTCGAGGTGCAGCAGGTGCACGTAGCCGGCCTCCTGGGCGAAGAAGACCTCGCCCTGCCCGGAGACCCGCATCAGCGAGACGTCCTCGCCGGTGACGACCTTCTTGGCCAGCTTGCCCATCGAGCCGGACTTCTCGTGGTGGAAGGCGAGCCGCCCCAGGAAGCTGACCATCGCGCCCTTGGTGGCCAGCACGTCGGGGCCCAGCCCGACGCGGAGCGTGCGGTTGTTCTGCAGGGCCCAGCGTTCGTCGCTGCGCACCGGCATGTTCTCGGCGTCGAAGATGCGGCTCTTCATGCCGAACCCCTCAGCCGCGGGCGCCGGTCGAGACCGGCGTCCATTCGAAGGACTGTACGACGACGAAGCCGGGCCCGTGGAAGACGTACTGGATGGCCTCGCCCGAGCCGCCGCGCAGCATCGAGCCCATGTTCATCGAGTTGTTGATGCCCGGTGCCAGGCCGGCCGACCAGCAGACCGCGGAGTTGGGGTCGACGAAGACCGGCTGCTGCGAGCAGTCGAAGACGGTGGGCTTGCCGATGCAGGCCACCGCGACGGTGCCGTTGCCGCCGACGGTGGTGTTGAACAGGCCGCCGGTCATCAGGCCTGCGCCCTTGACCCGGTTGATGTCCCAGGTGAGTGAGGAGTCGAAGGCCAGCAGGTTGCGGTAGTTGAGGCTGATGCCCTCGTTCTCCAGCTCCAGCAGGAAGACGTAGCCGGCGTCGGAGGCGAAGTAGACCTCGCCCTGCCCGGTGACCCGCATCAGCGAGACGTCCTCACTGGTGACGATCTTCTTGGCGAGCTTGGCCATGCTGCCGGACTTCTCGTGGTGGAACTGCACCTGTCCGGTGTAGGCCACCATGGCGCCCTTGGCGGCCAGGACGTCCGGGCCGAGCCCGACGCGCAGCATCTGGTCGTTCTGGAGGGTGAAGCGCTCCTGGCTCTGCACGCGGAGGTTCGACTGGTCGAAAAGGTCGCTCTTCATGGCGCCAAGCATGCCCCCATCGGCCGCGCCGACAAACCCGCCACCGTTGATCGGCGCGGCTCGGCCTCCGCAGGCCGGGCCGCATCACCCAGGCGGCTGACTCAGCCAGTGCCCTCGGCGTCGGCCTTGATCCGCTTCAGGGTCTGGCGCATGCCGCCGCGCAGCTCCAGCTGGAACGACTCCTGCCCACCCATCACGGCCTTGATCAGGGTGTCGGAGATCTTCGTCGTGCCATTCGGCACCTGGCGCCGCTGCACCACGCGGGTGCCGTTGGCGATGGGGTCGAGGCTGAACGACCAGACGGACTTGTTGTCCTTGATCCGGAACGCGAACTCCCGCTCGGGCTCGAACCGGATCACCTTGGACCGGGTCGGCCAGACCAGGAGTCCGCGCCGGTTGATGTTCACCGTGCGGGTGCCGAGGGCGATGCCGTCGCCGCGCACGATCGTCTTCACCACCTGCGGGCTCCACTGCGCCATCCGTGGCATGTCGGTCACCAGCGCCCACACGGTCGCCGGGTCGGCGTCGATGTCGATGGACTCCTCGAGCAGTTCCAGAACCTCAGTCATGACGAGGGAGGCTAGTCCACGAACAGGAACGTGTTACTGACGGGTCACACCGTGGGATCAGCCCGCCGAGGCGACCAGCTCGTTCGGCACCTGCGGCAGGTCGAAGGTGTCGGTCACCCTGCGGCGGGCCAGGTCGACCACGTGGAGCCTCGAGGTGGCCGGGTCGGTGACGTAGGCCGTGCCGTCGAGCACCTCCAGGGCCGGCCGCGGCTGCTGCCAGTCGACCGGCTCCCGCCAACGGTCGAGGACCGGGATCGTCGCGGTGGTCCGGCCCGTGTCCACGTCGATGACCCGAAGCCTGCCGTCGGTGCCCAGCACCAGGCCCTCACCCTCCGGCCCCCGGCCCAGCGAGCGGAAGGCGTAGCTCGCCTTCACGTCGACCAGCCGGATGGTCCCCTTCCTCGTGTCGACCAGGGAGACCCGCGTCGGCCGCTCGAGCTCCGCGTCCGGGTCGGTCTTGTAGTCGCCGAGCAGCACCGGCGAGTCCTCCGATCCGGCCTGGTTGCCGATTCGTCCGTAGGCGTCGGGGCTGTCGACCTTGGTGATGGTCCGTCCGTCCACCAGGAGCGCGCCGTCCTCGCAGCCGAAGACCGCCACCTCGCCCGCGAACGCCTCGCCGTGGACGCCCGGGCACGCGTCACTTGCGGCCAGCTCGTGGCCGGCCGGGGTGACCAGGCGTACGCCGGTGCGGGTCTCGGCGTCTCCGACGGTGTGGACCAGGTTGCCGTTCCCGAGTCGTACGGCGACCCCGTGGTGCGCCTGGTCCGCGGCATCCCGGTCAGTCTCCGGAGTGCCGTCCGCGAGGTCGTGGGGGTCGAAGACGGTCCACGATCCGGTGCCGTCGTCGAACAGCACCGTGTGCCCCTCGTGGTGCACGACGTGGCCCGGCTCCTGCGCCTCGAACACCGTGCCGGTCAGGCGTGGCTCCCCGATCCACGAGTGCCCGTGGTCGCCGTGGCTGTGCGTCCAGCTGCCCAGGTCGAGAGCCTCGAAGCCACGGCTCGTCGAGAGCAGCACGTGGCGGTCGTCCCCGGCGGGGTTGGCCCGCACGAAACCCTCGGCCGGGTGGTCGAGCAGCACCTCGCCGTCGCTGGCCCGCAGCACGAGCACGCCGCCGTCGTAGGTGACGGCGAGGCGCGGCTCGGGCCCGGCCGCCTCGACGGCGCCCGGCTCGGTGTCGTCACCCGACCGGCCCTCACTCGTGGGTTCGCCGGTCTCGGTGCCGCACGCCGACACGATCAGGGTGGCCAGCAGGACTGGGATCATTCTCCATCGCTTCATGAGAACGATTCTCAGATTTATTGAGAATGATTGTCAACTGCTGGGTGAGGCTAGGCGGCAGGCTCCATGCCCGCGACGCGCCACGTCGACCCGTCACGCAGTACCACGAGGTTCACGTCGCTCGCGTCGGCCCGTGCCTCGTCGGAGGGTGAGCACTCCTCGGCGTCGGGCTCGTCGAAGCAGTCTTCGGGAACACCGACGTGAGCGTCCTCGATGACGATCACGGCCAGGTCGTCGGCGCCGAGCCCGTCGATGCCGGCCTGGGTGCCGACGCCAGCGATCTGGTCGTCGGTGAGGCCGACCTCTCGGGCACCCAACACCTTGGTGGGTTCGTCGGGCAGCACCAACAGGTCGTGCTCGAGCGCCCAGTGCTGGTCGTGCACGTAGTCGGCCGTGTCGGTGCGTTCCGGCGAGAGGTCGCTCCAGAAGCCCTCGCTGATCACGTCCCGGAAGGCGTCCACGTCGTCGTCCCGCACGGCCTGCGCGTACGCCGCATACGCCTCTTCGGCGCTCGCCTGGCCTGCGCGCGACCGGCTGCCCGAGTCGTCACTCCCGCCGGACAAGTCGCCGTCACCGCACGCGGACAGCCCGAGGGCGAGGACGGCCCAGGCCAGCACGGCGCCCGCTCGTGTGGAGGTACGGCGGGCCGGCGCAAGGACTCGAATGATCATGCGGCGAAGGGTGTCCACGCCGGACGGGGATCAAACGCGGGCGGCCCACCACGCCAGCAGTGCGGCCTTGGCGTCCTCCTCGGACTGCGGGCCCTCGTCCATGCGCAGCTCGAGCAGGAACGAGTAGGCCTCGCCCACCTCGCGGCCGGGCGGAATGCCGAGGATCTCCATGATCTGCGTGCCGTCGAGGTCGGGCCGGATCGAGGCCAGCTCCTCCTCCTCCGAAAGCCGCGCGATGCGCTCCTCGAGGTCGTCGTACGCCTTGCGCAGCCGGGCCGCCTTGCGCTGGTTGCGGGTCGTGCAGTCGGCCCGGGTCAGGATGTGCAGCCGCTCGAGCTGGTCGCCGGCGTCACGGACGTAGCGGCGTACGGCGGAGTCGGTCCACTCGCCGTCGCCGTACCCGTGGAAGCGCAGGTGCAGCTCGACGAGCTTGGCGACCGCGTCGATCTCGTCGTTGGAGAACCGCAGCGCCTTCATCCGCTTGCGGGTGATCTTCGCGCCGACCACGTCGTGGTGATGGAAGGTGACGACCCCGCCGTCCTCGAAGCGTCGGGTCCTCGGCTTGCCGACGTCGTGCATCAGCGCCGCGAACCGGGAGACGAAGTCGGGTCCGTGGCCCAGCCGCTCCTCCTGGTCTATCGACTGCTCCAGCACGATCAGCGTGTGCTCGTAGACGTCCTTGTGCCGATGGTGCTCATCGCGCTCGAGGGCCAGGGCCGGCAGCTCCGGGAGGACGTAGGACGCCAGGCCGGTCTCGACCAGCAGCAGCAGCCCGCGGCGTGGGTACGGCGCACAGATCAGCTTCACCAGCTCGTCACGGACCCGCTCGGCCGAGATGATCTCGATCCGCCCGGCCATCGCGGTCATCGCGGCGACCACCTCGGGCGCCACGTCGAAGCCCAGCTGTGCGGCGAAGCGGGCGGCCCGCATCATGCGCAAGGGGTCGTCGGAGAAGGAGTCCTCAGGACGTCCCGGCGTGCGCAGCGTGCGCGCGGCCAGGTCGACGATACCGCCGAACGGGTCCTCGAAGCCGCGGTCGGGCACGGTCAGCGCCATCGAGTTCACCGTGAAGTCACGTCGGCCGAGGTCGCCGACCAGCGAGTCGCCGTACGCGACGTCGGGCTTGCGGGAGGTGGCGTCATACTTCTCGGAGCGGTAGGTGGTGATCTCGACCTGCCACTCACCCTTGCGGCAACCGATCGTGCCGAAGTCGCGGCCCATGTCCCAGAGCGCGTCTGCCCAGCCCTTGACCAGCTTCTCGGTGACGTCGGGATGCGCCGACGTGGTGAAGTCGAGGTCGTTCTGCAGCCGGCCCAGCATGGCGTCGCGGACCGGCCCGCCGACCAGTGCCAGCTCGTGGCCGGCGTCGCGGAACCGGGCCCCCAGATCGTCGATCAGGGGGGCGATCCGCTCGAGTTCCCGGGCGACCGTCTCTTGGACGTCGCTGATCAGGATCGGGGAAGGTCGGGCGTCAGGCACGGGAGACAGGGTAGTCGCCCGGCAGGCCGATAGAGTCGGCGCCGTGATCCGACCGCTGGCTGCCCTTCGCACGCCCGTGGTCCCTGTCCTTGCGGTCGCGTTCGCCTCAGCGGCACTCGTGATTCCCACCGCGACCGCGACCGGCGCGGTCGCCGCCCCGGTCTCGGGCGCGGTGTCGGGCACGGTCGCCGCTCCCGCCCGGGTCGGTACGACGAGCGCCGCCGAGGCCGACCCGTTGTCGGTGACCATCGACTCGATGACGCCGTCGGTGATCCCCCGCAAGGGACCGATCCGGCTGACCGGGTCGGTCACCAACACCAGCGACGACCCCTGGCTCGACGTCAAGATCTATCCCCGACTGTCGTTCTCACCGTTCACCACCTCCGCCGAGGTCGACCTGGCCGCCGAGTCCGACCCGCGCCTGCCGTTCGGTGACCGCATCACCACCGAGGGCCACTTCGACGAGTCCATCGCGTCGCTCGACCCGGGCGAGACCCGGGCGTGGTCGATCCGGGTGCCCCGCGAGGTGTGGGCGGCCAAGATCAGTGGCGCCGAGGGGATCTACCAGATCGGCGTCCAGGCCCTGGCCGCCAACACCGACGGGGAACGCCCCGACAACGCCATCGGTCGGGCCCGCACGTTCATCCCGCTGGTCGACGTCCGACGGCCGGAGGTGCCCACCTCGATCGTGGTGCCGATCCGCGGGCCGGTGGAGCGCCATGCGGACGGACGCCTCGCCGACGTCGACGAGTGGGCCACCGCGCTGGGCCCCAACGGCCGCCTGGCCCAGCTGGCGAGCATGGTCGACGGCTCCGACACCCTGCCGGTGACCTGGGCGATCGACCCCGCGATCGTGACCGCGGTGGAGCAGCTCGCCGACGGGAACCCGCCCCGCGACCTCGGCGTCCCCGACGAGGAGGCAGACGCCACCGAGGACGAGGAGACCGTCGACGAGGAGGTGCCGACCGGCGCAGCCCAGGCCTGGCTCGACGACGTCACCGCACTGGCCGATGCCCACGAAGTGCTGGCCCTCCCGTACGGCGACCTCGACGTCGCGGCCGCGTCGGCCAATGACGGCTTGCTCTACGGGTTGTCGCGCAAGCTCTCGAGCGATGTCTTCAAGCGGCTGAAGGTCAGCGCCACGCCCGCCGTCGCACCGCCGTCCGGGCTCCTCCCCGGGGCCGCCATCGACGGGATCGACCCGGGCACCACGATGCTGATGTCCGACGAGGCGGTTCCCGGCGCCGCTGACGACGAGGAGGAGTCCGACCAGCCGTCCCGGCTGCAGCTGGGCGACCACCAGATGTCCCTGTACGACGCCACGATGCTCAACGTTCCCGCAGGCGATGTCCAGAACGCGCTGACCGTGCGCCAGCGGACCCTTGCCGAGGCCGCCGTGCGCTCCCTGGCCGACGACACCGACCCACTCCTGGTGAACCTGCCCACCGACTTCGACCCCGGCACGTCGGCGTCCGACTTCTTTGCCGGCCTGGATCGACCCTTCGTCGACGTACGCCGTCTCTCCACGAACACCGGTGGCCGGACCCGTGAGGTGAAGCAGGTCGACTACCCGCGGCGCCAGGAACAGCGCGAGCTGGGCTCCGCGTCGTTCACCTCGGCCCGCGAGCTGATGGAGGCCGGCGCCACCCTCGACGACATCCTGGCCGACACCGACGGCATCGAGCGGCAGACCGCCGAGGAGGCGCTCACCTACACCTCCTACATGGTGCGCGACGACCAGTTCGCCGCCGAGCAGCTGGCCGACGGCGCGACCAGCTGGCTCGAGAGCCGCCTGCGTCAGGTCACGATCGAAGCGCCGTCGTTCGTGATCCTCTCCGCGGCCAACGGGCCCTTCGCGGTCAAGATCACCAACGGCCTCGAGGTCCCGGTCACCCTCTCGATCAAGGCGCACACCCAGGACAACCTCGAGATCCGGGCGCCGGGCACCATCGAGATCGGGGCGAAGACCTCTCGCACCATCCAGCTCGACGCCACCGCCAGCTCTATCGGGGTGCACCCGGTCGACCTCGTGGCCACTGACAGCCAGGGGCGCCCGCTGGGCAGCTCCGAGGAGATGAGCGTGCGCTCCAACTCGGTCGGCAAGGTGATCTGGGTGATCCTCGGCGTCGGGGTCGGCATCCTCTTCCTTGCCATCCCGGTCCGCCTGATCCGTCGCTACCGGAAGTCACGCGCAGCATGAACACCACCCCAGACAAGTCCTCGCTGCGCTGCGGTTTGCCCAGGGACCCCGGATGAGCTCCCCGAAGACCGTCATCGGCAACAGCGCCGTCATGGCGGCCGGCACCATCGTGTCCCGGTTCAGCGGCCTGATCCGGTCGATCCTGCTCGCCGCGGCCCTTGGCACCGGCGGTCACGCCGACCTCTTCAACATCGCCAACACGATCCCGAACATGCTCTACATCCTGCTGGCGGGTGGCGTGTTCAACGCCGTCCTCGTCCCCCAGTTGATCCGGGCGATGAAGAACGACGCCGACGGCGGCGAGGCCTACACCAACCGGATCATCACCCTGGCCGGGCTCTTCCTGGCCGGCGTCACGGCGGTGCTGGTCATCGCGGCGCCCTGGGTGATGGCGCTCTACCTCGACGGCGGCCACGCCGGAGCGGAACGCGAGAGCGTGGTCGACTTCGCCCGCTACTGCCTGCCCCAGGTCTTCTTCTACGGCATGTTCGTGCTGGTCGGCCAGGTGCTCAACGCCCGCGGCAGGTTCGGGCCGATGATGTGGGCGCCGATCGCCAACAACATCATCTCGATGGTGGTGCTGGTGGCCTACCTCGTCGTCTTCGGGCCGTCCTCGACCGGCGCCTACAGCAGTGGCGAGGAGCTGGTGCTCGGCCTCGGCTCGACGCTGGGCATCGCCGCCCAGTTCCTGATCCTGGTGCCCTACCTCAAGCAGGCGGGGTTCACCTACCGTCCGCGCTTCGACTTCCGTGGCTCCGGCCTCGGCCACACGCTGAAGCTGGGCATCTGGACGGTGCTGTTCGTGATCGTCAACCAGATCGCGTACACGGTCGTCGTACGACTCGCGTCCGGCGGCACCGCAGACGGTGCGGACGGCACCGGCTACACCATCTACTCCGGCGCGTTCCTGCTGACCATGGTCCCCCACGGCATCGTGACGGTCTCCCTGGCCACCGCTGTCCTGCCCACCCTCTCCGCCAGCGCGGCCGACGGTCGACCCGCTGACCTGGCCCGCACCCTGTCCGACACCCTGCGCACCAGCCTGGCCTTCATCGTGCCGTTCACGATGCTGCTCCCCCTGCTCTCCCACGACATCGCCCGGGTGGTCTGGGGGTACGGCGCGGCAGCCGACAGCTACGACGACTACGCGCCCACGGTGGCGCTCTTCGCCCCGGGCATCCTCTTCTTCACCGTGCACTACCTCACGCTGCGCGGGTTCTACGCCCTCGAGCGCACCCGCACGGTCTTCTGGGTTCAGTGCGTGATCGCGGTGGTCAACATCGCCCTGGCCGTCGGGCTCGTCGCGGCGACCAACGCAGACTTCACCGCCCCGGCGCTCGCCCTCGCCTACGCCGGTGCGTACGGCGTGGGCGCGTGCGGCTCCTACGTGTTGCTCCGCCACCTGCTCGGCGGCCTGCAGACCCCGCGCCTGGTGCGGTTCCTGATCCGTGTCGTGATCGCCGGTGGCGGTGCCGCCGTGGCGGCGTACGCCGTGGCCCGCGGGTTCGACGCCCTCGTCGGCACCGGTGACGGACTGGTCTCGTCGGTCCTCTTCCTGGCCCTCGTGGCCGCGGTCGACGGCCTCGTCTTCCTGGTCCTGGCCCGGGTCATGCACATCCGCGAGGTCAACGAACTCGTCGAGACCGTGTCGCGACGCCTGCCGGTCCCACGTCGCGGCTGAGAAGCGGCCTACGATGAGCCCCGGAAGCTCATCTGGTTGATCGCGCGATGGGGAGGGAAGCGACGATGACGGCGTACCGGCGACCGGGCGACGTGATTGTCGACCGCTACCGCCTCATCGACCTGCTCAACGAGGCGCGCGGCGCCCGGTTCTGGCTGGCGTGGGACAACATCCTGGCCCGCCACGTCGCGGTGCACCTGATCAGCGAGGACGACCCTCGGGCCGACGAGCTGCGTGCTGCGGCCCGGCGCTCGGCCCGCCTCCTCGACCCGCGCCTGCTCCGGGTGCTCGACATCGGCACGATCGCGGGCAACTGCTACGTCGTCAACGAGTGGGGCGAGGGCGTCTCCCTCAACAACATGCTCGCCGAGGGGCCACTGGCACCCCGCCGTGCGGCGTGGCTGATCGGCGAGGTCAGCGAGACCATCGCCGCGGCCCACGCCTCGGGAGTGGCCCACGGCCGCCTGGTCCCCGAGAACGTCCTGATCGACGAGCGCGGATCCGTCAAGGTGATCGGCTTCGCCGTCGACGCCGCACTGCACGGCCTGCCCGAGGGGCGCACCTCCACCGAGGTCGTCGACCTCGCCGGCCTGCTCTACGCCGCACTCACCGGCAAGTGGCCCGGCATCTCGACCTCCTCGGTCAAGCCGGCCCCGCAGGAGCACGGCCGAGCCCTGCGCCCACGCCAGGTCCGCGCCGGCGTGCCCCGCATCCTCGACACACTCTGCGACGAGGTGCTCAGCCCCTACCCCGGACCCCACGACCACGGCTACGACTCGGCCGCAGCGATCGCGACCGCGCTGATGGAGTACGTCGGCGACCCCGCGGCGATGGCGGAGGCCGAGGCGGCCAGCCGTCGTGGCAACACCCACCCGCGCCTGCCACGCATCGAGGCACTGGTGCTCGCCCCGGACCCGGTGCCCGAACCAGATCCCGAGCCTGAGCCCGAGCCTGAGCCGACGCCGGAGCCCGAGCCGCCGGCGCGCCCGAGCCCGGCGGAGGAGACCGTCGCCGGCGCGCCCGTGTTCTACGACGACTCCGGCGACGTGGGCTGGGTCAGCCCCAGTCCCGCCCCGCCACCCCCGCCTCCGCCTCCGTTCGAGGAGCAGCCGGCGCGACCGCTCTTCGCCCCCGACCCGCCCGAGGGCCGGGCGGTCCGTACGCCCCGACCCGGCGCCGAGCAGGACTCCGCGCAGTACTGGCCCTGGGAGACCGGCACCGGCGCCGTACCCCCGGCCCCGGACGACACCCCCGGCGAGGACGACTCCGTCCCCGGCCGCAACTGGATGCGCACCGCCTGGATCATCGCCGCCTCACTGCTGATCCTGGTCGCGATGATCTACGCCTTCAACCGCGGCCGCGACACCGACGGTGCCTCCGACGACGACGAGGACAGCCGGGCGACGACCACCACCTCCGCGCGCGCCGTGCTGAAACCGGTCGGCATCTCCGACCTCGACCCCTACGGCGACCCGCCCGAGGAGAACTCAGACCGGGCCCCGCTGGCCATCGACGGCGACGCGGCCACGGCCTGGCAGACCTCCGGCTACGACCAGAACTTCGGACCCGGCGGACTCAAGCCCGGCGTCGGCCTGGTCGTCGACCTGGGCGAGGAGAAACAGGTCGGGTCGGCCGTGGCCACCGTGCTCAACGACCCCACGGCTGCCGAGCTGTACGTCGTCGGCGGCGACTCCGCCCCGACGAGTGTCGACGACCTCGACCCGGTCGCCTCGGCGACCTCGAGCCAGGGACGTCTTGTGCTCAAGCCCGGCGACGCCGCCACCGGCCGGTGGGTCGTGCTGTGGCTGACCTCGGTGCCGAACGACGGCTCCTACCGGGGCAGGGTCGCCGAGATCCAGGTGCGCGAGTGACCCGCTCCGACCACGACCTCCTGCGCGCCCACGTCGACGGTGACCCGGACGCGTTCGGGGAGCTGTTCGGCAGGCACCGGGACCGGCTGTGGGCAGTGGCCCTGCGCACCATGGGCAACCCGGAGGAGGCCGCCGACGCCCTCCAGGACGGCCTGATCTCCGCGTTCCGCCGGGCTGGCAGCTTCCGGGGAGACGCCGCGGTCACCACCTGGTTGCACCGCGTGGTGGTCAATGCGTGCCTCGACCGGATCCGGGCCAACAAGGTCCGGGCCGCCGGGGCCCTGCCCGACGACCTCGACGAGTACGCCGGACGCGGCACGCTCAGCACCTCCGACCAGGGTCCACTCCCCGAGGACGCCGCCGCCGACGGTGAGCGCCGGCGCGTGGTCCTCGACGCCCTGCGCACCCTGCCCGAGGAGCAGCGCGCCGCCCTCGTGCTGGTCGACATGGAGGGGTACGGCGTCGCCGAGGCGGCCGAGATCCTCGAGTGCGCGGTCGGCACGATCAAGTCCCGGTGTGCCCGCGGGCGAGCCAGACTGGCCCCGCTGCTGGGCGTGCTCCGCGAACCCGACGTGAGCCCGCCCACGCCCGGGAACCCGCCGGCCTCCTCCCCCGTCTCATCCTCGGACCCACCGCGCGGGCCACCCGCCTGACCGGCCACCGACCCCGTCCCACCATTCGATCTCCCGCCTCGCCACCCATCCACCCAGGAGGTGAATCGCCATGACCGACCCGGAGCTGACCCCCGCCCAGAACGAGGCGGTCCGCCGCCTGCTTGCCGACGCCCGGCACGACGAGCCGATGCCGGCCGAGGTCGCGGCACGCCTCGACGACGTGCTGGCCGACCTCTCGGGTGAGCGCGCCACCTCTCCCGAAGCCACGTCTCCCGAGGCCGCCTCCCCCGACGTCGCGTCGGACGCCGACGGGGCGGTCGTCGTACCCCTCGCGGAGCGGCGTGAGCGCAAGGCCCGCCGCTGGCCCGCCGTACTGCTCTCCGCCGCGGCAGTGGCGGCCATCGGCCTCGGCGTCACCCAGATGCTCGACAGCTCCCCCGACGGCGACAACGGCAGCGCCGACTCCAGGAGCGCCGACGACGGCGCCGCCAAGGACTCGCTCCAGGGCGAGGACGCTCCCAGCTCCTCCGACTCCGCCACCGAGGAGCCACCGACCACGGCACGCCTGCCGCAGAACCTGGACGACCTCGAGAGTGAGCTGACCTCCGAGCTCGGCCCGGTCACGTTCCGGGACGGCCAGGCGTACAAGGCCGACGTCACCCCGCGAGAGACTGCCACCCTGACCCGGCGCTGCGGACCCGACAAGGCGGTTCCCGGCGCCTGGCTCCAGCCCGCGACGTACCGCGGTCGCGACGCCCTGGTCATCTTCCACCCCCCGTCACCGACCGGGCGCCGGGTCGACCTCTACGTCTGCGGCCCCAAGAGCGGCCGCTACGTCGATTCGGTCACCCTTCCCTCCGGGGAATGACCCGCCCGTAGGATCGGTTGCACCCGACGTACCCAGATCGACCCACGGGATCGACCAACGGCCAGGGAGGCCTGCGCACCATGAGCACCGACGTCCGCAACGTGATCATCATCGGCTCCGGCCCGACCGGCTACACCGCGGCCGTGTACGCCGCCCGGGCCAACCTCGAGCCCCTCGTCTTCGAGGGCTCGGTGACCGCCGGTGGCGCGTTGATGAACACCACCGAGGTGGAGAACTTCCCCGGCTTCCGCGACGGCATCATGGGCCCGGCCCTGATGGACGAGATGCGCGCCCAGGCCGAGCGCTTCGGCGCCGAGCTGATCCCCGACGACGTGGTCTCGGTCGACCTGACCGCCACCCCCAAGGTGGTGCGCACCGCCGACGGCGAGTTCCGCGCGCGCTCGGTGATCCTGGCGACCGGCTCGGGCTACCGCAAGCTCGGCCTGCCCAACGAGGAGGAGCTCTCCGGACGCGGCGTGTCGTGGTGCGCCACCTGCGACGGCTTCTTCTTCCGCGACCAGAACATCGCCGTGGTCGGCGGTGGCGACTCCGCCATCGAGGAGGCCACCTTCCTGACCCGCTTCGGCTCCAAGGTCACCCTGATCCACCGCCGCGACGAGCTGCGCGCCTCCAAGATCATGCAGGAGCGCGCCTTCGCCGACCCGAAGCTCGACATCGCCTGGAACTCCGAGGTCGCCTCGATCAACGGCACCGACTCGCTCGAGTCCCTGACCCTGCGCGACACGGTCACCGGTGAGGAACGCACCCTCGAGGCCACCGGCCTGTTCATCGCCGTCGGCCACGACCCGCGCTCCGAGCTCCTGACCGGCCAGGTCGACCTCGACGAGAACGGCTACGTCCTCGTCGACCAGCCCTCCACCCGCACCAACATCGAGGGCGTCTTCGCCGCAGGCGACCTGGTCGACCACCACTACCGTCAGGCGATCACCGCCGCCGGCACCGGTTGCTCGGCCGCTCTCGACGCCGAGCGCTACATCGCCGCCCTCGACCACGCGGCCGCCACCGGTGCCGCCGCCGTCGAGTCCGAGACGATCACCCAGGAAGTCCAGACCGCCGGCGCGTGAGGCCGCGATCACCGGTCTCGCCGGGAATGATCGTCGGTGGGGTCGTGTTGAGTCAGGTGCACGACCCAGTCCAAGCTTCCAGCCCGGACAGCCCGGGAACCAGAAAGGGATAACCGTGGGCAACATTGCAGCCGTGACCGACGCCGAGTTCGACGCCGAGGTCCTCAAGTCCGACAAGCCCGTCCTCGTGGACTTCTGGGCCGAGTGGTGCGGCCCGTGCCGCCAGGTCGCCCCGATCCTCGACGAGATCGCCGGCCAGCACGGCGACAAGATCGGCTTCTTCAAGCTGAATGTCGACGAGAACCCGGTCACCCCGGCGACCTACCGCGTCACCGGCATCCCGACGATCAACGTCTACCAGAACGGCGAGGTCGTGAAGTCCATCGTCGGCGCGAAGCCCAAGGCCGCGCTGCTGAAGGAACTCGACCAGTTCATCAACTGATCTCAGCTCAGTCCGCCACGCGCCGGAGGCAGCCCCCCAGGGGCGGTCTTCGGCGCTGGTCGTTTCGGGCGCACCACACCCAGCAGGCGCTCCACCGCCTGCTCCACCTCGTCCTTCCAGGTGAGCACCGACCGGAGCTCCATCCGCAGCCGCGGGTGGGTGGGGTGCGCCCGTTGCGTCTTGAAGCCCACCCGGGTGAGGAACCCCGCCGGTACGACGCAGTGCCCCAGGCCCTGCTCACGCGTCGAGCCGAACGCCTCCACGGCACGCACCTCCCCGCGCTTGATCAGGTCCTTGGCCAGGCCCTGGATCAGCAACCGTCCGATGCCGTGCCCGGTCCACGCCGGGTCGACGTACACCGTGGTCAGGACCAGCGCATCGGGTGAGACCGGCGCCGTCGGGAAGGCCGAGACACCCGGCACCCAGGCGGTCGGTGCGTAGATCAGGTAGCCCACGGCCTCGTCGTCGACCATGGCCACCCGCCCGCACGAGCCCCACTCCCGGAGAACCTCGGAGATCCAGGCCTCCTTCTCGCAGGCCGACTCCTCGGCGTCGAGCCGGTCACGGCGTACCGGGTCGAGCTGCCAGAACAGGCAGTGCTGGCAGGGCTGGGGCAACCCGTCGAGGTTGTCCAGCGTCAGGGGCACCGTCTTGCGTGACATCACCGGCTCTCCGGGGTCGCGCCACGGTGTCAGGGCTCCCTGCCTGTGCGCGACCGCCATGCATCCCTCATGCTAGTGGTCACCATCACCCGCCGAGGAGCATCCGTTGCGCGACTTCACGTACCCGTCGATCATCACCACCGCCAAGGGCCTGTTCCGAGCCCTCGGCCTCAGGTTCACGATGACCGGCACCGAGCACGTGCCCCGCGAGGGCGGCGTGCTCCTGGCCTGCAACCACATCGGGTACGCCGACTTCGTGTTCGGCGGCCTCGCCGCAAACCCGTCCGGCCGCAAGGTCCGGTTCATGGCAAAGCGCGAGATCTTCGACCACAAGATCGCCGGGCCGGTGATGCGCTCCATGCACCACATCCGCGTCGACCGGGCCGACGGCCTTGACTCGTTCCACGAAGCGGTCCGCTACCTGCGTGAGGGAGAGGCGGTCGGCATCTTCCCCGAGGCCACCATCTCCCGGTCGTTCCAGATCAAGGAGATCAAGAGCGGCGCCGTCCGCATCGCCGCCGAGGCCGGCGTACCCCTCCTCCCGGTGATCATGTGGGGCACGCACCGGATCATCACCAAGGACCACCCCAAGGACTTCTCCCGCGGCAAGACCATCGCGCTGGCCGTGGGTGAGCCGTTGCACCCGACCGGCGAGGACCCGGTCGGCGAGGCCGCCGAGCTGAAGGCGGCCCTGCAGAAGCTGCTCGACGAGACGATCCGGGCCTACCCCGCCGCCGAGCAGCCCGAAGGCTCCTGGTGGCTGCCCAAGTCGTACGGCGGCTCGGCCCCCACGCTCGAGGAGGCCGAGGTGCTCGACGCCAACGAGAAGCGCGAGCGGGCCGCACGTCGAGCCGCCAAGCGGGCCGCCAAGAAGTGATGCTGCAGGTTTCCCGGGTGCGCCGGGGAAACCTGTACTTCCCACGTGAGATCGGCCGTGGGGAGCGCATGCTTTCCGTGGGATGTTCCCCGTGAAACAAGCGATATGTGGTTTTGTCGACAAAACCACATATCGATATCGTGACTTGTGACGAAACCAGAACGCCCGACCCCGGCTGATCGCCGGGGCCGGGCGTTCACGGAAATCAGATCGGGCGGTCCTGGCGGTTGCGGGGGTCCATGACATCGACGATGCGGCGCAGGTCCTCCATCGAGGCGAACTCGACGGTGATCTTGCCCTTGCTGCGTCCCAGGTCGACCTTGACCCGGGTCTCGAAGCGGTCGGAGAGTCGCTCGGCGAGATCGGCGAGGCCGGGTGCCGTCGGCTTGTTGCGCGCCGAACGGGTGCCCTTGCCGCCATGGTCGCCCACGGAGACGATCTCCTCGAGGCCCCGCACGCTGATCCCCTCGGCCACCACGCGCTGGGCGAGCCGGTCCTGGATGTCGCCGTCCTCGACCGCGAGGAGTGAGCGAGCGTGGCCCGCAGAGAGGACCCCGGCAGCGACTCGGCGCTGCACAGCGGGAGAGAGCTTGAGCAGCCGCAACGTGTTGGAGATCTGCGGTCGCGAGCGACCGATCCGGCCGGCGAGGTCCTCGTGCGTGCAGCCGAAGTCCTCGAGCATCTGCGAGTACGCGGCCGCCTCCTCGAGCGGGTTCAGCTGCGAACGGTGCAGGTTCTCCAGCAGCGCGTCGCGCAGCATGTCATTGTCGCCGGTCTGACGCACGATCGCCGGGATGAACTCCTGGCCGGCCTCCTGCGAGGCCCGCCACCGGCGCTCACCCATGATCAGCTCGTACGCCGGCTCACCGTCGGCGCCGTCCTCGTCGAGGCGACGTACGACGATCGGCTGGAGGAGGCCGACCTCGCGGATCGAGTGGACCAGCTCCGCCATCGCCTCCTCCTCGAAGACCTGGCGCGGCTGACGGGCGTTCGGGGTGATCGACTTGAGCGGGAGCTCGGCGAAGTAGGCCCCCGCGACGAGGGGAGCCTCCACCGTGGGAGTGTCGCCGGCGTCGACTGCTGCGGCGCCCGCACCGTCCTGCGGCGTGGCTGCCGACGACATGGCGCCGACGGCGTAGTAAGTAGGGGTCGACGCGTGACCCGGCGTGCCGTCTGTTGACGGTGCGTCCTGGGGCTCCGCGGGAGCGGTCGGGATCAGCGCACCGAGGCCACGTCCGAGGCCACGTCGCTGGGTCTGCTTCTGGTTCATGCCTTCGCTCCCTTGGTCGCCATCTCGCGCGCCGCTTCCAGGTAGCTGAGTGCCCCCGGTGATCCCGGATCGTAGGTCATCACGGTCTGACCGTAGGAAGGGGCCTCCGAGACCCGGACGGAACGAGGGATCGAGGTCTTGAGCACCGTGTCGCCGAAGTGTTCTCGTACCTCGTCGGCCACACCTGCGGCCAGTCGCGTGCGGGCGTCGTACATGGTGATCAGGATCGTGGTGACGTCGAGGCGGTTGTTGAGGTGCTTCTTCACCATGTCGACGGTCTCGAGCAGCTGTCCGAGCCCCTCGAGCGCGTAGTACTCCGCCTGGATCGGGATCAGCATCTCCGCGCCGGCCACGAGCGCGTTGAGGGTGAGCAGGCCCAAGGACGGCGGGCAGTCGATGAGCACGTAGTCGAAGCGCTCCTCGCCGGCCTCCGCCTCGGTGCCGACGAGGGGGTGCGCGTCGATCGCCTTCTGGAGGCGGCTCTCGCGCGCCACCACGGAGACCAGCTCGATCTCCGCGCCGGCCAGGTCGATGGTCGCGGGGACCACCGAGAGGTTCTCGAACTCGGGGCTCTGGCTGGCGACCTCTGCGAGGGGGGAGCCCTCGACGAGCATGTCGTACGTCGAGGGCACGCCGCGGTGGTGCTCGACCGACAGTGCGGTCGACGCGTTGCCCTGCGGGTCGAGGTCGATGACGAGCACACGCTGGCCGAGCTGGACGAGCGCGGCGGCCAGGTTCACGGTCGAGGTGGTCTTGCCCACGCCGCCCTTCTGGTTGGCCACGACCATCACCCGGGTCTGGGCCGGGCGACCGACCGACGGGCGACCGAAGGCCGAGCGTCGAGCCAGGATGGAGTGCTCGGCGGCTCGCGCCAGCGGCGTGCTCTCGCTCTGGAAGGTGGGCTCCGAATCCGCGACCTCCGCGGCCGTTCGGACCACGAATCCGGGGGTGGAGGCCGATGTTTCACGTGAAACCACGGAATCCTCTTCCTGTGGAGAATGGACCTGACTCTGTGGAGAACCACGCTCAGCAGAGGTGTTTTCCCCGGTGGATAACTCTTGATCGGGTGCTGCAGGTGGCTCGAAATGGCCGCTCATGAGCCACGCCGGGCCTGCCGGCGGGAACGCTTCGAGCCACCACCTGCCGGAGCGTCCAAACGTACCGTCGGGAGGCCTGCCCATGCCACTCTCACGGCATACGTGAGCGGATCGACCAGGCCTTCGCCCAACACGACTGTCTCCGGGGGAGTGCAGCCCAGCTTCGCAAGCACGGGAGCGGCCTCGACGATCTCGTCCTCGACCGACGATCCCTTCATCGCCACGAGGGCTCCCTCGGCGGAGACCAGCGGCATCGACCACTCCAGCAGCCGACCCAGCGGTGCCACCGCGCGGGAGGTGACGACGTCGAAGGTGCGACGGCCGTGCAGGGCGTCTGCACGGCCGCGGACCACCTCGACATTCTCGAGCGCCAAGGCTTCGACGACCTCATTCAGATAGGTCGTGCGACGCAACAGTGGCTCTACGAGCGTGATCTGGAGATCAGGCCGCGCGATCGCCAGCACGAGCCCGGGGAGACCGGCCCCGCTGCCGATGTCGCAGACGCTCATGTTCTCGGGTATCGCGTCACCGAGCACGGCACAGTTCAACAGATGGCGCTCCCACAGGCGGGGCGCCTCACGGGGGCCGATCAGCCCACGGACCACGCCGGTGTCGGCAAGGGAGGCGGCGTACGCCTCGATGAGGGGGAGTCGCGAAGATGCGAACACCCTCCGCGCCGCCTCCGGAGTCTCCGGGGGCGCGGAGGGTGTTTCACGTGAAACCACGATCAGGAGACCGTCACGCCGGAAGCACCACGACGAAGCGACGCGGCTCGGCGCCCTCGGACTCCGACTGCAGGCCGCCGGCTGCCACGGCGTCGTGGACCACCTTGCGCTCGAAGGGGGACATCGGGTCGAGGGACACCGGCTCACCGGTCTCCTTGACCTGTGCGATGGTCTCCTCGGCCAGCTTCACCAGGCTCGTCTTCTGGTCGGCCCGGTAGCCACCGATGTCGAGCATCAGGCGGGACCGGTCGCCGGTCTCGCGGTAGACCGCAAGGCGGGTCAGCTCCTGGAGGGCCTCGAGGACCTCGCCGTTGGAGCCGACGAGCTGCGAGAGGTCGGCGCCGACGATGGACACGGCGGCGCGGTCACCCTCGACGTCCATGTCCAGGTCACCGTCGAGATCGGCGATGTCGAGCAGTTCCTCGAGGTAGTCGGCGGCGATGTCGCCCTCCTGCTCGAGACGCTGGATGCGGGAGGGACGCGTGGCGTCCTCGGTCACTTCTTCACTCACGTGTGGAACTCCTTGGTGCAATGGGTAGGTCAGGGACGCTTCTTCGGCGGACTCTTCTTCTTGTTCGTCCGCTGGCTGCGAGGCTGCTTCTTCGGCTGCACGCGGGGTGCGACCTTCGGCTCCTCGACGGCCTCGGTGAGGGTGTCGGTGGACACCTCGGCGTCGGTCTTCAGGCCCTTGCGGGCGGCGTGAGCCTTGTCGCGCTCCGCCTTGGCGGCGGCCGCGGGCGTGCCGGGCACGGGGTTGTTGCGGATCACGTAGAACTGCTGACCCATGGTCCACAGGTTCGAGACGGTCCAGTAGATGAGGACACCGATCGGGAACGCGACGCCACCGACGGCGAAGACCACCGGGAGCACGTAGAGCAGCATCTTCTGCTGCTGGGCGTAGGGGCCGGTCATCGCCGAGGCCGGCATGTTCTTGGTCATCAGCTGACGCTGCGTGGTGAACGTGGTGACCAGCATGGCCAGCACGAAGACCAGCGCCATGACCTGCAGGCGGTGGTCGCCGTCAGCCTTGAGGAATGTGCCGGCGAGGTCGACGCCGAAGAGCTTCGAGTCGCCGAACTGACGCGCGGCGGTCTCGTCCAGGACGCCGTGCGCCTTGCCCTTCTTCGCCGCCTGGTCGAGCAGGCGGAAGAGGGCAAGGAAGATCGGCATCTGCAGCAGGATCGGCAGGCAGGACGCGAACGGGTTGGTCCCGGCCTCCTTGTAGAGCGCCATCGTCTCCTGGGCGAGCCGCTCCCGGTCGTGGCCGTACTTCTTCTGCAGCTCCTTGACCTTCGGCTGGAGCAGCTGCATGTTGCGTGAAGACTTGATCTGCTTCACGAACAGCGGGATCAGGGCGGCACGGATCACGAGCGTCAGCCCGACGATCGACAACGCCCACGCGGCACCGCCAGCCGGGTCCATGAACGTGCTGAACAGCTTGTGGAAGCCCACCAGCACGACGGAGATCACGTAGTACAGCGGGACCATGATGAAGTGGCCGATGTCGCCGAGGAAGGACACTCAGGCTCCTTGGAGAGGGGCGGGTGGGGCAGGACGAGAGGGTGGGGTGGAGGGCTCAGAGGCCGGTGGCACGGGGTCGTATCCGCCGGCGGCCCACGGGTGACAGCGTGCCAGACGGCGCACAGCCAGCCAGCTTCCGCGAATGCTGCCGTGACGGGTGACCGCTTCGAGCGCGTACGCCGAGCACGAGGGGTGATAGCGGCAGACCTGCCCGTAGAGCGGGCTGATCAACAGGCGATAGGCCTTGAGGAACCAGATCAGGGGGTACTTCACGCGCTCACCCGGCCGAGGGTTCGGGCGAGGTCGTCGGCCAGGTCGGCGTACGACGCCTCGGCCGAGGCGGGCAGCGCACGGACCACGAGCACGCCGAAGTCCGGGAGCGACGAAAGTTGCTCCCGGACGAGGTGTCGAAGTCGACGCTTCACGCGATTGCGGATGACCGCATTCCCGACTGCCTTGCTCACCACGAACCCGACACGGACCGGTGCGTCGGTCGCGTCGTCCACCCAGAGGTGTACGACGAGCGTCCGCGAACCGGCACGGCGGCCGTTGCGAGATGCGGAACGGAAGTCAGCGCCGGTGGTGAGGCGGTGCTCCCGGGGCAGCACGGCCGCGCAGATTCAGCAGCGGGCTCAGACAGCGAGCTTGCTGCGACCCTTGCGACGGCGCGTGGACAGGATGGCCCGGCCGGCGCGGGTGCGCATGCGCAGACGGAAACCGTGCACCTTGTGACGGCGGCGGTTGTTCGGCTGGTAGGTACGCTTGCTCACGAGCTTTATCTCCCCTGGAGGATGGGTGTTCAGGACTGACGTTCTGATCTGATCGTTCTGGACTGGCGTTATGGCCATTCCGCTGTTGTTCACACGGTGCCCAACGCGACGGGCAGCTATTCGGCTGGCACCGCCCACCCACGCAAGGCCCTGCAGGCAGGGCAGTCGTGGACATGCGGCACCGGTCGACACCGGGGTGACCAAGTAACGGTACGCGTTGCGCGAAGAGAGGGTCAAACTCACCATCCACCAGCCTGTGGATGACGGGTTGATCCGGGGGCCTTCCGCTTGTTACGTTCGCCTCTACCGAGGTTCCCCACGACCCCGATTCCGGATCAACGGGCATGCGTCCGTGACCCCCGTCACATTGTCCCGAAAAGGGCCTCTGAACTGGGAAAACGCACCACGATCGATTGCTCCGGAGCGGAATGGGGCCGGGTTCTCCACAAGGAACACCCGGCGTTCACAGCCTGTGGACAAAGTTGTGGAAAGATTTCCGCCGACCTCGCCGAGGAACGGCGCAGCAGGACGATGTGAGGCAATCGGCGGCTCCGGCCGCCCCGCGAGCAACAAGTTGGGGGATCCACAGGTGGACAACAGCGACGGCGCAACTCCCGGGCAGCCCACGCTCCACGAGGTCTGGCGCACCCTCGTCGACGACCTGCAGCCGAACCAGCGCGCGTGGCTGCGCTCGAGCGAACCGGTCACCCTGCACGAGCACACCGCCATCATCGCCGTGCCCAACGACTTCACCAGGGGTCAGCTCGAGGGCCGGCTCCGCACCCGCCTCGAGGACTCGCTCACCGAAGCACTGGGCCACCGGGTCCGCATTGCGGTGACTGTCGACCCGCAGCTCGACGAAGCGACGTTCGACGACCAGGCCGTGACACCGCCGCCGGTCCCGGACACCCGCGACGACCTGCACCACCAGGGCGGCGGCCGCGCCGACCACGCGATCGACGACATGCAGACAAGTGGACTTGTCGACATGTCGACAAATGTCCAGGGGAGTGTGCTCGAGACCCGGCTCAACCCGAAGTACACCTTCGAGACGTTCGTCATCGGTTCCTCGAACCGCTTCCCGCACGCCGCAGCGGTGGCCGTGGCCGAGGCCCCGGGCAAGGCGTACAACCCGCTCCTGGTCTACGGCGACTCCGGGCTCGGCAAGACCCACCTGCTGCACGCCATCGGCCACTACGTGCGCTCGCTCTACCGCGGCGCCAAGGTGCGCTACGTCTCGTCCGAAGAGTTCACCAACGAGTTCATCAACGCCATCAAGGACAAGCGCCCCGAGACGTTCCAGCGGCGCTACCGCGAGGTCGACGTACTCCTCATCGACGACATCCAGTTCCTCGAGGGCAAGACGCAGACGCAGGAGGAGTTCTTCCACACCTTCAACGCGCTGCACAACGCCAACAAGCAGATCGTGCTCACCTCCGACCGGGCGCCCAAGCGGCTCGAGGCGCTCGAGGACCGGCTGCGCAGCCGGTTCGAGTGGGGCCTGATCACCGACGTCCAGCCGCCCGACCTCGAGACCCGCATCGCGATCCTGCGCAAGAAGGCCGCCATCGAGCGGATGACCGCGCCGCCCGAGGTGCTCGAGTTCATCGCCAGCAAGATCCAGACCAACATCCGCGAGCTCGAGGGCGCGCTGATCCGGGTCACCGCCTTCGCCAGCCTGAACCGCCAGGAGGTCGACCTGACCCTGGCCGAGATCGTGCTCAAGGACCTCATCCCCGAGGGCGGGGAGCCCGAGATCACCGCGGCGGCGATCATCGCGCAGACCGCGGCGTACTTCGGGGTCTCCATCGAGGACCTCACCGGCCCGAGCCGCAGCCGGCACCTGGTCACCGGTCGCCAGATCGCGATGTACCTCTGCCGCGAGCTGACCGACCTCTCGCTGCCCAAGATCGGCGCCCAGTTCGGCAACCGCGACCACACCACCGTGATGTACGCCGACCGCAAGATGAAGACCCTGCTCGCCGAGCGCCGGTCGGTCTTCAACCAGGTCAGCGAGCTCACCAACCGGATCAAGATGCAGGCCCGCCAGACCTGACGTCGTTGTGGACAACCGGGCCCGATCACCACGAAACACAAATGAGTGAGTTGTGGACTCGCACTGGAAGTTGTCATTCCACCCGGCCCGAGTGCACACGGCCCAGCCGTTCGTCACGATTTGGCCCACAGGGGCTGTGCACTCCAAAACCGCCTCTGACCAGCCACGATGACAGTTATGCACAATTTCCACCGAACCTACGACAACGATGAGACCTATCTGGACTCCCAATGCCCGTGAACTTCAAGCGAGCGGGCTTCTGGGGAGAACTACACCGGCCGATGACCACACACCCACCGTCATGGCAGGATGCACAGTCCAGACTTGTGACGACACCCATCCGGAGGCAGAAGAACCGTGAAGTTCCGCGTCGAGCGTGATGCTCTCGCCGATGCCGTGGCCTGGGCTGCCCGCAGCCTTCCGGTCCGGCCCAGCGTCCCTGTCCTGGCCGGTCTGCTCATCGAGGCGGGCGACGAGGGCCTGGTCCTCTCCACGTTCGACTACGAGACCTCGGCCCGCGCCACCCTCGCTGCCGACGTCGCCGACGAGGGCACGGCCCTGGTCAGCGGCCGGCTCCTCGCCGACATCTGCCGCAGCCTGCCGAACAAGCCGGTCGAGATGACCATCGACGGTTCCCGGGTCTCGCTGACCTGTGGCTCGGCGCGGTTCAGCCTCCAGACCATGCCGGTCGACGACTACCCGTCGCTGCCCGACATGCCCGCCGCCACCGGCACCGTGCAGAGCGACGTGTTCGCCCACGCCGTGGCCCAGGCCGTCACCGCGGCCGGTCGCGACGACATGCTCCCGGTGCTGACCGGTGTCCGCATCGAGATCGACGGCTCGGCCATCTCCCTGCTGGCCACCGACCGGTTCCGGCTCTCCCACCGCGAGCTGGGCTGGTCGCCGCGCACTCCCGACGAGAGCGTGGCCGCCCTGGTGCCGGCCAAGGTCCTCGCCGACACCGCCAAGTCCCTGACGTCGGGCAGCGAGGTCAGCATCGCCCTGGCCGCCAGCGGCTCCGGCGACGGCATCATCGGTTTCGAGGGTGCGGCCCCCGGCGGTGTGCGTCGTACGACGACCCGGTTGCTGGACGGCGAGTTCCCGAAGGTCCGCAGCCTGTTCCCCAACGAGCACCTCACCGTCGCGAAGGTCGACAAGGCCGCGCTGATCGAGTCGGTCAAGCGCGTCGCCCTGGTGGCCGAGCGCAACACCGCCGTCCAGCTGGCGTTCAGCGACGGCGTGCTGACCCTCGACGCCGGCTCCGGCGACGAGGCGCAGGCGAGCGAGTCGATCGAGGCGACGATCGAGGGTGAAGACATCACCACCGGGTTCAACCCGCAGTTCCTGCTCGACGGCCTGACCGCCATCGAGGAGCCGGTCGTCGAGCTCGCCTTCACCCAGGCGTCCAAGCCCGTCGTGATGAGCGGCACCTCCGGCGACGGGGTCGACGGCAAGGGCAGCGGCTTCCGCTACCTGCTGATGCCGCGCCGCCTGCTCTCCTGACCCCGCAGGTCCGGCACCGCTTCCCGACAACGCACACCTCCCACCACCACTGAGGAGAAGGCATGGAAATCGGACTCATCGGGCTCGGCAAGATGGGCGGCAACATGCGTGAGCGGTTGCGCCGCGCCGGACACACCGTCGTCGGCTTCGATCGCAATCCCGACGTCAGCGACGTCGCCTCGCTCGAGGAACTGGTCGAGAAGCTGCCCTCCCCCAAGGTGGTCTGGGTGATGGTGCCCGCGGGCGACCCGACCCGCGAGACGGTCACCGCCCTGGGCGAGCTGCTCGGTGAGGGCGACGTCGTGGTCGACGGCGGCAACTCCCGATGGACCGACGACATCGCCCACGCCGAGCTCCTCGCCGCCAAGAAGATCGGGTACGTCGACTGCGGTGTCTCCGGCGGCGTCTGGGGTCTCGAGAACGGCTACGCCCTGATGTACGGCGGCGACGCGGCCGACGTCGAGAAGGTCCAGCCGGCCTTCGACGCGCTCCGTCCCGAGGGCGAGTTCGGTTCGGTCCACGCGGGCAAGGTCGGCGCCGGCCACTTCTCCAAGATGGTCCACAACGGCATCGAGTACGCCATCATGCAGGCGTACGCCGAGGGCTGGGAGCTTCTCGAGAAGGTCGAGTCGGTCGACAACGTGACCGAGGTGTTCCGCTCCTGGCGAGAGGGAACGGTGATCCGTTCCTGGCTGCTCGACCTGCTCGTCGCCGCACTCGACGACGCCCCCGGACTCGAGGGCATCGCCGGCTACGCCGAGGACTCCGGCGAGGGCCGGTGGACCGTCGAGGCCGGCATCGAGAACGCGGTCGCCACCCCCGCCATCACCGCCGCGCTCTACGCCCGCTTCATCTCGCGTCAGGACGACTCCCCCGCGATGAAGGCGGTCGCCGCCATGCGCAACCAGTTCGGTGGACACGCCATGAAGACCGACGCCCCCAAGGGCGGCGACGCGGCAGGCGGCGGCGCTCCCGACCAGACCGGCGCCGCAGAGAAGGCGGGCTCGGGCGACCAGTCGCCCCCGTCGGAGAGCTAGCACCACTTGCACGTCGCTCACCTCACCCTGCAGGACTTCCGCTCGTACGCCGCCATCGACGTACCCCTCGAGCCGGGGGTCTGCGCGTTCATCGGCCGCAACGGGCAGGGCAAGACGAACCTGGTCGAGGCGATCGACTACCTCTCGCGGTTGTCGTCGCACCGGGTGTCGAGCGAGGCGCCGATGATCCGCTCGGGCGCCGAGCGCGCGATCGTCCGCGCGGCCGTGGTGCGTGACGGTCGCACCGCCGTGCTCGAGGTGGAGCTCAACCCCGGCAAGGCCAACCGCGCTCGCATCAACCGCTCTCCCCTGCCCCGGGCGAGGGAGATCCTCGGCCTGGTCCGCACGGTGGTCTTCTCCCCCGAGGACCTCACCCTGGTCAAGGGCGACCCGTCCGACCGCCGCCGCTTCCTCGACGACCTGCTGATCCTGCGCACGCCGCGGCTGGCCGGCATGCGATCCGACTACGACCGGGTGCTCAAGCAGCGCAACTCGCTGCTCAAGACCGCCGGCAACGCGCGCCGCGGCTCGAGCTCGCAGGAGGGCGCCCTGGCGACTCTGGTCGTGTGGGACGAACACCTCGCCCGACTCGGTGCCGAGCTTCTCGTCGCGCGGATCCGGCTGGTGGAGGCACTGCGTCCCTACGTCGGCAAGGCCTACGAGACCGTCGCCCGCGGCGCCTCGCGCGACGACGCCGACCTGACCTACAAGCCCTCGCTCGACCTCGAGGGCGTGCTGGTCGAGCAGTCGTCGATCGAGGGGGCACTGCTCGCCGAGATCGAGGTGCGCCGCAAGGACGAGCTCGACCGCGGCATCTCCCTGGTCGGGCCGCACCGCGACGAGCTGCTGCTCACCCTCGGCAGCACCGAGGCGCGGTTGCCGGTCAAGGGCTACGCGTCACACGGCGAGTCATGGTCGTTCGCGCTGGCACTCAAGCTGGCGTCGTACGACCTGCTGCGCAGTGACGGCGACGACCCGATCCTGATCCTCGACGACGTGTTCGCCGAGCTCGACGTACAACGCCGCCGGCAGCTGGCCGAGCTGGTCGCCGGTGCCGAGCAGGTCCTGGTCACCGCCGCCGTTCCGGAGGACGTGCCGGCCGCGCTGGCCGGGGTGCGGTACGTCGTGGCCGACGGCACGGTCACCCGCGAGGGGGCGGTCAGCGCGGAGCGCGCGGGCGACACCGGCCAGACAGGTGCGGGTCAGGAAGACGGTCCAGTGGCAGACGGTGCGGCCGTGGAGGACAGTGTTTCCCGTGAAACCTGAACCGGAGGACGGCCCGGTCGACGAGGCGGCCGATCCGATGGCCGACTCCGTCGAGACCCCGGACGAGCCCACCCCGGACTCGACGTTCTGGGTCAGCCCCGACCACGACGACACCGGGCTCGACCTGGCCAGGTCGATCGCCAAGTCGGTGGCCGGTTCGGCGCTGAGCCCGGCGCGCAAGAAGCGTCGTCGTCGCGACCTGCCCGAGGGCATGCCGCGCGGCCGGCGGCCCAAGTCGTCTGGCGCCTTCCCTGACGAGCGTGATCCTCAGACCCTCGACACCACGCTCGGCCGCCTGGTCTCCGACCACGGCTGGGCACTCGACCTCAAGGTGCACGGAGTCTTCGGTCGGTGGGCCAGCATCGTCGGCGACGAGGTCGCGCAGCACTGCACGCCCACGACGTACGCCGACGGCCGCCTCACGGTGCGCACCGACTCGACGGCCTGGGCCACCCAGCTGCGCCTGCTGGCGCCGACCCTGGTCCGGCGGCTCAACGAGGACCTCGGGCACGGGGCGGTCACCCTGATCGAGGTCGAGGGACCCAACCTCCCGTCGTGGAAGAAGGGCCGGCTCGGGGTCCGCGACGGCCGGGGCCCCCGCGACACCTACGGCTGACCGTCCTCTCCCCCGAGTAACGCGCTGTCCACGACACTTTGCACCCCGCCCGCCGGGTGCAAAGTGTCAACAAGGGCGCACGAGTCGAAGCGCGTACGTCGAGCGCTGCCGCCCGCGCCGAAATGCCGATCTGCGGGGTCGCCGTACGTATGGGGACCCAGCCGACCCCCTGCCAACGCGTCCGCGCCGCCCTGCAGAGCCGGGAAATGGGCAATTTCATCCACAGATCCCCCGATTCCAGGGGTCACGCCGTGGATTCCCGGCTTCCGGCGGGTAATATGACGGTTGGGTCGCACGCTCACAGAAGCAGCGACCTTCTGCATGTCGAGGACGAACAGAAGAGGTACGCGTGCCGGACAACGACGAGGTCGTCGAGACCACTGAGGCAACCATCCCGCCGGACTCGGGGGCCCGCACCGTTTCCCACGACGCAGTCAACACGGCACCCGACGAGGGCACGACGTACGACGCCTCGGCGATCACCGTGCTCGAAGGCCTCGAGGCGGTGCGCAAGCGCCCGGGCATGTACATCGGCTCGACCGGTGAACGCGGCCTGCACCACCTGATCTGGGAGATCGTGGACAACGCGGTCGACGAGTCCCTGGCCGGCTACTGCACCCGCATCGTGCTCACGCTGCAGGCCGACGGCGGCGTCCGCGTCGAGGACGACGGCCGCGGCATCCCCACCGACACCGCGCCCGGCCAGGAGCTGCCGGCCGCCACGATGGCGCTGACCATGCTCCACGCGGGCGGCAAGTTCGGCGGCGGCGGCTACAAGGTGTCCGGTGGCCTGCACGGCGTCGGCGTCTCTGTGGTCAACGCGCTGTCGACCCGCCTCGTGCTCCACGTCAAGAACCGCGGCAGCCTGTGGGAGCAGAGCTTCCAGCTCGGTGTCCCCGACGCCGACCTGTTCGAGGTCCGCAAGCTCGAGGAGGGCGAGGGCACCGGCACCACGGTGACCTACTACGCCTCCGAGGAGATCTTCGAGACCACGCAGTACTCCCTCGAGACGATCACCCACCGCATCCGCGAGATGGCCTTCCTCAACAAGGGCCTCGAGATCGTGATCCGCGACGAGCGTCCCTCGGCCGACGACGTCGCCGACGCGGTCGCCGACGACACGATCAGCAACGACATCGACCAGGCCGGCGCCGATGCGATCAAGCGCCACGAGGGCGGCGGCATCGAGCAGGTCTTCAAGTACGACCGCGGCCTCGTCGACTACGTCGAGCACCTCAACCGTCGCAAGGACAAGGCGAACCCCACGATCATCGCGTTCGAGGCCGAGAGCCCGGAGAACGCCACGAACCACATGTCGCTCGAGATGGCGATGCAGTGGAACACCTCCTACACCGAGTCGGTGCACACCTTCGCCAACGCGATCAACACCCACGAGGGCGGCACCCACGAAGAGGGCTTCCGCTCGGCACTGACCAGCCTGGTCAACCACTGGGGCGAGGAGTGGGGCCTGATCAAGAAGCGCGAGGACCGGGTCTCGGGTGACGACATCCGCGAGGGCCTGACCGCGATCATCTCGATCAAGATGGGCGAGCCGCAGTTCGAGGGCCAGACCAAGACCAAGCTCGGCAACACCGAGGCCAAGGGCTTCGTTCAGCGCACCGTCAACGAAGAGCTCGGTGCCTGGCTCGAGCAGAACCCGGCCGAGGGGCGCGACATCGTCCGCAAGTCGCAGGCCGCGGCATCGGCACGCATCGCGGCCCGCAAGGCGCGCGACCTGGCCCGAGGCCGCAAGGGCCTGCTCGGTGGCGGTGGACTCCCCGGCAAGCTCGCCGACTGCCAGTCGACCAACCCCGCCGAGTGCGAGGTCTTCATCGTCGAGGGTGACTCGGCCGGCGGTTCGGCCAAGCAGGGCCGCGACCCGCGCATCCAGGCGATCCTGCCGATCCGCGGAAAGATCCTCAACGTCGAGAAGGCCCGCATCGACAAGGTGCTGGCCAACCAGGAAGTCCAGGCGATCATCTCGGCACTCGGCACGGGCATCCTCCAGGAGGAGTTCAACCTCGACAAGCTGCGCTACCACAAGGTCGTGCTGATGGCCGACGCCGATGTCGACGGTCACCACATCAACACCCTGCTCCTGACCCTGCTGTTCCGGTTCATGAAGCCGCTGATCGAGCACGGCTACGTCTACATGGCCCAGCCGCCGCTCTACCGGCTGCGGTGGAACAAGCCGGCCGAGCACGAGTTCGTCTACTCCGACTCCGAGCGCGACGCGTTGATGAAGGACGGTCTCGCGGCTGGCAAGAAGCTGCCCAAGGAGAACCCGGTCCAGCGCTACAAGGGTCTCGGTGAGATGAATGCCGACGAGCTGTGGGAGACCACGATGAACCCCGACCAGCGCCTGATGCTGCAGGTCACGCTCGACGACGCTGCGCAGGCCGACGAGATCTTCTCGATCCTGATGGGCGAGGACGTCGAACAACGTCGGTCGTTCATCCAGCGCAACGCCAAAGACGTCCGATTCCTCGATATCTAGATCTCTAACACAGTTCCTAGATTCGGGTAGAAGCGACGAGAGAGACAAGAGACAGTCATGACCGAGACACCCACGGGCACCCACGGCGGCGGCAACGACAACGGTCGCATCCAGCCGATCGAGCTGCAGACCTCCATGCAGCGCTCCTACATCGACTACGCGATGGCGGTCATCGTCGGGCGAGCCCTGCCCGACGTACGCGACGGTCTCAAGCCGGTGCACCGTCGCGTGCTCTATGCGATGTACGACGGCGGCTACCGTCCCGACCGGGGCTTCAGCAAGTGCTCGCGCGTCGTCGGTGACGTCATGGGTCAGTACCACCCGCACGGCGACACCGCGATCTACGACACCTTGGTGCGTCTCGCGCAGCCGTGGGTGATGCGGGCGCCGCTGATCCTCGGCCAGGGCAACTTCGGCTCGCCGGGCAACGACCCCGCGGCCGCCATGCGTTACACCGAGTGCAAGATGGCGCCGCTGGCCATGGAGATGGTCCGCGACATCGACGAGGAGACCGTCGACTTCCAGCCGAACTACGACGGCCGCTCCTCCGAGCCGACCATCCTGCCCAGCCGGTTCCCCAACCTGCTGGTCAACGGCTCGGCCGGCATCGCGGTCGGCATGGCCACCAGCATCCCGCCGCACAACCTGGTCGAGGTGGCCGACGGCGCGACGTGGGCGCTCGAGCACCCCGACGCCACGCGTGAGGAACTCCAGGAGGCCCTCCTCGAGCGCATCAAGGGCCCCGACTTCCCCAACGGCGCGCTGATCGTCGGGCGCCAGGGCATCGAGCAGGCCTACCGCACCGGTCGCGGCTCGGTCACCCAGCGCGCGGTCATCGAGATCGACGAGGACGCCAAGGGCCGCACCTGCCTGGTGATCAAGGAACTCCCCTACATGGTCAACCCGGACAACCTGGCGCTGAAGATCGCCGAGCTGGCCGACTCCGGCAAGGTCCAGGGCATCTCCGACGTACGCGACGACACGTCCTCGCGCACCGGCCAGAGCCTCGTCGTCGTGCTCCGTCGCGACGCGGTGGCCCGCGTCGTGCTCAACAACCTGCTCAAGCACACCGAGCTGCAGACCAACTTCAGCGCCAACATGCTGGCCCTGGTCGACGGCGTGCCGCGCACGCTGAGCATCGACCAGTTCATCAGCAACTGGGTCACCCACCAGGTCGAGGTCATCCAGCGGCGCACCAAGTACCGCCTGCGCAAGGCCGAAGAGGCCGCCCACATCTACCGCGGTCTCGGCAAGGCGCTCGACGCCCTCGACGAGGTCATCGCGCTGATCCGCCGCTCCCCCGACGTCGACGAGGCCCGCGCCGGCCTGATCGCGCTGCTCGAGATCGACGAGATCCAGGCGCAGGCCATCCTCGACATGCAGCTGCGTCGTCTGGCCGCCCTCGAGCGCCAGAAGATCCTCGACCGGTTGGCCGAGCTCGAGATCGAGATCGCCGACCTCGAGAACATCCTCGCCGACGAGGCCCGGCAGCGCCGGATCATCTCCGAGGAGCTCGCCGAGATCGTCGAGAAGTACGGCACCGCGCGTCGCTCGCAGATCATCGCCGCGGACGGCGACCTGTCGATGGAGGACCTCATCCCCGATGAGGAGCTGGTCGTCTCGATCACCCGCGGCGGCTACGCGAAGCGCACCCTGCGCCACCAGTACCGCACGCAGAAGCGCGGCGGCAAGGGTGTGCGTGGCGCGACCCTGCGCGGCGACGACGTGGTCGACCACTTCATCTCGACCACCAACCACCACTGGCTGCTGTTCTTCACGACGGCCGGTCGGGTCTACCGCACCAAGGCCTACAACCTGCCCGAGGCGTCGCGTGACGCCAAGGGCGGTCACGTGGCCGGGCTGCTCAGCTTCCAGCCCGACGAGTCGATCGCGCAGGTGCTGGCGATCCGTGACTACGAGCAGGCGCCGTACCTCGTGCTGGCGACCCGCAACGGCCTGGTCAAGAAGACCCGCCTGGGCGACTACAACAGCCCGCGCCAGGCCGGCGTCATCGCGATCAACTTCCGCGAGGACGACGACGAGCTGATCGGCGCCGAGCTGGTCAACAGCGAGGACCACATCCTGCTGGTCTCCCGCAAGGGCCAGGCGATCCGCTTCCCGGCCGACGACTCGCAGCTGCGGCCGATGGGTCGCGCCACCTCCGGCGTCTCGGGCATGAAGTTCCGTGACGGCGACTCCGTGCTCTCGATGTCGGTGATCCGCGCCGCCCAGGTCGAGGCGGAGTCCGAGGCCGGTCTCGACGCTGACGGTGCCGCCGGCGCCGAAGCGGTGGAGGCCGCCGAGGCCGAGGCTGCCGCACCGGGCGCCTACTTCGGCGTCCACCCGCAGTACGTCTTCACCATCACCGCCGCCGGGTTCGCCAAGCGCACCCGGATCACCGAGTACCGCCTGCAGTCCCGTGGCGGCATCGGCATCAAGGCGATGTCACTGGCCAACGAGGACCGCGGCGGCCTGGTCGGCGCGTTCATCGTGGAGGAGGGCGACGAGGTCCTCTCGATCACCAACTCCGGTCAGGTCGTCCGCAGCCCGATCAACGAGAACTTCCGGTCGACCGGACGCTCGACGATGGGGGTCAAGTTCGTCACCCCGAAGAAGGGCGACGAGGTGGCCGTGGTGGCCCGCTCGGTCGAGGCTCGCGAGGAGGAGGAGCTCGCCGACGAGTCGGATTCCGTGGTCGAGGGTGCAACAATCGAGGCCGACGCTTCCGTGGAAACCCCCACGGACACCGACCCCGCCGAGGCAGACCCCGCCTCCGAGGAGAGTGATGACTGATGGCCGAGAGCCAGAAACCGGCCACCTTGGGCGCCCGCATCAGCACCGCCATCTCTTCGGCGGCCGACGAGATGCGGGCCAGCGCGAACCCTGAGTCGCCCAAGGCAGCCGAGCGCGCGGCCAAGACGTCGGGCGGTCGCCGTCCGCGTCGGGCGCGCCTGCGGCTCACCCGCATCGACCCTTGGTCGGTGATGAAGACGGCCTTCCTGCTCTCGGTCGCGTTCGGCATCGTCACTATTGTCGCGGTGACGATCGTGTGGGGCGTGCTGGGCATGGCGGGCATCTGGGACTCGGTCAACCAGATGGTCGAGACAGTCATCGGCGAAGACAGCACGAGCTTCGACGTCCAGGACTACCTCGGCATGTCGCGGGTCCTCGGCTTCACGATGCTGGTCGCGGTGATCGACGTCGTACTCCTCACCGCGATGGCGACCCTCGGTGCGTTCCTCTACAACATGGCCGCGGCCCTGCTCGGCGGGGTCGAACTGACCCTCGCCGAGGACGAGCGCTGACCCTCGCCCTCGTCGGTCGAGTAGGTCGCGCAGCGACCGTATCGAGACCAGGATCGCCCCGTTTTGTACGCCGCCCAGCCGGTGGGGTAATCTTCCCCGTCGGTTGGCCTTGGTCGACCGAAGCAGCACGGGCCTATAGCTCAGACGGTTAGAGCGCTTCCCTGATAAGGAAGAGGTCAGAGGTTCAAGTCCTCTTAGGCCCACCCAAAGATCCCACGTCGCAACGAAGGGGAGCACTCCCATGAAGAAGATCATCCTTGTCCTGCTGGCCGCCGCCGGCGCCGTCTTCGCGAAGAAGAAGCTCGACGAGTCGAAGAACGAGCAGGCTCTCTGGGCCGCTGCGACCGACGACGTCTCGAAGAACTGACCCACCCGACCGTTCCGGCCCCGACCGGCCCGGTCGTCCGGGGCCTTGGCGCAATTGGTAGCGCACCTGCTTTGCAAGCAGGGGGTTAGGGGTTCGAGTCCCCTAGGCTCCACCAACTGAAACCGCAGGCCAGCCTGCGGTTTCTGGCATTTCGGGTGGAGTCGTCCGACGTCGTTGGGCGACACAACTTTTTGCATTCCGGGGGTGCGCAGGCCCGGATGTCGCTAGCGTGCTGATCGACTGCACTCGAGGAGCACTCATGACTGGCACCCTGCCCGCTCGCCCTGCACCTGTCCGTCAGCACCGAGAGTGGCTCCGTCGCCGCGTGCTGGTCGCCGCCCTGGCCGTCGCGTTGGCCTCCGGGTCCGCGGGTGTGTTCGCCGGCCCGGCCGCGGGTGCTCCGTTGCATCGGGCGAGCATCGTGAATGCCGGCCCGGTCGCGACCGATGACGCGGTCACCGGCGACGAGGACGTCCCCACGACCGGGAACGTCCTGACCAACGACACGGACCCCG
>NZ_LMGG01000006.1:0-4363 GCF_001427925.1 Nocardioides sp. Root151
ATGGCTGTCGTCAGCTCGTGTCGTGAGATGTTGGGTTAAGTCCCGCAACGAGCGCAACCCTCGTCTTATGTTGCCAGCACGTAATGGTGGGGACTCATAAGAGACTGCCGGGGTCAACTCGGAGGAAGGTGGGGATGACGTCAAGTCATCATGCCCCTTATGTCCAGGGCTTCACGCATGCTACAATGGCCGGTACAAAGGGCTGCGATACCGTAAGGTGGAGCGAATCCCAAAAAGCCGGTCTCAGTTCGGATTGGGGTCTGCAACTCGACCCCATGAAGTCGGAGTCGCTAGTAATCGCAGATCAGCAACGCTGCGGTGAATACGTTCCCGGGCCTTGTACACACCGCCCGTCACGTCACGAAAGTCGGCAACACCCGAAGCCGGTGGCCCAACCCTTGTGGAGGGAGCCGTCGAAGGTGGGGCTGGCGATTGGGACGAAGTCGTAACAAGGTAGCCGTACCGGAAGGTGCGGCTGGATCACCTCCTTTCTAAGGAGCTATTGGCAGACATTGTCTGTCCAGTCTGTCTGTTTCGTGGCCGAATGTGTCGCGGCAGGCAACGCTCACTAGTGGAACGTCGATTAGTTGGTGGGAGCTTTCCGCCTGGTCTGTTAGTACTGTCCTTCGGGACGTGGAACGCGGGGTTTGGTGGGGGTGAGCACTTGACACACTGTTGGGTCCTGAGGGATCGAGTCTTGACTCGTTTTCTCGTGGGCCATCACACCGCTGAACCGCTTGGTCGTTGGACTGGGTAGGCACGGAGTTTGTGGTGGTACCGCCCGTATCTTGAGAACTACACAGTGGACGCGAGCATCTTTGTAGCAAGACAAGCTACTAAGGGCACATGGTGGATGCCTTGGCACCAAGAGCCGATGAAGGACGTAGGAACCTGCGATAAGCCCCGGGAAGTTGGTAACCAAGCTGTGATCCGGGGATTTCCGAATGGGGAAACCCAGCTGGAGTCATGTCCAGTTACCTCTGTCTGAACACATAGGACAGTTGGAGGGAACACCGGGAAGTGAAACATCTCAGTACCGGTAGGAAGAGAAAACAAAAGTGATTCCGAGAGTAGTGGCGAGCGAAATCGGAAGAGGCCAAACTCGTGCAGTGTGATAGCCGGCAGGCGTTGCTGTTCGAGGGTTGTGGGGCCGTCACGTCGGATCTGCCGATCCGACACAGAGTTAGAAACCATCGTTGAAGTCGAAATGGATTGGAAAGTCCTGGCGTAGAGGGTGATACCCCCGTACACGTAAGACGATGGCTCTGAGACGTCACCCCAAGTAACACGGAACCCCTGAAATTCCGTGTGAATCTGGCGGGACCACCCGTTAAGCCTAAATACTCCTTGGTGACCGATAGCGGACAAGTACCGTGAGGGAAAGGTGAAAAGTACCCCTGGCGGGGAGTGAAATAGTACCTGAAACCATGTGCCTACAAACCGTTGGAGCGGGGATTCGTCCCTGTGACAGCGTGCCTTTTGAAGAATGAGCCTGCGAGTTTGCGTTGTGTTGCGAGGTTAACCCGTGTGGGGAAGCCGTAGCGAAAGCGAGTCCGAATAGGGCGTTTGAGTAGCACGATCAAGACCCGAAGCGAAGTGATCTATCCATGGGCAGGTTGAAGCGCGGGTAAGACCGCGTGGAGGACCGAACCCACTTAGGTTGAAAACTGAGGGGATGACCTGTGGATAGGGGTGAAAGGCCAATCAAACTTCGTGATAGCTGGTTCTCCCCGAAATGCATTTAGGTGCAGCGTCGCGTGTTTCTTGCTGGAGGTAGAGCACTGGATAGCCGATGGGCCCTACAAGGTTACTGACGTTAACCAAACTCCGAATGCCAGTAAGTGAGAGCGCGGCAGTGAGACTGCGGGGGATAAGCTCCGTAGTCGAGAGGGAAACAGCCCAGACCATCAGCTAAGGTCCCTAAGCGATAACTAAGTGGAAAAGGATGTGGAGTCGCACAGACAACCAGGAGGTTGGCTTGGAAGCAGCCACCCTTGAAAGAGTGCGTAATAGCTCACTGGTCAAGTGATTCCGCGCCGACAATGTAGCGGGGCTCAAGTTATCCACCGAAGCTATGGCATTCATGCGTAAGACAGGCCTTTGTGGTCCAGTTGCATGGATGGGTAGGGGAGCGTCGTGTGGGCAGTGAAGCGGCGGAGTGATCCAGCCGTGGAGGCCACACGAGTGAGAATGCAGGCATGAGTAGCGAATGACTGGCGAGAAACCAGTCCGCCGAATGATCAAGGGTTCCAGGGTCAAGCTAATCTGCCCTGGGTAAGTCGGGACCTAAGGCGAGGCCGACAGGCGTAGTCGATGGACAACGGGTTGATATTCCCGTACCGGCAAAATAGCGCCCATGACGAACCTAGTGATGCTAAGTGCCCAAAACCACCGGGATCCTTCGGGACGATGGTGGCAGAGCGCACGACCCGAACTAGTAGTAGTCAAGCGATGGGGTGACGCAGGAAGGTAGTCCAACCGTGGCGATGGTTGCCCACGGCTAAGGGTGTAGGGCGAACGGTAGGCAAATCCGCCGTTCATGTGCCTGAGACCTGATGGGGAGTCCGTATGGACGAAGTGGATGATCCTATGCTGTCGAGAAAAACCTCTAGCGAGCTATGCGCCGCCCGTACCCCAAACCGACTCAGGTGATCAGGTAGAGAATNAGGGGGGCCGGATTCGTGATGGGACTTGCTCCCGGAAGCGATGAAGGCCGCAGAGACCAGGCCCAAGCGACTGTTTACTAAAAACACAGGTCCGTGCGAAGTCGTAAGACGATGTATACGGACTGACTCCTGCCCGGTGCTGGAAGGTTAAGGGGACCTGTTAGAACTTCGGTTCGAAGCGGAGAACTTAAGCCCCAGTAAACGGCGGTGGTAACTATAACCATCCTAAGGTAGCGAAATTCCTTGTCGGGTAAGTTCCGACCTGCACGAATGGAGTAACGACTTGGGCGCTGTCTCAACCGTGGACTCGGCGAAATTGCAGTACGAGTAAAGATGCTCGTTACGCGCGGCAGGACGGAAAGACCCCGGGACCTTTACTATAGTTTGGTATTGGTGTTTGGTTCGGCTTGTGTAGGATAGGTGGGAGACTGTGAAACGGCGACGCCAGTTGTCGTGGAGTCAACGTTGAAATACCACTCTGGTCGTACTAGATATCTAACCTAGGTCCATTATCTGGATCAGGGACAGTGCCTGATGGGTAGTTTAACTGGGGCGGTTGCCTCCTAAAATGTAACGGAGGCGCTCAAAGGTTCCCTCAGCCTGGTTGGCAATCAGGTTTCGAGTGTAAGTGCACAAGGGAGCTTGACTGTGAGAGTGACAACTCGAGCAGGGACGAAAGTCGGAACTAGTGATCCGGCGCTGGCATGTGGAAGCGGCGTCGCTCAACGGATAAAAGGTACCCCGGGGATAACAGGCTGATCTTCCCCAAGAGTCCATATCGACGGGATGGTTTGGCACCTCGATGTCGGCTCGTCGCATCCTGGGGCTGGAGTAGGTCCCAAGGGTTGGGCTGTTCGCCCATTAAAGCGGCACGCGAGCTGGGTTTAGAACGTCGTGAGACAGTTCGGTCCCTATCCGCCGCGCGCGCAGGAAACTTGAGAAAGGCTGTCCCTAGTACGAGAGGACCGGGATGGACGAACCTCTGGTGTGCCAGTTGTTCCGCCAGGAGCACGGCTGGTTAGCTACGTTCGGAAGTGATAACCGCTGAATGCATCTAAGCGGGAAGCACGTTTCAAGATGAGGTTTCCCACCGGGTTAACCGGGTAAGGTCCCCAGTAGACTACTGGGTTGATAGGCCGGAGGTGTACAGCAGCAATGCCTAGCCGACCGGTACTAATAGACCGAGGGCTTGTCCCTCAAAGATGTTGCGCGTCCACTGTGTGGTTCCCGAGTTACGGTCGGGAACCTTGAGTTCCGAACCATAGCTCCCTTTCGGGGAGATGTTTCGGGGCGAATTGGTTTGATCTAACTCCATAGAGTTTCGGCGGCCATAGCGATGGGGAAACACCCGGCTCCATTCCGAACCCGGAAGTTAAGCCCTTCAGCGCCGATGGTACTGCAACCGGGAGGTTGTGGGAGAGTAGGACGTCGCCGGACATTACTTTGTAGAGGCCACCTCATTTGAGGTGGCCTCTACGCATTTGTCCACCTAACCTTGGATCCCCAGGGTTGGTCACCGCCGAAAGGATTCCCCTGCCATGGCCGAGAACACTCCGCGCCGCAATGACCGCCGCCCCAACACCAGCGGCAACAACAGCGGCGGCGGCAACGGTGGGGGCAACACCAGGGGCACCAACGGCCGCACCAACAACAACACCAGCAGTAGTGGTGGCGGCCGGCCCAGCAGTAGTGGTGGC
>NZ_LMGG01000006.1:4369-4478 GCF_001427925.1 Nocardioides sp. Root151
CGCACCGGCAGTGCTGGCAGCAGCAGCAGCAGCAGCAGCAGCAGTGGTGGTGGCGGCCGGTCCGGTGGCACCGGTGGTGGCCGGTCGAGCGACTCCAAGTGGTCGGACT
>NZ_LMGG01000006.1:4529-5266 GCF_001427925.1 Nocardioides sp. Root151
GCCGCCGCGAGGACTGGCGCCGCCCCGCCGAGGACCAACGACCCCGCAGCGAACAACAAGCCCGCTACGACGGCCCCCCGATCCCCGAAGAGATCACCGGCCGCGAACTCGACCGAGCCGTGGCCGCCCAACTCAAGGGCCTCCCCGAGAAGCTCGCCAGCCGCGTCGCCCGCCACCTGGCCGCCGCCGGCCTGCTCATCGACACCGACCCCGCCACCGCCTACCAACACACCCTCGCCGCCCGCGCCCGCGCCGCCCGACTGGCCGTGGTCCGCGAAGCCTGCGGCGAAGCCGCCTACGCCGCCGGCGAATACGCCGAAGCACTCTCAGAACTCCGCGCCGCCAAACGCATCAACGGCGCCACCGCCTACCTACCCATCATGGCCGACTGCGAACGCGCCCTGGGCCGCCCCGAACGCGCACTCACCCTGGCCAAATCACCCGCCATCAAGAACTTCACCCCCGAAGCCAAAGCCGAAATGACCATCGTCGAAGCCGGCGCCCGACGCGACCTCGGCGAATACGACGCAGCACTACGCACCCTCGAATACGCACCCCTGCACACCAACACCCGCGCACCCTGGGTCGTCCGACTCCGCTACGCCTACGCCGACACCCTCGAACAAGCCGGCCGCACCCCCGAAGCACTCGAATGGTTCCACCGCACCGAAGCCATCGACGGCGACGAACTCACCGACGCCGCCACCCGCGCCCAACAACTCGAACAACCCAACTGA